>NZ_CP073315.1:2867985-4301978 GCF_018140925.1 Psychrobacillus sp. INOP01
CTTGGGAGACTTCCTATGACCAGTTTGTGAAAACGCAAAAGCAGAATGTCATCATACCTAATGATCGCCGCTACTATTTGCGTGAAATTACAGATGCTGTCCGTGGGTATCATCGCAAGTCCGAAGAGCAGGTTGGCTTTGCAAGAAGACTGTTCCAGCTAGAAGGTGCTATCGAACAGGTGAAGGAAAAAGCTTCGGATGATGTCCTAATCCAATCACTTGAGTCATTGGCTACAGGTGTTCGAGATGAACTAACTGCAGAATCTAAACGAATATTAGAAAATTGGGCAGCACTAAAAGAAGCATATGCTGGGGATGAATTTATCACTAAAATTAGAGATAAAGAGATTCGTACAATTCTTCGTACGGTAAGCTTGTCGGGACTTAAAATACCAAAAATAGTGTTACCTAAATTCGTAGACTATGGAGAAATTTTGCGCTGGGTTTATAAAGAAAATGTACCAGGATCATTCCCTTATACGGCAGGTGTTTTTCCTTTTAAACGAGAAGGAGAAGATCCAAAACGTCAATTTGCTGGAGAAGGAACACCTGAACGGACAAATCGACGTTTTCATTATTTATCTAAGGATGACGATGCGAAACGCTTATCAACTGCGTTTGACTCGGTGACGTTATACGGAGAAGATCCAGATCATCGTCCAGATATATACGGAAAAGTTGGAGAATCTGGTGTTAGTATTTGTACATTGGAAGATATGAAGAAGTTATATGACGGATTTGACCTATGTGCACCTTCCACTTCGGTTTCAATGACGATAAATGGACCTGCTCCAATTATTTTAGCGATGTTCATGAATACAGCAATTGATCAGCAAGTGCGTCTAAAGGAAGAAGAACTGGGACGTACGCTTACTGTAGAGGAATTTACAGTAGTTAAGGCTACTACATTACAGATTGTTCGAGGAACTGTTCAAGCAGATATATTGAAAGAGGATCAAGGTCAAAATACATGTATTTTCTCTACAGAATTTGCACTTCGAATGATGGGAGATATTCAGCAATATTTTATCGACCAAAAGGTACGAAATTATTATTCTGTGTCTATCTCGGGTTATCATATTGCAGAAGCAGGGGCGAATCCGATTTCACAGCTAGCATTCACGCTTGCGAATGGCTTCACTTATGTGGAGTACTATTTAAGCCGTGGCATGCATATAGATGACTTTGCACCGAATTTATCGTTCTTCTTCTCGAATGGATTGGATCCAGAGTATACCGTTATTGGCCGCGTTGCCCGTCGTATTTGGGCAGTCGTAATGCGTGATAAATATGGCGCAAATGATCGCAGTCAAAAGCTGAAATACCATGTGCAAACGTCAGGACGAAGCTTGCACGCTCAAGAAATTGACTTCAATGATATTCGTACGACGTTACAAGCATTGATGGCTCTACAAGACAACTGTAACTCGCTTCATACAAATGCCTATGATGAGGCAATTACGACTCCTACAGAAGAATCAGTTCGTCGTGCAATGGCCATCCAAATGATTATTACAAAGGAACACGGTCTATCGAAAAATGAAAACCCATTGCAAGGTGCTTTCATCGTAGAAGAAATGACGGACCTTGTAGAGGAAGCTGTACTTTCCGAATTCGATCGTATTAATGACCGCGGTGGTGTGCTTGGGGCAATGGAAACGCAATACCAACGTGGTAAAATTCAAGAAGAATCTATGCACTACGAGATGAAAAAACATACTGGTGAGCTACCAATTATCGGTGTAAATACTTATTTAAATCCAAATCCTGCTTCCGAAGAGGACATTAATAATATGGAAATTGCTCGAGCAACAACAGAAGAAAAAGAAACGCAAATAACCAATCTTCGAAACTTCCAGCAAAAAAATGAAGCAGAAACAGAAGAAGCTCTTGCTCGCTTGAAGCAGGTTGCTGTTACTGGTGGCAACATTTTTGAAGAGTTAATGACAACTGTTCAAAAAGCAAGTCTTGGTCAAATCACGCATGCTTTGTATGAAGTTGGGGGACAATATCGTCGTAATATGTAAACGGTTGATCCAAGGAAAATAAATTTAGTGTTCCGATCATTATCGGAACACTTTTTTCCTTTTTTTTTGTATAATATACCTAGTATGTAGTAAAGGAGAATTTGGATGAAAAAACCTATTCACATTTTGGTCATAATAATTCTTTTACTACTAACTTTATTTCTATACAACAAACAACTAGCCTCCATTCCACTGCTTTTAATATCTTTTTATTTGTTTACAATTGTAGGGCGGAAAATTTCTCTTTTCAAAAAGAATAAATGAATGTAGCATATAACATACTTGTGTGTATATAATGAAAAGTATGCAAACGAACATAGAAAGGACGTGCACGATTTGAAATTTCGTGAAATGACAACAACACAATTACAAGAAGAATCGTTAATCGATCTAGCATTTGCGATTTTAGAAGATAAAAAAAACTCATTAACTTTAAAAGATTTGTTTGATGAGATTCAACATTATAATGGGCTTACAGATGAGGAAATGGCTTCCCGTAAACCTCAATTCTATACCGATATGAATATTGACGGACGCTTTTTAGCAATTGCTGAAAACCAATGGGGCCTTAGAGAATGGTATCCAGTAGAACAAATTGAAGAAGAATCAGCTCCTACTGTAAAAGTTCGTAAAAAGAAAGATAAGGTAATAGATGATGATTTAGAAGATTTAGATGAGGACGAAATCGTATTCGAAGAAGAATTCGATGAGTTTGTAGAAGATGACGATGAGGACGAAGATGATGACGACGACGAACCAGTTATCGAATTTGTTGGAGAAGAGATTGATGAAGTGATTGAAGAAGATTTGATCGATGAAGACGATGATGAATTTGAAATCGATGAAGAATTAGACGAGGAAGACGAAGAATAATTCTTGACTTATCCTCTTAAACGCTATAAGATTCTATTGGGCTCTTTTTGAAGAGACATTACTCATGTGCATATGCGCTCCCCTGCAAAGAAGCAGGCGGAGCGTTTTTTGTTATTGCTCTACTCTTATTTATTTGAATGTTTTAACGCATACTAAAATAAGAAATTGTTCCCATCGGATATGGTGCGGACTAGATATTACATTAGGAGGAACACATAATGACTAAATTTATATTTGTTACTGGTGGGGTTGTATCTTCACTTGGTAAAGGGATTACTGCTGCATCACTTGGTAGATTATTAAAAAATAGAGGACTAAACGTAACGATTCAAAAATTCGATCCTTACATCAATTTAGATCCTGGAACAATGAGTCCATATCAACACGGAGAGGTTTTCGTAACAGATGACGGAGCAGAAACAGATTTAGATTTAGGTCACTACGAGCGTTTTATCGACATAAACTTGAACAAATACTCGAATATTACAACTGGTAAAGTCTACTCATCTGTTCTAAGAAAAGAGCGTCGTGGAGATTATAATGGTGGGACAGTACAGGTAATTCCACATATTACAAATGAAATCAAAGATCGCTTATTTTTAGCTGCAAAAGAAACACATGCAGATATCGTTATTACGGAAATCGGTGGAACCGTAGGAGATATCGAATCTCTTCCATTCCTAGAGACAATCCGTCAAATGAAACGTGATGTTGGTAGCGATAACGTAATGTATATTCACTGTACTTTAGTACCATTCATTAAAGCTGCGGGAGAAATGAAAACAAAACCAACACAACATAGTGTTAAAGAATTGCGTAGCCTAGGTATTCAACCAAACGTTATTGTGCTTCGTTCGGAAATGCCAGTTCCTCAAGATATGAAAGATAAAATCGGGCTGTTCTGTGATATTAAACCAGAAGAAGTAATTGAATGTATCGATGCGGATTCTTTATATGAAATTCCATTGAATTTACAAGCGCAGCATTTGGACCAAATTGTAGTGGATCATTTCAAACTTCAAGCGCCTGAAGCGGATATGACCGACTGGATCAGCTTAGTAGATCAAGTAAAATCATTATCGAAAAAAGTTCGTATTGGTTTAGTTGGTAAATACGTAGAACTTCAAGATGCATACATTTCTGTTGTAGAAGCGATGAAACATGCGGGCTACAAATTTGATGCAGACGTAGAAGTGAAATGGGTAAATGCCGAAGAAGTGAATGATGCAAACGTTGCAGAAATCCTTGCTGATGTAGATGGTATCCTTGTTCCTGGTGGATTTGGAGATCGTGGAGTAGAAGGGAAAATTGCCGCTACTAAATTTGCACGCGAAAACAATGTTCCATTCTTAGGCATTTGTTTAGGTATGCAATTGGCAACAGTTGAATTTGCGCGTTCTATTCTTGAACTTCAAGGAGCACATTCTACAGAGTTAGACCCAACTACACAACACGCAATTATCGATTTATTGCCAGAGCAAAAAGATGTAGAAGACCTTGGTGGAACACTTCGTTTAGGATTATATCCATGTAAGTTAACACCAGGTTCAAAAGCTCATCAAGCATACGGAGAAGAACTTGTGTACGAACGTCACCGTCACCGTTATGAGTTTAACAACGAGTACCGTGAGCAATTTGAAGCAGCAGGATTTGTGTTCTCTGGTACAAGCCCAGATGGTCGCCTAATCGAAATCATCGAACTACCAGATCACCCATTCTTCGTAGCTTCTCAGTTCCACCCGGAATTTGTGTCACGTCCACAACGTCCACAACCGTTGTTCCGCGACTTCATCAAAGCATCCGTTGGTGAATAAGAAAAGTGGAAGTAACTATATAGAAAAACCAGAAATTTAAGCAAGTATTGAACGTAAAAGAGGATTACTCATGAGATTTAGCATGAGCAATCCTTCTTTTTTTTATTTAGTTAACAGATTAAGTATATTCTACATGGATGCGCGCTGCCGCACAGTTCGCGTGAACCTTAAGGATGTTTCGCTATCGTTCCTTCATCCCTTTGAAGTCTCATTATTCGTGCTCCTGTGGGCTGTAAGGCGCACATCCTATTGACCACTACTAGAGGGGAAACTCACTTACTAAACTCAAAAAGTATATACGTAGTTGCTAGTAGGATACAAAAGATAGGGAGTTCCAAATGAATTTATGCTTTTCGTAATAATCGTTTTTATATTAAACGCTCTGTGCAATTTCTAAGGCCCGAGGTTTAGCGACTGCCCGCGGAAAGCGTCCACCTGAAACGGAAATCAATAATATTCATTTCCTACAAATAATATCATTGAAAAGAAGCATTATTTGCGTTTACCAAGTAAATACTTGCAGAACAGAAAAAATATCCAAAAAAACCTAACAAAAAAGCCTTAAGAAATTTTCTTTAGGCTTTCTTGTTTAAATTATTCACCAATTAGCATTTCGTTTAACTTCATCTTCACTGCCTCATAAACAAATAATCCACCTAAAGCATGTGGGAGCACAATACGAGTTCCATCCTCAGCGGGTAGTAGCCCTTTAGTAAGTTTTGTGGAAATGTATGTATAAGCAAGGTCGGCTAGCATATTGTCATCACTTATCGGTTCTGCTGCTAAAGCACTAAAAGGAATAAACTCTTCACTCAACTTTTTAGCTAAAGCCAGAGCTTCCTCGTCGTAACAGGAACGAGTGAAAATCCAAACACGATCTGCACTTGTCAGTTCGATTTCGGGTGACCAAGACTGCATGGATGGGAAGGGCTCTGCTGCAAACTGTGCATTAACCAAAATACTTTTCATTTCCCCGAAAGTAGCAAAAAAAACTGTTCCTTCTCGAGCAGCAGCTTGCGCAAGTAAACGAGCGGTTTCCTCAATATTTTCTTCCTCTGAGCTGGAGATTCTTTGTAATAATCCTGAAAGTTGCGTTGTTAACATTTTCATCATAATTCACCTCTCATTTATTATAAAGTAAAGTTCTCCATATAGCTTATTAGGTAATTAAACAGAAAAAAATGGGGAAATTTTATAAAAATAGAGGGAATGCCTCAACCAATATCGTATAATACAATATGGGATTAATAAAGAAGGAGTTTGCATGCGATGAAACATATTTTAATAGTGGATGATCAGTTAGGAATACGGTTGCTGTTAAAAGAAGTTTTTACACAAGAAGGATATGAAGTCAGTTTAGCTGCAAATGGGTATGAAGCTTTAGAACTTATCAATGAGCACAAAATCGATGGAGTTTTACTCGATATGAAAATCCCAGGTATGGATGGAATTCAAATTCTAAAGTTAATAAAAGAACAATGGAGCGATCTCCCGGTCATGATGATGACCGCATACGGAGAGTTGAATTTCATAGAACAAGCACAGAGATTAGGTGCCTCTCTTTATTTCACTAAGCCATTTGATGTATTTGAACTAAGAGATTCTGTGAATAACCTCCTGAAATAAGTTGGAACAGCAGGCAGTGGAAAACATCGCCTGTTTTTGTTATGATGTAGGAAGAAAGTAGAAGATACCATTTAGTTACTACATAGGGCTGCTGTAACTTGTTTTACACATGAATATTCCTACTTCAGACTATTGGTGTCCGCAGCTAGACAGCTAGAAATAAATATAATTTTGGAATGCAAAAGCAAATAGAGGAGGTCCATTTCAATGGCTTTAGTTTCGATGAAAGAAATGCTGGAAAAAGGGAAAAAAGAAGGATACGCAGTAGGGCAATTTAACATTAACAATTTAGAGTTCACGCAAGCAATCCTATTAGCAGCTGAGGAAGAAAAATCACCAGTAATTTTAGGGGTATCTGAAGGTGCAGCAAAATATATGGGTGGCTTCGTTGCAGTCGTATATATGGTAAAAGGATTAATCGAATCTTATAAAATTTCAGTGCCAGTGGCAATTCATTTAGACCACGGATCTAGCTTCGAAAAGTGTAAAGAAGCAATTGATGCAGGTTTCACATCTGTAATGATTGATGCTTCTCATCATCCGTTTGAAGAAAACGTTGAAACCACATCTAAAGTAGTAGAGTATGCACATGCGCGAAACGTATCTGTAGAGGCTGAACTGGGAACAGTTGGTGGACAAGAGGATGATGTTATTGCAGATGGAGTTATTTACGCAGACCCTGCTGAATGTGCAGAGCTAGTAAAACGCACAGCAATCGACTGTTTAGCTCCTGCTTTAGGTTCAGTTCATGGACCATACAAAGGTGAACCAAACTTAGGCTTCAAAGAAATGGAAGAAATTTCGAAACTTGCGGATCTTCCACTTGTTTTACACGGTGGAACAGGTATACCGACACATGATATTACGCGTTCCATTTCACTAGGAACTGCGAAGATCAATGTAAATACAGAAAACCAAATTGCTGCAACTAAAGCGATTCGTGATTTTTTTGCTTCTGATGCAGAGCAATATGATCCGCGTAAATATTTGACACCGGCACGTGATGCGATTAAAGCAACAGTAATCGGCAAAATGCGTGAATTTGGAAGTTCAAATAAAGCCTAATAATAAGTAAGAAAAATAGCTACGGGGGAGAAGTGTTCAAATAGAACCTTCTCCTGTTTTTCCATCATGAGGAGGATATTATTCATATGAAATTTTTTATCGATACTGCCAATTTTGACGAAATAAAAGAAGCGCACGCTTGGGGAATTCTATCAGGAGTAACAACGAATCCATCGCTAGTAGCTAAAGAAAATATTTCATTCCACGATCGTCTTCGTGAAATTACCGCATTAGTAGACGGTTCGGTAAGTGCGGAAGTAATTGCGCTAGATGCAGAAGGCATGATTAAAGAAGGTAGAGAACTTGCTGCCATTGCACCGAACATTACTGTAAAACTACCGATGACTCCAGAAGGTCTTAAAGCTTGTTCTGTATTCCGTTCAGAAGGTATTAAAACGAATGTCACACTTATTTTCAGTGCAAACCAAGCATTGCTAGCAGCTCGTGCTGGGGCAACATACGTATCACCATTTTTGGGACGTTTAGATGACATCGGTCATGATGGTATGGAATTGATCGCAAAGATTGCACAAATCTTTGATATTCATAATATTGATACTGAAATTATTGCAGCATCCATTAGACATCCACAACATATTACGGATGCAGCGTTAAACGGTGCACATATTTCAACAACACCTATTAAAGTACTAAAACAACTATTTAATCATCCTTTAACAGACAAGGGAATTGAAGGATTTCTAGCGGATTGGAACAATCGTAAAAGCGAGTAACAAGACGAAGGAGAACTGTATGGAAGTTTATAAAATCAAAGGGGGACAACGCCTTCAAGGAACCATTAAAGTAAGTGGGGCAAAAAATAGTGCAGTTGCACTTATTCCTGCTTCTTTATTGGCGAATTCCCCTGTAACTATTGAAGGTTTACCAGAAATTTTAGACGTTTGGACGTTAAAAGAAATTTTGGAAGAGGTTGGAGCAAAAGTGACATTTGAAAATGGAACAATGACGATTGATCCGACAAATGTTGTGGATATGCCTCTTCCAAATGGCAACATAAAGAAACTTCGTGCGTCTTACTATTTAATGGGTGCCCTGCTTGGAAGATTCAACAAAGCGGCAATAGGTTTACCTGGCGGATGTCACTTAGGCCCAAGACCTATCGATCAGCATATTAAAGGTTTCGAGGCATTAGGTGCATCTGTGTCCAATGAGCATGGTGCTATCTATTTGCGTGCACAAAATTTAAACGGCGCTAAAATCTATTTAGATGTTGTAAGTGTAGGTGCTACTATTAACATTATGTTAGCAGCAGTTAAAGCAAAAGGTCGTACGATTATTGAAAATGCAGCAAAAGAACCAGAAATCATTGACGTAGCAACTTTATTATCTAATATGGGTGCGAATATCAAGGGTGCTGGAACAAATGTCATCCGAATAGACGGTGTGGAAGAATTACATGGTACAAAGCACACAATTATTCCAGATCGTATTGAAGCCGGTACATTCATGATCATGGCAGCAGTAGCTGGAGATGGCGTGACAATTGACAATGTGATTCCTTTTCACGTAGAGGCATTAACTGCTAAACTACGTGAAATGGGTGTGAAGGTGGAAGAACATGAAGAAAAGATTGTAATTCCGAAAGTGGAAGACATATTACCAGTTGATGTAAAAACATTGGTATATCCAGGCTTCCCAACTGATTTACAACAGCCCTTTTCTGTATTGATGACTCAAGCAATGGGCACTTCTGTTATTACGGATACTATTTACTCCGCTCGGTTCAAACAAATCGATGAGTTACGTCGGATGAATGCAAACGGTCGTGTAGATGGTAGAACTGCAATCATGACAGGTCCAGTAAACTTAGAAGCTGCTACCGTACGTGCAAGTGATCTTCGTGCAGGTGCAGCGCTTGTCATTGCAGGGTTAATTGCCGATGGAGAAACGGAAATCCAAGATATTTTCCATATAGAGCGTGGGTATAGCTCTTTAGTCGATAAGCTTCAAGGGCTTGGAGCGGATATCAGACGGGTAGAAATAAAAGAAGTGGAAATAAATAACGATTAATTTCTACGGGTAGTTTGACTTATTTTTAGGAGCTATTAATGGATAATTGTCACTTATCAAATTTGACAAATATGCTACAATGAGACAGGAAGAAATACAGTTCGGAATTTGGATAATGCAAAACTGGAGGCTTATATTATAATGGAACGTAGTTTATCAATGGAATTGGTTCGAGTAACAGAAGCAGCAGCAATCGCATCTGCACGTTGGATGGGTCGGGGTTTAAAAAACGAAGCGGATGATGCGGCAACAACTGCTATGCGTACAGTTTTTGACACGATCCCAATGGAAGGCGTCGTTGTAATCGGAGAAGGAGAGATGGACGAAGCGCCGATGTTATATATTGGTGAAAAACTTGGTCTTGGAACGGATGGTCCTCATGTAGACATCGCAGTAGATCCTTTAGAAGGTACAAATATCGTAGCCTCAGGTGGTTGGAATGCACTTGCGGTACTTGCAGTCGCCGATCGCGGAAACTTACTTCATGCTCCAGATATGTATATGGAAAAACTTGCTGTTGGTCCTGAATCTGTAGGCCAAGTGGATATTAATGCATCGGTGTTAGATAATTTAAAAGCAGTTGCTCGTGCAAAAAATAAAAACATAGAAGATGTTGTGGCTACTATTTTAGGTCGCCCTCGTCACCAAAAAATCATTGATGAAATTAGAGCAGCTGGAGCACGTATAAAGTTAATCACAGATGGTGATGTTGCCGGAGCTATTAATACAGCGTTTGATGATACTGGTGTAGATATTTTATTCGGAATGGGCGGTGCTCCAGAAGGAGTTATCTCTGCCGTTGGATTAAAATGTTTAGGTGGAGAAATCCAAGGGAAACTGGTACCTCAAGACGAAGCAGAGCTTGCACGTTGCATCAAAATGGGTCTAGACGTAAACAAAGTTTTGCGTATGGAAGACTTAGTTAAAGGCGATGACGCCATTTTTGCAGCAACAGGTGTTACGGATGGTGAACTTCTTCGTGGAGTACAATTTAAAGGTGCCTTCAGTTCAACGCATTCCATCGTTATGCGTGCTAAATCCGGTACGGTTCGTTTTGTTGAAGGTCGTCACAGCTTAAATAAAAAACCAAATTTAGTTCTATAAGAAAAGCGATCGAGCCGCTAACGTCTGAAGCTGAACAGTATAGAAATGCGAAAGCGCCCATGCTTTGGAAGTCACTCTAAGTTTGCGGCATCGTGTCGCAACGACTGACTGACCCACACCCTGTGGATCTCCGACAAGCAAGAATTGCAATAAAGGCATGCTTTGCCTTGAATCGCAAGACTAAAGCGACCTCGAGGGGCTATGCGCTGAAGCTGGACAGTATAGAAATGCGAAAGTGCCTATGCAAGCCCCGACAAGCGCTGGAAGAATTGCAATAAAGGCGTTCTTTGCCTTTATTTGCAAAGCTAAAGCGACCTCGAGGGGGCTAGGCACTGAAGCTAGACAGAAGATGAGTAATAAGTATATACTTTCTTAATCTATAAAATAAGAAACTTTCCTTTATGTTTTACCCGGCGACCAATCCAAGGACGTCGGGTAACCTCTTATAAAACTTCTTTCTTTAACATTTCAAACATTAGTAAAACAATAAAAAATAATAAAGAGTGGTGCATTCCCATATGACACAAACAACAATTAATGAGTTAGAAAACATGACTCTAAAAGAACTATATGCACTTGCGCGAAAATTTAAAGTAGCCGCATATAGTAAACTTTCAAAGAAAGAACTTATTTTTGCAATCTTAAAATCTCGTGCTGAACAAGAAGGATTTTTCTTCATGGAAGGCGTATTAGAAATTATTCAACAAGAGGGCTTCGGTTTCTTACGCCCGATTAACTACTCACCTAGCTCAGAGGATATCTATATCTCTGCTTCTCAAATTAGAAGATTTGATCTTCGAAATGGAGACAAAGTAACCGGGAAAGTGCGACCGCCAAAAGAAAGTGAACGCTATTATGGACTGTTGCATGTAGAATTAGTTAACGGGGAAGACCCAGAAGTAGCGAAGGAAAGGGTACATTTTCCAGGGCTAACACCTTTATATCCTGATCGTCATATCGTATTGGAAACAGTTCCTGATAAACTATCGACTCGTATCATGGATCTGGTAGCACCTGTTGGTTATGGTCAACGTGGATTGATAGTGGCACCACCGAAAGCTGGTAAAACATTACTTATTAAGGAAATTGCCAACGCAATAACAACGAATCATCCAAATGCAGAACTAATTGTTTTATTAATAGATGAGCGCCCAGAAGAAGTAACTGATATAGAGCGTTCTGTTAAAGCAGATGTTGTCAGCTCTACATTTGATGAGGTTCCAGAAAACCACGTAAAAGTGGCAGAGCTCGTACTTGAAAGAGCCATGCGTCTAGTTGAACATAAACGTGATGTTATCATTTTGATGGACTCCATTACACGTTTAGCTCGTGCATACAACTTGGTTATCCCACCAAGTGGGCGTACACTTTCAGGTGGTATTGACCCAGCAGCATTCCATCGTCCAAAACGATTTTTCGGAGCAGCACGTAATATCGAAGAAGGTGGAAGCTTAACAATTCTTGCTACTGCACTAGTTGATACTGGATCTCGTATGGACGAAGTTATTTATGAGGAATTTAAAGGAACTGGTAACTTAGAACTTCATTTAGACAGAAGCCTTGCAGAGCGTCGTATTTTCCCAGCAATTGATATTCGTCGTTCTGGAACAAGAAAAGAAGAGTTACTTATTCCTAAAGAACAACTGGATAAACTTTGGGCAATTCGTAAGACATTCTCCGATTCATCTGACTTCGCAGAACGTTTCTTAAGAAAACTTCGTCAATCAAAAACAAACGAAGGATTTTTTGAGCAACTAGCTGTAGAAATGAAAGCACATCGAAGCGGAAAAGTAACATTGTAAACTAAACATTTGCATTAGACTTCTAAAGATGATATTATATTTAACGTAACATAACACATTTCTGCTACATATGCGATTGACAACAATCGGATCGTGTAAGGTATCAGTTTCATAACCAACTCTGTTCCAGATGGTTCAGGGCGAGAGGAGAGATAGAGATGAAAGCAGGAATTCATCCCGATTACAAAGAAGCAACAGTATCATGTTCATGTGGTAACACATTCACAACTGGTTCTGTAAAAAACGATATTAAAGTCGAGTTCTGTAACGAATGTCACCCATTTTACACTGGGCGTCAAAAATTCGCAGCAGCTGATGGCCGTGTGGATCGCTTCAACAAAAAATACGGCATTAAAGAAGAAATCAAAGAAGACCAAGAAAACTAATACCGAAGTACCTGTAGAGCATCATGCTTTGCAGGTATTTTTGTTTTAATGTAAATATGATTTCCGATAATAGTACGCGTATGTTATAAATAAATAGAAGAAATACATAGTACATAAGGAGACAAACAATGGCGCAATTATTTTATAAACACGGAGCAATGAATAGTGGGAAATCAATCGAAATCTTAAAAGTTGCTCATAATTACGAAGAACAAAACAAACCCGTATTAATATTCACACCAGGAATAGATACACGTGACGAGGTCGGTCATATTTCTAGTAGAATTGGATTGAAAAGAAAAGCTACGGCTATCTACGAAGAAACCGACTTATTTGAATTAGTACAAGCAGTTTCTCCAAAACCTTACTGTGTCTTGATCGATGAAGTGCAGTTCTTATCAAAGGAGCATGTCTTACAACTAACGAAAATTGTCGATGAATTAGACATTCCAGTAATGGGATTCGGACTTAAAAATGACTTCCAAAATGAACTTTTCGAAGGTAGCCGCCACATGCTAATCTACGCCGACAAAATTGAGGAAATGAAAACCATCTGCTGGTTCTGTCACAAAAAAGCAATCATGAACCTACGTGTAGACGACCAAGGAAAACCTGTCTACACTGGTGAACAAATCCAAATAGGCGGGAACGACTCCTACTATCCAGTATGCAGAAAATGCCACGCCAATCCACCGCTATAGGATATTTAAAATCCATTTCACTTAATTCTGTGAAGTGGATTTTTAAAAGAAAGTATGAATTCTTAAATGAACCGACACTACTGATTTCCGTTTCAGGCGGACGCTTTCCATGGGGTGAGCGATGAGCTATCACCGTCGCTTACGCTTCGAAGTGATATCTCATCTATCTCACTCATCCGGCTGGAGTTGCCACCTTCCACTACAATCAATATAGTGTGTAGTATTCAATATAAGATTTAGTATAGTTTATCGTTAAGATAATAGAATGAGTTTTAGTTAATGTAGTAGGAATTTCCTGCTGTTGAATTAGCTATGCTAATATCTAATGATGGATGAAGGAATTAGATTTTCTTTAATACTAGTGGTAATAAAGAAAAATAGTAAGTGTTTACCCTTTAAAGAAGCGGAATAGCGCCAGAAATTGTATCTTCTGGCGCTTACGCTTTAAATAGGAAAGTATCTATTCTCTAGTTATCCAAAAAAGGACTTACCTGTTTCTAAAAGTTGTAGGAGGGCTTCGGACAGACACACGCCATAAAATTACCGAAAAAGGAGAGGCTGGTTGTGACATCAGTCACAACCAGCCTCTTTAAAAAATTAATCGGTAATAATATGGCAATAAGTCTGTCCACAGCCAACCGAAAACGATAGAAACAGATTTTGAGCTTAAAAGGCACTTCTCAAAATATATTTCCATATACAACCATATAGCCAAGAAAAGTGAGGAATTTTATCTAATTTCATCTATCCAAACACTCTTTACAGAAAAAGTAGCGAGAATGTTACTTTTTCTTTATAATAGGAATGATATAGACTTAAACGAACGAGGTGAGCTCGATGTTTGATCGATTACAATCGGTAGAAGATCGTTACAATAATTTAAATGAATTGCTTAGTGACCCAGAAGTGGTCAATGATTTAAATAAGCTAAGACAATACTCAAAAGAGCAATCGGATTTACAAGCTACTGTTGACGCGTACCGTGAATACAAGGAAGTTAAAAGCCAATATAAAGACTCGAAGCAAATGCTAGAGGAAAAGTTAGACGCGGATATGCGAGAAATGGTAAAAGAAGAAGTCAATGAATTAGAAGGACAAATAGAAGTATTGGAAGAACGACTAAGACTGTTGCTGATTCCAAAAGATCCAAATGACGACAAAAACGTTATTATGGAGATTCGTGGGGCTGCTGGCGGAGACGAGGCTGCGTTATTTGCTGGGAATTTGTTCCGCATGTACAGCAGATATGCGGAAACACAAGGCTGGAAAATCGATATTATGGAATCCAATCCAACTGGTCTTGGCGGCTTCAAGGAAATCATTTTTATGATTAACGGAACAAGTGCGTTCTCCAAAATGAAATATGAAAACGGTGCACACCGAGTGCAGCGTGTTCCAGAAACAGAGTCTGGAGGACGTATTCATACTTCTACAGCTACTGTTGCCGTATTACCGGAAGCAGAGGAAGTAGACGTGGATATCCATGAGAAGGATGTTCGTGTAGATACATTCGCTTCATCTGGTGCTGGTGGACAATCGGTAAATACCACAATGTCTGCGGTACGTATGACACATTTACCTACGGGAATTACTGTTTCCATGCAAGATGAAAAATCACAGATCAAAAACAGAGAAAAAGCGATGAAAATTCTTCGTGCCCGCGTAGCAGATAAATTCCGTCAAGAAGCGCAAGCAGAATATGATGCTGTTCGTAAATCAGCGGTAGGAACGGGTGACCGGTCTGAACGTATTCGTACGTATAATTATCCGCAAAATCGCGTGACAGATCACCGAATTGGATTGACTTTACAGAAACTCGATCAAATCCTGGAAGGTAAAATGGATGAAGTAATCGATGCATTAATAATGGAAGATCAAGCAGAAAAATTAGAGAGAATGAACGATACCAATGTGTAAGACAAATTTTGAGGCCCTAACACGGGCTTCTTCTTTTTTAGCAGAAAATAACCGTGAAAAAGAAGTTGCTCGCTACTTATTGCAGCATGTCTTAAAGAAAAACTACTCCGAGTTAATGATGACTATATATGATGAAATAACTCCAGAAGCCTATCAAACATTTTGGGCTTATGTCGAAGAACACGCAACTGGTCGCCCTTTCCAATATATCATTGGACAGGAGAGCTTTTACGGGCGTGATTTTTTAGTGAATGAACATGTCCTTATCCCAAGGCCAGAAACAGAAGAATTGATTGAAGAGGTCAAAAAAAGAGCCGGAAAGCTTTTTGAGGAATATAATTCAATAAAAATTGCTGATATTGGAACTGGCAGTGGTGCTATAGCTTTGACGATAAAAAATGAAATCCTAAATGTATGGGTGACTGCAACTGACATATCTTCTGAAGCTTTGATCGTTGCTAAAAAGAATGCAGAACGCTTAGAGGTAAAAGTAGAGTTTAAGCAAGGAGATTTACTAGCACCAATTGCCGATCAAAAATGGGATATTATTTTATCGAACCCTCCTTATATCGGATCACATGAAGCTGAAAATATGTCCGACACAGTGATAGATTATGAACCACATCTTGCTTTATTTGCAGAAGAGGATGGCTTACAGCTATATAGAAAAATGGCAGAACAGCTTCCAGGTATGATGAATACTCCGAGCTTGATAGGTTTTGAAATTGGTTACGCGCAAGGTCCAGCTGTTCAAAAAATGCTTCAAAATGCCTTCCCGCTAGCACTTGTTGAAGTTGTTCAGGATATTAACCAAAAAAATCGCTTTGTTTTTTGTACAATAAAGTGAACTACGCCACATCGCGATCGCAACGCCTTCGTGACCAACATCCTGTTGGTCCGAGGAGATGGAAGACGTACCAGCGGAAATTCTGTATCGCAACGCCAGCTTCGAAACATGAAAGTAAGCTGGAGTGGCAATCAACTTAATTTAAGAAATAATTAATTTTTAGGAATTCACTCAATCCCTGAATAAAATATGAATCTACTGGTAACAATGTTCCTAAGGGGGAATGTTATATGTTACCAGATTACGAGATTAAGAAAGCTCCTAGTATAGGGAAACAAATAGACGCAGTGATTTTCTTTGTTTGGATGCTGTTACTAATTCAGTTTTGTTTATTTTTACTGTTTCAACAAGGAGAAGAAGTAGAGGGTATTCGTTTCAGATTAATAGCAAATAGTAATACAATAGAAGATCAACAAGTGAAAAATGACGTGAAGCATCATATAGAACCAATCTTACTAAACTACGAAAGTAATCCACAAAAAACGTATAACGAATTAGAACTGGCTGTAGAGAAGCTATCAAACTCATTAGACACTAACATTACGATTACTAAAGGCCAGGCAAGCTTTCCACCGAAAGTATGGGATGAAGGGGTCTCTTCGCAAGTGATAACAGAATCGATTGTAATTTCCATTGGTAACGCAAGAGGGGATAACTGGTGGTGCGCACTTTTTCCGAAGGTATGCTATAAAGAAGAAGTAGAGGAAGAAAAACCTAAATTCTGGGTTTGGGAATGGTTGAAAAAGAAGTTTTCCACATAGTTATTAACAATATTCCGAAAGTTATTAACATTTTGTGGACAAGTCCTAAGGGAAGGAGAAGAACTAGTATGAAAACTACAATCACAATTGTGGATAATTTATCAACAAAACAGTCGAGTTATACACAGGCTGTGGATTTATTAACAAAAGGAGAGGTGGTAGCATTTCCAACTGAAACTGTGTATGGATTAGGTGCGATTGCCACAAGTGAAGAAGCTGTAGCTAAAATATTCAAAGCAAAAGGCAGACCACAGGATAATCCACTTATTGTTCACATTGGCTCCAAAGAGGAGATAAAGGCATTTACTCGCGATATACCAAAACTTGCGGAAGTATGTATGGATACGTTTTGGCCAGGCCCACTAACACTTATATTGCCACTTAAAGCAGATACCTTGGCTAAAAATGTGACTGCTGGACATCAAACTGTTGGTGTCAGAATACCAGAACATACGATAGCCCTTGAACTATTAAAACAATTAAAGCAACCTGTTGCTGCTCCTAGTGCAAATAAAAGTGGAAAGCCAAGTCCAACAAAGGCTGCGCATGTTTATCGTGATTTAGAAGGGAAAATTCCACTTATTTTAGATGGCGGAACAACAGGTATTGGATTAGAATCTACTGTGATAGATTTTGTGAGTGAAATACCAACTATTCTTCGTCCAGGCGGAGTCACAAAAGAAATGTTAGAAAAAGTGATTGGGCAAGTCAGAGAAGCAAAACCAACGGATCATGAAGAAGCGCCACGGGCTCCAGGTATGAAATATGCACATTACGCACCTAACTCACCAGTCTATTTAATAGAAGATTCTATAGCGAAAGTCCAAGAAGCGGTAGAAAAAATACATAATGAACAGAAAAAGGTAGCGGTAATCGCAAATGAATCATTTAATCAGGTAAAAGCAGAATATTTCTTTTCCTTAGGTAAGAAAGATCAGCTGAATGATGCAGCGCATTTACTGTATCAGGCATTAAGAGATTGTGATGAAACGGACGTCGACATGATTCTCGTGCCGGTTCTCTCTAAAAAAGGCGTCGGAACTGCGATTATGAATCGTCTGGAAAAAGCAGCAAATGGTAGATGGTTTAATAACTAATATTGTATTCTCTCCCTTCTATTTGCATACATTTAAGTATGCAAATAGACGGGAGAGATTTTTTTGTGGCGTGAAATTTTAGCAGGCGCCTTGATGTCTGTGGATGTACTTATTTTATTTTCATTAGTCGTATATCGAAAGCAAATTTTTACACTGGCTGCATGGGTGGCGTCTTTACATATGCTTTTTCCTTTAATTGGGTACTATGCAGGTGTGGTTGTACAAAATTATTTGGCGTATGCAAGCCCTTATTTATCTGGGATTCTTTTGTCGCTGGTAGGATTACAAATGATTTTAGCTCAATCTCCAAAACAAGTACCGCTTCTTTCCCCTTATTTACTTGCGGTATTTGCAAGTCTTGATACCTTTTCAGTAAGTGTTTCGTTTGGTATGCTTAAATTAGAAAAATTTGTGTTTATATTAAGTGCTGGATTTTTTGCCTATATCGCTGTATTTATAGCGCAAAAGGTTATATTTAAACATGCTTTTATGAACCGAGCGATTATATTAAGGTTAGCAGGTATGCTCATTTTGATAATGGGTATTCTCACGTTACGAAATATTTAACAATTCATAAAACATTTATAGGGCCAATTAATATATACTAGAGATGAGGAAATAGATCTATGAATATTCTGTTTGTTTGTACAGGTAATACATGCCGGAGTCCGATTGCCGAGGCATTATTAAAGTCTCGAAACATTGATGGTATGGAGGTTCGATCTGCTGGCATCTATGCTTTGGATGGCGGGCGAATATCAAGAAATGGACAATTAGTATTAGAACAAGAAATGATTCCATTTGCGCATACAACTGCTTCTGTAAATGAGAAGTTGGTAGATTGGGCAGATCTTATCCTAACGATGACTGCCTCTCACAAACATGCAATTATTTTAGGGTTCCCTCATGCAATCTCAAAAGTGTATATGTACAAAGAGTTTGTAACCCCTGATGATGTAAAGGATGTATCTGATCCGTACGGGGGAGATTTGTTTACATATGAAAGTACCTTTCGAGAACTACAAGTATTAACAGATGAACTAGTGAAAAAACTACAGGGGGAAATGGGATGAACGAAAAAAAGAAAAAGCACACTTTTGGAATTCAAAAAAAGATTGTGTTATTTGTGACGATTTTAGCATTGATTACGTATACAACAAGTGCTCTATTTATTCACTTCGTACAACCACTAATTTTTGACGGAGCGACAAGTTCTTGGAAGTTTGAGATTCTAACCTATGCGCTTGGTATTTTCTGGTCCGGTGCTTTAGCTTATTTTTTCAGTGGGATTATTATCAAGCCATTATTCAATTTAGAAAAGGTCGCAATTTTGGCGTCTGAGGGTAAAATTGGTGTTGATGTAGAGGTGCCGAAATCGAAAGATGAGATACAGTCAGTGGCTATCGCATTTCAGGCAATGCTAGTGAATTTAAGAGAAATGGTACAAAGTATTGAAGATAACTTTGAAAAAACAAATAAAACAGTACAACAGCTTTCAGTAGAATCGTCCGTTGCTTCAGAGCAGGCGGAAGCTATCGCTAGTACGATAGCTCAAATTTCAGAAGGCGCAGAGCACTCCGCTGTAGCAGTTCAAGAAACAGCTGAATCGGTAGAAGATGTACGAGTATTGGCTTCTGAAGTAAATCTTCGGGCAGAAAAATCTTCTAAACAATCTAACGAAATGATAACAGGTTTATCCCAAACTAGAGAGGTTATTCAATCGCTAGTAAATGGGATTCAAAAAATTGCTTCTGGTAGTGAGGCAGCCCTTGGAAATGTTCATCAATTAGAAGAGAATGCAGGGAAAGTAGAAAGTATTATTCAATTGGTTGGAGATATTGCGGCACAAACGAATTTGCTTGCACTAAATGCATCTATTGAAGCAGCACGCGCTGGAGAACATGGTAAAGGATTTGCTGTTGTAGCTGAGGAAGTTCGTAAACTAGCGGATGAAAGTGCAAAAGCTGTACAAGGTATTTCCGAATTGATTTTAGCCATACAAACGGATGTGCAAACAGTTGTCCATCAGATGACGGATCAAGTAAGCTTTGCGGTTGGAGAGGCTAAACGGGTTTCTGAAACAAATGAAGCAATTGAAGGAATGTCTACAAAAATTCATGAGATGGCGGAATCGGTAGTTGAAATTTCCTCGCTAGTGGAAAAACAATTAACAAACATAGAAAGCACAGCGCGTCAGTCGCAGGAAGTAGCGGCAATTGCTGAAGAAACTTCTGCAGGAGCAGAAGAGGTTCGCAGTGCCACGGATGAACAAGCTCGTTCCATCGAGCAAATTGAATCCGTATCATACGGGTTAAAGCAACAATCGGAAGAGCTATTTAAAGTAATTTCTCAATTTGATCGGAAAACCAACTAATAAGTTTAATAACAAGCAAAAAACGATCATTACGTATTTAATATTAAATAATGTTCGCGTTTTGGTAGGTAATTAATAAAAAAAAGCAGTTTTTCTTTATATTTTTCAGAAATTCGTCAAATTAAACAAAAAAAATGCAACTCACTTTGCGTGAATTGTGTTTTTTTTTATATAAAAATGGTATGATGTTGAGGAGTAATAAACAGAAAAGAGGGAACGAGTTGAAAATTGCAATTTCTTCCGATCATGGCGGTAATTATCTTCGTCAAGAAATTATACAGCTACTTGAAGAATTAGGATTATCTTATGAAGATTTTGGACCAAACAGTAACGATTCTGTTGATTATCCAGACTTTGCAATGCCTGTAGCAGAAGGTGTTGCAAATGGTAATTTCGATCGTGGTATTTTAATCTGTGGTACTGGTATCGGTATGTCTATCGCTGCAAACAAAGTGAAAGGTATCCGATGTGCATTAGTTCATGATGTATTTTCTGCGAAGGCTACTAGAAGTCACAATGATTCCAACATTATCGCAATGGGTGAACGTGTTATTGGACCAGGGCATGCAAGAGAAATAGTTTCGACTTGGCTTGCACAGGATTTTGAAGGTGGACGTCATACACGTCGAGTAGAAAAAATTTCAGAAATAGAAAACGCATAAAGAAGGGATTTCCTATGGAAGCGAAAAGTTTGTGGATAGAACAAATCGAACAGCTTCTTTTAGAAGTAGAGCAGCAAATAGAATTTCATGAAAATGATTTATTCGTCGTTGGCTGTTCGACCTCAGAAATTATCGGTGAAAAAATTGGAACTGCAGGCGGTTTAGAAGTTGCTGAGGTTTTATTCACCCCTTTACAAGCATTTGCAAAACGCAACAATATTCATTTAGCTTTTCAAGGCTGCGAACATATTAATCGCGCCGTTACAATGGAAAGAAAAACACAATTACTTTATAGATTACCAGAAGTATCAGTTATTCCCGTTGTTCGTGCAGGTGGTTCTATGTCTGCATATGCATACACACATTTTAATGACCCTGTTGTAGTCGAGCGTGTCCAAGCACATGCCGGCATTGATATAGGACAAACTTTAATTGGTATGCAGCTTCAACCTGTAGCTGTACCAATTCGCTTGTCTATTAAGAAAATTGGGGAAGCAATCGTATTGATTGCAAAAACGCGTCCTAAGCTAATTGGCGGAGAGCGTGCATTTTACGGATGAATTTTGAGGAGGAACGAATAGTGGAGAAAATTTTATCACAAGATCCAGCAGTATATGAGGCAATGTTAGCAGAGAAAAAGCGTCAACAATCCAATATCGAGTTAATCGCATCAGAAAACTTCGTATCAGAGGCTGTAATGGAAGCGCAAGGCTCTGTATTAACCAATAAATATGCAGAAGGTTACCCTGGTAAACGTTACTATGGTGGCTGTGAGCATGTAGATGTAGTGGAAAATATTGCACGCGATCGTTTGAAAGAAATTTTTGGTGCTGAACATGCCAATGTGCAACCACATTCAGGTTCTCAAGCTAATATGGCAGTTTACATGACTGCACTACAACCTGGTGACACAATACTAGGGATGAATTTGTCTCATGGTGGACATTTAACGCATGGTTCTCCTGTCAATTTTAGTGGAATTCAATATAACTTTATCGAGTACGGTGTTAACAAAGAAACGGAACTAATCGATTATGAAGAAGTTCGTAGAATTGCAATAGAGCACAAGCCGAAAATGATTGTTGCTGGAGCAAGTGCATATTCACGTACAATTGACTTCGCTAAATTCCGTGAAATCGCAGATGAAGTTGGCGCATACCTATTTGTAGATATGGCTCATATCGCAGGCTTAGTAGCTGCTGGTCTTCATCCTAACCCGGTACCACATGCTCATTTTGTAACATCTACAACACATAAAACATTACGTGGGCCACGTGGTGGATTAATCTTAACGACAGAAGAGTTCGCGAAGAAAATTGATAAAACAATTTTCCCGGGAATTCAAGGTGGTCCATTAATGCACGTAATCGCAGCTAAAGCTGTAGCATTTGGTGAAGCTCAAAAACCAGAATTTAAAGAGTACCAAGCACAAGTAATTGCCAATGCTAAAGCTTTAGCAGACAGTCTAACTGCAGAAGGAATCCGTATCGTTTCTGGCGGTACAGATAATCACGTTATGCTATTAGACGTATCTGCTCTTGAGCTAACTGGTAAAGTAGCGGAGCATGTCCTTGATGAGGTCGGGATTACTGTCAATAAAAACACAATCCCATTTGATACAGCTAGTCCATTCATCACTTCAGGTGTCCGCATTGGTACGCCGGCTGTTACATCTCGTGGATTTAAAGAAGCAGAAATGAAAGAAATCGCATCTATCATTGCAAAACTATTAAAAAATACCGATGATGCAGAAGTACTAAAAGAAGCAAAAGAAAGAGTTGCAACATTAACAAGCAACTTCCCACTATACGTATAATATAAGATATATGAAAGCCAGCTACTTCACTAACGGTAGCTGGCTTTTTTTGCTCTATGGATCGAAACAATTGAATTTCCCTATGAAAATGCACTAGCAGAGAAATAATACTGCTGATTTCCGTTTCAGGTGGAATTTCATTATCAAAACTATTTTACTTGCGCCCATTAGGATTTTACTTACTCTCGATGGAGATTTACTTGTGGAACGGAAGTTAATTACAAATGCCACTACCTAGTAATTATAGAAAGAGATTTCTTTTGACCGGAGATTTGTAGGGTGTGCGCCTTCCAAGCCGCAAGAGAGCGAAGAATGAGACTTCAAAAGGGATGAAGAAGCGATAGCGACACATCCTTGATGGCTCATGCGCAGCGTGCGGCAGCGCACATCCGAGTAGAATGTGTCGTTAAGGAGAGACTTCATTATCAAACCATTTACTTGCGAAAGAGAAAATTTTACCAGATTCTCTAATTTATATAGCACTAAGCAAATGATTCGTAATTTTAGAAAGAGATTTCTTCTGACCAGCGATTTATATGATGTGCGCCTTCCAAGCCGCAAGAGAGCGAAGAATGAGACTTCAAAAGGGATGAAGAAGCGATAGCGACACATCCTTGGAGGCTCATGCGCAGCGTGCGGCAGCGCACATCTGGGTAAAAAGTGTCTCTAAGGAGAGTTCATTATCATAACGCTTTAATTACGAAAGAGATTTCTTCAGACCGGTAGCGCATATCCGTATAGAAAGTATCGATAAGGAGAGACTACACTATCGTAGCTATTTATTGCTCCCTAAATGATGATTTACAAACCAATGTCCTTGGAACAAATAGACGCAATATTAAAAACGTAGGATTACTGTTTGTATCCTGCGTTTTTTGGTATAATTAATAGAATTTAAATAAAACACAAAGGAGATCTGCTAGTATGCCAAAAGTATTTGTATTTGACCACCCCCTTATTCAACATAAACTTACATATATTCGCGATGTAAAAACAGGCACAAAGGAATTTCGTGAATTAGTGGATGAAGTTGCTACACTCATGGCGTTTGAGATTACGCGAGAAATGCCATTGGAGGAAACAGAAGTAGAAACTCCAGTTCAACTTACAAAATCTAAAGTGCTTGCGGGGAAAAAAATGGGTATAGTTCCTATATTACGCGCTGGAATAGGAATGGTTGATGGAATCCTTAAGTTAATCCCAGCTGCAAAAGTAGGACATATTGGACTTTACCGTGATCCACAAACATTACAGCCAGTGGAATATTACGTGAAGCTTCCTGCAGACGTAGCTGAACGTGATTTCATTTTAGTAGATCCTATGCTAGCTACAGGTGGTTCAGCAATCGAAGCGGTAAACTCTCTTAAAACGCGTGGAGCGACAAGCATTAAATTTATGTGTTTAATCGCAGCCCCTGAAGGAGTAGAGGCTCTTCAAAAAGCGCATCCAGACGTAGATATTTATATTGCTGCTCTTGATGAAAAGTTAAATGATCACGGATATATCGTTCCTGGATTAGGGGATGCTGGTGACCGTTTGTTTGGTACAAAATAAAAGGAGTGTTTGTATTTCATGCGTAAATTTAAAGTAATGACGATTTTTGGTACGAGACCAGAGGCGATTAAAATGGCCCCGCTTGTCTTAGAACTTCAAAAACATCCCGAACAGATTGAATCGCTGGTAACGGTGACTGCTCAACATCGTCAAATGCTTGATCAAGTATTGGATACATTTAACATAAAACCAGATTACGACTTAAATATGATGAAAGACCGTCAAACATTAGTAGATATAACGACTAGAGCTCTTGAAGGTTTAGATAAAGTGATGAAAGAAGCTAAACCTGACATTGTACTTGTTCATGGAGATACTTCAACTACTTTTGTGGCAAGTTTAGCAGCATTCTATAACCAAATTGCTATTGGTCATGTAGAAGCAGGATTACGCACATGGAATAAGTTTTCACCTTTTCCTGAAGAAATGAACCGACAGCTTACTGGAGTAATGGCAGATATTCATTTTGCTCCTACTGTAAAATCGGAGAAAAATCTATTAGAAGAGAACAAGCAAAAAGACACTATTTTTGTTACTGGAAATACTGCTATTGATGCTTTGAAAACGACAGTAAAAGACGATTATACTCATCCTATCTTAGAGCAACTTAAAGGAAGTAGAATTATCTTATTAACTGCGCATCGACGAGAGAACTTAGGCGAACCAATGCGGAATATGTTCCGTGCCATTAACAGATTGCTTATGGAACATAAAGATGTACAAGTAGTTTATCCAGTTCACATGAATCCAGCAGTTAGGGAAATTGCCAATGAAATATTAGGAGATAATGAACGTATTCATTTAATAGAACCATTAGAAGTTCTAGATTTCCATAACTTCGCTGCACGTTCTCATATAATATTGACTGATTCTGGTGGTGTACAAGAAGAAGCTCCTTCACTAGGAAAACCAGTTATTGTTCTTCGAGATACTACGGAACGTCCAGAAGGTATAGAAGCTGGTACTTTGAAACTTGCCGGTACAGAAGAAGAAACAATCTACCAATTAACAAATGAATTGCTATCTGATGAAGTAGCGTATCACACGATGTCTAAAGCAAGTAATCCTTATGGAGATGGTAAGGCTTCACAAAGAATAGTTGAAATTTTAATAAACTTCCTTCAAAAAGAAGAAAAATAAAATTTGTCGATAAAATGTCGGAAAGTTTGAGTTTCCTAAGTTTTTCGCTATAAGCAATTGACATCATTTTGCCCCTATTGTATGCTTACAAAGGATAATCATGATAGGGGTTTCATGCTTGAAACACTTGTCAGATTAACTTTCTACTAGATTCACAGTTTTTACTTAATAAGGAAAAAATGTGAGGATTCTTTTTACGTCATTATAGACGTCCTATTAAAGGGAAAGCATTTTATTCTGCGATTCTCTCACAGCTTACCGGTTCAACTTCATTCATAGGGATGTGAATGGATGTAATATTAGAACCACTCCAGTATTACCAGTGATATGCCTACATGTTGACTCCAACGTAACATGCGGGTAGCAATTACTACCATTCGAAAATATGATTCAGGAGATTAACGATCAATGCTAGAAATGCAACGTATATTTACGAGGCAAAAAAAGTACATATATTTTTTGCTCGCAGCATGTGCACTAGGTTGGGGTTTTACGCCTTATCCGACAATTTTTGCAGGCTTGGCACTTGGTTCTTTATTTGGTCTGTATAATTTCTGGATTCTAGTCCGTAGAATGGAGAAATTTGATCGTGTACTTGAGAGTGGAAAAGGACGAGCAGGTTTAGGTACAACATTTCGATTTGCATCGGGTGTTGCAGCCGTTGCAATTGCACTTGCCCTTCCAGAGTATATTCATCTTATCAGTACAGTTATCGGATTAATGATTCCCTATGTTTTACTTGTTGTAGAACGTATTATGTTTCATGTAAAAAATCAGCAATGAGAATGTGAAAGAGAGGTGAATTAATCGTGGAACATTCAAATCCCACATTTGAATTTCTAGGCATGACAGGGAACTGGTCCAATATTTTGATGTTAGCAGTGACTACACTAATAGTTTTTTTGATCGCCCTTATATCAACTAGAAACTTAAAGATGAAGCCAACTGGTATGCAAAACTTCATGGAGTGGATTATGGACTTCGTCAAAGGGATCATTAAAAGTAACTTTGACTGGCAAACAGGAGGACGATTCCATGTTCTTGGAATAACGTTTCTTATGTTTATCGCGGTAGCGAACGTATTAGGTCTTCCATTCTCGATTTCATACGATGGAGTTCTTTGGTGGAAATCCCCAACTGCAGATCCAACAATTACCATGACACTTGCAGTTATGGTTATCATTTTAACGCATTATTACGGGATAAAGATGAAAGGTATGAAGGGCTATGCAGTAGATACCTACTTAAAGCCAATGCCGTTTTTATTCCCATTAAAAATTATCGAGGAATTCGCAAATACGTTGACACTCGGTCTTCGTCTTTACGGTAATATCTATGCAGGTGAGGTTCTTTTAGGACTAATAGCAGGTTTAGCAACATCCTCAGCATTTGGCTTTGTTGGAGCAATCATTCCAGCAATGGCTTGGCAAGGTTTCTCGCTATTTATCGGCGGAATACAAGCATTCATTTTCGTTATGTTAACAATGGTTTATATGTCGCACAAAGTGTCGACAGACCATTAATATACTGTTTAGATTCTTAAGCAGAAAAAAATAAAACAACATTCCAAGGAGGAAATTACACAATGGTAGGTTCAGTTGGTCTTTTAGCAGCAGCTATAGCAATCGGTTTAGGCGCACTTGGTGCAGGTATTGGTAATGGTTTAATCGTTTCAAAAACAGTAGAAGGTATCGCTCGTCAACCAGAAGCACGTGGAGCTTTACAAACAGTTATGTTCATCGGGGTAGCATTAGTTGAGGCGATTCCAATTATCGCAGCAGTTATCGCTTTCATCGTTTTAAACAAATAATAAGTACATTTAAGTCTAAATGGCGGGTCTTAATCCGCCATTCTCTTTATGAATAACACAACATATGAACTAGAAAACAATGATCACTATTAAATAATAGAAGCAAGATCTCTTATTAGCGTTTGAAAGGAGTGAAACAATCGTGTCTTTTGATTACCTTGTACTTGGTGCTAGTGGCCATGATGGGTTGAATACTTTGGATATTTTAGCTACATTATTCTTCTTCATCTTACTTATGGTTCTATTGAAGAAAGTAGCTTGGGGTCCACTTATGGGGATTATGATCCAACGTGAAGAGTTAATCGCAAGTGAAATCGCAGCAGCTGAAAATAGTCGCCAAGAATCACAGCGTTTACTTGAAGAACAACGTGACTTACTTAAAGAAGCACGTACGGAAGCTTTAGCGATTGTAGAAAATGCGAAAAAGCAAGGCGATGCATCTCGTGAGGAAATTATCACAACTGCTCGTTCTGAAGCTATCCGTTTGAAAGAATCTGCTATCCGTGAAATTGATACAGAAAAAGAAAGAGCGATTGCAGCGGTACGAGAAGAAGTCGTTTCACTTTCAGTACTTGCAGCGTCGAAAGTTCTTGGAAAAGAAGTTTCGGAAGAAGATAATCGTGCGCTAATCGAGGCAACGATTGCGAAGGCAGGCGAGGTTAAGTGAGTAATTCAACTGTAGCTAAGCGTTATGCAATCTCTTTGTTCGAATTGGCAACAAAAAAAAATGAAGTACAAGCAGTCGAAAATGATTTACGTGAACTTAAAGTTGTTTGGAATGGTAACAAAGATGTGAAAACTTTATTCACTTCTCCGAAGTTATCTCTAGACAAGAAAAAAGAGTTAATACGTCAAATCTTTGCAAATGCGAACCCAATTGTTATCAATACACTTCTAGTGCTTATTGATAAGAAGAGATTAGCAGAAGTATCCGACATTATTTCTGAATTTATGATCCTTTCGAATGAAGCACAAGGTGTTGCTGAAGCGAAAGTATATACTACACGTGCACTTACAGAAGATGAACGTGCAAACGTATCGTCTGCATTTGCTAAAAACGTAGGTAAACAAGCTTTAAATATTCAAAACATCGTGGATCCATCTATTATAGGTGGAATACGTGTTCAAATCGGAAACCGCATTTACGATAGCACTCTAAGCACAAAATTAGATCGCTTAAAACGTAACTTGATCGGTTAATATTATGAATTATGAGAGGTGACATACATGAGCATCAAAGCTGAAGAAATCAGTGTCTTGATTAAGCAGCAGATTGAGAATTACGAATCTGAGATGAAAGTTAGCGACGTTGGTACGGTTATCACGATTGGTGACGGTATCGCGCGTGCTCATGGCCTCGACAATGTCATGGCTGGAGAGCTTTTAGAATTCTCAACTGGTGTTTTAGGTATGGCACAAAACTTGGAAGCCAACAACGTTGGTATCGTTATCCTTGGACCATACACTGACATCAAAGAAGGCGATGAAGTACGTCGAACAGGCCGTATTATGGAAGTTCCAGTTGGTAAAGAATTGATTGGCCGCGTTGTCAATCCACTTGGCCAACCAGTTGACGGACAAGGTCCTATCGCAACTACAAAATCTCGTCCAATTGAAAGTCCTGCACAAGGAGTTATGGCACGTAAATCAGTACATGAGCCACTTCAAACAGGTATTAAAGCGATTGATGCACTTGTACCAATCGGACGTGGTCAACGTGAGTTAATCATCGGTGACCGTCAAACAGGTAAAACATCTGTTGCAATCGATGCAATCCTTAACCAAGCAGACCAAGATATGATTTGTATCTATGTTGCAATTGGACAAAAGGAATCGACAGTACGTAACGTAGTAGAAACACTACGTAAAAATGGTGCTTTAGATTACACAATCGTTGTAACTGCTTCTGCATCACAACCTGCTCCATTATTATACTTAGCTCCTTATGCTGGTGTAACAATGGCAGAAGAATTTATGTTCGATGGTAAGCATGTACTGATCGTTTATGATGATTTATCTAAACAAGCTGCTGCATACCGTGAACTTTCATTACTTCTTCGTCGTCCTCCAGGCCGTGAAGCTTATCCAGGGGATGTATTCTACTTACACAGCCGCCTTTTAGAGCGTGCTGCGAAGTTAAATGAAACACTTGGTGCAGGGTCAATCACTGCATTACCATTCGTTGAAACACAAGCTGGAGATATCTCTGCTTATATTCCAACAAACGTAATCTCTATTACAGATGGTCAAATCTTCTTACAATCTGATTTATTCTTCTCGGGTGTACGTCCAGCGATCAATGCCGGATTATCTGTATCTCGTGTAGGTGGATCAGCACAAATTAAGGCAATGAAAAAAGTTGCGGGTACTCTACGTCTTGACTTAGCAGCATTCCGTGAACTAGAAGCATTCTCTCAATTTGGATCAGATCTTGACGCTGCAACACAAGCAAAACTTAACCGTGGTGTACGTACAGTAGAAGTATTAAAACAAGACTTGAATAGCCCGATCAAAGTGGAAAAACAAGTAATGATTTTATATGCTCTAACACGTGGCCATTTAGATGATATTCCAGTAAAAGATATTACTCGTTTTGAAGCGGAACTTGGAACTTGGTTAGATTCAAACCACACAAACGTTTTAGATCATATTCGCACGACAAAAGACCTTCCATCAGATGAAGATATGAGCAATGCAATTTCTGCATTCAAAAAAACTTTCGCTAAATCTGAATAATTTCTTTGTCTAAGTGAAAAAAACAAAAAGGTGGTGAAATACCAGTGGCATCATTACGCGACATTAAAAGTAAAATTACGTCAACAAAGAAAACAAGTCAGATTACAAAAGCTATGCAAATGGTTTCTGCTTCTAAATTGAACCGTGCGGAGGAAAATGCGAAAGCATACGTTCCCTACATGTCGAAAATACAAGAAGTAGTTGGTGCAATTGCAACAGGTACTAGTGATAGTGGACATCCAATGTTAACTTCCCGTCCTGTTAAAAAGACTGCATATCTTGTCATAACTGCTGATCGTGGATTAGCTGGAGCATATAACAGTAATGTTATTCGTGCTGTAGCAAATGCAATAGCGGAAAGACATTCTTCAAAAGAAGAGTATGTAATCTTTGCAATTGGTCGTATGGGACGTGATTTCTTCCTAAAACGTGGTTCAAACGTAATTGGGGAAGTAGTCGGCTTACCAGACCAGCCTGCTTTTGCTGATATCAAAGAAGTTGCTCGCAAAGCTGTTGGTATGTTCACGGATGGTACATATGATGAACTTTATATGTACTATAACCACTTTGTCAGTGCCATCTCTAGTGAAGTAACAGAGAAAAAGGTACTGCCACTTACGGATATTGCAGTAGAAACAGGCACAACTGCTTCTTATGAATTTGAGCCTTCACCTGAAGCAATTCTAGAAGTATTACTTCCACAATACGCGGAAAGCCTGATTTTCGGTGCATTACTCGATGGTAAAGCCAGTGAGCATGCTTCTCGTATGTCTGCGATGAAATCCGCGACAGACAATGCAGCTGATATGATCAGCAATTTAACATTAGTATACAACCGAGCACGTCAAGCAGCGATTACGCAAGAAATTACGGAAATCGTCGGCGGAGCATCGGCTTTAGAATAGTTTAAGATAGAAAGTAAGACAGGAGGGAACAGTAGTGAACAAAGGACAAGTACTACAAGTAATGGGTCCAGTTGTTGACGTTAAGTTTGACAACGGCCATTTACCAGCTATCTATAATGCACTGACTGTAGCGATTGAACGTCCAAACGAAGCGCCTACAACTTTAACTTTAGAAGTAGCGCTACACTTAGGAGATGACTCTGTTCGTACTATTGCAATGTCATCTACGGACGGCCTTAAGCGTGGTACAGAGGTATTTGATGCTGGCTCAGCAATTTCTGTTCCAGTTGGTAATGTAACATTAGGACGTGTATTCAACGTACTTGGTGAGGTTATTGACTTAGGAGAAGAAATTTCAGTGGAAGATCGTCGTGATCCAATCCACCGTCAAGCTCCAACATTTGAAAACCTTTCAACAGAAGTTGAAATTCTTGAAACAGGTATCAAAGTAGTAGATCTACTAGCTCCTTATATTAAAGGTGGTAAAATCGGTCTATTCGGTGGTGCCGGAGTAGGGAAAACAGTTCTTATCCAAGAACTTATCAATAACATTGCTCAAGAGCATGGCGGTATTTCGGTATTCGCAGGTGTTGGTGAGCGTACGCGTGAAGGAAATGACTTATTCCATGAGATGAGCGATTCAGGCGTTATTAAGAAAACAGCAATGGTATTCGGTCAAATGAATGAGCCACCTGGCGCACGTATGCGTGTTGCTTTAACTGGTCTTACAATGGCAGAATATTTCCGTGATGAACAAGGTGCAGACGTACTTCTATTCATCGATAATATCTTCCGTTTCACTCAAGCAGGTTCTGAGGTTTCAGCACTATTAGGTCGTATGCCTTCAGCAGCTGGTTACCAACCAACACTTGCAACTGAAATGGGTCAATTACAAGAGCGTATCACGTCAACAAACACTGGATCAGTTACATCTATCCAAGCGATTTATGTACCAGCCGATGACTATACGGATCCAGCTCCAGCAACAACTTTCGCTCACTTAGATGCGACTACAAACTTAGAACGTAAATTATCTGAGATGGGTATTTACCCAGCGGTTGATCCTTTAGCTTCTTCTTCACGTGCGCTTTCTCCAGAAATCGTAGGTCCAGAGCATTATGATGTAGCACGTCAAGTGCAATATACATTACAACGCTACAGAGAGCTTCAAGATATTATCGCAATCTTAGGTATGGATGAATTAGGTGATGAAGACAAGCTAGTAGTTAACCGTGCTCGTCGTATTCAGTTCTACCTATCTCAAAACTTCCATGTTGCAGAACAATTTACAGGTCAAAAAGGTTCATACGTACCCGTTAAAGAAACTGTTGAAGGATTCAAACAGATTCTTGAAGGAAAATATGACCATTTACCAGAAGATGCATTCCGTTTAGTTGGACGCATTGAAGAAGTTGTAGAAAAAGCGAAAAGCATGGGCGTAGAAGTATAATAAAACGGACCAGGAGGTAAAAATATGAAGACACTTACAGTCAATATTGTCACTCCCGACGGCCCGGTATACGATTCTGAAGTAGACATGATTATCGCTAAAACAGCATCTGGTGAAATCGGTATTTTACCTGGCCATATTCCAATGGTTGCACCACTAGTAGCAGGTGCAATAAAATTGAAAAAAGAGGCAAAAACAGAGTACGTAGCAGTTAGCAGTGGATTTGTAGAAGTTCGACCTGAGAAGGTATCGATTCTAGCAACATCTGCTGAAGTTGCTTCAAATATCGATATAGCTCGTGCAAAAGAGGCGATGAAACGTGCAGAAGAGCGTCTTCAAAGCAAGCAAGACTCGGTTGATTTCAATCGTGCAGAACTTGCAATGAAACGTGCGATGAATCGTATCAACGTTTATGAGGGTAATATTTAAGCTTATTTCTTTATGTGGGATGGGCAGTTAGCCTATGAGAGTACACAAAACATAGGTTAGCCTCCCTACATATTTCTAAGCTAAATGCCTAGGTGAATTTGATTTAAATGTAGCGGGCAGAATAATTTAATTCTGTCTGCTTTTTTACTATTGCCTAAAATAGGAGGACTATAAATGGGATTATTAAGTAGTGAACAAGCAGTAATTGCTATACTAGCAAATATCTTTTTTATTGGAATATCTTTCTATGCGTTACAGGCATTAATGATGGATAAGATAATAAAGAAAAATCGTGTATTTCAAGCACAACTATTTTATATTTTAACTAGTATAGCGATTGGCTCTATCGTCGCAAATTTTTTCTTGAATTTAACAAGTTGGTCAAACCAGCTTCCATTTTTATTCGAATAAAAAGATCCTATATGCTCATGCAAATTATGGGAAAGTTTGTATGAGCATGTAGAATCTTCACATATTTCCTGGGAAATTTTTTGTGAATTAGGTTTACCCGTTTGTGCTATGGGTATTTTAAAATTATCTACACGAAAAGGCTGGGTAATACGTATAATAGAACAAGAAAAATAAAGGAAAAGGTCAAAAATAGTGTTTTAGATGCTTGTATGTAGTCGAATTACATTGTATGATGAATATTGTTTTGAATACCTAAAATTGACATCATACGTATTCTTTTATATAAAGCAAATGGATAATGAACGCGGAGGGAAAGTAGTGGACAAAATCGTTGTTAAAGGTGGCCAAACGTTAAACGGGAAAGTACGAGTAGAAGGTGCAAAAAATGCAGTACTACCAGTATTAGCTGCAGCTCTACTTGCTACTAAAGGCAAAAACGTTATTAAGGATGTACCGACACTTGCAGATGTTTTGACAATAAATGAAGTATTGAAAAGTTTAAATACAGAAGTTAGTTATAACCCGGAAAAGAATGAAGTAATCATTGATTCGCAAAAGAAACTATCTAGTGAAGCCCAATTTGAGTATGTGCGTAAAATGCGCGCATCTATACTTGTAATGGGTCCAATTTTAGCGAGAAATGGGTTTGCTCGTGTAGCACTTCCTGGCGGTTGTGCAATAGGCTCACGTCCGATTGATCAACATTTAAAAGGTTTCGAAGCAATGGGTGCAGTAATATCATTTGGACATGGATTTGTTGAAGCAACTACAAATGGACGTCTAAAAGGTGCCAAAATTTATTTGGATGTTCCTAGCGTAGGTGCAACGGAAAATATTATGACTGCTGCGGCATTAGCGGAAGGTACAACAATTATCGAAAATGCTGCTAAAGAACCGGAAATTGTCGATTTAGCTAACTTTATCAACGAAATGGGTGGATTGGTAAAAGGTGCAGGAACCGACACTATTCGCATTGAAGGTGTGCAGGAACTACACGGCACAGAACACCATATCATACCAGATCGTATCGAAGCGGGAACATTCATGGTCGCTGCTGCAATAACAAAGGGTAATGTGCTCATTGAAAATGCAGTACCTGAACATATGACAGCACTTATATCTAAAATGCAAGAAATGGGCATTGAAATTACCGAAGAGGAACATGGTCTTCGTGTACGCTCTGAAGGAAATTTAAAATCAGTTGACATCAAAACGATGCCACACCCAGGTTTCCCAACAGATATGCAATCTCAAATGATGGCGTTAATGATGACTGCTCATGGAACTGGCATTATAACAGAAACAGTATTCGAAAATCGCTTCATGCACGTGGAAGAATTCCGCAGAATGAATGGTAACATGAAAATCGAAGGACGTTCTGTCATTATGGAGTCTCCATCTGACCTACAAGGTGCAGAAGTTGCAGCAACCGACCTTAGAGCGGCAGCAGCACTTATTATTGCAGGATTAGTCGCTGAAGGAATCACTCGTGTTACGGAGCTCTACCACCTTGATAGAGGATATGTCGATTTTGACAAAAAATTGGCAGCATTGGGCGCAGACATCGAACGTATTGGTAGCGAATCAGCTGAGAAAAAAATGCAATTGATATAACACTATATGTAAAGCACTACGCATGTATACATGTGTAGTGCTTTTTCGTGTATGTTATTGGGGTGCTCTCATATAACACAAGTACTCTCTCTCATAGGATAGATTTGCTATCGTATAACCTCAAATCACCATTGAAGGATGCTTGTTATTGATCAAAATTCAATTAGTAGTTTGATATTTAATAGAATCATTAGTCTCTCCATACGAGCATATAGTAATTCTATGAAACAAAACATACTCTTTATAATCTTATGCGTAGCCCTCTTGTTTTTGCCCTTTTTATTAATAAAAGAGAAACCAAAAGAAGAAACAGTACCATCGCCAACATCAGAACTCGAAATTGCTTGTCCAATACTAATCGAAGTGAAAGGGGTTAAGGAGAAAATTCCTCTAGAAAGTTATGTACTTGGAGTTGTGGCTGCTGAAATGCCGGTAACTTTTCATGAAGAGGCATTAAAGGCTCAATCTATAGCGGCAAGGACATATGTGCTAAGAGATACGAATTATGGACAAAAAACAATCGATCCAACAGTATTGAAACAGGTCTATGCTAGTGAATCAGATCGAAAGAAAAAGTGGGGGGCCTCCTTCCAACAATATGAGGACAAGCTAAAGAAGGTTATCGCTGCGACAGAGGGAGAAATTATCGTCTATAAAGATCAACTAATCACAGCGATGTTCTTTTCTTCCAGCAACGGTCAAACGGAAAGTGCTGAAAATTATAGCGGAAATGTGATTCCTTACTTAGTATCTGTACCAAGTAAATCAGAGGAAATATATGCTCCAAATAGGACAAAGCAGTTTGAATTTACACATGGAGAATGGTCGAAAGCCTTTAATATGAAATGGAATTCTAACATACCTAAAACCTTCAAAGTACGAAAGACTGATACGAACCGAGTGGAATCAATCCAAATGGATGGAAAGTCGTGGACAGGCCGTGAAGTTCGAACACTTTTAGGTCTACCATCTACTGATTTCACCATAACGTTTCAATCTGATAAAGTAGTAGTTGATACGGTTGGATATGGTCACGGGGTAGGGATGAGTCAGTACGGCGCGGAGGTACTTGCCAATGATTCCGTATTGGCAGTCGATATTTTACTTCACTACTATAAAGGTACAGAAATAAAAAAATTTTCACCATGTTTAAAATCTCCTTGATTTGCAAACAATGCAAATAGAGGTGATGAAAATGAGAGAAGAACAAAAGAACAATACTTCTCAGAAGAAGAATAATAACCCGAAAAAGCCGTGGTTTTGGCCACTAATTTATGCAGGTTTTTCGGTAGCTTTTGTAGGAATGATTTGGGGCTACAATGTTTATGTCAGTGATGATTCAGCAAAGGATTCAGAATGGACAGATGCAAGTAAAGACCCCGATTCAGTATCGATTGAAACAAATGCCCAAGCAGAATCGATGAAATACCCTTTTAAAGAGGCTCTGCATGATAGCGTTGAAATCGTACAGCACTATTACGATATGGAAGCAGATGAGTCGACTCGTGAAAAGTCGATACTCGTATTCGATCATAGTTATGTGATGAATACAGGTGTATCTCTATCTATAAATAGTGAGCCATTTGAAGTAGTTGCAGCAATGAGTGGAAAAGTAGAGGAAGTCAATTTAGATCCATTTGTTGGAGATGAAATCGTCTTGTCACATGCAAATGGTATGGTAACCAAATATCGCTCTGTCACTGGTATTCTAGTAAAAGCTGGAGACGTTGTAGAACAAGGAGACTCTCTTGCAACGGCAGCTGAAAATGAATGGAACCCAACTGCTGGTGTCCATCTACATTTTGAAGTACTGCAAGATGGCGTTTTAGTAAATCCAGAGACCTTACTAGCTTTTTAATTCATAATAGCTAAGACGTATGCATAAATTGATGGAAAGTGTTCCTTTACTAACGAAAGGAAGAGTTAGTGCACGAAACGATTCGTCATAGATGCATACGTTTAGGTGAAATGGTCATTGAGACCAAAAAAACTGTCCGTGCTATCGCAAGCACAACCGGTCATTCCAAAAGCACTGTGCATAAGGATTTGACGGAAAGACTCCACTTAGTAGATCCGCAACTGGCAAAAGAAGTAAAAGAAATTTTAGCGTATCATAAATCGGTCAGGCATTTACGAGGTGGAGAAGCGACGAAAAGAAAGTGGAAAACGAAAAAAGAAGATAGAAGAGGTCGTGATTAGTAAGTGATCACGGCTTTTTCTTATTTGTCTGTAAATGCATAGTCTCGTATCCGTCGCAATTGGCTCGAATACCTATATACTCTCCAAATCAATACTTAGTCGCACGACTAGTAGTAGTTTAGACCTTAATTTCATTCCATTTTTTCACATATTTTATTGTTAAATAAAGTGTATTTCTAGTAAAACTATGATAAAATTTAAAGTTAGAGACGTATCGATTAATATACATAAAGGTTTTAGCTGGGAAGGAGAAACATTAGTAATGTTTGCAAAGGATATTGGAATTGATTTAGGTACAGCAAATGTATTAATACACGTAAAAGGAAAAGGGATTGTTTTAAACGAACCCTCAGTCGTTGCCATAGATAGAAATACAAAAAAGGTACTTGCAGTTGGAGAAGAAGCAAGACAAATGGTCGGGAGAACTCCAGGGAATATAACAGCAATTCGACCGCTTAAAGATGGTGTGATTGCTGATTTTGACGTGACGGAAGCAATGTTAAAGCATTTTATCAATAAATTAAATGTAAAAGGATTTTTATCCAAGCCGCGCATTTTAATCTGCTGTCCTACAAATATTACGAGTGTAGAACAGAAGGCAATACGCGAAGCAGCTGAGAAGTCTGGCGGGAAGAAAGTCTATTTGGAAGAGGAGCCAAAAGTTGCCGCAATCGGTGCAGGAATGGATATTTTCCAACCGAGTGGTAACATGGTTGTTGATATTGGTGGAGGTACAACAGATGTTGCAGTACTTTCCATGGGGGATATCGTAACGAGTGAATCGATTAAAATTGCGGGAGATGTTTTTGACAATGACATCCTTCAATATATAAAAAAAGAGTACAAGCTTCTAATAGGGGAACGTACTGCTGAAAATATTAAAATTTCAATAGGAACCGTTTTTCCAGATAGTCGTCACGAAGAGATGGACATTCGTGGACGTGATATGGTCACAGGACTTCCTAGAACAATAACAATTAGATCTGAAGAAATAGAAAAAGCCTTGAAAGAATCGGTTACGGGTATTGTACAAGCTGCAAAAAATGTACTAGAAAAGACACCACCTGAGCTATCTGCAGATATTATTGATCGCGGAGTTATCATAACAGGAGGTGGAGCACTTTTACACGGTATGGACCATTTGTTGATGGAGGAGTTAAAAGTACCGGTATTCATAGCTGAAAACCCAATGGATTGTGTTGCAATAGGAACGGGGATTATGTTAGATAATATTGACAAAATATCAAGAAGATAAATGCGATTTATTTGCGAGCACAAGAATATAATGCCCGTATACTAAGTTTGCATTAAACAGAGTGGAGGCTTTCTTATGTTTCGCGGATTTACTACAGTTGCATCAGGCATGATTGCACAACAGCGTAGAACAGAACTATTAACAAATAATATGGCCAATGCAAACACACCAGGATTCAAAGCAGATCAATCGACGATACGCTCGTTTCCAGATATGCTTATGTCCAGACTTGGACCTACTCAAATCCCTACAAAGGATCCGATTAGCGGAAAATATGCATCCGAAGTTGGTGCAATTAGTACGGGTGTGTACATGCAAGAAACAATGGCTTTAATGACTCAAGGACAACTACTGCAAACAGATTTAAACACAGATATAGCATTAATCGATGGTTCACTACCAGTGGATGAAGAGACAGGTCAAACAGGAGCAGTATTTTATCGTTTACAGCATCCAACTGAAGGGGAAGCATACACTCGAAATGCGAATTTCACGCTAGATGGAGCAGGATACTTAACTAATCCCCAAGGTCTGTATGTACTGGATTCAGAAGGGCAACCGATTCAGCTTCAAAATGATGATTTTCAAGTGGATTCAAGTGGTCAGATCCTTGTAGACAATGCTGCAGTAGCCCGAATTGGTGTATCCTTTTCTGCGCAGCCTAATACGCTTATAAAGCAAGATAACGGTTTATTCCAAACAGTGGACGGTGTTGACCTTCCATCTGCATATGATAGAGATAATGTTACTTTTTCGATGCAACAAGGATATATTGAAGGTTCAAATGTAGACACTGCCAGAACAATGACAGATATGTTAACTGCGTATCGTGCATTTGAAGCAAACCAAAAAATACTGCAAGCATACGATAGAAGTATGGACAAAGCTGTTAACGAAGTGGGCCGTGTGAATTGATAAAGCTATCACAATCTTTAACCATGAAAAGAGGTAGGCTTAAATGCTACGCACGATGATTACAGCGACAAATACAATGTCGCAACTACAAAGCCAAATAGATATTATCGGGAATAATCTTTCAAATACAGGTACTCATGGCTATAAAGCGAAGGATGCAAAATTCCAAGAATTATTATATCAACAATACAATAATGATAAATTAGATAGAGTAGAACGAGATTCACCTACAGGAATCCGCTATGGTGTTGGTGCAGCACTTGCGCAGACGCAAATGAACTGGAAGCAAGGAAGCCTCCAATCTACAGACCGCGATTTAGATTTCGCTTTTCAAGAGCCAAAGCAATATTTTAATGTGCTTATGCCTGATGGTGTGGACGGGCAACAGACAGCTTATACCCGTCAAGGTGCCTTTTATGTTTCGCCAATGGAAAATGGAGAGCTTATGTTAGTGAACGGTGATGGTTATCCAGTAGCCAATTCAGGTGGTCAAGCAATTACTATTCCTGATGGCGTTACGGCTTTCACTGTAAATGAAACAGGAATTCTAACGGCAACATATCCAGACGGTACTACACAGCAACGTGAATTAGCAGTTTCTGTGTTACAAAAGCCGAATGCGATGGAGCATTTATCTGCAACATATATTGCTATGCCGAAAAACCTACAAGAATTAGGTTTAAATGCAGAAGATATTATGACAGATCTACAAGGTGCAGATCGTGGCGAAATAGCTATGGCAAATGGTATGTTAGAGTTGTCTAATGTGGATACATCAAAAGAGATGACGGATCTTATGACAGCGCAACGTTCTTATCAGTTCAATGCCCGTTCCATTACAATTGCGGACCAAATGCTGGGACTTATTAATGGCATTAGATAATTATTCGTGTAAGGAGTTGTGTTTATGACAGAAGAAAGTAAAATTTCTGCTAGACAACAGCGAAGATTAGAAAAAGAACAAGAAAAGGCCCATGAACAAGCAACAACGACTGGAACAACCAAATGGGTTCAAATCCGCATGTTTCCTATTTGGTTGCGTATCCTACTCGTTATTCTATTCTTTGCTGGAGCAGCAATGGCAGGTCTAATGGTTGGCTATGGCGTACTAGGTGATGGTGAACCAAAGGACGCATTAAAATGGGATACATACCAGCATATGATTGATATTAAAGATGGAAAATAATCTTTTGGAGGATGATTCTATGTTAACAACAGAGCAAGTTCAAGCAATTTTACCTCACCGTTATCCATTTCTTATGATAGATAAAATTCTAGAAGTTGAAGAAGGAAAGCGTGCGGTAGGATTAAAAAATGTAACGATTAACGAAGAGTTCTTCAATGGTCATTTCCCAGGATATCCAGTAATGCCCGGAGTACTAATAGTAGAGGCTCTTGCTCAGATAGGGGCAGTCGCTGTCCTTCAAATTCCTGAGAATAAAGGAAGACTCGCATTCTTTACTGGGATTGATAATTGCCGATTTAAACGACAAGTGAAGCCGGGAGACCAATTAAAACTAGAGGTTGAATTGACAAAACTTCGTGGAACTATGGGAAAAGGTCACGGAATCGCAACAGTAGATGGAGAATTGGTGTGTGAGGCAGATATATTATTTGCACTTGGACCTGTTGTGGAGCAACAATAATTTGCAAAATGGTGTTATATCATATAAAATAAGTTGGATTATTTAGAAATACTTATGCGTTGTAATAATGTAGGAGGTTTTATGCTTCATGTATAATGAGTTGTCATCAGGGATTAAAAGTAGTATTACTAGATCAATAACTAAGGCATTTGAAATATATATGACGAATATCAGTTGGGATGAAGAACTTTTTAATATTGAAGACTTTGTTAAAAGTTGGCAGTTGTATATTTTTGAATCTGCCACTTGGTTTGAGAAAGTACCTCAAGAGGTAAAAGAGAGTCCAGAGTTCCATGAAGAAATAGCACTAAAAATAAATGCTTCTATCGAGAAAATTTTATCAGAGCCAGTTAATGAGGATTTAATTGCTTCCATTGAGATTATGCAAGATCAATTAGATACCCATTATAAATATGGCTGCAAAGCAGAAGCATTATACGTTGAATCGCTTCTAAAGGAAATGCAAAAACAGGCATAAATGCCATAGGATAGTTCCTTTTTTCTTGGATAACCTATCGTAAGTCACAAATAAGTGATGACGATATCTAAGAAAGGAGGAATTTTTTTATGTGGAAAAAAGTCGTTCCTACTGTTGCTTTATGCTCTTTTTTATTAGTTGGGTGTAACAATGCAAACGATGATGTTGTCCCTGAAACCAATGAAACCCCTATGGAGGATGTGCGAGATGATGTAAATACTCTATCGCCGAACACAGACAACGGGATGAATGACAATGGGAATGGAACATTAAACGATGGAACTATCGACGATGGAACCAACAATAACGGAACAACTAATAATGGCACAATGGACGGCCAGCCAGGTATCAACGATAATACTAATGGCACTGTACCAAACGACGATAAATGGATCAAAGAACCAAGCACAGAGCTCGAAAATGATGATGATGAATTGATAAATGATAAAGACAATAATATGAAATAATTTGTGAGTAAAAAGAAGATGCTGATTCCTAAAAGCTTAGGGTCAGCATCTTTTTCCTATTATAGATACTATCTATTCGCCAGACATCCCTAAATAATTGATGGAGCAAAGCAAGTAAATTGTATTCGACTGCCTATGGAGCTTATCCTGGCAAACATTTTCTCCAACAAAAAATCCCCGCAGAATTCACAGGGATCTCCGTAACAATAGCATGAAGTGCATTAAAATTTTATTAGCAAAAAATAGTACAAGGCCACGAACTATTGATTCTTCCTCAAGGTAGGTCGAGTTTTCATATCATTTTCAAATTTAGAAAGTAAATCCTCGCCTGTTAAGCCATCTTCGATTAGTTGCGCTAGCAGAGACTCTGCATATTTTCTTCTTACTCGTTTCAATGTACCTCTAAGTAACACGGAAAGATGATTGCCGATTTGTTTAACAGAATAGGTCACCACTTCAAAATGAGCGGGTTCGTTTTCTGGATAAGAAATAATCACTTTCACATCATATACTTCATTAGACATTTTTAATTCATTAAAATAATTTTCGTATTTTTGATCTGTAAATAGTTCTAATATCCAAGAACGGCTAGAATTTTCCTGGTTGATCACAATGCCATCCTCAATTGTTATTGGCACTTCTTCATGGTCCGAAATAATACTCACTGAAATCATTTTAAATGTTTTCATGCACAAATCCCCTTTGGAAAAGCATTAATTAGTTTCCATTATAACATAGGTAATTCAGCGGAAAAAATAATTGTACAAACTACCAAAATACCATTATTGAAAGATTAGAAAGTTGATATAGCAAGTGTTTAAAGAAAGTCGGTTTAAGGAATTAAATTTTGGTCTTGAAAAATGCTTGTAAACTAAATTGTAAGCTTTTGCCAACAATTTATTCTGTCAGTATGATTGGGCTAATGCTAGTAAAGGAGGTGACAAATTGAACACTGTTTCGATAATCGGACGTATGACGAAATCACCACAATTAAAGCATTTGTCAGAAGGGAGGATGCAAACGAATTTCGTAGTCGCGGTGAATAAAAGCTATAAAAATGATGAAGCAGACTTTGTGTTATGTACAATTTGGGGGAAGCTCGCTGAAACGACCGTCAAGTATTGTGGTAAAGGGTCTCTTGTCGGGATAACAGGTAGACTTAATACAAGGTCGTATGAGAAGGAAGAGGGAGCTAGGGTTTTCGTTACAGAAATAGTTGTGGAGGACATCCGATTTTTAGCAACAAAGAAACGAGACGAGGAACAGGTCCAACAACAAAATAAGAATAATGAGAGTGATTTTGAATTTCCAGTAACACCACCAAACCAACTACCAGTTTAATGATTGATAAGGCCGCAATCCTATTCAATGATTATCAAAAGAGGAAAACCCTGACCAAAAATATGCTTGGTCAGGGTTTATAAAAATATTATTAAATAGACAGTGTAAGTAAATCTTTTAAGTCATTATCTGACATTTCAGTGATCCACTGACTAGAATGGATTAACTCCTCTGATAGCGCCTGTTTCTCAACTAGGAGCTTATCAATTTTTTCTTCAATTGTTCCAATTGTGATGAATTTATGGACATGAACAAAGTTCGTCTGTCCAATCCGGTAAGCACGATCGGTTGCTTGGTTTTCAACTGCAGGATTCCACCATCGATCGGCATGGAGCACATGGCTTGCCGCAGTTAAGTTTAAGCCAGTTCCGCCAGCCTTCAACGATAATAAGAATACAGGAAACTCTTTTGCTTGGAATGCTTCTACCAAATGATCACGCTGGTTTTTAGGCATACTACCAGTCAAAAACGGAGCATCAATTTCATATAGCTCTGTTAAACAATGCTGTAGTAAATGTCCCATCCCAATATATTGAGTAAAGATTAGACATTGCTCACCGCGCGCTGCAATTTCTCCGGCAAGTGTCACAATTTGAGCCAGCTTCTCTGAACGCTCAAGCATATCGTCTGCATCATCAAAGGGCTCTTTTAAATAGAGTGCAGGGTGATTACAAAGCTGTTTCAGTTTGCTTAGCATTTTGAGAATTAGGCCCTTTTTCTCGAACCCAGTAAGTGTGTCGAGCTTGCTTACGGTTTCTTGTATGAGTGATTCATACAAAGCTGCCTGCTCTGTTGTAAGGGCACAATACTCTCTTTGCTCTAACTTTTCTGGTAAGTTAAGCTGAAGCTCTGGATCTTGTTTCGTTCTTCTTAATAGGAAAGGTTGAATTTTCACTCGTAATTTATGTTTCGTTGCATCGGAATTATCTCGTTCAATAGGTGCTATATAATTTTCTTGAAACTTACGGAACGAGCCTAAATAACCTTTATGGATAAAGTCAAAGATAGACCATAGCTCCGATAATCTGTTTTCTACAGGTGTACCAGTTAGCGCGATATGATGATCACCAGTTAACTTTCGAATAGCACGTGATTGTTTAGTATGCATATTTTTAATGTTCTGTGCCTCATCTAACGTAGTACTGGTCCATACAATTTCAGAAAGAGAATCGATATCTTGCATAGCAGTTCCAAATGTAGTGAGGACAACATCACTCGTCATATCTATCTCTTTTGTTCGAGAAGACCCGTAATGTGTCTGTACTTTAAGTGAAGGAGCAAACTTCGCAATTTCTTTCTGCCAGTTTCCTAACACAGAAGTGGGACAAATAATAAGCGAAGGCGTCGGTTGCTCTGTATTTTCATGGACATGCAGTAAATAAGATATCAACTGTACAGTTTTTCCGAGACCCATATCATCCGCTAGGCAGGCTCCAAATTTTTCATTTCGCATAAAGACGAGCCATTCTAATCCTTGCTGCTGATAAGGGCGTAAAGTCGTCAACAAATTAGGAGAAATCTCTACCGAAGGGAAACCTTTTTTCTCCGAGAGCTGTGTCATAAGAGTTTGCAATGATTTTTGCATTTCAAATTCAAATAATGGATCCACATCATTTTCCTCTTCGTCGTCAAGCGCGAGTGCAAGCTCTTCAGGGATTTCACGGAACAATAGCTCTTTTACAGTCCAATTCTCATCCTCTGATTTTCTTATCAGCTCTCGAACTTCGTGCATCCAAGCGGAATCGATACGAAACCATTCATTGCCAGCCTGTATAAAAGAACGATTTTCATTTACCATCTGTTGAAACTCATCGACTGAAATTTCTTGACCGTTCAAAGAAAAACTCCAATTAAATTGCAGTATTTCATTTAGACCTGCAGTAGTTTTATATGAATTGGCTGTCTTAGCGACCGTTTTAACACGCATTTTTGAATCTTTTACCGCCTTCAACCACGCAGGAAGAACAATCTCAAATCCGAGTGCCTGTAGTTTCACTAAATCATCACGAAGAAACATTCGTACTTCTTCATCAGTTAATGTGGAAGAATAGAATGTTTCTGGATTTGTTTGATCGATGGAAGAAATAAGAGAAAACATTTTTGACTGTGTTTCTTCTATAAAATCACTAAACTCAACCCATTTATCAGGAAGTGCTTTATCTATGGGTAATGATTTCTTTCGGTATGCAGGTGTCCAGTAAACACTGCTTTTTTTCCCGCGAACCACTGTTTCAAGCAACCATGTATCCTCCATCGCTTCTGGTTCTGACAATCTAAGTGCAACTAATAAGCTTGGATGAGTAGCCTGAGACTTGATCGGCCAGCCCCCTCGCTTGAAAAATGGTATAAGTGGCTCAATGTCCTCCATTGATAGCCCAGCTTGGAAAAGCTTTTGTTTAACAGCATTCACAAGAAGTGTTTGCCCACTATCATCTATTGGAGCGGTAACTTTAAGGTTATTTCCTTCTACGTTTATGAAATTCCATAAGTCAGGAGTAGCCCAAACTTTAGCAGTATCTTTAAATGTTTTTAACCATTTATTTGAATCTTCATTGACACCGTCAAATAATGTGAATGGATTCAATTTTCTAGAAAAAAGTTCAACTAACTCAACGGGAGAGGCGATAAGTGCATCGTCTTCTATTTGCGTATTGAGGCCGAAAAAGCTTTCTCGATGATTCAAATATAGGGATGGTACCCACTTTTCGGCAGGTACATTTATCGAAACTAGGCGAAACTGCCCGTTTTCCAAAGGGTGAATATTTAAAGAAAATTCTTTCGTAATAGATAAAGGCTGAGTCATAATGGTAGGTTTCCTTTCTCTATTTCTTGTTGCAGTGCACGAAGACGGCGATACTTTTCGCGAACATTTTCTACGTATGCATTCCAGAAGTCAGTATCATTCGATTTTTTCGCTACTTGTTTCATTTTTTTCCAAATCCGAACAGCCTGTTTGTAGCTATACCGATTTTTCTCTTGAATGAAACGCATTGCATAGTGATGATAAAGTGGAAGCAAAACATCTGGAGCCTCTTCTTTTATAACCGAAAGTCCACATGCTTCCGCATACTCAAGTGACGAATTGGCCGATTGATGGAGAGCCATCCAATCATAGTATCGCTTTTCCTTGATGAGTAAGTTCGAATAAGACTGTAAGCCATACATTCCAAAAGATTGATATATTTTTTCTAACTCTGAAGGCTGCAACTGAACTGTTTCAAATAAAAGCTCTAATCTACGGATGAGTATAACACGTGATGGATTTAGTATTACCTCGTTTAAGTAATAAGAAACATGAGGCAGCAGCTTTCGAGCTAAGTTGGTACCTAATTCTTTTTTGCCAGTTTGAAGCGCCTTTTCACATACTTCTACCCACTCAAGTAACTGGTTTCCTTCCATTTTTTCCGCAGCTAATAATAGTTCATCGGTCATGGACAAGGTTAAGTAAAAGTATGGTAGGACCATATTTAATGGCACATCATCTTCTATAGTCTCTAGAGCCTCTAAGTATTTAACTTCTTTCATTCTTTTATTTTTGTCGGTTACGAGCGCATCCCAAAAGGACAGATATACCTGCTTTCGATAGTGTACAAGGTTTTCCAGATCAAAGTAAAAATGATGAACTCGCACCATTATTTCATCGTAAAATGGATCGGCTGCGAACATACGCGGCTTAGATGATAGTTGGTTTAAATGATCATTCAGCTCATCCAGGTATTCGTTTAAAAAATGAAGAACTCGATTTTGCATATTCGACTGTGCAAGAGGTTCGATATATGGCCAAGACTTTATGAGTATAGAAAGTTCCACATACACATCAAAAATAGGCTGCCACTCTCGTTCAAATGGACGGGACTTTCGAATTTGCGATTTCAAATCATGAATAGCAAATTCAAGTAAATAAAAACTTGTAGGTGGATAATTAGAGATGAATTTACGGAAAAAGTTTTCGACAATAATATCCCAACTTCTAGGACTACGTTCATCCTTTAGTAAAGTAAGTTGGACCTGGTCAGCCTGTGAACGCCATTCAGAAATCCACGTAGACAAGGAATCATTTTGTTGATACAAATAAAAAACCGCTGCCACAATATGTCTACACGGCTTATGTATAGGACAAGGGCAGTGAAAATTATCTTTGGTAATATGATAGGTCACTTCAATATTCGTCACATCGCGTATCGTAAAATCGACCCGATGCTCCTGAGGGTAATAATTCGTTATAGAAACAGCGCCGTTACGCACAAAAAAAGCGGCACGACGGACAAGCTCCTCATCCTCTAACAAAGCAGGATGTAGCTTTCTCGCAATCGTATCCATAGACTGGTGAATCTGTTTATTATAATGGGTTGCAAGTTTTTGATAAGAAGTAAGGTTCAAACGGATCTCTCCTAAGAAAAAAGGCTTTCCTTCCATTATACGTATAAAACCTGTTGATTAAAAGCTGAACCTAAAACAATTTGACTAAAAGGCGACGTAATAATAGAAAAAGCCTTTACTTATCATGATGTAAGTAAAAGCTTTAATCTTTTTTTAGTCGATTTAAAATATATCTTCTTCGTTCTTTGTCACTCTCAGCAGAATTAACAATATCCATTGTGAAATCACGATATTCTTTCAAGTGAATGACTTCGTTGACATACTCATCCTGAAAGGTTTCTATGTATCTTGCTTTACTTTCCCTAGCCTCTAAGATCGGATCTTCGCTTTTATAGCGCTTATCCTGGAGCATATATAAAAATTGATCATCTGGAATTTTGTATTTTTCTTTTATTTTTGCAAGTAACTCGAGGGAAATACCAAGATCGCCTTTTTCATATTTTGATAATGCGGAATGATCAATCCCTAAAATTTTAGCAGCTTCCATTTGTGTGATGTCTAGTTTTTCACGATAAGCACGCAAATGCTCCCCAAATGCCATATTCATCCCTCCCATATACAATGCAAGGAGAGCGAAATTAGAAGGGCAATGATTAAAAATCGCTAAATTGGAGATATTCGTAAAAAAAACGAGTGTTTATAGTATAAGGAATATACATCTGCTGACATTAATGAGAAATATAGTAATTAATATAATGTGAAAGGAAGTGATAGATATCGAAAGAATACAATTTTACATACCGTCCATATTTGAGTTTCATGATAATCATTCAAGAAGGAAGGAGGAAGATATAAAGGTTGTTGGTGTTAAGAAAAAGTACGTTGAGTATTTTAGTGGATATCGTGAAAAAGAGATGACCCATATTGATCAAATTGTTGCGGAGGATTTCACTGTTTATGATTTACAACTCGATTGTAACGCTAACCTATTATCTTTTTATTTGGAACATGAAGGGGAGTCTAATCAATCAAAAGTACTCGAAAAAGTATTTCAAACGTTTATCGTTGAATACAACCCGCGGTCATTCGGCTATTTCACCATAGCGAAAGGAAAACATAGACCAAGAACTCTCATAAAATAAGATCATGTTTTTAAAAGCGGATACAGAGTGCATTCGCTTTTTTTTTCTGGAAAATTTATGTGCTAGTTGAATTGTCGAAAACAATTAGCAACGGCTTTAATCTCGTATAAAAAGGATTATCCCCTGAACATAACTCTCACTACATACATGGAAAATTACTCCCTCTAGCGAGTAGATGTTACTTGAGCGCAAGTATTTAAATCATGATAGCAAGTAAATCCTTCACGAATGCAAGTAAATAAAGAAAGAGCGCAACTATCCAGCAGTGATGAGCAAGTAAATGAACCAAGCAAAAAAAGCCATTTGCGCTAAGTATTTCCCATCTATTAAGAATATTTAATGCCATTAACTACACGAAATTGAGAAAATGTGATAAACTAATAGTAATCAGAAAATTCTATTAAAGGAGGGGAGAATATGATACTAGTACAGTTAATGAAACCATTTTATACAAAGTTTGAAGGGAACAGTATTAAGATGGTATTTGCCTATCAGTATTTTTCCATAAGGAAAGATGATGAGTTGTTTCATTTTATACCAGTGGAGGGCAAAGAAATCATTTTAAATGCTCAGACATTACAGGTAGAAAATTTGTCGGAAGTATTTGTTTTTCAAAAAGGGAATAGGTTTATAAGATTGCCACTCTATCAATTATTGCTTGTGTCAGATATTCATACACATTTACAAACAATTTTAGAAGAAGCAAACCAAGATACACAAGAAGTCCCAATTGAAGGAGCAGAAGAAGTCATCGAATTACTAGAACAACAAAACTTAGAGCGCTTGATTGACTTTGCTTTGACGACAAGAGATGAGTCATTATTCAACAAACTACAACAGTATAAAAAAAATAATGGAGGATGTTAAATTGAATAACCTTATCAAATAGAAAACACCTAACGAATAGAAGTATTTCGATAGGTGTTTTTATGTGCTTTCCAATTTAATAGGATGTAAAAAAGTAAAGGAACAACACAAATCCGCTTGATCCGAGTACTCCAAACAAAATGTCCCCCCAATTAAATCCAAACTTGTCGATTTTCATTTACAAACACTCCTTTCCTGTCAATTTCCCGGGAAATAACTCGATTATTAAATTTGTCGTAAAACTGTTTTAAAAGTTACATTTATACTCTCCTAAACTGAAAGAAATTAATCGTTTTCAAGCGAACTATTATTCTGCATTAAAGTGCAGGCTGGTTAAAGTCGCCACTTCGTGTGGCAACATCGGTACTAGTCCGACCAGTACGTCATATGACTCTCTCTTCAAGGATTGACCGAGTGCTGGTCACTTAGGCATTGCTGAACGAAGCGGCATTATTTACCTGAGGTCCTATAACAATAATTGTGAGATGAATAAAACCTCAATTAAGAGTCCTTAAAGATTGAAAGTTACTAGAGTAACGACGATATAATGGTTAACGGATCAAAAAGGAGCTGAGATGATGCTTGGAAATTGGAATGCTACTGGATTATCTATTTTGCGGAACATGAACTCCCAATGGTCAATGGTAAATAAGTCGATGGAACGCATTTCTTCCGGGTATCGTATAAACCGAGCGGGTGATGATCCTGCAGGTCTAGCTATCTCTGAAAAAATGCGCGCACAAATTCGTGGATTAGGACAGGCTTCGAGAAATATTCAGGATGGGATTTCCCTTGTCCAAACTGCAGAAGGTGCACTTAATGAAACACATTCTATTTTGCAAAGGATGAGAGAACTAAGTGTTCAATCCGCAAATGACACGTTAACCGACAAGGATCGAGAGCAATTAGCAATAGAATTTGAAGAATTAAAAAAAGAAGTGTCTAGAATTTCAAAAGACACTGAGTTCAATACAAAGCCGTTATTAGATGGATCTCAAACCTCTCTTAAGATTCAAGCTGGTGCAAATGCCGGACAATATATCGAACTGTCCTTAGGTAATATGGGTGCCGCTAGTATTGGTATACAGGATTTATCCATTTCTACGAGAGATGGTGCAGATAATGCGATTGGGGAACTAGATAAGGCCCTTCAAAAAGTATCCAGTGAACGCTCCAAAATGGGAGCTTATACAAATCGAATGGAACATGCCTATAATAATGCAATTAATATGGAAGAAAATCTGATAGCAGCGGAATCTAGAATTAGAGATGTAGATATTGCAAAGGAAATGATGGCACTCACTAAAGCTAGTCTATTAATGCAAGCCAATCAATATGTTCTAAGCTTGCATATGCAACAAGCACAGGGAGTACTGCAACTTCTCAAATAATCTGTTGAGACAACAGTTGTTTTTGATGGTTGTTTTACTGTTCAATCCATTTTTACTTTTCATTAATAATATAGAAATTTCTGCAGTTCTTGTAAATTTCAGTTAAGATAGGTTTATAGATATTTAAAAGGGGGAAATGGGATGAAGAGGTTTACTGTCTTAGCAGCAATCATTATGATTACCGGATTAATCTTAGCTCCGATTTCCACATTGGCAGCATCACTAGATGAAGTGAAGAGTATAGTTAGTGTGCATTACAAAGGAGAACTACCCTCTAATATAGAAGGAATAAATTCTATTGATGAGCTAATGGAGCAGTTAGATCCCTATTCTGCTTATTTTACGAGTGAAGAATATGAGGCATATACAAACACCATCAATAATACAACGACTGGCATTGGTGTGACCATTGAGGAACATGCGAGTGGAATTCAAATTGTCGGCACGTTTGAAGGAGCAGCAGGAGGGCAAGCTGGAATTTCTCCTGGTGATATTATTCTTTCAGTCGATGGTATATCGACAATTGGTATGGCAGTTCAACAAGCTTCTTCAATCATCACGGGTAAAGAAGGAACTACAGTACAGCTACTGATTTTGAAAAGTAACAATACAAAACAAATGTATAACATAACGCGTAAGAAATTTACCATTCCTGTCGTAACAAAAGAACTCTTGGCAGGCAATATAGGGTATATAGGGATGAATTCATTTTCAGATGATGGAGCAGTCCTTGTACAAAAAGCAAAAGTCGAACTTCAAAAGCTAGGTGCAATTTCGTTTATACTCGACTTACGTAATAATGGCGGCGGATATGTACATACAGCCGAAGAACTTATTGGATTATTTCCCAACAGCCCCGATGCATTTAAAATTATTACAACTAGTGAGTCTACGTTAACTAAATCGACTAAGCAAACCTCATTATTTCCTGCAAACACGAAAGTACTAGTCAATGGGTATAGTGCGAGTGCTTCTGAAATGACTGCTGCAGCGCTACTAGACCAAAACTCTGCATCCCTTTATGGGCAGACGACATACGGAAAAGGTTCGATGCAATCATTTTTTAGCCTTTCTGATGGATCTATTTTAAAGCTGACGATTGCAAACTTTACTGGACCTAAAGGTACTCCTATTCACAAAACTGGCGTGAAGCCGAACTATGAAACAGTGGTAGGTTACGAGCTAATACAAGCACACAAAGATGCATTAGTGGAAGCAAATAAAAACTATAAAAAAATATCCGCATTACATAATGTACCGACAACGAAACAATTTACCATTACTTTTTCCAACAATATAGTACAAAACGAAAAGCAAAAAGTGGAATTAGTAAAACTAGGAACTACCGATATCGTTCCGGTAACAATTGAACCAAAATCATCGAAACAGTTCGTTGTCACACCAACAGCACCACTAGAAAAAGGAGCAGACTATCTACTACTCATCCATCCGACTTTCCAAACGAATGAAGGGATCCTGATGAAAAACGGTGCTTATGTGGAAGTAACTGTTCAACCATAAGAGGGGGAACGCTTGAATGTTTTTTGAATTTCGGTTTTGGAAATATCTTTTCAATAGAAATGAACTCATTGTATCGTTAAAGGATGACGCAACGATGCGAGGCTTTCAGAGTCGGGTATGGTTCGTCGCGATCTTTGGAGTCCTATTATACGCACTACGAGATATTTGGGGATTACATACGGAAGAACTAACGGCTTTATTTGTCAACGGCTATGAAGATACTTTTACGATTGCTAGAATTACCTCTTTAATAGGAACAATTTTATGGTCTTTACTATATATGGGCTTTCATTTCTTTGTAATTGCGTTTATTTTACATAAAATTACGGATGTGGAATTATCAAAAGTAGCGGTACTACAATTATTCGTCGTAGCACTTTTATTAATGGAAAAAGCATTTAACTATATCTTATATGCTATAGTTGGCTACGCAACGGATTACTCCGTCCTCTCATTTGGCCCACTAGCAGTAACGTTTATCGAACATTCGTATGTCAATTATTTCTTTAATGAATTATCCCTATTTACAGGTTTAATAATTGCTATTCAGTATCATTTTTTACGATCTTTTACAACGATTTCCACTCGTAATCTATTTCTTATATTAATAGTAATTCAATTAATTTTAGCCATCATCACAGCGGGCTTTGAAGTACTCCCAATTGAATCATGGATCGAGGGGGGCAAACCAAATGAATAAATGGTTAACTATAGGGATTTCCATTGTTGTCTCTACTTTTATCGGGGCAAATGCGATTCTAATCTATTCGGATAAAAGTCAAATCAGTCGAACATTTTACGTGAGTGAATATGATCGTGTGTATGAAAATACATATGCAAAGGAACTAGAAAAAGAATCTATGGTAGTTCCTGCAAATGAGATGTCGGTAACGATTGATGTAGAAGCTGTTAATGATATCGTTGTCGCGGAGGGAGATCATGTGGAGGAAGGTACCGACCTTGCTACACTGAAGACAGATTCTGCTGAACACCAGCGTTCATTGTGGGAAACAGAGAAACAGGCTTATACGCTGGAGCAGTCGAAGCTTCGTACTATCATCAGGGATCTAGAATCCGAACGTTCTAAAGCAGATTCTAGTTCATCGGGCGATAGTCAGGCAACCGGTGGAACGACAGATGAGATTGTAGATGTAAATGTTCAAGTAGACGTAAATGTTTCCCAAGACGGTAACTTTGCTCAGGCTATAGCTGATGCAAAGCAAAAACAAGCGGAAATAGATCGTAAAATTCAAATCGTCGATGCTCAACTTGCGCAAGATTCAAGTGGTCTTTCTTTATTAAGTCCGATAAGTGGTACTGTTTCGACTATCGAAGAGCGTAACGGAAACTATTTCATACACCTATATGCAGATGAAAAATCCGTCATCACTTACGTAAAAGAGTCCGATTGGCACAATATTGAAGAAGGACAAACTGTGAAAAACTACTCAACCCACCGTGAAGGAGTAGTAGAAGGAAGCATTTCGGGCAAAACACAAGTACCTGCAAATGCATCCAAATGGCTAACAGCATACGAACAATTTGAACAGAAAATTGACGAACCTGTCTATGAAGTTCGAATCCAGTTAGCCGAACAACTAGAAACCTTGCCTTTTGCAGCAAATCTAAACTCAGTAATTATTACAAACCAAGCAGAGAATGCTGTACAGATAAAATCGAAATGGTTACTAAACCGCTCCAAAAAAGTAGCGGAAGTATACACACTCACAAGTGACGGTAGAATCGCTCGGACTCCTGTTACCGTACCATTCGATTTGAAACAACATGCCATCCTTTCGGAAGGACTTAACAATGGTAACGTCGTCCTCAATGCAGATCAAAAAACAGTCGATGCCGAAGCGTTCCTACCATTCCCATTAGACCTTCCGACCTGGAACAGCATCAAAGCTGTCAGTTGGAAAGAATATGTAAAATACTTAACGTACAAATAAATACCGCCCCGAAAAAACCGGAAAGCATTGCACTTTCCGGTTTTTTTTGTGCTGTATGAGAGAGGTTTGCGTCTATACGAGAGAGCGCAGTATCAATATGAGAGCAAAACGTGATTATACGAGAGCGAATCCGATCTATACGAGATTGCGATGCTGTACGAGAGAGAATTGGGCTTATACGAGAGAGCACAGTATCTATACGAGAGTAAAACGTGCTTATATGAGAGTGCATCCGATCTATACGAGATTGCTATGCTGTATGAGAGAGAATTGGGCTTATACGAGAGAGCACAGCATCTATACGAGAGTAAAACGTGCTTATACGAGAGAGAATCCGATCTATATGAGAGCAAAACGTGCCAATACGAGAGACTCATCCCCAAAAACCCAACCTTTTCGCACCCCACCTCTTAACAACTGAATTTATCTTCGCTATACTAGAGTGAAACATTAGGAACAGCAGGAGTGGATGAAATGGATCCTAGATTTAAGATTGCACATCGGGAGGCACTGATTGGAGTTGCGCTCGCAATTGTGCATTTTATATGGTGGTTTGGCTTTGCGTATGGGCTTGGCTCAAAACCGGTAGAGGAGTATTCCTATATTCTCGGATTTCCGGATTGGTTTTTTTATAGCTGTATTGTCGGTTTTATACTTGTGGCGATTACGGTTATTGTTCTTGTGAAATTCGTGTTGAAGGATGTTTCGTTAGAGGAAGAGGGGGATGAGCTGTGAATATACAAGTAATCATCCCAATGATCATTTTTCTTGCCATTATTTTTTTCATTGGCTTTTGGTCTAGTAAGAAATTAGAATCATCGACTGGTGGCTTTCTACAGGAATACTTTTTAGGTGGGCGCGAGCTTGGCGGATTTGTATTGGCCATGACGATGGTAGCTACGTATGGTAGTGCCTCGAGTTTCCTAGGGGGACCAGGAACCGCATACACGATGGGCTTTGGCTGGGTATTACTTGCCATGACTCAAGTAGTGACGAGTTATTTTGTCCTGCTTATTCTTGGGAAAAAGTTTGCGATTTTAGCTCGAAAATATAACGCAATCACACTAATTGATTTCCTAAAAGTGCGCTATAACAATAGTAAGGCGGTTGTATTACTTGCAGCTGCTAGCATCATTATCTTTTTATTTTCCGCAATGACAGCTCAGTGGGTTGGTGGCGGTCGTTTAATAGAGTCGCTAACTGGCTTGAAGTATACAACTGCATTATTTATTTTCGCTGTCTCAGTACTTGTTTACGTAGTCATTGGTGGTTTCCGGGCAGTGGCGGTAACGGACGCCGTGCAAGGTGGAGTCATGGTCATCGGGACGCTCGTGTTACTTATCGCAGTCATTATCGCAGGTGGTGGAGTACCAAATATTATGCAGGACCTTTTGAACGAAAATCCAAATCTTGTAACTCCATATGGCAATGAAGGGAATTTATCAGCCGCCTATGTATCATCATTTTGGATACTCGTAGGAGTAGGGGTTGTCGGGCTCCCGCAAATGGCAGTTCGCGCAATGTCCTACAAAAACACACGATCAATGCACCGTGCACTAGTGATTGGAACGCTTGTTACTGGTTTTATCATGCTGAATATGCATCTCATCGGCATTTTTGCTCGACCTGTTATGCCTGGGATTGAAGTGGCAGACACAGTGATTCCGCTTGTTGCCCTGAAAATTCTACCAGCATGGCTAGCTGGGATAGTACTTGCTGCGCCACTTGCAGCGATCATGTCAACAGTAGATTCCCTGCTCATCCTAGTAAGTTCTTCTATTGTAAAAGATGTTTATATTAACTATATCAATCCAAATGCAACCGAGAAAAAAGTGAAAACCTTAAGCTTTGGGGTAACAACACTTTTAGGCACCATCGTCTTTTTATTAGCACTAAATCCACCTGAACTATTAATCTTTTTGAATTTATTTGCTTTTGGTGGACTCGAGGCAGCCTTTATTTGGCCGATTGTACTAGGCTTGTACTGGTCATATGGCAACAAATACGGAGCAGTTGCTTCAATGATTACAGGAATCGTTTCCTATATTGCGCTCCATTTTTACAACGAAGCATATGGAAATCTATTCGACATTCATACGGTGGTAATACCGGTTATCTTATCGTTAATTGCCTATATGTCATTCAGTTTATTGATCAAAAGAACAAAATATATATATTAACAAGGAGATCCTCAGATGAATAAGTGGAAAATATATGCAATGCTCGTATTTGTCATGTTCGCTTGGGGAGCTAACGTATCACTACTCAAATACATGGTGGAAGAAGTCCAACCAGTAACACTTACCGCATTTCGAATATTCGTAGCGGGCTTAGTCGTATTGCCGATTTTATGGAAAATGAAACTACTGCGTAAACCAACGTCTAGTGAATGGAAATACATTTTACTCGGAACGCTTACCAATGTGGTAGCCCATCACTATTTTCTAAACATAGGATTGTCCATTACAAGTGCAACCCACGGAGGACTAATTTTAGGAACTGGACCTATGCTGACAGCAATCTCAGCAGCGATTATTTTAAAATATTTCCCTTCAAAATTTCAGTGGTTAGGACTTATAATTGGTCTAACTGGGGTTGCAGTATCTATCCTAGTAGGCAGTGAAACCATGGGAGCAAATCTAGGTGATTTTTATGTGTTCCTAGCGATACTTGTCCAAGTATTAAGTTTTATGGTGGTGAGTAAGGCTTCTAAAACATTGGATCCACGATTGCTCACAGTCTATATGCTACTAATCGGTGCGGTAATTCTATTTGTGATCAGTCTCATTCAAGAGCCAGGTGCCATCAAACAATTTGCAGAAACAACACCGACATTTTGGACAGTTTTCTTTGCTTCGGCTGTTGTATCAACGGCAATTGGTCATCTTATATACAATTATGCGGTAGGACAAGCTGGTGCAACGAAAGCAGCAATATTCATGAACTTAAACCCATTGTTTTCATTAATAATTTCTGCACTATTTTTAGGAGAGGTATTGCATCTCAATCATTTCCTAGGACTTATCTTAATCGTAGCAGGTGTCATGTTAGGTTCAGGAGCTGCGGAAGATTTATGGAAGAAACGAAACAAAAGTTTAAAACGAGACATTTGACTTATGATATAATGGGTAAAAATAATTAATGTCTAATTGTAAAGTAGTCCTTTTAGTTCTATAATGAAATGAATGATTATAGAACTAAAGGAATGATTAAGTGGACTACAGAGACTTATTAAAACAGATTAATAATAGCATGGAAAAACTGGACTTGATATCTGCAAGAAAATATATAGAGCAAAACCTCGAATTAGTAGGGAATTATAGACATCTGTTACGTAGTAATGGAAGAGCATTATTCGACTTTTTAAGAAACGAGAAAGATTCTGGTCGTGAGCCGTTAGACAGAAGGGAAATGACCATTCTCTATTCCATTAATAGATATGCGAGCTCCTTTGATATTCGAGGGTTAAAATTGCTTGTTAATAATTACCCTGATTTACTCATGAGACAAGAAATTCAAGCTTATTTAAACGATGATGCTTTAACCCTATTAGAAAGCTTGAATGTAATTCAAAAGAATCAAGAAACAATCCCAGTCTCTCACTGAAAACTCCCATATTGCGTTCTTCTAGGTTCAAAGTGTCCATATACACAAGGAAACCTATAGCCTATACTTACATAAAGGCTACTTTGCAAAAGGAGCAATATAATGGACTTTCAAGAATTGTTAAAACAACTTAATAAAAGTATAGATAGTTTAGATTTAGTATCAGCTAGAAAGTATATCGAAGAAAATATAGATATATTAACAAAAAACAGACAACTTTTACGTGGCAATTCTAGGGCAATGTTTGATCTCATCAAACAGAAAATAGATACAGGTGAAAAACCATTAAGCCGTCATGAAATGACCGTAATCTATTCCATAAATACGTATGCTACTAAATTCGATCTTACTGGACTCAAGTTAGTAGTGAACAACAACCGAGAACTCTTCCTAAATGAAGAAATAAAACAGTACTTAAACGAAGACGCTAAAACGCTCCTTCAAGGCATGAAAGTACTCCGCAAAAAAGAATCATAATACGTCATCAAACGAACGCATAAATTGCGTTCTTTTTTTATGTATAAATATTCCGCTTTGCAAGAAAAAACCACCGTTCCGCAAGTAAAGGTAGTCAAAGAGCAAGTAACTCCAAAACGAGCGCAAGTAAAAATAATTTTTTTTCATCCGACCCCCATAAAAAGGACAAGCCCCTCGAATAACTAAGTGTCCGAACAAAAGGACAAATTCTATACGAGGTGATGAGAAAATGCAGATGAAATTTAAGAAAACCGGAGCAGCTCTATTAGTAGCGACAATTACGTTAACTGGAGCAAGTTATGCGTGGGCAAACGAAAATCTGTTTGATACGGTAGATTTGAACGAAGTACTTGATCAAAAAGAAACTGAAACTGTTGAAGCACCGAAAACTTCTACACCAGTTGTTACAACGGATGATACAGTAGGATGGGATATTGAAATTCCAGAAGGATACACTGCTGGAAACCTAGCGGCCCTATCCAAAGCTTACGAAAATGCCGGTAATGAAACTGCTAAAGCAGCGATTAAACGTAATGCAGAACGCGCAATTGCAAAATTTGAAGCTAAACAAGCAGAAGTTACTGAAACACCGAAACAAGAAGAACCTAAAACAGAAGACCCTATAGTTCAGCCTCCTGTGTCCGAACAGCCGAAAACAGAAGTACCTGTAACAGAAACTCCTGTAGTAGAGCCTGTTAAAGAAGAACCTGTAGTGAAACAACCAATAAAAGAAACTAAACAAGCTGCAAAAGAAGAAAGAAAAGCTCTACAACAAGAACAAAAAGAAGAACGCAAAGCACTACAAGCTGAACATAAAGAAGAAAAGAAAGCTATGAAAGAAGAACACAAAGCTGAAAAACAAGAAAACAAAAAGAACAAAGACCAAAAATAAATCCATTTCAAATAAAACACTATTATATAAGGATGAAATAAATCGTGTAGATACTTTTAATTTCGTCTAGTATTCTAAGTAAATATTAAATTAAAAATAGCACCGCTTTTCATTCTCCACTCAGCCGAGTACAATAATAGGTTCAGGGAAACATGGGAACGGAGGGTATATATGCTCCTGTCAATTATGCAAGGTCTATTCAAAACAAAGCCAAAACAAAATATGCAAGAGCTTATAACAAAGGCGCAAGCAGGTGATAAGGAGGTTCTAAATGACCTCCTTCTTGCCCATACCCAATTTTCGAAAAAAACAGCCAGTTTCATATGTAAACGAGCTATTGATGAGCAAGATGAGGAATTCAGTATTGCTTTAAATGGATGTCATGAGGCGATAAATGCATACAATCCAACTGAAAATACTTCATTCCAAACATTTGCCCACTTAATTATAAAAAGACGCCTCATTGATTTTATCCGAAAAGAAACGGTTCGAAATAAAAAAGAATTACTCTTCGATAACGGTGAAAATGAGTCAGAGGATGAACATTTTTCATTAAAACAGCATGCTGTAACTACATATTCGGAAGAACAATTTAAAGAAACAAGACGAGATGAACTGATAAAATACAGTAAATTATTATCCAACTTTAACTTATCATTTGACGAACTGACAAAAGTAGCACCGAAGCATAAGGACGCTAGAAAAACAGCCTTTCAAACAGCTCAAATTATCGCAGGTTCGGAAGAGCTATATGCACTTTTAATAGAAAATAAGAAATTACCATTGAAAGAGATAGAGGCACTGGTGGAAGTATCAAGAAAAACATTGGAACGACAACGAAAATACATAATTGCAGTTGTACTTCTATTAAACAGTGACTTCGTTTATATAAAAGACTACGTGAAAGGAGAAATCATCTGATGCGCAAATATAGAGGCATTGTTTGTGAAAAGAAGGCGACCTACTCTGTTTTTCTTACAGAAGATGGCGAGTTCCTTCGTGGAGCACCACTTATTGCAACTGCTCAAATAGGTGATGAAGCAGAGTTTCAATTAATTGCTTCAGCCACATCTTCAAAACGAATGAAGCCAATTTTCATAGCCCCAGCCTTAATAGCAGCAGTCCTACTTATATTTTTAGTTGCATCATGGTTTCCCCAAACAACTACTGCCTACGCCTACATACAAGTTGAAGGTGATTCGACTATTGAAATCGGGGTAGACGAGGAAGGCAATGTTATTTCCCTTCATTCAACTACAGGAGTGATAAAAGATTGGGAGGGTCAATCAATCAATTTGGTGTTAGCAAAAGCAGTAGAGCAAGTAAGTACCGACAAGAAAGATCTTGCTGTCACAACCGTTTATGAAAAAAAAGACAAACCGAAGCTAAAAAAACAAATTGAAAAAGCGGTCCAAGAAGTAAAAAAAGCAAATCCATCTTCTGAAGAGAATTCTGTGGAGACAAAACCAAAAAATGTACAACCTAAACAAGAAAAAACAAAGCCTCCTGGACAAGTTAAAAAAGAGGAAAAGTTACCAAATCCATCAGCAACAAATACAGAACAAAAGAATCCACCAACTGAAAAACCACTAGCGGATAAGGAAAATAAAAACGAATCAAAAATCAATAAAAAACTACCGGCAAAAGAAAACAAACAAAACAATAATTCTGATAGCAATCCAGGTCAAGAGAAGAAAAAGAACGAAGATAAATCGAATAACGGAAACGCCCCCGTTAAAAACAATGGTAACAATGGCGGTGGTAACAATAAAAATTCCGATAACTAATCCAAACCCCCTTTGCGCAAAGTGAAGGGGGGTTATTTTATTAACTCATCAGAAAAATATTTACGAACTAATTAAAAATACATTTGACTTTATAATTATGCAGTATTATACTAATCATTATCTTACGGTTGGAGTGATAAGAATGAAAATAGGAATTATAGGGGCGACGGGTTATGGTGGTCTTGAGTTAATAAGATTATTGCATAATCATCCGGAAGCCGAGCGTATTGATTTATTCACTTCTTCAGAAGAAGGAATGCAATTTTCGAATAAATATACACATTTAATGAATATTTACGATCAAGAGCTTCTAGCGATCGAACATAATAGACTAACAGAATACGATGTCATTTTTACGAGTACTCCCTCAGGGGTATCTACCGAGATTTTGCCTTCTTTAATAGGAAGAGGTCCAAAACTTATTGATTTATCCGGGGACTTCCGTTTGAAAAACCCAATAGACTACGAGCAGTGGTACAAAAAAACACCTGCTCCTCTAGATGCCATCGAAAAAAGTGTCTACGGTCTAACAGAGTGGAACGAAGCCGCAATTAGGCAAGCTGATTTAATCGCAAATCCAGGATGCTACCCGACAGCAATACTACTTTCATTGCTACCATTACTAAAGGAAAACTTAATCGACGGGGCGAATCTCATCATAGATGCTAAGAGTGGCGTTTCAGGAGCAGGTAACAAACCATCTCAAATGACGCACTTTAGCGAAACAAACGAAAACACTGCAATTTACAAAATACATCAACACCAACATATACCGGAAATCGAACAGGCGATTAACATATTTGCGTGTCTTGCATCACCCATCACTTTTACGACACATCTTGTTCCAATGACCAGAGGAATTTTAGCAACAAGCTATGCCTCTCTTAAACCGAACGTAACCGAGAACCAATTGACAAACGCATTAAAAGAAACATATGCAAACCATCCATTCGTGCGAATCATTGAACAAACGAACAAATTCGGTACAAATCAAGTATACGGCTCTAATTTCTGCGATATTCACGTGAAAGTCGACCCGCGCACAAATCGAGCAACAATCGTTTCGGTCATCGACAATCTCGTAAAAGGAGCAGCTGGTCAGGCAATTCAAAATATGAACGTACAATTTAATTTCGACCAAACGACAGGTCTTCAGCAAGTCCCGCTATTTATCTAAAAAGAGGAGGAATAACCGATGACTACAAAAACGATTACGATGAAAAGCATTTCCTATAAAAACATAGCTTCGCCAAAGGGCTTCCAAGCAACAGGTATCCATTGCGGTCTAAAGCATAAGAAAAAGGATCTCGCATTACTTGTTAGCGACGTACCTGCAAGTGTAGCTGGTGTTTTCACAACGAATGCCATCAAAGCAGCGCCACTACTCATCACAAAAGATGTCGTATATGAAACAGGTAAAATGCAAGCAATCATCGTCAACGCTGGAAACGCCAATGCCTGCACGGGAAAACAAGGAACAGCAGACGCATACACAATGCAAAAACTCACTGCAGAAAAACTAGGGATCGATCAATCACTTATCGGTGTTGCATCCACTGGAGTAATCGGGGAGCTCATGAAAATGGAACCAGTAACAACAGGTATTCAAACGTTAGAACCAGTGGATGAACTAGAAGGTGCGATTGACTTTTCTTTAGCAATCATGACAACAGATACCGTAACAAAAAATACTACTTATCAAACAACCATTGACGGCAAAGAGGTAATCATTGCAGGAACGGCAAAAGGCTCAGGTATGATTGAACCAAATATGGCGACGATGCTCGGTTTTATAACAACCGATGCGAATATCGAATCCAACCATCTTCAGGATGCACTAAAAGCTATCACCGAAGTGACTTTCAACGCAATTACTGTGGACGGCGACACATCGACTAATGACATGGTCATCGTAATGGCAAATGGAATGGCGCAAAACAATACGTTAACTCCAGACCACCCAGACTGGGAAAACTTCGTGCAAACCTTACATGCTGTGTCACAAGATCTAGCTAAAATGATTGCCAAAGACGGGGAAGGTGCAACGAAGCTAATTGAAGTGGAAGTAAAAGGTGCCATTACTGACATAGAAGCACGTAAAATCGCAAAAACAGTAGTAGGTTCACCGCTTGTTAAAACGGCCATCTTTGGAAATGATGCAAATTGGGGACGAATCATTGCTGCGGTCGGCTATAGCGGTGCAACAATTGATCCAAACGCCATTACAATTCTGCTAGGCTCAACTAAAGTAGTAGAAAACGGCGAGCCTGTTCCTTTCTCAGAGGATGATTTAATCATTTATTTGAAGCAGCCAGAAGTCAAAATCTTCGTCGACATACATCAAGGCAATGGTCAAGGAACTGCATGGGGGTGCGATTTGACATATGACTACGTCCAAATCAACGCAACTTACCGCTCCTAAACGCATCGTCATCAAGCTTGGGGGTAGCATGCTCGAGGGGTTAAATGAAAACTTCTTCACCAATTTTAAAAAACTTCAATCAGCGAATCATGAAATCGTCATCGTCCACGGTGGAGGACCAGCGATCAATAAAGCCCTTGCTAGTAACGGGATATCGACCACTTCTATTAATGGAATACGAGTGACATCCGCTGAAGCAATCGGAATTGTTCAGTCAACACTAGTCGGCCAAGTAAATCCTGCACTCGTGCATCAGCTGAATAATAGCGGAATCCAAGCAATTGGTCTTAGCGGCTACGATAGTCAGCTATTGCAATGCACAATATTAGATGAAGCAACATATGGTTTTGTTGGAGAAATCCAACAAGTGAACAGCTCACTTATTGAAATGTTGCTGAAACAAGGAATCACTCCAGTCATTTCAAGCATTAGTTGCACAACAGATGGAGACCCATTGAACATCAATGCCGACACTGTAGCAAGTCAAATAGCGTTAGCGGTTAAAGCAGAAAGCTTGCAACTAGTTACCGATACACCAGGTATTAAAATAGATGGAGAGGTACAAGAAACTGTTACCTCTGAAAAAATTACTGACTGGATCACGTCAGGCGATATCTACGGAGGGATGATTCCAAAAGTCATAGCGGCTCTTGACTGCCTAACAGCAGGTATTCCTTCCGTCCAAATCGTCGGCGATCAACTTTCGGGCACAACAATTTTGCAACAGGAGGTATACGCATGAGCTCTTTATTCCAAAACTATACTCGCAGACCTATTCACCTAGTCAAAGGGAAGGGTACGATCGTTACGGACGATACTGGGAAAAACTATCTCGATTTCACAAGTGGTATAGCTGTGCTCAGTCTGGGGCACACTCATCCTGCAGTAGTCCAAGCGATCCAAGAGCAAAGCGAAAAACTTTGGCATATATCGAACCTATTCGAAAACCCTGAACAAGAAAAACTAGCTGAAACTCTGGTAAACGATACACACTTCGCTCACGCATTTTTCTGCAACAGCGGAGCAGAGGCGAACGAAGCAGCTATCAAACTAGCTCGCAAACATACTGGAAAGCACACTATCATCACCTTTGATAAATCATTCCACGGACGCACATTCGGCGCAATGTCCGCTACTGGTCAAGAAAAGATACGTAACGGCTTCGGTCCATTGCTCGAAACGTTCCGAACAGTACCTTTCAACGACGTAGCTGCCCTCGAAGCAGTAATCGACGAGGAAGTCGGCGCGATCATGCTTGAAGTAATCCAAGGAGAAGGCGGAGTCAACCAAGTAACACCGGAATTTGCTAGGGCCATCTCGGACATATGCACGGCCAACGGAATCCTACTCATAGTAGACGAAGTCCAAACAGGCATTAGCCGCACAGGTACCCGCTACGCATACGAACAAACAGTCCTGAAACCTGACATTATGACGTTAGCAAAAGGACTTGGAGGAGGCTTCCCAATCGGTGCAATGCTCGGAACAGCAGATCTGCATGACTCATTAGGTCCAGGTACACACGGCACGACCTTCGGAGGAAACCCTCTAGCAGTAGCCGTCGCACAAACTGTATTAAACAACGTATTTACAGAGGAATTCCTTGAAGATGTAAATCAAAAATCAATTTATTTTATCGAGAAATTAAAAGAAGCTTTACCAACCAACCAGTTAGTCGGCTCAGGTCTATTACTCGGAATCGTCTGCGAAGAAGACGTCGCCGCTTACATAACAGCCGCAGATGAAGCAGGTCTACTACTAGTAGCAGCAGGACCAAACGTAATACGCCTTCTGCCACCACTAACCGTAACAACCGAAGAAATTGACCAAGCCGTCGACATTTTACAATCAATCCTTAGTAAATAAAGCTTGTTTTACCTTGAATTAAAGCGCTCAGCGAACCGCTATTCACCCCCAGGACCCGCCGATTCGGCGGGTCCTTTAATAATGTCCACAGAAAAGCCAACAACATTGAAACTTCCAAATAATCCCGTTCCGCAAGTAAACCGGCTCCAACCGCAAGTAACATATGACCGAGAGCAAGTACCCGCCCCAACTCCGCAAGTAAATCCACCTCGAGAGCAAGTAACCCCAATCCGTCCGCAAGTAGAATCCAAAAAGGGAGCTATTCGGCCGAACGAAAAGCCGGCTACTTTATAACTTCCAAATAATCGCGTTCCGCAAGTAAACCACCTCCGAACGCAAGTATTCTATGACCAAGGGCAAGTACCCACCCCGACTCCGCAAGTAAATCCACCACGAGAGCAAGAAACCCCTATCCCTCCGCAAGTAAAACCAAAAAAAAAGAAAGCTTTTCGCCCGAGCGAAAAGCCAACTGCCTTAAACCTTCCAAATAATCCCTATATAGCATATAATCTGCGCTTCTACTAACTCTACCGCAAATTTAGCATCAAAATAATACAATACTATTCCCAAAATCCACTAATATTATTTTGCGATATGAGAAACAATTCAATTCTTAATCTCATTTCTTAAAGAAAACTCTATTCTCACCCTAAAACTCCCATTGAAATGCAATTTTTATTGTAGCTATAGTAGACTGCAACTAAATATGCTAATCTATCCTCGAGGTGATAAAATGATAGTAAAACCATTTGCACAAACTCTATATATGGAAGCACTTATCTCGTTAAACAAACGACTGAAGAAAAACCACCCCAAATATATCCCTCTCCGAGAAGACCTGAATCGTAATATTGCGGGAGACATAGGGGAAGAAGCAGTTATGAGTTTTCTTCAAAAAGTTAAACTTCCATACAAATTCTTTGCCTTCCACAACATTTCACTATATGGCGAGTCACTATTTCAAATGGATGTCCTAATAATTACACAGCACTATGCTGTGATACTCGAAGTTAAGAACATCCAGGGGGAAATTGAATTTAAATCTCATCCATATCAGCTGAGCCGAACACTATCAACTGGAGTAAGAAACTCGTTCGACAGTCCTGAGATTCAACTACAAGAGTATATATATCAGTTGAATGTGATATTTAAGGCCGCTGGATTTTCGATACCTATTTACGGTGCAGTTGTTTTTCCCTTTACTAGCAGCTATATAAAAACCCCTCCAAGTGAAACAACCGTACTATTCCGTAATGAAATCAGATCCTATTTGAGAAAATTGAAAACGCATGATCCTCCACTTTCTTTAGAAGTACTTAACAGCCTCAAAGATTTTATTTTAAATAAAACTACCAATTACAAACCATTCCCATTAACACTACACTTTGCAATTAATCCAGATGACATTATCAATGGAGTAGAATGTACTACTTGTAACCTTGTTGGAATGAAAAAAGTTACCCGTCACTGGATATGTCCTAGATGCAGAAATATCAGCACTAATGCACATACAAAGACCATAAAAGAATATTTTCTCATATACAAAGACTCCATTTCCAATACAGAGTGTCGCAAATTTTTAAATCTAAATAATATGTACGAGGCAAACAGAATACTAAAAAATGCAAACCTGATCAAAACTGGTAAATACAAAGATGCTAAATATAAAATGGAATTTATAAAATAAAGATCTTCTATACTTACAAGAAGATCTTTTCATATGCAATAAAATCAAACTCCGCAAGTAAATCCCAAAAAGCTAACAACCTTGAAGCTTCCAAATAATCCCGTTCCGCAAGTAAACCGCCTCCAACCGCAAGTAACATATGACCGAGAGCAAGTACCCAACCCGACTCCGCAAGTAAATTCACCTCGAGAGCAAGTAACTCCAATCACTCCGCAAGTAAATCCCAAAAGGAAGTTTTTCGCCCTTGCGAAAAGCCAACAACCTTGAAGCTTCCAAATAATCCCGTTCCGCAAGTAAACCACCTCCAACCGAAAGTAACATATGACTGAGAGTAAGTACCCGCCCCAACTCCGCAAGTAAATCCACCTCGAGAGCAAGTAACCCCAATCCTTTAGCAAGCAAACCATTCACGAGAGACAACAACAAACATCCCCAACAAAAAAAGCCCTCCACTCTCGCGAAAGACTCTCAAAACCTAAAAATCATGCGTCATCGTCCAAATAGCGACTGCATCCGCATCCCCATCATTCATAAACCGATGCGGCAGCGAGCTATCAAAGTAAATACTATCACCTTCATCGATAACGTAAACCTCACCCTCAATTTCAATCCGCAAACTACCAACCAGCATCAGACCGCACTCCTCGCCGCCGTGGAACATAAGCGGATCATCGGTGCCGTCGCCTGGCGACACGATCATCTTAAAAAAGCTCATCTGTTTGCCTGAACTTGGTGATAAAAGTTCATATCCGACATTAGGTCGCACTCGTTTTATCAGATTACCCTCACCTTTGCGGGTCAGAGTTACTGCATTATTCTCCTCTGACTCAAAGAATGAAAACACAGGAACCTTTAAGCTGTGGCTTAATTTCCACAACGTCTCTAAGGAGGGGGATACTTGTCCACGCTCAATTTGAGAAATCATACTCTGGCTCACACTAGCTTTTTTCGCCAGCTCTTCTGACGTCAATCCTTGAAATCGACGTAAATACCTAATTCGCTTACCAACCTCACTTTTAGGAAAGACCAATACAAACACCCCTTATGGATAAAAATACATTATGCAGAATAATAAAACATTGTGTTCCTAAACTAATAAATACTAACTTCATACTTTATTACATAGACTACAACTATATACAATCTATTTTGCACTTTTTTTCAAGTAGAATCAATAATAAAAATATTATAACTAATTATTTTTATGTAGACACGTGAATAATAATAATTTATACTACTAATAATTCACTAGTTTCATAAGGGGAACTGAATAAATAAAAAACCGGGGGGTAAAAAAGTTATGAAGAAATGGTTAGCAGCTGTACTTATGATTACCGTTTTAATCATCGCAGGTTGTAGTAATGATTCTGGCGGAGGTGTATCGACAGAAAACTCAACAGTTCAAAAAGTATTAAAAGAGAAAAAACTAGTTATCGGGATGTCTCCAGGATATTTCCCATTTGATATGAAAGATCCAAATGGCGATTTCGTAGGCTATGATGTAGACACTGCAAACGCACTTGCTGCAGCACTAGGAAAAGATATCAAAGTAGAATTTAAGCAATTCACTTTTGATGGATTGATTCCAGCACTTAGAACCGGAGAAGTAGATATGGTTTTCGCTGGTATGACAATCCGTGGTGACCGCGCATTAGCGGTGAGTTTCTCAGACCCTTACTTCCAAACAGGCCAAGCTGTAATGGTACCTGGAACAGACACGGCAACAAAAACTTGGCAAGATCTTGATGTAAAAGGTAAGAAAATTGCTGTAGGTATCGGGACAACTGGTGCACTACTTGCAAAAGATGTATTTGAAAACGCAGAAATTTTAGACTTTGAAGAATTTCCAACCGCGGCAGCAGCTATGGCGCAAGGGGAAGCGGACGCAGTAGTATACGACGAACCAGCAATCGCAGTTTGGAAATTGAAAAATGGGGATTCTGTAAAACAAATTGAAGAATTAATTTCTACAGAAAATCTTGGAATTGCTCTTCAGAAAAATGACATCGACACAATTCAATGGGTGAACTCATTCTTAAACAGCTACCTTGGAAGCCCTGCAGAACTTGCATCACGCACAAAATGGTTTGAAACTTCCGACTGGTTAAATGAAGTTGTAGACGAATAAAACACTCTAGGGGGAATCAGCTATGTACATCTACGACTGGAGTGTCATACCAAGAAACATGGACGTCTTCATCGAAGGAGCACTTAAAACACTAGAAATATCGGCAATCGCAATTCTTATAGCGATTCCAATTGGTATCCTCTTTGGACTTGGACGTATATCCAAAAACAAAATTATTTATAGCATTTCATCTGCTTATATAGAAATAATGCGTGGCGTACCACTTCTAGTTCTTTTATTATGGATATTCTTTGTACTTGGACAATTTGTTAGGTTAGGTTCTTATTGGAGTGCCATTATTGGGCTTGCCTTATTCTCCGCTGCATTTATCGCAGAAATTGTTCGCTCTGGAATACAAGGAGTACCAAAAGGGCAGATGGAAGCAGCACGCTCACTAGGTATGTCTCATACAAAAGCGATGACACATATCATTTTACCGCAAGCGTTTAGAAGAGTATTACCACCGCTTGCATCACAATTTATTATGCTGATAAAAGATTCGTCACTCGTTTCGATTATAGCTGCAACCGACTTAACATTGAATGCTAAAAACCTAGTGGCAACATCGTTTGCTTCCATAGAAATATATACATTCGTTGCACTAATCTATTTCATCATGACATTCAGCCTATCACTAATCATTCGATACTTTGAAAAACGATTACTGAAAAGCGAAGCATAACGTTAAGGAGGGTGTACCCAAATGATCACTATTAAAAATGTCAATAAAAGCTTCGGTGCCCACCACGTCTTAACCGACGTTTCGCTCGAAGTACCTAAATCGAATGTTGTCGCACTGATTGGACCAAGTGGAGCAGGGAAATCCACCCTCATCCGCACCATCAATGCATTAGAACCGATAGACACTGGCGAAATAGTAGTGGATGGCATCTCCATCCACGACAAAAATACGGACATCAATGAAGCCCGCACTAACATCGGCTTCGTATTCCAAAGCTTCAACCTATTTCCGTTCCTAACCGCTTTAGAAAACGTAACAATGGCACCAATGAAAGTAAAAGGACTAAGCAAAGAAGAGGCTGAAAAAAGAGGAAAAGAACTACTAACTTCCCTTGGCCTTGCAGACAAATTCGGTGCCTATCCAAACAGACTTTCCGGTGGCCAACAGCAACGTGTAGCCATCGCACGAGCATTAGCAATGGATCCACAAGTCATGCTATTTGACGAACCAACATCCGCACTCGACCCAGAAATGGTAACCGAAGTGCTCGATGCAATTCGAAAATTAGCAAAAGACGGCATGACCATGGTCGTCGTAACACACGAAATGGGCTTCGCCAAAGAAATTTGCGACGAAATCGTCTTCATGGCAGAAGGTAAAATAGTCGAGCGCGCCGCTCCATCCAAATTCTTTACCAACCCAGACACCCAGCGTGCCCAAGACTTCCTATCCAAAGTACTAAACCACTAGAGCAATCTAGTGGTTTTTTTGTGATCAATCAGCCCACCCATATCTACCACATAAATCCAATCAAACATCACATAACTAGTCATATCCACCATATAAACAACCAAAAACGCTATATAAGTTAGCTCCATCTACCATATAAACCTCCTCAAGCCCCACATCTATCCATTTGGCCGTCTTATAAACCCTCTGCCAATTAACATATTCTTACTGATTGGTAAAATATCCACATATTACATAGATTCAAAACGAATAAATCATGCTAATATCAATTGAACGCAGAAAGCTTTAACGAGCTAAAATATTCGGGGGTAATACATAATGAGCAAGTATCAAAAAATGTTCAAAGTTGCATTAGCAACTGCACTATCTACTAGCGTACTAGTAGCAGCAGCGTCACCAAACGCAGCACAAGCTGAAGAAGTGAAAGTACCAACTTTTTCGGATGTAAAAAATACACCGACAAACCATCTTTACGAACCAGTTACTGATTTAGCTTCTCGCGGTATCATCACTGGGTACGAAGATGGGACATTCAAGCCGTACCAAAGCATTAATCGTATGCACGCTGCTAAAATCATGGCTTTGGCACTTGATCTAGACCTAGATATTGACAAGGTTAAAGATCCTGGTTTTACAGACATCGATAAGGATCACCCATACTATGTCCACATCGCAGCACTTGTGGAAGCAGGGGTTATCAAAGGATATAAAGACAACACTTTTGGTCCAAACAACACGCTTACAAGAGCACAAATGTCTAAAATGATTACTTTGGGATTTGATTTTGATCAACAGACTCTAGCAGAAAATCCATTTACTGATATAACAAAAGATCAAGAGTTTGCAGGATATGTTCAAACACTTTATTCAAACGAAATCACAACTGGTACTACTGCAACAACATTTAGCCCATATTCAAACGTAACACGTGGACAAATGGCTTCGTTCATCTTCAGAAGTGAAAAAGAAATTGGTAATATTGCGGCTGAAGACTTTGGACAACTTACTAAAACTACTTTCACAGCTGGTGCAGGCCTAACGGAGGGGAAAAATGCTAGTGACGTAGCATCATTAACTGTAGAATGGTTTGACCAAGCAGGAGCTGTACTTGGTAAAGGAACATTGAACAAGAAATTTGCAACTGATTTCCCAACAGCTAACCAACTTTCTATGCCATTTGATGCTAACTTTAACTATGTAACGGATGGTTACTGGACAGTAGCAGGTAATTTCACTGGAGAACCAACTAAAGTGAAATTCACTGTAACATTTAAAAATGGTGATGTAGAAACAGCTGAAAATACAAGAGATTTATCTGGTAACATCGTTGTTCAAGATTTCGGTTTAGTTAGTGGAGACAGATATTCCGCTGGAGCAGGACTAACTGAATTCAAAACAGTAAGTGATATCGACACACTAAAAGTTAAATGGTTTGACTTAGCTGGTAATGTTATAGGTGAGGGAACTTTGACAGATAAACTTGCTAAAGAGTACCCAATGGCAACTGAAATTTCAATGCCATTCGATGCTAACTTTGCTTATATTGGTGACGGATACTGGAATGTAGTAGGTAAATTCACTGGAGAACCTGCTAAAGTAGAATTCTCGGTTAAATACAAAAACGGGAAAGAAGTTACTGTAGAAAATACTAGAACAGTTTCTGGTAACATTGAAGCACAAGATTTCTCTAAAACTTCTGAAACAAGCTATTCAGCTGGTGCAGCTTTAACTGAAAACAAAAAAGTTAGCGACATTGAAACTCTAACTGCTGAGTGGTTCGATAAAGACGGAAAAGCTTTAGCAAAAGGTACAATGACAGAAAAATTTGTAACTGACTACCCAACAGCAACACAAATTTCAATGCCATTCGACCCAGCATTTAACTACGTAACAGACGGTTTCTGGAAAACAGAAGGTGAATTCACTGGCGAACCAACAAAAGTGACATTCTCTGTTAAATACAAAAACGGTAAAGAAGCAACTGTAGACAACAACTTAGTAAAATAAAACACACCCCCAATCCATTGACCAACCCCAAAGGTCAATGGATTTTTTTAATAAAACCCACACATAACTCCTGCTAACTACCACATAACCTTCCATAACCCCTAAATAAACCAGCCACTACCACATATCCATCTCTAACTACCGCACAGACTTTTATAACCACCACAAAACCCTTCAATCACCACATAAACTTCCATAACCACCACATAACTCATCCCAACCACCACATAAACATGCAACCACCACATAATTCTAACAATTCATCACATATCCAATCCTATCTACCACATAAACGTCCATATCCACCTCATAACTCATCCCGACCACCACATAAACATGCAACCCCCCGCCCCAACACCCAACACCAATTGCGTCACCATCCAATATCTGTTATCCTATAACCAATTCAATAGAAAGGGGCACTACTCATAGAAATTATCAGACCATTACCTCAAAACTACCACGCACTAACAAGATTAAAAGCCCGCTTGCCAACGCATCATGAAAAATACCCAGCTATCCTAGAAAAACTAGACCAAATAAGCGCTGGCCACTTTGGAGAAGTACGAACCGATCGATTCATCGAAGAAGTGCTATTTCCGCAACACCAACTACTCATCATCCCAGATTTACACACCCGATTACACTCCAAACGACACATCCAAATAGACACACTAATACTCACCAAATCCTACATGTTAATAATCGAAATAAAAAACATCACGGGTACCCTACGATTTAAAAAAGATCCAAACCAACTAGTCCGAATAATAGACAACATAGAAGAAAAATCATATGCTTGTCCACTAACCCAACTAGACCGAAACTGCGATGGTATTAAAACACTATTTCCAAGCATCGAACTGCCCATTATACAAGCACTTGTGTTTCCATCCCAAAACACAATCATCGAAGATGCACCAAAAAACCACCATATTTTCTTCGCTAAACAAATACCGTTATTCATCCAAAAACTAAACACTCAACCACCAATACTGACCAACCATCAGTTTAACCGAATAGCCAAACAACTCACGAAGATGAACAATAACTTCACACCTGATTCACTTTGCAATCGTATGAATATAAATCCTGAAATTCTCAAAAAGGGAGTCCTTTGCAAAAACTGCAATTCCAAACTCCATAGAAAATCACTCCAAACCTGGCACTGCAAAACGTGCTTAACAACGGAGAGAAATCCCATACCATCAAACATAGAAGACCTTTTTTTATTAATAAAACAAGACCTTTCAGTGAAAGATTGCATGCATTATTTAGAAATAAATTCAAGATACACTATTTACAACAGCCTCAAGAAAATGAATGTAGGAAAAAGTGGATACAAAAAAACCACCAAATACAATATACTGCACTAAAAAAGGAAGCCGATTCTCAAAATGGCTTCCTTTTATATTCCAAATTGGCATCCGCCGCATAACTCAATCCAACTACCACATAACCAACCACAAGCACCACATAACTAGAGCCAACTACCACATACCCAACCCAAACTACCACCTATTCATCCAACCACCACATAAACTTCTATAACCACCACATAACTAGAGCCAACTACCACACAACTAAGCTAAACCACCACATATCAATCCAACCACCACATAAACTGCTATAGCCACCACATAACTAGAACCAACCACCACATACCCAACCAAAACCACCCAACCGCAACCCAAACACATCAAAAATCGCCCATTTCCATAAAATATGCTATAATATTGCAAGGTAAAAAAAGAAAGGAAGTACCCAACATGCAAAAAAAAATATGTGTGGTCGGCTTAGGTTATATCGGACTTCCAACCGCAGTAACATTCGCTAACCACGGAGTCCGCGTACATGGCGTAGACGTAAATGAAAAAGCAGTAGAAATGATCCAAAACAAACAACTTCATATAGAAGAAGACGGCCTACAAGAGCGTTTAGATAAAGCGATAGATGAAAAACTACTAACAGTTTCCACTAAACCGGAAGAAGCGGACGTATTCATCATTGCCGTACCTTCTCCGATTAACCGTGATAAAACAGCAAACTTAGAATATGTACGTCAAGCAACAGCATCAGTTGTTCCTTATTTAAAAGAAGGAAACCTTGTTGTTCTAGAATCTACCGTGCCACCAAAAACGGTTGAAAACATTATGCTACCGGAACTTATAAAATCAGGTCTGAAAATTGGTGTAGAGCTATTCGTATCCCATTCACCAGAGCGCGTTATTCCTGGTCGTATCTTCGAGGAACTGACGAACAATGACCGTATTGTTGGTGGGATAAATGATGAATCTGCCCAAATGACGAAAGAGCTTTATGAAACGTTCGTAAAAGGGACAATCCATATTACAGACGCTACAACAGCAGAACTAGTAAAAGTAATGGAAAACACATACCGTGACGTGAATATTGCATTTGCAAACGAACTAGCAAAAATTGCAGAAACGCTAGATGTGAACATTTGGGAAGCTATTAAATTTGCAAACTTCCACCCGCGTGTGAATATCCATTATCCAGGTCCTGGAGTAGGGGGGCACTGTATCGCAGTAGACCCGTGGTTCCTAGTTGAACTTAGCTCGGAAGCAAAAATCATCGAGCTTGCTCGTAACACGAATGATGGCATGCCAGGATATACGGCGAAAAAGACAAAACAAATCCTACAAGAAGTAGCCAACAAAACAACTGGTAAAGTTGCTGTACTTGGATTAGCCTTCAAAGGGAACGTAGATGATATGCGTGAAAGTCCTTCAACAGACGTAATTCAAGAATTGCAAGACCTAGGATTAGAAGTAGTGTCATACGATCCGCATATTAAAACAAATACGCATCCAACACAAACACAATCACTAGATGAAGCAACTGCTGGAGCAGATGTTGTACTTGTACTGACAGACCATAACGAATTCAAAGCATTACAGCCAGCTTCTATCCGTGAAAACGTAGAAACTGCAGTAGTACTAGATACGAAAAACTGCCTACTTCGTCAAACGTGGGAACAAGCGGGGTTTGCTTTTTACACGCTTGGTGATGCGAAAAATAAAAGCCAAAGTCAATTGGAGCATCAGAACCAATGAAGGAAATGATACTTGGTGTAAAAGTCGACACCGATAATTACGATGAACTCATAAAAAAACTGTTCAAACGTATCGACAGTAAAGAAAAATCACTCGTAGTTGCGATAAACCCTGAAAAGCTTATGAAGGCAAAAGAAGATCAATCCTTAAAAGACCTCCTAAACCGTGCGGAATTTCAAATTCCAGACGGGATAGGAGTCATCCTTGCTTCGAAGCTTAACAAAGGAAATATCAAATCTCGTGTTACGGGTATAGATATGATGGATCGTATCGTAAGAGAAGCAGCAAGAACTGGGAAGTCCATATTTTTATACGGAGCAAAGCCGGGTGTAGCGGAAAGCGCAGCCGAAGCACTTAAATTTACATATGCTTCGCTTCAAATTGCTGGTACACAGGATGGCTACGAAAAAGATAACGAAAAAGTCATTCAAAAGATAAACGACGCAAAACCAGATATTCTATTCGTTGCAATGGGATCACCTCGCCAGGAAGAATGGATCGAAGCAAATCGGGACAAACTTTATCCATCCCTTTACCAAGGTGTGGGTGGTTCATTTGACGTATTAGCTGGGAATGTAAAACGTGCACCAGGGTTTTTCCAAAAGACAGGGCTTGAGTGGTTTTATCGTCTTGCAAAAGAACCAAGCCGCTTAAAAAGACAGCTAGTCCTACCAAAGTTCTTAATAGAAACTTTAAAAAAGTAATTAAAAAAAATTTCAAATATTTACTACTTGACACTTGTTTATCTATTGAAGTTTTAAACAAAAGATGGTAGCATGAAATTGTAAGGATCGTTTCCTCAGAATATATAAATTATTAAAAAAGTCGGTTGGTTGCCCACGCAAAAAAGCCTAAGTAGAATTTCTACTTAGGCTTTTTTGTGTTATTCAATTGTGCTCGATTACTTTTACGGACCAGCTAGTGAAATCGGGCTGGTCTTTTAGCACCATTTCTTTTGGGAAGACGAATGTCCACGGCTTACTTGTATTAGCTTGAACAGTAAGTGGGGGAAGAGTAAATGCACCCTTTGCCACAGTTTCTTTTGTTGTATCCATGACCTCAAGGGGGAGCTGACTAATAGTAATATCCTTTTCATGACCACTTCTTATTAATACAGTTACGCTCAAACTTCCATCCTCTTGCAAGCTTTGCTGCAAGCCCATGAAATTGACTTCATTTTTCTTTGGTGGGGTTAAATCCTCTACAATTTTTCTTAATTGATCCTTATTCGCAGTAGCTAAGGACTTCTCCCAATTTTCGTCTAAGTCTAAACGGTGTGGAAGCTTTTGCTCAAATGCAATGGACCAGTTTTCCTTCAAGATTTGGTCAGCCGGAACAACTAAATGCTCTTTTTCAAAAGTAACAATCCAAGGCATAGCACTCTCAGCAGGAATTGTTCCTAGCTCACTTAAATCTGCATCTATACGAGCAACTAATTTTCCATCCTCACCAAACAAAACCAGTGGGGTAATACCCATGTTAATTTCTTTTGCTAATGATTGACGGAAGAAAAACTGTGCATGTACAGTTTCTCCGTCAATCTTCAACTCAATCGGTGCAAGGGAAAGCTGATTTCGCTTTAAGGGCTGTAATTCATTTAGCAGGAATTGAAAATAATATTGATCTTCTACTTGCTTCGGTTTTCCACCGTAGAAGTATAGTTTCGTATGAATTTCTTCTTCCGTCGCTTCAGATGCATTATCCATTAAGTCTTTCGAAGCGATGGCAGACTCTTTCTGTTGTTTCTTAGAAGTACGTTTGAAAAAAGGGATCATTCTACTTCTCCTCCATTTTGTAAAGTAACGCCATGCTCACGTATCAAATTAGAAATCTCTGTTGCGACTCCTTTACCGATGCCGTGAATCATACGAGTAAATAATTCTAAACCTTCTCGTTCATATTGTCTCATCGGATCCTCCTGGGAATAGCTACGCATACCGATACCTTCTTTTAACTTGTCCATCGAATCCATATGAGTTAACCAATGCTGATCCACTGTACCGATTAAATACATCCGAAGCTGTTCCTTTTCAGTAGCATGGCTTAATAGCTCGAGCACTGTGTCTTTATACAGACTAACCTGAGCATTCACCTGTTTTTTCGCTGCTTCAATAGTTAAACTTGTATCCCAAGCAGGAAGATCTATACCCGGCATCTTATCTAAGAAAACTTGGCGAAGTGCTTCAAACTCTTCGTCTGTATGAGAAATCTCCTCGTCAAAAAAGAAGTTAAGCTCATGTTCAGGGAACTCCTTTATAAAAGTAACAAAGGTTTCTTCTATATTTTCTCCAAAGATCAACTGATCACGAAGCTCATAAATAGTTTTACGCTGAACATTTAGTACATTGTCTAGCTTCAAATTATATTCCCGCACACTATAGCTAGCACCTTCACAAATTCGCTGCGTTCTTGTAACAAATTCCATTGCCTTTTTGTTCTCGATAAGACCGTCCTTACCGGCTTTCACATTGGCTACAAGTTTTTCTAACTCTTCTCCAGCAAAACGTTTGAACATTTCATCCTCCAGCGAGATGAAAAACTCGGATGTACCTGGATCCCCTTGACGACCAGAGCGACCCTTCAGCTGATTGTCAATACGACGAGACTCATGTAGCTCTGTTCCGATAACATAAAGTCCACCAAGCTCTGCTACACCTTCACCAAGGGAGATATCCGTCCCACGACCTGCCATATTCGTTGCAACAGTGACCATACCTTTTTGTCCAGCCAATGAAATAAGCGAAATCTCCTGATCAATACTTTTCGCATTTAATACTTCATGCGTAATGCCCACCTGCTTCAAATAGCTCGAAACCTCTTCCGATTGAATAATAGAAGTTGTTCCTATTAATACTGGCTGCCCAGTAGCATGGAGTTCGTTTACTTTCGAAGCAACCGCTTTATATTTGTCCTCTATTTTCGCGTATATACGGTTTGGTAAATCTTTTCGAATGATTGGTCGATTTGTTGGTATTTGCATAACGTTCATTGCATACAATTCTTGGAACTCTTTTTCTTCTGTCTTCGCCGTACCGGTCATCCCCGAAAGGAATGGATACATACGGAAATAGTTTTGTATTGTAATTGAAGCCTGTGTTTTGTTTTCTTCCGTAATGATTAATCCTTCTTTAGCTTCAATCGCTTGGTGAAGCCCATTAGAAAGACTGCGCCCTTCCATTGGACGGCCTGTGAACATATCTACTAGTAATACTTTGCCCTCTTTAACAATATAATCTACATCACGGGCGAACATCATGCGTGCACGCAATGCTTGAATCATATAATGATAAAGCGTTTGATGGGCTAAATCATATAAATTATCAATAGAGAAGAAGCGTTCAATCTGTTCGATCCCTTCTTCTGTGTAACTTACTGTTTTCGTTTCTAAGTCAAAAAGGAAATGCTTCTCTTGCTTAAATGATTTCACTAGCTTAGCGCATAGTGTGCTGAGCTGATCATGCACGTCCGTTTTCCCAGCGATTATAAGGGGTGTCTTCGCTTCATCGATTAATACACTATCCACTTCATCTACTAAAGCAAAATGATACGGACGCTGTACACGAGAGGTTGCGTTGTATGCCATATTATCTCGAAGGAAATCGAAACCAAATTCAGAGCCTATTCCATATGTAATATCAGCAGCATAAGCGGCAGCCTTTTGAGAAGGCTCCATCATAGGCAGCGTGATGCCGACCGTTAATCCTAAAAACTCGTGGATCTGACCTATTTGTTCCTGGTCACGTTTTGCTAAATATTCATTTACTGTGATGACGTGTACACCTTTACCTTCTAATGCGCGGTAATAGGAGGGAAGGGAGGCAACTAATGTCTTTCCCTCACCAGTAGGCATTTCAGCAATATTTCCATCAGAAAGGACCATGCCTCCGATAAGCTGAACGTCAAAGTGACGCATACCAAGAACTCGGTGGGCTGCTTCACGAACAACGGCAAAAGCTTCAGGGCGAATAGCTTGTAGTTTTTCACCTTGTACTAGTCTGTCTTTAAATTCAGTGGTTTTGTGTGCTAACTCCATATCTGAAAGACTACGTAATGTTTCGTCCCATTTATCTATCTCTAGTAATTCCTTCTTATATAAAGTTAGCTTTTTATCATCTACTGAGGGGAAAATCTTTTTCCATATGCGAGCCATTTGTTAATCTCCTTTTATATGAATACTCTTCAGTCAATAAGTATATCATAATTCGGATAAATATTAAAAATTGGTTAATCTTAACTATTTAGGAAGTAGAAAAAAGAGTAAAGGAATATTAATCCAAAAAAACACTTGAAATTATCTTTTATTGCTATAGAATGGAAATGAGGAATCTAACAATTAGCTATAAAACTGGATGCATTATGAAACTGTTTCCAATTTAATAATTGACAGAATTCTATAACCAATCTATACTTTAATGTGTAGTTGGTAAACTATTATCATTTTGCCGTGTTAATAGTTTACAAATTTATTTTTACCTATGAGGAGGAAATTATCCATGGCTAACCAACCAACGAAATACAAGAAATTTTTAGCTGGTGCAGCGTCTGCTACATTAGTAGCAACAGCAATCGTACCAACTGCTTTAGCAGCAGAAACAGCAGCAACTGACTTTTCTGATGTAGCTGCAAACCACACACACTACGCTGCAATTATGCAAGCTGTAGAACGTGGATTATTTGACGGATACACTGATGGAACTTTCAAACCTGAAAATACTATCGACCGTAAAGGTGTAGCAAAATCTCTTGCGAAATATGTAATTTCTCAATCTGAATACAAAACTTTCGAAGAGTATATCACTGCTAACAAATTAGTTGAAAAAGTAACACCATTTAATGATGTTCCTGCAACTCACGGTGATGCTGAATTATTTAACGCTTCTTTAATCGTTAAAGATGCTGGCATTTTCACTGGAAGCAACAACAACTTAATGCCAGGTAACGTAATTACACGTCAACAAATGGCAAAAGTATTAGTTAACGGATTTGGTCTTAAAGATCTTGCTGGAGTTGAGTCAAAAGTTACTGATAACGACAAAGCTCAAGCTGAGTTCGTAGACTTCATCAACATCTTATCTGAAAACGGTGTAACTGAAGTTACTGCATTCAATCCAACTTCACCAGTTAAACGTGGTCAAATGGCTTCATTCTTAAACCGTGCATATGATTCAGCTCATAAAGTTGTAGCTCCTGAAACAGCTACTAAAGTTGTATCAGTAAGTGCGACTAACCTGAAAGAAGTTGTAGTAACTTTTGATGGTACTGTTGAAAAAGCTACTGCTGCAGACGTTAATAATTACTCTATCGATGGAAAAGTCCTAAGTACAGCTACTTTATCTGATGATAAAAAAAGCGTTACATTAACTTTAGATACTACTTCTCCTAACACTGCATTTACTAATCAAGCAGAATACAAACTATCTTTTAACAATGTAAAAGCTGGTTCTACAGTTTTATCTGCAAAAGAACACAAGTTTACACCTGTTGATTCAACACTTCCAACTGTAACTGACGTTACTTCATTAGGGAATAAGACTCTAAGAGTAACTTTCAGCGAGCCAGTTAAAGCTGCTAATGCATCTAATTTCCAAGTAGATGGAAAAACAGTGATTGGTTTTACAGAAGTAACAGGGAATAGTGTAATTGTTAAATTATACTCTGCATTAGATAATGGAGAACATACAGTAAACGTTAAAAACGTAACTGATTTCAATGAATTTAAATCATTATCTCAAGATGTTAAATTTAATGTAGTTGAAGATGTAACTGCTCCTACAATCTCTTCTGTTGAAGAAGCATCGTTTGAGGAAGTAGTAATTAAATTCAGCGAGCCAGTTGATCCTGCAACAGTACTTGCAGCTAATGTTCACTGGTTACAAGGTAACACTAAAATGACTGCAGGATCAGTTACTCGTTTAGCTGATGATACTTATGCATTCGATTTTACTAACAACAAAATTCAATATACTACTGACCTATACGTAAGTGGAGTTAAGGATTACTCTGGTAATTCGTTAGCTTCTGGAGCTAAAATCCAAGTAACTCCAGTAGTTGACCAAACTCGTCCAGAAGTTGTAAACGTAGATATGACTTCTCGTAGTGAACTTACTGTTAAGTTTAGCAAGGTATTAAACGAAGCTTCAGCAGAAACAGCAGCTAACTATGTAATTAAGGATGCTGATGGTAAAGAAGTGAGTAAGCTTAAAACTGTAGTTCAACAAGCTGACACTAAAGTTGTAAAAGTTTTCTTAACAACTCCACTTGCTGAAGGTAAAAAATACACACTTTCTATTTCTGGTGTAAGTGATAACACAACGTTGAAAAATGTAATATTACCATACACTAAAGAATTAACTACAACAGATACTACTAATGCTGTAGTAGCAGCGGATGCTGTTGTGAGAAATAGCACTACTAACTCTCTTGTTGTAACATTCCCTGAAGTTATGGCAGTAAGTGGTGACGGTTCTATTGTTGATAGCTCTAAATATTTGTATGATGTTGACGGAACATGGAAAGCTTTACCTTCAGGCGTAAACTTCAATGTTACTCCAGATGGTAAATCCGTAATTATTTCTTTCCCAACGGATGTTGATGTTGATAATGTTGATAACCTTCGCATTCAGTTAGTTAAAGACACTGCTGGAAACTACATCAAGGATCTAAGCGTTGATCGTGCTGTTCAAGCTCCTGGTACTGTTTCAATCGTTGGTGTAACTGCAACTGCTAACAACGAAATCGAAGTAGATTTCAATGCAAATTTACTTTCAAACACAATTAATGCAGCTGATTTCGCTGTTAAGACTGATGAAGTTTCACCATCTACTCTTTCAGTAGTAAAAGCTGAATTGTCATCATCTGATGCATCAGTTGTTGTTCTTACATTAGCTGATTCAACTAAATTAGCTGAAAATGCAACATATAACGTAAAAGATGTTGAAGTACAAGTTAGAGCTAACGCTAGAACTGCAACTCCATCTGGAATTGCTATTGATGCAAACGTTGCTGGTGTACGTGTTGATGATGCAATTAACGCAACAATTAAAGAAGTTGTAGGAGCTGCTGACGGAAGTCAATTCAAAGTTGTATTTAACGAAGAACTTGATGCTGTAGCAACTACTGGTACTTCTGAAGCTACTGATCTTGTAATTAAGAGTGGAAGTACTACTCTAATTCCTGGTGTTGACTATGAAGTTACTGCTGCAGCGAATTCTACTGATCTTGTTGTAACATTCACAGGTACTACTACAAACAGAACTGGTGTTATGACAGTAGCACTTCCTGCTCCAAGATTCCTTGAAGATGAAGCTGGAAATGTTGTATCAACTACTTCTGAAGCAATTCAGTTTGAAGTAGATAATGCTGCTCCAACTGTAGCTGCAGGTGTTGCTGCTCCAGCTACTAATAGTGTAACTACTTTAGTATTAACTGCTAGTGAAGCATTACATGATGCAACAACTGGCACAGCTATTGCTGATGCTGCTGATGTAAAAGCTTATTTAGATGGTGCAACTGCTGCTAAAATCAATACTGCAGTATATGATGCTACTAATAAGACAATCACAATCGCATTTAAAACAGCTGCAGATGCTCCTGTAACTGCAGATGTAATTAGCACTAAAAACTTAGCTGATAAAGCTAAAAAATCTTTATTGAACCAAAAATTCACTTTTGATGGTGCAAAATGGGTTCAAGCTAACAAATAATATATTTTAGAAATTGGTTCTAAAATAATTCTATTCTATTGAATGGAGTACATGAATGAGAGAAAGCCTTGTGGAGAGAGATCTCTGCAGGGCTTTTTTTGTTTTAGTAATGATTTCGGAAGTTTTTATGTACTGCCTACTATTCTTATTATTTCCTTTCAGGAGAGAAGTAAACGTATATGACGGATTTGTATATTATGTAAGGATAATGTAGTTTTTGTGGTGTAATTGTAATGTAATTTGATAGTTATATAGATTGTAAATGTAAAAGTTGATAGAAATAGTAGAGTAAAAATTGCCCTGTAGAGTATGTTCTACAGGGCAGTTTTAGAGTTCATTTAGGATTGGGGTATATCATGACTAATTTTTATGATAGGATTACCATTAAATAGAGTTATTGAGACCAACTTAAAGGTTGCAGTTGTTATAATGTCATCGAAACGGAAGAAAAACAAACAACATGCAAGTGAAAATGTTCATTATTGTATAAAAACTTGTTCATTGCCTTTCAATTTATTTATTACTCCCCCATTATATTCCAACCATTTTTCTTTTTCTCGCTCCACTGCTCGATTTTGCCATTCAAACCAAACATAAGAACATTCACTACAATGACTCTCTACACCACTATTATTGTGCAAATCTCTACGTATAAATAAAGTTCTTTTGCGACAGTAGAGTAGTAGCACACGTGAGGCAAAACTATTTACTATTCTATTAAATGGAATAATGAATGAGAGAATGCCTTGTGGACTGATACTCTATGATCATGCCTTCAGATGGAATACGTGAATAAAAAGGATGAGCCTTCAGAATGTTTATTTTGAGTTGATAGGTAACTCAGGAAGCAACTCCATTCTTCTTAGAATAAAGGCAAGGTTGTGCAATAACCAGGTTAGGATTATTTCGTATTAAGTGCGACAGTAGTCGTTGGATTCAGACTATATAATAAAGATTGTTAAATCACCTCTCTAGTTTTTTTTATTAAAAGTCAACATATTTTCAATACACTCAGTATTTACTCAAAAAGAATAGAATGTTACACATTTTAATAGGCAGAATCATCATAGAGTGTGATGGTTCTGTTTTTTATTATATATGGTCAAATACTGCCTGAAACTATCATCACTGGTGATAGTATACGAGTCATTAGGGAACACCATATTAAAGATAGATAAAACACAAGGCATTGTTAAAGGACCAGGTTGATTAGTCATTAATGAATGTGGAGAATGGGCTTCCCTGTATAATTTTGAACTGGATATTTATGTTAAAATAAATATAAGATTGTGAAAGTGTTCACTTAAACTAACGGTGCAGTTTAGTTGAAGAAGAAGGTATTTTTAAAAGGCTGCCGAAGTAGGTATATAAGGGAATTATTAAACGAATATAACTTAGAAAAGTAGGGATGAATTTGCTATTACATACTGAAGTTTTTGGGGAGGGGGAACCAATTGTATTTCTCCATACTGGCTTACAAACTGGTTTAACTGACTTTGAATATCAGAGAGAATATTTTAAGCACAACTTTAAAGTTATTCTTCCCGATATAAGAGGACATGGTAAATCAATTGAAAATAATCTTTCGAATTTCTTTAAGGATTCTGCAATAGATATAGAAGAAACGTTAAATAAATTAGATGTGAAATCTGCTCATCTAGTTGGATCTTCATTAGGTGCTTTAGTTGGATTATGCTTCGCAAAAAACTTCCCTCATAAAGTTAAAAGTTTAACTATTTCTGGAGTTTTATCTAAAAAGCCAGAAAACTGGATTGAATTGCACAAAGAAGATGTAAAATATCAAGCACAATTATTACAAAATGAAGATGTAGCTAATTACTTTGATAATTTACATGGGTCTGATTGGAGACAATTCATATATATGGGGAAAGATGAACATTGGTATCCATTTCACGAGACAAAAGATTTGGATGGTATTAATTCACCTGTTTTGTATATGGTTGGTGAAGGAAATAAAGGTGAAACCAAAGGGGCTATCTTGTACCCGTTATTAAGGGAGGACGTTCATGTGTCTATCATTCCTTTTGCCTCGCACCTAGTGCATTTGGAACAGCCAGAAATATATACAAAGGTTTTAGATACTTTTATAAAAAAAGTTGAGAAAGAATAGTTTTTCTTATTAAGCTAACGGGTGCTTTAGTTGAAGAAGAATAGGACTTGCGTTCTGATTGATTTCCATATATGCAAGTCCTTTTGTTACGTATCTTAAGCATTTATTACGAAATTACTCCACTTTTATCAAGTGAATTAGAACTTAAATCAGTAAGCTTATGATTATTGTAAGGTATAAAATGCTATAAACATTAATTATATTTCGAATACTAAAACAGAGTAGTTAGATTTAAGTTAATTAATAATTAATTGAAAAATATGGTATGATAAGTAAAAAATGATTAAGAAGGTAACAAAATGAAAAGAGGTTTGCTAATTTTTCTAAGTTTCATATTAGTTTTCCCTCTATTTTTGGGCTTTTTTGGGGATGACGCAGAAGCTAAAAGTACTAAGGTGAAAGGCTATTATCGCAAGGACGAGACTTATGTAAAACCTCATTACCGAAACTATGGTGGTTCTAGTAGTTCTAGCGGTTCATCAAGTTTCTATTATGATTATAATTTAAAACTTGTAGATTCGAATCCAAAATACTCTACAACAGGGATAGTTAGCTTATATAAAGGTGATAGAATCGTTGGGCAAGAACAGATTGATGAATTAGTTTACGTTAGAGGATATTATCGTGAGGACGGGACTTATGTAAGACCTCATTTTAAAACTTCACCTAACCAATTTATTCGAGATAACTTTAGCTATTTAGGCCTTTCGACATTACTTCCTTTAGAAAAGAAATATCCCTCATTTAAATACGACACAGATGATGGAGTAGCTTCTATTGAACATTATTTATACACTAGTACAATTAATGATGAAATTTCTACTTATAATTTAAGAAATCTAAAGGACTATGCTAAAAATCTAAACAATGGCAAGTCGGAATACTCGACAAAAATGTATGGAAGTAGTTTCTATAATTCAATTGGTTACGATTATTACTTTACAGAAGCTCTTATAAAATTCGATAAAAATGGTATCTTAACACCAGAGATATATTTGTATCAAATTCTTTGTTCAATGGGTGTTAAAAAATTGTCTTACGAACAAAAAAATAATCTAGTTGAGTACGCTAAATTTTTAAGTTCTTATTCCTATATGAATTCTTACAAGTCAATCGAAGCGGGTAAAGAGTTCTACAAATTGATAGGGGTCGAAAGTGGAGACATAGAAAAACAAGTAGAATTAGATTTATTACAAGCCTTTTCAACGGATCCTAATCCACTCTAATATCCCATTAAGTATCAATCTGGGGCTTGTGCGTATGAATACACCTCATACATGCAAGTCCTTTTGTAATGCCTTCACACACTCACAGGAACGCTCTGTTGCAACGATGAGGCAACCATAATTTCTCTACTTCATTCTCGAAGCTCACAGGCTCGTTAATTGATTCTAGGAGTTTGATATGGTTGATGTATGCTAACTCAAAGTTGAAGCGATTGAGCTTATCGTATTACTTGTGGTAACTGTCAATCACATTTTTTACACATTTACAACTTCACTACATCAATATTTGTAAATGCTTTCCACTATACCAACAACTGATTATTCAGTTGATCAACTAACGCGGCAGTTTACTTGAAGAAGAATATTGCGTAAATTATCATTATTTGAAATGATTGTGATTGAACTTAAGAAGGTGGGGGTTATTATTTTAATTGTATTTGGTATCTTAATTTCATTTATTACCATTATATTATTCTTAATTTTATGTGCTAATATAATAATTTCTTTCATTAAAAAGAAACCTTTTCCTAAAAAATTGCTGATTGCAACGTTATCTGGGGTTGTTTTAGTATCTTCAATCTATATATATGAAATGTACTTTTTTACATTTAGTGAAATTGATAGAGAATATACTCAAAACGGACCTGGACCTGTAACATCACCCACAGAAAAATATACGGCTAATGCTTTTTATGAACCATATGGTGGTGCGGCTGGAGGAGTTAATGTATGGGTTGAAATCACATACAATAATGAGAAAAATAAAGTTAAAACTGTTTATTATGGGGATGCAAAAAGTAATCTTTCTATGGAATGGATGGATGAAGATACCCTGTATATTCTAAATGACGAACCTGAGCATCCAAATTCAAATAGAAGTATCGAATTAGAAATCGGTAAAGAGATTTATCACGAAAATGGTTTGGCTTGTAAAAGTTTGTTGATGAAAGACGACTATGATACTTGCTACCAAAACTAATATCTCTTATTGCAATAACGAGGTGCTTTAGTCCAACAAGACCATCATATTGAACTGTCCCGTAAATGTTAGGCACGATAAATATTTTAGGCAGCTAAGGTTTGAACTCGGTATTGTACCGTGCTAGACCTTTTAATTTTGTCTAAATACGTTTCGTATAAAATATATGTAACTTTTAGTTGAATACTGCGTATATATTGAAAATGGGAGGAATGAAATCTATTGGGTGACGTTTTGAGGTTCTATCCATTTTAAATAAAATGGATTGTTTTAAGGAAACTCTCTTTTTCACCAAAACAGAGATACTAGAACCCTGGTAATAGTCTCCGAAGGCAAAGTCAAGTTGTCGAACTTGCAAGAGATAAGATAACTACCACTAAGGAAAAGTTATACGTATTAAGCAGGATGAGGGGGAAACTTTTTGATAAAAAAAAGATATCAATATTTGGTCTTAAATATTCTTTTATTATTTTTTATGGTATTTAATGTGCTAGATTTATACTCGAAAGCTGAAAATATTAAAGAATTGATTTTGGCATTTATTGCTTTCTTTCTACTATTTAATCTTTTCTTATTCATTATTAATTTTTCATTTAATAAGTTTTTCAATTGGTATGATAAACATACGGCAGAAAAATATAACTTTTACCAATGGATGGGTGATCCTCACCCACCGATAAAGTTTTATGAAGAGTTTTCAAGTATTAAAAATTTTGAGCATAATAAGTTTATAGAAAATTGCAATCGAATTAAAGAAAAAATGCTACGGGATTTGCCAGAGCTTAGTGACTTGAAAGGTTTTAGAACTTTTCTTGAACTTAAGTCAGCTAGTCCTCGACTAACATCGCTCTTAAGTTCAATGCAAACAATTTTAATTGCTGTTATTACGTCATCTTTAATTACTACTTTGAATTTTACCAAATGGAGTGTTTTGAAGTTTATTCTTAGCTATATATTATTTTTAATTTTTTTTGTGGGATTAATGAAAGTAATTGACTATATTAGTAAATCTATTGATAGAAATAAACTTTTATTGGTATTGGTTAATGAGTGTATTCAAGAAAAGGAAAATCAAGAAGTTGTATAAGAGAGGAAAATAAATCTATGAATAAGTTGGATGTGATGGATGAATAGAACAATTCAACTTCATCTAGCTCGTGGTGGATTTATTGGTGCTTTGATTATAAGTGTCCTTAACCCTTTATGCATTTTTGATGATTGCAGTTATAACACCCAGCTTTTAATGACACGACAAAAGTAATCCACCTATGAGTTAGCACTCGGCTAGATTACTTTTGTCTGTAATACGATTTCATAAGAAGGTAATCATTCCTATTAGATTGTTTAGATTATTGCACATTTAATTGATTTTATTATTTTTATTTGATATTTTAACAAAAAAATATTATCTAATGAACTAAAATATGGATTTGGAAAAGGCTGTTATTGTTAAAAAATTTTATAGTGACTTTTCAAGGTATTTAATAGTCCTCCGTTATGCTCCAACCATTTTTCCTTTTCTCGCTCCACTGCTCGATTTTGCCATTCAAACCAAACATAAGAACATTCACTACAATGACTCTCTACCCCACTGTTATTGTGCAAATCTCTTCGTATAAATAAAGTCCTTTTGCGACAGCAATAGCAAAAAAATATTTTATCATCATTTTTTTTGATTATCAGCATGAATATTACCTCCAATGTACATTATTTATTGTCAATTTCTTTGTTATTTATTCTTTAGTTAATAAAAAATGGCTATGTTAAAGTTAATAAATCCAATAATCAAATTGATGACTACAAAGATAAATAATACCCAATGTATATTCTTAGATAAAATCTCTTCATCATTTTCTCCTCCACATATAGGACAATACCAAGAGAGTTATTAAAGTCTGTTATCGATTCCTTTAAACTTGCTTCCTTCTAGCCTAAATTGACTTAATTAGATTTCCGTAAACCACCGTATTAGGGACCTGTTTGCCATCTACCTCTTCATAGCGGAATACTATTTCGATTCCAACTCATTGAAAGATGTATCGTTAAAAGCGGGGGGAAGAGATAAGTGGTAGGAACATTCTTTAAGTCGAATTCAAAACCCCTGCAAAATATAGCAGTAGAAGTTTTTACTGTAGTAGAGGACCAATTTCTACCAGTTGAGCTTGAATTAGAGGCTTACATCAGTAAGTGAACCAGCATCCTTGGATATGTAGGGAATCTATTTCCAAGACTGAAGAATCTTCAGTTTAGATCAAACCAAGCTTAAACAAAACTTTCAACAAATACCAATCAGCTTAAAAAGACAGTGAGATCCAGCGGCTATCAGCCGCTGGATATTTCTTTTATATGGTAGTATTACCAACCTTTTGTGATAGACTCTAAAAAATACTAGACTTATACTAACTTAGTAGTCTCCAAAAGAATTATTGGAGGATGTAAGTTTACGAAGAGAAAACATCATTTCGTTATTCTACATAAGTAGGAGCAAATTTACTAAATTATAGTTATAACAAATTATATTTACCTATTAGGAGGAAATTTTCCATGACCATTCAATCATCGAAATACAGTAAATTTTTAGCTGGTGCAGCTTCAGCTGCTCTAGTAGCAACAGCAATCGTACCAACTGCTTTAGCAGCAGAGGTAGAAACAGCAGCAAAAGAATTCTCAGACGTAGCTCCAACACACACACACTACGGTGCAATTATGCAAGCTGTAGAACGTGGATTATTCAACGGTTACACAGATGGTACTTTCAAACCTGAAAACACTATCGACCGTAAAGGTGTAGTTAAATCTCTTGCTAACTATGTAGTTTCACAATCTGAGTATAAAACTTTTGAAGCGTATGTTGCTGCTAACAAGTTAGCTGAAACTGTAGCGCCATTCAATGATGTTCCTGCAACTCATGGTGACAAAGAATTATTTAACGCTTCTTTAATCGTTAAAGATTCTGGAATCTTCACTGGAAGCAACAACAACTTAATGCCTGCTAACGTAATTACTCGTCAACAAATGGCAAAAGTATTAGTTAACGGATTTGACCTTAAAGATCTTGCAGATGTTGAATCAAAAGTTACTGATAACGACAAAGCTCAAGCTGAGTACGTTGACTACATCAACATCTTATCTGAAAACGGTGTAACTGAAGTTACTGCGTTCAATCCAACTGGAGCAGTTAAGCGTGGACAAATGGCTTCATTCTTGAACCGTTCATATGATGTTGCTCATCCAGAAGAAGTTAACACAACTCCAGAAGTTGTTTCTGTAAGTGCGGTTAACGCTAAAGAGTTAGTTGTTACATTCAACCAAGCTGTTGATGCAACAGATGCGGCTATTAAAACGAAATATGCTGTCGAAGGCGAAACTATCTCTAACGCAGTAGTTTCAGAAGATGGCAAGACTGTAACTTTAACAACTGCTGATGAGTTAAAAGTATCAAATGCTAAAGTTACTGTTTCACCGATCAAAACAAAAGCAGATGCTACTGTTCTAACTTCAGAGTTCAACAAGTTGCTAACATTTGCAGATACAACTCCTGTTGATATTAAATCTGTTGAAGCAAAAGGAACTACAGCAGTTATCACTTTTGATGAGCCTGTACAAAGCGAAGGAACTGTAAGCTTGGATGGTGTTCAACTTGCATCTCCTGCTCAATATACTTTATCTGGTAAAACACTAACAATTACAGGTTTAACTGCTGATAAGTCTTATAAAGTAGATGTTGTTGGAGCAACGGACTTCGCTAACAATATCTCTAACCCTATCGCTGTTAACTTCACAGTAGCTAAGCCAGTAGTTGATAATTCAAACCCAACTGTATCTACTACAGTTAACGGTACTGAAATCACTTTTGATTTCTCAGAAGAATTGTCTAAACAAAATCTTGATGGGACTTCAGGTCGTAATGAGTATGCAAAAGTAACTGTAGGAACTACTGATTTCTACTTGACTGATGCTAATATTAAAGATGCTACTGATAAAACTAAATTTACTGTAGATGCAGTATCTGTTTTAGGTGGAGCTAAATTTATTAATACAAAAGTTAAAGTAGAAGGACAAAAAGACCTAGCTGGTAACGCTGGAGATGCTTTTGAATTCGATGCAACTCTAGCTATAGATTCAACTCCTGCTACTCTTTCATCTACTTCATCTAAAATGCTAGTAGAAGATAATACAACTGTTACTACAGACGAAGATGCTTTATACCTTACTTTCAATGAGCCTGTAAAAGTAAACGGTGATTTAACTCTTAATACTAAGAATGGTATTGTTTATACAACTGGAAATGTAACAGCTGTAAATGAAGTTGCAGGAACTGGTTTTGATGTTGATGGTAACGGTAAAGTTGAAGGTTCTGAAAAAAATACTGTTAAAGTTTCTATTGACCTAGATAGCAATTCAACATACTCATTCGAATTGGCTGCTGGAGCAGTAGCAGATTTGACTGGAAATAAAAATGCAGAGACAATTACATTTAATGTTGCAACTGGTACTTTCCAAGCTACACCTGGTACAGTTACAGATTCATTAGTTTATGGCACTACACCAGTTGTAGTAGATGCTACTAACAATAGAGTATTCACTGTTGAGTATGCTGCAGATGTTACTTCTTCAGCAACAACAGTAGCTAACTACACTCTTGGAGGAAAAGTATTACCTACAGGAACTCAACTTCAGTTTGTAAATGGAACTAAAAAAGTAAGATTCACATTACCTGAAGGTTCTATCACTGCTAATGGTAGCTATGTTCTTGAAGCTAAGAATGTTGTAGATACTAAAGGTAACACGCTTAAAGACGGTAAAGCTACAACTCCAGTTGTGCTAAAAGAAAGCGTTGCTCCAGTAGCTTCTAAAGTAACTGTAGTAGATAGCAAAACATTTACTGTTGATTTCTCTGAAGCAATTGCTGACCAAGCTACTGTTACTGGTTTAACAGTTAAGATTGCTGATGCTTCTGTAGTTCCTGCTTCAGTTGTAGCAGCTAATGGCAAGCTAACTGTTAAGACAACTAATGACTTTGCACTAACAGATAGCATTGCTGTTGAGTTTAAATCAGCTAACCTATTTGATGCTAATAAGAACAAAGTTAAAGACGGTTCTGTTTCTAAATAATCCTTATTAAAAACAATTCAAATAATTATTTTCTGTTGAATGAAATAATTGAATGAGAGAATGCCTTGTGGAGAGAAATCTCTGCGGGGTTTTTCTTTTGCCTTTAATCCGTAATGAATGACTTTTAAACATTTTAAATTTAATAGAAGGATTGTAATATCAGCCCTAACTCATTAAGTGGAGATAGGGCTTTTTCTATTTGAGGAGGGATCATTGGGATAAAATGTGAAGTCAAGAAACAGAAGCAAATGTAGCTACTGGAGAATCAGCCTGTCTCAGAAGAGTAAACATTGTTAGTTTGAGATTAGTAAAGGAATCTAGCATTTTATACAAGGAACCCCTACATTACAAAAATTTCAATAACCTTACATATTGCACAATATCATTATTAACGTTTATATCCTATATCAAAGGAAATAGTACAGGTAGTGTAATAGAAGAAAAATTCTATTACACTAGCTAAAAATTTTAGAAATTGGAACCTAAGATGAGGAGGAAATTATACATGGCTAACAAACCAACGAAATACCGTAAGTTTTCAGCTGGTGCAGCTACAGCTACACTAGTAGCAACGGCAATCGTACCAACTACTTTTGCAGCAGAGGTAAAAAGCGCAGGAACTGACTTTTCTGATGTCGCTTCAACGCATACACACTACGCTGCAATTATGCAAGCTGTAGAACGTGGACTATTTGATGGTTATAAAGATGGTACTTTCAAACCTGAAAACTCTATCGACCGTAAAGGTGTAGTGAAATCTCTTGCGAAATATGTAATTTCTCAATCTGACTATAAAAATTTCGAAGAGTATGTTACTGCTAACAAATTAGCAGATAAAGTAACACCATTTAAGGACGTTCCTGCAACTCATGGTGACAAAGAATTATATTACGCTTCTTTAATCGTAAAAGAGTCTGGAATCTTCAAAGGTAGCAATAACAACCTAATGCCTGCAAACAACATTACTCGTCAACAAATGGCACAAGTTCTTGTGAACGGATTTGGTTTAAAGGATCTTGCTGGAGTGGAGTCGAAAGTTACGGACAATGCTAAAGCACAACAACAATTTGTAAAATATATTAATATTTTATCTGAAAATGGTGTAACCGAAGTTACTGCATTTAATCCAACCGGTGATGTTAAACGTGGTCAAATGGCTTCATTCTTGAACCGTTCTTTTGATGTTGCCCATCCAGTAGTTGATAACCCAACTCCGGAAGTGGTTTCCGTAAATGCTGATAACTTAAAACAGTTCTCTATTACTTTCAACTCAAAAGTAGATAAAGCATCTGCTGAAGATATTGCAAATTATTCATTAGCTGATGTAACATCTGGTGCTACTGCAGATTTAACAAACGGTTCTGTAAAACTACAAGATGAAGGAAAAACTGTACTTATAACGCTTGGAAAGGAAGCTCGTCAACAAGACGAAGTGAAAGTTACTGTAGAAGATGTAGTAAATGAAAAAAATGTGCCTAACAAAAAATACGAAGGAAATGTTACATTCTTTGATAGAGCTGCACCAACAGTTGAAACGCTTCGTACAGTTGGTCCACGTTCAGTAGAGATTAACTTCTCTGAACCTTTGGCAGCTGCACCAACTGTTAAATTAGATAATGGATCTATTTCTACAGCTGTTACAATTGATCCTTCCAATCGCTCTAGAGCAGTAGTTGAATTTGGTATCGCTCCTACAGAAGGTGCACATTCACTTGAAATAGAGGGTGGCCAAGACTACGCTTCATATAAAGTAGCTAAAACTACTAAAGAATTTAACTATGCTGTTGATACCACTGTACCGACAGTTACAATTGACAAAGCTGCACCAGATCAAGTCACATTTAAATTCTCTAAACCGGTTAAAGTTACAAACGCCGGCAATGTTTCGTTCTACCATACTGTTAATAATAGTGCTAATTATGTAGGAACTGGTCTTACTGCAGTAAATGCAGTTAATGGTTTTGCTGATACATTTACAGTGAACTTTGCAACACCACTTCCGGAGGGTACTTCAAAGTTGTTCTTAAACACAAAAGAAAATGCCTTTGAAGATGCTTGGGGTAATGACGTTGCATCAGCGGAATTATCAGCAAATGTAGTTTTAGATAAAACTGCCCCTTCCGTTACAAAAGTAGATGCTACTACTGACAAGAAATTTGTTGTTACATTCTCTGAAGAAGTAAATGAAACAACTGCTGAATTAGCAGCAAATTATGCTTTAACGGATTCTGCTGGTAAAGCTATATCACTTACTGGCGCTACTTTTGATTACGACAATTCGAAAAAGACTGTAACCGTTACTTTGCCTACAAACTTAAAACCAGGTTCATACTCATTAGTAGTTAAGAATATAGAAGATTTATCCTATGAAAAAAATAAATTAACCTCTCAAACGATTAACGTTGCTATACCTGATTCAACAGCTTGGGATGTTAAAAGTGCAGTTAAAAGCGGAAATAATATCCGAGTAACATTTAGCGAAGCGATGAGCACAGAAGAGTTGACAAGTCTTTCCAACTATAGTTTACGTAATAAGGACGTAATGGTTAATCACCCAGCTGGTACATCAATCGTTGTTATTAATAATTCAACAGTTGAGATTCGCTTACCTGCTGGTAATACAGTGATTAATAATATTGATGGAGTACGTGTGAGTGGATCACTTAAAGATGCTGCTGGGAATGTATATAGTAATACGGATTACATTTTAGAACCAGTATCAAATGATGCTTTAGATGAAGTCTCTCTTGTAAAAGATTCTGCTATGACAGCTACAAATAAAACTGTTAAGTTCCAATTAAACCAAGAATTACAAGGTTCATTGAATCCATCCTTGTTTACTGTAGCTGATCCATCACCTGCTGGAACATTTACATTTGGTGGAGCTTCCTATGAAAATAACAATGGGAAAGCAACGGTAACATTAACACTTGCGGCTAACAGTACTACATCTTCCTTTGCACCAAATCAGAAATTAAATGTTGTAGCTACAGCTGGTGCTTTAACTAATACATTTGGAACTACAAATTCGGCATTCACCATTTCAGTTAAAGATGGGATTGCTCCAAGTGTTGAGAAAGGTAATGATGGGAAACTATTAATAGATAACAATACAGCAACTGGTAATGTTTCTGATTTCACTATTGATTTTGATGAAGCCTTATCAGCGTCAACTGCTCTTTGGGCTAGTGACCTAGTAATAACTAAAGTTGATGGAGATAGATTAAAAGCTGGAGATGATTATACAGTAACCGCAACTGCAAATGGTGATACCGCTACTGTAACTTTAGTAAATGGATATGCAACTTACACTGGTGCATTATCTGTTGCTACTGTAAAAACTCCAGCATATATCCGTGATGTAGCTGGTAATACCGCTAACGCATTTGGCGCAACAACAGTAACGATTGAGTAACTTTTAGATGCTTCCACTCAAATCTAATGTGTTAAAATATTTTCTAAAACATCCCCGTAGAGAATCTTCTACAGGGATGTTTTTATATGTTTATCCGGTCGTAAGAATTATTTGTCTATTTTTGTTTTAAAAGCACAAAATCTATAGCTTAATGTTTTTTACAAAAATATAATACTCTACTAAAGTTAAAACTATTCATAGAAAATACATGTATCCCAAAATAACCCATAAAATGAAAGGGAGCACGGGTTTTTCGATAGTTGCTCCTATAATTTTGGGTAAAATACAGTTAATTTATCATTAGCTTCTATAGGAGGAAAGTATTAACAATCACTTAACAGTAACTTAATTTTAGCGTGGTAATCTTTATTTAGGGATTAATCTGATCCCATGACTAGAGGAGGTCAGTATATGAAGAAACATGCTAGTTCATATCAGAAAAAATTGTTCGGTGCGACATTAGCTACGGTGGTGGCAACTGGAACGATTACAACAGCTGTACCAGTACATACACAAGCCGAAGAGGTGGTAGCTCCTTCGTTTTCGGATGTAAAGAACATTGAAAGTAATTATTTCTATGAGAGTGTTATAAGTTTGGCTTCTAGAGGAATTGTAAAAGGATTTGGCGATGGTACTTTTAAACCTTATCAATCTGTAACTCGGGGACAAATGGCTAGCGTTATAGCAAAAACTCTTGAGATGAATATAGAAAATGTGAAAAACCCAGGATTCAAAGATGTGAAAGTGACGGATGAGTATTATGGACCAATTGCAGCACTTGTAGAAGCAGGGATAATCGATGGGTATAATGACAAAACGTTTAAGCCAGGTAAACCTCTTACACGTGCACAGATGTCTAAAATTATTAGTCTTGCTTTTAAACTAGAGGAAGTAAAGCTAACAAATACGCCATTTACAGATGTTAAAGCTGAACACTGGTACGCAGATTATGTCCAAGCATTGATCGCTAATGAAGTTACAACTGGAACCACTCCAACTACATTTGAGCCAAACGCTTACGTTACTAGAGGACAAATGGCTTCGTTTATTGTGCGCAGTGAATCCCCAGTACAAAAGACGGCAAAATTGATTGGCGTAACAAATGAGTCAGTTGAGTTATCTTCTGGAACATATGCTTTGTCAGCGGACTTGAAGAAAATTATGAATGCTTCAAATTCAGCAGCTCTTTTAGGATCGGTTTTGGAATATACAGTTAAAGACGGTGTAATCGTTGGAATTGATTCAATTGAACTTACAGCGAATGGCAATGAAGCAAACAATATTGTACTAGATGGACAAGGAACTAAATTTGCAGGGACAGTACGTGTTAATGGTGACTATGTTTCTTTGAAAAATTTAACGATTGAAAAAGATTTAGAAATAGGGAAAGAAGTAGAAAATAGTTTCAAAGCTTTTGATATCAAGGTTTTAGGGAGAACTAATCTTACCGATAAAACTTCAATTAGCCGAGACAATAAAGTATTTTCAGCAGCTGCTGTAGAAGTAAAAGAACCAAGTTTTGTTTTTACAGACTCTACAATCCAATCTGTTGAAGTGTCAAAGGGTAATAAAGTAATAATTGAAGTAAAAGGTAATTCAACAGCTCAAGAATTCACTCTTTTATCGAATGTCCATTTAAAAGCTGATAAAGGAATTACATTGCCAAAAGTGAACATGAAAAAAGGTGCAACGAACGTGACGCTTGACGCGTCAGTGGATAACCTTTCAGTGGACACGCCTAATACAATGTCGATTGATGGAACAGCCAATATCAAAAATGTCACAGTCAAAACTAAGATTGATCTAAAGCTTCGAACAACCGGAAAAATCGAAAAATTGATTGTTGATGTTAAAGGTACTGCAATCACATTAGGTGCCGGAACAAAAGTCGATAAATTTGAACTGCCAGAAGGAACGACGGCAAAAGATATTATTGTAAATTTTGATGAATTGAATAGCGGTAGCGGCGGTACTAGTAATGGTGGAAACAATAGTGGAAATAACGGCGGCAACAATGGCGGAGGTACAGATAAAAACTTCCAACTTACTTTAATGCATACAAACGATACACATGCAAAAGTAGAAACTGCACCTAAACGTATTACAGCCATAAAAAATGAAAGAGCACAAAATCCAAGTGCAGTATTAGTAGATGCTGGAGATGTATTCTCGGGAACTCTATATTTCAATCAGTACAAAGGGCTTGCCGATTTAGCATTTATGAATCTAGCAGAATATGATGTAATGACTTTTGGTAATCATGAATTTGACCTTGGTTCATCTGAAGAAGGGCATAAAGCATTAGCTGACTTTATAAAAGGGGCTCATTTCCCATTTGTTAGTGCAAACGCAGATTTTTCGAAAGATGAAAATTTACAAGGTCTGTTTAGTGACTTAGTATCAAGTACGCCTGAAAATGGAAAAATCTATAACGGTATTGTGAAAGAAGTAGATGGTCAGAAGGTAGGGTTCTTTGGGCTAACGACTGAAGAAACGAAAGGCCTTTCTAGCCCAGGACAAGTAACATTTACAGACTATATTGTAGAAGCTGAAAAAGCGGTGAAAGCTTTTGAAGATATGGGAGTGAACAAAATTGTTGCAATTTCCCATATTGGTTATGATGACAACCCAGCGGTGGACAATGACTTAACTCTAGCAGCTCAAGTAGACGGCATTGACGTTATTATAGGCGGACATAGTCATACAAAACTAGCAACTCCAAAAGTAATAGATAAAGATGAAACGGGTGCTACAAAAGACAAAACGATTATCGTACAAGCATCCTCCCAAGGAGACTTCCTAGGTACACTGGATGTGGAGTTTGATAAAAACGGAAAAGTCGTTGGACAAGCAGGGAAATTAATTGAGGTTAAAGGCCTTGAGGAAGATCCAGAAGCTAAAACATTACTAGAAACATATAAACCAGCAGTTGATGAAATTGCTGAAGAAGAAATTGGAGTTAGTGCAAAGGTTGTATTAGAAAACCCTCGTACGAATGGAGACAACACTAAACCAAGTGTTCGTAAAAACGAAACGATACTTGGAAACCTTATTACAGATGGGATGTTGGCAAAAGCTAAATCACTTAACCAAGAAGTGATAATGGCATTCCAAAATGGTGGAGGAATTCGCGAAAGTATTGATGTTGGACCAATTACGGTAGGTGAAGTAATCACAGTACTACCTTTCGGAAATACCTTATCTACAATGGAGATTACCGGTGCACAACTAAAAGAAGCGTTTGAAACGAGTGTAGGTGTTTACCCACTTGAAAACGGTGGTTTCTTACATGTGGCTGGTGCAAAAGTAGAATTTGATTCTTCTAAACCTAAAGGCGAACGTGTTGTATCTATCTCATACGAAAATGCAGATGGAAGTTACACAGGAATAGTAGACACAGAAACATATACAATAGCAACGAATTACTTTACAGCTCAAGGCGGAGACAACTATGATGTCTTCAAAGAAATTTATGAAGCAGGAAAAGTAAAGGATCTAGGACTTTCAGATTGGGAAAACTTTGCTGACCATTTGAAAACTTTAACAACAATTCCAACTGAAATTAAAGGTCGTATTGTAGACGTTGCAGGACAAGTTGTAGGTCCAGATCCAATCACAGGATTCTATAACACGAACCCTGGAAGATTAGCAGTCTCTCAAATTGCTCGCTATGATAGTGGACAAGGCGAAGGCGGGACGGAAATTATGGCATATGATGCAGAAAAAGAGCTTGCATTTGTCACTAACGGTGCAGCTGGTGGATTCAATATCCTTTCCTTTGCTGATTTACAATCAGAACAATTAACAGAAGTAGAATCTAGTAAACAAATATTATTATCTGAGTATGGGGTAGAAGGCGTAGACGACATTACAAGTATCGCATCACATCCAACAGAGGATTTAATCGCTATTTCTGCAGTAAGTAATCCAAAAACAGATAATGGGCATATCGTTTTTGCAACAAAATCAGGTGTATTTGTACAAGCAGTTGAAGTTGGTGCATTACCAGACATGGTGACATTCACTCCCGATGGGACAAAAGCAATTGTGGCAAATGAAGGGGAACCAAATGATGACTATTCTGTAGATCCAGAAGGCTCCATTTCAATCATTGACTTAGCAACATTTACAGTAGATACGCTGACTTTTACAGAGGAGATGTTAGATGAGCATGTTCGTGTTAGTTCTAAAGGTACAATTTTAGAGCAACTAGAACCAGAATATGTAACTGTTTCTGCAGACAGTAAAACAGCTTATGTTTCATTACAAGAAAATAACGCAGTAGCAACAGTAGACCTTGTAACAAATAAGATTTTAGATGTTAAGGGTCTTGGCGTGAAAGATCACTCCGTAGAAGGCAACGAACTAGATGCTCTCAAGGATGGAGCAGTAAAACTAGAGAAACAACCAATTCTTTCATTCTATATGCCAGATGCAATTGATACGTTTACCGTAGCGGATCAGACATATATTGTTACACCGAATGAAGGAGATGCCCGGGACTACGGTGCATACAGCGAAGAGAAAAAGTTATCAAAAATCGGTAAAGAGGTTAAATTAAATGCAGAAAATTATGCTGGTTATACACAAGAAGAGCTAGATGCATTTGATTTAACAAAGCTAGCAGATTACAAAGTGACGATTGAAAATGGATTAAGCGAAGATAAAACTGTATACGAAGCGCTTTATGGTTACGGCGGACGTAGCTTCTCTATCTTTAATGCAGACACAATGGAGCTAGCATTTGATAGTGGAAGTGATTTCGAATCTATCATTGCAAATGATCCAAGATTAAAACAATACTTCAACGTAAGTAACAACAATGTAGAAGTAGACGATCGCAGTAATAGTAAAGGTCCAGAACCAGAATCGGTAGTAACTGGGGAAATGAATGGAAAGAATTATGCATTTATCGCTTTAGAACGCATCAGCGGTATTATGGTTTATGATCTTACTAATCCATCAAGTCCAGAATTTGTGACGTTTATTACAAGTCGTGACTTCTCTCAAGATATTGCAGGAGATGTAGCTCCAGAAGGTTTAAGATTTATCCCAGCTTCTGAGAGCCCAACAGGTAACGCATTACTTGCAGTAACACACGAAATGTCAGGAACAGTTGCAGTATATGAATTTGAAGGAACTGCAATTCCAGTAACACCAGTTCCTGCAGAAGATTTCTCTGGTAAAACGCATGAAGGTAATATTTCCGTTGACGTTTCAGAAGTTACAACTCTTGAGAATGCAACAGTAAACGGTGACCTAATTTTAACTGGTACGAATAGCGGAACATTAACACTCACAAATGTAACTATTACAGGTGATGTAGATTTCACTGGAGTTGACGGTGACATTAAGATTGAAGGCTTAGATGCAAAAGATGGAAATGTAGTACTATAACAATTTTTGCGAAACCTTCTGCACGTGCGGTAGAAGGTTTCGCAATCTAAATAACTAACAAAAAAATCCCTATAAAAGGAGAATTGTTTAGATGAGTAAAAGGAATTGGAAAAAACCAATTAAAGCTTTTTTATCAGCTAGTTTAGTAGCCAGTTTAGTTCTGCCAGCAATACCATCAAATGTAGTAGCCGCTACGAATGCAACGGACTTGATTATTTCGGAGTATATTGAGGGTAGTTCAGATAACAAAGCAATAGAGATTTATAACGGGACTGGCTCTGTAGTTAATTTGGGTGATTATAAGTTGGAGCAATATAATAATGGAAAAAATACAGCAACTTATACTGTCCCGTTAACAGGTACATTAGCTAATGGAGACGTTCATGTAGTTTATAATTCTTCGGCAGCCAATGGTATAAAAAGTGTAGGAGACCAAGTAGGTGGTCAAGTATTAACATTTAATGGCGACGATGCTATTGTTCTGAAGAAAATGGATGATGTAGTTGATTCTCTGGGACAAGTAGGGATTGATCCAGGAACTAACTGGAAAGCAAATGATGTAGCTACTTCAGAAATGACACTTATCCGCAACAGTTCAGTTACATCTGGTGACACCGTAACTAACGACTCATTTGATCCATCTATTGAGTGGTCAAGTCTTCCACAAGATGACTTTTCGAATTTAGGCTCCCATATTATGGATGGTTCAACACCTCCAGAACCAACTGAGCCAGTTGAAGTAACATCGGCAACAATCACTGGAACGGCAAAAGTAGGCGAAACTTTAACAGCTTCAGCAAACAAAGGTGCAACAAATGTAACGTACCAATGGCAAATGTCTGATACAGCGGACGGTACTTACACAAATATAAATGGTGCTACAAATGCAACATTAGCATTAGCTACAGAACAAGAAGGCCAATTTATTAAAGTCATCATAAAAGGTGAAAATGAAACATCTATAACAAGTGATGCGACAACAGCAGTTGCGGCAGCAGATCCTGAAGTACCTGTTGAAGTAATGTCAATCGCAGATGCACGTAAACAAGCATTAAATCAAGAAGTAACTGTAAAAGGGATCGTAACAGCTAAGCTAAAAAATACGATTCAACTCCAAGATCAAACAGCAGCAATCGCTGTACGTCCAACAGCACTTGCTATTGAAATTGGTGATGAAGTTACGCTAAAAGGTACTTTAAAAGAGTTTAACAGTCTTTTACAAATTGATCCTGCATCAATAGTGGAAAAAGGTAATAATGTTAGTGTTCCAGCACCTGTAGTTATCACTGGAGATAAATTAGTGGAAGAAAATGAATCGAAACTAGTAACGATTAATAACGTAACACTCACTGCAAATGCTGGTTCAGGTAATTACACTGCAATAGCAGATGGTGCGACAGTTGCAGTTCGTGATGAAAACGGTGATCTAGGTCTTGCTGAAAGCACAACATATGAATCAATCACAGGTATTGTGTCTCAGTTTAAAGATACGTACCAAATCATCCCACGTTCTCAGCAAGATATTATTGCTGATAGCTCTGTTATCCAACCTGTTTTTGCTAATCCGGATAGCGGAACATATGTAGAAAGCAAAACAGTTACATTGACTTCAAACACATCTAATGCTGAGATTCTTTACACGATAGATGAATCAGATCCAGTAGCTAATGGTGTAAAATACGAAGCGCCAATCGAAATTACAAAAGATACGACAATCAAAGCAGTTGTAAAAACCGCTGATGCGAAGTTCAGTGAAGTAAAAACTTTCGAATATAAAATTACAGATAGCCTGCAGATCCACGACATTCAAGGGGCTAACCACAAATCATCATTTGAAGGTCAAAATGTAGAAAATATTCAAGGTGTTGTAACATATTCTTTCAAATTAGGTACTGCAAATTACTACCATATACAAACACCAGACGCACTTGCCGATACTGATGCAAAAACGTCTGAAGCAATTCTTCTTTTTAGTGGCAAAAATGCTTGGCCAGTAAATGTAGGGGATTTAGTATCTGTTACTGGTAAAGTAAGTGAGTATGTTTATGATGGATATGCGGGTAACGAACGTCAATTAACTGATATGAAAACAACGCAAATCAATGTTCGTGATGATCAAGGTGGTAATGTTAAAGTTATTCAATCAGGTATGGACTTACCAAAACCAATCATCATTGATGAAAAGAACCTACCGACTCAATCTATAGACAGTGATCAACTAGCTCAATTTAACCCAGATGTAGACGCACTTGATTTCTGGGAAAGTATTGAAGGAATGCGTGTAGAAGTTGGTAATGTCAAAGCAGTGGCTCCACAAGAACACGGAGATATAGTAACTGTTCTTGAAAGCAAACAAACAAATTCTTTACAAGGTGGAATTTTGCTAGAAAAAGATAACCAAAACGTAGATCGTATCCAATTCCGTTTAGAGCCGAACAGTTCAGCACGTGATTTTGAAGTGGCGACTGGTGATAAATTTACAGGGCCGATCAATGGAGTAGTTGGTTATTCATTCCAAAACTATAAAATTTATGTTTCTTTAGATGAGATGAAACAAAAGCATTCAAAAGGAACAGCAAAACCAGAACAAACAAAGATTGTTAAAGAAGATGACAAATTAACGATTGCTTCTTATAACTTAGAAAATTTCTCTAATAATACACAGTCAACGACAGTTGATAAAGCAAAAAAATTAGCAAGAGCTATTGCAAAAGATATGCAAGGTCCTGATATTGTTGGAGTGACTGAAGTCCAAGACAATAACGGTCAAACTGCTGGTGATTCTAATGCTGACCAAAGTTATCAAAGACTGATCACTGAGATTGAAAATGCAGGCGGACCGAAATATAAATATTTGAATATCGACCCAGTGAAAAACCAAGACGGTGGGGCACCTGATGCTAATATTCGCGTAGGTTTCTTATATAATGCTGAGCGTGTGTCCTTACCAGAAGGAATTACTGCAGGAAATGCAACAACCGCTGTTGGTTACGTAAATGAGAAATTAACATTAAACCCTGGACGAATTGATCCAAACAATGCTGCATTCAATAGTAGCCGTAAACCTTTAGCAGCACAATTTAATTTCCAAGGTGAAAGTGTTGTTGTCATTGCGAACCATTGGAACTCAAAAAATGGAGATACTCCATTATTCGGTTCACAACAACCACCCGTTTATGGAAGTGAAGCGCAACGTGAACAAATTGCAAACGTAGTGTCTAATTTTGTTAAGGACATTAAAACAAAAAATCCAGATGCGAATGTTGTATCTCTTGGTGACTTTAATGACTTCCAATTCTCTGATGCATTAAAAATCCACGAAGGTGATCACATGAAGAATATGATCAATGAAGTGGAAACGTCTGATCGTTACACATATGTATTCCAAGGAAACTCACAAGTACTAGATCATATTTTAGTTACTAACAACCTTGTAAAGAAAACAGAAATTGATATTCTTCATATCAATGCAGACTTTACAGATATGGCTGGACGCGCAAGTGACCACGACCCTGTAATGGTTCAAATTGATTTACTTGCTGATGATGTTGAAGAACCTATTGAGGCTGAAAAAGCATATGACATCAAAAACCTTACGACTAAAAAATTGACGATTGGTAAACCAAGTGTATCGGTAATACTGGATGATCAGTCGACTATTACAGAAGGTATTTTATTTACTGGAGCTTATGGTGAATTCCAAGGAGAAGGTTTTGCAAAGCATTCTGTCACGGTTAAACCAGCAAATGCTGGGACAATTATTGATTTCAAAGCTACAACAGTCAAAAAAGTTATCATTGATGGTACTAACGTGAAGGAAATCCGTGGTGCTGAAAGTATTCAAGAAATTGAATATATCAATGATGCAAGTGCAAATACAATTAAATTTACAAATGTGAAAGGGGAACCCATTGAGGTTCCTTCTTTACCTGGTGGAAACAAAGCACCTATAGTGAAAAAGGAAATTCCTAATGCAACGATAAAAGTTGGAGAGTCTATTTCCATCTTATTAACAGATCATTTTTCTGATCTGGAGAATGATAAACTGACTTTTACTTCTACTAAAGGGACTATAACTGAATCTACTCTAAAGCTTACCCTTGAAAAGGGAAGCCATATTGTTGGGGTGACGGCTTCAGATGGTGAAAAAAGTGTAACTACAAATTTTAGTGTAAATGTAACTTCAATTGATTCTCCTTTAGATGTCTATTATCAAGATGCATTCGGTAAAGAAGGCGAAGCATTAAAAACAGCATTACATGAAATTATTGATGATCATACTCAACTTTCTTACGATAAAGCATGGGAAGCACTTCGCGAAACAGATGAAGATCCTAAGAATAAAAACAATGTTATTTTATTTTATTCTGGAGATTCACGTTCAAAAAGTAGTAACGGCGGAGATGTCGGACAATGGAACCGAGAGCATACTTGGGCAAAATCACATGGAAATTTTGGCACAAGTAATGGACCAGGTTCAGATATTCATCACCTGCGTCCAACAGATATGCAAGTAAATAGCTCTAGAGGGAGTTTAGATTTTGGAAATGGTGGGAGTTCGGTAAAAAATTGTGCTGAATGTAAACGAACTTCTAACTCTTTTGAACCACCAAATCGCGTAAAAGGTGATGTTGCACGAATTCTATTCTATATGGCAACACGCTATGAAAAAGGCGATAAAGTAGACCTAGAATTGAATGAAAAGCTAGGTAATGGAAGTGCACCATACCACGGCAAACTTTCAGTCCTACTTGAATGGCATAAACAAGATCCAGTAGACGAATTCGAACGTAACCGCAACGACGTCATCCAAAAATGGCAAGGCAATCGAAACCCATTCATCGACCACCCCGAATTTGCTGAACTAATTTGGTAAATTTTTTTGTGCCAAGCTCTAAAAAAAATCAGATAATTTGTTTCTAAAGAAACTGGATTTGAATTTAGTTGAAGATTGATAGGAAGGCTCTGTGGAGAGGAATCTCTGCAGGGTTTTTCTTTTTTGGGTTGGTATGGATATCATCTTGAATGGTACGAAAGTATACCAAGGTATCACCCAAAAGGAGAATACTGAAGAGCCAAAAACTACCCATTTGAGGGAGGCTCGATTGTTTCTCACTGTATATACTGAAGTTAGTTCCATTGCATGAGCATCAAAACGAAATCTAAAGGAAGAGGTGAATTACATAAAGAGAGGTGCTTAAATACAGAATTGAATATCAAAGAATAGTGGCATTATACTTCTTTTATCTATCGCTATTACAGGCTGAGGAACTAGTTATGCAATAAGAGTCTTAGCTAAAGACTTCTCTAGAGTGGGGTTATAAACCACCTCTGACAAAGTGAAACACTCGAAGCAAAACAGCTATTGGACTATGAAATGGTGCATGGAACCAAGTCTCCCTTAGCAAAAGTAACTTCGAAACAAAGTTTGAAAAAGAAAACGAGTAAGGCCCAGCAATAACAAAACTAAAAACTACAATTAATTGGAGGAAATTAAAAATGGGTATTAAACAAAAGTTAGCAATGGGTATTTTAACTGGTGGATTGGCTATTAGTATGATTGGCGGAGGAACTTATGCTTATTTCAATGATGTAGCAGTAAGCGAGAATAATACATTTGCTGCTGGTACGCTGGATTTGGCAGTGAATCCCGAAACTTTTATTAAAGTGGACAATTTGAAGCCTGGTGACTGGATGAATCGTACTTTTAAATTGGAAAACAAAGGTACCCTTGATATTTCTAAAGTATTTTTGACTACTGAATATACTGAATCGGTAGCAGGTTTTGGAGATCACATCGTAGTAGAATTCCTTAGAAACGAGGATAAAGGCAGTATACTAGGTGACAGCAATGTGATTGCTTCCAAGACTTTAAATGAATTAAGAGCATTATCGCTAGATGCCGTTGATAATACATCCCCTAGAGGATGGTTAGGATGGCAGGGTGGAGAACAGGACGGATTACTAGCGGGTACAAAAGATAATATGTACGTGAAATTTAGATTTAAAGATAATGGTGCAGACCAAAATGCATACCAAAAAGCAAACCTATCTTTAACGTGGAAGTTTAATGCGCAACAGACAGCAGGATCAGCGAAGTAACATAAATTCTGGGAGGAGAGCTCTTCTCCTCCCTTATTTTATTTCACTAATCCGTCGGTGCCCTTCCTTATGTATATTTCTCAACATATAACAATAATTTTATGTTTTGAGGAATATATTTAAGTATATTCCACGATAAAAATTAGAGAGGCGGAATCGGATTGAAAAGCAAACCTAGACGCAGATATAAGAAAAAGAAACACGACCTTTTCCTGTATTTAAAAATTGCATTCATTTGTTACTTAGCCATCTTTGGCGTCGGTTATATGTCATCAGACACATCCGCATATCTCAGCAGCCAGTCGGAGGTCTCTCAGACAATCACTGCTGGTACATGGGAAGTTCCGCAAGTACTTGTTAATGGATGTGGTGAGGGATACACAATTGATGAGGGATCGAGAGAGGAAATCGAGTTTAACCGTGAGGACAAAGATGACAATTCTAAGGAAGAAACCGGGAAAGATGGGTTACCGAGCGAGGAAATCATTGTCGACCCCGAGGACAACGAAGATAATCCTATAGAAGAAAGTGAAAAGGATGTAATACCAAGCGACGAAAATGAGATTGACTGTGGGGACAAAGATGAAAAGGATGCTGTAGGCGAGGTCGACTGCAAGGAAAAAGATGCAGCTTCAAGTGAGAAAGCCAAGGCAGACTGCAAGGATAAAGATGATGAACCTAATGTGGAAAATGAAAAAGAAAAAGCACCAGAAGACGTAGAAACGATCGAACCGATTATTGAGAAACAAAATGAATTAGAAGATGGAAACAATAAAGCGGAGAAAGGAAACGCGAATAAAGCAGACGTGGAAGATAGCAAAGAGGATGAGAAACAGAAGTCCAACGATGAAAGTCAAAAAGAACCAAAGATCAATGACGAATCTGTAAAAGAATCCAAGGATGAGATTTCGACTGAAAAGGATTCTAAAAAAGATGTTAATTTAGAAAACAACGAAATAACCGACGCCGTAAAATAAGTAAAAACATAAAGAAAGCAGAAGGTGATATAAATGAGAACGAAACCTAAAACGAATAAAAAGCAAAAGATAAAAAAGTGGGTAAATAACATTGTCTCCGGCATATTGATGATTCTACTTATCAGCGTAGCTACCATAGTAGTAATATCGAAAGCCTCGGGTGGAGAACCAGAATTTTTTGGATACCAATTAAAAACAGTTCTGTCGGGATCGATGGAACCAGGGATTCAAACAGGCTCCATCATCGCCGTCAAGTCGGCTGTAGTTAAAACTGGCTACGAAAAAGACGATGTCATTACATTCCAGGCAGAAGAAGACATTTTGATTACACACAGAATCACAGAGGTAGTCAGAACTGGTGACTCCGTACTTTACCGGACAAAAGGAGATAACAACAATGCGGAGGATATGAATCCGGTTCTTTCAGACAATGTGGTAGCAAAATACACCGGTTTCACATTACCTTACGTTGGATACTTCATTAATTTTTCGCAGTCTAAGAATGGCGCATTACTTCTTTTGATACCTGGATTCCTGTTGCTGATCTATTCCGCATTTACGATTTGGAAAGTGATATCTGTTATGGAATTGCGTCCGAAAGAACAAGTAGACATAGTAGGGGAAGATGGCGGAAAAAGTACTTCCTGAATTGGTCTATAGAATATGTAAGGAGGTATTACCATGACCAAATTCTATCGGTTATTCCCATTTCTTCTTTTGTTGAGTATGATCTGTTTCTATCCCGTGACAAATGTATTTGCAGCTGAAAACGACACGGCTGAGAATGAATTAGACATCAGTCTTTCATCAAAAGAGAATTTATTTGATATTAGCAACATGAAGCCCGGTGATTGGGCACCTCGGACCATTACAGTTCAGAATTCCGGAAGCAAAGATTTTGTTTACTATATGCAGTTGCAAAACAGTGGAGAAAAAAAGCTTTTCAATGAGTTATTGCTGGAAGTTAAAGCAGGTGACAAAGAATTGTATCAAGGGAAACTGGCCGAATTTGAATCATTGCCTGAAAGAGAACTAACGAGTGGCACTGAAGAAAATTTAGATATCACTATTCGTTTTCCAGAGCATCTTGGAAATGATTTTCAAGGACTTGAATCGGCTTTTGTTTTCTCTTTTACGGCGGAAGGAAAAGAAGGTACGACGGTTCAAGCTATGACAATGGGACATGTTGCAAGTGTCGGTCCAACACCAGGCGGGTCCAACCTCCCTCCCACATCGACAAATATAATTATTCTGATGTTGTTAGGTACTTTACTTGTGGCGGGTGGTATTGTGTTGATGATCATCAGACATTATAGGCGGATGAAGATAGCTCAATAAGACACTAAGATTTGAAAAGCTGCCAATGCATGGCGTATCGTGCATTGGCAGCTTTTTCGTTTTCGTCAAGACTATGGTGAATATGAGATGGATAAAAATATCCTATTTAAGCTTTTACAGTAGGACACCCATCAAATTCAACTACTCGAGCACAATGTGAAAAAATATTCACAAACTTTTTGGGCAGATTATTTGTTAAACAATAAAATGTGGTATAAATTCCTATTCCGCAAGTAAATCTCCACTGAGCGCAAGTAACTCAAACAGAACCGCAAGTAAACATCACCAAATCGCAAGTACCGCTCCATCGAAAGCAAGTATCCACCAGGTGAACGCAAGTATCGTGTTGTGTGTGAAATATATAATATGCACTCTTTATATTAGTATTAGTTCTTTGTACTTTGGATGATTAGACACTTGTTTTTTGCGGCTCTAGCAGATAGATTTTCTTAGGAAAGGATAGAGGATTATGAACCTCTAAAATAGAATATAATTATCTGTAATATAGTTTTTTATTTAGGGAAAGGGAGGTAGAGAATTGAAAAAAGCATTGAAGAAATTTAGATTATTGTTTGTCCTTGCACTTGTACTACAGCTAGTAGCTATTCCAAGTCTTTCATTTGCAGCTGAAACGGATACAGAAACACCAACTTGGGTTACTCCGGTAAATTATTTAGCACTTGGAGATTCGTTGGCTACTGGTGTTACGCCAGATAGTAAGCTTGGAAGTGGCTATACGGATTTCATCGCAGAGGCCTTGAAATCTAAGGATGTTTTGAACTCATTCAACAAAGGCTTTACTTTGCCAGGTTATACGACCTCAGATATTTTAAAGGATCTTCAAGCAAATGTGACCAAGCCAGTTTTTGGAATTGGCAATGAAGGCGATACTGCTGAGTTGCATAAGTCTATCGCAGCAGCAGATATTATCACTATTAGTGCTGGAGCAAATGATATTCTACCATACTTTAAAGTAGATGCTACTACTGGTGTTCCAACGGTAGATTTAGCAAAAATCATGGCTTCTATCCAACAGGTTGGCGTTAATTATAGCCAAATGTTAAAAGCTATCTATAAGCTAAATCCAGATGTTCAAGTATATGTAATGGGCTATTATAATCCATTCCCACAAATGGATGAGAAGTACCAAACCCAAATTGCTCAGTTAATGAATGGACTAAATGGGGCAATTCAAACTGGCATGACTGGCACTACTGCAGCTTTCATCCCAACTGCTGAAAAAATTGCAGAAAATTACGCAGCAAACCTACCAAATCCGAAAAATATCCATTTAAGTGAAGCAGGTTATAAGGTAGTTTCAGACTTATTCAATCAGAAATTAGTAGAAAGCTATCCATGGGTTTCAAAGGATACTCTAAGTATAGTAGTTTCCAACAAAACAAATGCAACATTGAGTTGGAAGCCTGCGACTGACAATACAGGAGTAGCTGGTTACGCAATCTATAATGGGAAAGAATTAGTAGGGCAAGTAACTGGAAACATACTCACATATGAAATAGGAAATCTAGAAGAAAATAAAGCATATACGTTTACAGTAGTAGCTTTAGATGCTTCCGGCAATGCGAGTACAGTGAACCCAACTGCTGCAATTACTACTGGAGTAACACCTGTAATTTTCCCGGATATTCAACAACACTGGGCAAAGGACTATATTACACAAGCCGTGGCTGCTGGAGTAGTGAAGGGTTATCCAGATGGTACATTTAAACCAGAACATAAAATTACACGTGCACAAGCAGCTTCAATCATCGTAAACGCATTAAAACTTAAAACAGATAAAGCTGCACCATTCGAAGACATTGGAATTTACGCTGCAGAAACACAAGCAGAGATTGCAGCTGCTTATCAATATGGCATTATTAAAGGAAGCGACGGGAAGTTTCGTCCAACCGAATATGTAACACGAGCACAGCTGGCACTTATGCTGAAACGAACAGTGGAATCCGTTACAGGAAATCCATACACAACGGAAATTCCAGCGCCATTTTCAGATATCGACCACTACGACGACGAAACAAAAGCCGCGATTTCTATGCTCGCTACATTTAAAATTATAAGTGGTTCAGACGGCAAATTCATGCCAGAAAACACAGCAAAACGCGGCCAAGCGGCCAAAATTCTTATCAATTCACTAACATATATAAAATAAAATAGACTTGCCAGAGCGGCAGATAGTATAAAATCAGCCGCTTATTTTTAGTTTTACTTTCCCTCAAATGATAGTTGTCACATAAACTGGTGGGCACCACTTAAAACAAAACATCCACCACATAACCTATTGTCCAACACATAAATCCTGCTATACACCACATAACCTATTGTCCAACACATAAATCCTGCTATACACCACATAAAACCAATCAACCACCACATAAACTTCACCATCAATCCAAGTATGCTTACAATTCCAAAAATAGAATCCCTATCCAAACAAAATTGTTATATACTAGGAGTAGGGGAAACTATTAACAATCTATTTCGTCTAATTTTTGCGGTGATGTTCATTAAAAAGGGGGAAATTCATATATGAAAAAACAAAATAAGTTTCTAGCGAGTTCTGTAGCTATATCTTTAGTAGCAACAGCTATTGCACCAACGGCTTTCGCAGCAAGTTTCTCAGATACAATCGACAACACACATAAAGAAGCAATTTATGCATTGGTGGATGCTGGTGTTATTACGGGCTATCCAGATGGTTCGTTCAAGCCAAACAAAACATTAATACGCTCCGATGTAGTGAAACTAATTGGAAAATATTTAGTGGCAGAGGGCTTCGTGGTACCGGAAAACTATAAGACAAAATCACGTTTTTCAGATATAGCACTAACTAATGATAATGACGAACTATTAAAATATGCAGCCTTGATAAAAGACAATGGGATATTTTGGGGAACGGAAGATAAACTTTTAGCTCAACAAAAAATGACCCGAGAAGATATGGCTATTGCCTTGGTTCGTCTGATGAATATCGGAGAAGATGCTAACTTAGAAGATTATGTAGCCAAACAAGTATTTAAAGCTGATGTGAAAGATTTGGCGAACGCCAAAGAGGCTGCACGCCCTTATATCGCTGTACTTGATTACTTTGATATTACAAACCCTGCTTTAGATAAATTTAATCCTAAAAGCACAACTACTAGAGGTCAATTTGCAACATTCCTTCAAAGAGTTATTCTATTAAAGCCGGCATCAATTACAACCTTTAAAGCTACTGGTGCTCAAGCATTAACCGTAACTTTCAATAAAGTAGTCGATTCTTCTTCTAAAATTACAGTTAAAAAAGGGACTTCAGATGTAGCAATCACGAGTGTGGAATTCGCAAAAGATAATAAATCAGCGAAGATTTTATTATCCGAAAGGTTAACAGCTGGAACATATAATGTTGCTGTAACTGGAAGCCCAGAGACAAGCCTATCGAAATCTACAACTGTAACGGATGAAATAGTGACTGCTATTAAGTTTCCAGCGAATGCTGCAATCCCGAATGTTGCGGGAAGTAAAGTACGTATTCCTTATAAAGTAGAAAACCAATACGGAGAAGATATGACATCCATTAGTCATAATTTAGTAGCAAACACTGACGTGGCAGGAGCAGGTAGTGACATTACTGTAAAGCCAACTGAAGGCGTTATAGAAATCTCGAAAGCTGCAGCGTCCTCTAACTTTAAGCTAGGGGATAATATATCGGTCACTTTATTGGATACAAAGACTTCCATCTCAGGATCTAAAATTGTTCGCGTTTCTGAACTATCAAAAGTAGCTGAAGTGAGTATTAAAAATGTGTATAACGATTTGAATCCAAGTGCTACTTTAGATCCTGATGCTACATATGAAGACTTTCATTTAGTTTTAAAGGCAATCGATCAATACGGCCTTGAAGTGCCATTTCAAGATATCGCAAAAGACGTTACCGTTTCGATTTCAGATACAACGATTGTTGATGTGAACAAAAGCGTAACCTCACCTACTTTTTCACAATTGATAATAGATGGTCAAAAACAAACTGTTCTTGAGCTAAAACAGCCGAAAACTAAGAAAACTGGTAAAGCAACTATTTCAATTGCTTCAAAATCTACCGGGAAAACGGCTAAATTTGAGGTAGTAGTTGCAGAAGGTGTGAAAGCTGATACGATTTCACTCAACACTCCAAATCTAGTTGTTGCAGATGAAAAGACAGAAGTGGCTTTCCAAATACGAGGAATTGATGGCAATGAAATCACAAACCCAGTAACTTTAAATAAGTCAAATGGCGTGACTGTATCAACGAATGATGCGAATGTAAAGGCAACGATAGAAAGCGATCCATTGACGGGCAAAGCAAAATTAATATTAACCGATTCTTCAAAATCAACAAAAGATCGTCAAGTACTAATATCCGCAACAACAGCAACGAAGAGGTCAGAAACACTTCTCGTAACAGTTAAAGCGAAAGCAGAAGCAAAAAAGATTGTAGCAACAAAAGATTTAGAAACAAATCTACTAGTTGGCGGGGCATTTACATTAAACAAAGAGTCAATTATTGTGTTAGATCAGTATGATCGAGAATTCATATTGTCTGATTCAAACCTAGCAACAGCTGAAACAACAGCAAACGCAGGTAAATACTTAGTTAAAGTAGATGCAATGGATGACAAAGTAAAAATTTCAACAAACAAAGTTATTTCAGCTAAAAACGAAGTAACTGTAACGGGCAGTAAAAAAGGTGCAGATGCGATCAAGCTGACTTTACAAAAAGTAGATTCGAAAGGCAGCGCTCAATCGCAAGAATCTAGTGAATATGATATGAATCTAAGAGTAATCGATAAAGCAAGCATCGTTTCCTATGAAATGAAACCTATTTCACAAATTTACGATAACCCATCGAATTTGACAGTAGAAAACTATGCTACCGAATTGATTGTTTATGGAATCACATCAGATGGCAATAGACTCGTTGTACCAAAAGCAGAATATACCGTAATCACTGGGCATAATGATCTCATTTATAATGTATTAAACGGAAAACTATCCGTTCGAGGAACAAAAGATATTGTAGATAAAGAAGATAAAGCTGTTCCAGTAAAAGTAATCGTAAATGCTGACCGTCAGCCAGTAACACTCGATCAAGAGATCATCGTGACAAAGGCAGAGCCACTTGCAAGTAGTGTTGAGCTCCAACCAACCAATGGCCTGACAATTGAGAACCAAGTGATAAAAATCCCAGCAACAACAGCAACCGTAAATATCGCTTCAGCCGATTTAAGAGCAGTATTGAAAATCACCGATCAATACGGAGAAGATATTTCCAAAACTGCAGCAAGCCGTATCAAACTAACAGCAACCAACCTAGTTAACGCAGACGCGGACAATATAGCACCAACCGTAACAGGCAATGGAACCAATACCCTAACATTCAAGGATGTAGAAAAAGGCGACACATTCTACTTAACCTACATCGTAGACGGCAACACCCTAACAACACAAGTAATCGTAGGCCAATAAAACAAAAATCCTCTCATCTGAGAGGATTTTCTTATTTACTTGAAATTATATATTACAAGCCACCAAATAAATCCCTCCAGCTACCACATAAACCTCTCTAGCCACCACATAAACCTCTCTAGCCACCACATAAACCAGGACAACCACCACATAACCCGATCCAACCACCACACAAACTAGTAGCTACCACATAAATTCATCCAATCACCACATAAACCTCCCTAGCCACCACATAAACCAGGACAACCACCACATACCTTAAACAAAAAAAGAGAAAAGCGAGCAAAAACCGCTCACTTTTCCCTTCAATCTTAGATTGTTCTATTCAACACAGGAATCTTACCAATAACCCAACTAACAATAGCAGAAATCACTAATAATATAAGTGTCTGCAATGGAATCCCTATAACTGGGTGGATGTATATGTCCAATCCTTCATGAAAGAAAGGTCTTAACAAATCCAATATCACGGGATGCACCAAGTAAATGCCGAAGCTTGTTGCAGAGATGAGTTTAATAATCTTTCCAGCTTGAAAATCAGTATTTTTCTCACTCAAATGAGTAATGGCATATTTGATGAAAACAAACAATGCAATCGACATGGCGATGACTCCTGGACTGGAATACGAAAAGGCGTAGCTAGAAAAAGCACCTTGATCGAATGCGAAAGAGTTTGTTCGTAAAATGGTGCCAGTTCCACCAATGATACCTAGTAGATAAATAACGATTCGTGCTTTTAAAGGTTGTTCGAATTTAGAAAAGTAATAGCCCATTAAAAACATGCCGATAAACTCCGTTAATGGGAAAAAAGTAGCGACATCATTCGGGATGATAAACGAATAATAGCGGAATCCTCCATATACCATAATCCACAAAAGTACAAGATATCCTACTAGTGTACGGGATGCATGATTCACAAATACATTAAAAATAGGAACCAATAAATAAATCCCGATTAACGCAGCAAAATACCAAAGATGATAGTATGTACCATTGTTCAGCATTTGAGAGATCATCTTTGTAATAGAAAGATCAGCACCGTAATAGAAGTGCCTCCAAGCAAAGTAAAATACAGACCAAAATAGGAAAGGGACAATAATCCGGTTCGCCCGTTTTGTAAAGAAATCGGTCAAGGATTCTTCTTTTCTACCTAATAGTAATGCCCCACTTACCATTAAGAATAATGGAACACACCATCGAACTAGCGAGTTATAAATAATGCTAGACTCCCAAATCCAAAAGTCGACTTTGTTGTACATTGTTGCATATGGTGCAGCTGTATGTATTACCAATACACCAATAATTGCGATAGCCCTTACATAATCCATATAAAAAATGCGTTTTTTAGCCATTTAAGTACTCCTTATCTTGCTCATAAAAAGAGATTAATGAGACACTAGTGATTTCACATATTTCTTCAAAATATCCTCCACACCTTGACGCAAATCAGGTCTTTCTAAAGCAAAAGCAATAGTCGTATCGATGAAACCAAGCTGTTCACCGATATCGTAGCGTTTACCCTCAAAATTATAGGCATACACTGGTTCACTTCTATTCAATCGCTCAATCGCGTCCGTTAACTGAATTTCGCCACCAGCACCGATTTTTTGGTCTTCTAGTAGAGAGAAAATAGCTGGTGTTAAAATATATCTACCGACAATTCCAAATTGGGAAGGTGCATCTGCCTGTTTTGGCTTCTCCACAAATTGACGAACCTTCATCAAACGATCATCTGCATTAATCGGATCTATAATACCATATCGATGAACGTCCTCTAAAGGCACTTTTTGTACACCGATAACACTACTTTGTACTTCATCAAATTGGCTGATCAGCTGAGCAAGACAAGGCACTTCACTGGAAACAATATCATCTCCCAGTAACACGGCAAACGGCTCATCCCCGATAAATTTACGTGCACACCATATGGCATGTCCTAGCCCAAGCGGTTCTTTTTGACGAATATAATGGATATCCACAGTGGAAGGGGCCTGTACTTTATTTAACAAGTCAAATTTTTCGTGCTCCAGCAAGTTTGCCTCTAGCTCATATGCGTTATCAAAGTGATCTTCGATGGCGCGTTTATGCTTTCCCGTTACGATAATAATATCTTCAATACCAGATGCGATTGCTTCTTCTACTATATATTGAATGGTTGGCTTATCTACGATTGGAAGCATTTCTTTCGGCATCGCTTTTGTGGCAGGAAGGAATCGTGTGCCAAGACCTGCCGCTGGAATAATTGCTTTTTTTATAGTACTCATTGTATCAACGTCCTTTATTTATTTAGCTTTATCACCATAATATCACCCTCGACTCGAACTGAATCGGGATGCGGCCAAGTAGGCATGCCTTCGAACCATTCGGTATCCTGAATAGTCTGTTTCTCCTCTGGACTCGCTAAGTGGAACGATTCACCAAACTCATTGGCAAATAAATACTGATAATGGTAAGGCTGTGCTAGAATGGTTTCTCCAATAACTCCCGTCATAGATGGAAGTCTATCTGGTATTGTCGATGAGCCTAACTCCGATTTCAAATAATATGTTCCATATATCGCAAGCTTCGTGACGTTTTCATAGCCAGCAGTTTGTTCTATACGGTCCAACACTCGATTAGCATAGGAAACCGACTTTTCATACTTTAATGTCGTATTAAAATACGAAATATTCGCGATTAGTCCAAAGTTAAACACGGTCAACCCAAGTACGATAACAGTAGACCAAGCTATCCCTTGTCCAAATCCTTTTTCACTAGTCATCCGATCGTAAAATAAAATTGGGAGCAAATAAAAACTAACAAGTCCCATCACCATCAGCATGTGATATTCCACACCAGGTGACACGAAATACATACAATAAGAAAGCACTGGCATCATAACGAAAATGCCAACAGCAAGTATAATATGTACAAGTGGTAGTTTACGTAATGTCCATATAAAGCTAGCGATAGTTACAACTACTAAGAACGCATTCAACACATCCAAGAAAGTCATTGCTGTATCAGCCTGGAAACCTCCAAAGAAAAAGGCCACCATGGAATTCTTAATAGCTACAAAAGCCGATACCAGACTCAAGGATCCAGCTCCAATTTCACTTAAACCCTGATAATCCGAAATCTCCCCAGCAAAATAGGTTTGATAGATTTTAAATGTAATGGCATAAAGGATCATTCCGACACCAATCGTCAATACGTAGCTAATCCACTTACTAATAATTACTTTCAACTTTTTATTTCCAAATAAAAGATCCTGTAACCATACTAACGCTATTAAAGTTAGTGCAAGTGGAAGATTGGCCTGATAAATTCCGACCGATAAATAGAAGATGAAGGCTCCTGCTATAAAGCCATATCTAAACTTCTGTGTTACAAGAATAGCTAGGGCAGCAAGTAAAAAGCCCATCATATACCCATCAGCAGTGAACATATAAGAAAACGTCGAAGCAATAGTTGGAAAGCTTACAACCAAACCAGCTGTTAACCAAATGGACAAGGTTTTCCGAAGCTTTAGAATCTCTACAATCAGCACGACTGTTACCGCTAAATAGAGGATAGACAATACACCGATAACAAACGGTAGATCAAAATAGGAGCTAATTCCACTAAAGGGACCGAGGAAAAAACGCCCTAATTTAAATTTCAATTGCGTATTATGAATATTAATAAGTCCATCATGGTTAGGTAAATAATTGACAAATGCGTATAAATGAATCAAAAAGCCAATAACAACACTGGCCATAAATGCAGACTTCCACTCTGGGCGAATCCACTGCTTGAATTTCTCTAAAATTTGTTCTGGCATACATGTACTCCTTTTAATCATATTAATCCCTTCAAATTATAGCATAGCTACACGGTTGAAAAGTAGTCGAGTAGGGAAATGGACGTATTGGATGGAATACAACAAGTTTTCGCACCACGAGAAAATGCAACAAGTGCATCAGCTTCCAAATAACTTTACTTCCTATTGGAAACCTTATAAAAGTACCCACCACACTTTCTATGCGAGAGAGATTGCTACCGATACGAGTGAGATCCACTTCATTACGAGAGAGCTCGCCGCTCATACGAGAGAGCTTTATCCACATATGAGAGTGATCCGCACCTATACAAAAGAGCTATCCCCGAACGAGAGAGATTTCCACACTCATACGAGAGCAATCCACTTCTATACGAGAGAGTTTGTTTCTCATACGAGAGAGATCCGCATCTATACGAAAGAGCTACCCCCGAACGAGAGAGATTTCCACTCATACGAGAGCAATCCACTTCCATACGAGAGAGCCACGCCTCCATACGAGAGCCAACTACAAAATCCCAATCCCCAAAACTTAACCAACTCAGGAAATGGAAATTGTAGAATACCTGCAAATTCTCAAAATCCTATAGCCGTAGAAATGGAAATCTATATCTCAAGTAATTGGAATCTTTCTCTAGTACCTAACATATGGTGAAAGGTATAGGAAATTTGGCAGTCCCTCAATGCGACTATAGATTAATAGGAGGCTAGTTTATGAAAGAAAGAAGAAAGCTAAGACAACGGACATATAAAGCAGCACTGGCAATGGCTTTAGCAACTGGATCACTAGTAACATTGTCACCACCTAATGCATTAGCAGCAGATGTGAATGAAAAATCCTTCTCCGATGTACAAGCATCCCAGCATTTCTATGAGGCTGTGAAGAATTTGACAGCCAGAGGAATAATCTCTGGTTTTGAAGATGGCACGTTTAGACCGTCTGAAAACATTAGCAGAGCACACGCTGCCAAAATAATGGCGCTTGCTTTAGGATTAGATACAAAAAACGTAAAAAATCCTGAATTCAAAGATGTGAGCACCAGCCATCCAAACTATGAAGCGATTGCTGCGCTTGTCGAGGCTGGCGTTTTAAAAGGCTATGAAAATAATACATTCCATCCAGATGGCAATTTAACACGAGCTCAAATGGCTAAGATGCTAGTAAAAGGTTTTAAGTTTGAAGAAGAGAAGTATAGTAATCTACCGTTTGATGATGTGAAAAACAATGAATGGCATGCGAATTACATTCAAACCTTATTTGACCATAAAATTACAACCGGTAAGACGGCTAGCAAGTATGATCCAAATGCATATGTTACACGTGGACAAGCTGCTTCCTTTATTTACCGAACGGAAGCTACCAAAAAACAAGAAGCAGTTTTAATACAAAATATATCTAATAATGAACTCACAGTCTCAGATGGAACATACGCAATACCTAAAAGCTTCGCTAACATCTTAAGCGAATCCAATTTAGCAATATTGAAAGGTTCACATATAAAATACACAGTGAAAGACAAGGAAATCGATAATATTAGCTACATCGAGATACAAGCAAGCGGAACAGCTAACAACTACCTTGTACTGGATGGTAAAGGTGATAAATTTAATGGTGAACTTTCAACTAATGGCAATTTCATTACGATCAAAAACATATTATTAGCATCACTCCAAATAAAGCAAGGAACTACCTCAGTCACAGTAGATGCTAAGGTTGAAAAACTAAAAGTCCAATCGAAAAATACAAAAGTCACACTCGGCACAAATGCTAAAATCGGCGACCTTCTTCTACCAGCTGGAACACAAGCAAAAGATATCATTCCAAACTATGACAAAGTAAAGGCAAATATCGAAAAGATTAATGGCGTAGCGAACCCAGATGCCAAACCAGTGACTCCACCATCTTCTGGCGGAGGAGGAAGTGGAGGCGGAGGCGGTAACACTAATCCACCAACAAAACCAGAAGATAAAAACTTCGACTTATCTATTATGCACTTTAACGATACACATGCTCACCTGGATAATGCCGCAAAACGTGTGACAGCGGTCAATGAAGTACGTGCTGCTAAACCGAACTCATTGTTATTAGATGCAGGGGATGTTTTCTCGGGAACTCTCTATTTTAATGAATTTAAAGGACAAGCTGACTTAGAATTTATGAATTTAATGAAAGTCGATGCAATGACGTTTGGTAACCACGAATTTGATCTTGGTTCATCACCTGAAGGTCACAAAGCATTAGCAGATTTCATCAAAGCAGCGAACTTCCCGTTTGTATCTGCAAACGTCGATTTTTCAAAAGACGGTCTATTTACAGGTTTGTTCAATACTAAAATTGCGGATAAACCTGAGAAAGCCAATATTTATTCGGGAATAGTAAAGGAAGTAAATGGAGAGAAAATCGGTATCTTCGGTTTAACAACTGCCGAAACGAAAGACATTTCAAGTCCAGGTAAGATCGAGTTCTCTAACTATATCGACGATGCGAAAAAGATGGTTGCTGAGTTTGAAAAAATGGGTGTTAACAAAATCGTTGCGATCACACATATTGGCTACGACGACAATCCCGCAGTGGACAATGATATGGAACTTGCTAAAGCAGTCGAAGGTATCGATGTAATTGTCGGTGGACATAGTCATACACAACTAGACAAACCAGTTTTAGTAAGCAAAAATGCTCAGCCTACAATTATTGTGCAAGCTTACCAATATGCTGATTTCCTTGGAACATTGGATGTCACATTCGACAAAAACGGGGTTATTGTTGGACATGCAGGAAAGTTGATAAAAGTTGCGGATAAAGCTGCAGACCCTGCAGCGGCTGAAATATTAAAGAAATACTCTGATAGAATTAAAGATATATCAAACGAAGAAACTGGTGCAATTGCTGTAAATGCATTAGAAAATCCACGTTCAAATGCAAATAGTAGTAATAGTGTTCGTAGCAACGAAACGCCACTAGGAAATGTAATTACAGATGGCATGCTTAGTAAAGCAAAAGTGTACAACAAAAATGTAGTCATGGCATTCCAAAATGGTGGAGGAATTAGATCAGCGATCAATCAAGGACCTATTACAGTAGGTGAAGTGATTACCGTGCTTCCATTCGGAAATACATTAGCGACGATGGAGTTAACTGGAGCAGAAATCAAAGAAACGTTTGAAATTAGCTTCAAAGAACTTCCACGTGAAAATGGAGGATTCCTTCATGTATCAGGTGCAAAAGTAAAGTATGATTCGTCCAAGCCTGTTGGTCAACGAGTTGTATCCATTGCTTATAAAAATGCAGAAGGTAGTTACACTGAAATACAAGATACCCAGAAGTATACCATTGCAACTAACGCATTCACTGCTAAAGGTGGAGACGGCTATACGGTATTAGCAAAAGCCTACGCAGAAGGTAGAGTTACGGATCTCGGTCTATCCGATTGGGAAAATTTCAGTGAGCACCTTGTAAGTTTAGGGAACGTGGATCCAAAAGTCGAAGGACGTATTGTCGACGTGAAGGATGAAGACCCAAACAATGAATACCCAGGTGGAAATATTGACGAGGACGATTTCTCAGGCACTGTAGAAGTACCAAAAGTGTACAATGGCGACGTGACGGTTTCGGTTACAGAAGTGTCCTTCCTTGGAAATGCCATTATTAAAGGGAATTTAACTATTACAGGAAATCCCTCTAATAATATGACACTTTCTAATATTACGGTTAAAGGCAACTTGGACCTTTCGGGGCTAAACGGAGAAACCTTAGATCTTGATGGAATCATTGTGGATGGAGAGACAATTTTTTAATACCAATCACCAAGCTTTCGAATAGAAAGTAGAAAGCTTGGTAAATCAACATAATAACTTTACTAGAAATCCCTATATAAAAGGAGAATTGTATAGATGAGTAAAAGGAATTGGAAGAGGCCCATAAATGCTTTCTTATCTGCAAGTTTAGTAGCTGGTCTAGTAATTCCAGTGTTGCCATCGAAGGCTATAGCCGCTACGAATGCATCGGAGCTAATTATTTCAGAGTATATTGAAGGAAGCAGTTTTAATAAAGCAATTGAGATTTACAACGGAACAGGGGCTACAGTAGATTTAAGTGCATATACACTTGAACTTCATTCAAATGGAGCAGTTACAGCAGGAAATAAAATGACATTATCGGGAAGCTTAGATAATGATGACACATATGTAGTACATCATAAAGATGCAAATGCTGATATAAAAAGCAAAGGAAATCAAGTTGATTCGAATGTTATTAATTTCAATGGCGATGACCCTATTGTTTTAAGGAAATCAGGTGAAGTGATTGACTCTATCGGGCAGGCAAATGGTTCCAAAAATAATTTCGGTGCGGATGTTACACTAGTACGCAAAAGTTCAGTTACAGAAGGCGACAGAGTAATCGATGACGCATTCGATCCAACTGCGGAATGGACGACACTACCAAAAGACGATTCTTCCAATTTAGGCTCTCACACAATGGATATTGGTGGCACGGATCCGGGAGAAACTCAAGTAGAAACTGTAACAGTTTCTATCCCTTCATCGACTGTACCAGTAGGCACAGAAATTACATTATCGACTAACACGGAAGAAGCTTCCATTTACTATACGACAGATGGATCTGATCCGTCTGATTCAAGTATTAAATATGAAACTCCAATTGTTATCGACAAAGACATGACGATTAAAGCAATTGCAATAAAAGAAGGCTATGTAAACAGTCAAATTTCTACATTCTCCTATACGGTGATAAGTGAAACTGGAGCATTGACCATTGCAGAAGCACGAAATACAGCTCTTGGAGAAACCGTTACTGTTAAAGGGATAGTAGCTGCAAACTTGAAAAATTCCATTTCAGTTCAAGATGCGACAGGCGGTATCGCAATACGTCCGACAAGTATAGCTGCAACTGTAGGTGATGAAGTAACGCTTACTGGGAAATTAGCGGAATTCCGTGGACTTCTTCAATTAGACGGTGCAACGATTGTTGCAAAGACTGAAAATGTAGGTGCTCCAACTCCTAAGGTTGTAACAGGAGCGGAAGTGAACGAAAACAATGAATCACTTCTTGTCCAAGCAAAACAAATTACACTAACTGCAGTAAATGCAGGAAACTATACAGCAACAGATGGAACGACAGAGTTCATCGTTCGAGATGAAAACAACTCATTGGGTTTAATTGTAGGTAATACGTACGAATCCATTACTGGTATTGTGCAACAATTTGACGCAGCTTATCAAATTATCCCTCGCTCAGTTTCAGATATTGTGGCGGATAGCTCCATCATACAACCTGTTATAGCAAACCCGGGAAGTGGAACTTTTGTTGGAAGCACAACAGTTACATTATCCACAACTACGGCAAATTCGGAAATTTTTTACACAGTGGATGGAAAAGATCCAATTGAATTTGGTGTAAAATATGCATCTCCGATTACTATCACAAAAAATTCAACACTTAAAGCAGTCGTAAAAACACAAGATGGTACTTTTAGTGAAGTAAAATCATTCGAATATACAATTACAGATAGTCTTCAAATTCATGATATCCAAGGAGCAGGACACTTCACATCTTTTGACAATAAGACAGTAGAGGGCATTCAAGGAGTTGTTACTTACTCGTTCTTATTAAATGGTGCAACCTACTATCATATCCAAACACCGGATGAGTTAGCGGATACGAATCCTAATACTTCTGAAGCCATTGTACTTTACAGCGGAACAAACACATGGCCGATTAAAGTAGGAGATTTAGTATCAGTCACTGGGAGAGTAAGTGAATTTGCATATGACGGATATACTGATCGTCAAACAACTGATTTGAAAACTACGCAAATCAATGTTCGAAATGACCAAGGTGGAAAAGTCGAAGTCATTAAAAGTGGCGTAGCTTTACCAGCTCCGATCTTAATCGATGAAACTAAAATGTCTCTCGCTAAAATTGATAGCGACAATCTTACTGTTTTCAATCCGACGGTAGATGCAATCGATTTCTGGGAAAGTATCGAAGGAATGCGCGTGCAAGTCGGAAATGTGAAAGCGGTAGCGCCTCAAGAGCATGGCGATTTGATCACCGTTTTGGAAAACGCTCCAACGAACTCCCTTCATGGCGGGGTTTTATATGAAAAGGATAATCAAAATCCAAATCGCGTGCAATTCCGTTTAGAGCCAAATGGACCTGGTCGTGATTTCGAAGTAGCAACTGGAGACAAATTTAAAGGACCGATAACGGGAGTGGTAGGCTATTCATTCCAAAACTTTAAAATCTATGTCTCTTTAAATGAAATGAAAGCTGCTCATACAAAAGGAACTGCAACACCGGAAAAAACAACAATTGTAAAAGCAGAAGATAAGTTAACAATTGCTTCTTATAACTTAGAAAACTTCTCGAATAACAAAACATCCACAACAGATGACAAAGCACGTAAATTAGCAAGAGCAATTGCTTCGGATATGCAAGCTCCTGACATTGTAGGTGTAACAGAGGTACAGGATAATAATGGTGAAGGTACTGGAGACTCAAGAGCGGACCAAAGTTATAGCAGACTAATCGCTGCAATTAGTGCTGCCGGTGGACCAACCTATAAATATGTAAATATTGACCCAGTAAACAATCAAGACGGCGGAGCACCAAATGCTAATATTCGTGTTGGGTTCCTTTATAATCCAGAACGAGTAAAGTTGACAGAAGGTATTTCTGCTGGAAATGCGACTAATGCGGTTGGTTACAAAGATGGTAAGCTAACACTTAACCCAGGTCGTATCGATCCATCGAATAGTGCATTTAACAGCAGCCGTAAACCTTTAGCAGCACAATTTGATTTTAAAGGTGAAAGCGTCGTCGTTATTGCGAATCATTGGAACTCTAAAACTGGTGATACACCATTATTCGGATCCATCCAACCACCAAAATACGACAGTGAAATCCAACGTAAAAAAATTGCAAAAATTGTTTCTGACTTTGTTGTAGATATTAAAACGAAAAACCCAGATGCAAACGTTGTATCTTTAGGTGACTTCAACGATTATCAATTTGCCGATTCCCTTTTAATTCACGAAGGTGAAAACATGACAAACATGATTAACAAAGTGGAGACGTCAGATCGATACACATACCTATATCAAGGAAACTCACAAGTACTAGATCATATTTTAGTCACTAAAAACTTAGAAAATAAAACGAAAATCGACATTCTTCATATCAATGCAGACTTTACCGATATGGCAGGACGGGCAAGTGACCATGATCCAGTAATGGTACAAATTGATATTTTAGCAGATGATGTTGTTACACCGATTACAGCTGAAAAAACATACAACATCAAAAATCTTCAAACAAAGAAACTAACTATTGGCAAACCTAGCGTTTCTATCACACTTGACGATGCATCAGAAATCACAGAAGGCATTCTATTCACAGGTAATTATGCAGAATTCCATGGAGAAGGCTTTGCAGAGCAAACTGTAACGATTAAACCAGAAAAAGCTGGCGCGATTATGGATTTCAAAGGTACCAATGTCCAAAAAGTGATTATTAATGGAACAAACGTAAAAGAAATAAGAGGCGCTGAAAATATTCAAGAATTTGAATTTATTAATGGTGCGGATAGCAAAAACATTAAAATTACAAATTCGAAAGGGGAACCCATTGTGGTTCCTTCTTTACCTGGTGAAAACCAAGCACCAGTAGTAAAGAAAAGTATTCCAAGTCAAACAGTTAAAACCGGAGAGTCCATTTCGATCCTATTAACAGATCATTTTGCAGACCCAGAAAACCAAGTATTAACTTTTTCTTCCACTTTAGGAACGATTGAAGGTTCTACGTTAAAACTTAAACTTACAGAAGGAAGCCACATTGTAGGAGTTACTGCTACAGATGGTGAAAAAAGTGTAACGACAAGCTTCAGTGTACTTGTAACTTCCGCTAGCTCACCTTCCGATGACTATTATAAAGATGCTATCGGTAAAGAAGGGCAAGCGTTAAAAGCTGCACTACATGAAATAATTGACGACCATACTCAACTTTCTTATGACCAAGTATGGGAAGCATTACGTGAAACAGATGAGGATCCGAATAATACAAACAATGTCATCTTGTTTTACTCTGGAGTATCACGCTCTAAAAATGCCAATGGTGGAAATGTAGGACAGTGGAACCGAGAACACACATGGGCTAAATCACATGGGAACTTCGGTACAAGTAAAGGACCAGGGACCGATGTCCACCATCTTAGACCTACAGACGTACAAGTGAATAGTTCAAGAGGAAACTTGGATTTTGATAACGGTGGCAGTCCGATAAATAATTGTGACGAATGTAAACGTTCCTCTAACTCTTTTGAGCCACCAAATCGTGTCAAAGGCGATGTTGCTCGAATCCTCTTTTACATGGCAACACGTTATGAACAAGGCGATAAAGTAGATTTAGAACTAAACGAAAAGCTTGGCAATGGAAGCGCACCCTACCACGGAAAGCTTTCAACCCTACTAAAATGGCACGAGCAAGACCCAGTCGATGAATTCGAGCGCAATCGCAATAACATCATTCAAAAATGGCAAGGAAATCGTAATCCATTCATCGATCACCCAGAATGGGCAACATCAATCTGGAACTAACTTAGATTTTTTTATGGTGCTATGTTATCAAACAATTCTGGATTCAATAAGAACCTTTAACTGATTAAAGTCCTGTAGAGAGACCTCTCTGCAGGGCTTTTTATATGTACCTGACATGCTTTCAGTCGAGAGAAATTCGGCTCTTACTAGAGACCACTCCATGAACGAGAGAGATTGGCACCTATACGAGAGCGAACTGGCTTTATACGAGAGAGCCACCATCCGAACGAGAGAGATCGGCACCTATACGAGAGCGAACCGGCTTTATACGAGAGGGCCACCACCCTATACGAGAGCCAAACCCAAAACCCCCAGCCCTAGAACTCAACAAATTCCCCAAACCCAAAATATCAATCACTTAATTTTTTCATAGCATGGCCCATTCATTCATACAATGTATCAGTATCACGTTAAACATTGGTGAATCTGGTGTTTTAACAAAAATCCTAATGATACATGTAGAAAGGATGCGGTCTTTTTAAGAACATGTAGAAATGATGTGGCACAAATTTGCTGAACAGGGGGAAATCTAATGAAGAAGAAAAAAATGTTTAACAAAGCCTTTAGTGCGTTCCTAATCTTTATGATGGTCTTTGCAATGTTAGCTCCAACAAGTGTGTTTGCTAACACGGAAAAGACACCGTTCAAATCACAGGGACCAAGCGAAAGCACATTAGCATTGAAAGCGGCTATCGCTGAACAACTAAGTCTGACAAATAATGGTCCAACACTTCACAAAGATTTACAAGGATTAACTGGGGATGAAGAAGTAGCGGTAATCGTTCATCTTTCGGAAAAACCTGTTGCACTTGAAAAAGGTATAAGAGAGTTAGCGGGCAAAAGTTTCTCGAAATCAGAGGCAAGTGCCGTGAAAGCGAAAGTAATTTCACAGCAGGCATCTGTAAAAAAAGAGATGAACAATAAAATGATTTCTTATAAAGAAATTTTCTCGTATGACACAGTATTAAACGGATTTGCAGCTAACGTAAAAGCTAGTGATCTTGTTAAGCTACTTAATGTCAATGGCGTTACATTGGTTGAGCCAGACACAACTGTGTATGCAATGGAAGATTCAAGTTCATTAGAACCAGTTGAAAATGACACAACAGTTGATGCTGCGATGAATACTAGTATTTCCTTCCTCGGGATTGAAAAGCTTTGGGAAGAGGGAATTGAAGGGCAAGGTATTAAAGTAGCGGTACTTGATACAGGTATTGATGCAGATCATCCAGAATTTGCAGGAATTTATAAAGGTGGAAAGAACTTCATCCCGAACTCGGCCGTTTATACGAGAACTCGTGCAGATGATGATGCATCTGAAACTTCACCTGTAGAACGTCCAGCAGGAACTCCTGAGTTTAATGAAAGAGGAAGTGCATTCTATACTTCTCACGGTACCCATGTTGCAGGTACAATCGCAGCAATTGGTGCGAACGAATATGGCATTAAAGGGATAGCACCTAAAGTGGATCTTTACGCTTACCGTGTGCTTGGAGCATATGGAAGCGGATCTAATTCAGGTATTGTAAAAGCGATTGACACAGCAGTGATAGAGGGTATGGATGTTATCAACTTATCTCTAGGCGGAGGATCAAACACTGAAACCGATGCCGGATCCTTTGCGATCAACAACGCTATGATGGCGGGAACAATTGGTGTACTTGCAACTGGTAACGATGGACCTAACCGAGGAACAATATCTCCTCCGGCTACATCGCGTTTGGGTATCGCAGTTGGTAACACAACTAACCCAGAAACAATGTATAACGGTGAGATAAATGTTACAGTTGGAGACTACAACTTGACGAAACAACTTCAACTAATGGGGTCTACTTTCGGTAAAGACTTAGCAACACAACTTCAAGGAGAGTTTGACTTAGTAGCCGTTCCTGGAAACGGTGAAGCAAAAGATTACCAAGGTATTGATGTAGACGGTAAAGTTGCATTGATCTCACGTGGCAGCATTGCATTTGTTGATAAAATTGCATATGCCAAAGAAAATGGAGCAGTAGCAGCAATTATCCATAACTTTGCAGGCGGTACGAACGCACCGAACGCATCTGGAACATTCTTAGGGGATTCCTTTGCATTTATTCCAACCTATGATATGTCCCAAACAGATGGCGATGCAATTCGTGCAGCGTTAAATGGTGGAGAAGGAAAAGTTTCTTTTGGTAATTTTGACTCCGCAAAAACTCTTGGAGATGATGTAAATGACTCGAGTTCACGTGGACCATCTACTCCAAACTTTGATATTAAGCCGGATGTAAGTGCACCTGGCACGAACATTATGTCTACCATTCCAATGTACAAAGCGGATTTCCCAGATGTTGTTTATAATGAAGCATTTGATCGTAAAACTGGAACGTCAATGGCAACACCGCATATTGCTGGTATCGCAGCACTTGTCAAACAAGCAAATCCAGATTGGAATGCATTTGACGTAAAGGTAGCCCTTTCTAATACAGCAAAAATACTTGATAAAACAAAATACGATGTATTCGCTCAAGGTGCAGGTCGTGTTGATGCATACGCGGCAGCCCACCCAAGTGTACTTGCTTATGCAGTAGACACGGCTGTTCAAAACGCAAGTGGAACAATCGTTGAAAACTTGAAGGGCACTGTAACATTTGGACCGCAATCTTTAGAGGAAGATATTTCAGTTACAAAGGAAATACTAGTCAAAGATATTCAAGGTATTGGTGGAGAATACAAAGTAACGGTTGATGTTACAAAAGAATTTAGCGACGCGACTGTAACTGTTGATAAACCTACCTTTACATTAGATGGAGAAGAATTGTTAACAGTGACGTTGACTGCGTCCAAAAATGCTGCTGCAAAAGCAGGGGATGAAATTCTAGGATACATTCACATTACACCAGCTGATGAAACTAAAACTGAAACCTCCCTTTCTGTAGACAAAACAGAACTGAACATGAAAACAGGAGACAAACTACAACTGAATGTAAAAGAAACAACAACATCAGTAGAAAATGAATACACGGAAATTTCATTGCCATTCGCTGCAGACTTTGGTGGAGAAGCAGCAACGGAAATTAGAAATATGAGCATTAATGAAACAGACTTGTCGTTTGATGGAGACGGTGTGCAAGATAAAGCTGATCTCACATTCACATTGACAGGTGCGGTTGGCCTTCACTTTGTAGAAGTTTGGGATATCATGAATCCTGACGGCGGAGAATACGGGGATGGGTACATCGGATACTTACATGCTGCGAATTCACTTGGAGCAGGATCTTGGAAGCTCACTGTTAACGGAATATACCAGCCTTGGAGTGAAGAACCTGTAACAATTATTCCTGATGGTCTATACACATTTGACTTCAATGCTTACGATGATAATATTTTTGACTATGTAGGACCAATCGTCGTGAAAACTACTGACCCAGAAATTACTGGTGCAGTAACTGAAGGGGTAGTAACAGGTCAAGTAACAGACAAATATATTGATTATAATGAAGAATTATCTTTATATGGTTTAGAGTACGATCTAAATGAAAAATTAAATGCATCGTATATTGCTACAGTAAATGGTGTAGAAACGGCAGCAGTTGACTTTGATTTGGATCAAGATGGAAGCTTCTCATTCCCAGTGACAGCTGAAACTGAATCAGTAAAAGTAATTATTAAAGACGCAGCTGGTAACATAGGGGAGCAAGTTATTGAAGGTGTAGTTCTACCAACAGAGCCAGTAAAACCAGAGGCACCAGCAACACCTGAGGAAGGAACAACACCAGAAGAACCAGCGACTCCTGAAGAAGGAACTACGCCAGAAGAACCAGCAACACCAGAAGAACCTGTAGTACCTGAAGATCCAGCAGACTCGGGGCTTAATTCGGCTAAAACTGTAAGTATTGCTTCTCTTGAGTCAAACGAAATTCCAAAGCTGACACTCGTATCGCCATATGAAAATTCAGTTCCAGCAAGCGAACCAGTTCAATCTAATAACAACATTACAGATGGTCCACCAAGCTACGGCACATTCGAGTCAGATACAGTTAAAGATGTTACAAAAGATGCGACGTACACAGTAGCAGATCCAAAAGTAGCTACTGTAACAGATGGTTTAGTTACTGCTAAAGCAGCAGGTAAAACAACTATTACTGTAAAATATGGTGGCAATGAAAAAACGGTAAACGTAACAGTTACAAATCCACCAACAGACCCAGGAAATCCTGGAAATGGAGGCGGTGGCGGAAACCCGGGTACATCTAATCCAGGAACGGGTAATCCAGGTCCAGTTAAACCTACACCACCAGTGACACCAACGCCATCACCAATTATATTTACAGACGTACCTGCTAAACATTGGGCAGCGGATTATATCCAAAAAGCTGCATTATTAGGCTTCATGAAAGGATATCCAGATGGCTCATTCAGACCAGAGCAATCTTTGACACGTGCACAAGCAACTTCCTTAATCGTTCGTGCATTAAAATTAGAAACACAAGAAGCAGCACCGTTTGAAGATATCGCGAATTTTGCGGCTGAAACAAAATCGGAAATTGCTGCGGGCTATAAATACGGCATTATCAAAGGAGATAATGGTAAATTTAAGCCTTCTGAAAAAGTAACGCGTGCACAGCTTGCTTTAATGATTGAACGCGCATATGCATTCAAAACAGGCAAAAAGTACACGGCTACTAAAATAGCACCATTCTCAGATATCGCTGCCTACGACGAAGAAACGATCAATGCAATCTCTATGCTTTATGAGCTACAAGTAGTGAATGGATCTGACGGTAAATTTAACCCATCACATCCAACTACTCGCGCACAAGCTGCAAAAATCTTCACAAACTTCATGGGTGGCTTAAAATAATGAACTAAAAAACTCTCCTTCTGTCCTATTGGATGGAAGGAGAGTTAAACTTTTAACAATAAAAATGGAATAAACTCCCGTTCCGCAAGTAAACCATCTCGAGCGCAAGTAAACCAAGCAGAACCGCAAGTAAACCCCGCTACTCCGCAAGAACCGCTCCCTAGAGAGCAAGTATCCTCCAGATGAACGCAAGTAAACACCCGATAATAGCATTCCATAAGTATACATAGCAATAGATGCCCTAACTTCGACAAAAATAGAACTTAATCAACAGCACAGAGTGACGTATTATTTAGTTTTAAATTGGTTATAATGACATAAGAAATAGCATATTTTAACAAGGATACTGTGAAATACTTCTTGTATATGGGCACCTAAGAAGTATGGAGTAATTGGTGCAACCGACCTGATTAAACTTGAGCGCTGGCTCGATTTAATTGGGTTTTTATTATGAGATGGAGGTGACAGGTTGAAAAAAAGATTAATCATTATAAAGCTAGTTGCTGTGTCGGGCTCATTCTTCTCATCACAGAGCAATATTTTCTCAACTGTCCATATAGCATTAAGGTAATAGCAGAAGAGGAAGATGCACTAATCGTAATATATAGTGTAGAACTATTTGAGACAACTGACTTAGTGAGGTTAGTAGAGGTACTTCCTCTATCTTCCCTGGGGAATGACAGAAATTTTACTTATCCCCAATTGGTGAAAACTCGAGTAAAACCAATCAAATCGGAGGTGGGCCCTATCAACAAAAAGTATGGTAAACGAATTATTACAGTGACGCAGGACATAAAAGGTGCTCCGAGGTTGATTATTAGTTTGAATTCGTTTAAATCGATTCTTCAATTGTCCGATGAAAAGGAGCTTCCAATATTTTTAAACAAGAATCCTGAGGAAGGCCGCCCGGTATTTTTTATAGTGGATGGCGATTATGTATATAGTTATGAGCCTGCGAGTAGGGAATTAGTAAGGAATACTAGAATAGATCCATCCATTAGTGGTGTATATGCGGAGAGCTAATCTAGTTTATACATTTTTAAACAAGAATCCATCGAGTAATTTGAACTTATTATTTCTTTACCGTTATATTTCTCTACTATTGACTTCGTTTTTTTATTTGTTTGGACCTCAGCCTTCGCTTGCTTTTAAAGCGGGTGTTGTTGTGTCGCTAGGCGTTGCTGCATGGGTTTTAACAGATTTACAGCGGAGATATTTGGAGTATACGAATCTAGTGAAATTGATAGTTTTGATAGAAACCCTTGGTGTAACATTGCTACTCATCCCAACTGGAGGTATTTCCAGTCCATTTATCTGGTATGCATTGAATCCCATTCTTGTAGCTGCAACCCTTCTAACCCCTAGATTTAGCTGGGGGACATTAACGTTTTACCTTGCAACTGCGACATTTATCGCTAATCAGAGTGATAGTATAATCGTCGTTTTAGAAGACATATCCTATTTTTATCTCGTCTGTATATTGATTACTTTACTTGCTAGTTTATTTTCCGGGTTAACGAAGGAACTACAGGAGCAGCAAGAAGAACTACTCGAAGTAAATGGTAAACTTGCGAATACGAATGAGAAATACCAAGAGACATTGGAGCATATTATGTCCCTTTACCATATGTTAGAAAATTTTTCTTCCAATAAAAACCCGAAAAAGCTAGCAGAGGTCATGACGATGACCTTGATGAAATGCTTACAAAAGGATACGGCTTTCTTTTGGGTAACGGATCGCGCCTTTCAAAAAAGCTATATATCAAATGAAACAACCAATAGAAGTCTAGAGATGGAGTTAACAAACGATTGGGAGCATCTACGAAAACAAAAAGGTGCTTTTACTCGTAAATATCATAACCAACAGTACTGGATGAAGATAATTAGGACAACCGAGTATATAGGAGTGATAGGCGTAAACGATTCTATTAAAACAGAAGTAAAAAACACATTTTTACTCCACCGCACTTTCGAATTTCTCGCGGAGCTTAGTGAAATGATGCTGGAAAGAATTCATATGGATCATATGATGGACCAGCTTGCGATTAGCGAAGAGCAGAATCGTATTGCCAATGAAATGCATGATAGTGTGTCACAGCGATTGTTTGGAATTGTCTATTCATTGCATAGTTTACGAGTAAAAAGTCAGAATATTTCAACTAAAGAATTAGAGCAGGAATTTGAATTCCTGTCACAGACAGCTAATGCGACGATGAAAGAGCTGCGAGCCTCTATTTATCGATTAAGTACAGTAAAAAAAGGAGAGAAACCATTTCTTGTGCTTATTGAAAATTACTTGGTGGAATACGCAAAGTTAAATGACATTCGCATTGTCTATGATATAACAGGCGATGAATCAACTATTACAGCAAATACAAAGAATGGTCTATATCGAATCATTTGTGAAGCATCCGGAAATGCCGTTCGACATGGTAAGTGTACGGTTATCGAAGTAACACTAGCCTTAGAGGCAGAGAGAACTTACCTAATTATTAAGGATAATGGAATAGGTATACAGACGAAGACTGGCTCAATGAAAGAACAAGGAATTGGGATATCTAATATGCAAAATATTGTACATTCTTTAGGTGGTACATTTGAAATAGGGACCCCTTATAAAATGGGAACTACCATACAGATTGATATTCCACATATAAAAATGCATAAAAAACAAGAGGTGTTTGGATAATGACAGTGGTTATAATTGACGATCATCCATTAATTCGTAGAGGGTTGAATTCATTATTTTCCTTAAGCGGATCATTGAAAGTGCTTGGAGAAGCTACTAATAGAAGAGAAGCTATGGAACTGTTAAATGCAGTAAAACCAGATATAGCAATCGTAGATCTTCGATTAGGAGAGGAATCAGGAATCGAGCTAATAACAGAAGCAATCCGAGTGGGTATTAAGAGTAAATTTGTCATTCTTACCTCATCCACTAACGAGGAAGACTTTAAAAAAGCAAAAGAAATAGGAGTTGCTGGTTATTTGCTAAAGGAAGCATTGCCTGAAGAATTGTTACATGCACTGCAAATGATAAGAAAGGGTCGTAAATACTATGATCCAACCGTTTTGGATTTACTCATGAAAGCTCCAACCCCTTTGGATGAAGATGGACATATTGAACAACTAACACCTAAAGAGATGGAGATATTAATCGAACTAGGTAAAGGGCATTCCAATAAGGAAATCTCTAAAGTCCTCTATATTACTGAATTCACCGTAAAAAAGCATGTCAGTCAAGTATTTGCCAAGCTTGGTCTCGCAGATAGAACCCAAGCAGCCCTATACGCAAATGCAAAGGGCCTCGTCAAATACGTTGTAAACTCATAAAAGAGCCATCTGAGAAGTCTCAGATGGCTTTTTCTTTTCTAGCGTACCTGTGTCAGATTCAATTGGCCATCAAATTGTGGCAGACAAAGGGACGCTACTTAATACATCAGAAAGTATATTAAAATGTCCCGTGAACATTAAGTTCTTGGTGATTAATCAAATAAAAAATAACACTATGATTTCCACTTCAGGCGGACGCTTTCCGCAGGGTGAGCGATGAACCATCACCGACGCTTCGCGTTCGCCTGTGATGTTTCATCTGTCTCACTCATCCTGCCGGAGTCGCCACCTTCCACTTCAATCAATAAACGTGTAGTTCTAAGGAATAGTATATAGTATAGCCTATAACTAAGAAGATAAGATTATTTAAATTTAAATGCTATTATCCAATAATAAATGGGAAAGCAGATTTCTGTTATTCTAGTGGAAATAAAGAGAAGTAGTAGGTGTTTTTTCAATAATGAAGCGAGATAGCGAACGAAATTGCATCTTCGAGAGCTTCCATTATGAATAGGAAAGTAGCTTTTTTCTAGTTATACAAAAACGCACTAACCTGTTTCTAAAAGTTGTAGGAGGGCGACAGACAGATAAACGCCATAAGATTACCGAAAAAAAGTGATATTGGTTGTGACGGAGGACACAACCAATATCACTAAAAATTCACTCGGTAATAATATAGCAAACGGCTGTCCAAAGCCCTTCGAAAAAGATAGAAACAGGTTTTGACTATAAAGGACCGAGCATCTTTTTGCCCGGTTTTTCTTATGCTCAACACCTATCGTATAACAGGTACTATTAATCATATGGAAGCAATAATATTTGTGCAATAATACTACATAATATCCCACAATATTACAGATAATAACCTGAATGGGAATTTTTTTGGAATATTTTGTTTTAGAATTATCTTTTAATATGGTATAGTTGTCCCTATAGGTCAATATTATTATAGTTTTGACAAACAAGGAGGAAATTGGATGAAGAATAACAAAAAAGCATACCAAAAATTATTCAAAGCAGCATTAGCAACATCACTGGCAACAGGAGCAGTGGTAACTGTAGCTCCTTTTAATACGGAAGCAGCAGGTTTCACCGATTTAAAATCGACACATGTACATTATAGTTCAGTTCTGAATTTAACTGAAAGAGGCATCGTTAAAGGATTTACAGACGGTACATTTAAACCAGAAGCTTCTGTAACTCGTGGACAAGCTGCAAAAATTATCGCTTTAGCATTAGGCTTAGATACTAAAAATGTAGTGAATCCAAATTTTAAGGATATTAAAACGGACAACGAATACTACGGTCCAATTGCTGCACTTGTAGCTGAAGGCATTGTATCAGGTAAAGAAGATGGTACATACGGTCCAGGTGAAAAGCTATCACGTAGCCAAATGGCGAAAATTATTACATTAGCATTCGGATTTGAAGAAGGTAAACTAACAGATACAAAGTTTACAGATGTGAAAGCAAATGATTGGTACAATGGATACCTTCAAACTCTATTAGACAATGAAATTACTACTGGAACAACTGCGACTACTTTTTCACCATATGCAAATGTGAAACGTGGCCAAATGGCATCGTTCGTCGTACGTGCAGAAGCAGCTTCAAAACCGGTAACAGTTATTAGTGTTTCAGATAACTCTGTAGAGACTTCAACTGGAACTTATACAATTGCAGAAGATTTGAAAAAAGTATTCAATGCGACAAATGCAGTAGCACTAAAAAATGCAAATATTAAATTCACTGAAAAAGGCGGTCAAATCGTTGCAGTGAAATCTCTTGAAATTACTGCTGTTGGAACCGAAGCTACTAATATCGTACTAGACGGAGCAAATTCTTCTGTTGCAGGTAGCCTAAAAGTAAATGGAGACTACGTAACAGTTAAAAACCTTACGATCAATGGTGACTTAGTAATTGGTAAAGGTGTAAAAAACAGCTTTCTAGCAGACAAAATTGCAGTTAAAGGGAACACAGAAGTTTCCGATAAAACAACAGGTGTATCTGCAGCAGCATTACCAGTGGCAGCAAAAATTAGTTTCGCCAATTCAAAACTGTCTACAGTTGTTTTAAAAAAACTAAATGCATCACTAAATTTAACAGGTACTAGTTCAGTAACTTCTATTAATGTAGATTCAAACGCTACAGTATCAGCAGACAAAAATATCACTATTCCACGTGTAACTACTGGAACTGGTGCAAGTGAAGTAACACTAAATGCAGCAACTAAAGATTTCTTAGTAAATTCATTAAACTTTGCATTAAATGGTACTGCTAAAATCGGGTCAATTACACTTGTTAAGGCAGATTTAAAATTGTCACTAGGTACTAGCTTGGCTATAGAGAATCTAGTATTACCAGTAGGAAAAACTGCTTCAGACGTAATTAGTAACTTTAATGCAATAAAAGGTCAAATTGAAAAAATTGGTGGAGTAGCAAATCCTGACGCTGGACAAGTAACACCTCCAGCAGCTGGCGGTGGCGGCAACAGTGGTGGTGGAAATGGCGGAGGAAGCGGAACTGACTATACTGCTGGTAATGCTTTATTAGATACAATACTTTCGGCAAATGCAGGCGAAGGGAATATTAAAGATATTACCGTATCATTAAATGAAAATACTAATGTATTTACAGTAAAAATACCTAGTAACTCGACGTACAAATTAACAGATTTTAAACAAAATATGGTTGATGTATTTACACCTTTAAAAACAAGAGCGGTAGTAAATTCAGCAAGTGTTAGTTTCACGGCTTATGGCGTTGACTATGTAGTAAGTGATTCTAATATTAATAATAATCAAAGTGTAGAAGCAATAATCAATAATGCCTTAGACAAAGTTATTAACACTGGAATTACAGAAGATACTGCACTGAAGTTACTTATTGACAATTCATTAACTATTTCGATAGCAGGTACAATTGACACAAAACCTTTTAATGCTTCTTATGTATTTTCTTTTGAAAACAAATAATTAATTTGAAACTCTTCTTGTCTAAAATGGACAAGAAGAGTTTATTTTTGTTTTAGGTGATTGTAGTGAAAGGCGGCGACTCCAGCGGGATGAGTGAGACAGATGAAACATCACAACGTACCCGAAGGGGCGGTGATGGTTCATCGCTCACCCCGCGGAAAGCGTCCGACTGGAACGGAAATCAGCCGTATAGTTTACCTGGACTTTAAATAAGTAATATAATCTTTTGTAACCTCATATAAAAACTACATAATCCCCCAAATTTCCACAATATTCTATGCGAACCATCTAATCTCATGCTAAACTATCATTAACATAATATTTTCATAAAGGAGAATTACATGAAGAAAAGAAAAAAACTGAAAATCTTCCTATTGATATCTTTAGTTATTATCCTCGGAGCTGTAGGTTACTTACTATATGAATTTAAGTTTAAAACATACGATGTAGCAGACGATGAGGTTTCGGAGATTGTGGAGGATCCATATGTTCTGGAATTACCAGATGGTAGCAAAATCACAATGGACAAAGATGGAAATGTGGTAGAGGACTATTCTTCAACGCAAACTGCTTCTAATGAAGGCAATTCAACAACTGACGGAGGGTCATCTGAACAAATAGCAACTTCTGGCCAAAGTGGTTCAACAGATTCCAATGAAACTGGAGAATCAAGTGGGTCCACAACTTCACCAGGTTCATCCGATAATTCACCAGCACAACCAACAGTTGGATCGATAAAAGAAAAGTATATCCCTGCTTTTACTGCACTTGAAGGACAAGCAGATGCAAAGATAAACGCATTAATAGGTCGTGCAAAAACAGAGTACACGAGTAAAAAAGCAAATGGGGAAGGCATCGATTTCGGTTACTTCTATAACAAATACATGGCAGCAGCAGAAGGCTTAGAAGCAAATACGGATACTATTTTTAATGGAGTTTTAGCAGCCGTAGAGAAGGATCTTGTAGCGAACGGCTTTGATAAGTCCTATGCAAAAAGCTTTAAGGATGAATATGAAGCTACGAAAAAAGCAAGAAGAGATAGTATTCTAAGTAAAGCACTTGGAAGATAAGAAAAGTGCAAGTGCTTATATTTTGGAAGTCAGTCTAAGTTCGCAACATCGTGTCTTAACGACTGACTGAACCACGAATATTTATCACTTTGTTAATTGTAGCGGCAGGCGGCGACTCTAGCGGGATAAGGGAGACAGATAAGCCATCACAAACGACGCGATAGCGACGGTGATGGCTTATCGCTCCCTCCGCGGAAAGCGTCCGCCTAGAGCGAAAATTATTTTAATTCACTTAAATAAAAATCCGTTTGGCCCCACTGGGACCTAACGGATTTTTTGCCTCATACATTTTACACATATAAAAACACACAGGAAAGTTAAAGCACCACTCATATCGAGAAATACATCCTGCCAAGAAGGAGTTCGTCCACCTGTCAGTTGTTGGTGGAATTCATCGGCAATCGCCAATACTAGTGTGGACAGCATCGCTAACAAAAACCGATATCTGACCTTAGGCAATACACCATAAAAGACTAATGCTACTAAACCAAATAGAAAGAAATGGGCACTTTTTCGAATAACGAATTCGACAAAATGATAATAGCCTCGTTCCTCCACGGAGATTGTACGACCCCAATAAGGTATTTCTAATTTCTGTAGCGGAGCTTCTAGAGGTTTCGCAACTAGAAAGTCCTCAAATAAAGGTATTAGAGACTGTTGTTCATATGTTTGGCTGGATGAGAAAAACAAAATAGTCACGAGTATAAGTAAGAAAATTAGTTTTTTCATACTGAAATAGTACCATATGATGAGTGAGTTTGCATGGTCATAAAAAAGTCGAAGATATACATATTCCATCGTAAATTGTGAATATTTGTAATGTAATAGGTAGTATTTATGCTATAATGGAGATTATTAGCAAATAAACCAATAGAGAAGTGAAGGGGAAACAATTTAATATGGAAGAAACTATTAGTTTACAAGATTTATTTAAAACGATAAGGAAAAGAATTGCTTTAATTATCGGTTTAACTTTTCTAGCAGTTGTGATAGCTGGCGTTATAAGTTATTTCTTCATCACACCAATCTATCAATCTTCAACTCAAATTCTTGTCAATCAACAAAAAGTCGAGCAACAACAACAATATAATTCCCAAGACATACAGACTAATCTTCAATTGATAAATACATATAACGTCATTATTAAAAGTCCAGCAATTCTATCAAAAGTAATTCAAAACTTAGACTTGGATACAACCCCTGCTTTACTCACTGATAAAATCACCGTTACGAGTGAACAAAATTCACAAGTAGTAACAATCAGCGTACAGGATCCTGAATCCTTTAAAGCAGTAGATATTGCAAATACGACTGCAGAAGTGTTTCAACAAGAGATTAAAACCCTAATGAATGTCGACAATGTGAATATTTTATCTCCAGCAATTCAACCGGAAAATCCATCGCCAGTTAAGCCGAACAAATTGCTGAATATGGCGATTGCCGGAGTGATTGGGTTAATGCTTGGTGTAGGAATTGCCTTTTTACTAGAATACCTAGATACAACTATTAGGAAGGAGCAAGATGTGGAAGAGCTCCTTCAGTTACCGATATTAGGCTTGATCAGTCCGTTTCCAGAGAACCAAAACGTGGACGTGATGACTAATTTAAAATCGAGACGAAAGAAGGTCTAAACATGGCTAAAAAGAAAAGAACAAGTAGTTTAAAAGATGTAGCACGAAAACTAGTAGTACTAACTAATCCAAAGTCTGTTGTCTCGGAACAATTTCGAACGACACGTACAAATATAAATTTTTCGAAGCCTGATGGAGAGCTATCGACACTTCTAGTAACATCTTCTTTACAGGCAGAGGGAAAATCTACAGTTTCCGCAAATTTAGCCTGTTTATTTGCACAGGAAGGCAAAAAGGTAGTTTTGATTGACGCGGATATGCGTAAGCCGACTGTGCATTATACGTTTCATCTGACTAATACCATAGGATTATCTAATCTTCTAACGAAGAAAATTGATGTGACGGAAGCCGTAAAGGAAACAGATATAGAAAACCTGAAAATCATCACAAGTGGTCCAATTCCTCCAAACCCTGCTGACTTACTTAGCGCAAAGTCAATGGAGGAGGTAATAGTAGAACTAAAAAAAGAATTTGATCTTATTTTATTTGATGCACCTCCCGTTTTATCGGTAACAGATGCACAAATTTTAGCTAATAAAAGTGATGGAACTATCTTAGTCATAAGTGCTGGATCTACCGATAAGGAAAGTGCGGTAAAAGCAAAAGAGCTGTTATTGGCGTCGAAAGCGAAAATAATAGGTACTGTTATGAATAACTTTAAGCTTGAAAAAGATCATTACTACTACCAGTACTATGGAACTAGCGAGTAAAATCACTTAAGTGACTTTTACTCTTTTTTTATTACTTAATATTGCAGATATAGGAGAATTTTAAATGATAGATATTCATAGCCACATTTTATATGGATTGGATGATGGTCCATCCCAACTAGAAGAGACAATACAAATGTTTGAGCAAGCGTTAAAAGAGGGGATTACTGAAATAGTATCCACCTCACATGCATTCCATCCGCAATTCAATGCGAGTGCTGCTATAGTAACTGAACAAATTGAATTATTGAAACAAACGATAGAAGAACGACAGATGCCTTTAAAATTACATATAGGACATGAAGTGCGTTTAAAAGACAATTTAGTCGAACTACTTCAGGAGAATAAAATTCATACCCTTGCTGCCTCCAAATATTTGCTGCTGGAGCTACCATCAAGTGGCATACCTAACTATACGGTGGATATTATCCACCAGTTATTATCAGAAGATATATTACCAATCATCGCTCATCCGGAGAGAAACAAAGCGATAGCAGATAAGCCAGCTCGGCTAGAAAAACTCATTAACCACGGGGCAGTTGCTCAAATTACTGCTGGTAGTTTGGCAGGACATTTCGGGCGGGGTATCCAAAAGCTATCATTAGAGCTAGTAGATGCGAACTTAGTACATATATATGGATCGGATGTACACAATTTAAAAAAGAGACCATTTAAATTTGACGCAGGCTTACGATACTTAGAGAAGCATAAGAGATTAGATGCTGTCGACATATTTCTAGAAAATAATGCAAGAATCGTAGGAAATCAAGAAATAATTATATTAGAGCCAGAAGAACTAGGTAAACAAAAGTGGTGGAATATATTTGCCTAAATTAAACGAATTTAATAAATATATGATGGTAAATGAAGGAAGAATTATACTATCTACCTCGTAATTTTCTTGACTCAAAACGAAATATTGTGACTAAAATACTAGATTTTTTTCTTATATAGGTAAAAAACAAATATATTCTCCCACTTAATTACCAAAGTGATATAATGAGTAGTAGCCATTTTTGGAAGATTATGTTGAAAAGGAGTGTTTAGATGTCCTTACAGAAAAGAATGTCGTTATTAATAGTTGTCGATTCTGCTATTGTATTATTTTCCATATATATAGGATATTTTGTACTTTACCCGATTAATAATCTCTTTAGTAATACCTTTCTTTTAGCGAGTTCTCTAGCAATTTTCCTAGCACATCATGGCTTCGCTATGTATTACGGACTTTATCGAAAAGTGTGGGAATACGCGTCTATAAGGGAGCTAGTATCTATTTATAAAGCAGTTACGCTGTCGATTTTAACGGTTGCTTTAGTGCAATATTTAGTTAGAGGTGATGTATTAGTGCGTGCATTATCTATTACTTGGATGCTGCACATACTACTCATTGGAGGTTCTAGGCTTTCATGGAGGATATTCCGGGATACTTATATCTCAGTAGAAAAGACGAAGGAGGACCGCAAACGTACACTAATTATCGGAGCGGGCTCAGCTGGAACGATGATAGCACGTCAGCTACTAAAAAATACAGATTCTCCACTAAAGCCAATAGCTTTTTTGGATGACGATGCTGCGAAAAAAGGCTTAGAAATCTTTAACATACGCGTACTTGGTGGAACAGACATTATCGCTGAAGCGGTATTAGACTTGGATATTGAACATATTATTATTGCCATTCCATCAATGGATAGATCGACTGGTGCCATTCTTATGCAGCGATGCCTTGATACGGGTATTCGTACACAAACAATGCCACTTATCGAGGATTTACTGACAGGCAAGGTTTCTATCAATGAAATAAGAGATGTAAGAATTGAAGACTTACTTGGGCGTGACGAAGTAGAACTAGATTTGAATGCGATATCTTCTACACTAACCGATAAAAGGATTTTAGTAACCGGAGCGGGCGGCTCAATCGGTTCAGAAATTTGTCGACAGGTGATAAGATTCAACCCAAAAGAAATCATCCTACTCGGTCACGGAGAAAATTCTATTTATACAATAGACATGGAATTACGTAAAAAGGTTTCAACCAACACGAAAATAATTCCACTTATTGCAGATGTGCAAGATCGTAATCGAATCTTTGATATCATGTCCGAATATAAACCTGATGTGATCTATCACGCAGCAGCCCATAAACATGTACCTTTAATGGAGTGCAATCCGATGGAAGCGGTAAAAAATAATATATTTGGAACGAAAAACGTTGCGGAAGCGGCAGATATGTTTGGGATTGGTCATTTTGTTATGATTTCCACAGATAAGGCGGTCAATCCCCCTAACGTTATGGGTGCGACTAAGCGCTTTGCTGAAATGATTGTTCAGAATCTTGCAAAAGAAAGTGAGACCAAGTTTGCAGCTGTACGTTTTGGAAATGTCCTCGGTTCTAGAGGAAGTGTAGTGCCTCTATTTAAAAAGCAAATAGCAGCAGGTGGACCAGTCACGGTAACAGATCCAGAAATGACCCGCTACTTCATGACGATCCCAGAAGCATCTAGACTCGTTATTCAGGCAGGAACGCTTGCAAGTGGTGGAGAGATTTTTGTTCTCGACATGGGTGAACCAGTGAAAATTGTTGACTTAGCTAAGAATCTTATTAAACTATCAGGCTATAGTGAAAATGACATAAGTATTAACTACGCAGGCATTCGACCTGGGGAGAAGCTATTTGAAGAATTATTAGATGAAGATGAAATTCAAAGCAAATACGTATTTCCAAAGATTCATATTGGAAAAGCAACTCCAATCAGTGCGATGGAGTTAGAGTATGTGCTAGAGAAGCTACCGGAAATTTCTATCGACGATATGAAGCAACTACTAATTGGACTTGCCAATCGGAAGAATGTGAAATCATTAGTTGCGGCTAATGGGGAAAGTATTGGGTAATGAGGGGAAGTGTGTAGGATGCAAAAAGTTAGAAAAGCCATTATACCAGCTGCAGGATTAGGAACACGCTTCCTCCCTGCGACAAAAGCAATGCCCAAAGAAATGCTGCCAATAGTAGACAAACCGACCATTCAATATATTGTCGAAGAGGCGATTGAATCTGGTATTGAAGATATCATTATTGTAACAGGGAGAGGTAAAAGAGCGATTGAAGATCATTTCGATAACTCCTTTGAACTGGAGCAGCTACTCGAAGACAAAGGGAAAATGGATGTCTTAGCAGATGTTCGAAAATCCTCCAAAATCGATATCCACTACATCCGTCAAAAAGAACCAAAAGGCCTCGGACATGCAGTATGGTGTGCACGTAAATTCATCGGGGAAGAGCCATTTGCCGTATTACTCGGAGACGACATTGTCCAAGCAGAAACACCAGGCTTAAAACAATTGATGAACGTATTTGATAAAAAACAAACATCCGTTATTGGTGTTCAACAAGTAGAAGACTATCAAACGCATCGTTATGGAATTATAGATCCCCTAACGCAAGTGGGTCGTACATACGAAGTCCGAAATTTTGTGGAAAAACCAGCTGCTGGAACGGCTCCATCGAATCTAGCTATTATGGGCCGATATATTTTAACTCCTGAGATATTTAGTTTCTTGGATAAACAAGAACGAGGTGCAGGTGGGGAGATTCAACTGACGGATGCCATTCAATATTTGAATGAAGTGCAGACTGTATATGCTTACGACTTTGAGGGTAAGCGGTATGATGTTGGGGAGAAGTTAGGGTTTATACAGACTACTGTTGAGATTGCTTTGGGTAGAGATGAGTTGAGAGGGGAATTGCTTCAGTATCTCGAACAGCTCATGGAGAGTATGAAAGTAAAGTAGATTTAATAGATGGAAATGAAGAACTAAAACATCAAAGCACATATTGATTTGGCTTTCTGTTTTTGAGGAGGAAGTAGTATTTAGTAGGTTAGTAGTTGATTTGATAGGTGATAGGAAATTCAATTAAGTACTAAGCGACTAATGTAATCAAGGAGTGTAACCGAGATGTATATGAAAATTAAAAGATTGATAGATGTCATACTTTCATTATGCGGACTTACTGTTCTATCACCGGTATTCTTAATATTAATTATAGCAATTAAATTGGAATCAAAAGGACCAGTCCTCTTTAAACAAAAAAGAATCGGAATTAATAAGGTCAATTTTAATATTTTTAAATTCAGAACGATGAGAATAGATACACCAAAGGACACTCCAACTCATTTATTAGCAGACCCAGAGCAGTATATAACGAAAATGGGTAAGTTTTTAAGAAAAACTTCACTTGACGAGCTTCCTCAGATTTGGAATATCTTTGTTGGACAGATGAGTATTATTGGTCCGAGACCGGCACTATGGAATCAATACGATTTAATAGAAGAAAGAGACAAATATGGTGCTAATGATGTGCCGCCTGGCTTGACAGGTTGGGCTCAGATTAATGGTAGAGATGAGCTTCCTATTGGGATTAAGGCGAAGCTGGATGGGGAGTATGTTGGGAAGATTGGGTTTTGGATGGATGTTAGGTGCTTCTTTGGGACTGTTGTTAGTGTTGTTAGGAGTGATGGGATTGTTGAAGGTGGGACAGGATCTAAGGAAAAACTTAAGAATAATAAAATCTCAGGATCTTCTTCAGGACAGTAAATTGAATAAGGAGTGTAGAAATGTTATTAGTCACAGGCATTACTGGTCATACAGGGAGATATTTTTTACAAGAACTTATTAATAACAAATACGAAGGTCCTATTCGTTGTGTTGTCAGAGAAACTTCTAACACTTCACTATTAGATAATAGCAGCTTAAAAATAGAAAAGGTTGTAGGAGATTTAGATGATAATGAATTTATTGAAAGAATAATGGATAGTGTTGATACTGTAATGCACATCTATAATATTCACCATTCTCCAATGATAGTCAATGCAGCTATAAAAAATAAATTAAAGAGAGCAATACTGGTACATACCACGGGGATTTACTCGGAATTCAAGCATGCATCGGAAGGATATAAAAATATTGAAGAAAAAATCTCAGTATTGACTAATGATCCAAAGTGTCCAACAAGCATAACGATACTTAGACCTTCGATGATATATGGAGATTTATGTGATAGCAATATGAGCAAATTTATAAAAATGATTGATAAGCTTAGAATTATGCCTGTAATCAATGGTGGTAATAGTTTAATTCAACCAGTTAATGCTAGAGATTTAGGAAAAGCCTTTTATAAAGTATTGATGTCACCAATTGAAACATCGAGTAAGGCTTATGAACTTTCAGGTGAAAAACCGATAAAAATGATTGATGTATTTAAGTTAATCAATAAAGAACTTAATAAAAAAACTACTTATGTTAGTGTGCCATTAGGATTAGGTATGTTAATGGCAAGTATTTTAAAGATAGTATCCAAACGAAAAATTGACTATGTAGAGAGGGTTCAAAGAATGGGTGAAGATAGAATTTATTCTCATGTTAATGCAACCCAAGATTTTGGTTATAAGCCGATTCCTTTTGAAAAAGGGATACATGTAGAAGTCGAAGAATACATATTGAAAAATAGAAAACAACCTTAACGAGTAGGTGCAAGGATATGAAGATAGCGGTACTTTCTAGTCATACTTCATCGTTGTTTTGGTTCCGGATGGATATGATGAAAGACTTTATAAAAGAGGGCCATACAGTTATTGCTTTAGGATCTGAGCCAGAAGCTAAATGGAAGAGAGAGTTTGAACAATACAGTATAGATTATAGACAGTTGAATGTTGAGAGAAATGGAATGAATCCACTTAGAGATTTGAGTACTTTAAGGGCACTTAATAAGTTTATGAAGAAGGAAAAGCCTGACAAAATATTTACTTATCAGGCTAAAACTATTGTTTATGGGAGTATAGCTGCTAAGGTAAATGGTATTTCTGAAGTTTATCCTTTGATAGCAGGTCTTGGTTCGATATTCCGTGGTAAAGGCTTTAAAAATATAATAGTAAAATCAATCATGAAACTTGAATACTGGATTGCTTGTAAATGCAGTAAAAAAGTTTTTTTTCAGAATCATGATGATAAAAATGAATTTATACAAAATGGGTTAATAAAAGATGAGAAGACTGTAATAATAAATGGTTCAGGAGTCAATCTTGAAAAATTCAAACAAACTCTTTTGCCAGAGGAAACAGTATTTCTTTTTATAGGAAGGCTTATAAAAGATAAAGGAATAATAGAATATTTGGAAGCTTGTAAACAAATAAAGAACAAATTTCCACACGTTCGCTGTTTACTAGTAGGTCCTTATGATAGTAATCCTTCTGCATTAAAACCAGAAGAACTTCAACCATATATCGATACCAATATTATTGAATATTTTGGGGAACAAAGTGATGTGAGACCATTCATCGCTCAATGCAGTACTTATTTATTACCATCTTATCATGAAGGAACACCTAAAACGGTCCTAGAAGCAATGGCGATGGGGAGAGCTATCATTACTAGTGACGCACCAGGGTGTAGAGAGACGGTCATTGATGGGGAAAATGGATATTTGGTTAAAGTAAAAGATGTTCAAGGATTAGTAGATAAAATGGATTACCTAATTAATCATCAAGACATAAGCAGGCTTATGGGAAATGAAAGCGCGAAGATTGCAATAGAGAAATATGACGTGAAAATTGTTAATGAAGCTATTATGCAGACAATGGAGTTATTTTAATTAAGGGAGAATTGTAATGACTTTATATGAAAAAATTTTTAATAAAGAAGAAAAAATTTCATTAATTGGACTAGGATATGTTGGGATGCCAATAGCAGTAGAATTTGCAAAAAAGGTGAACGTAATTGGATTCGACGTTAATAGAGAAAAAGTTGAACTTTATAAAAATGGTATAGATCCTACAAAAGAAGTAGGAAACGAGGTAATCAAGAATACCACTGTTGACTTTACTTCAGATGAATTAAAACTAAAAGAAGCGAAATTCCATATTGTTGCAGTACCAACACCAGTAAAAGAGAATCGTACACCGGATTTAATACCAATTGAATCAGCTAGTAGAACGCTTGGTAAAAACTTAACAAAAGGTTCCATTGTTGTTTATGAATCTACTGTTTATCCAGGTGTCACCGAAGATATTTGTGTTCCGATTCTAGAAAGAGAATCTGGCTTGAAATGTGGTGTAGATTTTAAAGTAGGATATTCACCTGAAAGAATTAATCCTGGTGATCATGAACATAGACTAGCAACGATTATAAAAGTAGTTTCAGGTATGGATAAAGAAACATTAGATATCGTTGCAAAAGTATACGAGTTAGTAGTAGATGTTGGAGTGTATAAAGCTGAAAGTATAAAAGTAGCTGAAGCAGCAAAAGTTATTGAAAATTCTCAGCGTGATATCAATATCGCCTTCATGAACGAGTTATCCATAATTTTTAATAAAATGGACATTGATACTAAAGCAGTGCTTGAGGCAGCAGGTACGAAGTGGAACTTCCTTAAATTCTCTCCTGGTCTTGTTGGTGGTCATTGTATAGGTGTAGATCCATACTATCTTACATATAAGGCAGAACAATTAGGTTATCATTCTCAAATTATTCTTTCTGGAAGAAAAATAAATGACGATATGGGTAAGTATGTTGCTGAAAGTACTGTAAAGAAAATGATAAAAGCAAACAAACAAATAAATGGCTCCAAAGTTGCTATTTTTGGTGTTACCTTTAAAGAAAATTGTCCCGATGTTCGAAATACTAAAGTAGTAGATGTAATTAGAGAGTTAGAAGAATACGGAGTAGAGGTGAAAGTTGTAGACCCAGCAGCAGATAGAGAAGATCTATTTAGAGAATATAACATTAATCTATGTGAAGTAGAAGATATAAAGGGAATGGATGCAGTTATCTTCGCAGTACCACATGAAGAGTTTAAAAATATTTCTTTAGAAGATGTAAAAGGAATGTACATTCCTTTTAGTTATATTCAGTCAGAAGTTTTGAGTGAAGTAGCCGCAACATCGGAATTTGAAGTATGTGACGGTAAACATAATCGTGTATTAATGGATATCAAAGGAATGTTTAATAGACAAGAGGCTGAGAAAACAGGCCTTTCATATTGGAGGTTATGAAATGGGATATGCAAATATTAAGTTTCCAGAAGGATCTAGATTTTTAGTGACTGGGTCAGCTGGTTTTATAGGTTCCAATTTGGTGGAAGCAATTCTCAAACTCGGTTATCAAGTTAGAGGACTTGATAACTTTTCAACGGGTAAAAAAGAAAACGTCGAAATGTTTATTGAAAATCCAAACTATGAATTTGTAGAGGGCGATATTCGTGATTTAGATACATGTATGAATGTATGTGAGGGAATCGACTTTGTATTACACCAAGCAGCGTGGGGAAGTGTACCAAGAAGTATCGAAATGCCATTACTATATGAAGAAATTAATATTAAAGGTACATTAAATATGATGGAAGCTGCTAGACAAAATAGAGTTAAGAAGTTTGTTTATGCATCAAGTTCTTCTGTATATGGAGACGAGCCAAATCTTCCTAAACGAGAAGGAAGAGAAGGGAAAGTTTTGTCACCTTACTCTCTTACCAAAAAGGTGGACGAGGAGTACGGGAGACTTTATACCAAGTTATATAGTCTTGATACGTATGGGATGCGTTATTTCAACGTATTTGGTAGAAGACAAAATCCTGATGGTGCATATGCAGCAGTTATTCCTAAGTTTATTAAACAATTGCTTAATGATGATTCTCCAACTATTAATGGTGATGGGAAGCAGAGTAGGGATTTTACTTATATCGAGAATGTAATTGAGGCAAACTTGAAAGCTTGTAATGCATCCCATGAAGCAGCGGGACAAGCGTATAATATAGCTTATGGTGGAAGAGAATATTTGATTGATATCTATGTCCAGCTGTCTAATGCCTTAGGGAAAGATATTCAGCCGATATTTGGACCTGATCGTAAGGGAGATATTAAACATAGTAATGCTGATATTTCTAAAGCTAAAGAAATGCTGGGGTATGATCCTGAATGGAGTTTTGAACGAGGAATTGTGGCTGCAATCGAGTGGTATAAGGAGAATTATTTGTAATGACAGAACCAATTAGAGTTTTACAGGTTTTTGCTCAAATGAATAGAGGTGGAGCAGAAACTATGATAATGAATCTGTATCGTAATATAGACCGCTCTAAAATTCAGTTCGACTTTATTGTGCACACGGAAGAAAAATGCGCCTTTGATGATGAAATATATAAGCTGGGAGGAAAGATTTTTCGAGTACCAGCTTATAAAGGTAAAAATCACATGAATTATGTGAAGAGTTGGCGAAACTTTTTTGAACAACAACCGGAATATAACATAATTCATGGTCACGTTAGAAGTACAGCGGCAATTTATTTGAAAATAGCCAAAAAGTATAAATTAGTTACGATTGCGCATAGCCATAGTATATCCTCAGGAACTGGTCTGTCAGCAAAGGTAAAAGATGTAATTCAATATCCAATTAGAAATATTGCAGATTATCTCTTGGCTTGTTCTAAACCAGCTGGTGAGTGGTTATTTGGCGAAATAGCTTGTAAAAGAAACAATTTCTATATACTCAATAATGCAATAGATACTAAAAAGTTTGTTTACAGTGAAAAAATTAGAAATGGGAAAAGAAATGAATTTCCAATAAAAAATAAACTTGTTCTCGGTCATGTTGGCAGGTTTAATGCATCGAAGAACCATGATTTTTTGATTGATATTTTTAAAGCAGTTTGTGATAGAAATGAAAATGCAGTGTTAATGTTAGTCGGAGATGGGGAACTACGTAAAACAATTGAAAAAAAGGTTAATGATTTAGATTTGGGAGAAAAGGTGATATTTACAGGTGTTAGAGAGGACATAGATGAGTTAATACAAGCAATGGACATGTTTGTTTTTCCATCACTATATGAGGGGCTTGGTATAGTACTTATCGAAGCACAGGTCTCAGGTTTACCATGTGTGGTCTCAGATAAGATTCCGAAAGAAGCGATTATTACAAGTAATGTTGAACAAGTTCGATTAAATAATTCCCCCAAAATTTGGAGCGAAGTTATTCTAACAAGATTAGAAGGTTACGAGCGTATAAGTCCTATTGTAGAGATTAAGAACCATGGTTATGATATAGAGGATAGTCAGAGGTGGCTTCAAAAATTTTACTTAGGATTGGTGAAAAAGGATGAAACTCGTATTTGTATCTGATAATGGTTTTAGTGTGGAAAATGGTAGATATTATTATAGTGGGGCAAATGTACAACATTATGCTACTGTAACAAAAAATTTTGAAGATATTACTTTTATAGCACGAAATAAGCCTTATGATCAATCAGGTAATCTAATCTCAGAAAAATACCAAGTACATTTAGTTGATTCCATCACAGATGGGAAAAATGTTATTAAAAGTTATAAAAGGCTAGACAGTATTCTTGATGATGCGGTTAAAAAGAGTGATATTGTTATGTGTTTTGGAATTAATGGATATCTGGCATATAAAAAGGCTAAGAAGTATAATAAGCCAACAATTGCATATGTTGGTGGTTGTGTATTTGATATCTTAAAAAATATGGATTCTAAATTAAAAAGAATTTCAGCACCATTTATTATGTTATTAATAAAAGAAATGGTTAAAAACGCAACCTATGCACATTATGTAGATCAATATCTATTAGAAAGATACCCCACTAAAGGGAAGTATTTGATTTGTCCGAGTGCTAAAATTGAAATTAACCAAACTGCAATAATTAAGCGTCAAAAAAAAATTGAAAACCATAGTGGTACGATAACAATTGGTTTAATAGGATATACACATAACAAAATAAAAGGGATTGATACTGCAATAAAGGCCTTACAGATTTTAGGTGATGGCTATAAACTCCAAGTTGTTGGTAGAGGGAATCATAATTGGTTAATAGAATTAGCTAAATCTCTTGGAGTTGAAAATCAAGTTGAGTTTTTAGGAATTTTACCAAGTAGGAGAGAAGTGTTTAAATGGCTGGATGAGATTGATGTTTATATTCAACCTAGTTTAACTGAGGGAATGCCAAGAGCTACAATAGAGGCAATGTCGAGAGGTTGTCCAGTTGTTTCAACAAATGCAGGAGGTTTAGTGACTTTAATAGATAAAAACTTTAGGATTATGACTAATGATTATAAAGGACTAGCCTCTAAAATAAAGATATTAGGGAAAGATAATTCTATAAAGTTAATTGAGGCAAAAGGAAACTTTGAAACCTCTAAAAGATTTAATTTTAGTATATTAGATCAGAAAAGACAGGAATTTTATAAGATAGTTAAGGATACGATGAGGAAATCTCATAGATTAGATGTCAAATAATAATTTTAAGTACATCATTAAAAATCTAAGTTGATATTCATTACAACTTAGGAGACAGTTATCCAAAGTAAAGGAGATAGTAATGATTAGAGTATTACAAATTGTTGGTGCTATGGATCGTGGTGGAATTGAGACTTTTCTAATGAATATATATAGAAATATTGATAGAAATAAGGTGCAATTTGATTTTTTAGTGCACACAGATAAAAAATGTGCGTTTGATGAGGAAATCAAAAGCCTAGGTGGGAATATTTTTTCTGTAGTACCACGTAGACAGGGTTATTTTAAAAATAAAAAGTCGTTAGATGAATTTTTTAAAACTAATAATGAGTATAAAGTTGTACATCAACATTTAAGCTCGTTAACATATGTCGAGCCATTAAGAGCAGCTGAAAGTAATAATATTCTTTGTAGAATAGTTCATAGTCATAACACAAGACAAGGTGGAAGCAAGATACACAAGTATATTCATCGTATAAACCAGTTCTCAATTAAATCCTATGCTACAGACTATTTTGCTTGCTCAGATTTAGCCGCGAAATGGACGTATCCTAAAAAGTTATATAATGATCATAAGTTTAAAGTGATAAATAATGGTATTAATTCAGAGAAGTTTATATTTCATCAGGCAATTAGGGAACAAAAACGTAAAGAATTAGGCATTGTAAACAAATTCGTAATTGGTCATGTAGGAAGATTTCATCCGCAAAAAAACCATGATTTTGTGATTGATGTTTTTAAAAAGATTCACGACAAGAATAAAGATAGTGTATTAATGTTAGTTGGAGATGGAGAACATAGGTTACGAATAGAAAGAAAAGTAAAAGATTTGGGATTATCCAGGAGCGTAATTTTTACTGGTGTGAGAACTGATGTTCCAGAGTTGTTTCAAGCAATGGATATGTTTTTATTTCCGTCACTTTATGAAGGATTAGGTATTGTATTAATTGAAGCACAGGCATCGGGTCTTAAATGTTTTACGTCGGACAGAGTTGTGCCAAAGGAAGTCAAGATGAGTAATATTCTGTTGAATTTTATTTCCTTAGAACAATCGCCACAGAAGTGGGCGGATGAGATTTTGAAGTGTAAAGGTTATGCTAGAAAAGACACGACGGATATTATAAAAAAGGCTGAATTTGATATTCATCCAATAGCGGAGGAACTTCAGAAATGGTACGAGTTAAAAGCACATTCAGTTCTAATAACATCAAACTGAAGTCTTTGAATCTAAGAAATAGTGTTTCGAATAAAAAAGAAGTAGATGTATTTGTTATTTATTTGTACTTCTTTGTAGCCTTAGGAATGTGTTTCCTTTTACCTGAAGAGCACTTCAGTACAGCATTTTATTATACCGCCCTAATATTAAGTGCCGTAATGTTTGCTGGCATTGCACAGAGATGTAAAACAACATTTTTTTTAAATGTATTCATGGGGATATCATTTTTAGTTTTGTTCTTTAATTTGGGATTCAGAAATTATTCTGGGATTGATGATGAATCTTATATCAATATTTTTCTTGATGTTTCACAAAATGGCTGGTTTTCAAAATTTCAACAGTCAACAATGGAACCCGGATATTTAATCCTTAATCAATTAGTATCGTTGTTCACTGAAAATTACTTATATATGCAATTAACATCTTCTTTTATACCATTATTCTTATTTTATTATGGTTTTAAGAAATATAGGAATTTAATAAGCATTCCTATGGCTGTATTTTTATTATGTACATTTCTATACTTTCAGATACTCTCTGTAGGTCTTGTAAGAATGTTTATTGCAATGAGTATAGTATTTAATGCGTTTTATTATATTCCTCAGAGAAATATAAAAAGATATGTGTTATTAATTATAATTGCTAGTTTGTTTCATTATTCAGCACTATTTATGTTAGTGTTAACCTATTTTGCATTAAACAAGGATAACCTTTCAAAAAGGACAAAGCGATTTGTTGTTATTGGATTTGTAGCAACACCGTTTATATATATAGCTATTGCAAATTATTTAGTACCATTGATGGGAAGTAGATATTCGAATTATGGTACCGTAGATAGTTTGAGTTTAGGTTTATCAAGTTTTGATACATTTCCAATTTTATTATTATTATTTTTATTTCATAAAAAATTCAGCAACGAAAAAGCAGATTATTTTAAGATATTTTTAGCTATATATGCATTATCATGTATTATATCCTTTTATAGCAGTATGGTTTCGTTAGGAAGGCTAATTTTCTACGCTAATCTTGGCTTTTTTTTAGCTACTTCAATGGTTAGTAAATACTTGAATCGTAATTCAAAAAAATTGGTTTTCCATGCGGTAATAGTTTTATATGGATTTTTATATGTCTATAGAGCACAGTTTACATTAGTAGAACATATCCCTAATTTATTCCCATATCAAAATATATTTTTTTTATTTTAAATGAATGGAATTATAGATATTTTTATGCTATTTAATAATAAATTTAATATATTTCTTTTAGTAAAGTCCTTAATTGAAAAAATTCGAGGTGTAATAGAATGAGAGTACTATTAATTGGTGAATATTATTCTCCAAATTTAGGAGATGGAGTAATCTGTAATGTAGTAGAGAATTTGTTAATTAATTACTTTGATGATGTTGAAATTATTGTCGCTGACATATCTGGCAAGAAAGCTTATAATACGGCAATTAATAGGAGTATTTCATTGGAAAAGGAAAAATATACAAGTTTTAAATTAAAACTAAGTAAAACTTTAACAGTTTTAGGAGTTGATTTAGAGTATAAAAGATTCAAAAGGGGCTTTAAAAATAATGGAAATATTGAAGAAATTTGCTCAGGAGATTATGATTTAGCTATTTTTGCTGGTGGTCAAATGTTTAAAGACTCATTTGTGCTACCAATATCAAAATTTGTCCAATGCTTGGGTTTAAATAATATACCTATTATTTTTAATGCTTGTGGTGTTGGTGAGATCAAAAGTAAAAGGATGAAAGGAATATTGGTAAATTCCTTATCTAATCCAAATGTACGTGCCATATCATCCCGTGATGATATCAATACATTAAATGATTACATAGTAAACAGCCACCTAAAGGCTACTAAAACTTTTGATCCTGCAATTTGGACCGATGAAGTGTATAAAATTACAAAGAAAAAAAATAATGTAGTAGGACTTGGAGTAATGTATGCTTACAACATGAGTCAATCACGTATGGTTAAATTTTGGAAAGATGTCATCGGTAATTTAGAAGAAAGAGGAATAGAATGGAAGATTTTCTGTAATGGCTCAATTATAGATTATAAGTTTGCACAATATATATTAAGTACACTAGGATATAGTGAAGAAAAACAAGTTGACTTACTATCACCTAGACCTTTAAAGCCTAATGAACTAGTAGAATTAATATCTACATTCAAGAGTATTGTTTCATTTCGTTTGCATAGTCATATAATCGCATACTCTTTAGATATTCCTGGAATTTCAATAGTATGGGATGAAAAAATTAAATATTTCTATAAAAGTTTAGGTCTTGAAAGTCGTTGTAAATATTTAAGAGATAGTTCTTCTGAGATTATTACTGAGTTGGAACAGGCTGAAAAGGAAGGATACGATTCTCTTTTACGCACTAATCAAAAGGAATCTTATATTGAATTATTAACCAAAATGATAAAGGAAGTCCCTAAAAGTTAAAAGGTAGTTCTCCTATATGAATAATAATAATAATAATAATAATAATTTCAGAATGAATTGGTTTATTTATACTAATATAAAACATAGCACTATTTCCAAGGGAAATAAGGGAATAGCTGCTTTCCCATCACTCATATTTCCTGAAGTCATCAGGGATTGAAGAATATACTGACTCTTAGTATCAACGGATAGGTGTGCTTTAAATCCAAACCAAAATTCATTTTTACTTTCGCTGTTTTACTTAATGCCCCAGGCTGGTTTAATCGGAGCTTTGGACCTTGACTCATCAAGTGAGACATCAAGTTAATATCAGCAACCGTTTTTTCGTAAATAGATTTTTGTTTTTTTACTTCCTTTTCAGCTTTGGATTTACATCCGCGTTTCTTAGGTACTGATTTAGGTTTCTTTTCTTGGGCTACACTACGGTCTCTTGCCTCAAAATGAGGGGGATCAACGCAGTTGTGGCATCATTACAAAACCTTCTTCTATAGCTTGAAGTATAACAGAATCTCTCTCTTCTTCAAGTATCTGTGATTCGCTAAGTTTTCCAATAAGGCGTGAGAAAGAAGCGTTTGATAGAGTTTGATCTGATAATAGGATTCTACAATCAAGTCGAAAAAGAATATCTAATATTAATCGTTTTACCAAAAGTTTAATATTAGGTATTCCTTCATGAATACGCATGACCAAAGCGTATATCATAGCAGCATAGTTAAGCTCCGGAGGAGTACCATATATCGATTCCTTAGATATAGTAAAAACAATTGCTTTAATATCACTTGCAGAAAAAATAGCTTCAAAACGTTTTGAAGGAGTCATATCGTTAAAATTTTGTATATCAAACAAGCTCTCTTGTCGTATAATAGACATGGGAGACACCTCATTTCTCTTGGGTAATGAAACGCTTGGGAGACAAAGGATTGACATAGGGTTAGATTTTGAAATTCACTCAATTACATTAAATAAATTATTGGGAAGAGTACTATGAATAGATATAAAAAATTAATTGCAAACTCAGTAATTTTCGGAATAGGAAACTTTGGTAGCAAAATTATACTAATATTATTAGTACCTTTATATACTTTTTATTTATCTTCCTCCGAATATGGGACATTAGATATTATAACCATAACTACGAGTATGCTATTGCCTTTTATTTCATTAAGTATATATGAAGCTGTACTAAGGTTTGTGATGGATAAAAACATTTCTATACAATCAGTTGTGACTAACGCATTTGCAATGACTACTATAGGGATTTTTATCGCTATATTGATATATCCAATATTAAGCTATTTTAATGTATTAAATGGATTGTTGATATATTTATATTTGATCTTGATATTACAAGCAATAGAAGTGATACTGTCACAATACACTAGAGCAATAGATAAGGTGAAAATTTATGCTATAAGTGGGATATTAAAGACCCTAACATTAGGCGTAAGCAATATATTATTATTAACTGTTTTTAAACAAGGAATTAATGGGTATCTTTATAGTATAATATTTTCAAACATGGTTTCAATTGTTTATTTTGCCTCAAATACAGATTTATTGAAAAATATAAATGTGAGTAAGCTAAATATGAAATTAATGAAAAATATGTTAGTATACTCAATACCCTTGATTCCTAATGCCTTTATGTGGTTTCTTATGAATGCTTCTAATCGTTATTTTATTTTGCACTATAAGGGTGTAGAAATAAATGGCCTCTTTGCAGTAGCTTCTAAAATACCTGCCTTACTTACTATTTTTACTTCTATTTTCGGAAAATCTTGGCAACTTTCAGCTATAGAAGAATATAATGCTGAAGATAAATCAAAATTTTATACTCGGATCTTTTATTACTATCAGTCATTTTTATTATTAGGGACTTCTTTTATTTTAGTGTTATTGAAACCATTATTAAATCTGATATTTGCAGAAGCATATTATTTATCTTGGCAGTATATTCCCTTTTTACTTTTAAGTGTAGTATTTTCGAGCTTCTCTGGTTTTCTAGGTACAAATTATATCGCTGCTAAGGAAACTAAAGGGGTATTTAAAACTTCTTTAATAGGTGGTTTATTTAGTCTTGTTTTAAATTTTATTCTTGTTCCTATATTAGGCGGAATTGGTGCAGGTTTAGCAACTATGTTTAGTTTTATAATTATTTGGATTATACGAGTATACGATACAAAACGTTTTATAAAAATAACTATTAATATGAAAAACCTTGTAACTTGTCTATTAGTAATCATAGTTCAGATTACGATATTATTTTTAGAATTAAGTGTGTTGCTAGAATTAAGTTTGTTACTAGCCCTTTTTATTTTATTACTAGTAGTACACAGATATCTATTGTATGAATTTTATACAATAGGTAAGAAAATGTTAATGAGAAGGTAAATTTGAAAAATGTGTCCTTGTGTTAGAAACAATTCTGATAATTGACTACAATTCATAATCATATATACGGAAAAAGTTGCTGAGGATGAAATTCTTTAGCAACTTTATTGTTTATCTATATTAGGACGGTCCCTGTTTCAGCCACAATTTGAGTGACAATTGACTCTGACACAAAGTAAGCCCGAATTATAAAAAAATAAGCGCACCTTTTCGGTGAACTGCCCCCTGTCAAGTAGACAGGGGAAATAATAAAAAAGTGTTAAGCGGCTTGAGTCCTGAATTCTAGAGGGCTTAAGCCGCTTAATCGTTTCTGGTAACGACTTGTGTTGTAGAAATGAATATACAAGGCAATTGCTTTTTCTAACTCTTTGTATGTATGGAATTTGTTTAAATAATACATTTCGCATTTCAAAGAGCCCCAAAGTGAAACGTCCCTGTGTTAGAAATTATTCTACACTATTCTGACAATAGACTGCAATTTCATTTGCCAAAACCATAAGAATACTCCTTTTGGCCATTTTCTGGCGAAAGGAGAGTTAACTCTTTGTGGGAAATGGAACAAAATTTAGGTGTGAAAATAACTGTTTCTTGGAATTTTATTTATTGAAACGTGGACAAAAATCCAAACGCGTCCCTGTGTCAGAAACAAAGAAATGAAAAATATTGAATAATTTGAAATATGCATACATATGGTTTACAGAAGTCAAAATCACTGGTCGATAATTCGTTCAAAAGCAATTGGCTTACCGCCAGTTACCTAAATGAAGCGAATGTGACGTAAACCTATATTCATATTCCACCTCGAAATCTTTAGGCGATCGTACATTTCCTTTTTTAGGATGCGTGTGATCGGCTATAAAATTGGAGGTTTTTTGTCGTGGAAAACTTAAAAATGAAGAACACACAGTTAACGTATGGAGCTTTTCGTGGACCTAAGTATCTGTTAACAGGCCCAACGGGTTCTGGAAAAACAACATTTGTATCAAAGCTTGTTAATCCAAAGGCAGTCTCAATTATCACTCAAATGGTCGGTCAAGGCAGTTCTACTCTAAAGCCTAAAACATTTGTGATTTCTGCGGAAAAAGATTTTGAAAACTGTATAAGAATATGTGCAAAGCCGAATAGTCAGCCGTTGAACCGCCATGACTATGATGACGTTATTATGGAAACCTTTAGCTTGTTGGCAAAGCAGGCAGCAAAAGAAAATGTAAAAGTTGTTGAAACTGCAGAAAACCTTCTTACTAAAGGTTTTATAAAAGGAGAGAACTATGTGTCTTTCCTCGGCTTGTTGCAGGATGAAGGCTATGAGTGGATTCAAGAAACAGCAGCTATTATTGATGAAGTCCAACGTGATGAGTTGCGAGACTTATATGATGTTGCCCACGCTCGATTAGAGGATCCTGAATCTAAGAAGGCAAAGAGTAAAAGCCTGGATTCTATTGATGCGAAGTTAGTAGACGTCTTTTGTGACTATTTGGACGGGACGGTGCATCAATTTTCAGGTAAAGAAATTGGCTATAAATTAGCCGAACAATATAACAAGATTAATAATTTGTTTACGACACTTGCGCAAGACTTTTTTGATAGTTCAGATGTTACACAAGATGGGTACTATACAATCGATTTCCCTTTATCTAACTTTATGGATGAGGAAAAGACTGAAAAGAGGAATGCCTTTTTCAGTAATAACGCTAATGAAGAAAAAGTTTCTATTGAAGTGTTATATGAAGATATCATTGTATATGTTGGTATTAACATGGGTCTTGTTAAGGGCTTAGGATCAACCGCAGTGCAGTTTCATAACCGTAATGGGTTTATGGAGTTTGGCTTAATCGATACAATGGGTGCTTTTCATAAATATGGGGATAAGCAAGATGTGAAACACTACTTTGAGCGATTAACTCGTGAGAATGATTATGACGGTGTTGTCCTGTTGACTCCCCTTTATTTAGGTGCAAATGAAAAGAAGTTTCTGCAATTATCAAGTGACTTCTTTCGACAATTCCCATTTCATTTAGATGTCATTATGATTAGTAATAAAGTAGATATGGTTATTGATCAGTTTAAAAAGGAGTGGGCTAGCAAGAACATGGCCAGTGACCCATTCAGTGATTTAGGAGGTTCTGGTGGTAAGGCAGAACCTAATTTAGATGATTTAAAAGAACACATAGCTCATACGATAAAGCTAGTAGAACAGGAGGTTATATCAAATATAAATGAAGAGGGGGATGGGCGTGCTAGTGTGTTGGCACATTATGCAACCTCGTTTGTTGAAAATAGAATTGATCCTTTAGGTCTAACCCAATTAAAAAGTCTACCTCAAACGGTAATAGAAATGATAAAGCGTTTTGGGCGGGCTAAAAAGTCATCGCATAAAATTAAAATAGAATTCGATCCATCCTACGGTTCTGACATTGGCATCCTTATTAATTCACCTTCTCTAGAGAGTGGAATGCAAAAGGTGTTAGATCCAATTATGTTTCAAAATATTATACAGAACTGTAGAGCCAATGTTGGAAAAATCCCACACGGAAATAGCTTTAATGCTTTAGTTTTTCGATTACCATCTGGAGAAGGCCATCATGTGATATTGGATTATAGGTTTGTAAATGTTCATTCGTTTGATGTTAACTTTCCGGGAACTATTAAAAACTCAATAACAAAAAGTAAAGGAGACTTAACAAACCTTCTTCGTCAATGCATTACATTTGAAGGAGTGAAAAATCTAACTCCTGATGTAAAGGAAGTACTTTTTTCAAGGTTTCTTTCTCGTATAAACTCTAAAAATATAACGGCGTCGCTAGTTTATGAACAAACCTTTAGACCGGTACTGACTAAACCGTATTATGCATTTGGAGCAAAATTTCAATCGTATATTAATAATGTTAAAGTAACACTTACAAATGCTAATCAGTGTTCAGCGTATGTATTAGCAGTAGAAAAAGAGGTACACAGAGCATTTAAATCGATGCTTGATACGGATGTATTGTATAAGAAGTAGAAAAAGCTTCCTTGTGTTAGAAACAATTCTGTCAATTAACTACACTTCATCACTATCAAATAAGTAGCAATAATTAACGTCCACTTCCAAACAGGTGGGCGTTATTTATGTAATCGTCAAATAGTGCACACATTGTGTCTTATAAAAGAAAATGCCCTTCCGACTTCTTTGTCCGAAAAGCATTTTCTATTTCTTCGATTGAATATAGCAATCAACTGGGAGGTACTTGGACCATGGCATGAGATGTTCAATTTTTAGGTTTTCATCCATATTGAGCTGTAATAGTTCTTCGACATTTTTGAATACGGTACAGGAGTTCTTCCTAAATACAGTGAAGGAACTTTTACATCATTTCAATCGTAACCGTAGAAAGAGCAAAGGGCGTCAGAAAGTACCTACCAAAGCCTAAATAAGCTCCTCCTAAGGAAAAGATTTTACCATCGTCAGTCCAATTACAAGAGAACAATTCGTCGAAAAAGAAAAGAAGAAAAAAAATTAAAAAAGAAAAAGCAAGACCAAACTAAATGGTAAAAAAAGGGAACTGATTTATCTTTGAAGAACTGTTCCTTTTTTTATATTTAAGAATCGGAAACTTACTGTAAAAATATTGATTATATAAATTTATTTGTTACTTATGCAACGCGAGTGGGTACCCGAAATTTCCTAACACAGGGACGGGTTTTTAAGTGTTTTAATTCATAGACGTTTTGTGGACGCAAAAAAACAGCCCCTTGACCGAACAATCGGTCAAGGGGCTGTTTCTACTTCTTTTTCAACTATGTACAGTTAACAACCGGTGACAATCACCCACACAAGATTGTATACGTATTTTATTTAGAGCCCTCTTGCGATTGATTATTTTGGATAATAATTTGTTGGGCTGAACTATCTTTAGTCGTTGCCCAAATTAAAGCGACAATCCATCCAATAAGTGACCATCCCAACAATAAGTTCAAAAGAAGAATAGGTAGAAAATTAGTTTTTTTCTTAAGCGCTGCAATTATAGTCGGTAAAAAATAGATTGCTAATACTAATATTAACGCTAGTAGAAAAAATAAGATGACCATCGGTGTGTTAGTTTCCAATTACTACACCTCCTTAACATTTTAATTAAAATAAGTGCTATATAACTAAAAATAATGGAATAATTCAAAGTATATCATATGATAATAGTCATAAGCAAGGAGGTATAAAGGCATAACAGAGTTAGTGTCGGGTACCAAGTTCTCAGTGACGCATCCATGTGTTAGAAACAATTCTACAGAATTCTGACAATAGACTACAATTCATAGGACTTTATAGAAAGCCTTGCAGAGCATAAACAGTTAAGGCGAAAAAACGAGGGTTTAACCATTCTTAACTCTCGCAGTTATTGACTAGAAGAGGAAAAAACCTTGCAAAGATTTTCTTTACAAGGCACTATTAAATTATCTTTAGTTTAATGTGTTTTTTAATATAGGAATATAATAATTCTCTACATATGGAGAATCTAAATCTACATAAAGGCGACCATCACTTAATAGCCAAAAAAATTCCCCACCATTACTCATTGATTCTGGATTTCCAACTGCTATTGCATTAGTTGGTTTCGTACGTTTGTAAACTTCAAGCCCATCTTCTGTAAGGTGAGTTCCATTGTACAGTTGAAAGTACTTATCTTCTCTTGTATTAAAGAGAAAACTCGGTCCAGAACTATAAATATGTTGTACATTAGAAATAGAGGATACTCGCATGAAACCAATATTTGTTTTTTTTGCTAGAAAGTCACCGTCGATAATTATACTGTTATTAGAAACAAGTACGTCATTGTCATCTGTTAGGAAAGCATACATATCGGAATCATTAACTGCAATTTGTGTTACAACTTGAGCAAATGGTAATTTCACAAGTTCATCTTGCTGATCTGCCCATTGATTTAGTTGTCCTATACTTTGTACGGTTCCATCTTTTTGTAACACAAACAGTACTTTGGAGCCTGCCTCAATTTGTTTTACATTAGAGGATGTAAGTTTCTTTATCGGTGAATCTTCATTTGTACCAAGCTTCAGAAAGTCATTTCTATCATAAATATATAACTCACCGGATTTCGTCAAAGCGGCAACAAATGTCCCACCAGATGCAATGGTTTCAATGTTGCTTAAGGACTTAATCTGTTTAGCCCCAGTATATTCATCATTTATTTCCCATACAGTACCATCTTTCTTCAGGATATATCCATTTTCCAATTCCTTCACATTCTCCGATAATTGGGTATACGTTTTTATATAACGATCTACTCCTGACTCAATGCCAGAATTCCATTTAATAACATTACCGCTTATAGATAAAGCTGCTATTAGAAACTCTTGCTTTTGAGCGTCAAATCCTATAGAAAATGGTATTTCTGGCAAAGAATTATCCATTTGATAGGACGGTTCTAATGCTCTTGCAAGAAATACCGCAAAGTGAATACGTGTTAATGGAATGTTGGGTTTGAAGGATCCGTCATTGTAACCTGTTGTAATATTATTTGACGCTAAAATAGATATATAAGCTGCTTGGGGGTTGGTAACTGGAATATCTCTAAATGTTTTGTTATATTGCTTCTTTAGAGAAAATGCATTGACTATTATTTTAGCCATTTGAGCGCGTGTCAGAACTGCATCTGGCTCAAAAATAGCATTACCGTTTTTATCCGTCTTTCCACTAATAATCCCTAACTCAAGTGCACTCGCAATATATGGATAACCGACATCGCCTTCCTGTACATCCGAAAAATTAGGATTTTTTACATTTGTATAATCGACTTCAAGCGAGCGCATTAACATGGAAATGGCTTCCAATCTCGTGATTTGGTCACTTGGCCTAAACTTCCCGTGTTCTTGTACAATCCCTTCATCAACTAAAAACTGAATTTCTTCTTTGTACTCCTTCACATCGGTAAATGCGGCATTTGCTATTCCAGGTAAACAAAAAATCGATAGGAAAATTAAACATAGAATTTTTTTCATAATGAGCCCCTTTAATCATTATTTTGATAATTGCAGTTTTTTTAGATGAAGATTTTGTTAAAACTAATGAAGTGCATTTCCTATAACAATTATAATGGAAGAAGATAGATAAATAGTAATCATTTCATGTATATGTAGGAAACTCAATAAACATGTCCAATAGATTTAGGGATTAAAAAAGCGTTCCTGTGTTAGAAACAATTCTACGCAATTCTGACAATTCACTACAATTCCAAGTGAGATACAAAAGTTATATTCGTATAAAGAGGCTGTCCTCATTCGATTGACGCGTCCCTTTGTTAGAACCAATGAAGAAGAGAGAATTGCTCCGGCAATTCTCTCTTTGACCTTTTTGTCCAATACCTTTTTACTATAATTATTTGAATGAAGTCAGTAATCTAATTTAATAAACTAATACATCGTAGTTATAGATTTGCTTTATGTAGTAATTCGTTTACTTCTTAATACTTCGGTTGGAATGCTCGCACTTCATTTTTTAGATCAGCTAAGTAATTATCTAGATTCTCGCTTGTGACAATGGTTAGGATTTCTTCGTTTTTCATAGTTCCGTCTAGATGAGCTACGAATATGTCACCTAAGTTTGGATAGAAGTGAAGATCATCAAACCAATAAGTCGGATCTATCGTATATTCATTTACCGAATGGAAGCTATAGACCTGTCCATAGACGGCTACCATTTCTTCAAACCATCTTTCATATGCTTCCAACTGATTTGGATTTGTTAAAAATTCCTTTAATCGAAATGCACTCATAGGATCCGTGAAGGGGATAATTTTTGAGTCAGTGTGTTCGTCTCGAATCGTTTCTAGTATTGCTTTGTATTGATCATTATAAGGTATTTCCTTAGCTGAATAGATAGTATCAGGATCTGGAATGGCTAGTCTAAAAAGGTCATTTATCTTTGGATTTACATAGGTTGTCGATACCTCATTCGCACGATTATAGGTACGATATCCCTCGTGAAATTCGCCTAAAGAATAGTCTTTGTTCTCTCTGGCTTTTTTATATGTATCGTATGAAAATAAGGACTTATATTTATAAAAAAATGCATTTGCAGTGTCGAATGCTTCCTCAGGCGTCACGTATGTAGATTCTTCTGCAGGTGGCGCAAACGAATTAAAATACAATTCCATATAGATTTGATCGAAATCTTCTCCTTTTTGATCTTCCGCGTACGAAATATGGCTACTGCAATTTGCACATGGAAAGCCTAAATACCCATCTATTTTTTTAGATGAGTATTTGTTTTTCTGGATCTCAACTTTTGTATATTCTTTCTTATCCAGGAATATGAATAAGAAAGAAGTGGGGTGTGGGCATGTCTATCTATGAAAATATTTTTCATTACTATAGAGGACAAACGAAAAACAGTTCAGAGGAAACGAATATTTTACAGGTTGAAAATAATGTAACAAAAGCTTTTATAAATGTTTTACAGCATTCGTCTCCTGAATTGACCTTAGCCTTTATAAAATTATTTGATTTAAATGCGGTTTCTATGGAAAAATTTGAATATCGATATCAAGTGAGTTCTCCACTTTCCAAACTTACACCTATTGCTGCAATAGTAGGTATTGCAGAAAGTAGAAAAACTATAGATGGAAAGACTAAGCAATATGGAATACCTGATGGAGCTATCATTTCAAATGATATTTCGCTATTAATTGAAAATAAAATTGGTTATAACACATACTTGGAATTGGAACAATTGGAGAGGCATAAAAGTAATTTTGCAAATGGTCAGATGATCATTGATAAACCATTTATCTTAACATGGAAAGAAATTCGAAGCTTTTTTATGGAGCAATACGAGCATTTCGAAGCTAAACAAGATTTAATTACCTGTTTTTTGATGAGGCAGTTTGAGCAATTCTGCATTATCAACTGTATTGGTGACAAGCAGAAGTCTAAAGAATATTTCTTTTTAAGATTTGAGAAGCCAAAAGCGAGAGAACTAGCAAGAACTATCGATTCGTATATTTGGAATAACAAAGAGTTTGCTGTTGCTGATGCAGAAACGAGTAATGGAATAGGCTATGAAAGAATTGGGAAAACCAAGTTTGCTACTTTAACAACTGCAAGACAACGATGTTTAATCTTACATATTGGAGAGAAGGACTTAAGTTTAGGCTTGGAAACACAAAGCAAAATCGATAGTGAGCTCGGTATTAAGTATCCTAGACAGGATTATGAATATATCAGATATCCTCATGAAGCATATATAAGACTTGAATGGGTAGAGAGTTTTAGTCAAATAGAACCGTATATTAAATTAGCGTATGAATCAAGAAAGTAAAGTTAAATACGTCCATGTGTGAGAACAATTCTGCACTTTTTTCATATTAGATTACAATTCCCTATTAAATAAGCAAACACCAAATAACGCCCAATGAAATTGGAGAGTTATTTGGTGTTTACCTTTAATAAATTTCATTGCGTCAAGCCTAACTTTTTAGACAGATGGCAAATTAAAAGAATTAAAGAGAATAATAGTAATAATAACTGGAGTCTTTTGTAAAGCCAATCGTTTCATAAAGTTTTTGGGCATTTACGTTTTCCTGCCCTGTCTCTAATAAAATTCCTTTAGCCTTAGTTTCTTCTGCCAAGTCAATCGCTTTATTTATTAACTCTTTAGCCATTCCTTTTCTTCGAGCCGTTTCTTTCACATACAAATCATTTAACACCCATGACTTTTGCATACTAACAGATGAGAATGATGGAAATAGCTGAGTAAAGCCAACAGGTTTTCCGTCATCGTAAGCTATAAAAATTACGGACTCATTTTTTAGAAATCTTTCTTCCAAAAACTCCCTTGCACCTTTAAAATCCGACGCTTGTTTATAAAATAGCCTGTATAAGTCGAAAAGTTCCGTTAGGGAATCAAGATCGTTTATAGTTGCTTGATGAATATTCATATATGATAACCTCCAACTTTCAATTATATTTTGTCCTTTGACACGCACTCCATGACTGACTCTCCAAATGCTCGTATGTCCGATAAGTAATAAAATCCGTATGGAGTACCAAAACAAATGAACATTCGAACTGCAACAATCTCATGCTTTAGAATGACTGGTACTACAACTCCTGTGAACCTCAAACTCTGAAGCGAGGTTGTTGACTTTATTGTATCATTGTTTACATTAATGACGGATACCTAATTATTGAATAATTCAGGATTAATAGTTAATATGGTACATTTCACGAATTCTACCCGATGAGAGGGATGGTATAATGAAGGAGAAAAAAGTAAAACGGGCTTTCAGTGTCCACTAAATCAACTGAACACACCGAAATCATTAGTTTTTCAGAGCCCTCTATCTTTGACCCGGTTTTTCTTATTCAAAAACAAGGTATAATACAGCAGGAACTGGATGGAAAAAACCTTTCAAAACTTACATAAAAAGTTTGAACAAATTTAATAAAAGATGTTTAATCATTTTTAAGCGGGGTATATAAATAGTACAAGGCGGAACTACCGTAGGAAGGGACTGGTAAACTATGTGTTTACAAGAGAATCCAATGGATGATTTGCACAGCCTTGGCGGAAAATTTGCTTTACTGACGAAAGGTACTCTCGTCGGGAACCGATATATTTAGGTTCCGATCCAACGTGTTTTACCTGAAAGTGAAAGAAAAGTTTTTTGTGGAAGTGCACCTGAATGTCTGATGGTTTCATATCAGACGACATAACTGCACTGACGAGATGAATTTTGAAATTGTCAGTTACGGTTTAACTAAGCAACATTAACAAATTTTCCGAGTGTATTCCCCTTCAGGGGAAGAAGAAAGCGTAGTCCTATTAGGATTGCGCTTTTTTCTTTTCTTTTTTGTCCCTATGAAAGAAACAATTTACCTACAATTGAATGGCATTTGTGCACCTGTATTATATTGATGAATCTGGTTATATATGTGACAATATAACCAAACATACTTAGCTTATCAATCGCAATAAGGGGACAAAAAAATGAATAAAAACACTGACTTTTTCCGGATAGTACCTTTTTTGTATGTAATAATAGGACCTGTTTGGATTATTGGTACTGATTATTTCCTCGCTGTTTTTAATCTTTCTGATGAACAGATTCTATTTTTGGATACATTTAAAGGTTTTTTGTTCGTTGTCCTTACAGCTATTCTTTTATTTGTTTTAATAAATAAATTAAGGGATTCCAAACAAATTGAAGAAGAAAAAGAGAAACTTTCTTTTTTAATTGATACGATGCCCGACTTTGTTTCATTTAAAGATGGGGAAGGAAAGTGGCTTCAAATAAATAAATTTGGTGCTCAGTTATTCGAGCTTGAAGGCATCGATTATAAAGGAAAAACAGATAAGGAAATGGCGGAATATACAGATTTTTATCACGATGCTTTGATTTATTGTATAGAAACGGACGAAGAGGCGTGGAAGGTTGGAAAGGTTAGTCGATGCGAAGAAATAATACCATTGAGAAATGGTTCCAATAAAATTTTCGATGCATTTAAAGTGCCTATTTTTAATAATGATGGTTCCAGAAAAGGATTAGTCGTTATTGGAAGAGAAATAACCGCTTTAAAAGAAACAGAGCGCAAGTTAATACAATCCGAAAAAATGTCTGCTTTAGGCGAACTATCAGCAGGTATTGCCCACGAAATACGAAATCCTCTTGCAATTATTAAAGGGTATTTGCAAATGGGACAAGAGAAAACAATTAAACTGGATGATCATATTAACATGTTAGTAACTGAAATTGATCGAATTAATAGCATTGTGAATGAACTATTAATGATTGCAAAACCAACAGACATTTTGCTTGAAAATAATGACATTAATAAAATTGTGAGAGATGTCGTTCAATTGTTTTCAATAGAAGCATCCAAACAACAAACGAAAATATACGTGAATGACCTTGATCAATTTAATACATACTGCAATGAAAGTAAATTGAAACAAGTGTTTATAAATATATTGAAAAACGCTTTAGAGGCAATTACAACAAATGGGGAAATCAACATTTCTATATATGAGAAGGATGAAAACTATATTGGCATTAAGATTGAGGATAATGGCTGCGGAATGGAAGAGAGCCATTTACAACACATTGGTGATCCTTTCTATAGCTTAAAAGAAAAAGGAATTGGTTTAGGTATGACTGTCAGCCATAGTATAATAGAAGCACACAAAGGCTCTATACAAATTACGAGTCAAGTTAATATAGGGACTAGCATAGAGGTATTGTTACCGAAATTAAACGCTTCCTTGTAGAAGTATTCCCTGTGCAAGATACAATTCTACACTATTCAGACAATTATCTATAATTCTGGTTTATTACCGTATGTTGAGGCGACATAAAATTGATAGCCTTCGTTTTTCATTTCAGAAAAAATAGCAGGAGCAGAATGGGAAAAATCCTTTCAAAACTTACATAAAAAAGTTTGAACAAATTTAACAAAAGATGTTTAATCATTTTTAAGCGGGGTATATAAATAGTACAAGGCGGAACTACCGTAGGAAGGGACTGGTAAACTATGCGTTTACAAGAGACTCCAATGGTTGATTTGCACAGCCTTGGCGGAAAATTTGCTTTACTGACGAAAGGTACTCTCGTCGGGAACCGATATATTTAGGTTTCCATCCAACGTGTTTTACCTGCTAGTGAAAGAAAAGTTTTTTGTGGAAGTGCACCTAAATGTCTGATGTTTCATATCAGACGACTCAACTGCACTGACGAGATGATTTTTGAAATTGTCAGTTACGGTTTAACAAAGCAACATTAACAAATTTTCCGAGTGTATTCCCTCTTTAGGGAAAGAAGAAAGCGTAGTCCTATTTGGATTACGCTTTTTTCTTTCCTTTTTTTGTCCCTGTGTATTCCTGTAGAACCGCTTTTTAAACGCCAATAATGAGCTGTCAAACGACCGAGAAGATCTACTAAAAGCCGTTGTATTCAGCTCCGCTAATCGGAGACCAATTGTAGAATGACTGATAGATTTTACCACAATTTCTTCTAAGAACTTTGGTTTAGAACAAATACCAGATTCCATTACCAAGACTAGGAGTTTTTTTGTGTTTTAACATCTAAAATTTATTTTTTATATTTTGTTTCGTATCCTATATTTTTACTTCTATGCAACGCTAGTGGGTAGCTTTTACTACTTATTATAATTCCAACTGAATAAATTTTAAAAAACAGCGGGGGACAGTTTACTTGCTGCTTTTTTTTGATTCGGAGGATATTTTGTTAAGCGCAACATTTCAATACCTACATTATTTTTAGGATGCAGCATTCTATACTGCAGTATGTGCTGAAGCACAAAATATTTTAGCTATATGAATATATTAATAGACTGAATTATGTGAGATAAAGAAAGGAGTTCAAGATAAGTTTCTATAATAGAATAAATTATTGGAAAGAGGGATTGGGATGAAGGTACAAAGAGTAGCGATATTAGGAGCAGGAAATGGCGGAATTACTGCGGCAGCGGATTTAAAAAGTAGAGGTTTTGAAGTAAGTTTATATGAACTTCCTCAATTTAGAAATAATTTAGATGGCATTAAACAAAAAGGAGGAATTTTATTAAAGGAACTAGATCAGGAGTCTTTCTACGAAGTGGATTTGGTAACTACTAACATTGTACAAGCTATTCAAGGAGCAGATGTAATTATGCTGACGGTTCCTGGATTTGCAATTGAACAGTTTGCCGAACTATTGGCACCGATAGTAACAGATGAGCAAGTGATTTTGCTAAATGGTGCTGCAGCTATGGGATGCGTACGTTTTGTAAACAAAGCAAGAGATTTAGGAATTGATACGAAGTTTAGTATCGCAGAAACGAATTCACTTACTTATGGTACCCGTGCATTTCCTGCTGAAGCTATTGCAGAAATGTCCTTACGTGTAAGAAAGATTTTTCTTGCTGCATACCCTCATAGCGAAACTGAGCGTTTACTTGCTGTATGCTCTCAGCTTTATGATTGCTTCGTTGAGGCTAAAAACATATGGCATACCACATTGGAGAATGGAAATCCTGAGGTTCATCCAGGTCCTTGTTTATTGAACGCAGGGAGAATAGATTACTCTAATGGGGAATTTTGGCTTTATAAAGAAGGGATAACAGAACATACGATTAAATTACTACATGCTATTGAAGGTGAGCGTATGGCAATTGGAAAGGCTTTTGGCTTCGAATTAGAGGATGCTGTCAAAAGTAGAGCGAGAAGGGGATATTTTAGTAACGAAGAGGAAGATCTACAAACCCTTTTTAATACAAGTGAAGTGTTTACAAAGATCAAAGGACCGGTAAGTGTTCAATCACGGTACTTTACAGAGGATATTTCTAGCGGTCTTGTTCTCTGGTCCGATTTAGGAAAAGTCGCAGGGGTTCCAACGCCGAATATAGATGCGGTAATAATTTTAGGTGGGACATTATTAGAACAAGATTTTAATAATGATGGGCTACATTTGAAGAGCCTTGGTTTGGATGGTCTGACGGTACAGCAATTAATAGAAATTGTATAAATAAGGGGGTATGGGAAATGGGGAAAGTAAGAGCTAAAAGAAAGCCAACATTATTCGAATCTATATCCTGTCTTGTTTTTATGGGGTTAGTCATTGGTATAGGCTTTGGGATCTTTGGAATCGGAATTCAAATATTATTAGTTATATCGGCTGTCTATGCCGCTTTCATTGGATGGAGGGTAGGACTAACTTGGGACGAAATGGAAAAAGGGGTTTCTGTTCGTATAGGGAATGTTATGCCTGCAGTTTTTATCCTATTTGCGGTAGGTATTGTAATAGGTAGCTGGGTATATGCAGGTACTGTGCCCATGTTAATCTATTATGGATTGAAAATCATAAGTCCAGCATTTTTCTTAGTTACAGCTTTTATAATCGTTGCCGTAGTTTCTACTGCTACAGGAACCGCATGGGGATCTACAGCAACAGCTGGTGTTGCCCTTATGGGAATTGCCGCACAGTTAAATATTCCGCTTGGTATGGCGGCGGGTGCAGTCATTGCAGGGGGAGTTTTTGGGGATAAATTATCGCCATTGTCTGATACGACTAATTTGGCTCCGCTTGTTTGTGAAGTAAATTTGTATGATCATATTAAGCATATGCTATATACAACCATTCCAGCTTCGCTAATAGGAATGATTGTATATGTGATAGTTGGACAGCAGATGTATGGTGATGAAAAAGTAGATATTACTGCTATTCAGGCACTTACTGGTGAACTCGATTCAATATACAATTGGAATGTTTTTATGTGTTTACCGTTCTTAGTGATATTTTGGGGCGCTTTCTATAAAAAACCGACAGTCCCAATTATGCTTCTTTCCTCCGTGGTAGCTCTAGTAGTAGGAATGTTATCCAACTCTTTTTCACTTACTGATGGGCTCCAAGCTATGGTCAGCGGATTTAATGTATCGATGGTTCATTCAGCAAATTTTGATGCTTCCGCTGTTTCTGAAACTGTCTTAAAGTTACTTAATCGTGGGGGGATCTTCTCCATGACGACTATTGCGGTCACAATTATTTGTGGATATGCTTTTGCCGGAATAGTTGAAGTGGCTGGCTGTTTAGAGGTAATCTTGGAGTCATTCTATAGTAAGGTGGAGAAAGTATGGCAGTTAATAGGGGTAACGATTGCTGGTAGTGTTGCACTTGTTTTCACGGCTGGTGTTGCTTCAATATCTATTATCATGGTTGGTACTCTATTAAAAGATGCATATAACAAAATGGGATTAGATCGTAAAAATCTATCAAGAACTTTAGAAGATGCTGGGACAATGATTCTCCCATTTGTTCCTTGGGGAGTATCTGGAATTTACTATTTAGAAGTTTTAGGTGTAGGGGTTGGAAACTATTGGATGTGGGCCATCCCGTGTTACTTATGTATTGTTTTCGCTATGATCTTTGGCTTCACTGGTTATTCTATAGCCAAAACAGACAAATCTGATGCAAAAGTGAAAAGCGTTTTAGTTAGATAGATAACTACGTTTAGAGGATATAAAGAAAAAATCCTTCTGAAAGGAAGATGACCAGTTTGTTGAGTCTACAGGAATTTTTGTTTCTTTTGGTCGTCTTCATAGCTAATACTGTTGAATCCATGACTGGCTTTGCAGGTACTTTGCTTGCAATGCCTGCTTCAATGCAATTGATAGGTGTAGATGAGGCAAAGACTGTTTTAAATGTTATTTCCCTTTTATGTTGTATTTGGATCACTATATCGTGCTATAAAGATACGAATTGGAAGGAACTTTTCAAAATCTCCATTTTTATGTTACTTGGTATGATTGTAGGTATAGTTCTATTTGACTTTGTTCCGGTATCTATTTTATTGAAGTTTTATGCACTGCTGATAATTTTTATAGCCTTGTGGAAATTTTTTGCGAAGAAAGAATTTAACCTTTCTAGGAACTTTTTACTTTGGATAGTTGTTATGGCAGGAGTAGTACATGGATTATTTTTATCTGGTGGTTCATTATTGGTTATATATGCTGCCGTCGCTTTGAAAACGAAGAAGGAATTTAGAGCCACTTTAGCACCGCTTTGGGTCATTTTAGATTCCTTCTTATTTTTAAATCAAGTTCGTTTAGGACACTTGAACGAAACGACAATCCCATTGATTCTTTGGTCAATCATTCCATTGACCCTTGGTATTATGCTCGGTATCAAATTATTTACAAAGATAAACCATCAGAATTTCTTGAAGTTAACATATATTCTATTATTCATCTCCGGGATTTCCTTACTTTTAACATAAAGTGTTTTTCCATATATGTCTAAATATGCTCATGATAAGATAGAGAAGGGGTAATGGAATGAGCGTCTTACTGAATGTATTATATAAATATGTTGTAAATAGTTTTGATATACAACTAATAGCTGGACATGAGGGCATGGATAAACCTGTAAAGTGGGTACATATGGTAGAAAATGGAGAAATTTCAACTTTTTTAGATGGAGAGGAAGTTGTCTTCACAACTGGAATAGGGATATATGAAAATAAGGACTTTGATTTATTGGAATTAGTAAAAGAAAACATACGTAATGGTGCTAGTGGAATGGTAGTGAATATTGGGCCATATATACCGAACATTAGTGATGAAATTCTTGCTTATTGTAATGAAATGGCGTTTCCGTTATTCACAGTACCATGGGAAGTAAAGATGGCTCGTATAATAAAAGTTTTTTGCATGTATATATTAGAAGCCGAAAAGTATGAAATGGAAATTTCCAAAGCTCTTGAAAAAGCATTACTTGCACCTACGAGAGAAGATTTGTATATACCTATTTTGGAAGAATATGATTTTAGAATTGAAAATGAACTGCGCTTTACAATGTTTAGCTGTAAAATAGATTCAGAAGTAAATGATAAATTTATAAATGACCTTACTAATAGGATTGAATTTTTTACCTACCAATTGGACGGAAAGGTTGCTATTGTAAATATAGAAGACAATTTCATCCTTTGTTCGGTTCAACTGAATTATTCTAAATTAGAAATATTAAAGGAAAAAGTATGCAGTTTTTTTGCTATTAAAGCCCCCGAGTCGCAACTCCAATTTATGGCACTTGGAAAAGAAGTTAAGAAATTAAATCAGTTACATAAACATTTTATTAGAGCAAAGCAAGTTCATAAAATAAATAGTAACGGATTAATTTTTAAACCGATAGAGGACGATCAGTCGCTGGGAGTGTATGAATTATTATTATCACATATAGACAAAGACGGAGCAGAAAGATATTTTCAATCCATGCTCGGTCCTCTTTTGCAATATGATAATGCAAACGATACGGACTTAAGTACAGTACTAAAGTTATATTTAGAAACGAACGGACGTGTCAATGAAGTGGCACAACGTATGTTTGTACACCGGAATACTATAAATTATAAAATCAAAAAAATTGAAAGCTTATTAGCATGCGATTTATCTGATTTTTTTGTTCGGCTTAATCTGTCTGTAGCTTTTATGATGAAAGTGATTTTATAGATTTTCTCCACTAGCATCAGGTACTTAGTTACCGGAGTATTCATAATTCGGTGAGATCATGGTACCTTTCTTGAAAATTTTCCGAGTGTATTCCCTATTTAGGGAAAGAAGAAAGCGTAGTCCTATTAGGATTGCGCTTTTTTCTTTCCTTTTTTTGTCCCTGTGTAAAAAACTAGGTTCTCAAACCATTAAGTAAAAACCTTGTACCTTTTACAAGGGCCTTTCACAAGTATATTTTCACGTTCAAATGTTTTCCAAAGGGCATCTGTGCAACAAATATCAATTTGATAAACCTAATGGAATCGCGTTTGAAGCTAGAAATAATGTTCAAATCCAATATATAAAGAGTTCCAATATTAAATGCTAAAGCTCATTTACACATAAATATTGAAGGTCTCGCTTAATATGTTAATATATATATTAAAATCAGAAAATTAATATAAATCAGTATTTTTATAGTGTTATGATAATTAATAATAGGGAGGGGGGCTATAATGCACGGTTCTTTAGAAATTTCACAGATTCAAAAAATAGCACTAACAACAGAGTTAATACAACATCTTGAGATTTTGCATTATTCAGGTGCAGAGTTGGAAGGATATATTTACGAAAAAGCAAATGATAATCCTCTCTTACATGTAGAGGATTCAAAATTCCAAAAAAGTTATAAAGATGTGTTACAACTAGCGTCCGTTTTTTCAAATAATAGAAGTAGTAACCATAGTGAAAAAATTGATTTGCTTCAAACAAGGTTAACCCAAAAAGATAGTTTCGAGGCTTATTTATTAGAACAGATACCACTGCATCAAAATTTATCTAAAAAAGATCTAAGTATTTTAAAATACTTAATATGTAGCTTAGATGATCGTTTATTTTTAGATATAGAGTTAGATGAGGTAGCAGAAAAGTTTGAAACAACAAATGAACACGTTGAAGTTATTATAGATTTATTTCAAACTTTTGAACCAATTGGAGTGGGTGCAAGAAGTTTTACCGATTATTTACTCATCCAAATTGACCGAGATTTAACTGCACCACCACTTGCTGTAGATTTTGTGAAGTTCGAGCTTGAAAATATGGCTTCACTATCACTGAAAATATTAAGTAAGAAATATAGAACTGCTATAAAGGAAACACAGAGAACCTTAAACTATATTAGAAATTTAAATCCTCTGCCAATTTCGGAAGACATGTTCAAACCTATTCAATATATAGTGCCGGATGCAGAGGTTATAAAAAGAAACGACCAATGGATAATTCAGTTAAATCGCAAGTATTTACCAACTGTTTCAATAAGTAAAACATACGTAGATTTACTAAAATCTGATCCTGACCCTAAAACTAAAAAGTATTATCAAGACTGTCTTAAGGATGCTCTACTATTAATGCAAGGAATCGAACAGCGAGACAAAACGATATATGCTTTACTTCGAGTATTACTTGAAAAGCAGCAAGATTTTTTTGAAAAGGGGATGCAAGACATTAAACCTATGCGTTTAAAGGACGTTTCAATAATTCTTGGTGTCCATGAATCTACAATTAGCCGTACGATTAGAAGTAAATATATACGAACACCACATGGTACCTATGCTTTACAATCATTATTTACTAAAGGATTTGTAAGTAATTCGGGGAAAATGGATTCAGTTAGTTATGTTAAACGTCGTATTAAAGAATTAATAGACAGTGAAAATCCTGATAACCGGTATTCTGATCAGCAAATTACTGATATTTTGGGAGAGGAAGATATTCAAATCTCTCGTCGTACTGTCGCAAAATACCGTGAAGAGTTAAATATATTTAGTTCGTCAAAACGTGTATATATATCTATTAAGTGACTGTTTCAAAAAGAACCTTCTTTTTGAAACAGTCTTGCTTTATTAAAATAAATTAATAATTCATTAGATAAGTTAGAAGAAGGTAATACATAGTTAAGGTTTTTCTGAAAAACAGATTATTCAAGTAGGTATAACCTATATAGGAGTTTCGAAGTTTTTAATTGTTAATTAATAAGGAGAGGATTCTATTTGTACTTATTAGACATTCAATCAGATGTGCAAAGTATTGCAGAAGCGATTGCAGCTGTTTTAGATTTAGAGGTTGAAATTGCCGATATAAATTATATGCGTATTGCTGGTACAGGAGAAGGGAAAATAAATATATTAAAAAAGCTTGAGGGGAATTTGGTATACAAAGAAGTTTATGAAACTAAGAAATCTATGATTATCCGTAAACCAGGTTTTGAAAAAATCTGTAAATCGTGTGGATTTTATGGAAATTGTATGGAGACAGGAGAAATTAGTGCGCCGATTTTTATGAACAATCAAATCATTGGGTTTATTGGTTTATTAGCATTTTCAGAAGAACAACGAGAAAGGTTATTTATAGATATAGAAGGAATTTTACTTTTTTTAAGTAAATTGGCAGACTTATTAGCAAGTAAGTTAGAACAAGGACGAATTTTAGAAGAAATGAAAAATCAAGCTGAAAAATTAGATCATGTTATTAACCTAATGGATCAAGGTGTGCTAATAGTCACAAAATATTTTAAGGTCTTACAAGCAAATGAGCATGCATTAAGAACATTAAACCTTAATGGACTGGATGAATTACCAAGTAGCGTGGAAAAATGGATACGAAGGATTATAAAGTTGGACACAATTGAAAATGAGCCATTTATTATTCAAACAAGACCCCGGGAAACAAAAGTAATAGTAACTAAGCGACCTATTAATAATGAAGAGTTTTTAATAAGTATACAAGATGTAGATACCATTCAAACGATTGCGGAAAATGTTCAATTGGAAAAAAGGAAAGTATTTAGAAGTATTATTGGATCAAGCCCACAACTTGAAGCAGTAAAAGAATTTGCATTAAGAGCAGCGCAATCAAAATCAACTATTCTTCTTCAAGGTGAAAGTGGGACAGGAAAAGAGGTATTTGCAAAAGCAATCCATCATGCAAGCGAAAGAAATAGAGATTCTTTTATAGCAGTGAACTGCGGTGCAATTCCAGAAAATTTATTGGAAAGTGAATTGTTTGGTTATGAAAAGGGCGCTTTTACAGGAGCTAGTAAAATCGGTAAAGTTGGAAAATTTGAAACAGCAAATGGAGGGACAATTTTTTTAGATGAAATTGGAGAAATGCCTCTAGCTCTGCAAGTGAAAATTTTGCGTGTTTTACAAGAAAATGAAATTGAACGTGTAGGAGGAACCTCTCCAATTAAAGTAAATGTTCGAGTTGTAGCAGCGACTAATCGAGCTTTGGATAAAATGGTTGAAGAAGGGACTTTTCGAGAAGACCTTTATTATCGTTTAAACGTTATTCCGATATTAATTCCTCCATTAAGAAGTAGACCAGAGGACATTTTTACGTTATGCGATTACTATATAAAAGAATTTAATGTATTGTTTAACAAAAGTATTAAAGGGTTTGATGAAAAAATTACACAAAAAATTTATGAATATCCATGGCCTGGTAACGTGAGAGAACTGAAGAATTTTATCGAATACTTATTTAATTTTGTACGAGAAGATTTTGTAACATGGGACAGTGCAAAAGATCTTATTAAACGAAAACTAAACAATGAATCTTTTGTAATTATAAAAGAAAAACAACAAACGGTATTTCAATTAGAGTTAATAGAAAAAGAAACAATTCAGAAAACAATTGAATACATAAAATTGAATCAATTAAATATGGATGAGGCAGCAAAGTTATTAGGCATAGGTAGAGCTACTTTATTTCGAAAAATTAAAAAGTATCAAATTGATATCTAGTATCAATTTGATACTTTTTATTTTTATCCTTGTTTTCAGTACTTATAGTCAAAAATACAAAAATTTAAGTATCAAATTGAGACCGGAATAATAGGGAGAGATTTAAAAACATATGAGTTTAACTGGTTATTTAGTTTGGCACGCTTCTTGCTTTATAAAAAGTATACATAAAAAGGAGGAGATAATATGAAGATAATTACGACATCAAAAGCACCAGCAGCCGTTGGTCCCTATTCTCAGGCGATTAAGTTAAATGATGTTTTATACTGCTCTGGAATGTTACCACTAAACCCAGAGACAGGTGTAGTTGTAGGACTAACAATTGAAGAACAGACAGAACAAATTTTAAATAATATTCGAGGTCTTCTTGAGAGTGAAGGATTAACATTGGATCAAGTAGTGAAATCATTAGTTTTTTTACAAACAATGGATGACTTTTCTGGAATGAATACAATTTATGCACGAGAATTTGGAGAGCATAAACCTGTGAGAAGTTGTGTAGCTGTTGCTGATATTCCAAAAGGAGCACTAGTCGAAATTGAAGTAGTTGTAAGTTACAAATAGAGAGGGGTATTCAGGTTGGTATTGCAAAACAAAAAAATCCTTTGGGCAAAAAATCGTTTTTACCAAGAGACAGACAATAGTAACATTTTAGTAGATTTTAATGAATTGGAAATTGAAAGAGTGCTGGCTTTCCAAAAAACCCACAAAGCTTTTACATCTACACCCTTGCACAGACTTAATCACTTAGCTAAAGAATTAAATGTTAGCGCAATTTTAGCTAAAGATGAGTCTAAACGTTTTGGATTAAATGCATTTAAAGTTTTGGGTGGAATTTACTCAATAGCTAAATATATAGCAGAAGAACTAAATCGACCAATTGAACAATTATCTTTTGATATATTAAAATCCGATAAAGTAAAAAGTCAATTAGGTGATTTAACGTTTATTTCTGCAACGGATGGTAATCACGGTAGGGGCGTAGCATGGGCTGCACGCGAATTAGGATATAAATCGGTGATTTATATGCCTAAAGGGTCCTCAGAACAACGTTTGAGAGCAATTCGAGACGAAGGAGCTGTAGCTGAAATACAGGATGTAAACTATGACGAAACAGTTCGTATTTGTGCACAACTTGCTGAAAAAAATGACTGGATAATGGTTCAAGATACAGCATGGGAAGGTTATGAAAAAATTCCCTTATGGATTATGCAAGGTTACTCAGCAATTGCAAAAGAAATAGTAGATGAACTAAAAATTAACGATGAAAAAATTCCTACTCATGTATTTTTACAAGCTGGAGTAGGCTCATTTGCTGCAGCTATTGCAGGTTACTTATTGCAAGTATACGGAGAAAATACTCCGAAAATTGTTATTGTTGAACCACATAAAGCTAATTGTTTTTATGAATCTTTTATATCTTCAGAAGGGACGAGAGAATTTATAACAGGGAGTTTGGATACGCTAATGGCTGGTTTAGCTTGTGGTGAACCCAATACTAAAGCGTTTGAATTATTAAGGAATTATGCAATTGGTACAATTTCTTGTACAGATGAACTTGCAGCATTAGGAATGAGAATTTATGGAAATCCAATAGGTGAAGATCCTAAAATAATTTCTGGAGAATCAGGTGCTGCAACATTAGGTTTACTTTATTATTTACGAAAATATGAGCAAGATCAAAATATTTTAAAAGAAATGGAATTAAATGATGAGTCTTCAATTTTATTAATAAGTACTGAGGGCGATACAGATAGTGAAAGTTATAAACACATTGTTTGGGAAGGTAAATATGCCTTACAATCGGAGGGAAAATAGATGATTCAATTACGTGTAGATGAAATTGTTACTTTGTGCCAGAACCTAATTCAAAGTCCTAGTCTTTCTGGACAGGAAAAAGAAGTAGCTAAAAAAATTCAAGACTTTGCGAATCAGCATAAATTTGATGAAGTAACAGTTGATCGATTTGGGAATATTGCGGTGGTTATAAATGGTGTTGAGCCAGGACCAACAGTGCTATTTGATGGTCATATTGATACGGTACCGGTATTTGAAGAAAATTGGACTGTTAATCCTTATGAAGCAATAGTAAAAGACGGAAAGATATGGGGGCGCGGAACTTCAGATATGAAAGGTTCTGTCACTGCTATGCTTTTAGCGGCAAAATACTTTGCTGAAGATTGCCAGAAAAATTTTAAGGGTAAGATTGTTATTTCTTGTAGTGTGCATGAAGAATGTTTTGAAGGAGTAGCAACAAGGTTAGTCAGTGAACAGCATCAACCTAATTATGTGGTTATTGGTGAAGCAACAAATTTAAAGTTAAATATTGGTCAACGTGGTCGAGCTGAAGTAATTGTAGAGATATTTGGAAAATCAGCCCACTCTTCAAATCCAGATGCAGGGATCAATGCAGTAAATAAAATGGTCACACTAATAGCTGAAATTAACCAATTAAAGAATGAAGAACATCCAATTTTAGGTAAAGGTATCTTGGAGCTAACTGATTTCATTTCTTCACCATATCCAGGAGCTTCAGTTGTCCCTTCTCATGCTCGAGTAACATTTGACCGTCGTTTATTAGTAAATGAAACACGTGAATCCGTGTTAGAACCAATACAAAAAATCATTGATCGTTTAGAACTAGAAGATGAGCAGTTTAATGCAAAAGTAAGCTTTTCAAGTGGCAGTGAGCTTTGCTATACAGGTGAAACAATTGAAGCAGAACGTTTTTTTCCTGCTTGGTTATATGAAGCAAATGAAGATTTTATCGCTCAAACATTTGAAAATTTAAAGAAAATTATTCCTCAGACAGAGCTTTCACACTACTCGTTCTGTACAAACGGAAGCCATTTTGCAGGTGAGGCTAATATTCCTACTATCGGGTTTGGCCCATCCTTAGAAAAACTTGCGCATATTGATGATGAGTACATTGAAATTGAACAACTTGTCAAGGCAACAGAAGGCTATATTTCAATTATGGAAACACTAACAAACTTATAACATATAGGGGGTAGGGAAATGGTAGATTTAATCATTAGAAACGGCAAGATCATTGATGGTACAGGATCACCTTGGTATTACGGAGATATTGCTGTTAAAGAAGGGAAAATCGAAAAAATAGGGTTACTAACTGATGTACAGGCACAAAAAGAGATCGATGCAAAAGGATTAGTAGTATCACCTGGGTTTATCGATATGCACACTCATTCTGATTTAGTGATATTAGAAGAGCCATTAATAGAAGCAAAAGTACGCCAAGGAATTACGACAGATTTATTGGGACAGGATGGAATTGCTGCTGCTCCGCTTCCGCAGGAGTACGTGTCTACTTGGCAGAAAAATCTAGCTGGATTAGACGGAACACCAGCAGTAGATTGGGACTGGCAGACTGTTGGTGAATATATTGAAAAAATTAAACGAAATAAACCAAGTTACAATTTAGCTGTTTTGGCACCACATGGAAATATTCGTATGGAGGTAATGGGCTTAGCAAACCGCCCAGCTACTGATGAAGAAATTAAGAGAATGCAAGATGTTCTCCGAAGATCTTTAGATGAGGGAGCAGTAGGTCTTTCTACGGGATTAATATACCTTCCTTGTTGCTTTGCGGAAATGAAAGAACTTGAATCATTATGTCAAGTAATTGCTGAATATGGTGTACCGCTAGTAATTCATCAGCGTAGTGAAGGTGATGAAATTTTAGAATCAATGGATGAGTTAATCGCAATGATGAAACGATGTGGGGCTCATCTGCATTTCTCTCATTTGAAAAATTGTGGCAAAGACAATTGGCATAAAACAGCTGATGTTTTAAAGAAAATTGATGAAGCTCGAAATGCAGGATTAGAAGTTACATTTGATCAATATCCATACATTGCAGGTAGTACAATGCTAAGTGCAATTTTACCACCATGGGCACATGATGGAGGAACTGAAGAAATGTTAAAGCGTCTTGAAGATTTGCAATTACGTGACCAAATTAAAAATGAAATGTCGACCGCTCTTAAAGGCTGGGATAGTATTGCAAAATGGGCTGGATGGAGTGGCATCATTATCACATCAGTCGAAACAACTGAAAAACAATACTGTGTTAGTAAAACAATTGAAGAAATTGCAAAAATTGATGGTAAAGATGAGGCCGATGTCGCATTGGACTTAATTCTTCATGAAAAAAATAACGTTGGCATGATTGATTTTGTTATGAATGAAGAATCGGTGAAGATGATCTTAGCACATCCTGCTGGAACGGTAGGTTCTGATGGATTGTTAGGAGGAGAACCACATCCTCGTGCATACGGGTCCTTCCCTCGCATTTTAGGGAAATATGTGAGAGAAGAAAAGGTAACGACGCTTGAAGAAATGATTCGTCGTATGACATCCCAACCTGCTCGTATTATTGGATTACAGGATAGAGGAATAATCCGTGAGGGACTGGCAGCGGATATTGTGATTTTTAATCCAGACACAATTATAGATCAAGCAACTTTTGAAAAGCCGCGTCAACACAATGTTGGTATTGAAACAGTTATTGTTAACGGGCAAGTAGTTGTTCATGGGGAAGAGGCATACCGAAAACCTGCTGGAATTGTTATTCAACGTCAATATAACATCAAGCATAAGCAGCTTTCTAATACAAAATAAAATAACGGCTAAAGTCTAAAAAATTATGAAGTTACTACTTGTGAGGAATAAAGCTAATTTATTTTATATAAGAGGGGGATGATTATTATGCAAAATAAATTTCAGAATCAAATTGATGACATAATTGAACTTAATGAAGTTGGGATTGAAGAGATAAAAAAGCATAAAAACAATTACACAGAGTCCACAAGACCAATATCTAAAGCAGAACGTTCTTGGGGTGCCTTCAGTATGGGTAATCTATGGATTGGGATGATTGTGTCTATTGCGGTATATCAAGTAGCCAGTGGATTAATCGTTGCAGGTATGACTTGGTATCAGGCATTATTTACAATTGTCTTAGGACACACTTTAGTAATGGGATTTGCGTTAATATTAGGTCATTTTGGTACAAAATATGGATTGAATTTCCCAATGTTGTGCAAAATGGCTTTTGGTACTAAAGGTGTTATCATTCCAGCTTTAATACGAGGTATAATTGGTTGTTTCTGGTTTGGCGTGCAAGCATGGATAGGAGGTCAAGCTGTCAATGCTATATTAAAAACCTTTATACCAGCTTGGAGTAATTTAGAATTTTTTGGGTTAATAATTGCATTTTTATTATTTTGGTTATTAAACGTCTATATTGCTTGGTCAGGATCTAAAGGTGTTAAAATGCTACAAGACTATGCAGCACCATTATTAATACTACTAAGTTTGGTAGTAATAATATGGAGCTTAAACACAGCGAACTGGAGCTTTAGCGTTCTATTATCAGAGCCAATACTCCATGGTAATGGAGAAACCTCATTTGCTATATTATTCTTCCCTGCTTTATCTGCAATGATTGCATTTGATGCAGGCATTGCTCTTTCGATGGCTGATTTTACTAGATACAGTAAATCTCAAAAGGCGCAAATTAAAGGGCAAATCATTAGTGCTCCACTTATCACTCTATTCATTGCCTTTGTTGGTATCTGCGGTACTGCTGGAGCTTCAATAGCTTTTAATGAGGCTATTTGGGAACCTGCTGTTTTAGTAGGACATTTTGAGAATCCTTTTGTAGTTGTGATATTCTCAACGTTTATAATTATGGCTGTTTTGACAACCAATGTTGCAGCGAATTTAGTACCTCCAATTAATGTAATAGCAACAATTTTCGCAAGAAATATTAGCTATAAACAGGCCACTCTTATAGCATCGGTTTTGGCTTTAATCGGGCAGCCGTGGAAAACTTTAGCAACTCCGGATGCACTAATATTTGACGTATTAGGTATTTTAGGAGCAATACTTGGACCTGTTTCTGGTCTATTTATAGTGTCGTATCTTTTTGTACACAAAACAAAAGTGGATTTAGTTTCTATTTATAGGGAAGATGGGGGAAAATATTTTTATAAAAATGGTTGGAATGTGGAAATCATCTCCATTCTACTTCTATCTACAATTTTCATAATATTAGGAAAATATTATAGTCCTTTGCAAATAATATTTGACAACGCATATGTTTTAGGAAGTATAGGTGCTGGATTAATATACTATTTAGTAATTAAATTAAAAAACAAAGAATTCCAAATTATGCCTGAAGGAGATTTAGAACAGTGAATATTTTAGTTTTAAATCCCAATACCTCATTGAGCATGAGCTCTGAGATTACCAATACTCTTAATAAGATAAGCGGGCTAAATTCGAATTTTGTTATTGCAAACCCAGATTTTGGAGTAGATTCTTTAGAATCCTTTTATGAATATAATTTGGCTACATTTGGTTGTATTAGGTATATAAATAATACAAGTATAAATTATGATGGAATCCTCTTAGCTTGTTTTGGTGATCCAGGATTATATGCTCTAAAAGAAATTGCAAAAACCCCGGTTATTGGTATTGCTGAAGCCGCAATGTCAACTGCCTTATTGTTAGGTAGAAAATTTGGGATTTTGGTTGCATCTCAAAAAGCTGTACCGATGATGGAATCTTTGGTGCGTGAATACGGTTTGGAATCAAGATTATCAAGTATATTAACAATAAATATTCCAGTTTCAAAAATTGAAGAAAATAAAGTAAATAGCTATGAAAACTTATACAAAATGGGTATGAGAATGCTTGAGGAGGGAGCTGAAGTAATTATTCTTGGATGTGCAGGAATGACAGGTTTTAGTTCTAAGCTTTCTAAAGATTTAAATGTACCGGTAGTAGATCCAATCGAATGTGGATTCAATTTATTAGAGAATTTAATTAAACAAAATTTAAAAATTTCAAAGATAGCATTTTATAAAGAACCTGAACAAAAAGAGATATTCAAAAGAGAATTATTAGATAAATAATTTACATTGAGATGAGTGGGGATTATTGAAAAAAACGATTATTAAAAATGGTATTTTAGTTACCTCAGAAAAAGTAGTACAAGAGGATTTATTAATCGAAGATGGGAAAATTAAAAAGATTGGGGCAGAAATAGAAGATATTGATGCAGAAATTATCCAAGCTGAGGGGAATTATGTTTTTCCAGGCGGGGTAGATGCACATACACATTTTGATTTGCAATCTGGTATTCATCGTACTGTCGACAATTATTACACAGCTAGCATTGCTGCAGCTTGTGGAGGCACGACAACTATAATTGATCATTTATCCTTTGGCCCAGTGAATTGTTCTTTACAACATCGCGTAGATGAATATCACAATTTAGCTTCTGGAAAATCCGTCATAGATTATTCGTTTCATAGTGTAATACAACATGTTAATAATAAAATTTTGAACGAAATAGATGAACTCATAGCTGAAGGTATTACTAGCTTCAAGATATACATGACCTATGATTTTAAGTTGTTAGATTATGAAATTTTACAGGTTATGCAAAAAATTAAAGAAGTAGGTGGTGTGCTGACAGTTCATGCAGAAAATCATGGAATTATTGAGACATTAAGAAAAAAGTTCATCTCGGAAAAGAAAATAGAACCTATTTTCCATGCGAAAAGCCGACCAGATTATTGTGAAGCAGAAGCAATTTGGAGATTAATTCAATTAGCTGAGGTAATTGGAGATGTTTCACTGTATATTGTGCATCTATCCTCAAAAAAAGGGTTAGATATTTTAAATTATGCTAAACAAAATGGATACAACAATGTATTTGTAGAAACGTGTCCTCAATATTTAACACTAACAGATGAAAAATATTTAGAAAGTGATGGCTTAAAATACGTTATGTCTCCACCACTACGGAAAAAACATGACTTAAATGCTTTGTGGGAGGGATTATCAAACAATAGCATAGATGTAATTGGCACAGATCATTGTCCTTTTTTATACTCTACGGATAAACAAGATGGTAAGAATGACTTTACTATGTGTCCAAATGGTGTGCCAGGTGTTGAAGAAAGATTTCGTTTAATTTTTTCTGAAGGTGTAGTAAAGAAGAGGATTACACTTCAGCAATTTGTAAATGTAATAAGTACAAATCCCGCTAAAATTTTTGGCCTCTATCCAAAAAAAGGAGATTTAAAGGTAGGTTTTGATGCAGACATAGTAATTTTTAACCCGAATATAGAAGAAAAAATAAGTATTAATAAATTGCATAGTTCAGCAGATTATTCAGTATATGAAGGAGTCAATGTTACAGGCCGTATAGAATGTGTGTTACAGCGAGGTAATATACTTTTTCAAAAAGGAGAATTCAGAGGCCTTAAAGGTCAAGGGGAATTTATAAAAAGAAGTCCTCAGAGAAAATCCTTGTAAGCTTCACCTTACAAATAGGAGGTTGTGAAATTGAGCATTTTAATTAAATCTGGAACTATTGTTAATAGTTCCAGTAGTTATGTTGGGGATATAGAAATAGATAAGGGTAAAATCATAGCTATTGGATTAGAACTGCCTACTAAGAAGGGTATGACAGTAATTGATGCCACTAATAAATATGTAATTCCAGGAATTATTGATGTCCACACACATGTTGATCACTTTGGTGGTAAACAAAAAACGGAAGATAACTTTTTTGAAGGAACTAAGTCAGCTGCTTTTGGTGGTACGACAACTATTATTGATTTTGCAATTCAAGCTGGTAATGAAGATACAGAGAGTGCAATTGCTAGAAGAAAATCTGAAGCTAAGAATCTTGCATGTATTGATTATTCCTTACATGCTCATTTGAAAGAAACTAGTAGTGGTAGTGATCCTAAGTTGAAAATACAATCTATTATAGAAGAGGGTATACCAACTTTTAAGATTTTTACAACTTATCGAGATGCAGGATTCATGATTGATGATTATAACTGTCTGGAATATATGAAAATATTAAGTGAAAATAACGGTCTCCTTATGGTTCATGCCGAAAATGATGCTATTTGTGAATCCATAACAAATAAATTGATAGAAACAGATACTGCTAGTGTTATTAACTATCCTAAAAGTCGACCAATTATTGCTGAGGTTGAAGCAATTTCAAAAATTATTCTTTTCGCTAAAAAAACAGATGTAAGCGTATATTTCGTTCACGTTACAACTGAAGAAGGGCTAAAGCTTATTGAAAATGCTCAGAAAAGTGGAATGAAAATTTTTGCAGAAACTTGCACGCACTATTTAGTCTTGAATGAAGAGGTATACAAAAGGGATGATGGTTACAAATTCATAATGGCACCACCTCTAAGAAAAGAGAATGATATCGACTACCTGTGGGAAGGCATTAGGAATCGAAGTATATCTGTTGTTAGTAGCGATCATTGTGCATACAGTTCAGATAAAAAAGTTAAAGGAGAGCATAATTTTACTGAAGTATCACCTGGCTTACAAGGAATTGAAATGTTATTGCCATTAGTATATTCAGAAGGTGTTTGCAAAAATAGAATTACCATTAATGACTTAGTGAGAATTCTTTGTGAAAACCCCGCTGAGATTTTCGGTTTGAAGAATACAAAAGGAAAAATATCTTTAGGATACGATGCAGATTTAGTAATAATTAATCCATCATTGGAATGGGAAATGACAGATACAAATCATAATATGATGACCGACTTCAATCCTTATTCAGGTTATAAAGTAAAAGGACGTCCCGAGTATGTGCTTAGTAATGGGAAGATGATTGTTGATAATTTCGAATTTAAAGGAGAAAAAGGACAAGGAAGATTTATAAAAAGATATTTACACTAAATTGAAAGGAGTAACAAATATTGAATTTAAAAAATAACGATATCATGCCAACCACTGACAAGGAAAGAGATATTAACTTAATAGACTTTGTTTTATTGTGGGCAGGAATGACAATTGGTATCGCTGGATTCGCTGTAGGCGCTCAATTGTATCCAGGATTATCTCCAACCTCTATTGTTCAAGCTACAATAGTAGCCTATGTAATTGTAACTGTCTTACTTTTGCTAAATGGAGATATAGGTATGAAATATGGATTACCTTTCACAGTTTATATGCGTGCATGCTTTGGATATAAAGGCGCTCATATACCTGGAATTATTAGAACTATACCATGCTTGTTTTGGTTCGGTTTTCAAACATGGGTTGGAGCACTCGCATTACATGAAATAGTTAAAATATTTTTGGGTCATTCAAACCTTACTATATTGATAATTCTATTTGCGGCAGTACAAATTTTCAATGCGATTTATGGGATGAAAGCAATGGCGAAGTTTGATTATTTGGCAATTCCAGCACTAACAATTGTTTTAGGTGTTACAGTGATATGGCTTCTAAAAAATAACAATGCCACAATGACAGATATATTTGCTATTAGTGGTAACGGTTCAACTGCATTTAGTTTTGCTATAATGGGTGTCGCAGGCGGATGGATTACAATGGCCTTAAACAGTCCAGATTTAACTAGAAAACTAAAAAGATCGAAAAACTATGAAGATAACACCAACTTTTGGAACACAAATAAAAGGGCATTATTTGGGCAAACAATTGGGTTGGTACTTGTTGGCAGTTTAGTCATAATGGTTGGCATGATAGCAGGAGTATTAACGGGTGTGTGGAATCCAATTGATGTGTTAGTATCAGCTTTTGCTGAATCTAATGTTTGGATTTTAATCATAGCCTTCATCACAATTATCTTTGCCCAATGGTCAACAAACATAGCTGCGAATTTAATGCCACCTGCCTATATAATAATTAATATGTTTCCTAAACTAAATTTTAAATGGGGAATAATTATTTCTGGAATTATAGGTATTCTGATTCTACCTTGGAAATTCAGTGATTACTTAGTACAATTTCAAGTAATTACATCGGGACTATTAGGACCGATTTGCGGAATTATGATTGCTGATTATTACTTAGTAAGAAAAAGAAAATTAAATATCGAAGATTTTTATCAATACGGAGGAGCTTTTACTTATCAAAAGGATTTTAATTTAATTGCAGTTATAAGTTTAGTTTTGTCATTCGCAATAGGTTGTATCTTTCCAGATTATATTTTCTTTATTAGCTTTCTACTAAGTATCTTAATCTATACACCATTTATGAAAAGAAAAGTTGTTTAGTAACAAGATCAGTTCTCAATTAAATAATGAAGATAGATATCTATACTAATGAACTTCTTGTTAATAATGTAGTAGAACCTATTAGAAAAGTATACAGTACAAAAAAGTCAGCTCTATTAAATGATCTTATTGATGGGTATCAGGTTCTAAGACAATTCAGATTTATTTCAATGAGAACTGGTACCTTTCATCATGAAGGGGGCATTATATGGGCATTATATGGGGAATTATTATAGTCTATATGTTAGTGATGATTGGGATTGGTTTTTATGCAAAAACAAAAATTAAGAGTAGTGAAGATTATCATTTAGCTGGACGACGTTTAGGGCCAATTATGCTTGCAGGAACACTTGCCGCTACTGAAATTGGTGGTGGTAGTTCGGTGGGTGTTGCGTCAAAAGCGTACGGAGAATGGGGACTATCGGCAGGTTGGTATGTTGTATCAGCTGGTGTAGCGATTATTCTAGTTTCTTTTGTAGCACCTTTTATGCGTCGCGCATTGGCTACCACTGTTCCGGAAATAATTGGTCGACGTTATGGTAAAAGTAGCCAATTAATTTCGAGTATTTTGTCGGTTGTTGCATCTTCAGCGTTAACTGCTGTACAGATTACTGCTACAGCATCAATTGTACATGTATTAACGGGCTTTAGTTTAAATTGGGCAATCCTTATTTCAGGTACTATTGTTGTCTTCTATACTTTTTTAGGAGGTATGTGGAGTGTAACATTAACGGATTTTGTTCAGTTTTTCATAATTGTTATAGGATTTGCAATCGCGGTACCTTTTGCATTTTCCGCAGCAGGTGGTGTCGACACAGTATTAAATAATTTACCGAAGGAACAGTTAGGGTTCACAAAAATTGGTTGGCCAACAATTATTGGTCTAACCTTGATGTATTTTATGACCTTCTCTACAGGACAAGAGGCGGTACAGCGTTATTATTCGGCGAAAGATGAAAAAACGGCTGTATGGGGATCTGTACTCTGCGGGGTTCTAATGACTATATATGCGTTTATTCCAGCCATTTTAGGATTAATTGCATTGTCTAGCTTTCCGAATATTAATGAAAATAGTGCATTAGCCACTGTTTCGGTAGAGCTATTACCACCAATTATCGCAGGTCTCTTGTTATCAGGGGTTATTTCAGCTACATTATCAAGTGCCTCAGGTAATTTACTAGCGGTAGCATCAGTTTACATGACTGATATTCACCCTTTCCTATCAAAGAAAAAGGTTACGAGTGAAGCCGAATTAAAAGCATCTCGTTTGATTATCATTCTAATCGGTGTGTTTGCAATAGGAATTTCACTTTTTAGTCAACAAATTATACCACTATTAGTATTTGCTTTTACTATTCGTTCAACAGGTCCATTTGCCGCGTTCATTTTAGGCTTATTAGTTGATCGAGTAACCAAAAATGCAGGTTTATCTTCGATAATTGTCGGATCGATAGTCGGTGTAACTTGGCAAATATTAGAAGACCCTTTCGGGATAATGGCGGTTATCGCAGGTAGTGTTGCGAGTATTATTACATTCCTAGTTGTGAATAAAATTGAACTTAGTAGAGGTAAACCAATTGCTCCATCTGCCTATATACCGAAAAGTGAAAGTACTTGATCAATTAATATTTTAATAAACACTATTATTATATTAGACTATAGTGATACTCAGATTTTGAGTATCACTATAGTCTTTTTCTTGCTAAAACAATAAAGATTTCAACAATTAAACTTTATGATTCAATTTCTCATTATGAAATACTTTCAATAAGTATGAGGCGGTGAAGCCTCACGTTTTTTATTTTGAAATCCCCTTCAGTAAAGTTTGTATAAGAGGCATGGAAAAAGATTCTAAACTTCTGTCCGTGGCTTGCAAACCCCAATGATATATGGCTCCCATATAGGTCTGCGTAACCATAGTTAACGTATCTTCAATCGAATACTCCGGGTCGATTCTATCTTTTTCAATAGCTTCCTCTAATAATTTTCGCAAGATTTTAAAAAGATAACGATTGGTATCTAAAAAGTATGTATGTTCATCCGACTCTAACGCGGCACTATATATAACCTTCATCAAGTCTTTCCCCATCTCTTTCTCTAAAAAGTGCATTAATTTCTGTGAGAAAATGATTAGTTTTTCAATTGGGTCCATGTCTGCTGGAAAAGATTTGTATACTTCCAAATAAAAAGTATCTACTTCCTTAAAGCGCACTAAGAACACATCTGATTTTGTCCTGAAATGTTGATAAAAGGATCCTTTGGAAGTATTACTTTTCTTTACTATATGGTCAACAGTCACTTTATTAAATCCTTTTTCGGCAAAGAGCTTCAATGCAACTTCTAAAATCTTTTTCTTTGTTTTTTCTCCCCTAAGCTGTTTTTTCACTATTTCAGTCATAAAATTCCTCCATTCGTTATTGACAGAATAATAGCAATAATTATAATATTAGACTACAGTCTAATTAAAGAATATTAATTTATTATTATTGATACTTTAAATTCTATTTTAATCAAACGAAAAAAGAAAGCGCTTACTCGAGGAAGTACTAAACAGTAGGAGGATAACAATGGATAAAGTTATTGAATCGCATGAAATTCGAAAGTTGTTTAAAAGTGGGGATCAGATTTTATCGGGAGGGTTTGGTTTATCGGGTACGGCTCTAACTGTTATTGATGAACTACTGGAAACGGATATTGCAGATTTAACAGTAGTGAGTAATAACTTGGGGGACCTTGGTCAGGGCTTACATAAACTGTTTATCCAAGGAAAAATAAAAAAAGCAATTGGTTCTTTCTTTTCTATTAATAGAGAAGCAGTAATTGCATGGTCTAAAGGTGAATTGGAGATTGAATTATTACCACAAGGTACATTAGCGGAAGCTATTCGTTGTGGTGGAGCTGGAATCGGTGGCTTTTATACAAAGACTGCTGTTGGAACTGAATTAGCGGAAGGTAAAGAGGAACGAGTAATTGATGGAGAAAGATATATTTTTGAGAAAGCGATTAAAGGTGATGTTGCAATTATTAAAGCGGCTAAAGCTGATCGTCTCGGAAATTTGGTATACCACACGACAGCTAGAAACTTTAACCCTATGATGGCTACCGCCGGGAAAATTGTCATTGCTGAAGTAGATGAAATTGTAGAAGTTGGAGATCTAGATCCAGAATATATTGTTACACCACATGCATACGTGGATTATGTTGTTCAAAGTAAGTATTCCAAAGTAGGGAGTGAATATGTTGGGTCAAGATAAAAGACATCTTATTGCTAAAAGAATTGCAGAAGAACTAAAGGATGGTCAAATAGTTAATCTAGGAATAGGTATCCCAACTTTAGTCTCAGAGTACTTAGAGGATAAGGAGGTTTTCTTGCAAACAGAAAACGGCTTACTAGGAATGGGGCCACTTGCGACTGAAAAAAATTTAGATATTGATTTGATCAATGCAGGAAAAGAACCAGTAACTTATTTAAAGAGTGCTTCTTTTTTTAGTAGTGCTGATTCGTTTGCATTAATCAGAGGCGGTCATGTAGATGTCGCAGTATTAGGTATTCTACAGGTAGATATTAACGGAGAAATTGCTAACTGGGCTGTTCCAAACCAACCAATTTTAGGTGTTGGTGGTGCAATGGACTTAGTAACTGGAGCTAAAAAAGTAATAGTAGCAGCTACATTATTTGCTAAAGATGGAACTTCTAAATTAGTGAACAAACTTACGTATAAAACTAGTGGAATCCGTAGAGTGGATTTATTTGTGTCTGATTATGCAGTTTTTAAATTTACAGAGGAAGGACCTAGAGTTGTAGAGATGCTTGATCCTATTTCCATAGAAAAATTGAGTGAAAAGGTTGGTTTTAAATTGGAGTATTTAAATAGTCCAATAGAGATTAAGTAACATTATTAGATGGTTTTGTAATGAATCGAGATGTTGAATTGATTAAACACCTACTTACCACACATTCAAAATTGAAAGTAAAAGAGGGGATCACTACATGAGTAAGCAAAGAACGGTAATTGTAACAGGTGGAGCAGGTGGATTGGGTTATGCTATTTCCAAAAAGTTTGTCTCTCAGAATGACTTTGTTTTTGTAGCAGATCTTAATCAAGAGGCTGCAGATAAGGTAGCAAGTGAATTTGGAGAAAACGCCAAAGGGATTGCATTAGACGTGACCGATGAAGAAAGTGTTCAAGCAGTCATTAAATCTATTATTGATGAAAGAGGATCTATTGAAGTGCTAGTGAATAATGCTGGGTTACAACATAGAGCACCAGTGGATGAGTTTCCTTTAGAAAAGTGGAATCTACTAATTAGTGTCATGTTAACGGGTGTATTTTTAATGACTAAGCATGTTTTCCCATTTATGAAAGAAAAAGAGTTTGGAAGAATTGTTAATATTTCTTCCGTTCATGGGAAGATGGCGAGCCCAGAAAAAGTTGCATACGTTGCTGCTAAGCATGGCGTAATTGGTGTAACAAGTGTAACTGCTATAGAAGGAGCGCCTTTTAATATTACTGTTAACTCTATTTTACCAGGGCCAGTTCGCACGCCGCTACTTCAAAGACAGCTAGATGATCTGATGGAGGTTGGCCAAACAGAGAAGGAAGCACTGGCGAAAATCATGTATCCAAAACAGGCGATGAACAGACTTATATTACCTGAAGAGGTTGCTTCAGGGGTTGTTTATCTCTCGGCAAATGAAGCAAGCGGGATTACAGGAGAGCATTTAAGTGTTTCTGGTGGAATGTAATGAAAAATAGGGGGATATGACAGATGACAACGTATATTATCGATGGGGCAAGAACGGCTTTTGGAAGCTTTGGAGGTTCTTTGAAGGATGTAAGTGATATTGATCTAGGTGTTGTAGCAACTAAGGAAGCTATTAAACGTAGTGGAATTCCCGTTTCAGATATCGACGAAATTATTATCGGGAATATTATACAAACAAGTGGGGATTCTGCTTATCTAGCAAGACATATTGGTCTGAAAAGCGGAATGCTAGAATCATCAAGTGCACTTACACTCAATCGACTGTGTGGATCTAGTATGCAGTCTATCGTATCAGGAGCACAATCAATCGAACTTGGTGATGCGAATGTAATTGTGGCTGGGGGAACGGAGAGTATGAGTTTAGCTCCTCATGTATTGAGAGGTACTCGTTTCGGATCACCAAACAAAGCTCCTCAAGTGGAGGATATGCTTTGGGATACTTTAACGGATAGATATGTTGGGTGCGGAATGGGAATTACAGCTGAAAATCTAGCAGTAAAATATGATATTTCTCGTGAAGAACAGGATGAGTTTGCAGTCGTATCACAGGAAAGGGCTGTACAAGCTAGAGATAATGGTCGATTTGCCGAGGAAATTGCACCGGTGACGATCAAAGGTAGAAAAGGTGATGTTGTTTTTGATACAGATGAATATATTCGAGATGGTGCAACAATAGAAGGTCTAGCTAAACTAAAGCCAGCGTTTAAAAAAGATGGAACAGTTACTCCAGGTAATGCTAGTGGGATTAATGATGGAGCAGCTGCAGTTTTACTTGCATCAGAGGCTTATGTTAATGAGCATAATTTAAAGCCATTGGCTAAAATCGTTTCTTGGGGGGTAGCTGGGGTTGACCCTTCTATTATGGGGATTGGACCAGTTCCAGCAAGTAAAAAGGCTTTAGAAAAAGCTGGTTTAACTTTAGAGGATATCGATTTATTTGAATTAAATGAGGCATTTGCTGCTCAATCGTTAGCGGTTGTGAAAGAATTAGGTCTTGATATGGAAAAAGTAAACGTTAACGGTGGAGCAGTTGCTTTAGGTCACCCTGTTGGTGCAAGCGGAACAAGAATTACGTATTCATTAGCAGTTGAAATGAAGAAAAGAAATGTACGATATGGTTTAGCGTCTCTTTGCATTGGTGGGGGTCAAGGTATCGCAATTATTCTAGAAAATGTGAACTAAAAACAATGGCGGGAAATGAAATAACGAAAATCACTTTACAAAGGGGATAGAAATTAATGAATCCAACAGTTAATGCACTTGAAAAAAGAGTAGTAAGTAAAACAATGATGCGTATCCTACCATTTATCTTAATCTTATATATTATTGCATATTTAGACCGAGTTAATCTTGGTTATGCAGCCTTACAAATGAACGCAGAATTAGCGTTAACTGCTGAGGTATTCGGACTTCTTTCTGGTATTTTCTTTATAGGTTATTTCTTTTTTGAAGTTCCAAGTAACATGATTATGCATAAAATAGGTCCAAAAATCTGGATTGCTCGCATTATGCTAACATGGGGAATTGTAGTAATACTAACTGGATTTGCACAAACGACTACTCATTTGTATATTCTCCGATTTTTATTGGGTGTTGCTGAAGCAGGTTTCTTCCCAGGTATTATTTTGTATTTAACGTATTGGTTCAGAAATCGTGAAAGAGGAAAAGCAACTGCTGTACTATTATTAGCTTTACCAATCGGCGGTCTAATTGGTGCACCATTGTCTACATGGATTTTAGATAATATCTCGTGGCTAAATATGTCTGGTTGGAGATGGATGTTTATATTAGAAGGTATTCCTGCTCTTATTTTAGGAGTCATAGTTTTATTTTATATGACTAACCGTCCGGCAAATGCAAAATGGTTATCTCAGGAGGAAAAAGATTGGTTAGAAGGAGAGCTTGAAGCTGAGCGACAAGTAAGCAAGAAAGTGAATAAAGTATCTAAATTAGAAATGTTAAAAGACTCAAAAGTATGGAAGTTGTCTCTACTCTACTTCGCAGCATATACAGGAGTCTATGGTTTGTCATTTTGGATGCCGACCATTATTAAATCATTATCTGCAACTGCTACAACAAACTTAGAAATAGGTTGGCTCGCTATGATTCCGTCACTTGTTGGTATTCCGGCTATCTTGTTTGTTGGATGGAATGCGGATAGAACAAATGGACATAAAAATCATTTACTTATCTGTTTCCTAATTGCTGTCTTAGGGTTCATCGGATGTGGATTTTCTAGTAGCGTCTTTATGATGGTTCTTATGCTCGCAATTACATCTGCAGGCTTATACGGATTTACTGGATGTTTCTTTGCATATTTAACTTTCTTCTTTACAGATTCAACTGCTCCAGTTGGAATAGCGGTAGTTAATTCATTCGCAGCATTGGGTGGATTTGTAGGACCAATGATTTTAGGTGCTGTAGCATTTACTTCTGGAATGTTTATTATTGCAGGGCTACTTGTGATAGGAGCAATCACACTAATGACTTTAAAATTGTCATCAGAACGAAAAGAAGCAAAGCTTACAAGCGCAAATGTTAAGGCTGGGACTTTGTAAAACTTCCCTGTGTAAGAAACAATTCTACTCTATTCTGTCAATAGACAACAACACATTATTAAATAAGTAAGTATTAAATAGCACTCACCTGATGAAGAGGTGAGTGTTATTTGGCGTTTTCCATTTTTTTGTGTCCCTGTGTAAGAAACAATTCAAAATTGTTTCTTACACAGGGATATTATTCAATTTACTGTAAAGTCCCCTTCTCCTAACAACTTGTTTTCGGAATTGAACACTTTAATTGTATAATCTCCAGTCTCTTCAAATGGAGCAAAAATATAATACACCCAAGCCCATGTAGGATCAATTTCTTCATCGTAGCTGGAATAAATGTTCTCAACTTCTCCATCATGCTTAATGATTAAAATTTTTATTGGTGTCCCAATTTCTTTATTACTGTCCAATTCGAAAGAAACCTGATCTTCTAACGTAAATGTATCAGCAATCTCTTCAATCCCATTTTCACCTGGGTGTCCAATTTTCATCGTGTTGACTTCTTGAAATAGTTGAATTCCACATCCCGAAATCAGAATCATAAACATGATTAATAAGAACCCTTTTATAGCTATCCCATTTACACTCAAAGTCATTTCCCTTCTTTTTCGTTATAAAGGCGTTATAACAGGATATGCCAAGATATTTGCATCTGTAACCGTTGGGCTTCTCAACAACGGCCATGTTGGTCAGATGATATAGTTTATTGTGAAATCTTTCAACAAAATAAGTTCACGAGAGCCGCTTCTTTGAAATAGAGAAGTGGCATTTTTGATTCAAAATCAGAATGGGTCTATTTAAATTATTTTACTTTTCAAAAAAAGGGTTTGACACTACAATATAATTGTCTTACAATAAAATTTATAGAAAATTATAATTCTTAAGTTTATTAGAAGGGTGGAATTTGCATGAAGACGATAAAGAGACAGGCACCGAAAGGGATATTAGGATTTCCGGTTGCACCAATGAATGCAGAGGGAAAGCTAGATTTAGAGGCATTAGGGAAAAATATTGAGTTTTTAATAGAGGGTGGATTAAGCTCTATATTCGTTGCATGTGGAGCAGGTGAGTTGCATGCAATTAGCAATGAAGAATATAAATCTATGGTCGAAGTTGCAGTGAAAAAGACGCAAGGGAAGGTTCCTCTTTATACAGGAGTAGGAGGAAATATTTCACATGCTTTAGAACAAGCAAAAATTTCGGAAGAGCTAGGAGCAGAAGGTTACTTGATTTTACCGCCATTTTTGATTGATCCTTCACAGGATGGAATTTACGAATATTTAAGAACGATTATCCAAAGCACGGCGCTAAATGCAATTGTCTACCAAAGAGATAATTGTATTCTAGATTCTAAGACACTAAAAAAACTATGTGAACTTCCGCAACTTGTAGGGTTTAAAGATGGTGTTGGAAATATGGAGAATAATATTGAGTTTACACATATAATCGGAGATCGTCTGGAGTGGGTAAATGGAATGCCTTTAGCAGAAGTGACAATGGCTGCTTATGTGAACTTAGGTTTCACATCGTATTCATCTGCAATTTCCAACTACATACCACATATTTCAGCTATGTATTACGAAGCACTACTAAATGGAAATAAAGAAGTTGCGCATGAATTGCATGAAGACGTTATTTTGCCAATTCATCGGATTCGTAAACAGAAAAAGGGTTATGCAGTTTCTCTTATTAAGGCGGGTATGCAAATTGTTGGGCTACCAGTGACAACGAATGTTAGGGCACCAATTGCCACTGTTGAAAAAGAACATTATGAAGAATTGAAGAAAATTATTGACCATGCATTGGAAAAATATCCTGCTCCATCAAGAGTTATATAATAGGAGGTTCTTTTAAATGACAACGATAGCTAAAGAAAAAACGTACTTGAATTATATAAATGGCGAATGGATTGCTTCCGAAACAGGAGAAACAGCCGAGAGTAAAAATCCGGCAAATAGGGATGAAGTGGTTGGTCTTTACCAATTATCTTCAGCCAATGACTTTGATCAAGCTGCTACTTCCGCAAGAAAAGCGCAAAAAGCATGGCGCAAGCTTACTGGAAATGTAAGAGGCGATTATTTACTTAAAGCTGCTGCTATTTTAGAAGAGCGAATAGAAGAAGTTGCAACCGCCATGACAAAAGAAATGGGCAAGACATTTACAGAGGCAAAAGGAGAAACTGCACGTGGGGTAGCTATCCTACGTTATTACGCAGGAGAAGGAATGCGACCGATTGGCGATGTAATCCCTCCTACTGACGGCGAGGCGCTTATGTTCACAACTAGAGTACCTCTTGGTGTTGTTGGCGTTATTACACCTTGGAACTTTCCGGTAGCCATACCTTTATGGAAGATGGCACCAGCACTTATTTACGGTAATACGGTTGTTATTAAGCCAGCAAGCGAGACAGCGGTTACTTGTGCAAAAGTGATAGCGTGTTTGCATGATGCAGGAATTCCAGCAGGAGTTATAAACATGGTGACAGGTTCTGGTTCTTTGATTGGAACAGAAATGGCCAATCATGCTGAAATAGATGCGATTACATTTACAGGATCCAACGCAGTAGGCAAGCAACTCGCACAAACAGCTGTTTCAAGAGGTATCAAATACCAACTTGAAATGGGAGGGAAAAATCCCGTAATTGTTGCGAATGATGCGGACCTAGATTTGGCGGTGGAAGCAACGATTAGTGGAGGATTGAGATCATCAGGCCAAAAATGCACAGCTACGAGCAGAGTCATTATCCAACAAGATGTTTATGAACAATTTAAAGAAAAGCTGCTACAAAAAGTGGCAAACATTACAATTGGAGATGGCATGGAAGAAGGTACATGGATGGGTCCTTCCGCAAGCGAAAATCAGTTGAACACAGTACTCTCAGCTATTGCAAAAGGAAAATCAGAAGGGGCTACACTCCTCTTTGGAGGAGATAAAGTAGAAAAAGAAGGCTTGAATGGGTATTACGTTGAGCCGACGGTTTTCGATGACGTATCATCTACTATGACACTTGCTCGAGAAGAGATTTTTGGACCAGTTCTTGCACTTATGAAAGTAGATACGATTGAAGAGGCACTAGAATTGGCAAATGACTCAGAATATGGATTAAGCGCGTCTATTTTTACAACAAAAATAAGTAATATGCTTTCATTTATAAATGAAATGGATGCAGGATTAGTCCGTATCAACGCTGAGAGTGCCGGAGTTGAATTGCAAGCTCCATTTGGTGGGATGAAACAATCTAGTTCTCACTCTCGTGAACAAGGTCAAGCAGCTAAAGAATTTTACACGGCTATTAAAACAGTGTTCGTTAAGTAAAGTGAAATCGTTACAATGGAGGTGTAAGAGTGAATTACGAAGAAAAATTAGAAAGTAAAGGATATAAATTTCCAACGCAAGCAAATAAGCGAATATTTGAGGCAGGCGTCAGAACTGGAAATTTAATCTTTGTTAGTGGTAATGCAGCGAAAGTAGAAGGTGTATTAAAATATAAAGGGATTGTAGGCGATACAGTTACGTTGGAGCAGGCACAAGATGCAGGTAAAATTGCCTTTGTAAATTGTTTAGCTACAGTTCGAAATATGATAGGTAATTTGGATTCTATGAAAAGGATTGTTAATATTAAAGGTTATGTGGCAAGTACTCCTGAATTCACTGACCAACCAAAAGTGATGGATGAAGTATCTGCATTAGCAATTGAGATATTTGGCGAAGTAGGAAAACATAGTAGGGTTTCGCTTGGAACATCTTCACTACCAGAAGGAACACCTGTAGAAGTTGAAATTGTTGTTGAAGTGTGATGAATGATTAAGGCGCAAAATAACTACAAAAGGAGACAGGCTGATGAAAAATATGAACGATCTACCATTAGGCATCAAACAATTATTTACGAGTATCACTCACTTGAAAGAAGGGGAAAAAGTACTGGTTATCACGGATGATGATAAAAGAGAGATTGGTGAATTTGTTTATAAATATGCCAAACAATTTTTTGAAACTTCCATGATAGTTATGCCTCCAACTGAGGGGCATGGTGCAGAACCGACAGAGGCTGTTACTGCTGCGTTGAATAATTGTGATGTTGCATTTGGTGCTACTACTTATTCCTTGTATCATTCAAAAGCACGCTTAAGTACAAGTAAAAATGGCCGACTACGATGGATCGGACTTCAAGATTATGCTCTTCATATGTTCGAAAAAGGTGGATTAACTGCAGATTTTGATGAAGTTACACGAGTTGTTAATCGAGTTGCACCTTTTTATAAAGGTAAAACATTTACACTTACTGCTCCTGGTGGTACTAATATGGTTTGTAGCATAGAAGGACGTGAACCTGTGCTGGATCATGGAACGGCAACCGTGCCTGGATCTGCTTCATTTCCTCCGAATGCAGAAGTTGCACTAGGACCAGTTGAAGGAACTGCAAACGGTGTATTGGTATTTGATGGAAGTATCCCACACCCATTGTTAAATTTGATCGAAGAACCGATTACATGCACAGTGAAGGATGGCTTCATTACAGAGATAACCGGTGGACGTGAGGCAGATATATTACGTAAGATGCTAGCTGACTTCAACGATTCAACCGTTTATAATATTGCAGAGCTTGGACTTGGGCTCAATAAAGAAAATTTCCTGTGCGGACATATGGCGCCAGATGAAGGGTCATTTGGAAATATCCATATTGGTATTGGAAAGAATTTAAACTTTGGTGGGCATGTCGATTCGCCATTGCATTTAGATATGATTATTAAAACGGTTACATGTAATATTGATGGGCGAGATATTATGAAAGATGGAGAACTGCTAGTTTAATAAATTTCGGGCAAAAACTCTTGGTGTTCTACTTAGGAAAAGGCTAATTAGCTATACCAAGAGTCTCCTGTTGTGAAAAAATATTTAACTATGAAAGTAAGCGCTTACAACCGTATATTTCATATATAAAGAATGAGGTGGCTGAATGAAAAAGAAGAATAAAGTTACGGCAATTATACTAGGTCTTACATTGATGATAGTGTTAGCTGGATGTTCTGCTTCAGCTAATGGAGAGGTAAATAGCAAACGAATTATTAGTGTTGCAACCGTGCAACCTGAGAACCATGCAATTTATCTTGGTTTAAAAGCATTTAAAGAATATGTAGAAGAAGAAATGGGAGATAAATTCGAAATCAAACTTTTTACTAATGGTGTAATTGGTGGAAATTCGGAGGCACTCGAATTGTTACAAATGGGATCACTCGATTTAGTTGCTACGAGTGGAAGTAATTTGGAAGCTTTTGCAAATGAGTATAAGATTTTTGGTTTACCTTATTTATTTAACGATGAAGCAAGCTTTCGTAAAGTGATGAACGAGGAAGAATTTACAGATATAATTTATAATTCGACAGCTGACAAGGGAATCCAAGGTGTGGCTTGGTTTTCCAATGGAGTAAATAATTTTTATGCTTCAAAGAAAATTGAAACTCCAGCAGACTTAAAAGGATTGAAGATTCGTGTTCAGTCTAGTGAAGCAAATGTGAAGCTCGTACAAGGATTTGATGCGGCAGCTGTTGTCATGGCTTATGGTGAAGTGTATACAGCGTTACAGAACCGTGTCATTGACGCTGGTACGAATCCTGAGATGGCGCTTGTTGATATGAAGCATGGGGAAGTCGCAAAATACTATTCTCGCACAGAGCATCAGATTTTTACCGACATGCTTGTTGCAAATACAGACTTTTTAGATTCGCTTTCAGCAGAGGAGAGAGAAATTTTCCAAGATGGATTTAAAGTGAGCAGTCAAGTTGCAAATGAAGCATGGGATAAACGGATTTCTGATGTGACAGAGGAAGCAACGAAAATGGGAGTAGAATTCATCACTGTGGATAAGGAATTATTCGAAGAAATGCAAAAACCAGTAAAAGAGGAATTATTAATCTCCAACCCGGAATTGCAACCACTTTATGACAAGATTCAACAAATCCAAAACTAAAGAAGGTGTATTTAATGGAAATAGTAAAGAACATAATGGATAAGGTGTTATCAGGTGCTTGCGCCGCTTTATTGTCTTTTATGACGCTACTTGCTACTTATCAAGTGATTACACGATATGTATTTAGTAGTCCAAGTACGATGTCGGAAGATTTGTTGAGTTATTCCTTTGTTTGGGTATCTTTGCTGGGTACAGCGTTAGTATTTGGTCAAAAAGACCATATGAAATTATCTATATTTTCGGATAAGTTTAAAGGGATAAAGCTGTTTGCATTATCTATTTTTACCGAGTTACTCATCATGTCTATTGCGGTAATTGTCTTTTTATTTGGAGGTACACAGGTTGTTGGAGTAGGCGCAATACAAATGTCACCAACGTTAAATATCTCTATGGAATGGATTTATGTTGTGCTTCCAATAAGTGGCGTATTGATAGTTGCCTATAACATCATTAATATCATCCAATTAGTACAGCGATTCACCGAAAGCAAAAAGGAGGGGATTCTATGAGTGTAGCAGTAACAGCAGGTTTATTGATATTTTTTACAATTGTCATTCTATTACTTATCGGTATTCCAATAGGAATAGCACTCATTGTTGCCTCGATACTAGCAATTACACAAGTATTAGGTTTTTCGGCGGCAATTCCCTCATCGGCTTTGAAAATGTTTCAAGGTATTAACATATTTACCTTATTGGCCATTCCTTTCTTCATACTTGCAGGGAATATTATGAATAAAGGTGGTATAGCCGTTCGGCTGATTAACTTAGCAACCGCTATGACTGGCAGGATACCGGGATCACTTGCTCAGACGAATGTAGTTGCAAACATGCTTTTTGGATCTGTATCTGGTTCTGGAACAGCTGCCGTATCAGCAATGGGGTCAATCATGGGTCCTATTCAAAAAAAAGAAGGCTATGATGAGAACTTTACAGCTGCTATAAATATAGCAACCGCTCCTACTGGATTATTGATACCCCCGAGTACTGCTTTAATCACATATGCTTTGGTAAGTGGAGGCACTTCTGTAGCTGCTCTTTTTCTTGGGGGTGTAATTCCTGGTGTCTTATGGGGAATAAGTTGTATGATCGTTGCATTCTTTTATGCGAAAAAGAAAGGGTATGTTGGTAAAAAGCAAATATCCTTAAATGAATTCCTAAAGGTCGCATTAGAAGCAATTCCAAGTTTATTACTAATCGTTATTGTCGTTTTTGGTATTGTTGGAGGTATATTTACTGCTACTGAAGGCTCTGCAATTGCAGTTGTCTATAGCTTACTTTTATCTATTATATTTTATAAAACGATCAGCTTAAAAGAATTATATGCTATTTTGATAGATAGTGCGAAGTTGTCTGCTATTATTATGTTTTTAATTGGGGCATCTAATATTATGGCTTGGGTTATGTCGTTTACTGGAATCCCAGATATGATGGCAAACGTGATATTAGGCATTTCGGATAATCCAATTATCATTTTGTTAGCTATAAATATTTTATTGTTGTTCGTCGGCACATTTATGGATCTTACACCGGCAATTTTAATTTTCACACCAATATTACTTCCTGTGTGTTTAGCATTGGGAATGACCCCTCTGCATTTCGGTATCATGCTTACGTTTAATCTTTGTATTGGAACAATTACACCACCTGTAGGAAATATTCTTTTTGCTGGTATTAAAGTATCAAACGTAAAATTGGAAAAAGTTATGCCACAACTGCTCAAATTTTATGTAGCCATTTTTGTTGTCCTTTTGCTTGTAACGTATGTTCCATGGTTTTCAACATTCCTACCTTCTTTAGCTGGATTTAGTTAAAATGTTGAAGAAATAGATTAACGAAGAGGGAGAGTGTAGTGGTACAATGACTTCACTCTCTTTTTACATAGTAATGTGAAATTCCTTTGGGATTATAGTGTATAATTGTCATATAGAAAATCTCAATTATTTTTAAAGAAAGGTGGGATTTGATGAAGGAGTATACAATGAACACCATCCGTAGGAGTACTTTGTCACAGCAGGTGCTAGAACAAATTATTTTTATGATAACAAGTGGACAATTGAAGCCAGGCGATAAACTACCAGCTGAAATGGCATTGATGGAACAGCTTGATGTAAGCCGCCCAGTATTACGTGAGGCTCTAGGGTCATTGGAAACGTTGGAAATTATTACAAGAAGACCCCGGAGTGGTACATTTGTTAATGATAAAGTGGGCAGCAGTCCGTTCAAGGCAATGCTAGCATTGTCCATTAATAATATCCCTGCCGTTATTGAAGCACGAATGACTTTAGAATTGGGACTCGTCACAATCGCAGCTGAAAAAATATCCGATGATCAACTTGAAAAAATAAAAGAAACAATTGAAAGAATTCAAGAAAATCCAAATAGTGATTATGGGAAATTAGATAAGGAATTTCATCGGCTTATTGCGCAAAGTGCAAATAATCCTGTAGTCGAAGGGATGATCGACTCCCTTCTTATCACACATGAAAAAACAGATAGCTTGATCACTTATCGTGAGCCTTCTATTACGATCGAGCATCATTTAGCAATATATGAAGCGTTGAAAAAAAGAGATCCTCATGAATCGTTCAAACAAATGTATAAGCATTTGAGATATGTAAGGGAAAAAATATTAGATGATTATGAAAAAGAATAATCATAAAACTTGCCCTGTGTCAGAAACAATTCTACGATATTCAGTCCTTTAAAGATTCTCTAACAAGATACATTGGTACGACATTAATAAAAAGTACAAATTCGCTTTATCGAATTTGTACTTTTTTTGTGTAATGTTTGGAGTGCTTAATCGACATATAATTTAAAGTGAACCTTGTACCTTTCAAATTTTGTATTAATATTAACCATTTTACTTCACGATACATATCGTTCCATACACTAAAACATAAAGTTTGCTGCGTCATTACTACCTAAAGAATCATTGGCTTATACCTGATGAGTTTATTATTCTTAGGCTACCTAGGAATAGACGAATCGTGCATGACTCAAAAGGAACGTAGCGAGCAGTGACGGATTTTGAAGATGTATTGAAGCAGTTTGAGCCGATGATTTCTGCCTGCATTCGAAAACTAAGCATATATAAAAATCACGAGCTCTATAGACAGGCTGGTAGAATTGCATTATGGAAGGCATGGGTGAAGTTCGATATGGAAAAAGGAGATTTTGCACCCTATGCGTACCGATCCATATATGGGGGAATGCTTGACGAATTAAAAAGAGAAAATCGTCAGGAGGAGCAAGTAGACCCCGTGGAGGATGAAAAATTGGCCTTTTTACTGGAACAGTCCTTTGTAACAAGCTTACTGCATGAGGATTTAGAAATAGCAATCGAATCATTGCAACCAAACGAGCAAGAGCTTTTGATGTGGATTTTCGTGGAAGGGATCTCGCTGCAGCAGGCAGCGACTAGAGTTGGTATAACAATACCGGGTATTAAAAAGAGACGGGAAAGAATGCTTGCAAAATTGAGAAAACGTATTGAAAAATAGGATTTACCGGTGGAAATATGCCGAGAAAGTGATAGTTGTCACTTCTCGGTATTTTTTTCAGTTACTTTCTACTACTAGGAAAAGAAGTATTTTTGTAGTATAGGACCAAATTCTAAAAATCAGTTTTAAAAAAGGGGTATTTAGGAATTATTTTTAAAATATTCAATATTTTTAGTATATTTTAACTAGTAAGTAATATGGTAATTTGATAGGATAGACTTATAGGGAGGAGACGAAAAGGGGGAAATGTTGTGAAGGATATTAAAGGTGATTCTGAATTGATTGATAACCAAACATTACTGCTTGAGTCCGTTTTTAAAGATAAGGTAAAGACGCGAATCGTGACGACCCATGGAATTTATAATTCAGAAGAGAGTATATTGAACTTACTTGAAGATGCATGTAATCGATTTGCATCCACGCTAGAAGGACGGTTGAAGGCAACGAAAAAATTAATGAATTATTCGGTAAAGACACCATTACTAATAGAACCGAATCATTTCGGCGCTTTTCCAACTATGTCCTATAGGCATGTGGAGTGTGTATGGATATTCAGTCACCCTTTCAATGTGGAAGAGGTGAGCAAAGGAAAGTCAGTCGTCCTTTTTACAAATGGAATCTCTGTTTCTGTGAATGCTTCTAAGCATGTGTTGCTCAAACAACATCAAAGACTACACACCACGTTAAATATATATGGTATCTACCATCGAAATAAGTAGGATACATAGGAACCAGAAGGTTAAACGTTTCTATAGTTTATGTAACTTAAAAGCTAGGCACTGGCATTGAAGTGTACAATAATATTGTCTCCTAACTAAATATTTTAACTGTGTGGCGTCTGAAGATATTTTCAGATGCTTTTTTTGTTTATAGTTATTTCTAGCGTGCTTGAAAAAATTGATAGATAAGTGGTGGTTATTGAATTTAATGTGGTAGTTGGCAGGATTTATGTTTTAGATACCATATTAAGTGTTAGTTGAGAGATGATATGTGGCAGTAGTTGGACAAAATCGTGGAATACTTTACTTTTGACCAATACTTAGTTTACATTGAAGGAATTTAAAATAGCAGCGAGAAGTGTTCTAGTCATTCTTCGTGGCTATTTTACTTACTCAAAAAACTATTGCCCACTCTCATGTTCAAACTCAAACAAGCATATAATACAAAAAGCAACAAAGGAGAAAAAATACTGAATCGTAGAATACTAGAAAAACAAGCAATACTGCCAAATGCTACAGCAAAAGATTGGGAAGATGCTGTACGTTTATGCGGAGAAATACTTGTGAAAACGGGAAAAGTAGAAGCGACTTATGTAGATGCAATGATCAGAAATATTCAGGAGCTTGGACCTTATATTTTAATAGCGCCTGGTGTAGCAATGCCTCACGCGCGTCCGGAAGATGGAGTTATTCAAGAAGGAATTAGCGTTGTTGTCTTGAAGGAAGAAGTTGCCTTTGAGCCTGGCAAGGAATTTAAGGTATTAATCGGCTTGGCCGCTTTAAATAATGAATCACATATCGACATTTTACAAAAAATTGCGGAGGTGATTTCTAAAGCAGATTCGATAGAGCAATTAAAAAATGCAAAAGAGCATGACGAAATTTTTCAGTTATTTATGTAAAAGAGGAGCATAAGCCATGAAAATATTAGCAGTATGCGGAATGGGTTTTGGATCTAGCATGATGTTGAAAATAACAATCGAAAAAATATTAAAGGAAAAAGGCATAACAGCGGATGTAGAAACTGCCGATTTTACCACAGCTTCCAGCACCTATGCAGATATCATTTTTACTAATGAAGAATTTGCTAAACAATTGGAAGGAGGAAAAGCAAAGGTTGTTAGTGTAAAAAATATTGCGGATGCAAATGAAGTAAGAATCGGATTGGAGTCGGTACTAAACACATAAGGGGGATAGATGTATGGCTTTTTTTGAATTCTTAATGAATGAGATTTTAAGCATTCCTGCTGTGTTAGTTGGTTTAATGGTCTTGGTTGGACTTGTTGCTCAACGTGCTGCTGCTACAAAAGTGATGTCTGGGACTCTTAAAAGTATTATAGGTTTACTTATTTTAGGTGCAGGTGCGGGGGTCATTGTAGGTTCGTTAGATTCGTTAGGCGGAATTATTGAAGAAGCCTTCCATATTCAAGGTGTCATTCCGAATAATGAAGCGGTAGTTGCTATTGCTCAGCAAATGTTTGGTACGGAAACAGCACTTATTATGGGATTTGGATTCGTTGCGAATATTTTATTTGCTCGTTTTACACCTTGGAAATATATCTTTTTAACCGGGCATCATACATTCTTTATGGCCGCTTTGCTATCTGCCGTTTTAGGAACATCTGGCATGGAAGGCGCTACTTTAGTAATTGTTGGTTCTTTACTATTAGGCTTTTTCATGGTTTTGATGCCAGCACTTGGTCAGCCATTTATGAGACAAGTGACGGGAAATGATGACATTGCGATTGGTCACTTTGGAACATTTGGTTATATTTCTGCTGGTTTAATAGGAAAATGGTTTGGCAATAAATCGAAATCCACAGAGGATATTAAAATCTCAGAGAAATGGGCATTTCTGAAGGATTCATTGATATCTACTGCATTAACAATGATAGCTATTTTCATCATATTAGCTGTTTTAGCAGGTTCAGACGTTGTGTCTAATTTCTCCGGAGACCAAAACTATATTATGTTCAGTATCATGCAAGGTATTACATTTGCCGCTGGTTTAAGTATTATTTTACTCGGTGTACGTATGATTCTTAATGAAATCGTGCCGGCATTTAAAGGAATTGCAGATAAGCTTGTTCCTGGTGCAAAACCTGCATTAGATATACCGATTGTTTTCCCATTTGCACCAACAGCTGTAATGATAGGTTTCCTTTTCAGTTTTGCCGGGGGGCTTATTAGTATGGCATTGTTAGGGGTATTGTCATTGCCACTGATCATCCCAGGTCTAGTACCTCACTTCTTTACAGGAGCGGGTGCCGGGGTATTTGGTAATGCAACAGGAGGTCGAATTGGTGCTGCTGCGGGTGGATTTGTAAATGGTGTTTTAATAAGCTTCTTGCCAGCATTTTTACTACCCGTTTTAGGAGAACTTGGTTTTGCAAATACAACATTTGGTGATTCGGACTTTGGTGTAATAGGAATTATTATTGGATTCATTGCAAGTCTATTTAGCTAAAAACTTTTAGGTAGCCTTCTTTCTAGATAAGAGAGGGTTACCTAATTTTATGAGAAGAGGAAGAGGTGCTTTATTGCTACAATCAAATGATCAATTAAAACTGACAGCTACGGTGCTGAGGAAAAGAATATTATCTACTGCTTATTATAAAAAACAGGGTCATGTTGGTGGTTCTCTATCATGTGCGGATATTTTAGTTAGTTTATTTTTTCATCAATTATCTATCGATCCGTCTAATCCGAAATGGGAGGATAGGGATCGATTTGTGTTATCAAAGGGTCATACGGCATTGGGGCTTTATGCCACACTAGCACTGAGGGGATACATTTCCGAAGAGGAGCTTAAAACCTTCGATCAGTATGAATCGCGACTACAGGCACATCCGGATATGACCAAGTTAGATGCGTTAGATATGTCTACAGGATCTTTAGGACAAGGTTTATCAGCAGCGGTTGGAATGGCTATTGGTGCGAAAAGGTTGAAGAAGGATTTCCAGGTTTATTGTTTGATAGGAGATGGGGAGTCTCAGGAGGGTCAAATTTGGGAAGCGGCAAATATAGCTGAAAAATATAAGTTAGATAATCTGATTGTTATTTTGGATCAAAACGGTCTGCAGCAATATGGGTGGAAAAATGGCGATAAAAGGTTGAACCCAGAGTGTTATGGGAGAAGAAAGTTTGAGAGTTTTGGGTTTGAAACTTGGGAAGTAGATGGACATTGTATGGAGGATTTAATAGCTGTGCTGACTGAAGTGAAGGGGAGACAGGAGGGACACCCTAAAGCTATTATTGCAAATACAACAAAAGGTAAGGGTGTTCGTTTTATGGAAAATAATTATGTTTGGCACTCTAAAGCACCTAATGATGAGGAGTATATAATGGCTTTAACCGAACTAGGGGAGGAAGTTTAAGCAGCATGTTGATAAGTGTCCGTGACCAATTTGGAAAGCACTTGGCGCAAATAGCAAAAGATGATTCCAGAGTTCTTGCTCTGGATGGAGATCTTGGAAACTCTACACGTCTAGATTCTATAGAGAAAGAAACAGTCGATTCCTTTTTACAAATGGGGATTGCAGAGCAAAATATGGTGGGCGTGGCAGCGGGGTTAGCTTCGGTCGGATTTCAGCCTTGGGTATGTAGCTTTGCCACTTTTTTAACAAAAAGAGCATTAGATCAAATTGTAGTCAGTATTGCCCAGACCAATTTCGATGTGAAGCTAGTTGGCAGTTATAGTGGATTGCTGACAAGCAACACTGGTAAAACACATCACTCCTTAGATGATATAGCTATCATGACCACGATACCAAATATGACTGTCATTGCCCCTGCCGACGCGAGTGAAACGGTCGCTGCTATGAAAGCTATGCATCAAACAGCAGGACCTATGTATTTAAGGTTAACTAGGGATGAAACGATTCCTTCTTTTTTAGCTGATGCTGAATTTGAAATTGGAAAGGGTAAAACGCTGGCGGAAGGGACGGACATCTTAATAGTAAGTACCGGGAGTACAACCTACCGTGTAGCTGAGGTTATTAAACAAATGGAAGGTGTGTCAATTGCCCACCAGCACTTTCCAACGCTCAAGCCATTTGACAAAGAATTGTTATTAGAAGGTGCTAGAAAAGTTCAACTTGTAGTAACAGTAGAAGAGCATTATATACGTGGTGGGCTTGGAAGTATCGTTTCAGAAATTTTATCGGAAGAATTACCTAAGAGAGTCTATAGAATTGGAGTTCCCGATAGGTTTTTGGGTTGTGGGACGGATGAAGAGTTGTTGGCGGCAAATGGACTTTCGGTGGAAGAAATCAGAAAGTCGCTTTCTAATGAATTGATAAGGTTACGGTGAGACCTGTAGAAATTATGTGGTATTTAAGTGGTGTTTAAATAATATGAAACAAATTTAGAACGTCAGGGATGACGTTCTTTTTTATTCTACTAACTTTATGTGTAGTTCATTTCAATCGGAACGTTTATAATAGAAAGTACGAGGCGTTAACAGTGAAAGTAGGGGGAAACATGGCATCGATTGATCAAGAACTTTATGAATACCTTATAGAAAATTCAAGTAATATTACGAGTCAATGGTTTGCAGCAAAAAGTGGTTTTAATGGCTCTTTTTATTCCGATAATCCGAATCCAGATATAGATCAAGTTTTGATGGAACAACATGCTTTGACTATTAGGACTGTTGCTTATGCTTTTTTGGAGGAAGAGAATGGATTTCAGGAGCAACTTCTATTGTGGGCAGAGACAGTAGCAAAAAGTAGAATTGAACATAATACACCGATTCATGATGTAATACAGGCTTTACATAAAACTCGTGAAACCATATGGCTGTATGTGGAGTACTTTGCAAATGACAACCTCGATGAATTGCTCAATACCCATATACTAAAATGGAGTCGCTTATTTAATACAGCATTTGATCAGCTTATTCATAGCTTCTCATCAAGATATTATGAACTATCTAGCAAAAGATTGAATGCCCAACAATCTTTAATAAATGAATTGAGTATTCCCGTTATACCAATTTTGGATGGTGTTGGGGTATTACCGGTTATTGGGGATATTGATACGACTCGGGCAAGGTTATTATTGGAAAGTGTGCCCTATAAATGTGTAGAAGTTGGTATAGATAAACTTTTCATAGATATTTCGGCTGTTTCGGTTATGGATACAATGGTAGCAAATGAAATGTTTCATCTAATAGATGTACTTCAATTGCTAGGCATCAAAACTTCTTTATCTGGTATTCGTCCGGAAGTGGCACAGACTTCCATCCAATTAGGAGTGGATTTTGGCAATATTTCTACTTTTAGTTCGTTAAAACAGGCACTGTTGAGGACGGGACTTTATAATCGTATCCCAGGTAAATAATAGAAGAAAAAGAGGAAATTGAAGGTAAGAGCTAGTTGATTTTTGACTATTGTAGATTTTATATATAATAATTAGGCTTTCAAGCTGCTATACATATAGGGAAACGAGTATGGATAGGTACTTGTAAGATTGGAGAGTAGTATTTGATGAAATCTGTTATATACCTGGTAGTTTTATTGGTGCTAGTTCTTTTGTTACCTGATATTTCCTATGCGCAAAATGGAATGGACGAGAAATCATCTGGGACGGATAGAGTGATAGTCGAGGTCCTTAATGAGGATGGGCAAGAAGAGATTGAAAGTTTAACGTGGGATGAGTTAGATAAGATGGAAGATGTTCAACAGGTTGAAGTGTTAGAACCAGATTATATTCGTTCCATTGGTGTTGTCCATACTAATATAGCGATGAATCCTACTTGGTCTGCAAAGCGAATTGGTGTTGAGCAGATGAAGGAGCAGTTAATATCAAAAAAAAATGATGTAATTGTGGCTATTATTGATACGGGAGTAGATAATACGCATCCTTTGCTAGCTGATAGAGTGATAGAGGGATATGATTTTGTAGATAATGATAGAGATGCAATGGACAAGCATATGCACGGAACACATGTCGCAGGAATAATTACACAATCTACGCCGGAGCATGTGAAAGTGCTCCCAATACGTTCTCTGGATGCAGATGGGAATGGGTACGATACGAACATTGCTAAAGGAATCCATTATGCAGTAGATAACGGAGCATCTATTATTAATATGAGTTTAGCAGGAGAAAACTATAGCACATATTTGGCAAATGCCATTGAATATGCGATCCAGCATGATGTTCTCATAGTAGTTGCCTCAGGAAATAAAGGAATGGATACCGAAAAATTTTATCCTGCCTCTGAACAAAGAGTGATTGTCGTATCTGCGACAGATGAAAATGATCAGGTAACGGATTTTAGCAATACAGGAGCATCGATTGACATTGCAGCACCGGGTGTAAGCATTCTATCTAGCATCCCTGGAGGAAAATATGCCCTAATGGATGGCACATCAATGGCTGCCCCCCATATTAGTGCCGTTGCCTCCATGTTAAAATTAGATGATCCTACTAGAACCATTCAAGAAATCGAAGACTTGATCAAACAATATGCGGATGATAAAGGTGCGGCAAACTGGGATTCACTTTACGGAGAAGGTATTGTAAATGTCTCCTCTTACCAAAAGTATTCTATGATCCAGCAAAAACAGGCATCAGCTGACTACATCTCACTACCAAAATATACAAACGTCCCACTTGATAAAAAATGGACCATCAACTTTAATCGTATTCTCACAAATACTAAAATCATCTCTGTCTTTATGTACTCCGATGAAAAAGAAGTCCCAATTAATGTCTCCTTTACAAGAGGTACCGATAAATTAATGGTAACACCTAAAGCTAATTTTGAAGCAAATTCTCCCTATCTGCTCGACATACGAGTCGCTGGTGGTGATCGATATATGATGAATTTCGAAACAGCTTCAGTTGAAGAGTGATGGTTTAAGGAAATTGTATTAGTGAGTAGAATATGTAGAATAATGAAAAGTATTGGAAACCAATTGTGCATGGGGCAATTGGTTTTATTGTGGTGTGGTAAATTGCAGTGTTAAATAAAGTTTATTTAAATTTTGTACAAACAAAAAGAAACCATTTTGAACTAAGATTGATCAAAATGGTTTCTTTTTCGGTGAATGCTTGTATTATAAATCTTTTTTTAAATAATAATGCTTGTAGTCTCGTCCTACATTGTCTAAACACCCATATACTTCATATCCATTTTTTTTATAAAAACCTAATGCTTGGAAGCTTAGTGTGTCTACCTTTATGAAATTGCATTTTTTTTCTATAGCGATCTTCTCAAGTTCTAATAATAATTTTGTTCCAAATCCCGATTTTCGAATATCCTCATTAATCATAAAGGTATGAATTTCTAACCAATTCCAGCACACTTCGGCGAGTATTCCGCCACGTGTAATCCCATTTTCGTCCTTAAGATACAAACAGACTTCTTCATATCTGCCTCTTAAATCTACTGGAAAATGTTTCAGGTTAAACTTATAAAGCTCATCATCAATATATTGTTTATCATTTTTATTTAATTCATTAGTAATGCGCAAATTCATCGTTGATTTCTCCTTTTGCTTTGTTTTAAATTACAAAAAATGTAAATTATTTTCCGGGAAATTCATTTTGAAGCAAACCATAGATTATCATATCTTTACATTCTCCCGTAACACTATGACATTCAAACTGTCTTAAACAGCCTTCTTCCTTAAAGTTGAATTTTGTCAATAATTTCTTTGAGGCTATGTTTTCATCTGTGACGATTGCCTGGATTCTTACTAAGCCTAACTGATTAAATCCTATTGATAATACTTCATGTATTGCTTCAGACATAATACCACGACACCAATATTCTTCAGATAATTCATAACCTGTTTCAGCTCGTTTGCCTGCAAACTCACTTAAGAAAATCGTGCCAATAACTTCATCTGTTACTTTGTCAGCAATGGCAAAACGAATAATCCAACCTTCTTCAAAACCTTTGTTCCAAGCATTGATTACTTCATAACTTCTTTCTAAAGTTCCTGGTCCGTTCCAATCTAGGTGACGATATACATTTTCATTTGAATAATAGTTGTATAAACTAAGAGCATCCTTCAACTGCAACTTTCTAAGTATAATGTTTTTAGTTTGTACTGTCGGAAACGTTCCTAATAATTTCGAAAAGTTCATTTTTTTCCCCTCTATCTCTTGTATGATTTAGAATACCTGTGACATTGTGGAATAATTTTTCTATATCGGGTATAGCCATCCCTCATTTTTCTAAAAGAATAATATGAGTAGTAGTATTCAAAAACTATTAGCTGCTTCATAAGTGGTGATTAGATTATATCCTACCAACATTCACTGGTAATACCTCATTCTTATTTCATAAAAGAAAATAAGCCAATGTAGTAAAAACTACATTGGCTTATATTCAAATATTTGTCCTTTTTCTTTTTTCAATTAATATTATTCTTTGAATGCTCTTAGATGACAAAAAATATTTTTCGCCTAATGTAACCATATCTATCCCTGATAGATGATCGTAATAAATATTAGAATTTCTTAATTCCAACTCTCTTCTTGTAGCAGTACTGGAGCCCCAACTCTTTTTATTTTCTTCTCTACGTGGAATATAAATGTATTCACCATCAACATATTTTTGTATTAACTGTACCAACTCAGCTGGTAGTATATTTTTTGCTTTTTTATAGCTCATTTTTGCACTCCTAAATGTTTAGTTTTCTTTTAGGAATAGCAAAGGCTATATTTTTCTTATGCAATAGCCTTTGCTATGCAAATATAGTATTCTTTCTCAAAAAATCAATCCTCCTTGCATTTTAGATTATTTATTTTCCTATATGTCCGTTTCAAAAATTTATTACTTTAGGACAGGAGGGGATGCTATAGCTACTTTTTTGGAGAGTGAACTTCGTTATACTATTTTACAACTGGAAGGGTTACCTTGTTTACCCAATCCTTAATGAATCGTTCTTGATGCGAGTTCAAATGAGGTAGGTTATTACGGGAAAAGAATCGATGTTCGTGACTTTCTTCCGTTTTATGTAGTAACTCTCCTGAAAAACAACTGGAATGGAATATAATCTGGACGCTGAAAATCTTATCTCCATTCTGATATTCTGCAAATCCTTCTTCACCTGAATAAAGACCAAACAACTGTAATTGTTCAACTATTAATCCTGTTTCCTCAAATGTCTCACGTACAGCAGTTTCAAGAAACGTTTCTCCAGGCTCCATAACCCCACCTGGAATACCCCAAATATCCTGATCTGTCCGATGTTGTAGTAAAATCTGATTCTCATGTTCAATAATAATGCCACAGCCTACAGTCATTAGCATTTCATTTCCAATTAACTTACGTATTGTTTGTATGTAACTCATTATTTCCTCCATAATCTTTAATCAAAAAATTCCATATGCTTTAAGTCTTGTTTATAGTAATCTAACCTATCTTGTAAAGTACCTGTATGAAACTCAAATTTATGACCATCTGGATCAGTAAAGTAAATAGATTTCTTATCTCTTTCATCCCTTAGACGACTGGGTAATATATTTACATTTAATCCTTTTAGTTTGTCAAAAATTTCATCAAATTCTGTTTCTTCAATTGAAAAAGCAATATGTGTGTATGACTGGCTTATTTCATCACGGGGTATGTCATTCTCTACATTAAGAGCAAGCCACATACCATTTAAATCAAAGTAGGCAGTGCTTCTACCTTTTACTAGCAACTTAGCGTCAAATACTTTTTGATAGAAATCAATAGAATTTTCCAAATCAGAAACTGAAAATAGAAAGTGGTTTAGACCTTTTACCGACATCTTAATCGCCCCTAAGTTTGAATATATAATTTTACTAAAACGTTGCTTTAGTAAAATAAGTTCGACAAATAAAGCGTTAATCCTTCTTTAATTACGTTCTTCGTTAGTTCAATAGCGTTTACCATTATGTGGTTGAGTGGATTTATGTGACGACCACCATTTTATGTGTTGGTTATGGGAGTTTAAGTGGTAGATAAAAGAGGTTATGTGTTGGTTGAGGAGGTTTATCTGGTAGCCGTCATTTTTATGTGTTGGTTATAGGAGTTTATGTGGTAGCCAAGGGTTTTTATTATTAAGATAAAATCATTATTCCCCAATAATACTTTGACTTCAAACTTTCTTTGACTTTCACACCTAATTAATTTACCATTTATATAGTACTATTTTTAAGGAGTCATCTATGATAAAAGAATGGAATTTTTTACGTGCTGTTACATGTTTGTGTATTGTTTTCTTACATAGTACAACGCAGACGGCATCAATCGTTTCGTATCCAGAAATCGAGTATTATCACTTGTTTCGAATTCTCCTATGCTATGCAACTCCAACATTCATCGTTCTGTCCGTTATTATATTAGCAAATCGTTATCCAGACAGATTGCCTAACAACTTCTGGGGAAGCCGACTTAAGTTTATTTTTTTACCATTTATTGCGTTCGCAATTATAGACGCATTATTTGCGTATTACACATACTCGAGTACTAATCTTGTGGATAAAATCCTTCGGAATATAGTGACTGGTTCCTTTGAAGGATGGTTTATCCTTGTAATATTTCAGTTTTATTTTTTACATCATCTTGTTACAAAATACAAAATATCTATGGCTTGGTTAATCCCAATAAGTATTTTAAGTATGCTGTGGTACTTAAATTGGATGAATAATAATCCAGATATATTCCCAGATTTTAACTACATGCTGAAATTACCGTTTATCGCTTGGTTTGGTTATTTTGCATTTGGTTTTGTAGTTGGAAAGTATTATACAATTATTTCTGAAAAGTTATATAAGCATAGGTGGGCAACCTTATTATACGTAGCTGTTGCTTTCTCGTTTATTTTTCTTTCCTATGAAGCAGGAAATACACTAGTCCATTCGCGTAGATTTGATCTGTTCCCATTTGTTATATCAGTAACCTGTGCGATGCTCGCCTGGGGTCAAGCTATTCCTAGTTTTAAAGTACTGACATTGCTAAATAACTATGCGTTTGGAATTTACCTAGTACATTGGCCAGTTCAGATGTTTTTAGCTCCAATTACGGCAAATTATTTCCAACAAACAAGTACAAGAGTTCTGGCTTTGTTCTTTATTTCTTTACTACTTAGTATCATTATTATCAAACTTATCTCGCTACTTCCTTTTGGACAGTATATTGTGGGGAAAACAAAGAAAAAAACACAAAAAGCAGCCATCAAATTGGAACCGATTACACAATAAAAAATGCTCTGCACTTAAAATTAGTGCAGAGTTTTTTTGTTAAAATGACAATGAATTATTTATTTTAAAGTGAGATACCAATTAAATTTAAGTGCCATAACTGCCAGCAGGCGGTATAATGTTCACTAGGTGATAAATATGAAAACAATCTCAATCTTAATACCAGCATATAATGAGGAGCAAGTACTACATACGTTGATCAATCGTTTAGATGCAGTTACAAGCGAACTGCCGCATTATCAATTTGAGTATTTATTTGTCAATGATGGAAGTACGGATAATACACTTTTTTTGTTAAAACAATTGGTGGAACATAGAACCGATGTATCATATGTGAATCTTTCACGGAATTTCGGAAAAGAAGTGGCAATGCTTGCTGGGTTTGACCACACTAAAGGACAAGCGGTTATCATTATTGATGCAGACCTACAAGACCCTCCAGAACTCATCCCTGAAATGATTGGGTATTGGGAGCAAGGCTATGATGATGTGTTTGCGAAGCGTCGCAGTAGAGCGGGGGAATCTTGGTTTAAAAAATGGTCATCCTCAAGGTATTATAAAATATTGGAATCTCTTTCGAATATTCCGGTACAGCGGGACACAGGCGATTTTCGTTTATTGGATCGTCGTTGTATTGATGCATTGCAACAGTTACGTGAAGGACAGCGATACACAAAAGGAATGTATAGCTGGATTGGCTTTAACAAAAAGGAAATTCTGTTTGACCGTGATCCACGTGCAGCAGGGGAAACTAAGTGGAATTATGGAAAACTATTTAATTTGGCTATCGATGGAATTACATCTTCTACGATTGCGCCACTTCGGTTCTCCTCTCTATTTGGTGTAATAATTTCTGTGGTTGCCTTTTTCTTTATGATTTTCGTCGTTATTCGGGCATTATTATTCGGTGATCCAGTACCTGGTTATCCATCCCTTATGGCAGTAATTCTATTTTTAGGTGGTATTCAGCTTTTATCATTAGGGATTATTGGAGAATATTTAGGGAAGGTTTTCTATGAGACGAAAGGACGACCGGTGTATTTTGTAGAAGAATATGTTTCCACTATAAAAAAAGATGATTCGGCTGAATAAGCTTGAATCATCTTTTTAATATTTTTCTGGATAACAAAAACGTAAATGGGATCGTAACTACAGAAGCAATAAGGGCCCCAATTCGATCATCCACTCCGAAATATGTAGAAAGTATATATAATACGGTTGTCGAAATGATTATTTGGACGACATATGTCAAAGGAAATTGAAAGAATTTTCGCCATGTTGGCTTTATATTATAGGTAAAATAGGAATTCAAATAAAATGATCCTATCATACTTATGACAAAAGCTATCCAGTGGGACGGCAAAAAGTGCCAGTCTATTACCTGAGAAAATAGTAAATACCAACCATAATAATGGAGGGTATTTAAAACGCCGACAATTATAAATTTCGTTAACTCATTGCGCATTTCAAAACCTCCCATAAAGTTTATTGTACCTCAAAATATATTTTGTAGTAAACTAAGCCATTAAAAAAAGGGTCTTGTACCTAGCGAATTATAGTTATAATGTAACTATTATTCGCTAGTATTCGACAGTACACTTAAGGAAGTACATAAAGAAATGGGGGAAACGATGGAAAAATTACTAAAATTACTCGGAGCATTTCTCATCATGCTCCTGATATGGAATAGTTATACTAACGTAACTGAAGCTTCCGCTTTTCGAGAAGTATATACCGTAAATAGTGCATCGGGAGTACTCCTAAGAGAGGCTCCATCTACTGGATCTGCGTCGCTACAACACATGAGCTACGGCACATATGGAACTGTATTCTCGATTGATGAGAACGGTTGGGCTCATGTTCAAGTGGACGGATTAAGTGGTTACGCGCCAGTAAGCTATTTGAAAAAAGCTACAGGTACTATTAAAATAGCAAGTTCTATAGGTGGCGTTATAGTTCGAGAATCTGCAAGTGCAACGAGTAAGAATCTTGCAACACTAAAATATAAAATGATTATAGAAGAATTCTCCGCTGAAAACGGGTGGTCATTCGTTCAATATGGCAATATTACTGGTTATGTTGCCTCTAACTTTATAGGAAAGCCTACTACTTATCCTGCAACAGTAGCATCCAAAAGTGGAGTAGTCGTGAAAAATATTGCAAGTACGAGTGGTGCAAGTGTTGGTGCACTTTCGAATGGAAAGACTGTCTTAGTACATTCGGAGTTAGCTGGCTGGGCTTATGTAACAGCGGGTGATATGCAAGGGTATGTAGTTGCAAGCTTTCTTTCAAAGGGAACACCAGCACCAAACACTAGCAATATAGTAAACCCTAAACAAGTCATTACACATAAGGAAATGACGACTTATTTACAGCAGATTGCAGCGAAATATCCGAGTTTCACAGAATTAAAACAAATAGGATCCTCTGTAGAGAATCGTCCTATTTATGCAATCCGGATCGGAAATGGGAAAAAGGAAGTATTGTTTGATGGTTCCGTACATGCAAGAGAGCATATGACGACAAATGTCCTGCTCGAAATGATTGACACATATAGTGCACACTATGCAGCGGGTAGTTCTTACGAGGGTTACAACGTTAAATCTGTTTTGGACAAGACAGCTATCTGGTTTGTGCCGATGGTTAATCCTGACGGGGTTACGCTTGTCCAATTAGGAGCAAATGCGGTAGCTAACAAGTCTAGTGTCCTTGCTATTAATGGAAGTAGTAACTTTAACCGCTGGAAGTCCAATGTACGCGGTGTTGATTTGAATGATAACTTTGACTCGAGATGGTCCAAAATTAACAATTCTCGACCAGGTCCTTCTTATATGCAATATAGAGGCCCCCGTGCGTTCAGTGAGCCGGAAGCACAGGCTTTAGGGAACTTTATGACCAGTCGACCGTTTAAAACCAATATCTCCTATCATTCATCTGGTCAAATTATGTACTGGTTTAATTATCAACAAACGGCAGAGCTTAATAGAGATAAAGGCTTAGCCAATCAATTATCTCAAATTACCGGATATAAGGTTATGCCACCGCAATACCTTCCGGGTTCTGGGGCATCTGGAGATTACTTCATCCAAGAAACCGGAATGCCAGGTATTGTACTTGAAATTTCCCCATATGCAGGTGAAAACCCTGTCCCATTAAGTAGATGGGATCGTATTTGGAAAGAAAATGCTAAGGTTGGCTTATTTGTCGCAAATGAAGCATCAAACAGATAGCCTTATTACCTACAAACCAACAAGGTTTGTAGGTTTTTTTTATCTTATTGACAGTAATCGACATCTCCTGGTTTACATAATTTACTTAATGGGTACTTGATTGTAAAAGTTCAGCCAATGGGGTGGGGAGAAAATGAGGGGTTTATTGTTAAAAATGTTGTTAGGGTGTTCGTTTAGTATCGTTCTGTTTTTTCCTAGTATAGCTCTTAGTAGTTCAGGAGAACAAACAGAAACAGATAGAGTAATAGTAGAAGTAACCGATAAAGAAGGAAATAAAGAGATCGAGAGCATTGCTGTGGATGAAGTGCAGCCAAAATCATTCTTCACGATAGCCGCTTCATCGAAAGATGAGGTGAACGTGTTACAGCCAGATTATATTCGCACAATTGGTATGGTCCAAACAGCGGAGTATACCAAACCGTGGGGGGCAATGCGGGTTGGAACAGACTGGATAAAATCGCAGTTTGCTACGAACGCTGGAGAAGTGATTGTTGCAGTTATCGATACAGGTGTAGATTATACCCACTCCTTCTTGAAGGAGAGAATGGTAGCAGGTTATGATTTTGTAGATAATGACACAGATCCAATGGATGAGCATTTTCATGGGACGCATATAGCTGGAATAATAGCCGAATCAACTACAGCCAACGTCAAAATTATGCCAATTCGGGCGCTAAATGAAACTGGTAATGGCTATGATTCCAATATTGCTAAAAGTATCCATTACGCAGTAGATAATGGTGCATCCCTTGTGAACATGAGCTTTCAAGGGAATGAATATTCCGAGCATTTAGCAGCGGCAATTGACTACGCACTTTCTAACGATGTACTGGTGGTCGTATCATCTGGAAATAAAAGTGATGATACAGCAAATTATTATCCCGCCTCAGAAAAAAAAGTGCTGGTCGTTTCAGCAACTGACCAATCCGATAAAATAGCTGTCTTTAGTAACACCGGCGGGTCCATCGACATATCAGCACCTGGTGTCGGAATACTTTCAAGTATCCCTGGAGAAAAGTATGCAGCCTTACATGGCACATCCATGGCAGCACCTTACGTAAGTGGTGTAGCAGCTATGCTTCTTCTGGATGATCCTACTAGATCGATAGAAGAATTAGAAAAAATGTTAAAAACGTATGTTGACGATAAAGGTGCAGTAAACTGGGATCCGCTATTTGGAGAAGGTATCCTCAACGTCTCCAACTTTAATAAACATTCACTTATTACTAGCGCATTTAGTTCAAGCAATTATATTAATTTACCCGAACATATCAATGTCCCTTTAGATAAAACATGGACCATTTTGTTCAACCAAGTATTCTCTGACGACTCAACAGTTGCTGTTAAACTATATACAGAAAACTATGAAATCCCCATTCAACTCACACCAGATTTAAAAAATAAAAAAATCATTGTATCTCCAACGAAAAACTATCAAGCGAACACAGAATATCTATTAGACATTCAAATCAAGAACGGAAACAGATACTTGATGCGATTTAAAACAAAATAAACAATAATAAGCTAGTAGATACAAAGAATTTGTATATCTACTAGCCTATTTTTTGGGAGCATGTGGTTGTCTTTTGTAACCTTTTAGGTTGTACGTTGTTAATAATAGGAGTTTTCTTGTAGACTAAGAGATAAGGAGGGGAAGTAAATGAAGAAATTAATGTTGAGTTTAAGTTTTTTATTGGCATTTGGGTTAAGCTTTTCATCTATTGCTCAAGCAGCGGGGTTTCAGGATGTTAAGACAAGTCATCCATTCTATGAGCATATCAATTATTTACATGGCGAGGGAATTGTGAATGGTGTGGATGCCGATCATTATAAGCCGAGTAATTTTGTTACGAGAAGCCAAGCAGCATTAATGGTGGCTCGGGCTATGGACTTGGATTTAACTAGCAAAAAAACTATTTTTACAGATGTAGGTGCTGATCACCATGCATCTGGTGCTATTCAATCTGCAGCTGATGCGGGAATTATTAATGGTTATCCTGACGGGACTTTTAAACCAAATAATTTTGTAACAAGAGGTCAAATGGCGAGTTTTATAGCACGAGCATTTAAGATGAAGGGTGAGGCACTTCCTTTTGCGGATGTTCCTCTAAATTCATCCGCATATTCGGATATTCGAAAGGCAACTGCATTTGGGGTTGTTAGTGGATATGCTAATGGAGATTTTAAACCGAACGATTCCGTAACTCGTGCACATTTTGCTGGATTTTTGGCACGAGCGTTGAATGATGATTTACGTTTGACAGTGGATGCATGTGGGTACGATCCAGATTCCAAATCAAACCCAGATCGTCAAACGATGAACTGCTTGCTAACAACTTCAGCTAGAAATGCTGACGTGCCAATTCCAGCGGAGATCGTAAAGGCAGTGGCTTCCGTAGAAAGTAACGGATGGGTTCATTTCCTATCAAATGGTGAGCCAATTATTAGTAGTGACGGCGGTATTGGATTGATGCAAATCACGAATACAGCAGGATACGACTTGGAACGTATAAAATATGATTTAGCGTATAATATTGAGACTGCAATCGATATACTTGGAAAAAATTATAAGAGAAGTGATTTACCAAAAATCGAGAATGCTAGCCCAGAAGACTTAGAGAGTTGGTATTTTGCTATAATGGCCTACAATGGAACAAAAGCCGTGAATAGCCCGGTATACCAAGCAACTGGCGAAAGAAATACGAAAGCATACCAAGAGCGAGTATACCAAGCACTTGAGAATAATGGATTACTAGAAACTAATATTGACCTGCTAGACTTTAACAAAGAGGATTTCACTTATGGAGAGGAAACAAATAACTCCATCATATTTAATAAAAAGTCGTTTCCGTTAACTTCAAGTACACCAACTACTGAAGGATATGGAAAGGGAGACAAAGTAAAATATAATGGATCAGGTCTTCGCAAATCAGCAAGTACTCAGTCTCCACTTACAGCGACTAGTAAAGGTGCTGTAGTGACAATCATAGGTTCACCAGTATTTGATGAAAACAAAAGCTCCACTAATCAGTTTGTTTGGTATCCTGTCCAAACAGTAGCAAACGGCAAAAGTGTGAATGGGTATATCGCTTCACCATACATTGTAAAATAGCTAAAATTGTTGAACCGACTTTCTTCCGAGGGAAGTCGGTTTTTTTTATGTCATAAACTCCGCTAGCCGCCACATAAATCTACCTAACCACCACATAATTCTATCTAACTACCACATAAACTCCTCCAACAACCACATAAGTCCCCCGACTTAACCCTATTTTACAAGCACTTTTCCCTATTAACGCATTAACAGTTTTCAAAATTTACAAATTTGTTACACTATTTACTTTTGTTTTTGCTACAATTATATTGGTTTAATATTCCAAGAAGAGAAAGAAGGAAATAAGTTTATGTGGAAAAAGGTTTCAGCTTCGGCGCTAGCTTTGTCGCTTGCAGTTGGGGGATATGCTAATGTTGACCATGCTTCTGCGGCAAAAAGTCCAGATGTCACTCGTGGTGAGTATGTAAAAACGATGATCGATGCAATGGGTGTTGAATTAGGTACTGGTAAATCTGTGAAGTTTAATGATGTTCCAGAATCATTAAAGCCTTATATTGAGAAAGCTCTTGAGTTAAAACTTATTACTGGGAAGTCAGCTACTGTTTTTGCTCCTGATGAAAAACTTTCTCGTGAGCATGCATTTATTATTGCGACAAGAGCTATTGAGACGGATAAAACTTACTCAGAGAGTCTACTAAACAAATTTACAGATAAAAATAAAATCCGTGTATCTAATCGTAACGAAATTGCGAAGGCAGTTGGATTAGGTTTCTTAAATGGATACCCAGATAAAACCTTAAAACCTTCAAATATTGTTAGCAAACATGAGATGAATAATATTCTAAAACGCTTTTTGAAGGAATATAAAAATTCAAGTTCAACTGTTTCTCTAAGAATCTTAGGTACCTCGGACATTCATACGAATATCGTGAACTATGACTATTACAAAGATACAGAGTCTAATAGCTTAGGTCTTGCAAAAACTGCTACACTAATCAAAAATGCACGTTCAGAAAATAGTAATACTTTACTATTTGACAATGGTGATGCGATACAAGGTACACCACTTGGTTCTTATAAGCAATCAGTGGACAAGTTAGAAGACGGTGAAGAACATCCTTCAGTGACAGCAATGGAATTGCTAAAATATGATGGTGCTACATTCGGAAACCATGAATTTAACTATGGTTTAGATTATTTGGATGAAGTTACAGATGATGCGAATTTCCCGTATGTGAATGCGAATGTTCGTGATGGAGCAACTGGTAAATTAGTTTATGATCCATACGTTTTGATTGAAAAAGAAGTAGTTGATTCCAAAGGGAAGAAATCTACTATCAAAGTTGGTGTAACCGGTATTGTTCCACCGCAAATTCTGAAGTGGGACAAGTCTCATTTAGAAGGAAAAGTGAAGGTAGACGATTCCGTACAAGCTGTGGAGGCTATTGTACCAGAAATGAAGAAAGCTGGAGCAGATGTGATTGTAGTGCTTTCCCACTCGGGACTTGGCGATATGAAGCATGAGGTTGGCGAAGAAGATGTTACGTATTTGCTAACAAAGGTTAAAGGCGTAGATGCGATTGTTACTGGTCATGCACACCAAGTATTCCCTGGAAAAGTGGATGAGTCGTTAACGAATGTAGACGTGGAAAACGGTACGATTAACGGTGTTCCGGTTGTTATGCCAGGTAAATTTGGTAGCCACTTAGGTGTAATCGATTTAGATTTAGTAAAAAAAGGGAACGAATGGGAAGTAAAACAATCTAAAGCGGAGGTTCGCACAATTGCGAAAGATGCTACGGATGTGGATAAAACCATTGTCGATGCAGTAAAACAAGCACATGAAGGAACGATTAAATACGTACGCCAAGCAGTTGGAACAACAACAGCGGATATTCATAGCTACTTCTCACAAGTACAAGATGATCCATCTATCCAAATCGTAACAAATGCTCAAACTGAGTACGTAAAAGCAAAACTAAAAGGTACAGCAAATGAAAAATTACCAGTCCTTTCTGCAGGTGCACCATTTAAAGCTGGAACAAGAAGCGATCCTGAGTATTACACATATGTACCAAAAGGCGAGCTAGCTATTAAAAACGTAGCGGATTTATATTTATATGACAACACAGTAGCAATCGTTAAAGTTACTGGAGCAGATGTAAAAGAATGGTTAGAAATGTCTGCAGGTCAATTCAACCAAATCGTTGGAACGAAAACTGGCGAGCAACAGCTTATCAATACAGATTTCCGCTCATATAACTATGACGTAATCGACGGAGTAACTTACGAAATAGATGTTACAAAACCAGCGAAATACGATGCAGACGGAAATCTAGTAAATGAAGGTTCATCCCGTATTACGAACCTCCAATACGAGGGTAAACCAATCGATTTAAAACAAGAATTCATCGTAGCAACAAATAACTACCGTGCGAATGGAACATTCCCAGGAGTACGTAATGCGACAGCGATTGAAATCTATCCAGATGAAAACCGTCAAACAATTATCGACTACATTCTTGCAGAGAAAACAATCGATCCATCTGCTGACGGTAACTGGAAATTCGCAGCACTTCCGGCAAACTCAACAATCGTATTCGAATCCTCTAAACAAGCAGAAAAAGTAATCCCTGCTGATGGCCGCATCAAATATGTTGGTGAAGGTACAGACGGATTTGGTAAGTATTCTATTAAATAATATTTGTTTGTTGAAACCACCACTGCTTATTGGAGCAGTGGTGGTTTTTTTGTTGGGATAGATGAGTGGGGGTTATGTGGTGTTTAGCAAAGGGTATGTTGTAGATAGGCTATTTTATGTGTTAGATCAAGAGAGTTATGTGCTGGTTAGTGGCGTTTATGTGGTAAATAGACTGACTTATGTGGAATTCACCATTTTGACACTCTTTTATGTGGTGGAAGAAGGAGGAGTTGTCGTGTATGAAACAGAATATATCATTACAGAGAATTTTATTACTAGTTTATTAAATCTTAGTAACATTGCCTGTTATCAACAAATTTTGTATTACAATATAAAAAATTACATACTGAAAGATAGTAGGAGGAAGTTTCGTGATTACGACAGAATTAAATGAAGAATTTAAAAAAGTATTAGAATATGGTTATACATTAGGAAACGAAAATAAAACAATTAAAGAAAGCGAGTTCATCGATGAGTTATCAGCTCAATTGAAAGTCTTAATGGACAATACAAAAAAAGAATAGATCAACCTGCCGCCCTTTTCAAATGCTTGAAGTATATCTAGTGGGTGGGACAAACTGTGCAGCAATGACTTTATAAAAAAGGCATCCAATATAGGATGCCTTTATATAATCTAAACAAAGTCAATCATAGCGCTTCAATAAAAGGGAGCATTTTATGCGCTAGTTTTTCATGACCAGCATCATTAAGATGAATCCCATCTGTCATATAACGCTCTTTGTACCAAGTTAACCAAGGATATTGGTTAGCCTGATGATAAAGGTCCAAACAAGGAATTCCATATTTTGCTGTAACCTCAAGCTCTGCTTTTACCATGGCTTCGAGCTTAGCATTAGTTGGTTGTCCTACGTCTCGTCTAAATTGAGTAAATGTTGCAATCGTAGCATTGGGGAACATATTAATGGTTGTGCTAATTGTGTAGTCTAAAGCCCCGTAAAACGTTGCTACAGGATTGGTGTCACCAAAGGAACCAAGTATAAAGGGTTTCTCGGTTTCGGCATAGTCGTTACCTCCCCCTAGGAAGGTGATTAAATCTGTATCTTTATCAATTTCATCTAACCTTAAGTAAAATGCTTCAAAGCCCTCTTTCCATGTATTGAACCACCCAGAGCCACTTTTCCCGAGATTTTGCACTTTGAATCCGAACTTTTCCGCTATATAGCCGTGGTACTTTTTTTGTCCCGCCCAGTTGAGCTCCGTATTGCTGTCACCTATTACTGTCCATTTTTTATTGTCCCATCTGCTGTTCATGTTCATACATAACCCCCTCTAACATTTATCTATTCCAGTTTCTCAACAGCTATGCCTCTAGACTTAAGTAAATCAGCGTAAAACGGATCTTTTCCTAAACAATATATGCGGTCACAAAAAGAGGTAATTTCGTTCATATCATGAGACGTATAAATGATCATTTTTCCTTCATGTTTTGCTAAATTTACTAAGTAATTTCCTATTTCTTCTTTGGATTTCATATCTATTCCTACAGTTGGTTCGTCTAGTAGGATTAATATGGGATCGTGAATAAGACTGATTGCTAGATTTAGTTTTCTTTTCATTCCACCGGATAAGGAATCCACAGGTTCATCCCATTTGTTTAGTTGCATATCGAGACAAAGCTGCTTGCATTCTTCTAGTGACCTTCTTTTCCATGACAGCTTTTCGAAGAACAAAAAGTTTTCTCCCACAGTGAATTCCTCCCATAAGGAGATTTCCTGAGGGACATATCCTATTAGCTTACGGATGCTTTTAATATCTTTTGAATATGATTTACTTTCTAATTCAATACTGCCGTTGGATTGAGGTAGTACCGTTGCTAAAATTTCTAGCAGTGTAGATTTACCAGCTCCATTTTCTCCGACTAAGCCCACAACCTCACCTGGGTTTACTAGAAGATTTACATCGTTTAATATTTTATTTTTATGATAGCTTTTTTGCAGGGAACTTACTTGCAGCACGCTGACTACCTCCTTTAACTATTGAAATAACAATAATGGCAGCTAAAAATCCATAAGCGATTTCACCATGTAACAATGAATAAACAGGACTGAAAGACTCTACCCATGGCCATCTACTAATAATAGAATCAATCGGGATAAATGCACCCCCACATATCGTTAGGATAAGAGAGATTGCAATGGCACAAATATAATAGAAGAAACTATTAGTGAAATTTTTAGCGAGTAGAGCAGCTAAAATATTTATCGTTACTCTAAAGCCAAGTAGTGCAATGAACAGCCGAGCACTTGGAGATGCTAAATCTAATATGTGGAGAACATATATAGTAACTACATCCATTACAAATAGTAAAACCGTATAGAACAATAAATTCCAGTAAATATAACTATTTAATGATATTTTCGTAAAGGTCCAACGTACTTTTATTAATTTGCTATTTGCTTTTACGACCCAATCAAACAGAAATAATGTAGCGATGATTTGGAAGAAAGCCCAAATACCCCAAACAGATAGAAGCGAGGTGCTTTCACTTCCTGTTTCTGTTGGTGTCCATTGGAACGAAAAGCTTGTCGAAATTAGCTGTTTTTTTTCCTGTTTTTCTTTACTCGTTTTGAAAATTTCTTCTCGGTCCCATTCTTCACGGGAGCCATACTTTTCGTATAAATTTTTTATTTCTGTAGCCGCTTTCGTACGAGTTGCTTCTTCCTGAACGTAGGAGCTAATCGTTTCTACAACAGCAAAGTAAGCAAAGGATCTATTTGATGAATATGCCTCTAGTAACTGAGACCGACGATTATTTAGAATATCTTCCTCGTATCCATCCTTAATGACAAATACACTATCGAGCTCATGTTTTTCTAATAGATCTGTAGCTTCTGGAAGGTCTAGTATGTTTACCAGTAGGTAATCTGTATCCATAATTCTTTTAACTAGATTATCTGAAAGAGTAGTGTTTTCCTCTATTACTAAACCAATTGGAACCTTGGATTCATCCCCTAATTTATTTAACGTACTGAACGTTAATACAGTTAAAAGGAGTGGTAGCAAGAGCCATGTTAGTAAAACCTTCCATTCTTTATGCATTCGCATCATTTGTATTCCTAGAATAGCTTTCATCATTTCCACCTATCCTTCCACCGGGTTGAGATCCACAGAAGGAATAGACCCACTAAGACCTGAGTTGCTAACGATGTAAAGCTTGCATAGTTTCGTCCAACTAACACAATTTCTACAATCCACTGGAAGCTCTCATACGAGAAGAAAAATGGCAATGCATTCTTGATGAATAAAGGAAAATAAATCGTAGGAATTAATGCTCCACTTGAAACGATCCATATTAAAACAAAGAAAAATTGAAGTAGCAGCACTACTTTGTTAGATGAAATCCATAAATCTATGAGAGCTAAACCTATTAATAGAAGTAATCCATATAAAAGGACGAACAGGAACAGCCGGAAATAATCTAACATAAATAACTCTACTGTGAAGTATTTGCTAATTGGGATAAAAGAAATAGTAGCAAATACAATACTTACTAGCAGAGAAACAAATATTTGTGAAACAGTCGTATGCCAATGGGTCACTCCAAGTAGCTTCCACCGATTTCGCATAGCAGCATGCGTATCTTTCCTTAACAATGAATAGCTGCCAAATAACCAAATAGAAAATGCACTAAACCAACCAGCTACTACATAATAATTAGTGGGGGAGGTAGTTGTAATGTTCGTAACTTCTTCTTCATCTAGAATTTGTCCGCTTCCTAATGTATATAAAGTAAATTCGATGAATGTATCAAATAAAAGCTTTTCTAAATCCTCTTCAGGAATATATGTATTACCAGCATAATCATACACAGTTAAAATATTTGCTTGAGCAGAGGAGATGTAACGCGTCATACTTTCTGCTAATTCTTTTACGATGAAGCTATCAACTGTTTTGGAGGGGTTACCTATAATCGAAAGAGAAACAGATTTTCCTTTATAGAGCTTTTTAGTGAAACCTTCAGGAAACAGGATATAAGCACTTATTTTATTGTTTTCTATTTGTTCATTGGCAGCATCTTTAGAGATAGAAAAAATGTCAATGCCTTCCTCTTTATCAATGGAAAGGGACATAAATTCTAGTAGCATTTTCGTTTCTTCTGTTTGATCTTCATCTACAAAAGCAACCGAAATAGGTGCTTTAGCTGTTGGAACTAATAAAGAGGCGACAATTCCTAGTGTGGAAGTTAATAAAAAAATAGGAAAAAGAAAAAGCAGAAGAAGCGATTTCCACTTCTTCTGAATACTTTTTCCATATTGAGTCGTAAAGAAAGCAATCTTTTTCAGTTGGATCAAGATGCATTCACTCATTTCTTTATGATTTAATATAATTCTTGTTCGAATTGTTGCATGATGTTCATTCCCCAGCTTTGCATTTCAGGGTAAATGTCTTCGGTTAACAATTGTTGTAGTGAATTAGAATCCATCGTTCCGATATTGACCATTTTCTCAGAGTCTGTTGGTAGATTTACTTTTTTAATGATCTTGCTTTCTTGACTAACTTTTACAACTGCATTTGAACTTTCATCTATTGCAATAACAAATTCATGGTCTGCTTGCATAGAGTCTTTTTTGTAGTTTGATTTCCCATTCCATAAAAACTCCATAGGCTGGTATTCATCTTCAAATATAAATTTACGTTCGAATGTTCTATCATCACCTGATAGTTTTTCTTCTCCGTTATAAACAAGGCCAACCTTGTTATTGTCTAAAAATGAGATTTCATCCTTATAAGTACCATCTTTTGATGTAGTAAGGTCACCTGTAAAGTGTAATGTATCGTTATCCATACTAATAGTATATTCCCAGTTTTGTGCGGAATCCTCTAGTAATTGTGTACCGGCAATTTCTAATTTACCTAAGTCGGCAATTTCCATTTTGATATCTCTTTTCACGATTAAATCGGCATCATGCCAGATAGTAGATTTTATACCATCAGGTAGGTCAATTTCGTCTACTGAGCTTATTAAGTCATCCATTACTTCATCAAATTCAAATGTTGTGTCTGGAGTACCAACGGCAGTAAACTGTTCAAACGAGCTTTCCAAGTAATCCGCCACAATTTTTTTAAATTTTGGATCTTTCTTAGCTTTTTGAAGTACATCAGTTAAAATTTTCTTCACTTCAGCTTCTGTAAGTGTCATGGAAATTTTTTCTGCATTAATAGATTTCCCGTTTACATCAATTTTTTCATCCGAAGTGGTAAATGACTCTTCTGGCAATGATTCATATAAATACATCATGTATTCTTCTTTTAAATATTCAATATTTTCTTCAGATAAAATATTATTTTTCCCAAGGAAATTCTCTAAGCCAAGCTTTTCGCTACCTGTATAACTAGGATCTATTGCACGCATTAAGTTTCCGTAATCTTTATCCTTCAATTGAAGTAATTGATCATAAAAAGGAAGACCTAAAATGATTTCTTCCGATGTGATATAGCCTTTAATAGGGTCAACATCCACCCCAAGAATCGTTGCATTGATCTCCGCCTCTACCTCTTGCTTATTTGGATCACTTGCTATTCGTAATGCAACATTAGAGTTATTGACTACTTGTTCTATTTCGGGATTAGTATCACCTTGATATTCACCTGAAAAATCATATGTGCTATCGAGAACTTTAGTTGTTCCAAATTTTGCCCATTCAGTCTCATTTTCATAGCGTGTTTCGACAAGTTTTTGGATATGTTGAATAGTCTTAACCTCCGAATAAAAATATTGTTCTTTAGGTGATTTGTCTAGTAGAAAAAAGGCAGATGCCCCTCCAGCTACAACAAAAAAAGAAATAATAGCAATAATCCATGTTTTTTTCTTCATAAAATCTTCCTTTCAATTCCATATTTGATAGCAACTAACTTTTTTACTTTATTTTACATTATATCTATCTATAAATAATTATAGCAGATAAATAAATTCAGAGGACTTTTATTCTATAAAAAAATATAAAAAATTGGTAATTTCTATTTTTTCCGACAAAAATCTTGTATAAGTTGATGAATTACATATAAAAATACGATGAATTAAAAAATAGGTTGATTTTTCTGTCTATTTAATTTACATTTGTTATTAAATACATGTTATATACATGTATAGAAACTAACTGTAATGGAGGAGGTTTGTATAATCTATCGGAAAGAGCTCTTCAATCTACTATTCAAGGAGGAAGAAAATGAAGATTTTTTTAAATTTTGTTTTTCTATTAAGTTTGGTTTTAATAGTGACCCTCTCATTTCCTAGTATGCATTCAGTTTCAGCGGAAGGTTTGGTTATACAGAATCCCGGCTTTGAGGATTCTACAGGCGGTGGGGGAATACCAGGTTGGACACAGAACTTTGGCACTTCCAGCATTACGACTGTAGAAAGTGAATTTTATACGGGTACGAAAAGTTTAGAAATTAAAGATACAAGTAAAAATGAAAACCTTGGTTTAATAAGTGATACAGTTCCCGTTACACCTGGTAGAGAATATACCGCTTCTGCAAAAATCAAAACGGGTTCGAATGGATCTGGAGAAATATACATCCGTTTTTTTGACCAGGAGGGTGTATATATTACTGGTTTTAATAAGTCATTAAGTGGAGCAACTTCATGGTCAGATATAAGTATCACGGCTATTGCGCCTGAAACAGCAGCATCGACAGCTATATTGTTTTATTCAGGTAAAGCAAATATAGGAACCTTCTATTTTGATGATGCTAGTTTAATGGAGGTAAAGCCTATAAACCCAATTGAAGAAGTTGCCGAGGATTTAGGGATACAAGTTACGAAGACAACCGTCATGTTGGGGGATATTGGGAAAGACTCTCAGGGAAATGATGTTTTGTACACAGTTGTGGCGGGCATCCCTTCTAAATTTGCTATTGTGGATGTTGCTACTGAAAAGTTAATAAAAAGCTATACGTTAGAGGATACGTCTGGGGCGTGGGGTATAAAGGTTGCTTCAGATGGTTCTGTTTATTTGGGTGCATATAATAAGGGTTTTCTTTATCGTTATTTACCTCAAACCGATGAATTAATCAATCTTGGGCATCCGGTTAAAGATACAGATGCTGTGCTTTATCCATTTGCTACAGCAAGTGATGGAAAAATTTATGGAGGTACCTATGGATCAGGAAGTGTTTATGAATATGATCCTGCCACTGAAAAGTTTACGGATTTCGGTAGGATGGCTGAAGGACAGTCATGGGTTAGAAGTGTTGCATTAGATGAAGAAAATCAAAAAGTCTATGCTGGTGTTGGTAGTCAAGCACATTTAATAGAGTATGATATTACTTCTGGTGAAAAGAGAAATGTGCTTCCTGCACAATATTCGGATATTATTTCTGTCTATGACATGAATTTTATAGACGGAAAATTATTTGCACAAAAAGAATCGAAATATGAAATGTTTATTTATGATACGAAAACTGGAAATTTGGTAGAGGCTACGAACGGTGATACAGGTGAGAAGACATATGATATTCCTGAATCATCAAGAGGGATATCGGAAAAATCTCCTGTTGCCAATAAAATTTACTATACTCATATGGGAATATTACATGAGTATAACTTGGATACGAATACCTTCCAATCACTAAATGTAGATCTAAAAGGAAGCGCTATTAGTTATAAATTCATCCAATTAAATGAGGAAGAATTTCCAGGCTATACACTTGTAGGTCTTTCTGGTAATGGTGGTCAGCTTTACAAATATAACTTAGTAAATGGAAACCTTACGTTAACAAATTTAGATTTACCTTCTGAGTCTGTTTTAATTCATGAATTAGCGAAAGGACCAGATGGGAAAATATATAGTACCGGTTATCTACCTGGTAATATGAGTGCATTTATCCCTACTTCACATGAAAATATTCGATTTGATGGTATTGGGCAAAGTGAGGGAATAGCTAATTTAAACAATAAAATGTATTTAGGAATTTATCCTAATGCCAAAATGTATGAATATGATCCATTTAAAGCATGGAATCGAACGGATTCAAATAATTTAAATCCTGATCTATTATTCAGCTTGGAAAAAAATGATAGCATCCCAGGTTATACACAGCAAGATAGACCATTCGCGATGCTTGGAGTGGATGATTATAACAAGTTGTTCATAGGAACAGTACCGAAAAACGGGAATTTAGGTGGCGCATTTACAATATATGAACCAGGAACAGAAAATGAGCCGGAAATTTATTGGAATTTAATGAAAGACCAAAGTATTGTTTCTTTAGCCTATGCAAATGGAAAGGTATACGGCGGAACTACTGTAGCTGGAGGGCAAGGTTCTACACCTACAACAACGGAAGCTAAATTATTTGTATGGGATATTGAGAAACAAGAAAAATCCTTTGAAATGGTCCCAGTAACAGGGAAAAGAGCATTAACTGCACTTGTACCTGGCCCAGACGGAAACATTTGGGGGATGTCAGATGGTACATTGTTTGCATTTGACCCTGCTACAAATAACGTAATTCATAGCAAGGAAATAGACCCTAAAGCGTCAAGTAGCTGGAGGAATGCTTCTCTTGAAATTGGGACTGATGGGAACATTTACGGGATAATTGGTAATAAGTTTTTCAAGTTTGATGTAGCTAGTAACGAGCATGAATTCCTTGCAAGTGGTGTAGAACATTTAGCCCAAGATGATTACGGAGCCTTCTATTTATCAAAAGGTATCAACTTATATAAATACGAGGATAGTAGTTTGCTTCAAACTATTAAGAGTGCTGAGCTGTCAGTTGATGAACAACGTCTTACAGTTGGAGACACTACGCAGCTTCATCTTAAAGCTATTTTAGAGAATAATAGAAGCACCTATGAGCTAGCAGGAAGTACTATTGAATATACAGTTAGTAATTCAAAGATGGTTTCTATAAACAATGGAGTTTTGACGGCACAAAAAAGTGGAAGAGCAAATATTACAGTGAACGTTACATTAAATGGGGTAACTGTTCAAAGTAATACGGTGTCCATCTGGATCAATAATAAGGGTGGAAACAATAAGTAAAATACTTTAAAAATAAAACAGTTCACTATTATTGTTTTTATTGAATCAATTTCATAAAAGAGAACTGAGTTGTGAAATCCGAACAAGTTGATTTCCACTCCAGGCGGACGCTTTCCGTGGGCACGGCTTCAATCTCCTCGGGCCAACAGGATGTTGGTTACGAAGGCGTTGCGATCGCGTGGTGGCGGGCTTAGCCTTTGTCCCTCTTAAACGTTCTTGCGGGGCTGTCAGCTCGTGCACCTGTCGCTTCACTTTCGGTGCAGAAAACATTTGCTGTTCCCACTGGAGTCGTCGCCTTGCGCTTCAATCAACAAAATCCACATAATATAAACCGATAATTGAATGACAAATAATATAATTGTTCGGTTTTATTATTGAAATAGTAATAATGATTTCGGTTATATTATTTAAAATTTCAAACAATTCGTTGCTTATTATATGAAACTATAATATGATTTAAGAAAACAGTTTAGATACATGTAAAATACATGTATCTAAACTACTTCATAGAGGTGCTGAGAACATGAAAGTAGCGAAAATTGGAATTCTTTTTGATGACAAAGAGGCGGAGTTAAATTGGTTAGAAGGACAGAATATTTTTGGAAGCTATTTATTTGAAATTCTTGATCATCTAAGGCTTCCGTATAAAAAAGTAAAAGTGATGGATGAGTATGATTCATTTGATGTACTAATCGTCAGTCATTCAAGTGATAGTGAAGAGGCGAGCACCAAAATATTAGCATATGCAAACGCTGGAGGGACAGTGATTTCCTACGGTGGATTGAACGCTATTCAAAGCAAATTAGGTTTTTCCAATATGTTTGTGCCTCAAAAGGGATATGCGGATTTATCTGCCTTCTTAAACCACCAGACACCTTTACGTTTTCTATGTGCTGAGCCTTGGACGCAGAAAAACGATGTAGACGTAACGGAATTGGGTTCCGTAGCTGATGAGGCAAAAACATGGCAAGGAGCATCGGCATTACAACAGATTAAATATGGTTCTGGAACAATTGAACGCTGGTCTATTGGGATTCCTCAAACGATAGTTGGGCTGCAACAGGGAACGAAGCCTGTTGTGGAGGATGGAGCACCAGCTCCGGATGGTTCGGCAAATTTAGATGAGGGAATTTTAAAGGCGGAGGACGGTTTTGAACTGGATTGGGTTTTGGATAGGGCATATACAGAGACAGGAATGCCATATTTCCCACATCCATATGCTGACTTATGGAAAGAAGTAATAATGGAACATCTTTTAAAAATAGTGCTAGACAAAGGCTTAACTCTTCCATTCTTAGATTATTGGCCAGCTGACGTACAACATGTTGCGATGATTTCCCATGACAGTGATTTAAATGTGGATGAATCAGCGCAAATCACTTTAGAAACTTTGAAGGTGGAAAATGTTCAGACTACCTGGTGCATGATTGCGCCCGGTTACAGTACCTCGATATATGACCAGATAAAAAAGGATGGTCATGAAATTGCCCTCCATTATAATGCACTAGAACAGGATGAGGGAGTTTGGTCCGAGGAAGCTTTTCAAACGCAATTAGCATGGGTAGAAAAAGCGACGAATACAGACCATACTATATCTAATAAAAATCACTATACTCGTTTTGAGGGTTGGGGAGAGTTATACACTTGGTGTGAAAACAATGGAATACAAGTGGATCAGTCGAGAGGTCCAAGTAAAAAAGGGAATATTGGTTTTTTATTTGGCACATGTCACCCCTATTTCCCGATTGCTTGGGCAGATGAAAAAAATAGATTATATGACGTTTTAGAAATTGGTTTCTTAACTCAGGATTTAAATCACAATACATTATCAGATGTGAGTGTCATTCAGCCGTTCTTAGATGGAGTGAAGCGCGTGAATGGAGTAGCGCATTTTCTGTTCCATCAATACCATATTTACCACCAACCAAAAGTAAGAGAAGCCATTGTTCAGTTAATAACGACTGCTAAAGGTCAGGGGTTTACCTTCTGGACTAGTAAACAAATCAATGATTGGGAACGCGCACGTCGTAGGGTAACAATTGATGGTATTAGTTATTCTGGAACTATAAAGTTAACTGCCCTGGATGAAGAGAGTGATTTTGTGATACTAATTCCAGTTGCCGAAAACGATGCAGACGATGCAATAGTCAAGAGATTTGGTATTAGCTGTAAGGAAGTTAAAATGAAAAGATCCTAATATGGGGGACTTAAAATGGGAGAAAATCTACTAGCAATAAATGGCGGCACTAAGGTGAAAACGACCGCTTTTGGCACAGGACAACGCTTTGGATTAGAAGAGGCAAAAGAATTATTAGAGGCCATTGAGCAAAATACATTATTCTATCACTTTGGCAATAAAGTAAAGCAGTTTTTACAGGATTTTAATGATCTTTATAAGGTTAAATATAGTGTTGCTACTTCGTCTGGGACTGCAGCACTACATGTCGCACTTGGAGCAGCTGGTGTTACGGTTGGAGATGAAGTTATTACAAGTCCTATTACAGACCAAGGGACAGTGGTAGGAATTCTCTATCAAAATGCTATTCCAATTTTTGCTGATTTGGATCCCCATAGTTATACGTTAACTGCTAAATCAATCGAAGAAAAAATTACCGCTAAGACGAAGGCAATAATCGTTGTTCATCTAGCGGGTAATCCTTGCGATATGGATCCAATTATGGAACTTGCAAAAAAATATAACCTTAAGGTTATAGAGGATTGTGCTCAAAGTTATTTAACGACTTACAAAGGACGACTAACGGGGACAATTGGGGATTACGGTTGTTTTAGTACAAATGATTTTAAGCATATTTCTACTGGTGATGGAGGAATCGTGATCGTAAACTCAAGTGAAGAATCAGATTATTTTACTACTCATGCATTTGCAGATAAAAATTATCGAAGACAAGAAGAAGCAGTGGTGAAGGATTTAGAATACTTAGCGCCGAATTATCGTATGACAGAGCTACAGGGTGCCGTTGGGATTGCTCAGCTAAAAAAGCTTAACTGGATCTGTACAAGACGCAACGAGTTAGGGGAAAGATTAAGGCAAGGGCTCAGTACTATTAAAGGGATCAATCCGATGAAAATTACCGAAGAAGGCTGGTGTAGCTACTGGTTTTATATGCTCACCTTAAATTTGGAACAGTTTTCCTGTTCAAGAGAGGAATTATCGGAAGCTTTAGCAGCAGAAGGAATTCCAAACCAGCCTGGTTATATTCCGAAGGTGTTATATGCACAGCCACTATTTCAAAACAAACAGGCGTATATGAATAGCCATTATCCATTTGATCTTGGATCTTATGATTATTCTATAGGAAGCTGTCCGAACGCTGAGAATATTTTAGAAACGGCCATTCGATTAAATATAAATGAATTCTATACCGACCAAGATATAGAAGATATGATCGTCGCAATAGAAAAGGTTGCTTTCTATTATAGTAAATAAATTATTGTGGAAGGAGGGTCACAATGCACAAAAATCTGTTTACAGACTATGGTATTCCCGTTTCAGCAGAGGAAGAAAGAACAGCTACAATATGTATGAATGCAGAAGGTGATTATCGGTTTGTTATTGCGGCCAAAGGGTTCGTTATTATTGTCAATCTTGAAAACGATTATATAAAACAAGTTTTCTTTCCCGAAAACAACGATGAATATCCGTATTCCTCGTTTAGCAGCAATGGATTATTTTATACTGGTGCTGCAAATATGTTCATGGTATTGGACCCTTTTTTAGAGCAATTTATTTATTATAAGGTGATTGAAAACGGGGAAGAAATTGTAGGTTTTAGCTTTTCGGAGGATATATCTGGAAATATCTATTTCACTTCGTATCCTCACTGTCATTTGCTTTTTTATTCGCCTCACTCAAAAGAGATTATGGACTATGGCAGTATGGACTTTACCGAAAAGTACCCGGGAAGTGTAGCGGTGGATCATACAGGGTGGGCGTATATAGGGATTGGAACGGAAAAGAAAAATATAGTTGCTTTTCATCTAGAAAAAGGTCTAAAGAAAGACCTTATAGCAGAACAACAAAGGGAAAAGGGAACTGGTTATATCTATTTAGGTGAAGATGGATTTGTATACGGCCATTTGGGAGCTTCTAGTTCTCCGCAATGGATGAAATTCTCTAATGGGGACTTCGAAACTATCGATGTAGAAAAACTATCGCCCTCATTTTATACTGGTACAGCATTTCAAAGGATTCATCGGTATCAAGAGGGAAGATATCATATAGAGAGATACAGCCTGTCTGAAGGATTTATTGAACTTGTTCATAGAGAAACAGCAGAGACAAAAAAAATACAATTTAGCTATGCATCGGATGGAGCGAAATTATCTACAATTTATCTTGGACCAGATGATCATATATATGGAACATCTATGCATCCGCTACAATTTTTTCAATTTAATATTTCCACGAACAAGACGACTAATTTTGGCGGAGAGATTATTGAAAAAGGTGGCGGGGGTAATATTGCAGCCTATGCTTCCACTGGAGATGTACTTATAGGAGCAGCATACGCAGGTGGAAAGCTATATGTATTTGATATGAAAAAGAAATTTAAAAAGAGTGAAAATCCCAAATTGGTGTTGCAGGAAGAAAGTATTCATAGGCCACGCTGCGCCATTGGTTTAAAGGATCATAAACATATTGTCTGGGGTGGATTTCCCGGATATGGAATGGTCGGTGGGTCTTTAGGTATCTACCGTATTGAATCAGAGGAAAACTATCTGCTGACACATGAAAAAGTAGTGGAAAACCAAAGTACGATTAGCCTTGGTGAATTGAGATCTGGTGATATCGTTGGTGGAACGAGTATTGAAACACCGGGTGGAGCAGGATCACGAGAAAAAGAAGCTCACTTATATGTATTAGATTGGGAGACTCGGAGGGTAAAAAATAGTTTTGTTCCAATAGAAGGCGCACGTGAAATTGCTCAAATCTTTGTTGACGAATATGACCGTACACATTGTCTTACGGAACAAAGCATTTACTTTGTATGCGACCCATCTACCGAACAAATACTTTTCCGGAAGGATTTATCCAGCTGGGGCCACATTGTTCGAAATGGTTTTGCTTATGATTTGCCAACTAATACGCTCTATTGTCTCCTTAGTCATACATTGCTCAGTATGGAGATCCAGGTGAAACAGTGTGTAGAACCGAAAGTAGTTCATACCCTGCCGATGAGTGCTAGTAGTGGTGTTGTACATAAAAATAGTCGAATCTACTATGGTAGCGGAAGTCATTTATGCAGTATTCAAATTGGTGAAGATTAGGGGGGAGACAATGTATACATTAAAAGCTTTAGAGAAGGATGGAGCTCTACCTTTATTACATAATGTAAATAATATGGACGAATGGCATGAAAAAAGATCTACGATACGCCGGAATTGGTTAGATTGTATAGGTGACCTTCCTCCTCTAGTTAAACCGAGTATGAAGATTAACACGTGGGAAATCCATACCGATTATTACCTGATCAACATTTGCTATTCAACAGTTTACGAGGACTGGGTACCTGCAAACCTTTTAGTCCCAAAAGTACTTGTAGAAGAAAATTTAGAAACAGAAAGTGATGTACTTCATTTATTGTCCTCAGCCAAAAGTAAGCAGTTTCGGGCAGTAATTGCTCTCCATCCAACTAGCGAAAATGGAAAAGAAGACATAAGTACAACTGCAGGTAGGAAGAATAGACAATACGGACTGGAGCTTGTAAAACGAGGATTTGTGGTTTTAGCTCCAGATACCATAACCGCAGGCGAACGAGTATTACAGAACGAGGAGCCATTTCAAACAGCAGCATTTTATAAAAGTCATCCAAAGTGGTCGGCGGTTGCTAAAATGATTGTGGATCATCAACAAGGGATAAGCTTATTGGAAGAACTAAATATCGTAGATAAAACTAAAATCGGTGCCATTGGGCATTCGTTAGGTGGTTATAATAGCTTCTTTCTAGCGGGGGTCGACAGTAGAGTTAAGGCTGTTGTTTGTAGCTGTGGGTTCTCACTTTTCGCACAAGACCCAGAGAAGCATCGCTGGGGTAGGAGAGAGTGGTTCAGCCATATCCCTAAAATTAGTGATTATATTAATGACGGGATCGTACCGTTTGAGTTCACCGAAATAGCTGCACTAGTTGCTCCAACCCCCTTGTTTCTATGGATGGGGCAAAATGATCGTATATTTCCTCGTTGGGAACCTGCAGCAAAAGGATTAGTTGAACTTAACTCCTTATATGAATGGATGGAAGAAGGGGAACGATTTACATCGTTGCTAGGGAACGCTGGACATGATTTTCCTCCTGAAATTCGCCAAATCGCCTACGCTTTTCTAGATAAATGGTTGAGTTAAAATAGTCCTTCAAGTTTTCATTGCAAAATATGCTATTCTAATTAAAAGTAGGGCAATCATTAGTAGGGAGTTGTGGGAATTGCTAAAAAGAAAAAGTGTTTTTGAAAATCGCTACAATAAGTTTATGCATGAATTAAAAGATGAAATTATCTCAGGAAAGATTAAGCCAGGTGAATTCATACTTCCCGAAAATACATTAAGTAAAGTGTATGAATTAAGTAGAGTTTCCATAAGAAAGGCATTGGCAGAGCTTGTTGAGGAAGGCTTAATCGAGAAAATTCCTGGAAAAGGAAATAGAGTAACAATTCCAAACGATACGCAAAAACAGACGATTACTCTAGGTTGGTTTTCTAATTCATATGAGATAGAAATTATACGGAAAATCATCAAACGTTTCGAACAGCTAAACCCGTTTACAAAAGTAAATCTTCAAATACTACCTAATAGTCAGTATATATACAATCTGACACAGTCTTTAAAGCATGATAACGGACCTGATGTATTTATCGTATCTGACTATCACTTTCGGGAACTAATGGAATCGAATTCTTTAGATATGCTAGATCCTTTCTTACCGGTGCATATTGACGCAGAAAAGGATAGCTATAAACAAGTGTTTGATATGTTCACATATAACCAGACAGTTCCTGTAACACCATTTGTATTTTCACCAGTGATGATCTGCTACAATCGACGGATGTTTGAAGAGGCAGGAATCTCAAAGGACTTCAAAATGGAAAACTGGGATGATTTGTTAGAGTTATCTACCCGTACAACGAAGGGATTGGATAGCGACAGTATGATTAACGAATACGGCTTTTGTTTTTCATCTTCCACAAATCGCTGGCCAGTATTTCTTTTACAGAACAAAGGTACATTCATGGCAGATGACCGCTCTAAATCAGTTATGAATAGAAAAGAGAATATTGAAGCGCTGAATTACTGTGGTGATTTAATGTATAAGCATCAAGTTTCGCCCATATTCTCCCACGGGAGCAATGAGTTAGCTGAAAATCTCTTTATGCGAGAAGGGGCAGCAATGATTTTGACGACCTATTATTTTATGAATGAATTTAGAGATCATAAGATCAAATGGGACGTTCTACCACCTCCTCAAAATGATGCGTCAGGAACACTTCTTTTAGGCGGAGCTCTAGGAATTAGTGCGAACAGCAAAATAAAAGAGGCAGCACAAGCACTTGTAAGTTTTATGGTAAGTACAGAAGCGCAAACATTGCTTAAGCAAAATGGATGTACGATTCCGATGCTCCGCATAGTTGCAGAGGATAATAATCTTCTACAGCCTGGCGTTCATCCAGAACAATATAATGCTTTTAAAGAAGTAATGGGATCCTCCAAGACGATAAGAGATCTTCATTTGACTGTAGAAGAGTTTGAATTGATTGAACGAGAAATGCAATTTTTCTGGGCCAATATGGAAAAAGCAGAGGATACTTGTAAACGAATTGAAGAGCTTCTAAATTTAAAACAAGCAACGCATAACGTTTAAACCGTTATCTAAGGGGTGTACTTGTGATGAAATTTGCTCAACATCTTAAGCAATTAAAACCAAATCCTCGAATTTTATATAATGACGAGGAACTAAAAGAAATGAAAGCAAGACTAGCAAATAACAAACTCGAAATTGGGATTGATTTTAACAATGTGTGGGATAAAACGCTTGAACTAGCAGAGTCATATGTCGATGAAAAAGAGTTTACAGTCCTCTACCCAAGCTGCTCTGTTCAACTGAATATTACTTTGCCATTAATACAATTGGAGCCTGTTGGAGATCCACCAGGATATATAGATTATCCTTTTTGGACGATGTATTCTCGAGCTGTTGAGGAGCGTATCAGGATTTTAGCATTTGCCTATGGAGTGACGAATGAAAAAAGGTTTGCTGGAAAAGTAAAAGAGTATCTCATTGCTCTATCCTCGTTTACAAGATGGTTTGAATTTCCGCAAAGAGGTGCGGAAGGGAATTTAAGTAATGCTCATTTCACCATAGGTGCAGCAATTGGATATGATGCAATTTTGCATACTTTATCCAACTCGGAGAAAAATACGATTAAACATGCAATTTTGACAAAAGGACTACTGCCTTTCCGTATTGATTTCGACAATCATGATAGCCATAATATTATAGCATCGAAGCAAGTAGCGATGCTTATCGGATCACTCGCTATTTTTGATAGTGATTGTAAGGAAGAAGTTGAGCCATTCATCCTCAATTCCTGTACTTATATAAGCAATTATTTAAATAGTAGGATGAAGGATCCGGACATTGAGGGGCTATTGTATTTAAATGTCGCTGCAAGGCATATTTTAATGGCGGTCGATACGTATCATCGTTCGACAGGAGATGACGAATTTCTCCAGCATCCATACTTTAATTTTCTTCCTGATCTTTTCATGTATTCCTTAGGAACAGGTGGAAAGATGAGCTTTGTAAACTTTTCGGATTCATTTTACAGCTTGGATATTTCCTATCTTATGGGAATACTTGCATCGAAAAACCAGAACCGTATTGCTAGCTGGTATGTGCATAAATTCTCGGAAAGTCATCTGGAAACATTGCTTCATGCGAGCAATCTGCCCGAGCCCCTAGAACCTGATAAATACTATGAAAATAAATGCTCTAATATATTTTCTTCGATAGGCTGGGCTTCACTTAGAAGTGGTTGGAAGGATCATGACCATATATTAGCATTCAATTCAAGCAGGTCAGCGAAGAATCATAATCATTTTGATCAAAACAATTTTATATTACATGTTGCTGGAGAATGGCTAATAACCAATCCAGGTTACCAGGATTATGTGGAAGGTCCAAGGAGAGATTTTACGATTGGGACAATTGGACATAATAGTATGCTTGTAAATGGCAATGGACAATCTCAATTAGGTAAAAGTAAATTTATAGATTGGTATACTTCTGATAATTATTCTTTTGTAAGTGGAGAAGCGGCTGGTGCCTACGACAAAAGTATTTCACAATGGGAACGAAAAATAGTACATATCGATAATAGCTATTATCTTATTATAGATAAGGTAATTAAAGACGATCCGGATAGTGTTCTCAGCTTTCTTTTCCATACGACTGCACAAATATATGCAGGGGAGAAAATCCTACTGCCAAAGATGACAACAGAAAAAACACATATTAGGTTCGATGGAGACAAAGCTTCCGTTTCCCTTTACAATTGTTATCCTAAAAATACAAAGAAAAGAGTAGAACAGCATAAGGGAGCAGAAGAATATGGATCTTATCTACAGGTAGTGCCTCTTGATAAGGAGCAGCAGCAATATATGATAACTTTGCTTGTTCCTGAAGTTTCAAAAAACGATTTTGCTTATTCAGTAAGTAGAGATGGACCCCTTTTTCAAATGGAGGTTAGTCGACAAGGCACTACAGATCATATTCTTGTAAATGAGGAAAGAAAGTCTGTGTGGCAAAAAAACTCTAATGGTGAAATTGGTTTTCAAGGAGAACAGGGTTGGATTTCATTTCAGAACGATGGTAATAAGCTAAGTAAGTTAACTGTCGTGAATGGTAGCTGTCTGAAGGTACAAGATGATACGATTTTTCAATCGTCTGAAGATATGAATATCTCTGCTCACATTAATAAAACAGGCGCAAAAATACAGATGGAGCTATTAACAACTACTCAGCTTTGGTTAAAAACCCCGCAGCCTACAAGCCTATTAGTAAATAATGAGGAGCATTTAGTAAGCTATCAAATGGAACAGGAAATGCTGATATTGCAGCTAAAGCCTGGGAAATATGAAATCGAACTATACATTTAAAATTGTATAGATTTACACTTAATTGACTGAATTTTCAATGAAAATTTGTATTTAAAAGAGGTGGTTTACATGGAACTTACCGGCTGGAGAGGTTCTTTATATCATTATATGGATTGGGCTATGAAGCTTGCGTATTTAAATATTCTTTGGTTAGCAGGGATAATTATTGGTGTTGGAATTGCAGGTTTTTTCCCGTCAACCGTTGCAATGTTCTCTGTGCTCAGAAAGTGGACGCAAGAGGATGAAGAGGAACTAAAGGTATTCGCTCATTTTAAAAGTGAATATAAAAAGGAATTCCTAAAGTCCAACAAATATGGCTACTCATGGGTAGTGCTTGGGATAATAATATACGTGGATCTGCAGTTTTTCCGTGGAATACCTACTATTTGGGCATTAATCGTTTCTTTATTCTTTTTTATACTCGGTGCTATTTTTATAGTTGCTTTGCTTTATGCATTCCCGGTTTACGTTCAGTATAAATTGACTTTAAAGCAATACTTTAGAAACTGTTTACTCATTGTTCTATCCAATCCATTGTTTTCTGTGTTAATGGTTTTAGGATTTTATTTCCCATACTATCTGATGATTAAAATTCCAGGGTTACTTCCATTTTTTGGCGGAAGCCTTATAAGTCTAGTGTTAATGATTATTTCTAACAAAATGTTTACGAGTCTAGAGAAAAATAACAAGACAGGTACGGAAGAAAAAGGAATATAATTTCAAAAAAATATTGAATTATTGTAAAATTTAAATTATTATAAATACATGTAATATACATGTATTGAAAAGAGTTTAATAGAGAAAGGGGAGATTAGTTATTGCAACTAAAAGCAAAAAAATTGAGACGCTGGATTCAACATTAGCCGTATCAAATAATATCCCGACTAAAAGAAAAAAGAATTCAATAAAAAAGAAATTATGGCGAGACCGCTATTTATTACTCCTAATCTTACCCGGGATTTTATATTTCCTAATATATCGCTATATACCAATGGCAGGAATTCTTCTAGCATTTAAGGATTATAGCCCGTTTCGTGGATTTGCTGATAGCCCTTGGGTAGGTTTAAAATACTTTAAATTAATCTTTGAAGATGCGGAAGTAATTCAAGTTATTTGGAACACTCTACAAATTTCATTGTTACAAATCTTTTTTGCTTTTCCAATCTCGATTGTACTTGCCTTGATGCTTAATGAAATTAGAAATCAGGTATATAAGAAATTTCTTCAATCTATTGTGTATTTACCTCATTTCTTATCCTGGGTAGTCGTCGTTGGGATAACAGTTATTTTTCTTAGAAGTGAAGGTCTGATTAACAGCGTTCTAGTGAATTTGTTGGAGGTCAATCCAATACCATTTTTAACAGATCCGGCATTGTTCAAGCCTATAGTCATTCTGCAGGTTATTTGGAAGGAATCAGGATGGGGTACTATTCTTTTCTTAGCGGCATTGTCTGGGATTAGTCCTCATTTGTATGAAGCGGCTGTAATAGATGGAGCTAGTCGTTTGAGACAGATGTGGCATATCACTTTACCAGCACTTAAGAGTACGATTGTCATCTTATTAATACTCCGTTTAGGGAATGTCATGGATAGTGGTTTCGAGCAAATCTTTCTAATGTTGAATCCTTTCAATATGGAAACAGGAAACGTATTAGATACTTATGTGTATTTTAAGGGGATTCAGCAGGCTAATTTCAGTTTCGCCACAGCTGTAGGGCTGTTTAAAGGAATTATTGGTTTAATACTTGTTGTACTTGCCAATAGACTTGCGAAAAAGTTTGGAGAAGATGGTTTATATTAAAACACCATCTTACAAGATTTAGGTTAGGGGGTAAGGTTATGTTCAAATCTTCTGGTGGCGAAAGGGTAATGGAAATTGTTAATAACATACTTTTGTTATTAATAGCCGTAACGATGCTATTTCCCTTCTTATATATTTTTTCCGTTTCATTTTCAAGTATAAGTGATGTACTTAATAGTGATTTCCTTTTATGGCCAAAGGATTGGGTGACAGACGCTTATACGTATATTTTAGGATCTGATCAGTTTATCCGTTCCTTATGGGTCACAGTTTATGTCACGGTGGTAGGAACATTTATTAATCTAGTTTTCACTTCTACAATGGCCTATTCATTAACAAGAAATATAATTGGGCAACGGTTAATCCTGTTCTTAGTATTATTCACTATCCTATTTTCTGCAGGAATGATTCCAACTTATATTATTGTAAAAGAAACTGGTTTATTGAATTCGTTATGGGCTTTAATAATACCTGTAGCAATCAGTCCTTTTAACTTAATCATCATGACTCAATTTTTTAAAGGGATTCCTGAGGAACTAACAGAGGCTGCGCTTATTGATGGAGCCAATGATATTCAAATTTTCTCTAAAGTTATTTTACCGTTATCTAAGCCTGCTTTGGCAGCATTTGGTCTGTTTTATGCAGTGGGTCATTGGAATAGCTACTTCTCAGGAGTACTTTACTTGAACGACCCTGCAAAGTGGCCAATCCAAGTTATTCTACGACAAATTGTCATTGTGAATGAACCAAATGCAGCGCTAGGTGGTCATGCGGCAATGGTAGAAGCATTACCTCCTCCAGAAACGGTTCAAATGGCAGCTATTTTGTTGGCAACCTTACCAATACTTATTGTTTATCCATTCTTACAAAAACATTTTGCAAAAGGAGTGATGCTTGGATCTGTAAAGGGTTAGTAATTAGAAATTTGTCTGTATGACTGTTTAACGAAGCCTTACAAAAAGATAAATGGAGGGGTTAATGTGAAAAATAAGCACTTAATAATTAGCTTTCTACTTCTTTTCCTCAGTTTTATGTTGGTAGCTTGTACGGATGAAAACACAGGGGAGAAAGAAACAGACAAAGAAAATGAAACAGCAGGTGAAACTGAAAAAGCTCCAGATACGAAGGTTGATCCATTTGATCATAGTGAAAAATATACAATCACGGGGATGACATTTCGTTTTGGTGATCCACCTCCGTTAAGTAGTCCTGGTCTTGATCTTATTAATGAGCGCTTTAACGTAGATTATAAACCAGAGATTATACCTCAAGGTGACTATGTGGAAAAATCGTCTGCTATTGTTGCATCAGGTTCAATGCCAGACTTAGTTGGTTTCCAAGCTGGTGATACGCGTTTTTATCAGTGGGCTGAAGATGGAGCGTTTCTACCTTTAGATGATTATCTATCGCATTATGTAACATTAGGAAAAATACCAGACTATATTTACAATTCTTTTAAAGTAAATGGCAAGATATATGGGATTCCACGTTATTCTCAACCATTTCCTTTAACACCGATTATTCGTAAGGATTGGCTAGACAAACTAGGGTTAGAAGTACCAACGAATTACGAAGAGCTTGAGGAAATTGCCATTGCATTTACTAAAGAGGATCCAGATGGTAATGGTAAGGCCGATACGTATGGTGTAGCTATTGGAGAAAATATCAATCCAAACTTTAATATGGGAACTTATTGGGATTTCAACGCGTGGTATCACCAAAATGATAACGGTGATTTTATCCCAGGTATCATTTCTGATGGAAGAAAAGAATTAGTACAATTCTTTGCTAACCTTTATAAAGAGGGCGCTATGACGAAGGATTTTGCTGTTTTAGATTGGGCAAGTACGAATAATGAATTTTATTCTGGCAAAGCAGGGATCTTTGTAGGTGGAGTCTCAGGTATGTCACAGGAATATTTTGAAGGGTTGTTATCCATTAACCCTGATGCAGAGCTTGTAGCAATTCCGCCATTTGAAGCACCAGACAAATCTAAAGGATTCACAATGGGTTCAGGTAACTCAGGGATTCTTGCTTTAAATGCTAACCTTGCGGAAGATGAAGGGAAAATTTATCGAGCATTAGAGCTAGTGGATTTCGGAAAAACATACTTTCCGGCTGAGGAAAAAAATCCTCAAAATGCAGACTTTGATTTCTATTTAGGTAAAGAAGGAACTGGTTATAATATGGAAAATGGATTACCTGTCCAAGTTCCAACATTCTCTTCCGATGGACTTTCACCATCAACTTATTTCTTGGATAACAGAGAACAGGTTCCAGAGGATGCAGCGATTAACTATGCTGATAGCTACACATTACCAGAGTTGAAAGAAATGACAGTTTCCTTACAGGAAATGTTTGAATCGAACCAAATGTATATTGACCCTTCTCATGGGGTTCTGTCACAGACCAATCAAGAAAAAGGTACAGACTTAATGCAATTCCTAATAAACGAACAATCTAAAATGATCGCGGGCCAAAGACCAGTATCCGATTGGGATGCTCTTGTTGAGGAATACTTAGCAAAAGGCGGCGAAGCGATAATTAAAGAAACAAATGAAGGCATCAAAGCAAAAGGCTACACAGAAAGAGAATGGAAGTAATAACAAAAGCGAAAGCGACTATATCTTGGAAGTCAGTCTAAAAACGCGACATCGTGTCGCAACGACTGACTGACCCACATCCTGTGGACCTCCGACAGGCAAATGGGGAAAAGCGAGGAGGCAGCTTCTCAGCCACCACAGCTTTCTCACATTTGTCCTCGAGGGGTAAGGAGATGGAGTCTGGACGGAGAATCATTTGTAGAAAGCCTCCACATACCTTAGATTTTATTATTTCTTGAAGCAAATAAATGGCCTGTTCGCTCATGCGAATAGGCTATTTTTATAATAGGTCAGTTAAATGCTGCTGCTGATTTCCGTTTCAGGTGTTTACAGAGGAACGAAGGCTTAAGATCGCCACCTTCCACTACAATTAATAAAGAGTAGAAATCGATAATAAATAATAAATACGGGCTCATTGTGATGCATATAGCAACAAGCCTATCCAAAGCACTCCGGAAACGAGAGGAAACAGGTTTTGAACTTAAAGCACCTTGCATTTTTCTTGAAAATTCCCCCGCCTAATTAAAGACATATTATAGTCATGTCATAAATTGGGTCAGTAAGTTACTATAATTATAGAGTATTCAGAATAATTAGTGAGGGGAGAGATTAGTTTGGATGTTGAAGGTAAATCTGTATCCTCAAAAAGTAATGAGGTCGTAAAAAAGAGAAATATATTTAATTATCTTGGACCAGCATTAATCACTTCTGCTTTAGTATTAGGTCCGGGAAGTGTCACCCTTTCATCTAAAATTGGGGCAATATATGGAACCCAATTAGTTTGGACCATTATTTTAGCTATTATTTTAATGATGGTCTATACAGAAATGAGTACCCGGATTGGTTTAGCAGCTAAGCATAGTTTCATCCAAACGATTAAGAAAAAGTGGGGGTTGCTCGCAGGAGTATTAATCGGGGTTGGGGCATTTTTGGTTACTGCATCATTCCAGGCAGGAAATGCAATTGGTACAGGGATTGCAATATCTACAGTTACGAATATGGATCCAACCATTTGGATTATTATCTTTACCCTACTATCCATTGGTTTGTTATTTGCAAAACAATTTTATCAAATTCTTGAAAAAATGATGCTCGTATTAGTAGTGATTATGCTACTAGCATTTTTAATCACTGTAATATTAGTCCAACCATCCATAGTAGATATTTTTAAAGGATTTATACCGGTGTTACCCGAGGGTAGTATGGGACTAATCATTGCTTTATTTGCTACAAGCTTTTCTATCGTAGGTGCCTTATATCAATCTTATTTAGTTAAAGAGAAGGGCTGGAAAATTACAGATGCTGCAAGTGGTCGTAAGGAATCGTTTTTAGGAATCTTTCTTCTAGGTTTTATCTCCTTTCTAATAATGATCACAGCTGCAACTATTTTAAAGCCTCAGGGACTTGTTGTGAATGATGCAAGTGAAATGGGCTTAGCGTTAGAACCACTTTTTGGTAGCTGGTCTACTTTTGTCTTTATGCTTGGGTTGTTCGGGGCATCCTTTTCTTCCTTGATGGGGAATGCCACAATTGGTGGATCTTTGCTAGCTGATGGACTAGGACTAGGAAGCAGCCTATCAAATTTAAAAGTTAAGCTACTCATTATATTAGTAATGCTCTTCGGCTCCATTATTGGCATTGTATTTGGCTCGGCTCCATTGAATCTAATTGTTTTTGCACAAGCCATTACCATATTTGTTGTGCCTTTTATCGCAATTGCTATTTTAGTAGTAGCTAATGATAAAAATATTATGGGTGAGCTTAAAAATAAACTATTAAGCAATGTTCTAGGGATTATCGGATTAATCGTTTTAATCTATTTAGCTTTTAATAATATAAAAAATATCTTTTTCTCATAAAAAGATTGGAGGAATTCATTTGAAAACAGTGGAAGAACTAGAAAATTTAATGACCGAACCATCTGACGCACTAGTAGAAGATATGCGAAAAATAGAAGGGAATATTTTGATATTAGGCATTGGAGGTAAAATGGGACCTACTTTAGCCATAATGGCAAAAAGAGCTATTGAGAAAGCAGGTTTAGATAAGAAAGTGATTGGGGTATCCCGCTTTTCAAATGGAACATTGAAAGAGGATTTAGAAAAAGCCGGAATTGAAACAATTTCCACAGATTTATTAGACGATGAACAATTGAAACTGCTTCCAAAAGAGAAAAATATCATTTATATGGCTGGGAATAAATTCGGTACAACTGGTAATGAACACTTCACCTGGGCAATGAATACGTACCTGCCTGGTAGAGTAGCTGAGCATTTTAAAGGCTCCAACATTGTTGCTTTCTCAACTGGGAATGTTTATCCATTGGTACCTTTGACTTTAGGTGGCTGTGATGAAAAGCATGAGGTAGCTCCAGTTGGTGAGTATGGTCAATCCTCACTTGGAAGAGAACGAGTGTTTACTTATTTCTCTCATAAAGATAGCACACCACTAACTGTTTTTAGGTTAAATTATGCGATCGATATGAGATATGGTGTATTACTCGAAATTGCTCGTTCTGTATATAATGAGGTTCCTTTAGATTTGTCCATGGGTCATGTAAATGTAATTTGGCAGGGAGACGCGAACGAATATGCAATTAGGTCGTTATTAATAGCTAGCTCACCTCCGACCATTCTAAATGTAACGGGTCCAGAAACATTACCAGTTCGATGGCTTGCAAATGAGTTTGGAAAATTGCTAGGGAAAACTCCAGTATTTGAAGGAGTAGAGAAGGAAAATGCATTATTAAATAATGCAAGTATTGCACATAAGCTATTTGGATATCCGCGTGTCTCCATACGAGAAATGATTGAATGGACAGCAGACTGGGTAGCAAATGATGGAGAAACGATTAATAAACCAACTCACTTTCAGGAACGGAAGGGGCAATTCTAAATGGCTCTATCACAAGAACTTCAGAAACACTTACATGAAGGTGCCTTTATTCCAGCTCATCCTTTATCACTAACAAGTGATAAACAATTGGATGAATATGCACAAAGAAGATTGACTAGATACTATATAGAGGCTGGGGTAGGTGGGATTGCAGTAGGGGTTCATACAACTCAATTTGAAATAAGAGACCCTAAGTTCAATCTGTATGAAACTGTTTTACGTTTGGCGATGGAGGAAGTTGAAAAAGCACAGTTGCAACGTCCGTTCCTCAAAATAGCAGGTGTCTGTGGAGGTACTGAACAGGCATTAGAAGAGACGAAAATAGCTAAAGCACTAGGCTATGATATAGTACTTTTAAGTAATGGTGGTTTACATGATTATTCGGAAAAGGAACTGATCGAAAGGACGAAAGTTGTTGCAGATGAATTACCAGTGTTTGGATTTTATTTGCAGCCAGCTGTTGGAGGAAGAATTTTTAGCTATAAATTCTGGGAGGAATTTGCTAGTATCCAAAACGTAGTAGGTATTAAAATGGCACCTTTTGATAGGTATTTAACATTGGATGTAATTAGAGCAGTTTGTGCCTCTCCAAGAAGAAATGAAATTGCACTCTACACTGGAAATGACGATAATATTGTTTTAGATTTATTTACAACATATGAATATGAAGTTGAAGGTCAAATGGAAAACAAAAGCATAATCGGTGGTCTTTTAGGTCATTGGTCGGTATGGACACACGAGGCTGTAAACCTTTTTGAACAAATAAAACAGGCTCAACTTCGCAACGAAGTAGATAAGCATTGGTTTTCCATTGCGCAAAATGTGACAGATGCAAACTCTGCATTCTTTGATTCTAAAAATGCCTTCAAGGGAAGTATTGCTGGGATTAATGAAGTGCTCAGAAGGCAGGGGCTTCTGCAGGGGAATTGGTGTTTAACTGATCATGAAGTTCTAAGTCCAGGTCAGGCAGAGGAAATCGATCGTGTTTATGCAACATATCCAAAGTTAAATGATGATGCATTTGTAAAGGCTTTTCTTCTTAATGATAAAGAACAATAAGTAGTAAGAAGGGACACATTAGCAATCATGTGTCTTTTCGTGCTGGAAAGGAAGATGGTATGAAATCTCATATAAAGGTAGGGGTAATTGGTCCGCTATGGATTTATGAAACACTTGTCCGCTGCTTTAACCTTTTTCCTACCATACAACCGATATTCCGTTTGTCTGATGAAATGGATAAAGCAAAAGAATTCACAGTGGAGCTTAAAGATAATGTGGATTGTTTGTTTTATTCGGGACGAATTCCATATTTGGTCGCTAAAGAAGAGGTGCCAATAAAAGGGGCAGGACTATACCAGGCGATATATAAAATGAAAAATAAAATGAATTTCACTCAAGTAAGCTTTGATGGAATTCAAAATGCTTACATTGAAATTGTAAAAAAAAATTTAGAAGAATCGTTTAGTTACGACAACTACAATGATTTAGTATCACTTGAAAATGTGGAAGATATAGTAAATTTCCATCTGGTGAACGTGGCAAAATCATCTAATACCGTTGTGATTACAAGCTTAAAATTAGTAAGTGAATTATTGACAAATTATAATATTGTGAATGAATGGCTGAAGCCTTCAGAAGAAGATATTATTGTGGCTATAGAACGGATGCTATTAGGAACTAACCAACGAAAGCAAAAAGAAATGCAAATTATAATTGGCAGAGTCTTTATAGAAAACACAACTACGATAGCTCCTGATTTTATGACAGAGCAGCAAATTCAAAAAAGAAATCACACTACATATCGAATGCTACTCCATTTTGCAGAGCAAATGAGCGGTTATTTGACGGCATTAAGTAGCACAGAATACTTGTTTGTCACAAATCGTGGGATATTTGAAAGAGTTACAGAAGGCTATAAAGTATTGCCGATTGTAGATGAATTAAAGAAAAAATTAGGTGTAACCTTATCTATTGGGATAGGCTTCGGATTTTCCGCATTAGAAGCAGGCTCTCATGCGAGAGTAGCACTTATTCAAGCGCAAGAAAATGGAGGGGATAGCTGCTATATCGTAAATGAGGATAGAAGTGTATTTGGACCAATTGATTTAACAGCCCCAATGAAATACCCACTTGCGGTGACAGATCGACTATTAATACAACAATCAGAGGCAGTTGGTATGAATGCAGCGAACATAGAAAAGACGATGGCCCTAATTCGAAGAAAAAAGAAAAATGAATTTACTGCCCATGAGCTTGCTTCGTTTTTAGGAATTACACCAAGGAGTGCGCACAGAATTGTTCAATCTTGGTTAGATGCTACTTTAATCGAGGTAATTGGGACAGAGAAAATATCGAGAAGAGGTAGACCACGGCAAGTTTTCACTCTACTAAATAGTGAGGAGAATAGTATATGAATATAGGTTTAATAGGTTTGGACACATCACACTGTGAAATTTTCACGAGATTATTAAACGATTCTGGGGCTCCGCATCATGTTACAGGGGCTAAAATAACCCATGCTATCCCAACGTATTCAGAGGATTTACCCATTAGCCGTGAGCGTTTCCGAAATTATTATGAAATAGTCACAAAGAAATATGGAGTTATACCAGTAGAAGACATCGAAGAGTTTATGGCTGCTGTCGATGCAGTAATCATTGGGACAGTTGATGGAAGAAACCATTTAGATTGGTTTAAGAAAATAGTGAGCTATAGTAAACCAATTTTCATCGATAAACCAGTTGTCATGAGTAGCGCGGAAATGCAAGAATTGATCAATCTCAGTAAAGTGAATAACACACCTGTCATGAGCTCATCCTCCTTAAGATTTTCAGAATCAGTTGCAGCCGTATCCAATAACACAGATATACAAAGTGGCTACTTTTTCGGGCCGACCCCTCACCAAGAGCAAATGCCAGGATACTTTTGGTACGGAATTCACTTACTTGAAATGGTCGTCACCATTTTTGGTACAGAAGTTGAAAAAATGAAAATAGAGACATATAAGGATTGTGAACAAATTCATCTAACATTCGCTAATGGAAAACATGCAATCCTTCGAGGAGAAAATGAGTGGCATAATCGTTTTGGAGCAATCCTACATTCCAAGGAAAGTATTCATTCCCTACGCTTATGGGAAGAAGAAAAGCCTTATTACGCTGGGTTGATCGAGCAAGTCGTGCATTTCTTTGAAACTGGAGTATCCCCCGTAGCGATTGAAGAGACGGAGCGAATTGTTGGATTGATTGAGAAGATAAATCTATTAAGTAATGAATAGTGAGTCGTTAGAGGTGATTCAATCACTTCTAACGGTCTTTCTTTTTTGCCTTAGAAGTTATTAAAAATTTTTGAAATAACCCACCATGTAACTTTGATTAACCACCACATAAACGGTTCCAACCACCACTTAAATTACTCTAACTACCACATAAATTAGATTAACCACCACATAAATTTCTCTAACTTACACATAACTTCTGCCAACCACCACATAAACTCCCAACTATAACCTCGGAATTTCTTATTCTGAAATCTATTAAAATTTTCTGAAACTAAAGTAGTATTAAAGGTTACTAATCAACTCAAATTGAAAGTATAAACTACTAAAATGATTTGTAAGAACGGTTCAAAAGATACGATTTTTTTTATTAAACTAATACTATTTATCAATCTTTCGGAATAATCCGAAATTTCGATATTCGTACTAGTTTACTTGTGATAAGTTGGTAATGTCACACAATATTGGTAAGTGTGAAATTATAGCCAAAGGGGAAATGAGATTTGAAAAAGTTTAAGTTTACAAAGTTCTTTAGTAGTATTCTAGCTGTGATTATGGTGCTTTCTTTATTGGTTCCATTCTCCAGTGTTAGTGCTGAAGAAACGAAGCCATTCAAACAGAATGGTCAAAGTGAAAGTACGATTCAACTGAAGGCGGCTATTGCGGAACAATTGAGCTTGTCTAAAGATGGTCCAACCCTTCACGAAAGTTTACAAAATGTATCAGGCAATCAAGATGTTGCAGTAATCATTCATTTATCCGAAAAGCCTGTAGCACTTGAACAAGGGATTAGCCAAGTTAAAGGCAAGAAATTCTCTAATGCTCGAGCAAATCAAGTTCGTGCGAATGTAAAAGCACAACAAACAAAAGTAAAAAAAGAGCTAACTGCTAAACAGGTTCAAATAAAGCAAGGATATACGTTTGATACTGTATTAAACGGATTTGCAGCAACGGTTAAAGCGAGTGACATTCCGAAATTACTAACGGTTGATGGAATTACATTAATCGAACCGGATGCAACTGTTTATGCATCAGAAGAAAATACGACTAAATCATCAGAACTTATAAAAGATGAAACAATAGAGGCACAAATGAATACAAGTATTTCATTCCTAGGAATTGAACAACTTTGGGACGAAGGAATAGAAGGACAAGGGGTTAAAGTAGCTGTACTTGATACAGGTATTGATGCTGATCATCCAGAGTTCGCTGGAATTTTTAAAGGTGGGAAGAACTTCATTCCAAACTCATCTACGTATACAAAAACACGAGCAGATGATGATGCTTCGGAAACGTTACCTTCAGAACGTCCTGCGGGAACACCTGAATTTAATGCAAATGGAAGTTCTTTCTATACTTCACATGGTACGCACGTTGCGGGTACGATTGCAGCAATTGGTGCGAATGAATACGGTATTAAAGGGATTGCACCTAAAGTAGATTTATATGCTTACCGTGTACTTGGAGCATACGGAAGTGGAGCAACTTCGGGTATTGTCAAAGCAATTGAAACAGCAGTATTAGAAGAAATGGATGTTATCAATCTATCACTAGGTGGTGGAGCAAACTCCGAAACAGATGCAGGATCATTTGCGATTAATAATGCAATGATTGCTGGGACAATCGGGGTAATTGCTACTGGTAACTCAGGTCCAAACCGTGGAACTATGGGAACTCCGGCTACTGCACGTTTAGGGATTGCGGTTGGTAACACAACAAATCCGGAAACAATGCACAACGGACAAGTAAATATTACAGTTGGAGACTACAACTTAACTAAACAGTTGCAATTAATGGGTACAACTTTTGGAAAAGATTTAGCAACACAGCTTCAAGGTGAGTTCGACCTAGTTGCTATCCCTGGGAACGGAGAAGTAAAAGATTTTGAAGGAATTAATGTAGAAGGAAAAGTGGCATTGATTTCTCGTGGTAGTATCGCTTTTGTCGATAAAATTGCGAACGCAAAAGCAAATGGAGCTGTAGCAACAATTATTCATAACTTTGCAGGTGGTACTGGTGCACCGAACGCATCGGGTACATTCCTTGGTGATTCATTTGCTTTCCTACCAACGTTTGATATGTCTCAAACAGATGGCGAGGCAATACGTGCTACATTGGCAGGGGGAACAGGAAAAGTGAGCTTCGGTAACTTTTCTTCTACGAGTACACTTGGAGATGAAGTAAATGATTCTAGTTCACGTGGACCTTCTACACCACACTTTGATATTAAACCAGATGTAAGCGCACCTGGAACAAATATTATGTCCACAATTCCTAAGTACAAAACAGATTTTCCAGAAGCAGTTTACGATGAAGCATATGATCGCAAAACAGGAACTTCGATGGCTACACCACATATCGCAGGTATTGTAGCACTTGTGAAACAAGCTAATCCTTCTTGGAATGCTTTTGATGTGAAAGTAGCTATTTCCAACACAGCTAAAATCCTAAATACAGCGAAGTATGATGTATTCTCACAAGGTGCAGGACGTGTAAATGCATATGCAGCAGCACATCCAGAAATTCTTGCGTATGCATTAGATAGCGCCGTGTTAGACGGTACTGGAGCAGTAGTGGATAACATAAAAGGGACAGTTACTTTCGGTCCTCAATCATTAGAAGAAAATATTTCCGTAACAAAACAAGTTAAAGTTAAAGATATTAAAGGTAATGGTGGCGAATATAATGTCACAGTTGATGTCACAAAAACATTCGGTGATGCACAAGTGACGGTTGACCAGCCTACATTCAATCTAGCTGGTGAGCAAGTTTTAAACTTAACATTAACAGCTTCAGCAACTACTACAAAGCCTGGTGATGAGATTCTAGGATTTATCCATGTTCAAGGTGGAGAAACGGATATTTCATTGCCATTTGCAGCAGATTTTGGTGGAGCAGAAGCAACACAACTGAAAGACTTCAAGATCACAGAAACAGATTTATCATTTAATGGTGACGGAGTTCAAGATTCTGCAGTCCTTTCATTTAAATTAACTGGTGATGTAACAACTAACTATATCGAGCTTTGGGATATTATGAATCCTGAAGGCGGGGAATATGGAGATGGCTATATTGGTTATTTACACGCAGGTTCAGCACTAGGAGCAGGATCTTATAACCTGAACATTGCAGGACAATATAAGCCATGGAGCAGTGATCCAGCAACAACTATTCCAGATGGTCTATACACAATTGACTTCACCGGTCTTGCAGCTTCAGGAGTAGTTTCAGACTACGTAGGACCAATTGTCGTGAAGACAACTAGCCCAGAAATTACTGGAGCAGTAGCTGAAGGTGTTGCGACTGGTCAAGTATCAGACAAATATATCGAATATAATGAAGAATTATATTTGTATGGATTAGACTATAATTTAAATGAAAAATTAAAAGCTTCATATATTGCTACTGTTAATGGTGAAGCAACTGCACCAGTAGCATTTGATTTGAACCAAGACGGAAGCTTTACATTCCCAGTAGCGGCTGAAACAGATTCGGTAACGGTCGTTATTAATGATGCTGCAGGAAATGTTGGCGAAGCATTAATTTACGAAAAAGAAATGGTAGAGCCGGTTCTATCACTTTCTGTAAATCCCACTGAGCTAGACTTAACAGCTGGCGAGACGTCTCAACTTACTGTTATAGAGACATCTACACCTATAGAAGGTGATGCAACAAATGAGGACGTAACTTCAGACGCTACGTATGTCGTCGCTGATGAAAGTATCGCAACAGTGTCAAATGGGTTAGTAACTGCGGTTCGAGAAGGCACGACTACAATTACTGTTTCATATGGTGAAAATGAGGTAACTGTTAATGTTACAGTTAAAGCGCCTATAGTTACAGAACCAGTAATAACTCTAACTATCGACCAAGCTCAGGTTGAAACAAGACCTGGTAAAGAAGTAAAAGTAACAATTAAAGAAGTAACAACAGTTGATGGCAAGTCAACAGAAAAAGACGTAACAAAACTCGCAGACTACAAAGTTGAAAAAAATAACGTAGCCTCTGTAAAAGCAGGCGCAGTAAAAGGAAAAGGCCAAGGGGAAACTACAGTTACTGTAACGTATGGTGAGCATACGCTGATGTTTGACGTGACGGTTGTGAATCCAGGTAAAGGGAATAATAAGTAATAAAAACTTAACCGTTCTAATCGATAGAAATATCGAATGGAACGGTTTTTTCTATTCAAGAAACAATTAATCAGTAAAGTCTAACTGCCACATAACTCACTAACCTCCACATAACTCCCAACTATCACATAACTTAGATTAACCACCACATAAGCGGTTCTAACTACCACTTAAATTACTCTAACCTCCACATAAGCGGTTCTAACTACCACTTAAATTACTCTAACCTCCACATAACTCCCAACTATCACATAACTTAGATTAACCACCACATAAGCGGTTCTAACTACCACTTAAATTACTCTAACTTCCATATAAACTCCAAACTACCACATAACCCAGCCATACCCAATGATTTATCTTATTCTTCTATGATCTTTTTGTATTTAAGAAGGGTATTCATTTTTTGTTCTAAATTATATTTAGTCATAAAAAACTACACCCCTGTTGTTACAATTGGGGTGTAATTCAAAAATCTAAGCTGGCTAATTTTATATCATTCTTTAAAATGCCCTTTTACAAATTTAAGTGATTCTGCTAGTTCCTGATCCAGTTTTTCTTCACTGGCGTTACTGCTTAAATCACGCCATACTTTAATATCTTGTCCAACCTGGCCACCCATTTTCACAAATGGCTCCATCACGACATAGTCTGAGTAGTTGATGTCTCGAAGTGCCTGTCCAATACCAGTCCAGTCTAGTGAACCTTTGCCAGGAACTTTCCGGTTGCCTTCTCCGATATGCAGATGTCCAAGATAATTGCCTGCAAGGCGGATGGCGTCTGGGATTGAATCTTCTTCGATATTCATATGGAATGTATCAAGCATGACTTTGACATTAGGTTTGCCTACTTCTTTTACATAGTCAATAGCTTCTAGGGTATCGTTTAATAAAAATTGTTCAAAACGGTTTAATGTTTCTGCTAGCAGTGTAATGTTCAGTGGTGCCGCATACTCTGCTAGTTCTCTTAGACTTTCAATAGAATTTTTGCGGACCTCTGATTTATTGATCGGTTTGGAATAATCGGCTGGCCAGTAGGAATAAATAGTCCCCCCAATCCGATCAATTCCAGCTTTATGACATTGATCGAGCACTTGTTTCATAAAGGAAATTCCATTTTTTCTTATTAGTGGGTCTTCCGAACTTACATCAAAATCCTTAGGAATACCAATTCCCGCGGTCAGTCGGATATTAGCAGCTTTTGCTATATCTTTTAGACGAGTTAATTGATCATCACTTAAGTGAATTAATCCAAGAGCAGCCACTTCTAGTATATCAAATCCTAGTTGCTTTACTTTTTCGATATAAGGTTCAAAATCTGTCTCCCATTCATTCTCCCAATATGCAAAATATATTCCGTATTTCATTTTCCATTTCCCCCTTCAAAAAATTCTAATGTTATTAGATAATGACATTGCGATATTACGACTTGATGATATAATCATAAATAAGTCTTTAACTTTTAGTCAAGTCTGAATATTATAATATATGAAAGCATTTACAATCGAAGCGGAGTGAACTCAATAATGACAAAATTGGATAAATCTGTACCTATCCCTCTATATTTTCAGTTAAAAGAATTAATTCTTCAACAAATTAAAGAGGGGTCTTATAAAGTAGGAGATGCTATTCCTACTGAAAAAGAGCTTAGTGAAATTTATGACATTAGCCGCACTACAGTTAGACAAGCCATCACTGAACTTGTTCAGGAAGGTTGGCTATACCGAGTAAAAAGTAAAGGTACTTTTGTAAGGGCTCCCAAAATTGAACAAAGTTTTATTCAGGCACTTGGATCATTCAATGACCAGATACTTGAACTTGGTATGACACCTAGTACGGAAGTGCTCGATTTTAAAGTAATAGAAGTTCCTGATGAAGTAGCAGTGCATCTAAAACTAGCTGAAGGGGAAAAAGTCATTTATATTCATCGCAGACGTTTTGCAGACAGTGAGCCTATCGTGATGGTGGAGACGTATTTACCTTATGACAAATGCGAGTTTGTGTTAGATCGTGACTTGGTTAAGGAATCTCTATATCCCATATTGAGCGAGAAAAACGAAACCCAAATTTGTAAAATCCGTCGTTTCATTGAAGCAGTGGAGGCTACGCAATACGATATAAAAAATTTAAATATGACAAAAGGTAAAGCTATCCAACAATTTATTTCTATTGGTTTTAATCATAAAGATGAGCCAATTGAATATTCGTTAGCACGTTATAGAGGAGATAAAAATAGATTTGAAATTGTCATTACTGCCACAAAATAAGGGGGACATAAGATGGCTACATATATTTTAGCTCATGATCTAGGGACTTCAGGTAACAAAGCCACGATATTCAGCGTGGAAGGGAAGATGTTAGGCAGCAGTATTTCACCGTATTCTACACATTACTTCAATGAAAAATGGGTGGAGCAGAATCCGAATGACTGGTGGAATGCCGTATGTGATTCAACGAAGAAATTGATTAATGATACTGGGATTGATCCCGCTGAAATAGCTGTTGTTAGTTTCAGTGGGCAAATGATGGGGTGTTTGGTTGTTGATGAGCAAGGGACTCCTCTTCGCCCATCTATTATTTGGGCGGATCAACGTGCAACTGTCCAGTCGAAAGAACTGGAGAAGCAGTTAACGCAGCAAGAATTTTACCACATTGTAGGCCACCGCAATACACCATCATACGGTATTCAGAAATTGATGTGGCTCCGTGATAACGAACCTAACATTTATGAAAAAACGTACAAAGTATTAAATGCGAAAGACTATATTGTCCTGAAATTGACAGGTCAGTTCGTCACAGATTACTCGGATGGTAATGGAATGGGTTGCTTTGACATTGAGAAATTGGAATGGTCGGATCGAATTATTGACGCGAGTGGCATTGACAAAGACAAATTGCCAGAACTGAAACCCTCAACATATATGGCAGGCGGTGTGACTGAACAAGCAGCTGCAGCAACAGGTCTCGTTCTAGGAACTAAAGTTGTGATTGGAGCAGGTGATGGTGTAACAGCTAACATTGGTGCCGGTTCTGTTAGTGAAGGTAAGACATACTGCTCACTAGGCACTTCTGCATGGGTGACAACGACATCAAAGAAACCGATTTTTGATCCAGACATGAGAACCGTAACATGGGCGCATGCAATTCCTGGCTATTATGCTCCAAACGGCACAATGCAATATGCAGGTGGGTCGTTCAGTTGGATGAAGGAAACGATTGCTACATCGGAGCAGATTCAAGCGAAGGAAAGCGGTAAATCTGTCTATGATCTAATTAATGAGCAGATTGAAGCAACTGAACCAGGATCAAATGGTGTATTATTTTTACCTTACTTACTAGGCGAAAGGGCACCACGCTGGGATACGTCTTCTAAAGGCTCATATATAGGTATTAAATCAGATACTACACGTGGTGAATTGCAGAGAAGTGTGTTAGAAGGTGTTACGTACAATTTGGGAATCATCTACGATATCTTGAGTGAGCATATTGAAATCGATCGGTTAATGATTATTGGAGGCGGCGCTAAAAGTGAGGTGTGGCGTCAGATTATTGCAGATGTCTTCCAGGTTCCTGTAGAGGTGCCGAATTATCTAGATGAAGCGGGGTCTATGGGAGCAGCTATAATCGGAGGGGTGGGAGCAGGATTATATGACAACTTTGAAGTCATTGATCGCTTTATTCGTATTGAGAGCTTCCAGGAGAATAATCCAGAAATGCAAGTAGTGTATAAAAAAGCAAAAGAAAAATTCGATGATTTCTATGTTGCTCTCCACAGTGTTTATGAAAAACATCAAGTAGAAGGAGTGAAGTGAAATGCCATTAGTTACAGGTGATGTGATTTTACGACATGCAAAGAAAAACGGTTATGCAGTATGTGCATTTAATGTTGAAAATATGGAAATGGTGCAGGCGGTTATAGAAGCAGCTGAGGAAAAAAAATCTCCGGTTATTATTCAGACTTCTGCTAACACAGTGAAATATGCTTCTATGACTATGTTTTATGCAATGGTACGTGCCGCAGTGGAAAATAGTCCCGTGCCAGTAGCACTACATCTAGACCATGGAGACAGTCGCAATCTTGCTTTAAAAGCTATCCGAGCAGGCTATACTTCTGTAATGATTGACGCTTCTAAACAACCGTTTGAGGATAACATCCGCCACACAGCAGAAGTAGTTGAGATATGTAAACCAATTGGAGTGTCAGTTGAGTCAGAATTAGGTACGGTTGGCGGAAAGCCAGGAGATATTGAATATGGTGCTGATGGTTATACAAAGGTGGAGGAGGCAATTGAATTTGTCGAGCGCACTGGTGTTACTTCGTTGGCAGTAGCCATTGGTACCGTCCATGGAGTCTACAAAGGTGAGCCAAATTTGGATCTTGAATTACTGCAAACTCTGAACAGTAAAGTAAATGTACCACTTGTGTTACACGGTGCTTCGGGACTTTCCGAGCAGGATATAAGGCATTGTGTAGAGTTCGGTATAAGCAAAATAAACTATGCGACTGAGCTTCGCATTGCATTCTCAGATGCAGTAAAAGAGTACGTTACTTCACATGACAATATCATTGATCCTAAGTTATTTACAAAGCACGCACGTGAGACTGTTAAACAAGTAGTAATGGAAAAAATGCACTTATGCGGCAGTAGTGACCAAGTTAAACAAACGACATGGTGGAATTCACAGTGAAAAAGTATTTACTCGGTATCGATATTGGAACATCTTCCTGTAAAGTCGCTATTTTTGACGCTGAAGGGAACGTAGTTATTCAACATTCTACTGACTATCCACTTTATTATCCTGTGGAAGGTTGGGTCGAACAGGATTCAGATGAATGGTGGCAAGCAATTACCATTTCTATACGTTACTGCCTCGAGCATTCAGAGGTTAAATCAGATGAAATCGCTGGTATTGGTATTGCTGGACAAGGTTGGTCTGCCATTCCAGTGGATCGAGATGGAAATAGTCTGCGTAAGACTCCAATTTGGCTGGATATACGGGCTAGGGAAGTCATGAAAGAGTATGAATCACATGTGACTGAAGAAGAGATTTTTGAGTTGTCAGGTAATGCTTGGTCAGCATCTTATACAACTCCAAAACTTCTCTGGTACAAAAAATACGAGCCAGAATTGTATGAAAAGACCTATAAATTCCTTCAGAGCAACGGTTATATTGCTCTAAAACTGACTGGCGTTTTTTCATCAGATCGTTGTCAAAATTATGGTCTCCATTTCTATGATCCTGTTACATACACCTATAATGAACAAATGGCCGAAAAGTTTGGTCTTCCACTTGAAAAGTTTCCGCCAATCTATGAATGTCATGAAGTAATTGGAACTGTAACGGAACAAGCGGCTAAATTGACTGGTCTCTGTGTTGGCACTCCTGTTGTCGCAGGAGGTCTCGATGCAGCATGCGGCACACTTGGAGCTGGAGTAGTTAATGTAAATCAGACCCAACTTCAAGGAGGTCAGGCAGGTGGTGTCAGTATTTGTCTGGATGAACCTAAAACACATCTGCAACTTATTTTTTCACCGCATGTTATTCCGGAAAGATGGCTTCTGCAGGGAGGAACAGTGGGTGGAGGAGGTGCTCTTCGTTGGTTCAAGCAAGAGTTTGGAGAAAGTGAAAGTTTTAATGAATTGACACAGCTTGCGGAAAAGATAGATCCAGGGACAGATGGCATGCTATTTCTTCCCTACCTTTCAGGGGAACGTAGCCCTTTATGGAATCCAAAAGCGAAAGGACTTTTCTATGGGCTGAGCTTTGACAAAACTAAAGGACATTTGGTGCGTGCAGTACTAGAGGGTGTCGTGTTCTCGGTTTATCATAATCTACTTGTAGCAAAAGAAGCTGGTGTTCCAATTCAAGAACTTGATATTCATGCGATGGGTGGAGCAGCTAACAGTGAGCTTTGGATTCAGATATATGCCGATGTAACAGGATGTCAGATACGTGTACCTAGTTCCGATACGGCCACAACATTTGGAGCTGCTCTTCTTGCAGGAGTTGGTGTTGGCATGTATGACAGCTTTGAGGAGGTCGTCGAGCAAACTGTTACCATACGTAGGGAACATCAACCAAATATGGAAAATAAAGAAGTTTACAAGCAAGCGATGGATCTTTATCTCAAGCTATCAAGCGTTATGAATGAACAGATATACAACTAGGAGGTAAAAGAAATGAAAGCAGGTGTACTGAACGCAAGGGAAAAACTAATTTATGAGGACGTGGAAACACCAGTACCCGGTTTGGGTGATGTCCTTATCAAAGTAAAATACACTGGGATTTGTGGTTCAGATATTCCACGAGTCAATGGTGATGCGGCCCACTCATACCCGATTATTCTTGGACATGAGTTTTCAGGGGAAGTGGTTGAAGTCGGCAAAAATGTGAAATCATTGGCAGTTGGTGATCGTGTTGCTGGTGCCCCGTTATTGCCATGTATGGTTTGCGAATACTGCAGTAATGGTGATTATGCTCTTTGTGAAGCCTATAGCTTCATAGGTTCAAGACGATCAGGCAGTTTTGCAGAATATGTAGTGGTCCCTGAAAAGAATGCCATTCGCTTCGATTCTTCTATTTCCTTTGAACAAGGGGCTTTTTTTGAACCGATTACGGTTGCGCTACACGGCATCCGCCGACTAGATTTTCAATCAGGAAGATCGGTTGCAATACTTGGCATCGGGAACATAGGATTTTTTACACTACAGTGGCTGAAAATATTAGGTGCAGGACATGTGACAGTATTTGATATTAGTGAAGAAAGACTTGAACTTGCTAAAAGATTTGGTGCAGACGAATGTATCAATTCTTCAGATCCATCTTTCCTGGAGCAATTAGATGGTCGACGTTACGACTATGTATTGGAAACTGCAGGGAACACGACAACGATTAAACTTACATTTGAATTAGTTAAAAAGAAAGGATCTGTCTGTCTGATTGGAACGCCGACAAAAGAGCTGGCATTCTCCGTCCATGAATGGGAACATCTTAATCGTAAAGAATTTTTCTTGACAGGTTCTTGGATGTCATATAGCCAGGATTTCCCTGGCGAAGAGTGGATTGAAACAGCGAAATATATTCGCTCTGGTGACATCAAAATAGATGAGTCGCTGCTTTTCAAAAAAATTCCACTAAGTGAAATTGCATCTGCATTTGAGATGTTTAAAACACCTGGAATGGTAAAAGGAAAAATACTAATCGATAGTGAAAAGTGAGGAGATATAACATGATTGTCACACTTACGCTGAATGTAGCGCTCGATCAATATTATCATGTTCCTGGCTTTATCAAAGGTGACGTTCACCGAGCGGTAAAGAACATTCCATCGGCTGGTGGTAAAGGGCTCAATGTGGCAAGGGTCATTCGTCAGCTCGGCTATCCAGTGCTGGCAGTCGGCCTCACTGGTGGTCATACAGGACAGAGAGTCGTTGAACTATTAGATCGAGATCAGATACCACATCGCTTTACGGATACGGGTGTGGAAACAAGAGAATGCATTAACATTGTGGATGAAAATAGTATATCGACTGAAGTGTTAGGAACAGGTGGTGAAATCAGTCCCGAAGTTATTAGTCGCTTCATCCAGGACTTTGAAGAAATTCTTGGAGAAGCATCACTTGTCACAATGTCTGGAAGTGTTATGAAAGGGATGCCAGTTGATATTTATGCTCAGCTTATTGGTATGTGTAGCAAGAGGAATATCCCTGTTGTACTTGACACTAGCGGAGAATATTTGGTGAAAGGCATAGAGGCCGCGCCATTCGTGATCAAACCCAACATTCATGAATTGGAGCAATTATTTGGTACAAAATTGGAATCAGAAGAACAGGTAATCACTTTTGGAAACAAATTATTAGAGAATGGAATCAAAAATGTGATTGTATCCCTTGGAGAGAAGGGGGCACTCTTCATCAGCAAAAAAGGCGTCCTTCGCGCTACTCCACCAAGGCTAGATATTATAAATACAGTTGGTTCAGGCGATTCAATGGTGGCGGCTATAGCATGTTCCATGCTGAATGGTCTTGAAGAGGAGCAGAAGCTTCAGTTAGCAATAGCGGTATCGGCAGCCAATACGCTTTCGGAAAAAACAGGCGATGTTTCAACTGAAATGGTTGAACAGATCCTTCAGCAAGTACAAGTAAAAAGAATAGAGAGGGGATGAGAAAATGGAAATACTTGAGAAATTATTTTCATTAAAAAATAAAACTGTTTTGATTACCGGAGGAGCGCGTGGAATCGGTAAAACAGTCGGGGAACATTTGGCGGCAGCGGGCGCAAATATAGTTATCTTCGATATTAACGGAGAGTCTGCTGAACAAACAGCAAAAGAAATTGCACAAAACTATGACTGTAAGACTTTCTCACTACAAGTAGATGTAACAGATTATGATGCAGTGAAAAAGGCTTTGGAAGACTCGGTTAAACAAATGGGTTCAATTGAACTTCTTTTCAATAATGCAGGTATTGTCATACAAAAACCTGTTATTGAAACTAGTCCAGAAGAGTGGCTAAAGGTCATTGATGTCAATTTAAATGGTGTCTTTTATGTGGCTCAATTATTCGGGAAATATCTTATCGAGAACGGTATTAAAGGTTCGATTGTCAATACTGCTTCCATGTCAGGCATCATTGTCAACTATCCACAGCTGCAAGCATCTTATAATACTTCAAAAGCAGGTGTCACTCAACTGACAAAGTCATTAGCTTATGAGTGGGCTGAACAAGGAATTCGTGTCAACTGTATTAGTCCTGGATATATCTTTACGGAACTTACTTCCTTTGTAAGAGAAGACTGGAGAAAACAGTGGGCTGAATTAACACCTATGAAACGACTTGGTAAGCCAGAGGAGCTTGTTGGTGCAGTAATTTATTTGTTATCTGACTCTGCATCTTTTGTGACAGGAAGCGAGTTCGTCATAGATGGAGGATTTACTATCATTTAATTGAAAATATCAACATTTTAAAAGATTAATATAAATAAAAAATACTGAATAATTAAATACATTGTTGAAAACGCTCTCAATTAGTTGTATAGTATAAGCATATTACAACATTGTATTGTAATGACATTACGATGCAACTATGTAATTAACAAATAATTTATAGGGGGAAACAGCATTGAAAGCAAATAAATTATTTCTCTTTACAACTCTAATTCTTATGATGTTAGTAGTTGCAGCATGTAGTTCTGATTCAAATGAAGCAAGTGGTAAATCTGGTGGTGGGGAAGGTCAGATTAAAGTCGGTTTTGCTATTAAGACACAGGATTCACCTTATTTTGTTTCACTTGTAGATGCAGTTAAAGAGTATGCGGAAGCTGAAGGATGGAAAGTAACAGTTCTAGATGCAAATGGGGACACAACAAAAGAAGCAGAGAATATGGAAACATTTATTGCTCAAGGAATGGACATGATTTTCCTAGATGCAATTGAACCAGATGCAGTAGTTCCAGTCATCAATAAAGCTGCTGAAGCAGGCATTGGTGTTATCAACCTGGACAGCGGTGTTAATGCAGACGCTGATGATATTACAACTGTTTATTCTGATAACAAGCAAAATGGACGTTTAGTTGGGCTTGCTTACGCGGAAAAAATGGGTGATGAAGAAATCGTATCAATCACTCTTAGTGGTGCAAAAGGAAATGTTGCAGGAGAAGAGCGTCGTACAGGATTATTCGCAGGTATCCTAGAAGGTAAATTAGGCGTTTCTGAAGACGAAGCTTGGAAACTAGCTGAAGAATTAGATTCTCAACTAGCATCATCGGGTAAAGCTTCCAATGCAGAAGCAAAATTCTCTGTAGTTGGACAAGGATGGGGTGCATGGACTCGTGAAGATGGGCTTGAAGCAGCAGAAGATTTGATCACTGCGAATCCAAACCTGACAACTGTACTTGGAGAAAATGATCAAATGTTATTAGGTGCAATGACTGCTCTTAAAAATGCAGGAATTGACAATGTAGACATTGTAGCAGCGGCTGATGGTGCATTAGAAGCATATGATCTTATCAAAGAAGGTAAATACTTTGCAACTGGAGAAAATAGCCCTTACAAAGTTGCAAAACTTGGAGTTAAAATAGCAAAAGAAATAATTGTTGATGGAAAAGATCCTGAAAGCTACGAAGAAATAACATTGACTGAACCAGCAGCAGTTACAAAAGATAATGTAGATGATTACTACGATTTTGGATTCTAATTAATCATAAGGTAATACAGATGATCTAAGAATCCTCCTCTTGTTTGTCGGGAGGATTCTTATTACATAAAAGGAATTTTTTCGGCTTTAGAACACTTGAGTGACGATTTGAAAGGGGGACTCATTGTGGCTTCAAATTATATTGTAGAAATGAACCATATTTCAAAACACTTTGGCGGCGTTAAGGCGTTAGAAGATGTGCATATGAAAGTCAAGAAAGGCGAAATTCATGCGCTAATTGGTGAGAATGGAGCCGGAAAATCGACATTAATGAAAATTTTAGCAGGAGCTTATGCAAAGGACGATGGGAACATCATTATCGATGGAAAAGAGGCTACGGTTTCAAGTCCCAAAGCAATGATTGATCTCGGCGTTTCTGTCATTTACCAAGAATTCATGTTAGCGCCAGATTTATCAGTGGCTGAAAATATATATATTGATAAGTTAAGCAGTGGCGGATTATTTATTAATTGGAAGAAACTTCGAAAGAATGCGAAACAGGAACTTGAAAAGATTGGTTTTGGTCATATCGACCCGAATCAAAAAGTGGGGGAACTGAGTGTCGCTTATCAGCAAATCGTAGAAATCTGTAAATGTCTTGCAAAAAATTCAAAAGTTCTTGTTTTTGACGAACCGACAGCAGTGCTAACCCATTCTGAAACTCAAAAGCTATTAGAACTAATTGTCAAACTAAAAGAATCGGGCGTAACAATTGTATATATTTCGCATCGTTTAGAAGAACTTTTCGCTATAAGCGATAAAATTACTGTATTAAAAGACGGTAAGTATGTAGGTACTGTTGATACAGATTCTATAACAAAAGATCAACTTGTCACCATGATGGTGGGCCGTGAAATTTCAACGCTTTTCCCTGAACGCCATGCAGTAATAAGTGAAGAAGTCCTCAGAGTAGAAAAACTTAATGTCGGAAATCATGTGAAAAATGCGTCATTCTCTGTCCGTGCTGGTGAAGTAGTAGGGTTCAGTGGGCTGGTAGGTTCCGGAAGAACAGAAATTATGAGAGCTATTTTTGGGGCTGACAAGAAAGAGTCAGGTTTAACCTATTATCTGGGCAAAGAAATAGATATCAAAAACCCGAAACAAGCCATCAAACTGGGTATTGGATTATTGCCTGAAGATCGGAAAAAACAAGGTTTACTGTTAAGTCAGTCTATCCGGATAAACACCACAATGGTTTCAAATCAAACAAATGGTTGGATTTCACATCGACAGGAAAAAGACAATGTCCTGGAATTATTAGCACGTATTTCAACAAAATATGGATCTACTGAAGATCCAGCCGATAGTCTGAGCGGAGGTAACCAGCAAAAAGTGGCGCTTGCCAAATGGCTTGCAATCGATACAAAGCTTATTATTCTTGATGAACCGACAAGAGGCGTGGATGTTGGAGCTAAAACTGAAATTTATAATATCATCAATGATCTCGCAGGAAAGGGAGTAGCTATAATTATTGTTTCTTCTGAGATGTCTGAGATTATTGGGATGTGTGACCGCGCATTTGTCATGCGTGAAGGTGAAATCATGGGGGAAGTCAAAAAGGATGAGCTCACAGAAAATAATTTAATCAAACTAGCAATGGGGGTTTAAAACTCATGTCATCTTCTGCAAAGAAATTCAATTGGAAAGAGTTTATTATTAACAACAATACATTTTTGATTCTTCTACTGCTGATTGTTATTAGTGCAATGCTATCAGACACTTTCTTAACACCAATGAATCTACGCAATATCCTTCTTCAACAAGCAGGTCCAATTTTAGTAGCAATTGGTCTTCTGTATGTTATTTTGGCTGGTGGTATTGATTTGTCCGTCGGTTCCTTAATGGCACTTGGAGCAACAGTTTCTGCTCTATTAATAACTGATATCGGATTGCACTTTTCAGTTTCCATTGGTATTGCAGTTATAGTAGGTCTGTTATTTGGGGTATTTTCAGGGTTCTTGGTTGCTTATACAGGCATTCAAGGATTCGTCGCTACTTTGGCAACGATGACGATTGCACGAGGTATCGCATTTGTTATTACTGAGGGTCGACCGGTACGTGTGGAAGCGAACACAATTGATATACTTGTTAGCAAAGATTTAATGTATCCAATTATTTTCATTACAATTCTTCTTATCATTATTTTCACAATCATCCAGCGCTACACAGGATTTGGTCGTAAAATTGTTGCAATCGGAAGTAATGAGACGGCTGTAAAACTAGCTGGTGTTCGTACGAAGCTATACGTGATGTCGACTTATGCGATTTCAGGTTCACTTGCAGCACTTGCTGGTGTATTCATAGCTGCTCGTTCTTCAACAGGAAGTGCGACTGTAGGAATGGGCCAGGAACTGGATGCTATTGCGGCAGTAGTAATTGGTGGTGCTAGCCTTATGGGTGGACGTGGTTTTGTTCTAAATACAGTGGCAGGTGCATTAATTCTCGGCTTAATAGGTAATATCATGAACCTTATGGCAGTTCCTTCTTATCCACAAGACATTATTAAAGGGGCTATTATTATCGCGGCAGTTCTACTCCAGATCGCGACGAGTAAAAAAGAACGTACAATTTAATCATCTCTATTAAAAAGGAGAGACTTCAATGAAGACATTTGTGGTCCACAGCTTGAACCAATTTTCTGTTGAAGAAGTCCCAGTTCCGGAAATTACATCGAAACAGGCACTTGTAAAAACGCTTGCCTGTGGAATTTGTGGTACTGATGCAACGATTATCGAACAGTCTTTTAAAGGATTTCATACATCTGAATACCCAATGATGCTTGGTCATGAGGCAGTCGGAGAAGTAATAGAAATCGGCTCAGAAGTTACAAGTTTTCAAATAGGCGATCTAGTTATGCTTCCATTTACACCAGCAATTGCTGGCAACCATCCGATTAACTCAGGCTGGGGAGCTTTTAGTGAATATGGTGTTGTAGAGGATGTTGAAAGCTATGATTCTACCGAAGAGATTCCTGAAACAGCATATGCCCAAAAGAAATTACCTTCTTGGATCTCGGTAAAAGAGGCACCTGTTCTGGTTACATTGCGTGAAGTGTATAGTGCGATACAGCACTTTGGAATTCAGAAAGGACAATCGATAGTAGTTTATGGCAGTGGGACGGTAGCCATTGCTTTTGTTAAACTAATGCGGCTGCTCGGCATAGAGAACATCATTGCAGTTGTAAGAAGTGAAGAAAAGGGAAAGCTGCTTAGAAAGTTCGGTGCTGAAGTCGTAATTGATAGTTCTATAGGTTCGGTGAAGAAACAATTGCTAAAAAATAATTCCCAGGGAGTAGACTTTGTTTTGGATGCTGTTGGATCTGAAGCAGTAATCAACGAAGGTCTATCACTACTAAAAGATCGTGGTGAAGTGCTCTGCTACGGGGTACCCAAATCGACTGCATTGAAACTTAATCTAGAAGATGTTCCTTATAATTGGAATATTAATTTTCAGCAGATGCCTAGGAAAGAAGAAGAAGGAGCTTGTCACGAACAAATCATCCAGTGGGTAGATGAAGGAAAGATTATACTCTCGGATTTTATATTCGCCACTTATCCTTTTGAACAGATTACGGAAGCGTTCGAAGATTACCTTACAGGAAAGACAAATAAGAAAATCATTATCACTTATTGAGAAATGAGGGACTACAGTTGAAAATGAAACAAGCCTTAATGACAGAACCGGCAAAAATTATTTTCCAGGAAGTAGAAGTGCCAGAAATCGGTCCAAAACAAGTAAAACTGAAAATGCAAAGAATTGGTATATGTGGATCTGACATTCATGTATTTCATGGTAAACACCCCTACACAACTTTCCCGGTAGTTCAAGGACACGAAGTTTCTGGAGAAGTCGTGCAATTGGGTTCAGAAGTTACAAAAGTAAACAAAGGTCAGAAAGTTACTGTTCAACCTCAAGTAGTTTGTGGTGAGTGCTTCCCATGTCAAAATGGAATGTATCATGTTTGTGAGGAACTAAAGGTTATGGGCTTCCAAACAACTGGAATGGCCTCTGACTTTTTTGTTGTCGATGAAGATAAGCTAACTATTCTCCCAGACTCAATTGGTTGGGACGAAGGTGCTATGATTGAGCCACTTGCGGTAGCGGTACATGCAGTTAAACGTGTTCATTCTGTTGATGGTAAAAACGTTCTCGTTATTGGTGGAGGACCAATCGGAAACCTGGTTGCTCAGACAGCAAAAGCACTAGGAGCTAAAAAAGTGGTTGTAGCAGAGTTGAGTACTACTAGACTTCAGATGGCTGAAGTATGTGGTATTGAAACGATTAACAGTAATGAGGAGCAGTTAGCAGAGGGTATCCTACGTCAATTTGGAGAGGAAAAATCAGATGTCATTTTTGAATGCGTAGGCTCGAGCTTTACAGTTGCACAAGCAATTGAAGTGGCACGTAAAGGAAGCACAGTTGTTGTGGTAGGTGTTGTATCTGACCTTACTAAAGTGAATATGGGTTATGTGCAGGATCATGAGCTTACTGTACTAGGAAGTGCTATGTATCAATCTATTGATTTCGACCAAGCGGTTGAACTGATCCTTAAAAGCAGGATCAAACTAACTGAATTAATTTCTGATAGATTCCCATTCGAAGATTATTTAAAAGCTTACGAAATTATTGAAGTCAACAAAGACAAAGTGATGAAGGTTATGATAGACATGGACTAAGAAGGAGCACCCATTGAAGATTAATATCTACCCAACAGCAGAGGAAGCAGATTATGCTGCTGCACTCCGGTTTACAGAAATAGTGAAGTCGGTTATAAAACCGAAAATTGGCTTGGCTACCGGTACCACACCAATCGGTTTTTATGCTCAGTTGGTGAAGTTCTATCAAAAGGGAGTCTTATCTTTTAAAGACATGACTACATATAATCTAGACGAATATATCGGACTTTCGCCAGATCATCCGCAGAGTTTTGCAGCATTTATGGATAATCATTTATTTTCTGCTATAGATTTACCGGCAGCACAGCGCAACATCCCACATGGAGATACAGCTGATAGTCATTTGGAAGCTGAAAGATATAACTCACTAGTAGAGGGAAATTCACCACTTGATCTCCAGCTTATGAGTATCGGGCTTAATGGCCATATTGGCTTTAATGAACCCGGCGAAACACTAAGTACCTCTGCCCATCTTGTTCATTTGACCGAAGAGACACGTGAAGTGAATAAGAAATCTTTCACACAAGGTGAAGTAGTACCGTCATCCGCAATTACACTTGGATTAGGAGCCATTATGAAAGCAAAGAGGATTCTTTTTCTAGCCAAAGGGGATGAAAAAGCAGAAATTCTTAAACAGGCTTTTGAAGGTCCTTTGACCACTAAAGTACCAGGATCTTTTCTTCAATTACATCCTCATATGGAAGTATTTCTAGATAAGGATGCGGCAAAGTATTTAACTGTAAATATTAATGTGGTGACATAGTAATGTTACACACACAAACATAGAAGTGGAGGGGAAATTGATGGCAAAAGTACTTGTCACTCCAAAATCATTCCAAAAGTACAAGCAGAAGCCTTTTGAAATGTTGCAGGAAGCAGGCTATGAAATAATCGAAAATACGACAGGAAAAACCTTATCAGTGGAACAGTTGCTTGAACTTGCTACTGACGACATTATTGGAATAATTGTCGGTGTTGATCCACTTTCTACTGAAGTTCTTGAAGCGTTCAAAGGATTGAAGGCAATTTCGAAATATGGGGTTGGGATGGATAATATCCATTTAGGAAAAGCAAAAGAAATGGGTATTTCAGTAAGAAATGCAATCGGCACGAATAACATCTCAGTTGCTGAACTTGCTATCGGTCTAATGTTCGAATGTGGCCGTAGACTTTCTTCTACTATTAATGAAGTAAAGCAGTTCAGCTGGGAACGCACGATTGGCACGGAGCTAACAAACAAGAATTTATCGGTTTTCGGTGGAGGGCAAATTGGTAAAGAAGTGGCTAAGCGAGCACGGGGCCTAGAAATGAACGTTACAATTTATGATCCATATTTTAATGACCAAGAGTTTCTGGATACTTACGAAGTCACAAGAACAGTGGAGTTTTTAGATGCTGTTAGACAGGCAGATATCCTCACTCTTCATTTGCCAGTTACTGAGGATACCAAACACCTCATCAATGAAAATATCTTGAATCAGATGAAACCAAGCGCAATTTTAATTAATACAGCACGTGGAGAACTTGTTGACGAAAAAGCCCTTTATGAAGCACTAAGCAATGGTTCGATTGCAGTTGCAGCACAGGATGTCTATTCACAGGAACCTCCTTCTAAAGGAGATTCGCTCGTGCAACTACCTAATTTTATACTTACACCACATATTGGTGCATATACAAATGAAGCTATAGAACGGATGGCAGTCGTTTCAACACGTAATCTTCTTGAAATGCTGGAGGCATAGGAGTGAACCAAATGAGAGAACGTAAGGTCACCACTGTAAGAGGCGATATCAGTCCAAACGAAATGGGTATCACACATGCTCATGAACATTTATTTATCAAGGCTGGCCAGCCTGCGAAGCAAGATCCGGCACTTCGTATTGATGATTTTGAATGGACGATGCAGGAACTGAAGGAAATCCAACTTCTCGGTGTACAGACTATAATAGATGCCCAGCCTGTGGGTTCAGGACGTCATGCTCGCTGGCTTACTAAAGTAGCCGAACAAACTGGTCTAAATATTCTCGCCTCCACCGGCTTTCATAAACTATCCTTTTATCCTGAAGATCATTGGATTCGCACAAAAGACTCAGAGCAACTCGCTGAACTTTTTATAAAAGAATTGACAGAGGGCATGTTCGCAGATGGAGAGGCCAGTTGGCCGTCGGAGCAACTTCCTGCGCGTGCGGGATTGATCAAGACAGCCGCTGATATGCAGGGAACAGCGGGAAGATATTTGGATTTGTTCCGCTCTGCTGCAAAAGCTGCCATCGCTACTGGTTCTCCTGTGATGAGTCATACCGAACTTGGCTATCACGCGCTAGAACAAATTGCACTGTACGAGAGCCTGGGGGTTCCTGCCGAACAGTTAATTATATGTCATCTCGACAGAAAAATGGAAAATGCGGACTATATGCTACATGTTGCAACTACTGGTGTGTTTTTGGAACTTGATACAATTGGTCGCTTTCATTATCATTCTGATGAAGAAGAAGTGGAACTTATCCTTCGTCTAATTGAAGCTGGTCATGAAGATCAAGTTCTACTTAGCCTCGATACAACAAGAAAACGGATGAAGTATTACGATGGAGGAAGTTTTGGCATGGATCATCTATTAGCTCATTTCATTCCCATGCTGAAAAATGTAGGTGTGACAGAAGAAATCATTCAAAAGATGCTTGTAAACAACCCAGCCAAAGCTTTTTCAAAACGATAAGAAAGGGTGATAATTGAATGGTACAACTACCTGAAAAGGCATCAGTTCCAACAATGTATTTTATAGGTGTAACAACGACAAAATCGTCTATTATGATGTTATTTCCAAAATGGGCAAAGATACTTGGCTTTCCAAACGCTGTTCTCAAAGGAATTGATTTGGAGATTCATGCAGATCCATCTGACTACCGGAAAGTTGTAGAATTCATTAAAAACGATGAACATTCTCTTGGTGCTCTTGTAACTACACATAAAATCGATTTGTATGAGGCTGCCAAAGACTTATTTGATGAGATGGACCCCTATGCAAAAATGTTTGGAGAACTGTCTTGTATCTCTAAAAAGGAAGGCAAACTGCGTGGACATGCCAAGGATCCAATCAGTAGCGGAATGGCACTTGAACGGTTTATACCAGAAAATTATTGGAGCAACAACGAAGGTGAGACATTGCTTCTCGGTGCTGGTGGAAGCGCGATTGCGATTTCTTCTTATTTAATGAACCGTGAAAAAGGTAAAGAAACACCGAAGCGTCTGGTCATTACTGATATGAACGAAAAACGTTTAGAAGAGATCAAGCATATTCTAACTGAAGTCAATCCTAATGCGAATGTAGAGTATAATCTCATTTCTAGTGCTGAAGAAAATGATGCATTGCTTCAATCCCTAGCAGACAATTCACTCATCATTAATGCGACTGGACTTGGGAAAGACAGACCTGGATCGCCACTGTCCGATTATGCACAGTTTCCTTCTAGCAGCTTTGTCTGGGAACTTAACTATCGTGGAGATCGAGATTTTATGTATCAGGCACTTGCTCAAAAGGAGAAATGCCAGCTTCAAGTGGAAGACGGTTGGATTTACTTCTTGCACGGCTGGACTCAGGTCATCGCAGAAGTATTCCACCTTCCGATTGAAGGAGAAACATTCCAGCAGATTGAAGAAATTTCAAATCAATCATAATGATTATTAGTAGAAAGAAGGTCATTTAAATGAAAGAACCAGTAAAAGCTTTAAATATCGATTTTAACTTAGCCACAGGACTGTCGACTACAAGAGAATCAACTAAAAGACAATTATCCCGCATGAAAGGGATGTACTACGATGAACAGGCTTTTGACGAAAAAGTTGCTAAAGAAAATGATCCGCTTATCTATGAATTCTATGAGCTTGATGTACCTCAAACAGAAGGTGATATCTTGTTTGGTACAAGCATTGTGTATCCAGGTAAAGTGGGCAATGAATATTACATGACGAAAGGTCATTTCCATACGATTTTAGAAACCGGTGAAGTATATTACTGCCTGAGTGGCGAAGGTTACATGTTAATGGAAAATCCGGAAGGCGACTGGCAGATTGAAAAGTTTGCACCAGGTCAAGCTGTATATGTACCGCCTCGTTATGCACACCGAAGCATCAACACAGGAGACCAACCTCTAGTCACTTTCTTTTCTTTCCGTGCCGATGCAGGTCATGACTATGGAACAATTGAAACAAAAGGATATCGTAAACTGGTTGTAGAAAAAAATGGCAAAGCGGAAGTCATTGATAACCCAAAATGGGCTTAAGGAGCTGAAAAGGATATGTTGATGAAGCATCAAGTAATCTCAAAAATAACAGACTCTGGCCTTGTTGCAGTTGTACGGGCCGATGATACAGAACAGGCTAAAAGAATTACAGAAGCTGCTTTGAGAGGTGGTGTCTCGGCAATTGAAATTACTTATACAATTCCTGGTGCTACAGAAGTCATCCGAGAATTAGCAGAAGAGTTCAAAGAGGACATCCTCATCGGAGCTGGTACAGTGCTAGACGCTGAAACTGCTCGCATAGCCATTTTGGCAGGATCTCAATATGTGGTAAGCCCTTATTTCAGTGAAGCTACAGCGACTCTTTGCAATCGATATCAAATACCATATATGCCCGGTGTTATGACAATTGAAGGTGTCGTGAAAGCGTTGGAAAGCGGCGCAGATATTTTGAAAGTTTTTCCTGGGGAACTTATGGGACCTAAAGTAATCAAAGCGATAAAAGGTCCGATTCCTCAAGCTAATCTTATGCCTACAGGCGGTGTCAGTGTGGACAATGTTGGTGAGTGGATTAGTGCTGGAGCAGTGGCAGTAGGAGCTGGTGGTAGTCTAATCGGTAAGCCGGATGTAGACGGTTACGAACAAATTACAAAAACAGCGAAACGTTTTATAGAACAAATCCAACAGGCACGCCAAAAATAAAAACTGAAAAGACACGAATTCTTAATTAGAGGATTTCGTGTTTTTCTTTTCAATTAGGAGGTAAATGCATTATGGAAAGCATCATTTTTGATCTAGATGGAACACTCTGGGATTCTAGAAGAACAGTATCCAAATCCTGGTCCCAAGTTGTTCAAGAAGTAGAGTATGGACGGGGAGAGGTTACTGAAGATGACCTGAAAAAAACAATGGGGCTACAGGTCAAAGACATCGCTGCCCGCTTATTTGACTATTTGGATGAAGCTAAACAAATGGAACTCATTCTTAAATGCTGTGAAAGAGAGCAGGTAGATTTGATACGTGAGGGGGGCATTTTGTACCCCAACTTAGCGGAAGTACTTCAAAAACTATCCTCTCGATACAGCTTATTCATCGTAAGCAATTGTCAAGAAGGGTACATTGAATCATTCTATACATATCATGGTCTAGAAAAATACTTTCTTGATTTTGAAAACCCAGGTAGAACCGGTTTAACTAAAGGAGAAAATATTAAACTTCTGATGGAACGTAATAACATATCATCTGCAGTTTATGTGGGTGATACACAAGGTGATTGTGATGCAGCCAAACTTGCTGGCATTCCGTTTGTATTCGCTAATTACGGGTTCGGAAATCCAGACAGCTATGACTACTTGATCCAAAAACCTTCAGATTTAGTAACGCTGTTCCTTTAAAGTTGCTCTTAGAATTACTAACAAAGGTAAAAATGACTATTAAACTACAGCAGTCGGAATGAAATAGTTCAATCTGTTAAACAAATAGTAAACAAAGTACAGCAAGAGATAAACTCCCCTGACGATAGTTATGATGAATTAATCATCGATCATTTAATGACAACTGAACTAACTGAGTCTGATTTACTTATTCGTACGAGCGGAAAATGCAATTGAAAATTATCAAGGTCGAGATAGAAAATTAGGCGAGGATTCTATATGATTTATCCTAAAGTCCCTATTTAGTGGGGGCTTTTTTTGTTAGAAAACTATTATAATTTGTTCAAAAATGTTATTGACTGTTAGAACTTTCTGAATTATCATACTTGTAACCGGTTTCACAAAAAAGAAAAAGTTAACTACAATATTTTTTTTAGTGAAACATGTAACCGGTTTCACGCTTGATATTACCCTATTGAATATATGATTTATTAGTAAATAAAGAGGAGTGGCCAAATGGGCAATGAAATTAAGATTTTATCCCCCTGTGGAATGTTGGGATATGGGTTTCCAGAGGAATCATTCTTACGGGGAATGGAAGAGGAACCCCATGGGATTGTAGTGGATGCAGGATCGACAGATGCAGGGCCGCATAAACTTGGAGCCGGTGTTTCAATTGTTAGTAGGCGCGCTGCCAAAAAGGATTTAACGATTATATTGGAAAATGGAGTTCCAAGGAAAATACCAATTATTATTGGCTCAGCTGGCGGAGCAGGAGCACAGGCTCATGTAGATTGGACGATGGACATTATCGAAGAAATTTTGAAAGAAGCGGGTCTTCAAGTAAAAATAGCAATTGTATGGGCGGATATTCCAAATGATTTAGTAATTGAAGCAAATCAACAAGGAAGGATAAAGCCCTTAAGCCCAAATATACCTCCTTTAAATGAGGATATTATTCTTGAGACAAATGGAATTGTAGCGCAAATGGGCCATGAACCAATATTGGAAGCTCTACAAAAAAAGGCAGATATTATTGTTTGTGGAAGAGCATATGACCCTTCCCCTTTTGCAGCAATCGGAATTTTTCATGGAAAAGATCCTGGGCTTTCCTATCATCTTGGAAAGATATTGGAATGCGGCGCTCTTTGCGCGGAGCCAGGAACGACGAAGGATAGTATTTTAGGTATTATCGGTGAGACCTCTTTCAAAGTGAAGTCATTAAACCCGAAGCGTAAATGTACATCGATAAGTGTGGCGGCACATACTTTTTATGAGAAAGAGCATCCATATATTCTTCATGGGCCTGGATTCACTTTGAACCTAGAGCAATGCGAGTTTAAAGAATTAGCGGATGGAGTTGTGGAAGTTTCTAATAGCAAGTATATTCCCACCGAGCAGCATTTCATAAAGCTGGAGGGGGCTCGGAAAGTTGCTTATCGTACATTTGTATTGGCCGGTATAAGAGATCCGATTTTATTGGAAAACGTAGAAGATATAGAAAACCGAGTGAAACAACAAGTAAGTGATTACTATGATGAAATTCCAAGCAATGATTACAAAGTGAATTTTTACAATTACGGGATGAATGCAGTTCTAGGCGATAAAGAAAAAGAAGTATTCAGTGGACATGAAATAGGTGTTGTAATAGAGGTAATTGCAAAGGACCAGGAGCTTGCAAATAGTATTTGTGCAACTGCAAGATCCACTTTTTTACACTTTGCTCACGAAAAAAGAAAGTCCACGGCAGGTAACCTTGCTTTTCCTTTTGCGCCAAGTGATATTGAGTTCGGACCAGTATATGAGTTTTCCGTATATCACTTATTGGAAATAGCAGATAATCCGTTCCGAATTGAGTATAGATAGGAGGGGGGGAAATGGAAAAGTTATTTGATATCGCAAAGGTATTAAGAAGTAAAAATTCAGGACCATTTGAACTGACAATGGATATTTTATTTGATAGTGCAGAAAAATATCAGCGGGTTAAAAATTCAAATAAAATTACAACCGAGATGATCTGTAGTCTTTATAACATTACCGAAAGTGATGTCCGTCATATTGTGTTTTTCGATCCTGCAATGGGCATAAAGATAACAATTCTAAGGGAAGTTTCCTCTGGAACTGTTGGAGATAGAGATGTATACGGCGCGCAGCAACATGCTCCGTTGATGAACATACTAATAGATTAGGGTGTTAGACATATGAAAAAAATAGCAGTGGTCGGCAGTATAAATAGTGATTATTTTGTGGAGGCAGATGTCCTTCCTAAGACAGGTGAGACAATACTTGGAAACAACTTTTTCAGAGCACTCGGAGGAAAGGGTGCAAATCAGGCTGTGGCTGCCTCTCGTTTAGGAGCACAGGTCACGTTTTTTGGCTCTATTGGCAATGACGACAATGGGAATTTTGCAAAGGATTCTTTTCTTCTGGAAAACGTAGAAACTTCTTTTCTTAACGTTGCGAATAACGCACATACAGGAGCAGCCTTCGTTGAAATTAGTAATTCTGAAAACCGAATCATTGTAATTCCAGGAGCTAATAGCCATACAAACAAGATATATGTAAAAAGTCACTTAGAACAGATTTTGATGCACGATATTTTTATTTTCCAACTGGAGATACCAATGGAAACGATTGAGTACCTTATACCAATTCTCTATGAGAAACAAAAGATAATTATTGTGAATCCTGCCCCATCTCAACTAATAAAACAAGACATTCTAGAGAAAATTACTTATTTAACTCCAAATGAACATGAATACCAATTGGTTCTCGATCAGCCAGACAGTAGCATGGAGGATGCATTGAGCAAATTTCCTAATAAGCTCGTGATAACATGCGGTCAAGAAGGGGTTAAATTTTTTGATGGGAGCCGCATAGTTAATGTTCCAGCCCGAACAGTTCAAGCAGTAGATACAACTGGTGCTGGAGATACTTTTTGTGGTGCATTTGCTGTTGCTCTGGCGGATGGTAAAGAATTGAGTGAATGTATTCGCTTTGGAAATATTGCTGCAGCCTTGTCCGTACAGAAGAAGGGTGCACAAGCTGGCATGCCGTATAGAAAAGACTTAGATCAATTTTTAAAAAGGAGCTAATCCATGACACAGAAGGGGATATTCCAAAGAATTAAAAAAGACTGGGTCATTTACTTAATGATCTTTCCAGCTATATTATATTTTGTCATTTTTAATGTGATTCCTATTATCGGCATGAAGCTCGCTTTTCAGGATTACCGTGTTATTGGGGATAATATATGGGGCGGTTTGAAGCATTTTAAAGTGCTATTCGATTCACCAGCTTTTTTTGATGTATTACAAAATACGATTATTATTAGCTCCATGAAAATGATTTTCTTTTTTCCAATCCCGATTATACTTTCATTGATGATCAATGAACTTAGAAATGGGCCTTTTAGAAAATACGTACAATCTGTTATTTATTTACCTCACTTCCTATCATGGGTCGTTATTGCAGGTGTATGGATTAGCCTACTTAGTCCTGATGGCGGTGGCGTAAATGTCATTAGAAATTTTTTTCAACTACCAACGCTCGATTATATGACAAGTAAAGATCATATTCGATGGGTTCTTGTATTTTCGGAAATGTGGCGAAGTGCAGGATGGGATTCCATCATTTATCTTGCAGCTATTATGAAAATCAGTCCTTCTTTGTATGAAGCAGCACGTATAGACGGAGCTTCTACTTTACAACAAATGCGTTTTATCACGTTTCCACAACTGTTAAGTACAGTCGTAGTAGTTTTCATATTAAATTTAGGTTTTTTCTTGAATGCAGGATTTGACCAAGTATTCAATATGATTAACGATTCTACGATTAGTAAAATCGATATTCTGGATACATATGTGTACCGTATCGGAATTCTCAATGGACAATACGCTTATGCAACGGCAGCCAGTCTTTTTAAAGGGGTAATTGGTGTTATTTTAATACTGAGTACACATTTTATATCGAAAAGGCTGACGGGGAAAGGAGTGTGGTAATTGATGCAGCGTTTTTTTAAGCGTTTTACTTGGTCCCACTTTATCATTTCTACAATTTTGTTAATCCTGTCATTTATGATTCTGATTCCAATCCTGAATCTTTTAGCAATGTCCTTCTCAGACCCTTTACAGGTCCATAAACTTAGTGGGTTGGATATTATTCCGAAAGGTTTTTCATTTATCAATTATGAGGTGTTATTTTCAAATCCACTTATAGTTAGAAGTATATTCAATAGTTTATTTCTTACAATTGTCGGAACCGCTCTAAATCTGTTTTTAACAGCTTTAGCTGCGTATGTATTAGCGAAGACAGACTTTGTAGGAAAACGAGTTGTTGTTGTCTTTTTAATAGTGATCATGGTTTTTGAGCCCGGTCTTATACCGGAATATTTACTAGTTAAAGACCTAGGATTACTAGACACTTATGCTTCTCTATTACTATATAAAACGATTAATATTTTTTATTTGTTTATCCTGATGCGTTTCTTCGAAGAAGTACCAGATGGTATTTTGGAGGCAGCACGTATCGATGGAGCGGGACATTTTCGAATCTTTACTCGAATTATGTTACCACTATCCAAACCTGGTTTGGCTACATTGGGGTTATTTTATGGGGTCTATCATTGGAACGAATATTTCCGCGCAACAATTTACTTAACCGATCCAAATAAATGGCCATTGCAAGTAGTTCTTCGTCAATTTGTAGTTGAAAGAGACAATACTACTCTCTTAGGAGCACAGAATGTCCTTTCTTATGAGCAAGTCCAAGCACTAGATTTTGGTTCTTTACAAGCGGGAACAATTATTATTTCCATCGTCCCATTGCTTGTTTTCTATCCTTTTATTCTTAAATATTATGCGAAAGGAACACTAGAAGGAGGGGTAAAGGATTAAGTCGTATGTTCAAGTTGAGTTGTAACACCAAACTAAAGGGGGAAATGAAATGAAGAAGATGCTTTTATTGGTTTTAGCTTTTGTCATGATTTTTGCAGCTGCTTGCTCTAATGATTCAGATGATGCGAGTGATGCAACAGTCGATAAAGATGGAGTAGTTACACTTAAAGTTGTATTTAAAGATGAAGGACCATCCAATCCAGTGGCAGTTAAATACTTTGCTAACTTAGAAAAGGCTTTAAAGGAAGATAAAGATTTGAATGTTAAGTTTGAATTAGTAGAAATGCCACAAGGTAACTATGCAGAGAAGTTAAATCTACTTTTAATGAGTGGAGATATCCCAGACTTAATATACTTCCAAGGTGGAGATCAGCAAATTGCTAATCAGGATTTACTAGAGGATCTAACTCCTTATATTGAAAAATCCGAGTATATCAAAGATATTATGCTACCACATAACGAAGAAAGAATTAAAAACTATCCATACCTACTTTGGATTAAACCATTGGATTCGAAAACACCAGTTATTCGTAAAGACTGGTTCGAAAATGTTGCTAGTTCAGATGCACTAATGGTAGACCCAACAATTGAAAACTATCATGCATTCTTTAAAGAAGTTGTACAAAATGCAGACGGTGGTAAGCCATCTTATGCAGTAACGGTAGCTGGAGATATTGCCGAACTAGATTCTATTTTCAAAATGGCTTTTGGCTTGAACCAAACTTGGCTAGAACAGGATGGAAGTTATATAAACTCTAAAGTTTCTGAGCAGGAGAAGGCGAAATTGACTTTCTACAATCAATTATACGAAGAAGGATTATTAGATCCACAGTATTTAACGAAGCAATGGGATACAAAGGAAGAAGCCTTCTATGATGGCGACGCAGCTGTAATTACCGGTACAAACGGAAAGGTTATTGACATTTATAACGGGAAAATGACACAAGTAAATGGTGCGGACGCAGAGCTTGTCGTACTTCCACCCGCAAAAGGGGAATACCAAGGGTTTATTGCTACAGATATTACGAAAGAATCTCGTGGATTAGCTATATCATCTCAATCTAAGAGCAAAGATGTGGCTTTTGAGGTGTTGGATTATTTAGCTAGTCCAGAAGGGCAAGTACTAGATCGTCTTGGCTTTGAAGGTGAGCATTTTAATATTACAGATTCTGGAACTGAGTTAACAGAAAAATACTACAATGAATGGTACTCAAGATTTTGGGAACCAGAGGCTTTTGAACTGGAAAAACCACTTGTTACTCCATTATTAAGTGAACCAGCACAAAATTCAAGAGACCTTGCAAATGAATTCTATAACCCTGATAACAGTTTCATAATCCCTGAGGAATTTGTTTCAAAGTGGGATGCAATGGAAAATATTTATAAAGACTTTTCTGCAGATGTTATTACAGGAAAACGACCAGTTAGCGAGTTCGATGATTATGTAAAAGAGTGGAATAAAGCTGGCGGAGCAGAAATTACGGAATATGCTAACGAAACAATCAAGTAAGGGGTAAAATAAATGGTTTCTTTTCAAGATCGAGTAAAGGGAGTTCTTCTATCAACAGCACTTGGTGACGCAATGGGAGCAACAATTGAAAAATTAAGTTATCAAGAAATCAAAGAACAATATGGCCGGGTGGAATCGCTAGAAACAAAATGGTATAAGGCGGATATCCCAGAGGAGAAAAGACTAGGGAGGATGCGTGGAAGTGGAATAATTACAGATGATACATTAATGACAAATGCATTGATACAAGTGTATTTGACAAAGAAAAGACATCTCGATGCGTATGACATGGGTGATGAATTCATCAAAGAGATTGCGTATAAAAAGCAATACATTCCCGAGTTTGGGAAAGAAGCAATGATTATTGATCGGTTGTTTTATCCAGAAAAAAATATTTTTATACGACATGTGTTAGCAAACTGCGAGCCAAGAGAAGGCGGCATTGGCAATATGGTTAACTGTGGAGCAGCTATGTATATATCACCTATTGGAATAGTCAATGCAGGTAACCCAAAGGCTGCGTATGATGAAGCGATTTTATTTGCCATAGGTCATCAAAGTAGTTATGGACTAGAGGCGGCTGGAGTATTAGCCGCCTGTGTTGCTAAAGCGTTTGAACCGAATATCACAATCGATGAGATAATTGAAAACGCCATATTCTTTGCGAAAGATGGAACGAAGGAAGCTATAAAAGATTTAACAACTGCAGCAAAAGAATTACGCACCAAAAATGCCGACATGGATGAAGTAATCCAAGTCCTTCAAAAGAAGATGGAAAAGTATTCACCTATGAAAGATGATGTTCATCGGAAATTTGAGAAACTCGGTATTCCATCGAATCATTATACACCAAGTAGGCTATTTTCTATTGAAGAGCTTCCGATGGCACTTGCCTTTATCGTATTAAATGATGGTGATTTCTATACCTCTATTTATGACGGTATAAACTCCGGCAGAGATACAGACTCGATCGGAGTGATGATTGGTGTAATTTTAGGGGCTATGCAAGGTGTTGGTGTTATAAAAAACGAAGATATAAAGCTATTGGAAGAAACAAATAAAACAAATTTCACCCTTCTAGCAGAGGAATTTGCTGAGGTAGCAGAAATGATAATAAAAGAAGATCTTGCGCTAAATCAAAAGAGAAACGGTCTATTCGACTCGGAATAAATGAATTGGAGTGAATCACGTGTTACATGAAAATTATTTGGAAAAGGTGTATGCGGGATTCTTGGGAATGAACGTTGGAATTAGACTAGGTGCGCCGTTAGAACCAACAGAATGGACATTCGAAAGAATTTTACAAGTTCATGGGGATATAAAAGGATACGTTAAAGATTATAATATGTTTTCTGCAGATGATGATGCAAACGGGCCTTTATTCTTTATACGAGCTCTCTATGATGATGCGAGAGATAGAGAAGTACGAGCAGAAGATGTAGGCAAGGCTTGGTTGAACTATTGTCGGGAAGGTATTGGAATGATTTGGTGGGGTGGAGAAGGTATTAGTACAGAGCATAACGCCTACCTCAATTTAAAAAATGGCATTCAAGCTCCTAAATCAGGATCAGTTGAGCAAAATGGAATTGTGTTAGCAGAACAAATAGGCGGTCAAATTCTTATTGATAGCTGGGGGTTAATATACCCGCAAAATGTTGAAAAAGCTGCTCATTTTGCGGAGATAGCTGCCAGTGTATCTCATGATAAAGAAGGTCTTTACGGTGCAAGATTTATGGCTGCGTGTATATCTAAAGCTTTTACAGCAGCGTCAATTCGTGAAATAATAGACGCAGGATTGTCGGTGATTCCTAAGGAGTCCGTGTATGCAAGAATAGTGAATGCAGTGTTAGAATTTTATCTTCAGAAACCAGATGACTTTCGTGAATGTCGCAATTATTTAGAAGCTGAATGGGGATATGATAAGTATCCTGGAATATGTCATATTATCCCGAATGCAGGGGTTTGTATTCTAGCGCTACTTTATGGGAATGGAGATTTTGCAAGAACTATTGAAATAGCCACAATGTGTGCATGGGATACAGACTGTAACGCTGGAAATGTGGGGACAATTACTGGTGTATACGGTGGAATTGAGGGTATTCCTCTCCATTATAGAAAACCAGTAAACGATTGTATTGTTGCTTCCAGTGTCTCAGGCTACTTAAATATTGTGGATATTCCAACGTTTTCAGCAGAGCTAGCGCTATTAGGGTATAAGATGGCCGGCGAAATTCCACCTGAAAATCTTCAGAACAAAGTGAAAAATGGAGAGGTTTTCTTTGATTTTGAGCTTCCAGGATCTACACATGGGTTTAAGTCAGACAATCCTTTTAAAGCATTTATTCAGCATAATAGTAAAGTCGGACAGGGATCGTTGGAGGTCATTTTTGACCGGATGTATGGAGGCAGTCAAAGTAAAATATTTTATAAGCCTTTCTATCGTCGAGATGAATTCAATGATGAAAAGTATAAACCAACTTTTGCTCCTAAAGCATATAGCGGTCAGCAAGTGGCGGTTGATATGTATTTAGATAAATGGCAAGGTTCGGGTATTTTTATCACACCATACATTCGTGATTCCTTTACTAAGGAATGCTTGATATTAGACAAAGTTGTACTTGAAAATAATAGTTGGAATAACATACAATTTACAATTCCAGATACCAATGGAGCATTGATAGATGAAATTGGATATATTCTGGAAAGTCCATCTACTTCCCTTAACCGTGCATTTGGTGCAATCTATTTGAAGAATTTCCATATCTTTGGGAACTCTGAATATACTATAGACTTTTCGAAGCAATCTGTTGAATTTCTTAGTATTACACCATTTGCTCATCAAAATGGGAAGTGGTCGATAAATGGAGACAAGATGAGATGTTTATCTGAAGGGAATTGTTCGAGTTATACAGGAAATTACTATACAAAAGATGCAATTATTGAATTCGAAGTTCACCCAATTAGTGGTACTAGTCACCAAATGATTTTTAGAGCGCAAGGAATTCAGCGACATTATCTTGTAGGATTTGATGGAGTAGATAAAGTATCCTTGATCTTAAATGATTTTGGCTACGAGCGTTTAATCACGGTGCCATTTACTTGGGAAATTGGTGTAAAGTACCGTTTCCAGGTTCAATATAAAGGGAAAAATATTCGGTTTTCTATCGACGATGAAACTATTATTGAATATGAAGATGACAAAATTACTTCTGGGATGATTGGAATTGGGTGTTTAGATAAGGGAGAAGTAGATATCTCATCATTTATAGTGAAGGAAGTAGGATGAATACTGAAGGATGGGAGATGTGCATCTTTTCCCCATTTTACTATGAATCTTTTCTACTATAATTCGGCAAGGAGTTTGAGCTTTCGTGAAAAAAAATGTAACGATTAGGGATGTAGCAAAAGAATCAGGTTTATCCATCGCTACTGTTTCAAGGTATCTAAACGGAAAAGGCTATTTAAGTGAGCAATCAGAGAAAAAGATTAAAGATGTAATGGAACGACTAGATTATAAGCCAAATGAAGTAGCTAGAAGTCTATCAAATGGAAAAACGAATACGATTGCACTAATTATACCAGATATCACGAATCCATTCTTTCCCGAATTGGTAGTTGCCATTGAAGGTGTAGCAAGAATAAGAGGCTATAGCTTATTTTTAATAAATACACAAGAAGAGCTACTTCATTCAAATGGTTTTTGGAGAAGTCTTGAAAGTCGATTTATCGATGGTTTGATTTTGGGTTCCTTTCAATTTACTGGAGAGGTATTAAAAGGGATGAAGAATATGAATCTACCTTTTGTTCGTATTGATCGTGCGGTAGGTGATGATGAAAATAATTCCTTTGGCGTGGATAACAGCGAAGGGGCAAAACTTGCAGTGGAGCATTTAATCGAGGTAGGTTGTAAGAAGATTGCCCATATAAGTGGACCAAGCTCTTATCCTTCTTCTTCAGAGAGGCTAAAAGGCTACCGAGAAGCGTTGAAGAGATATCTTCCTCTACAGGAAGAATGTATTTATGAGGGGGATTTCTCTTTAGAAAGTGGCCAAAATCTCACCAAACTGTTATTGAATAATCACAGAGATTGTGATGGGATTTTCTTTGGAAACGATCTCATGGCAATCGGTGGGCTAAAAACGTTAAAGCTAATGAATATTCGAGTGCCAGAAGAAATAGCGATTATTGGATTTGATGGAATTCAACTAACTCAAATGGTAGACCCTGAAATAAGTACGATTGAACAACCAATTTATGAATTAGGGAAACTAGCAACAACTCACCTAATCGACATGATCGAAAAAAAGAATGAAGGCAGTGATTACGTTAAACTAGATGTGCATTTGAGGAAAAGGGAGTCTACCTTGGGGATACAACCCTCATCGGGGGCCATGTAGCAAATCATCCAGGCATTTGACTATAATTCTTTATTTGATGTGTTTAATACAGGATAAGATATTTCTCGCCTTAACAATTATTAGCAACCGAATTTACAACTTCGGTTGCTTTTTGTGTTTGTGAATATTTTGGTTTCATTTATTAAAAATCAACCTATATACCAACAATAAAAGCGCTTACAAAAGGTAGTAAGAAAATTCATACTATTAGAAAAACAGGAGAGGTGATAGCATTGATAATAATAAATAACAGAAATGAAGAGGGTGATTAAAATAGAAGTGAATCAGGCATTAAAAACGAAGAGGAAAACAAAAATTAAAAATAGACAAATGAAAAAATTGAATTGGGTAGAAATGATTCCTAGTAATATGTGGGTGCTCATTTCACTCGTTGTTGCGATAATTTTTTGGGCTATTTTATCTATAATTCCAAATACCTCTAGAAGTTTTCCAAACATTTTCTATGTTTTAGAGTCAGTTGCAACTATGTTGCAACGTGGGGTATTTTGGAGTGATATTGCGAGCAGTCTAATATCTGTTTTAGTCGGTTTCTTGCTTGGGTTTGTAATTTCTTTACCAGTAGCTATACTGATGGCTTGGTATCGTCCTATCCGTTTTATAATTGAACCTTGGATACAATTCGTTCGAAATATTCCCCCTTTAGCTTATGTACCATTGGTCGTTATATCGGCAGGGGTTGGAAGGACTCCACAGATTATTGTTATAACAATTGCTACTTTTTTGACGATGTCTATCACAATTTATCAAGGGGTACGTAATATTGATCCAACTTTAATAAAGGCAGCGAGAGTGCTTGGAGCAAAGGATAAGGATATTTTCTTGAAGGTTATTGCTCCAGCTTCGTTACCTTTTATTATGACTGCAATCCGACTTGGGACAGCTATAGGGTTAACCTCGTTAATTGCTGCCGAATCTACAGGGGCGAGTGCCGGACTTGGAATGAGAATAAGGGCATTAAATAATACTTTCGAGTCGGCTCCTATGCTTCTTTACATTATAGTCATTGGTATTATTGGTTTAATATTTGAGCGTTTAGTGAAACTGCTTGAAAGGAGATTGACAGGATGGCAGGAGAAGAGAGAGTAGTAAAATTAAAGATTGATAATGTTCGGAAAGTATATAACTCCCATAATGGGGAGGTTATTGCACTAAATGGTGTTAGTCTCGATATTTATGAAAATGAATTTATTACAGTTGTAGGTCCATCTGGTTGTGGAAAGTCAACCTTGCTAAATATTATTGCAGGATTAGAAAAGACATCTTCTGGAAAAGTTTTCTGTGATAATCAAGAAATAATGGACACAGGAAATGAAAGAGGAGTAGTTTTTCAGCAGTATGCTCTATTTCCCTGGTTAACAGTAAAGGGAAATGTAAAATTTGGATTAAACCTGCAAGGTATGAAAAGTGAAAAAGCAGATGAAATCGCGATGAAATATATTCGAATGGTGGATTTAGAAGACTTTGTAGATGCTTATCCAAAGGAGTTATCTGGTGGTATGAAGCAACGGGTAGCGATTGCCAGAGCATATGCTGCAAATCCAAGTGTCCTATTAATGGATGAGCCATTTGGTGCTTTAGATGCTCAAACAAGAACACAGTTACAGGAGGAGCTCTTACATACATGGGAAAAAGAACAAAAAACCTGTTTTTTTATAACCCATGATGTTGATGAGGCAATTATTTTAGGTCAACGAGTCATTATTATGAGCGCAAGACCTGGGCGTATTAAAGAAGTGGTAGATATAAATATTCCATATCCTCGTAGTCAGGAAACGAAAATTACGCCTGAGTTTTTAGATGCAAAGAACTATATTTGGAGTCAGGTGTATAAAGAGTATTTAGAAGTTAGGAAATAAGGATACATCACTAATTATAAACATAGGGAGGAAAGAAGATGAGGAAGTTTTTAAGCATTATAGCTATTGCTCTAATAGGGTTTATGTTGGTCGGATGCTCGGAAGATGAAGGAACTGGTGAGGCAGAGGGCAAGGAAACAGACAAAGTTAAAGTAGCATATATGCCGAACTATGCAAGCTTAAATACGGTAGTTGCTGGTATGCAAATAGGTGCCTTTGAAGAGCAAGGAATAGAAGTTGAGCTTGTTGAATTTGCAGACGGACCAACAATTATTGCGGCTTTGGAATCTGGAAGCATTGATGTGGGTTATATCGGACCTGGTGCTCATGTGCTACCTATTCAAGGAGAAGCGGAGATTTTCGCATTTTCTCAGTTAGGAAATGCCGATGAAGTTATTGGTAGTGCCGAAAAAGGTGTTAAAACTATTGAAGATTTAAAAGGAAAAACAATTGCTGTAGCTACTGGTACCTCAAGTGAAACAATTTTAGACTTAACGCTTGCAGAAGTAGGTTTAACAAAAGATGATGTGACACTGATGAATATGGATGCATCCGCTATCGTAACAGCAATGATTTCTGGAAGTGTGGATGCCGTTGCTACATGGTCTCCTAATACGAATGCTATTAAAAACGAAATGGGTGACGATGCAGTCATGCTTTCGAATAATGCTAGATATGCAGACCAATTTCCATCCATCGCATCATGGTTAGTAAAACCGGGTTATGCCGAAAAGAATGAGGATGTATTAGTAAGATTTACTAAAGGCTTATACAAAGGCATGGATTATCGAGTCGATAATTTGGATGAAGTAGCGAAGTGGGTAGCAGAAGAAATTGCTGTTGATCCAGACGCTGTATTACAACAAACTGGAGATGGTGATTGGATTACTCAAGATCAATTGATGGCAATGATCGAAGATGGCACGTTAGAAGCGTATTATAAAAAACAACAAGAAAACTTTAAGGATGCTGGAAGATTAAAAGATGATGAGATGAGACCAGTAGAAGAATATGTATTATTTAATATTATGAAAGACGCTGCAAAATAAAGTTATATATTTACGAGTTCTAATAAGTTAGAATTATCTGAAATACTACTACAAAAGGTTATTAATTTTGATAGATAACCTTTTGTATTTAATTAGGTGATTTCTAAATGCTAATTGTTTTAATGCTCTTCCTATTTTTAACATCCATTTTTGTATTAATACTCAAACGAAATCGAGAGACTTTCTATATTTTTGGGATGTGTATGAGTCTTGCAATTATGTTTTCTGGTATTTTACTTTATATCGCAAAAAAAGGTGGAATAAGCAGGGAACTTCAAGAATTCCTTTTCTTAAATATAAAAATAAAAATGCAGATTCAATACTTTCTTATAAATGTCTATGATATGGGCTATACAATTGCGATCGGTAGACACTTATTTCCAATGTTTTTGCTATTTTTAGCTTTACATTTTTCGATGATTCCGTGGTTACAAAGAAATTACTGGGTGAAGAGACTTACTTTTGTGATGCCTGTCCTTTCACTTATCATTTACTATCCCCCTCTTTTTAGTTATTTAACTAGTAAAAATGAAAGTCTGCAACAGATTATTGCTATTGGGACTATCGTATGGATTGTTTTGTATACGATAATTTCTATAGGGTTGTTGTTGTTTGAAGCTTATTCAATTGAAATGAAATTTTTTCAAAGAAAGTTTATATTAATCACATCCTTCATCCTTTCTTTAATTTTATTTTATTTCCTTTATTTTGGTCAGGACCCAGCTCAGGTCTATCAATTTTATTCGTTCAAAACCGGTATCTATTATATGAACACGGTATTATCTATACCAACTTATATTTTTATTGTATTTATAAATGTAATCTTTGCCATTATTGGTTTTGCGAGTCTAATGAAATATACAAATGATATCGTACAGTCGAGTAAAGAGGAAGTAATAATTCAAAGGAAATTTGATGCGATTAGTACTGGTACCTCGGTGTTTGTACACAGTATAAAAAACCAGCTCTTAGCAAATAGGGTGATTTTTAAGCGAATTAATAATAACTTAGATGATCTTGAAAAGGTTAAGGAATATACCGATACATTGTCCAAGCAAAATGAAAATATATTGATGCGTATTGAAGAGCTGTATCGTTCTGTGAAAGCAAATTCTGTTTATTTAATACCAGTTAGTCTAAGTGATGTGGTAGAAAGTGCTCTTGAACGTTTTAACCAAAAGTTTCCGGATAAAATTGTGGAATTGAATTTAATGGTCATAGGAAATGTTCTAGCAGATAAAAATCATTTGAGCGAGGCTGCCTATAATCTATTATCTAATGCACAAGAAGCAGTAAATAGTCTGCCAGATGGAGAAGGAAGGATAGTGTTGAGTTGCTATAATGTAAGGCAATATACAGTAATCGAAGTGAAAGATAACGGAATAGGTTTTAGCAAGGAAGATGCAAAAAAGATTTGTGAACCGTACTTTACTAAAAAGAACTCTAATTATAATTGGGGTATGGGTTTACACTATGTTCGTTCAATCGTTAAAGAACACTTTGGAAGTCTTCGATATGAAAGTAAGGAAGATAATGGGAGTACATTCTATCTATTACTTCCCAAATATAAATGACAAAGAAGTGAAGTTATATGAGTGAACTTATTAAAATTATGATTGCTGAGGATTTTTCTTTATTATTAGAGGACTTATCAGAATTAATCAATGCCCAGAATGATATGCAGGTCGTGGCTACAGCATCAACCGGAAAAGAAATGATTGATTTAGCTAAGAGTGTTGAGCACGATATTATTTTAATGGATATCGAAATGGAAAATACAACAGCAGGCATAGTAGCTACTGAATATATAAGAGATTGGGATAAAAATGAGAAAATTATTTATTTAACTGCTCATGAAACTGACGAATTTATATTAACGGCGATGGGAACCGGTGCTATTGACTATATGGTGAAGGGTATTCCAGATGAAGAACTTTTGAATCATATTAGAAGTGCTTATAATGGTCATTCACTATTAGAAGGTAAAATTCAACAAGTTGTCATGCAAGAGTATAAACGGTTACAACAATCCGAGAGAGGACTTTTGTTTTTTATACAAAATATCTCCAATCTAACAATGACAGAAAGAGAGCTAATTCGTTATTTAATAAAAGGTATGAAAATAAGGGAAATAGCATTGGAGAGAAGAGTTGAGGTCGTAACGATTAAATCACAAATTAGCACTCTATTAAAGAAATTCGGTGTAGCGAGAACAAAAGAAATTGTAAAGAAAATAAATGACTTAAAGCTTTCTCACTTATTTTAATGCTTCTATAACAATAAGTAAAAAGGAGTGGAATTACTAATGGAACAAAACAAGCAACCTAATGTCATTTTTATCATGAGTGATGATCATGCCGCGCATGCAATGAGCTGTTATGGTAGCAGAATAAATGAAACCCCGAATTTAGATAGAATTGCAGATGAAGGTATGCGCTTCGATAATTGTTTTTGTACCAATTCTATTTGCGCACCAAGTCGAGCTACTATTTTAACTGGACTATATAATCATAAAAATGGGGTTAAAACACTTGGTGACCAATTTGATAGCCGTCAACCAACTGTTCAAAAGATTTTACGAGACAATGATTATCAAACAGCTCTAGTTGGTAAGTGGCACCTAGGACATGGAGAAAATCATGACCCTGCGGATTTTGACTATTGGAATATTTTCCCTGGTCAAGGAGTGTATCATGATCCAACGATGATTGAAATGGGAGAAGAAAAGACAGTTCAAGGCTATGCCACTGATTTAGTGACAGATTTATCAATTGATTGGATGGAAAAACGAGATAAAGATAGACCATTCATGCTAATGTGTCATCATAAAGCACCTCATCGTCCTTGGGATCCAGATAAAAAGCATGCTCATTTATATGAGGATGTGGATATTCCAGAACCGTTAACTTTTCATGATGATTATTCTGGCAAGGCATCTGCTGCCAAGGAAGCGAAGATGAGAGTTGACCGTGATTTAGTCACTCGTGATGTTAAGGCAGAACCCCCTGAGGATTTAACTCCGGAGCAGTTGAAGAGCTGGTACTATCAGCGTTACATAAAGGATTATTTAAGATGCATTGCTTCCATTGATGATAATGTAGGGAGATTACTAGATTATTTGGATTCAGAAGGTATTGCTGATGATACGATTGTGGTTTACACATCAGACCAGGGCTTTTTCCTTGGTGATCACGGCTGGTATGATAAGCGATTTATGTATGAAGAATCACTTAGAATGCCATTTATCATTCGCTATCCACGCGCTATTAAAGCTGGTACTACTACGAGAGACTTTGCAACAAATGTCGATTTTGCCGAAACATTTTTAGATTATGCGGGTATAGAAATTCCTGAATTTATGCAGGGGAGAAGTCTTCGTCCAGTTCTGGAAGAGCGCACGCCAGAGGATTGGCAGACTTCAATGTATTATCGTTATTGGGAACATTTGAGTGTAGAGCATCAAGTGGGCGCCCACTATGGTCTTAGAACTCATCAATATAAACTTATTTATTATTACGGAGAAGCATTAGGTTGTGCAGATGCAATTGACGATCCAAGAACTCCTGAATGGGAATTATTCGATTTAGAGAACGACCCATATGAGATGAATAATATATACCACGATCCTAATTATGCAGAAACGGTTCAAACGTTAAAGAAAGAATTGTATAGCTTTAAACAACGTGTTGGTGATGAAGAATAAGTGAATAACTAATATATATGCCTTTCATCAATGCATTTAACTACTCTTTTTTTTAGTAGTCCTTACATTGTTGGAGGGCATTATTAGCTCTCAGGAAGAGAGGAGCAATGTTATAAGTTATGGAAACTGACTGGAGGCTTATTAGGGAAATTTTCTTTTCTTTCTTAAAAATTGGTCCTGTAACTTTTGGTGGTGGATATGCTATGATCCCCCTGATTGAACGGGAAGTTGTACTGAAAAAGGGATGGATTACTGTTAAAGAGGTGACAGAGGTTTTTGCCATTGCCCAATCTGTACCTGGTGCAATTGCTATCAACTCTGCTATTTTTGTTGGATACCGACTTGCTGGCTTAAGAGGGGCAGTGGCAGCGATGCTTGGAGTATTGTTACCAACGTTTTGGATCGTGATATTATTAAGTGTTTTATATTTACATGTACAAGATAATCACTATATAGAATCGGCTTTTGCCGGAATACGTGCTGCAGTTGTGGCTATTATTACTTATGCCGCTTATAAAGTTGGATTAACATCAATATACGATAAAACAACAGGGTTAATAGCTCTAGTGTCAGTTATTGTTTTATATGTTCTTCAAGTGCATCCTGTAATTATGATTTTGGGAGGGATTCTTACAGGTCTGGTTGCTTTATATATAAAAAAATACTTTGGAATCATGACGAAATTAGAAAAGGAGTCAGAGCAAATAGAATAGGGGGTTCTTCATGCTATTGTTGGAATTGTTTATGACCTTTTTAATGATTGGATTCGTCTCTTTTGGTGGGGGATATGCAATGATTCCAGTTATTGAATCCGAGGTTACAGTTCATGGTTGGATGACAACGCAACAGTTTACAGATGTAATTGCAATAGCTGGTATGTCTCCTGGCCCTATAGCTACTAATTGTGCCATTTTTGTAGGCTATCATACTGCTGGTTTACCTGGTGCTATTATTTCAACGGCAGGAATGGTTTTACCGTCATTACTCATTATTTTGATAGCTGCTAAGTTCTTTTTCCAATTTCACGAAAATAATTATGTAAAGTTTGCATTTTATGGACTGCGACCAATTATAACAGGACTCATCGCTTATTCTGCAATTCAATTTGCCATTTCAAACGATGTAGTTGGGGAGTTGTCCTGGTATACGTTTAGCTTAGTAGCAATTTTTGGGCTATCTTTATTTGCAGTTATTAAACTAAAGATGCATCCAATTTTAACAATTTTGTTGTCTGGAATTTGTGGAATTATATTATTTAGTTAAAAGTTTAACGTGTAGGGGATGAAAAGATGAAGAAAGAAACTACTTGTTGCTCAGTGAATAGAACTAATCTATCAAATCAAATCAAGGAGAATACGGTACAAATTAAGGTAAAACTAGATAAGGAAATCAAATTCAAAGAGAAAATGGTCTATTTGTCTGGTGGCGAATTTATGATGGGAACAAACGACCATGAAGGATCCCCAGAGGATGGAGAAGGACCCGCTAGAAGGATTACTGTTTCTCCTTTTTACATAGATCGTCATACGGTGACGAATATAGAGTTTAAGCAATTTGTTAAGGAAACAGGCTATCAAACGGAGGCAGAGCAATTTGGCTGGTCATTTGTTTTTTATCACTTTATACCAAAAGACGTAGCTAAAACATTACAGCAGGTACCAGGAACTCCGTGGTGGTTAGTTGTCGAAGGAGCCTACTGGTACCAACCAGAAGGACCTGGTTCTACAATTGATAATCGTTTGGATCATCCTGTTATTCAAGTATCCTGGAATGATGCAAAGGCCTTCTGTGACTGGGCTGGCAAACGCTTACCAACAGAAGCAGAATGGGAATTTGCAGCACGTGGTGGACTGGAACAAAAGAAATACGCATGGGGAGACGAGTTAACTCCGAATGGCAAGCATTACTGTAATATTTGGCAAGGAACATTTCCATTTGAAAATACTAATGAGGACGGTTATCTAGGGACTGCGCCAGCCCAGTCTTTCCCATCCAATGGATTTGGTTTATATAATGTTGCAGGAAATGTATGGGAATGGTGCTCGGACTTGTTTATCAATCATCCAGAAAGTCAAATAGATTTAGCGGAATCTTATAAGCAGACTTCAAAAGTGATGCGAGGAGGTTCTTATCTGTGTCACCATTCTTATTGTAATCGTTATAGAGTCGCTGCACGTAGTTCAAATACACCAGATAGTTCTACTGGCAATATTGGATTTAGATGTGTAAGGGATGTTTAAACTATTAATTGAAGAACTCTTTTAAGTATCAAAGTAATTGTAATATTATAGGATATTAATATAACAATTAATGGTGGCAAGAATATCAGTAGATTAATCGAAGCAGTGACAAAACTTGGGGATATAGTAAAGATTAAAACTTTATTTATGTTGGGAACGTATTGAGCTCAATTATGATTACTTCAAGATGAAAACAGAGGAGCTTTAGTAAGGATTCCAACTGTAAGGAAAACTAAAAAGTAGATAAATCTATAGATCTCTAAAAATTAAAGGTTTCCTACTAACTAGGGAGCCTTTTTCAACGTATAGGATCTATCCTCTGTTTTTTCAATAAATCGGCAAACTGATTTGCAGGCAATGGTTTGGAGTACAGATAGCCTTGTACCGTATTGCAATTATAGTTTTGTAGAACCTCTAATTGCTCCAATGTTTCGACTCCTTCTGCGATTACATCCATTTTTAATTGATTCGATAACTGTATGATCATATGTACGATGAAATTTGCATCCTCTTGTGTAGCAATACTTAAATCCTTTATAAAAGAACGATCAATTTTAAGTATGTCAATTTTCCCGTTAAAATGGTGCAAATGGGATAAAGAAGAGTACCCAGTACCAAAATCGTCTAACGCTATTTTAATCCCTAAATTTTTTAGCTCATCTAATACAGAGAAAACAATTTCCTCGTTCTTCAAAATAGAAGTTTCGGTAATTTCAATTTCTAAGTATTGTGCTTCAAGCTGAGTTTCTTCCAGTGTTTCCTGTATACTGATGACTAAATCTTTCTCCATGAAGCGAGAAGCTGATAGATTGATAGAAACTGGAATAGCTGGTAAGTTAGCTTCCTGCCATGCTTTGTTTTGCGCACATGCCGTTTTTTTAACCCATTTTCCAATCTTATTTATAAAACCAATCTTTTCTGCCAACGGAATAAAATCCATAGGTAGGATTAACCCTAATTTCGGGTGATTCCATCTAATAAGTGCCTCGGCTCCAATGATTAAGTCCTTCTTCGCATCCACTTTAGGTTGGTAATACAACTCAAACTGATTTCGATCTATTGCATATACAAGGTCCAATTCCAGTGCAGTCAGGGAAGATGCAAATACTTGATTTCGATCAGTTCCTTCTATGCTGTTTGATTCAATAATGATATTTTTTTGATGATTATTTTTTAGATCTGAGCTATGCTTAAATAATAAAGGTTGATGAACTGCAAGTTTTGCTTTTGTCTGCATGGTTTTCTCCTTATAAAGTATTTTTAAGAAAATCCAATAAAATTAATGGTATAATTTTATTGGATTTTGATTGAATTAATGTACGAATGGTAGATCTAATGTAGTAACTGGACCTTTTGCTGATAAAGCAGTTTCGTTACTTACATTTGGAAATAATGCTACTGCTAATACGATTAATAGAATAATAGATAATTTTTTCATGTTTTTTACCGTCCTTTTTTTATATAATATGGGGTGATTCTGTTGGAAATGAAATACTTAGGCATTGAAATAAGTAAAATGAGAGCTGAACTGGGATTTTCCCAAAAGGAGCTCGCAAAAGATATTTGTACACAGTCGACGATTAGTCGAATAGAGGCGGGAGAAGTTTATCCAGCAATAGATACTTTATTGAAGATAGCCTTAAAGCTACAAGTCCCAGTCGAGTATTTTATTGAGATGCTATTTCATAAAAATGTTTTAGAAAGTGAAAAACTTATAAAAGATATTGAGTTTCATTTAAAAGAGCATAATTATAAAAAGGTAATTTCTATTATTAACAGTAATAAACTTGATGAAGATAATGTTTGGTTGAACTTATATTTAGAATACATATTACTAACTTCAAACTATTCTTTAAAACTGATTGAACCTGATGAATGTATAGTTAGTCTGAAAAGAATATTAAATTTTTCTAATCAAACTACCATTCAGTTCCGTTTCCTTCATATTAAAATAAATAATTCAATTGCAAATATATACGGAGATAAAGGTGAAAGTTATAAATGTTTGTATCACTATAATAAAATATTAAAGGAACATATCCATAAAAATTATAATGATTATAAAATTTATGAAACACTTATAATTGTATTATTTAATAAGTGTAAAATACTGTATGATATTAATGACATCGACGTAGCTTTAGAAACCGCGAACCTTGGTATTCAAAAGGCTAAAGAGACATCCTTTTTCTTTTTTACTGGGCAATTCCTCTATTACAAGGGTCAATGTTTAGAAAAGAAAGTTGCTCCAGTTGCAGAAATTAGAGAAGTATACAGACAAGCTCTATTCATCTTTGAATTTCAAGAGCTTCCATTCTATATTCAAGCGATTAAACAGAATAAAAAGCAATACTTAGATTAGACTGGGTGTCTTGCTAGCATTTTCTTTTAACATCTATTGATAGAGTATGTTCCTCCAATTTTGTATTAAGTATTTCAACTTCCTAAGACTCTATGAGTATTTTAGAAGGGTACGAAATACTTAAATAAAAGTGTATTAATTTCTTTTTGCATTTCAAATATACTAGATATTTAATAAAAAATCTTTAACATATGCATAAATGGATATTTTCTTAAGCGGTCGAAAAAATTTCGACTGCTATTTTTATACTAAAGAGAAATATGTGATCGCGTAGAAGCGTCATAAATTGATATACAATGGAGATACTAATGCTACATAAGGAGGTATTCGAGATGAAGGTGCGGATGGAGTGGGTGTACAAAACGCCGAGGGGAGCAGAGATGGAGTTCTTTTCAGAGGAGGTGCCAGCTGCGCAGGCGCTGTTGTTTGCGGAAGATATGGATCGTACAGGGCGACTAAAGCAGGTGACATTTGTTGATCGGTTCGATAGTTCGTGGACAGTGAAGGAATTGAAGGGATATTTGAAAGGCATTGAGACGGAGCCACATAATGTGACGGTATATTTTGATGGGGGATATGACCGTGAAACGAAAAGTTCTGGGCTTGGCTGTGTCATTTATTATGAACAGAATGGCAAGGCATATAGATTGAGACGAAATGCCCCCGCGACAGGTTTGGAATCGAATAATGAGGCGGAATATGCTGCGATGCATTTAGGGTTACAGGAATTGGATTTGCTTGGTGTTCATCATTTGCCTGTTCGTTTTATAGGTGATTCACAGGTAGTTATCAATCATTTAAACGGCGAGTGGCCAGTAATCGAAAGAGATTTGACTGGTTGGGCAGACCGAATTGAAGAGAAGCTATTGAGTCTTGGAATTCAAGCGGAGTATGAGTTAGTACCAAGGAAGATGAATGGGGAAGCAGACCGTTTAGCTACACAGGCTTTAAATGGTATTGAGATTCAGGCTGTCATTGAATTGGTAGTGGATTAGCTTTATTTTCCACTGAGTTTCCTAACTACATATAGCAAACACCAGTATCCACAAGGGACACTGGTGTTTGCTATGTTGAATCATACGTAGCTTTTATACGTGTGCTGTATTTTGTTGTTTTGCTGGTGAATCGTTGTTGTCTTCATGTAACGATTCTTCTTTTTTCGGTAATTTCTTTTGTTGAGATTTAGGAAATGCTTGTTTTGCCTCTGTTTTTGATTTAACATCTTGTACATTTTCATTATAATATTGAACGCTTGTCATGGCACCCTCTTCGACCATACGATTATCATCTGGATCATTTGGGTCGGAGTAGCCCGTCTTTGTCATTTGACTTGGTTTTGTATTTTTAGAAGCCACCATAGAATCAATCTTCGTTTTAGAATTTTTTACTGCTGTTTTTAATTGTGCTTTATTGTTTTTATTTGTGAAATATACTGCTGCAAGTGCGGTAGCTGCCCCTATTATCATAGATCTTTTATTTCCGTTTGCCACAATCATCACTCCCTTTATATATCTATACCCACATCTATTCTTCATCAATCATTTTTTATCTGTCATTTTTATTGATTGTTTAATTACCCATATACATCTAGAAGGAATATCAGTAACAGAACACATGAGCAGTACAAATGCCCGATAACTTTCACACTAGAAATAGTGTAAAATAATTGTCTACATACAAGAAAAAGGAGAATAAAGCATGACAGGAAACACTCACATCATTGGCGGTCTAGCAGCAAGTCTTGCTTTTGCCCAAGTTTCAAATTATGAACCTGTTCTATTAGTTGGTGCCGGAGTTATTGGAGCAATCATACCGGACATTTGCCATGGAGGCAGTAAAATTGGTCGCAGATTTAAAGTACTATCAAAGGTGATCAACACACTTTTTGGACATCGATCGTTCACTCATAGTTTACTATTTTTAGTTTTGATGGCCATTCTTTTGACGTCGTTTGTCGACAACGAATCTATTGTTATGGGTATTCTCGTTGGTATGGCGAGTCATTATGTCTTAGATATGGCAACAAAAAACGGCATAAAATTACTATATCCCTTAAAGGTAACCGTGCGATTTCCCATTACAACAAGAACTGGCGGCACAGTAGAGTATCTAGTATTCGCAGTTTTATCATTACTTACCGTCTACTTTGGCTACGGCGTATTCGGGAATTATTTATAACCAAAAAGCCACTCTTATGAGTGGCTTTTTGGTTTAGGAAACCTATTTTTCAACAATCAATAATTCTGAACACTCTAAGTAGAGTTTGGAATTTTTATCCGTTTCGCAAGTTAATGGCTTTGGAAAGCAAGTAACCAGTGAATGAGAGCTAGTATTTAGCAGAAAAGTGCAAGTAAATGTCCTCCGAACGCAAGTAACGTGTTCAAAGACAAGAGTTAACTCTGATTGAGAAATAAATTTAGCGATAGTAACGCTCTTGTATAAGCACCAATCTTTCTCGTATAACAACCGGCAGAATAAAATTACCTTATAATAGTAAACTATCATTATAGAATCCGAGATTAAGTATGTACACATTTAAGTTGTGATAATGATCAGAAAATTGCATTATATAATTGACGATATAGTAATAGAAATGGGATAGTTAGGGAAGATGAATGATTAAGGGGGATGTAATTATGAAAAAAGCATTGGTGTTAGGTGGTACTAGATTTTTTGGGGTGCAGCTAGTGGAGTCTTTATTGAAACAGGGATTTGATGTAACAATTGCCTCACGAGGGAATCTGGTGGATCCGTTTAGAGACAAAGTGAGTCGAGTAAAGGTCGACAGGTTAGATGTAGGCGATATGCAAAAGAATTTTGTAGATACGGAATGGGATATCGTATTTGATCAAATATGCTATTCCTCTCAGGAAGCAATAGATTCAATAGACGTGTTTACTGGGAAAACGAAAAAGTATGTATTTACATCTTCTAAATCTGTCTATGAACAAGCTGGTGGAGATAAAGGATTTACTGAAGAGGATTTCAATCCATTTGAATACAAGTTAAATGTAGGACCAAAGGAAAACTTTTCCTATGGTGAGGGTAAAAGACAAGCTGAAGCAGCATTTTTCCAACGCTCATCTTTTCCAGTCGTAGCAGTAAGGTTTCCAATCGTAATTGGACTTAATGATTATACAGAAAGACTAAATTATTATATTCGAAAAGTAAGAGATCAAGAGGATGTGCATTTCGTCAACTTAGATGCCGCTATGGATTTTATATCAGAGGAGGAGGCTGGCGATTTCTTAGCATGGATTGGTCAATCTGATTTTGAGGGGCCAATTAATGCGACATCCAATGGACATGTAAAAATGGGAGAGTTGCTTGAATATATAGAAGAAAAAGTTGGGAAGTCTGCGAAAGTGGTTGCCACGACGGAGAAAGAGAGCGGATCACCATACAATATTTCAGAGACTTGGCTGATCAGCAATGAAAAAGCAAAGGCACATGGATATGAATTCGAAAATTTGAAGGAGTATTTGCCAGGGCTAATAAGTGATGCATTAGCTAAAATGAATGAAAAATAGGCTTGAATACACAACGATTAGTTGCATTAGTCCAATTTACTAGGTTGAAATTATGCTCTCTTAGGAAAGCATATACTTACTATATAAATAGGTAGTTTTAGGGGGATTGTTCAAAGTTGAGAGCTATTATTGGGGTTTCGTCAAATATAAAAGAGGATTTGTTGTCAGTTCCGATGAGTAATGTACATGCAATCACACAGTTCGGAGGAATTCCGATTGTGCTGCCAAATTTAGTTGGAGATGGAATTGAAGAGATTGCAGCGACAATTGATGGTCTATTATTAACTGGTGGTGGGGATATTGACCCGACCTTGTTTGGTGAAGAGCCACTACCGGGATTGGGTAATATTGTGCCAGAGCGAGATCTGTTTGAAGTGGCACTTATTCAAAAGATGTTGGAGTTGAATAAGCCAATTCTAGGGATTTGTCGTGGTGTCCAGATTATGAGTATTGCGATGGGTGGGGATATGTATCAGGATATTTATTCGCAAAAAGATGGGCTATTATTACAGCATGATCAGCAGGCTCCAAATTGGCATGGCTCTCATTTTATAGAAGTGACAGAAGGATCATTGTTACGCAAAATTGTTGGGGTGGATAAATTTAAGGTGAATAGCTATCATCATCAAGCGCTGCGAAATATGCCAGTTGGTTTTATCGTAAGCGGTATTGCAAGTGATGGCGTAATAGAATCCTTTGAAAGCACAGAGCATTCATTTGTTATGGGTGTTCAGTGGCATCCCGAGAGCCTAATAAGTAAACGTGATGCTAGTTCGCTCGCGATATTTGAGGCGTTTATAAATGCGTGTAAGACAAAAGGTTATACAGCGTAAACTTTTGCTGATTTTAAATGATTGTAGTGAATTTTTAAGACGACTGTTTTTAGAGCAGTCGTTTTTATTATTCTCTTTTTTAATATAAAAATGTAATTCATGAAATATTTTTTCTGGGGCAAGCTATTTGCATCATGAATAAGGAGGTATTGGCTTTGATAAGCTGGCTGAGGCGAGGATGTTCTGTTTTTGTGCTTTCTTTTTTGATCTCAACTAGTGTTTCGGCAGCGGAGGAGAAACCGACCCGGGAACAGACTTTGGAAATGCGCATGGATTACTATGTAAAATATTCGAGTGAGATGCTACCGTGGTATTACTTGGCAGCAATTGACCAATACGAACGAAATTTGCAAGAGGTTCGAAGTGATCTTCCAAAACGAGATGGAGTTGTGGCGTTTCAATTTTCAGCTGACTTTTGGGTTGGTTTATTGAATCCGATAAGGGATGATCGGAATAGCACCTCAATCACTTTCTTTGATGGTAGAGGACTTGATGGAAATAATGATGGTTTCGCTGATCTTAAACAAGATGATGACGTAATGTTCACGCTAACTAATTATTTGAATGAACGCATCGTAACAGAAGAGGATTTTGAAAAAACTCTGAAGGAATATTACGCTCGGGATGAAGCGGTTAAGCAGATCATGACGAATGCTAAAATATATAAGCATTATAATACGGTGGACCTTGATGGACGTGCATTTCCACTGGCACTACAGCATAATTACAGTTACCGTAGTACTTGGGGTGACAGACGCGGCTGGGGTGGGCGACGTATGCATGAAGGGACCGATTTGTTCGCTTCCTATGGTGTACCGGTGAAGTCGACAACTTATGGCATTGTCGAGACAAAGGGCTGGAACGATTACGGTGGTTGGCGCGTAGGAATTCGTGATGTTAATAATACCTATCACTACTACGCCCATTTATCAGGTTATACGAAGGAGTTAAAAGAAGGTGATTTTTTGGAACCAGGAACCGTCATCGGCTACGTTGGTAGTTCGGGTTATGGTCGCCAGGGAACCTCGGGAAAATTCCCGCCACATCTGCACTACGGAATGTATAAATTTAACGGTCGGACAGAATGGGCTTACGACCCTTTTCCATTATTAAAGCGTTGGGAGCAGCAGGAAAAGAGTGCTAAAAAGAATCCAGCAGCAAGTTAGTTGCTGGATTTACATACAAAAAAAGTGAAACTTCAATCAATGGGGGGTCTTTATCTCCCACTTATACTTTGTTACTTGGGTCAAGCCTTGATAGGAGTCTTACGACGTACAGGATGTACTAGTGCCGATGTTGCCACAGGACGTGGCGACTTAAATCGGCCTGCCCGTTAATGTGGGATTAATGCAAGAGTTAGCCAAAAAAAGTGAAGTATCAGAACGATTACATAGAGGAAAATTGCTACATTTAACAAGATCAATATAAATGGTCTCGATTCTATTTTAGACACAATACCGATTAATAAAACAGGAAGAGCGATTTTTATAATATAAAAGCCTGTGACGTTAGCTTCATATATACTACGCATAATCGGATTAGCTTCTGTAATATGATGATTCTGAATGCCAAAATCAGTAAATAGAGCATCGAGAGTGGCAAGTATTAATAGGATAATCCCCATTTTGATTAGCTTATTTCGAGGCAATGTGAAAGAAATAGATAGCAAAAGAAAGTGAACTCCTTTCAAGTTTTCTATTAGTATGTGATGGAAGGGGCAGATTCTATTCTTGATTTACAAAAAAATAGATTACAATAGAACTAGGTAAGGAAAGGATGTGCCAAAATTGAGAGATATTCCATTTGTATGTTCTTGGAGTGGTGGGAAGGATTCTGCAATGGCCTATTATCGGGCAATGAAAATGGGAATGAGACCGAAAAAGTTACTGACCATGTTTGAAGAGGAAGGAGAGATTTCTAAATCCCATGCACTACCCCTTGAAGTTGTGACAGCTCAGGCAAAACATTTAGGAGTGCCATTATCAATAAAGGAAGCAAGCTGGAATTCCTATGAGGGACAATTTATAGAGGCAATGGACGAATGTGATGCGGAAGGGATTACGCATGGTGTATTTGGAGATATTGATCTTGAGGGTCACTTAGAATGGGTACAAAATACCTGTGCAAAATCGAATATCGTTGCGGTGCATCCGTTATGGAAGGAGCCTCGACTCAAGATTATTGAGGAGTTGTTAGACGTAGGCTTTGAGGCATGGATTGTAGTTGTGAATACAACGATGATGCCTGCCGAATTTATTGGGAGAAAGTTTTCAAAAGAATTAATAGTAGAATTAGAAGCCCTAGAAATCGATGCTTGCGGAGAAAATGGAGAATTTCATACGGTTGTAGTGGACGGTCCAATTTTTTCAAAAAGGGTTCCTGTAAAAATTGGACATGCTATCGTAAGAGGTGACTATGTTTTCTCACCGGTATCTATTGCATGAAAAAAGTTTAGTTCATTTTGATTATTAATACTGTAAAAGGGTATCGTAAAAAAGAAAATACATAAATTTTGAAATGGTGGAGAATACAAATGACGAAAATGAATAGAGGAATTATAACTGCACTTTCGGCAATTGGGCTAGCGCAAGGCTTAAAGGTATTAACACATAAAAAGCTAACGGGCGATTGGGATTTGAAGCAGGCATTTACAACGGGTGGAATGCCAAGCTCTCACTCTGCGGGTGTCGCAGCATTGGCTTCGTACGTTGCTGCAAATAAAGGAACTCGTCATACAGAAACTGCCTTAGCAGTTGTTTTCGGGGCAATTGTTATGTATGACGCACAGGGAATTCGTAGACATACAGGTGAAATTGCACAATTAGTAAATGACTTGGAAGATAATATTGTAGCACTTTCTGGAAATTTTCCTAGCTTTGAATACGTTCAACGAGAAGGCGAATTAAAGGAACTTCTTGGCCATCAACCGATAGAAGTAATGGCTGGTGCACTATTAGGAACTGCTTTTGGAGTATTATGCGCTAAATTGGAAGACTGATCCATTCTTATTTAAAGCCAAGTTAGATAGGACATCTAACTTGGCTTTGTGTTGTGTTTTATTGATTTTCGTCGGTATAAGTTTTAGTCTTTCCATCTTCATACTCGATTTTTAAATCAAACTTTGTGTACTCATCTACTTCGAATGCCGACGCTACTCTTTGGATTACTTCTTCATCACTCATATCCTTCATGGGCTGCAGTTCTACGAAAATTGGTTGAAGAAGTGCATAGGCAGCATCACCTTTTAAACTAGAGGCGGCATGCATATTAATATATACTGCTTCCTCTGTTTCGACATTGTACTGAGCCACTACAGAATCCGTGTTATCGGATGTATCGATGTGCAGGTCGAAGTTGGTGAATCCATATTCATTTTCGGGATTCTCATCTGTGAATGTCTCATCTACTGTATTATCCTCTTCTGGGTTTACGACAGTACCGTTGGGCACATTTTCTTCTGGTTCGTCATTATTGTTGCCACCGCATGCTCCTAGAATTAGTGCAGAAGTTAATAATGTAGAGCTGAGTATTTTATATTTTGTAGTTTTCATGTTGTTTACTCCTTTCGAGGCGTTAAAACCTTTAGTATATTAATAACCTAAAACATTCTTGATTAAACAAGCGTGTTTGGTTTAGTATATATTTACAATAGTCAGAATCAATAAAAGCTGTTTGTGAAAAGAGGATTAGGTTTAGGGAAGTGTGGGTAAAAGAGTGTTAAGGTTATCATAAATAGGAGGATGATTGAATGGTGAATTATACGGAAATTACGTCTGTGGATCAGTGGAAGGAAGTTTTGAAGCAGTCAAGTGAAAAACCAGTAGTGGTGTTCAAACATAGTACAACCTGTCCAGTAAGTGCTCATGCGTACGGAGAATTCAGTGCGTTTGAAAAACCGATGGATTGTTATTTGGTGAAGGTTATAGAGCACCGTCCTGTATCCAATGAAATATCAATTGACCTTGGAATTCAACATGAATCTCCTCAAGCATTTTTAATAGTGAATGGGAAAGCTAAGTGGAATGCATCGCACTGGAAAATTACAAAAAAGGAGTTAGATAAGGTAACAGCATCTTTATAAAGAATGGGGATTGGAGCGAAGGAATGGAACCTATACAAAAAGTAAGTGATTATTTAGTGAATAATGCAGAGGCGATTATACGGGATATTACGGATACAGCACTGGACAATTTGAGTATTAACTTAACGCAGGAAGAGCTTGAACATGCCATTCAAAAAAATGTACAGTTTTTGGTATTGCTGGCTGAATCCCTACAAGATTCTAAAGAGTCAGCAGAGGAAGTGCTGAAGGAGTGGAGTAAACAGAACGGTGAAGAAGAAGCGAGGGTGTTTCGTCAATTTTCTACTGTTATTAAGCCATATGCAGTTAATAGATTGTTATTTTTACAAAAAATATCTCAAATATCGATCGAGCATGAGTTATCGACAGAGGATGTTGTGAAAGTAAATAATAGATTCTGTTATTTAATGGATATAAGTATGTCAGAAACTATTCAAGCTTATGAAATTTATCGAGATAAATTAATGAAGGATCATCAACGAGAAATAAATGAGTTATCCGCACCGATTGTCCCTATTCAAGACGGTGTAGCAGTTTTACCGTTAATAGGTGCAATTGATTATACTCGTGTGCAGCATTTGTTAAATTATGTAGTCCCTACCATACCAAGTTTAAAGGTTGACCATCTGATTATTGACTTCAGCGGAATTTTAGCAATTGATACGGAAATAGCTCAGCATATATTCACAATTCACAATGTGCTTGGATTATTAGGTATTCATGTTTTATTCTCTGGTATTCGCCCTAATTTATCGATGACAGTGGTAAAAGCAGGAATTGACTTTACTTCTTTTAATACATATGGAAGTGTTAAACAGGCCATTGACAGTTTAAAATCATAGAATTTAGTTAATCCAATCCTCTAGTTGAGGCGTTGGATTTTTTTTGTATTCCTGTTTAATTTTACTACATGGAGGGTAACTAAATTATGTGAACAACATGAATAAAGTTGAATAGAAGGAGGAGAGAGCATGCTAGATCGCTATTATTGGAATGATACATTATCTTATTTACCCGAGTTAATCGTTGCAATACTTGTACTTGTAATTGGATTTATCGTTGCGAAAGTATTGGAAAACGCTACCCACAAGTTATTGAGGAAGTTTCGGGTGAATGAACGATTAGGAAACACGAAGTCCAAATGGACCGTAGAGAAGATTATTAGTAAGGTTGTATTTGTTATTATTTTGATTTTGGCACTAGTTCTATTCTTTAATATTTTGAATTTGAATACGATGGCAACACCATTTGTTTCGATGTATTCGGGATTAACTGGAGCTTTCCTGAACGTATTGAAAGCCGCTTTAATATTATTATTTGCATGGGTTTTAGCTACGGCTGTGAAAAAAGGTATTCAAATAGCTGGTTCGAAGCTCAATTTAAATAAATACTCAGAGAAGGCAGGATTCGACGCAAAACCAGAACACCAAGCTAAGTGGACAGATAATGCAGCGAAAGTTGCTTACTATTTAATATTCCTTTTGTTCATTCCAGCAGTGTTGAATGCATTAGGAATTGACGGATTAAGTGGACCATTTGAAGGAATGCTCGCAAGCTTCTTTAGCTTTATACCGAAGTTAATCTCAGCGGCAATCGTATTTGCGATTGGTTGGTTTGCTGCGAAACTAGTTCGTAATTTACTAGAGAAGTTATTACAATCAGCAGGAGTGGACCGTTTAGCAGATAAATGGAAACTATCTTCTTTTGTTGAGGGTACTAGTTTATCAAAAATTGTAGGAATCATTGCATTTATATTAATCATGATTCCAGTATCGATTACAGCACTAGAAATTTTAGATTTAGAGGGTATTTCAGGACCGGCAATAGCAATGTTAAATGATGTTATGACTATGTTGCCGAAGATTTTCGTAGCAATTGTACTAGTGTTAGTGGGCATTATTGCTGCTAAATGGGTTAAGGATGTTGTTGTCTCTTTGCTAGAAAAATTAGGTGTGAATTCAATATTTGGAAAAATGGGATTCAAATCTGCTAGTGGAGCAGCTCCATCGTTTGCAACTTTAATAGGGACGATTGTTCAAGTTGTTATTATCTTGTTATTCGTAGTGGAAGCACTTCAATTATTAGAGCTAGACTTTATGGTAACGTTGGCGACAGGTATCTTTGCTTACTTGCCATCAGTAATTGCAGCGATTATCATTCTAGCAGTAGGATTCTGGTTAGCTAATTTAGTAGAAAAAGTGGTTGGAAACGTGATGACGCATTCATCAGGTACACCACATTTCCTTCGTTATGTAGCGAAATATGCTATTTTAGCATTTGCATTTTTCATGGCATTAGATCAATTAGGTATTGCTGCTTCTATTATAAATGCGGCATTCATCCTTATCTTGGGTGGGGTAGCATTGGCGTTCGGACTTGCATTTGGACTTGGAGGCCGTGAGCATGCTGCAAAATATTTGACGAAGATGGAAAAAAGCTTAGATGACGCAGAAGTATCAAAAGAAAAATATCAACAGGAAAAAGAGTCAATGAAAGAATCATTTAAAGAGAACTTTCAAGATCCTAAAAAAGCAGAACAAAGCTTAAAAGGAACAAGCCCTCACATGGACGAGGTGAGCCCAATTCAGGAAGCTGATGTAAATGAAGTAAATCCTGCCCATGAGGAAGATTCACTGAGCACGGGCTATAATATCCCATCGACGGATGATCTTCACCCGTTTGAAGACTTACCATCAATGGACGAAAGAAAAGATGAACAATAAAAAAGGCTCCAGCGAGAAATAACCTCGCTGGAGTTTTTTTGAGGGGGAGAGCTCGCTGTAATCGACCGATTATCTATCTTATTCGACCGATTCTCCATGATTTTCAACCGATAAAATGACATATTCATCCGATTCTAAGTAGTTAACGACCGATTTTTAGCTTATTCGACCGATTCTAATTTTTGTCAAACATTCGATCTTTCATCCCATTTATTTAGTTATGATTTCTCTAGTAATTATGTATAATATCATTAAAGTGTAAATATTCTTTTACTTCTGAATATTCTGCGCTCCAAAGTGAAAAAGGGGGAATAGAATGTTAGTATCAGAGAGATTGGCATATTTAGCAAAGGAACAACCAACGAAAATTATTACTTCTTTTAAAGGTAGGGAGACAAGCTACGAAGAATTATTCGAGCAGGCTAAACGACTTGCCGGATATTATCAATCGAAGGGGTATAAGCAAGAAGATATTATAGCAGTATATTTGATAAACTCGGATTACTTTTTGACATGTTATTATGCCTGTCAGCTGGGTGGATTTACTATCCTACCGATTAATACAAAGTTAACTGCAGCAGAAGTTAATTATATATTTACCCATTCAGAGGCAAAGACTTTAATATATGATGCTCGTTTACAATCGATATTAGACGATATTCCAGAAACAATGAACAGTTTCAAAGATATTTTGTATGTAGGAGAAGAAGATACGCTACAAACCGTATTAAATGATGAAAGTTTGTGCTTTAAAGAAGTAAAGGTGGATGAAAATATAACGACAGTTATATTTTATACATCTGGTACGACGGGTAAGTCAAAAGGAGTTATGCTATCAGCAGCAAATGTTCGAGCAACGGCAAAACTTTATGGTGAGGCTCTTGAACTAAATTCAGATGATCGCATGCAAATTGTAGCTCCCCTTTTTCATTGTGCAGCAAGTCATGTATTTAGTATTCCAGTTATTTATGCTGGTGGAACTGTCGTTATTGAAGAAGGATTTTCTCCAGAACAAACGATGCAAACATTGGAACAAGAAAAAATCACCGTATTCTTTGGTGTACCAGCAATGTATAGTATTTTATTGAATAGCTCTAAAATGGAAACGCTCGACTTATCTAATTTAAGATTATTTACTTATGGTGCATCACCTATGCCATTTGAGTTAATCCGTAAAATAAAAGCAATGTTCCCGGAAGTGAAAGTCCAGAATATATATGGCCAAACAGAAAACTCCCCAGCGGCAACAACGTTAAAGGATCATTATGCGCTTGATAAAGTAGGTTCTGTAGGCGAACCGGTTCCAGGAACACAGGTTCAAGTTGTCGATGAGCAGGGAAAACCTCTTCTTCCTGGTCAAGTCGGAGAAATTGTCATAAAGGGTCCGCAGTTAATGAAGGGATATTTGAAAAATGATGAAGCTACGAAACAGGCGATTAGAAATGGTTGGTTATATAGTGGCGACTTGGGACGAATGGATGAGGATGGACTGTTATATATTGTAGATCGAAAAAAAGACATGATAAATCGCGGCGGGGAAAATGTATTCCCAGTAGAAGTGGAAGAAGTTCTTTATGAAATACCACAAGTACTTGAAGCAGCAGTAATTGGTATTCCCCACGAGATATATGGAGAGGTCCCAAAAGCGTATCTTGTACTGAAGGAAGGCAAGGAACTAAAAGAAGAAGATGTTATGACGATATGCTCAAAAAAATTGGCAAAATATAAGCTGCCAGTAGAAGTGGAATTCATCGATAGTTTACCACGCAATGCAAGTGGTAAAGTGCTAAAGACTATACTGCGCAATTAAATTGGATAAATTAGCATTCTATTTTAGTCATTTGAATAGAATGCTTTTTATATTGTCTAAAGCCGAGAAATGGATCAACTTAAATAATATTTATTCGAAAAATTAATTTTGAGTAATTGTGTCAATTTCATTAAAAATTCGAATGTTTATGTGATATCACAATTTTTATTTATTATTTAAAAAGTCGATAATGTTAATTGGAGTGAAAAGCGTCGGCATGAAGAAGAAATCAAAGTTGTTCGACTTTCATGAAATTAATTCAATTCAATTCAATAAGACTAAAAGAATTTCAATTGGTTAGTAATGGAAAAAATCGTAGTTTTGAGTATCTTTATATCGAAGTATTTTTGTTGCTTAATATTGAAAAAATGAGTAAAAAGTAATCAATAAATTTTTATTTGGTATTTTTGCGCTTAAATATTCTATTTTTGTCCAAAATTAAAAACAAAAAAATGTTATATAAATTTAGTAGTTAGTTTACGTGACAAAAGTCTATGAGTTTATAGGGCTACTAAATTTTTTGTGTTTTTGTAGGAATTTTGACTATAAGAATATGTAGTGGTATCTATTATATTAAAGGAAAACTTTACTAACACTTCTACCATATTATGTGATTTATAAATTTTCAAAAAAAATTGTAAATTTATTTAAAAGTAGGTTTATAAACAAGTAGGTAGAGGGTATCGGGTATTAGTTGAACTTTGAATTACTCTATTATATCAATCTAGGAAGTATCTGTGAGGGCTTTTTGAAAGCACAACGCAGTTATTTTATAAATGCCACAAAATTTCAAGATAAGGGAGATGTATGGAATGTCAGGAATTATTCGCGTAACACCAGCTGAGTTAGATGCTATGGCTTCTCGCTACAACCATGAATCAGGGGAGGTTGCTTCTCAAATTGGTCGCCTAGATGGCATGATCGGTGAATTGCAGTCAATGTGGGAAGGTTCTTCTAGTGCTGCCTTCGCTGAGCAATATGAGAGACTTAAACCTCATTTCAATGAAATGCGTGAGTTATTAAGTGAAGTAGGTATTCAATTAAGCCGTGCTGGTCAAGCGTTGCAAGATGCAGACCAACAAGTTGCTAGTCAAATTCGCGGATAATTAATAGTTCCGCATGTCAAAATAGTAGAGCGTCATTCCCACTCAGGAAGGCGCTTTTTCCTTAATTGGGGTGAGAGAATGTATATAGAAATTACAGTAGATCTTTCTAAATACGATGGAAAAGTCTTAGATCTAAGACTTTCTGATTACTATACAATGAAAAAAATGATTGATATCGCCTGGCAGGCCAATTCTATTTCCAAAACTCCACGCGAAGGCCATTGGGTACGCGTAGTGAATAAAGATAAAATATTCCCAGGACATTTGACGTTAGCCCATTGCGGGATAACGACTGGTGACCGAATTGAAATTATTTGAAGGAGCTACAAAGATGGCCAAACGTTCACATACATACTTAAAAAACCGAATAGGTGCAGAAATAAATGAAGAACCGCTTAAAACTACTTTTGTCTTTCAAAAAGAGAGAGTAGGATTCAAGCGAACCGAAGAAATTATTTTTCTAAAGGAAGTTAATCCAAAAATAAAAAAAGACATAGTAATAACCGATGACGAGCTAATTATTCAAGCAGATATCCCAGCGTCCTTTAAGCGTTTTGATGTCATTCAATCAGAGGATGAAAAATCTCGTTGGATGTTTGCTTACCAACTGGTGGAAAAGGTTTATTCGCATCCATATCCTCGCTTAAATTTAATCGTGTCCCCGGAAAACATTGTGTATAGCCGAGGGATGGATCCTATTTTTCTTTATTATGGAGTGTTAGGGAGTTTACCGCCATTTGAAACAAATGATGAGCGCGTCTGGTTAGAAACAAAAGCCGTAGTTGCAGCAGCAATAGACGGCTCTTTCACATTTGAAGAGTATTTAAAGTATTCTGAGATTCTTGAACTAAAAGAAATGGGCGCTACCATTATGTCCATGAAAGAAAGTGACTCTTTACTGGACTTCATAAGTCAGCAAATGGAGCAACTAGAAGTAAAAGAACTAGAAAATGTGAAGCTCCCTCGAAAAAAGTGGAAAGTTACCAAATGGCTATCGATTGGGCTAGCTGTACTTATCATTCCAGCAATTATATTTACAATCATATATTTTGTACATGAAAAGCCAAAAACGAAAAGCTTTATAGATAGTCAAGCATCCTTCCTCGGTCAAAACTACAGCCAAGTAGTAACAACTTTAAGCCCTTATAGCGTTAAGTCCATGCCATATATTGTTCTTTACGAACTTGCGTACTCATCTGTTACCAACGAACGCTTGGATGAAGAGCAAAAAGAAAATGTGCTTTCTAATATTACATTGCAAACCGATGCAGATTATTTAAGATATTGGATTTATCTCGGTCGTGGAGAGGCGGAAAATGCTGTAGATATTGCAAGAGCAATGGAAGATGGCGAATTAATCACCTATGCTTTGTTGAAGTTAAGAGAAGAAGTGAAGGCAGATAGAGATTTAACTGGTGAAGAAATGCAAGAACAGCTAAATGAAATTGATCAAGAAGTAGAGGAATACGAAAAGTTAATGGAAGAAATGGAAGAAAAAGAACGACAAGAACAGGAAGAACAAGAGCAGCAAGAACTAGAAAAAGAACAACAGGAACAGCAAGAACTGGAACAAAAACAAAAAGAACAGCAAGAACTAGAACAAAAACAAAAAGAACAACAAGAGCTAGAAAAGAAGCAAAAGGAACAACAAGAAAAACAGCAGCAAGCAGATCAAACAAATCAAACAGATCAAACAGATCAAACAGATCAAACAGATCAAACAGATCAAACAAAGTAACACCAAACAAAGTAAGAAATTATGGATAGTTAAAATTCTAAAGTAGTTGAAAGAAGGTGTGGCTATTGCAACAACTATGGTTGTTTTACGACGAAAATTATCAGCGGATAACTCTACCAGAAAGTGACTTTACATCTTTAACTATTGGTCCTGCCATAGAACATGATATTACGATACAGACATTTCCTTTTGGGAATGGTCCTTTTACATTAAAAAAGGAGGATAATGTGCTCGTTGTTTATAGTGGAGACAAATCTTTTGGAAGGATCACAGACGATGAGGGTCTTACGATTGAACAAAAAGAAAAAGTGCTTCATTTATATACTTCGTCTACTCCAATAACTTCTAAAACTTACTTTATAGACTTTGACAATGAAGTTTCGTTTGATACCCAATTAGAAATCGCGACATTTCAAAGACTGAAAACAAGTTTTCCAAGAGTAGAGTCTGGACATTTCTCCCTAAATAAAATAAACGATGGATGGATTATAAAGAAAGACTTTGGCTGTCCTTTATATGTAAACGGTAAGTTAGTGGAATCTAACACGGTTCTTGCTGATGGAGATATACTTCAGTGGGCATTCATGGAAATGAAATTACTCCAAAAAGACCTACTAGAGGTAACTGCATCGATTCCTTATGAGACGAAATTATCTATTATAGATGTTCCTGAGTCGGAAATTCTGCAGATGTATCCTGATTATCGTCGTACACCAAGAATGATTTATGACCTTCCAGATGACAAAATTTCATTAACATTTCCGACACAGGAAACAGATGATTCCGGAAGAGGATTATGGCTCATTATAGCTCCACCACTTGTGATGCTCGTTGTTATGGCACTTGTAGCAATTTTTATACCAAGAGGAATTTTCGTAATTATTTCAATTACAATGTTTTTAACAGTACTAGTTACCTCTACTGTTCAGTATTTCCGTGACAAAAAGAAGCATAAGCAGAATGCGGAGAAAAGGCGCCGGGTGTATAAAGCATATTTAGAGAACATGAGAGAGGAGCTTTATGAGCTTGCCGAGAAACAAAAGAAAGTGTTGAACTATCATTTCCCTAGTTTTGAAGAAATGAAACAAATGACCAATGATTTATCCAGTAGAATTTGGGAAAGATCACTTGAGAGCCATGACTTTTTAGAGTTCAGATTAGGAACTGGAAGTGTAAAAGCTAGCTATGATATTAAACTATCCTCTGGTGATTTAGCTAATAGAGAAATAGATGATTTGCTCGAACAAGCACAGCGAATGGAACAGGTTTACAAAGAGATTCCTTCTGCGCCAATTACAACGAAATTATCCGAAGGTATTTTAGGTTTAACTGGCAAAGAATCGGTTATTAAGCGTGAACTTCAGCAAATAATTGGTCAGTTGGCATTTTCTCAAAGTTACCATGATACAAGATTTATATATATTTTCAATCATGAGGAATATGCCGATGTAGAGTGGATGAAATGGCTACCCCATTTTAAGCTGCCGCATATGCATGCTAGAGGTTTGATACATAACGAGGAAACAAGAGATCAATTATTGTCTTCGTTATATGAAATTATTCGCGAGAGAGATATAGATGATCAGAAGGGTAAAACAATATTTGCCCCACATTTAGTTTTCTTCGTTTCGGATTACTCATTGCTTGCAGAGCATGTCATCTTGGAATACTTAGAAAGTAAACATACAAAAGACCTTGGAATATCGGTTATTTTCGCGGAATCTGCTCAAGAACGAATGACTGAGAATGTGCACACACTTATTCGATACGTAAACGAACGCGAAGGGGATATCCTCATTGAGGCAGGCAAGGCGGTAGATATTGCATTCAATTTAGACGAATTTGATGCTACGACCAACGAACGATTTACACGAATGCTTCGAACTTTGAACCATCAAATAGGCATAAAAAACTCTATACCTAACTCGGTTAGTTTTCTAGAGATGTTCGGCGTTAAGGATATTGAGGATGTTCCAATAGCTCGAAATTGGGCATTGAACGAGTCAGCTAAATCACTTGCTGTTCCGATTGGTTTTAAAGGAAAAAATGAACTTGTTGCATTAAATTTGCATGAGAAGGCGCACGGTCCTCATGGTTTATTAGCAGGTACAACGGGTTCGGGTAAAAGTGAATTTTTACAGACGTATATATTATCACTTGCAGTTCATTATCATCCACATGAAGTAGCTTTCTTATTGATAGACTACAAAGGTGGAGGAATGGCACAGCCTTTCAAGCATATCCCGCATTTATTGGGAACAATTACGAATATTGAAGGCAGTAAAAACTTTAGTATGCGGGCACTTGCTTCTATAAATAGTGAGCTTAAACGAAGGCAGCGACTGTTTGATCAGTACATCGTTACGCATATTGATGATTACACGACACTATATAAAGAAGGAAGAGCGAGGGAACCACTTCCTCATTTATTCCTCATTTCCGATGAATTTGCAGAGTTAAAACGAGAAGAACCTGAATTTATCCGAGAGCTTGTGAGTACAGCTCGCATTGGACGAAGTTTAGGAGTTCATCTTATTTTAGCTACTCAAAAGCCCGGAGGAGTTATAGACGAACAAATTTGGAGTAATGCAAGATTCCGAGTTGCATTAAAGGTACAGGATGCATCGGATAGTAAAGAAATCCTGAAAAACGGAGATGCCGCTTCTATCACCGTAACTGGTCGCGGTTATCTGCAAGTTGGAAATAATGAAGTGTATGAGCTATTCCAATCTGCATGGAGCGGGGCCCCTTACAAGGAAGAAGTGCTAGAGGGAGAAGATGACGTGGCAATTGTCACAGATCTCGGCTTGTACCCACTTTCTGGTATAGCAACAAATGTGAAAAAGAAATCTAGAGGAATGACAGAAATGGAAGCAGTGACAGCGAAAATTGCGGAGACAACTGCTGATTTGAATATCAAAAAGGTGGCTAGTCCTTGGTTAGAGCCATTAGGATTCCGTCTTGAAAAGCAATTAGATGTATCTACTAGTCAATCTGGTTTTCCTATAGGAATGATTGACGAACCTGATAAACAAAGCCAGACACCAATTGCTTATAACTGGACCAAGGATGGAAATCTTGGAGTGTTTGGTTCCTCAGGCTATGGAAAATCCTATACATTACTTACTACAATATTGGGACTTGCGGAAAACCTATCTCCAGAAGAAGCGAACTTTTACTTGCTCGATTATGGAAATGGATCACTGCTACCACTTAGACAGCTCCCGCATACCGCGGATTATTTCACGATTGATGAAGAACTGAAAAGAGATAAACTAGTTAAGCTTATAAAAGAAGAGATTGCTAAGCGAAAAATTGCCTTCCAGCAATCAGAGGTTAGTAACATCCATATGTACAATAAGCTATCAACTTCGTCGTTACCTCTTCTGTATATTGTTGTAGATAATTATGATATTGTCCGTGAAGAAATGGAAGAGTTAGAGGCTCAACTAATTCAATTTGGTCGAGATGGTCAATCACTTGGAATTTATTTGTTTGTGGCTGCGACAAGAGTTCAATCAGTTAGACAGTCCTTAATGAATAACTTAAAAACGAAGATTGTTCATTATTTAATGGATACTACGGAGTCATTTACAGTAATCGGTCGTGTACCGTTTGACTTAGAACCATTCCCAGGTAGAGCCATTCTGAAAAAAGAGGATGCTTACTTTGCGCAAATTTACCTACCTGCTAGTGGAGCAGATGACTATGAAGTATTGGAGTCCATTAAGGTAAAAGTGAGTAATTTACGAAAGCAATACTTGGAAGGAAATCTTCCGAAACCAATTCCGATGCTCCCGCTCGAGCTTACATCTACAAATTTCTCCTTCTACTTGGATGGAAAGAAAAAAGATGGAGTCATTCCGATTGGGTTGGATGAGGATACAGTGCTTCCAATTTCTATTGACTTTAAGAAAAATCGTCATTGTCTACTTATTGGACAGGTTCAAAGAGGGAAGACAAATACGATTACTTGGATGCTTCACACACTTTTAGAACAGATGACAGGATTCATTTCTATATTTGATTCGTTTGACCGAGGATTATCAAGATTCGCTGAGTATGATGCCATTGACTATCTGGAAACTAAAGAGAATTTGGCAGAATGGATTACTCGAACAGAGCAATATTATGCAGAAGTAGAGCGAACTTACCTCGAAAATATTCAACAAGGGAAATCTGTAGAAATTACACTTTCTTATTTCGTCATCGATGGATATACAAGATTCCTACAAGTAGCTGATATTAGCCTGCAGGATAGACTAGCAAAATTGATGAAGCGTTACGCTCACTTAGGCTTTAATGTCGTTATGTCAGGAAATAATGCAGAAATCACGAAGGGCTATGACGCCTTTACGAATGAGTTGAAGCTTGTCCGTCAGGCACTCGTGTACATGAAAAAATCGGAGCAAACTTTGTTTACAGTAGCGTATGAACGCAAAGAAGCAGAGCTACCACTTGGATTTGCGCATTATATTTTGAATGGGAACGCAACGAAAGTAAAAATTCCATTAAGTGAGTTGGAGAGGACGAAAGTACAATGAAATCAACTAAAAATACCAAATTATTAAAATACGGTGTTGGAATTCTATTTATATTAGCTGCTCCGATTATTTTCTTCCAGCTGATGGGTGTTAATATTCTCGATTTGAATAACGCGAATAAACGTACGATTGCTATCGTAAATGAAGATATGGGTTTAACGAAGGATGCAGAAAAGGTACAAATGGGTGTAGAAGTAGTATCCATTTTAGCGGATGACTCGGATTACGGATGGGAAGTAATGGGGCGTGGGGCTGCGGAGAATGGACTAAAATCCAACCAGTACGACGCAATTGTATATATTCCCTCCAATTTCTCGGAAAATATAATGTCTTACGACGAACAAAACCCGAAAAAAGCAGAGTTTGCATATCAAGTACAGCGTCAGAAAACAGGATTACGTAAAGAACAGGTTTTACATGAAATAGAAGTAGCGACAGACCGAGTAAATGATAAAGTTTCCACGTTGTACTGGAGCTATATAGCGCAGGAAATGAATCATATTAAAAAAGAATTTACGAGTATTTTAGGAAAAGAAACAGAATTTCTTAGTGCCATGTCTGCCTATTATAAGCCAGAATCAGAAACGTTGGCTGAACAGATGCAAAGACAAAAAGACCAAATGGCATTATTGCAAACTACGATCGGATCTGCAAATAATGCCCATACTAGCCGTATTGAAAATGCTGATTCGTTTGGATTACAAATGAACAACTTCATCACCTATGTACAGCAATATAAGGAGTTTCAGAATACACAAAGACAAATTCTACAACAGGTGCAGGATGATAGTTTAGCCAAAATTCATGCAGCTGCAGCAACACAAGCAGAGCAATTCAATAATTCTGTACAAATGCTGGAGGATAGTAATAACAAATTAAATGAAGAAATTCAAAAAGTAAATAATATTGTTGAGACAAATAAAGAAAAATTTAATGCATTATCGGAACTACGAAAAAAAGAAGTAGATCGGCAGGTTAAGGATTTACTAGTAGTGCAAGGTACTGCAATCGACCGTTATAATAATACAATTTTAGATAATCTTGAAAAAGGTATTGAGACAGGAAAAAGTACCAATGCAGTGCTTTCTGCAGCTTCTTTAGGAACAGAGCCAAGTCAGCTTACTACTATTAAAGAACAGCTGGAACAAAAAGCAGCGGAGAAAGCTTCTGCTACTTTACCTGGATTAGAACAAGAACGCTGGAAAGTAGAAAGTATATTATCCGCATTAACTTCCTTAAAAACAAAAGTAGCAGAAACGGATCCAGCATCCACCTTTATAAGCGAAATTGATCAGCTTCAAGCGGAACTTGGTTCAATTACAGCCGGCTTAACTGAAAGAGAAACAACATGGGTGAATGCAAACCAAACAGGAACTGCTGACTATTCAAAAGCTTCTACAGAGTATGCAAAACTATTAGAGAACTATAGCTCTATTTATAGAGAATATGAATCTGTCCAACAGGTTGTTAATACTTATCCAACTGATACTGCACGTATAGGAATGGAAATAATACAAAAAGAAGAAGAGTTGTTAGCTAATACTCACCTATCAAAAAATCAGCGAGCTAGATTAAAAGAGCTTTTTGCAAAAGGTGCAGCTAAAACAGATACAAGTTCTTTGTTATCCTACTATGCTACGTTAGAACAATTTGAATTCACTCTTAATGAGGGCGGAGATAGTGCCAATAAGGATGTTGTTTTAAAGGATGCAATTTTAACAGCTTTGCTGAAAAATGTAGTGGATATTAACGAATTGGAATTAGAGGGTTGGAATTCTGTATCTGAGACTATTCCAGAAACAGAAATAGGAATGTCCGACCTTAGTACAACGTTTGCAGCCATCATGTCTGGTTATAAAGAAACTGCGGAACAGCAGCATGCATCGTTAATCAATGAGCTAAATTCCATTGATGAACAAGCAAATGTCTTACTTGCACAAATTCAAAATCCAGCGAATATGATTCCGTCTGGTGAACCAGTGGCAACTACTTCTGAAGGGGAAGTAATGGCAGGTCAACAAAATGTGACTAATCAGCTTGTAACGTTAAGTGGAATGATTCAATCATTATCACAAAAACAAAGCAGTTTAGTAGATTACGCAAATGACCTAACTGTGAAAGCAGACAATATAAAAGAGACATCCAATGAATTTAGTGGTAAATGGGATACGAATGTAGCTGCCATGTCTGAATTCGATAATGATATTCAAGACTTTCTTGCCAATACATATGTTGATGGTCAGGAAAACGGATATGCCTTTAGTCACTTTGTGAACCCTCTTGATGTAAAAGGAGAAGCAGCAGTTTCTGATGAAATGGAGAAAGTTCCTCCTGTTATTTTATTTATCATTCTATTAATCAGTAGTTTGTTGATCGGATATTTCTCTTATCAGATGAAAGATGGTCCTATTGGGCTCCAATTAGCTATGACAGCTTTATTGTCCGTACTTGTTGGACTAATTATCAGTTTCTACAGTATCTATATGTATATTTTAAATGACCATCGTGCGCTAGAATGGACAATTTTTACTATTCTTTTATTGCTTGCAGGCGCAGCCATCATTCGTGTGGCTTTAGAATTCGGCCAATCAGTTGGGTGGCTTGCTAGCGTTGCGTTGATGTGCTTATATATCATTCCATTACTAATACTTGCAGTGCCCGATATTAATATTCCTGATGTTTTGTCTACCGTTTATATGTCTATTAAGTATGAACCGGAAACTAGCTTTATATGGGGAGCAGTAATCACAGCGGTTATAGCAATAGTGATGTTAGCGACCACTTATTTTATGAATAAAAACAAAAATAATAGATCAAAAGCATCTGTGGCAGATGAAGCGTATGAAAGTTAAATTGCGTCTTTTGTTTTCAATATTGTTTTTAATACTAGTTGGAAATGGTTTTGTTGTTTTTGCGGAAGAACCAAAAAAGGTAGAAGACTTAGATCCTGTTATTTATGAAAAACTAGAATTTAAGAAAAATACAGATTATCTACATGATAAGAAAAAAACCGAAATGAAAAATACAATTCCTAAGAAGCAAGTTGATATATATTTTGATGGGAGAAAGAAGCTTCCTAACAGAGGAGACACTTCGTATTTGTTTCAAACGGCTGAACGTGGGGAGAAAAGTACAGTAACAGCAAAATCCTCTGAGCTAAAATTATTTTCTGAAAAAGATATTGCTTTAGCAGATGAATCAGTATCCAAAATAGAAGAGGAATCATCTAGTAATAGCGTGAGGACAATCATATTTTTAGGGGTAATAGGAATTGGTATTCTTACTTTGTTTGTCATTTTCTTACCGAGGTTAGTAAGTACCTCAGAATCTTCTGAACCAGCCAAATGAAAAAGGGAGGGAATGTATATGCCTGGATATTATTATGCTTTATTAGCTAAAAAGAAGGAAGAACTACAGAGATTAACTGCATGCCAGTCTTCTTTGCAAGGGAAACAATCCGAATTTAATACGAATGAACCAAAGTGTTTAGAGCCTGAGTTAACTGCCGCTACCTGGCAGGGAACTCATGCAGATAAGTTTGACGATATTAGGGAAGCTGGTATTCAAACTAGCTATGTGGATATCTCAGGAAATCAATTTTCCAATGTATTTAGTGCAATCTCAACTAAAATTAGTGAATTGAATGCAGAAATTGCTTCTATTGAGCAAACAATTGCCAATATTTTAGCGGAGCAAGAACGTCAACGTCAAGCGAAAGCAAACTAACTTGCAAGGGGGAGAAGCGTTATGTCTACGGAAGTTAAAATCGTATATGCTGATGTGGAAAATCAACTTGGAGAAATGACTAGTGCAGTTGACCTGCTAAACCCAAAAGCGGAGCCGCCTATTACGGGTAATACCCTAGATGTCGTTACAAAGTTCAATGAATTATCCGTAAAACTGGACCAATTATTAGTAAAATATCAAACATTATCAACCAAAAATATTCAAACTACATCCGCTTCAGTAGACTTTATGGAAGAGTCTGATCAAAAAGTATCGGCAGCTATGCAGTGTACTGTAAATGGGCCAAGGATGGTGGCAAGATGAAAATTCTAGACGTACAACCATTCCATGATGGTCTAGCGCGTAATATTAATATGCTCACTCGCCTAGAGGGAGAAATTAGTGCCATTCAAACTGCAGTCCAAGGCTTAGTAGCTATGGAGGAAACTCTTAAAGGCGAGGGTGGGAATGCAATAAGATCGTTCTACAATGATTGCCATTCACCGTTTCTACATTTCTTCTTAACGTTTAAATCTTTATACAATACTACCCTTACTACGATGAATTCCGCACTCGAGGCTTTAGAGCCAGATGCCAATGGCTATATTCGACAAGCGTATCTGGAAGGGGAAGTAGAAGAGGGATTGATCGAAATTTCTCAAGTAACAGCTAATTTGACGGATGAATCCAATAACATCATGGATTCTGTTTCCGATATAGTAGCGTTGCCACATTTAGATGACAGTGGTGTGCAGGAAGGTGTAACTAGTGCTAGAACTTCAAGGGATAACACCGTAACTGATCTAAATGAATTCGATTTGACTCAAACAAATGCACTAATTCTCATAGAAGCGGCCATTTTAAATATGGAAGTCTGGTTAACAGATATTGAATATTTAATGGAAGAAGGATTAACGGATGTTAACTTCCCGGCAGAGGATTGGAATTATGTGCAGGATGCAACGCCGATTGGTCAATTCTATTTGCAGCACCAAATAGATATGCTTGCTGCAGATCCACGAGTAGAACAGAATAATGTAGAAGTATCAGCCCCAGCGTATACAGAGAAGAATTTATGGGAAGGCATTATGATCACTGTTGGATTAGATATAAACGATTGGGAAAATAAGCCAATTAACGCTGCTGCGAATTTTGTAGGATTTGCTGCTGCGGGAAATGCAACATACAAAGATGTAAAATTGGCTTCCAAGGGCTTCGGCATTACTAGAACTACAAGAACAACGAAACAGAATGTTACAAAAACAGTTATTAAGATTACTAGACCAGAATTGATTGGTGTAAAAAAGAAAACTTATTCTGGAGCTAACGCTACAAACTATGAAAAGATTTACAAAAGAGTAGACCCAGCGACAAACGTAAAATCTACTTTTCGCTTCTCTGCAAATAAACTTGGATATATTGGCGTATTTGCTACAGCGGGTGGAGATATTATACATGGTGTACAAAATAATGAGTCAGCAAGTCAAATAGCTGGTAATGTAACCGGGGATGTCGCAGTAGCCGGCGTTTCAATGGCAGCTTCGGCTTGGGCTGGTGCACAAGCTGGTGCTACAGTCGGTGCGTTTGGAGGACCAGTTGGGGTAGTAGCTGGTGCTGTAGCTGGGTTAGTTGTGGGAGTTGTTGCAACTACTTTATTGAGTGAGATAAAAATATTTGATGTAAATAATGATGGACAAAGAGATTCAGTAGGAGATGCTATTAAGATAGGAACTAAAGGGCTTATTGACTCCGTATCTTCTTGGTTCAAATAGTTAGGAGAGAATTCCAATAGAAAGAGATAGAATGACCAATATTTTTTCATCTTACTTAAAATTTGAATCACCAAAACAAAATAAACAGAGTATTATCGGGAATTTCCTCGTGTTTTTATATTTAATTGGGATTCTTCCCCTTTTGGGGGAGCCATTCTCTTGGTCATTTTTCTATGCTGCTATTATACCTACTTTTCTAATAACATTGTGGGGAATAATATATATAGTAGCTCCTTATAAATATGAAAAATCATATTTTTTATTTTTAGGTGTATATGGAATTGTCAATACTTACGTCTATTTCGTTAGTATTCAGAAATTGTTATTCATTAATCTTGGAATAACTAGCTGGGGTCCATTTTTAAGTAATACCATATTATTCATCTTATTAGTTGGTGGTATGAACTGGATGAATTGGAAGGCTCTTTATAGTGAGACATATTATAACCTGCAACAAAAACGTTCTATTCCCGTAGGTTGGGCATCTCTAGCTGGAGCTTCGTATATATTGGGACAATTAATATTGTCAGTTGTATATACAGACTCTGGAATAAGTATATTAATCATTGTTTGTCTCTCGATTTTATCTTTATTTACTGCATTTCTTTCAATCAATATTCATCGATACTTTTTCATCAAAAAAAATATGGATATAGTAAAGAAAATGTTTCCTGAGTTTGGGTTATCAAAGAGTGAAAGGGATACGAAAAGGAAGAGAAAGAATAAGAAAAAATAGTCGATTTATTTTGAGTAGTAGGTAGTTAGAGGAGAATTCTAATAGAAAAAGAGAAAGAAGGGAAAATAATGATTCCAACATTTACAGTACAGGATATTTTTGTAATGATGCAAACGTTAAATACGAAAACTTTAATAGGCTTTTCTAATCCCTTCAAACACCTAACAAAGTATGAAATTGAAAAAGAATGGGAGAAAACCTATAAAAAACTTCATAAGCTTAATCTTATTGATTTAGTAGATAAGGATATTAAATTAGAAGAAAACTTTGGCAATGCCCTGTGGATCATGTCACGTACTAATATGGTTGTGGAGATAATAAAAGATGGAAATCAGAAAAGTTATTTTTACTTTAGTAAAGACCATGTAGTGGAATGTAAACAGAATTCAGTAGATGAATATACGATATATGTGCATGGAACCCCTGATCATGTATGGAATAATGTTATTTATCCTCGAATGCTTGTAGGTGTAGAAAGTCACTCTGTCGATATAGTTGAATCTATTTTTGTTCCAACTGCGGCATATAATGCTTGGGTAAAAGCTGGAGCAATAACAGATGTACAGAGCTTGGAAGACATCAATTCAAGAGAAAACTGGAACCGTATAAGTAGTCAATTGGATGCTGCGCTAAAAAGTATGATACATAATAATCGATTAATGGTATTTTTCAAAGAGGATGCCCATTGGGTTATCGAAGGTATGCATGTTTTGACATCTCCTAATAATAATTGGACATTCAAAATGATACAGAAGGACAATAAAGAACTATTAGAAGGAAAACAAAGTACAAATTTGGAGATTGTTTCGGAGATTTTAGAGGTTTTAGTAAGGATGCAGCATCAGAAAGTAACGATTAAATAAATGAAAGTAGGAACATCAAGCACTTTTTTCGTATATTCGAATAGAGTGCTTGATGTATGTAAAATAGTATTTCTTATGTATTTTCAATGAAGTATTTTTACTGTTAAGCTTTCCAATTGTAATAGGTTATCCATTTCTTCGAAGGATTACAGCATAATATTACAATGCTCCATGATTGATTTATACGTTCCAGTAAAAGGGGAGGGTGATAATGATAATTTTAGAGAACCATCAACTTCAAAACGAATTGTTATATAAACTTTATAACTTCCTCCCAGAGGAAACTGATATAGCTTTTTATATGAAGTAACATAGCATGACACTCTAAAAACTCCTGTTTTGTTCAGTTCAAAAGAACAAACTCTAACCACACATATGTGGAGAGAAACTTACGTGTTATTGGAAAAGTGATAATCTGGAAGGGTGAAAATGATGTCTATTAAATATCAAGGAAAGCTACAAGTAGAGAAGAGAGAAATCGATAATGTTACTTTATCCTATTTAAGATTTCAAACACCCAAAGAGAATAAAGGAAATATTATTTGTTTCTTAACATTATTTTTATATTTTATTGGATTGTTTCCTATAATAGGAGAAACTTTCTCATTAACATTTTTTTTAGCCGCTTTTATCCCTACTGTTCTTATCTCAGTTTGGGCAATTATATATTTAATTGATCCCTATAGGTTCGAGAAGTCCTATTATTTATTTTTTGGCATATACGGTGTAGTAAATACGTATGTGTATTTCTTGTCTATTGTAAAGTTGCTATATATTGATATGAAGGTAGAAGGAATAATTCCTCTTATCCTTAGCCTATTATTATTCATTATATTATTAGTAGGTGTAAATTTATTAAATTTAAAAGCACTGTATTCAGGAACCTATCACAAATTACAAAATATGAGGAGTATTAATGTAGCTTGGGTATCTATTGGTGCACTAGGGTATATTTTAGGTCAGTTTTTACTATCATTTATTTATACTGACTCCGCTTTATATACTCTAATAATTGTATTAATTTCTTTGTTGTCATGTGTTACTGCTTATTTTACTGTTTATATTCATCGTTATTATTTTAACGATAAGAACATGGAATTGGTAAAGCAGGTGTATCCAGACTTTGGATTACCAATGAGTGAGAGGAACACAAAGAGCAGAAGGAAGAAAAAGAAAAAGAAAATGTAATCATTCTGTGGGTCGCGGGAGATTAACACTAATTCAGAGGTTTTAGGAATTTTAGTAAGGATGCAGCATCAGAAAGTAACGATTAAATAAATGAAAGTAGGAACATCAAGCACTTTTTTCGTATATTCGAATAGAGTGCTTGATGTATATAAAGTAGTATTTCTTATGTATTTTCAATGAAGTATTTTTACATTTAAACTTTCCAATTGCGCTAGGTTGATCGTATAATTGTTTTCGGTATCTACAAATAGCCCACCATTCACTTTATTCCTTTCAGCTGTTCGGATATCTGTATTCGTTTCGAATATCAGATTATGTCCACCTTTAAACTTTAGGTAAAATTTATACTTTTTCAATTCACCAGCTTTACGCAAAGTTCTCCCTCCTTTAACGAAGTATATCACTCGTCCTGATAAAGGTTAATAGATAGAAAATAGTTTTATTGGGTATATAGTTTATGAGACTTAATGAGGAAGTCCTTCTTATAGAAATAAATTAGGCGATACGACTTAAGTAGTATATAATGAAGGGATGCTGAAAATACTGAATTAGAGAATATAAAGGAGTTTGAATCATATGGGAAACAAAACTATAAACAATGAATTACCAGAGAATTACGAGGAACTAAAGAAAGCAGCAAATCGGACTGCAAGTTGGAAAGCACGCTATGACGCTGTAGTTGAATTAGGTAAGTACAACCATAATCAAGTGAAAGACATTTTAAGAACACGCCTAGCAAATGATCCGGTTTATAAAGTACAAGAGGCTGCTTTCCAAAGTTTATTAGATTTTGGGGAAGAAGCACAGTTACCGAAGCGTAAAAAGTTTGAATTAGTAAAAGGAGCAAACAAAGTGTTTGTTCGCGTTAAGAAAAGTTTACCTAAGGATCATACTTTTGAAGAATTTTTAACAAAATTAAAAAGAATGCGTATCGACGTTTATGATACGTATGAAGGTGACAAAGGTGACGAATTTAAAACTTGGCTAGAAAAAGAATGGTCTAATTTAAAATAATTCATAGATAAAAAGCAATTGTCGTCATGGACAATTGCTTTTTTGTTTTTAAAAAAAGAAAGTATATAAACATGTCCTTTGACCACTGGGTTCGTGGGACTTTAATAAAGGGATAGTACTGCTGATTTCCGTTTCGGGTGGACGCGTTCCGCAGGGTGAGTGATGAACCATCACCGACGCTCCGCGCTCGCCTGTGATGGTTCATCTGTCTCACTCATCCTGCCGGAGTCGCCACCTTTCACTACAACCAATTAGTTTGTAATACTCCACTATATGATTTAGTATAGCTTATCGCTTAGATGATAAGATTGGTCAAATTTTAGAGAGTAATCAAATTATTTGTAATCGCTTTTGAATTAGAAATGCGATTATCCAATGATAGAGGAAGCAAGCAGATTTTCTTTTTCTTTTATACTAGTGGAAACATAAAGAAATAGTAAGTGTTTGACTCATAAAGAAGCGAAATAGCGAACGAAAATTGATCTTCGAGAGCTTACTCATTGAATAGGAAAGTAACTTTTCTCTAGTTATCCATAAACGCACTTACCTGTTTCTAAGCGTTGTAGGGGAGCGACGGATAGACAAACGCCATAAGATTACCGAAAAAAAGGGTGCTGGTTGGTTTTGACGGACGTCACAACCAACCAGCCTCTCAAAAAAATCATTCGGTTATAATATAGCAACTAGTCTATTCAAAGCCTATTGAAAACGGTAGAAACAGGTTTTGACCTTAAAGGACCGATCATCTATTTGCCTTGTTTTTCTTATTAATTATGGTCTCTGGAGCAGCGGGAAACTTTTAAGTGTTGGTTAAGGGGAATTATGTGGTCGTTGGAAGTGTTAATGCGGTAGTTAAATAGAGGTAAGTGGTAGTTGGAATGATTTATGTGGTACCGATATTTCCGATGCTTTAACTTTCTATTTTCTGGAATAAATTATAAGTAGGTTAGAATACGAGCTATTATTACAAATTTATCAGTCAGACTTCTATTATGATCGACATATCTAGATAGAATCAACAATTAATTGATGTGAAGTAGTATAATTAATAAGTTATATTAATAAAAATTCTAAATAGATTGACAGTTTATGGGTGAGCCCCTATATTTTAAATAGATAGTTAATAGGATGATGGGATTGGAGAGAAACAATTATGAGTAAATTATGGGATACACCTGAGAAACTACGGGCTTTGTTATGCGAATTGGTTAGCTGGGATAGTATTACATTAACAGAGGGGGAGCGAGCATTTGCCCCTAAATTAGTACAGAAGCTTGGAGAATTACGTTATTTTCAAGATCATCCGAGCCTATTACAAATGCATGATGCGGGACTTGGTAGACAAGTAGTAACTGCCTTGTATAAACACCCAGAAGCGACAGAGACGATTGTGCTTATCAGCCATTTTGATACGGTTCAGACGGAGGAGTACGGTGTTTTGGAGCCGCTTGCTTATTTTCCTGAGGAGTTAACAAAAAAGTTAATGGAGAATCCAGAAGAATTGCCAGAAGGTGCTCGTACTGATTTGGAGACGGGTAAGTATTTGTTTGGACGCGGCACAATGGATATGAAGATGGGGCTTGCGTTACATATGCAGCTTATAGAAAAAGCAAGTGTCGAACAATGGCCAATCAATCTTATTTTGACAACTGTTCCGGATGAAGAAGTCAATTCAGCTGGTATGCGTGCTGCAGTCACTCACCTAGTGCGTATTCGTGAAGAGTTCGGATTAACGTACAAGCTATTTTTAAATAGTGAGCCATCATTTTCTCAAAATCCTACTGACATTGCAGAATATATTTATACAGGTACAATCGGTAAAATCATGCCTGCAGCTTTGTTTTACGGGAAGGAAACACATGTGGGAGAGCCTATGAAGGGTATGACTGCCAATTATATTGCATCCTTTTTAACGCAACGAATGGAGTGGAATACTCTATTCCGCGAGACGGATCTAGGAGAAAGTACGCCTCTGCCTGTTTCATTGCAGCAGAAGGACTTAAAACTGTCTTATTCTACTCAAACACCGTATCGTGCAGTTGCCTTATATAATGTGTTTTTACTGAAGCGTACTGCTTCGGAAGTGATGAATTTGTTCGAGCAAGTTGCAGAAGAGGCAATGCATGCACTGAACGAAAATTATTCTATGATTTGTGAGCGTGAGCAGGTAACGGGCGTAGGGGAGGTAAAAGTTATACGCTATGAAGAACTACTAGCATACGCAAATAAGAAATTAGGAACAGTCCAAGTAGAACAGCTTAAAAAACAAACACTGGAAAACGAGGAATGGGATGACCGAGAAAAATCGCTTCGTATTGTAGATGATCTAATGATCCAATGTCAGGAATTAGCACCAGCAACAGTTATCCTTTTCGCGCCACCTTATTACCCAGCAGTTAACACTTCCAATGATCCATTGATTAGAGATGCGGTGAAATTGATGAAGCAATCAGGCTTATCGTTTAATAATAAAATTGATCAAATCCATTATTTCAATGGAATTTGCGATTTAAGTTATGTGAACTATGTGGACGAAGGTAAGGGATGGACTGCTTTTGAAAATAATACACCAGTATGGGGAGACACCTACAATATTCCATTTAACGACATGGCGAAGTTAAAAGGACCTGTCCTGAATGTTGGACCATTCGGTAAGGATGCTCATCAAAAAACGGAGCGACTTCATGTAGACAGTGCATTTGTAGAGATGCCAATAATGTTAGAAACATTGATTAAAAGTTTATATTAAATACATAGAACCAGACTTCCTAAAGTGGGAAGTCTTTCTTTGTTTTACCGAAATGTCGATCACTTGCGTTAAAAAGGAATTTACTTGCTCGGAATGATGACTTACTTTCGAGAGTAGGTTAAAAAGTATATCATCTCAGTATTCATAAATGTGAAAATTATAAGACTATTTTGTATTTTAATAACTTTTTGTTTATAAATATGTTGAATATAAATAGTATTTTGGAGATAATGAAACTAATAATTTTTTACGATAGGAGTAATTGAATGGAAATAACAACAAGAAATAATACGGAACATAAAAACAGAGCGAATGACTATGTGCATGAAGTATACGAACTGGTAAAGGAAAGAAATCAAGGGGAAAAAGAATTTTTACAGGCAACGCGTGAAATTTTTGATTCACTGCGGCCGGTATTTTTGAAAAACCCACAATATATACATAATGGAATTTTAGAGCGTATTACGGAGCCAGATCGAGTAATTACATTTCGAGTTGCATGGGAAGACGATACTGGAAAGGTTCAGGTCAATCGTGGTTTTCGAGTACAGTTTAATAATAGCCTAGGGCCTTATAAAGGCGGAATTCGTTTCCATCCGACAGTAAACAGTAGTATTATGAAATTTCTGGCCTTCGAGCAGACATTTAAAAATGCATTGACGGGACAGCCGATTGGCGCAGGTAAAGGTGGATCTGATTTTAATCCAAAAGGAAAGTCAGAACGTGAAATTATGCGATTTACGCAAAGTTTTATTACCGAATTAAGCAAATATATTGGGCCTGATATGGATGTGCCAGCTGGAGATATTGGAGTTGGGAAGAGAGAAATAGGTTATATGTTCGGCCAGTATAATCGTTTAAAAGGCGGCTATGAGGCGGGTGTATTTACTGGAAAAGATCCAAATCACGGAGGGAGTCTCGGTCGAAAAGAGGCTACAGGTTACGGCACAGTCTATTTTGTTGAAGAAATGTTGAAGTCATTAAATGATAGCTTTGAAGGGAAAAAAGTAGTTGTCTCTGGATCCGGCAACGTAGCAATCTACGCAATGGAGAAGGCGATTGAGCTTGGTGCAGTAGTGCTGGCATGTAGTGATTCTAATGGATATATATACGATCCTAAGGGTATTGATGTAGAAACGATAAAACAGTTAAAAGAGTTTGATAGTAAAAGAATTAAAGAGTATACAAAGGTTCATAAAGATGCAGTTTATCATGATGGTTGCACGGACATTTGGTCGGTTGCTTGTGATATTGCTCTACCTTGCGCCACGCAAAATGAAATGGAAAAAGACGATGCCATTATGTTAATACAAAATGGGGTGCGGGCAATAGGGGAAGGTGCTAATATGCCTTGCACAGAAGAGGCTATTCTTGCCTTCCAAGCAAATGGTGTATTATTTGGCCCAGCTAAAGCAGCAAATGCGGGCGGAGTAGCTGTTTCTGCAATGGAGATGTCACAAAATAGTATGCGGTTATCGTGGACGGTTGAAGAAGTAGATGAAAAGTTAAAGCAGGTAATGAAGAACATATACATTAGCTGTTATAATGCCGCAGAAAGTTACGGACATCCAGGTAATTTGGTGATAGGAGCAAATATAGCAGGATTCCTTAAAGTGGCAGACGCAATGGTAGCACACGGAATTCACTAATAAGAAAAAGGAGCAGTTCTCTAGTTAGAGAGTTGCTCCTTTTTACTATTTACTAAAGCCTAAATTTACCTACAATTTGATTTAATTGATGAGCAATATCATTTGTTTCATTAGAACGGTTTGCAATTTCATCAATCGAAGCTGTCGTTTGTTCTGTTGCTGCTGAAATAGATGTAGTAACCTGTTCAATCTCTCTAATCGATTCGGTAAGGTGATTGATCAACTCTACGACTTGTTTCGAATTGTCTGCTTCTGTAGTAGTCAATTCTGAAATCATGGAGATTTCTTCAACTGTTTTTGCAACTGCTGTAGAAATATCACTTAATGATTGAGATGTTTGAAGAACAGTCGAAGAGCCCGTTTCGATTAACTTCGTACTTTCTTTTGTAGAATCTACTACTAGCTTAATGCTTTCTGTAATGTCTTTAATAATTGATTCTACTTGCTCTACTTCAGTATTTGATTGTTCAGCTAGTTTTCTAACTTCCTCCGCGACTACTGCAAATCCTTTTCCATGTTCACCTGCGCGAGCTGCTTCAATTGAAGCGTTAAGTGCTAGTAAATTAGTTTGAGCAGCAATTGCTGAGATGGAGCCCGTAATTTGTTGAATCTGTGTAGTAGCTTCATTGAGACGTCCTATTGTCTCACTAGTTTCAATGGAGGCAGATCTGATTTTATCCATGTCACGACTAATCTCACTTGCACGAGTCAGCCCTTCTTCGGCAGTGTGCATAGTTGTTTTGGAATTTATCACAGTTGTATCTGCACGGTCTTTAGAATTTTGTAACCCTTGTGCTAGGTTTTGTAAAATATTAGAGGAACGTTCAGCCGTTATCGTTCCGTCGGATATTGATGCGGCGGTTTCACTCATATTAGTTGATACTTGGTGCACTGCATCTTTCATTTCGTTTAGTGAAATAGAATTGTTCTCGACATTATTAGTTAATTGAACGGAAGTTGTTTGAATCGTTCCTATAATATCTCGTAGGTTCGACGCTAATGTATTTAATGTTCTACTTAAATCTCCAACCTCATCTTTACTTGTGAAATGCGTGTCCTTGACAGTTAAATTACCTTTTGCAATTTCACCTGCGTGTGCAATAAGTGCTGAAAGCGGCTTTGTTTTTCTTCTTATTAAATATATTGTAATTAATGATGCTAAAATTAATGGAATAAGGCTAATAAGTATTCCTCCACTAACAACATCCCAAGTGCGATCTGTAACAATAGATGCATCAAAATCAATGACGCTAATAGCTATTATATCTTTAGAAGGGTCATGATCTTCAAAAATTGGTGCATAGCCAGAAAGTCTTTCTAAGCCAGCAAACTCATAAGCATCTGAATACGTAGAATGTTTCATTTCTACTAACATCGCAATGGCTTCCTTATCTATATAAAACTGATCTCCAGCTTTAAAGCCATCTTCCTTTAAGTTGTCATCCATAGCGAGTAATTTACCATCTAAATCTATAATATACTGCGTTTCAAATATATCTTTGTGTGCGGTAGTCCAATTTAGTTGCTCCCCTACCTTATCAATGGCTGATGAATCTCCTGCAATGATCTTCTTAACATCATCAGGTTGGATCAATCCAGTAGTAATATTTGCACACCCATAAGCTTCAATACCAGCTGCCTTATAAAGTTCGTCATACGCAGTATTATATGTAGCAACCGAAGTGATTAACAGCATAGAAGCAATGATTCCAACAATAATCATCCCTAAATGCACTGTTAGGGTATTTTTCATTTTAAATTCTCTCCTGTCTAACTTTCCATAAAACTTATATACACATTTATACCATAAAAAGAGGTAAAAAAGATACAGTTTTATAAATGGAAATAACACGAATATGTGACTAATTTACTTCCAAGTTATATCCTTTAGACTTAGTTATTTTTGTTAGTTATCGAAATATTGTTTACAGAAATATATTGTAACGTTTTGTAACATTAATTAGAACTTTCTTTAAGATAACGAAATTATTGGACTTAGTGAGTTTATAATGAGAAAGTCTGTAATATTATTGTTACACAACTGTAAAGTTACTTTAGTTTAAAAGGTGATAGTATGGGTATAGAGAAATTTTCAGAAAACATATTAAATCGAATTTTTCAATACACATCTTGGAGGAACATAAATTTTGACTTCATTGTTTAAGAAAATCATCACAATCTTTAGTTTAACTGTAGTTTTAGCCGCGGGAACATTTGCAGGAAATACAGAAGCAGCAAGCACTGTAGCATCCAATGAAATAGTATCAAGTGCGAAAAGTTTAGTAGGAATTAAATATCGTTATGGTGGAACAACGAAGACAGGTTTTGATTGTTCAGGTTATATCGGATACGTTTATAAAAGTAAAGGAATTTACTTAGCAAGAACTGCAGCAGGAATGTACAACTCAGGAAAAACGGTAAATAAAGCAAATTTAGCTGTGGGAGACTTAGTTTTCTTCAATACATCTGGTAAAGGCGTATCACATGTTGGAATGTACATAGGTAGCGGTAAATTCATCCATGCTTCAACATCTAAAGGCGTTCGCGTCGATAAATTAAATGACCCTTATTACTGGGGTAAAAAATACGTTGGTGCTAAAAGAGTAGCGACGGTAACAGTAGCAAACAAATAATCCTAAATTATCAACCGTTTCAGCAATGCGCTGAAACGGTTTTTTTAAAAGATAAGAAAGTATATAAAAGTGTCTTGTGAATATTGGGTTCATGAGACTTTAAAGAATGAATAATACAAAAATGCACTAACCTGTTTCTAAGAGTTATAGAAGGGCGACGGACAGACAAATACCATAAAATTACAAGAAGAGACAGGCGCGACGGACGTCACGACCAGCCTCTTTAAAAATACACTCGGTAATAATGTAGCGACCTGTCTGTCCGAAGCACTTCGAAAACGATAGAAATAGATTTTGAACGTAAAGGACTGGGCATCTTTTTTTTTCGTTTTTTTTTTTAAAATACCAAATAGAAAATGCGAGGGTGATTTTATGAAAATTGTTATTAGTCCTGATTCCTTTAAGGGTTCTTTATCTGCTTTAGAAGCAGCTCATGAGATTGATAATGCCATCAAAGAAATTAATCCGTCCATCGAAACTGTATTACTTCCTATTGCAGATGGGGGTGAGGGGACGCTCGAAACACTTATTTCGGCAACGGGCGGAAGTACTATCCAAGCCGAGGTACATGATCCGCTAGGTCGTCTAATACAAGTGGAGTATGGAGTTCTTGGCGATGGAGAGACCTGTGTGATAGAAGTGGCGAAATCTTCAGGTATTACTCTTTTAAAGGATGACGAGAAAAATCCATTAGCTGCATCCACGTTTGGCACAGGGGAACTTATTCTTCATGCACTTAACCTGGGATATAAGAAGTTCATAATAGGACTTGGGGGTAGTGCAACAAATGATGGAGGAACAGGGATGCTGCGTGCTCTAGGCATGAAATTCCTAAGTAAAAACGGAGAAGAACTTCCTCTAGAACCTAAGTCTTTAAGCGAATTACATGGAATCGATGATACAGTCTTTGATATAAGGATAAGGGAATGCCATTTTATCATTGCGTCAGATGTGGATAACTCCTTTGTAGGATTAAACGGTGCAACAGTAGTATTCGGGCCACAAAAAGGAGCGACACCAGATATAGTAAAAGAGTTAGATGAGAATCTAGCACATTTAGCAAATAAAATAGAAGAAGTCACGAACATTTCGTTACACAACTTATCCGGAGCTGGTGCAGCTGGTGGTCTAGGTGGAGCGTTTCTAGCATTCTTTCCGGTTCATATAAAGCCGGGCATTGAAGTTGTGATGGAAGCAACAAATTTTCAAAAGCTAATCGAAGATGCCGATTTCATCATAACGGGTGAGGGTAAATCAGACCAACAAACACTTTCTGGAAAAGCGCCTATTGGTATTGCCAATGTTGCAAAGAAACATGGGATACCGGTTATTTTAATCTCCGGATATATCGAGCCAGAAAGTATTTCCGACCTATCTAGCTGTTTTTCAAAACTTGTAAGTATTGCAAATACGTCAATTTCTACTGAGGAATCTATGAGAAGAGCGGGTTATTACTTAAGGGAAAGAACAAAAGAAGCGATGAAATCCATAGTATAAAGATATAGTAACATTTATAACAAAAGCAAAAACCGATTCTAGTTTTCACTAGAATCGGTTTTAAGTTCGGAAAAATAATCACACATTAAGGAAGACTCTCGCTTAAAGAAGCAGTTGGAGGTCTCACTGTCCGTAATACCCACTATGGTTTCGTTTCCAATCAGTAGGTATGACGCACCCAATGATTGAATTTTCACTACTTAATGGTTACTTCTTTTGTTCCAACGAGGTTGCCAGATGCATCATAGCTTATAAACATTCCTTCCGAGAAGAGGGAAAGATCTATAATTTCATCTAATTTTTTTTCAAGAGCAAAATAGTTTTGTCCCCGATAAATTAGTTCATAATCAATATCACCCTCTAAAGAAGAAAATCGTACAATAACTCTCTCCACATCCCCACAACTCTTATCAATAAATGTATTCATATAAAAGTTTGATTGTGTGGACTTTATCGTCGGTGAGATAAATCCTTGGTTATAATTTGAGCAACCAGGTGGATGTGTTTCACAGGTGACTTCATCCAGAATAGATTGATAAGTACCGGCAAGATTTACATTTTTTTCTACGTGATAATAACTTCCACCAGTGCTATTTGCAATTTGTTCCAATAAAGGTTCATTTAATTGACTTACGGAACCAAGTCCAATAGTGAATATCTTTATATTTTTATCTTTTGCTTTTTGAAGTGATGAAAGTATTTTACTAGTGTTAGATTTTCCGTCTGTTAATAATATAGCAATTTTTGGTGTAGAGTCATTTGAAAACTTGTTAATTGCTACTTCTAATCCATCTGCAATATTAGTACCACCAGATTGACCAACATTTACAAAAGTAGAACCTACATAACTAGCTGATCCCTTCGCTAAAAAGTGTCCTTTAGAGTCAAAATGGGCACCAATATTTGTGGTAGCACTAAGAGCTGAAATGAACTTTTGTGATTTAGACACCCTAAATCGTTCGGGGTCACTTCTTTTCATACTACCTGAGGAATCTATAATAAAACCAACTTCAAAATTTCGTGGACAGCTATAGTCTGTCGTGAGCGGACGATCGATTTGAATCTGATGACTATGTGTCTTATTTACAACTGAAGATAGTTCGCTTGAGTATCTTGGATCCTTCTCAGAAATTCTTGCACTAAAGGAGAAGTCCCCCCAGGTGTAAGAACTGACGCTAGTACGGGCAACGCCGTTTACAAAGCTTACCTCTTTATTTGCAAAAGAAAGTTGTGATGAAGTGAAGACTACTTTCCCTTTATAATCTGAAATTACTTGGCCACCGGGAAGGACAATAGTGGCTTTTATAGTTACTAATCCATCTTTATCATTATTTTCAACTGCATGCTCAATACGTAATTCTGCTTGTGGTGCATAGGTAATATTTACGTTAACCGGTGTTCTATAGCAGGACATGTTTAAATTATTGCTTCTGTTGTCACTAACTTTAAAGGAAATTGTATCAATTACAGTTTTAGTTGATTTTATTGCTGTAATCTCTGCAGTTAAATCAGCTCCATCCGTGTATAAAATAGGGGAACCAGAAACCTTTCCACCTTTTTCATTGGTAATAACTGCTCCAGATTTGGATGTAATTACAAATGGGATAGATTCATCGTAAGAAATATTATTTCCATAGCAGTCCTTTAATATTAACGTGACAAATGACGTATCTACACCGTTTGCGATAAGTGTAGGAGATTCAATATCCAGACTTGCAATACGCGCATCATGATTAGAAGATGGTGTTTTTTCAGGTTCTTCATAATCTGGTGATGGAAAAACTATAGTTCCTCCATCCGGAAAATCAGTAGGCAATTCACTTGCTACATTGTCCTTGCCAGCAGGAGCATTACGTAGACCTTTAATACTGAAGGTTCCTCGTTTTGCAATTCTATTTAGAAAGACAGTTGCATCTACACGGGTCAGTGTGCGCGAAGGTTTAAAATCCTCATATGTTTTTTTACCATTTGTTCCAGTTGATAAATTTTGCGTGTATAAATATTGGACAGCATAGGTTTCTGTGAGGTCATAACCGTCAATAGCAGCAATAATTCGTGCAAATTGACCTCTAGTTACCGCTTTTCCTCTAACTTGTGTATTAGTATACCCATTTACTGGCATATTTTTACTTTTGAAATATCGATAATATCCAGATGCACTATCTTCATTTTTCTTAGCCACATAAGGTGAGATTGCCTTATAGGAAGTATCAAATTTGGATAGTACGGAAACTAACTGAGATTCTGTGATTTCTTTCTGAGGACCGAAAGTTCCATCAGGATAACCCTGCATAATACCAACTTTACTTGCCCATTCTATCGATGGATATGCCCAAAAATTATTTTTGATATCTTTGTATAAACTAGCAGCACTTGTACTTTCCTGTGTTAATGGAATTGTTAGAAACAAAACAATAAACAGTAGTAATGACCGCAAAGTAGTTTTTTTCATCTAATCGTTCCTTTCTATCAGTCAAAGAAGAGCATGTCATCACGATAATTTTGTTTTAGATCAGACTCTAAGAAGGTTAAAAATCTAGAAATCATTGCGGAAGATTGGGCTCTTGTAAGAGATTGATTTGGATTGAAACGGTTCTTCTCATCTCCATTAATAAGCCCTAGCTCTGTTGCAACATACACGCTATCTTTGGCATAGGCAGGTATAATCTTATCGTCAGAGTAGTTAGTAGAGAATCCTGGACTAGGAGCACGTCCTTCCATTCCTAGAGCTCGTACAAGAATCGCTACTGCTTGAGCCCTTTTAATTGGTTGGTTCGGACCAAATGCGTTAGGATTAACTCCATTAATAATCCCTTTTTCAACAGCACTTTCAATGTAGGGATAATCAGGATGTTTAGGATCAAGATCGGCAAAAATAGCCTTTTTCGAAGTTGTTTTCTTTTGAGGTTCTTCAAAAACTCGTAAGTTAACAGCCTTTAACACGCCTACTGTAAATTGGTATCTCACCATTGGAGTATTGGGAGAAAAAAATTGACTTGCTTCATCAAAAATACCTAATGAATATAACTTCTCTATATCACTCTTAGCCCAATGATTCGATAAGTCACGAAATTTCGGTACAATTAGACGATCGATTTTTGGGACATTAACTTGATTGAGATGTAAAACTCCCTTGGAATTTTTATTACTAGTTGCAAACGGAATATCATAATTGTATTCAGAAATCATATTACTAGAGCTAATAACAGAATGGCCTCCAACGAAGCTAGAGAAGGAGGGAGTATTAGGCTCATATTGAAGTGTTCGTGATTTGCTATCAGAAACCTTACTTGTTACATATGCAGTGCCTTTGCTTGTGTTTATCTCAAAATCTAGTAGCTGTGTCTCAGTTGCTCCCCAGAAGTTTTTATAGCCCACATCTCTTCCGTTTAAAAACACGGTGATAGTTTCTGTACTTTTAGCTCCCTTTGCTTTTTTAAGATATATTTTTCTTCCTACTACATTCCCAGAATAGTAATCACTTGCTGGACGATTATCAATTACAGATGCTTGAGAAAACTGATAGTCATCTAACGTATAAGTATCTCCACCAATTGTTACTTTTTCTGAGTAGCTTTTTATTGATGTATTTGAAGTAGTTTGGCCTTTGTCTAAATGTGCTTCTAATGTTGAAACGTATGAGACGCTTCTAGTTAGTTTGTCCCCATTGGGATTAGATAGATTGAACTTGTATGTAGTTGTAATCAGGTTTTTACTTGCTCGCTCTGAAATAGTAGCTTTTCCACTAAATTTAATAGGAGCTCCAGAAAGGAAGAAAGCCTCTTCATACGTATACTCGTTTAACACACCCCCGTTAAAGCCAGGCGCCTTTGCCTTTGTATCTGTATTAAAGAAAACTAGTGAAAAAATTATCGCTGCCAAAGAGACAGATATCCGTTTAATGATTGATTTCTTTTTAATTGTAAACCCTCATCTCATGTTAAAGTTCAATCGACATATAGCTTAGTAACGCTATATGTCGATCGCTATTAATCTACAAAAATTAGTCGACTTTTAATAATCGATTCATGAATTATAAACAATCTATCATTAGGCTTTAAGTCATTAACAGAAATTACTTTTCCTTCCTTAATAATAGTAGCTTGTTCTATATTCATGTTGTATATTTTTCCTGCCTCTTTCCATATACCATTTTGCCACTGACTAACGTTTTGGACACGAATAGTTGTTCCACCCGTTGTGCTTTCTAAACGACCGACAGAAACTAAATTCGAAATAGGTGATGAGCTTCCTACGATATGGCTAGAAATAATTTGATTGTTCTTTACGTAAAAGTACCCATATTTCCCAACTCTCTCATCGATTTCGTTTCTAGGAACTACTTTTAGTGTGGAACGTCTAAAGTCTTCCACCACATAAGTGTCATCACTAAAGCTAAGTGCTGTCGTTGAAACATTTGACCAATAGTTATTGGATAATTTTTTTGCATTGTTAATAGTTAAATTGTACGTTCCAGTAAAAGCAATTTTACCGAAATAAACGGTGTGATCTGCAAGGTTAGGACTCATAAAACCATCGTTAGTAATATGAATAACATTTGCATATTTGCTAGTGCTTGGTCCGTCAGTCACGACAAAAGCAGTTCCACTTGACTGTAGACTATAAGAATCAACTAATCTTCCATTTCTGATAAGAATGGAACCGTCATGATAAGGTAATAAACCTACATTTCTTAAACCTATTTTTTTGATAGAAGTGTTAATAGAAGTCATTGGTTCGTAATATGTGCGTTCATTATTTCGTTTAATAACCATCTTTTGTATTACTTCTTTTCCAAATTGCTTTACAGTAACATAGTAAACATCATCGTATGTATAGTATCGTAATTGATCCTGTTTAATTTGCTTGTTTCCTACATATATCGGAGTTTTATCGGTGAAAGTTTTAGCAGTATTATCTATCGAAATTTGCGATTGCCACTTCCAATCCCGAAAAATTTGTTCATCATTTACGATTAATTTGTTTTGGATAGGATCAATTTTCTGTATTTTTCCTTTATACAGATTTTCTATAACCTCTCCTTGGGTGTTTATATCTACTGATGTAATTATTCTAGAGTCATATTCGTCTATTTTTAATTTTACTCGATCCCCTTCATACAAAACACTAAGATCGGACATTTTTGTATCTTTATAAAATTCTGTGTCGTCATTGATATAGTAAGTTTTAGAGATTCCATTATCTAATCTAACGGAAAGAAAGGTTCCTTTTTTGTCAATTCTATTTATTGTTCCTGAAAATGATTTGCCTATTGCATCTGTATTTTGTTGAGATACATATGATGTACCACGAAGTTCTACTACCTTGCCTAAGTTAACATCTGCTTCAAGTTCCATGCCTATTTTAAAAGCATCAATAGATGTTGGAAGAGAATTTACTGAAAGTCTTGTATACTTATCGATTTTAAGTGTCAATTTATTATTTTTTTTATTTTTAATGGTAATTGACTTGAGATTTTTTTGATATGAGCCATCGCTCTGCTCGATAGTCTCAAAAGTGACATTTTCAAAGTTTCCTTTAACAAGTGTTGCTCCAAATGTTTCGGATGGTAAAATAAGTAAAGTGCACAGAAACAGAATTGGAATAAATAATAACTTCTTGAACAAATTTTCTCCTCCTCATAATTTTATAAATAGTCCTAGACGTTATATCGACTAAAATTCTATGTTTGTTATAAGAATTGGAAATTTTGTAGTAAAAATCGAAATTGTGTAAAATTTTTCGAAAATAATTTTAAAAAGGTATTTCTAATTTTCGTAAAAGTAGTATAATTGCATATAATATATTGCACACTTAAAATTGTTGCAATTTACTAATATTAATTGATAGGGGAAACACACTATGAATAATTTAAAAATTCGAACTACAAAAAATGAAATTAAGAATGAGAAAACACCAGCAGATCAACTTGTGTTCGGAACGAAATTTACAGATCATATGTTTATCGCTGATTACACAGAAGGAATAGGTTGGCATGATCATCGTATCGTCCCTTATCAGCCAATTACATTAGATCCATCTGCATCAATATTACATTACGGACAAACCGTTTTTGAAGGTATGAAAGCTTACCTTTCGGAAGATGGAATTGTTCGATTGTTTCGACCAGAACAAAACATGAAACGTATGAATAGTTCGGCAGACCGTCTAAGCATGCCACAAATAGAAGAAGAATTAGCTATTGAAGCTTTAAAACAATTAATTGAGCTAGACAAAGAGTGGATACCTACAGATCCAGGAACATCCCTTTATATCAGACCTTTTATGATTGCAACGGAAGCACATCTTGGGGTATCAGCTTCTAAAACATATAGCTTCATCATTATCATGTCACCAGTTGGTTCTTATTACAAAGAAGGTATTCATCCAGTGAAAATATTAGTGGAAAGTGAATATGTTCGAGCAGTTGCTGGTGGTACAGGAACTGCTAAAACTGCAGGTAACTATGCTTCAAGCTTAAAAGCGCAGGAAGTAGCTGATCGTGAAGGATACGCTCAGGTTCTGTGGTTAGATGGACTAGAGAGAAAATATATTGAAGAAGTTGGAAGCATGAATGTGTTTTTCAAAATTGATGGGGAAGTAGTTACTCCAGCTTTAAATGGTAGTATTTTAGATGGCATTACGAGAAAATCTATCATTGAATTATTAAAGTACTGGGGTGTTCCAATAACAGAACGTAAAGTTTCCATGGAAGAAATTCGTGAAGCTTACTTAAAAGGTAAACTAGAAGAAGCTTTTGGAACTGGTACTGCTGCTGTTATTTCACCAATCGGAGAATTACGCTGGAAGGGTGAGTTATTCTACGTGAATAACGGAGAAACAGGAGAGCTTTCCCAAAAATTATATGATACGTTAACTGGAATTCAACGTGGCATTATCGAAGATCCATTTGGCTGGGTTGTTGAGTTAGAAAAATAATATTTTACTAGTCGCTTCTCTTCACCGAGAGGCGATCATTTTGTTTAGACAGAACGGAGAATAACTATGAAACCACTAATTGGTATATGTGCTAACTACTTATCAGACGACACAGTTGGAATTACAGCGGGCATCGGTGCAAAAGATCAGGAATGGCAGTTGCTAGCAGATGATTATATTGTAGCTATTGAAAGAGCTGGAGGGGTTCCGGTTATTTTGCCTATCACAAAAGATATAGAAACTTTGACTCCACTACTTCAAAAGTTGGATGGGATATTATTTTCTGGCGGTTCTGATATAGATCCACATTTATACGAAGAATATCCGAAGTTTGGCTTAGGAGCTATTGAACCAAAGAGGGATTTCCATGAGGTTTGTCTAGCTCGTAAAGTTTTATCGGAAATGAACATTCCGGTACTTGGCATTTGCCGTGGAATGCAGTTGCTAACGGTAGCAACTGGAGGGAAACTTTACCAAGATTTAGCGTCTCAAAAACCAGACGGGATCAACCATTCCGTACCAAAATCAATTAGACATCATGCATTTCATCCAGTTCGAATTGAAACTAGCTCTATATTATTTGATATTTTTCAAGGTGATGAGCTGAGAGTAAATAGTTTTCATCACCAAGCAGTAAAAGAGCTAGGTAAAGGTTTTAAAGCGACGATGACTGCTCCTGATGGAATTATAGAAGGAATGGAATGGGAAGAGCCAAACCGATTTGTTGTAGCCGTTCAATGGCATCCCGAAATGATGGAAGAACAAGTAGATACAGTACGTCCGATTTTTAATGCTTTTGTAGAGGCAAGTAAAATGACTGCCCGTGCTATCGAACTAGTCCCATCTGCCGAGACAATAGCATAATGATTGATTGAAGAAATCCTCCTCATGTCAAACTATATTGATTATGGGAGGATTTTTCTACTTCCATTTCAATATTCTCGCAGTACATATTATAATTTTCCATCTTTAATTCAGGATATTTTTTGATCAAAGAAGGTAGTAAATATGTATTTATATAAGAAGGTTTATACTTTTTTTCATCCACATAAAATGGATAGGAGCTATACGGGTAATTCTCTAATTTGCCTAAAATTGTTCTTTGTGTATAAAGATGATTTTGGTGTATATACTTGCTCGCTTTTAATAACTCCTTCGGATCAGAAATCATATTAGTGTAATATCTAGTTTCATATAATTGGTCAACGAATTTATACTTACGCTTAAAGTAATTGGAGTATTGTTGATTGATAAAAATCAACACTTCAGAAAGTGGCACTCGAGGAGAACGTATAAGTAAATGATAGTGATTGTTCATAAAACAATATGCAATGATCGTAAAGGAGTAAATTGTATTTGCTTGTTGAAGGGTATGGGTAAAGAAATTGAAATCTCCTTTACTTATAAAAATACGTTGTTTGTTATTACCGCGCATCGTAATATGATAAAAAATTTCTGGTTGCCAAACCTTTCTCATATTTCCCATAGGAACTTCGCCTCCTCTACATTGACAACACCATATAATAAAATAGAGTAAACAACAATTGTCACAATTCATTATTATAAACAACAATTCCATTCCCGATTCAAAAACGCTATCAAAATTTAGTTTCCCTCGATAAATAACCTTCAAAATAAAATTCTATTCGTATATCTTTTTTTAATATATTCTAGAGCAGGATTAGTTTTCTCCTATTAAACTCTTTTTTAGAAACTGCTCCCGCCTCATATTGTATGATAAACTAGGGAAAAAGGAGTGTTTCCATGAAGGACAAGGTGTTAATTGTAGAAGATGAAAAAAATATTGCTCGTGTTCTTCAGTTAGAACTAGAGTTTGAGGGATACGCTGTGGATATTGCATATACAGGAATAGATGGTTTGATCAAATACAGAGAGCAAAAATGGGATTTAGTTTTACTCGACTTAATGCTTCCTGGATTAAATGGGTTGGATGTTTTAAGGCGAATTCGTACTACAGAGGATGAAACACCTGTTATTTTGTTAACGGCAAAAAATAATACAGAAGATAAAGTAACTGGTTTGGACCTTGGCGCGAATGATTATGTGACTAAACCCTTTGAAATTGAAGAATTGCTAGCTCGCGTACGTTCGGCAATTCGTTTTGCTAAATCACCAACATCAGTACCAGTTCATGATGAAAGTGTACATGTGTTTGAGTCGCTTTTATTGAACGAGCAAACACGTGAAATTACTAATTCTGGAGTGTCTATTAATCTGACACCTCGAGAATATGATTTATTGTTATATATGATGAAGCATCCTAACCAAGTGTTGACACGAGAGCAGCTCCTGGATGCTGTGTGGGGATTCGATTATTATGGAGATACGAATGTTGTAGATGTTTATATTCGTTATGTTAGAAAAAAGTTAGAAGAAAACCAGCAATCAACACTTATACAAACAGTACGCGGTGTCGGATATGTGTTGAAGGAGCAAAAGAATGAAACTTAAAACGAAAATACATCTATTTTCTACCTTATTGACGCTCATAATTATGGGGTTAATGAATATAGGTGTATATTTTTTATTTGAAGAAATGGCCTTTGATACGGAATACAATCAGCTTAACTCCGATGTAGATGAACTGATTGGAGCATTAAGTAAGATGCAAAAAGAAGATGATCCTGCCACAATTTTACGGACATATATACCTCCAAGTGGAGGGATACGAGTCCTAGATAGTCAAGGAGAGTTACAATTAGTTGTTCAAACAATGGAGGAAATGACTTCCTACCAACCTCATTTTGAAGTTGGTGAACCATACTCTGTTGGAACGCTTGAGGGTACACCTGTTTTAACGATAAGTAAACCAGTTATTTGGCCGAACGGGGAAGTAGTAAAAGTACAGACCATGAAACAATTATTGGATGTAGGAAATAATTTAGATTTCCTTCGTCTTATTTTAGTTGGCGTAACCATTATCGGGATGTTATTGATGACTGCTTCGAGCATAACTTTAGGGAAAATTATTACAAAGCCAATCAATAAATTAATACATACTATGTCTCATAGTAGAATTTCTGGTAAATATGAAAAGATAGCAGTTCGACCAAATAGGAAAGATGAAATGGCTCAAATGGGTATAGCTTTTAATGAAATGATGGAGCAGCTGGAGCAAAATTATAAAAAGCAAGAGCAGTTCGTGTCTAATGCTTCGCACGAATTAAAAACACCATTAACCGTTATAGAAAGCTACGCAAAACTTCTGTCTCGACATGGATTTAGTGATATCGAAATTGCGGAAGAATCAGTCCGTGCCATCATTAATGAAACGAGCAGAATGAAAGAAATGGTATCTCAAATGCTATTTCTAGCAAATAGTAACGGAAAACAAAAACATCGTTATGAATTGATTGATGTGCAAATATTAATCGAAGAAACTTTACGGTCAATGCGAATTGCTTATGATCGAAATTTTTTATTAAAAGGTGAGGGTCCTTTTTATGTGAATACTGATACAGAGCAATTGAGACAGTTGCTTTTTATCATTTTGGATAACGCACGAAAATATAGTGAAAAAGAAATAAAGACTACTATTTCAGAAAATGAGGAAGGAACAACTATCTCAATCATGGATTATGGTAACGGTATCTCCAAAAAAGACTTGGATCGAATTTTTGATCGTTTTTACCGCGTGGACGAAGCACGAAACCGTAAAACTGGTGGCACTGGACTTGGGATGGCTATTGCAAAAGATATTGCAGATCGACTTTCAGCAAAAATATCAATTGAAAGTACGGTAGGATTTGGTACAACCATCCATATTTTTCTTCCTTCTAATCAAATTCTCACCGATTTTTAATGTTCGTCACTTAAGATGAATAGAAGGAGGGATGCGTGAATGAGGTATACAAAAATGAACAAATTTGCATTCGTATGTCTCGCTACATTCGGTACTATAGTAATTGTATTTATAGTGAATACCGTTGACGCTAATCATATATCTATAACAGAAAACAACGTCCGCTCCCAACTTGAGCAAATGTATGACGCAGAAGTAGCAGAAGTGAAGAAAAATGAAGATGTCTACGAGGCGATTATCGCTAAGAGTGGAGAAGTGTATTTGGTCGAAATGAATGCCGCCACTGGAGATGTTAAATCGTTAGAACACACAGATGAGTTCATCATAGAAGAAGTACCCTTTGTATCAAAAGAAATAACCAATGAAGTAGCAGATAATAGTCCAACAAAAACTCCCTCCCCAGAAGACAAAGTAAAAAGTAATAATGGAGCGTCTAAATTGGTTGTCACAGAAAAACCAAAAGAATCTTCCGAGAAAGTAAAAGTCGTTGAAAAACCTAAAGACACGGAGAATAAAACGAAGAAAGATGCCACTTCTAAAAAAGAAGAAAAAGCAGAAGAGAAGCCTATTAAAAAAGTCATTAAAGATGCTATTAAAGACGTGTTAAAAAAAGAAGAAAACAAAACAGAAACAGCTATTAAAGACAAGAAAAAAGTAGACGAAGTAAAAAAAGAAGAAATAGCAAAAGCAGAAGTTTCCAAAGCAGCAAATGAATCCGCTCCAATTAATGTCGAACCTGAGAAGCTTGAATCTTTAACGGTAGAACCAACAAAAGCAGATACTCCTAAAGCAGAAGCAGCAGAAGTACCTAAATCTGAAGAATCGCAATCCTCCAAAGAGAGTATCTCAATCAAAGCAGAGGAAAAGAGTGAGGATCTAGAGAAAAACGCTACTGTTCTCATTACTGCAGAAGAGGCTATTAAGCTTGCTCTTGCATATCAAAAAGGAGTAATGGAAAGTAATACCTTTATTCGAACAAATGAAGGAGGCTATTACTTAGTTGTTATGGGAATAGAATCATCCAAAGAGAAGAAATCAAAAGCAACTGTGCAAGTACATGCGATATCTGGAAAAGTACTTTCGATTACATTGGAGTAAATACTCTCATCAAATTCTAATTTATCTCTCCAGAAATTCTCATTTACTTTCTATATGATAGAAATAACAAATGAATATTGCAAAAAAATAGTAAACAGGGGAACTATATTAGGGCAACCAACCTTAAATTACGTAATATTAACTAAATAGTTAAGTAAAATGAATACACCTCACTCTATACATTCCCCGTAGAGTGAGGTGTTTATTATTTTGCATCACAACTTGTACTAACAATATTTAGATAAAAACCGCACTTCCCTAAATGGAAAGTGCGGTTTTTAGTAATTATCCCGCATTAACGGGCAGTATGTCTCCCACTTCAAGTGCTTGGTTCAAGCAACATAGCATAAGTGGGAGATAACTGCCCGTAAAAGCCCGAATGGTGAAATTAACAATCAGTGGGGGATGAAGAAGACCCCCACTGATTGAAGTTTCACTTTATTTACGTTTATTCCGTTTTGTTAAACGACCAAGTGCAAATGCACCAGCAGCAAGACCGATCATTGTATTAGTGTTTTTATTGAAAACTTGTTTTACAACTAAGTTCATATTGGCAGGACGCTCTGCTAGGCGACGCATGAAATATCCATACCAGTCTTGACCAAATGGTACATACGTGCAGAAGTTATAACCTTCTTTTGCAAGTTGCTGTTGCATTTCTGTACGGAAACCGTATAACATTTGGAATTCAAATTTATCATAAGGAATATTATTGTCTTTGATGAACTGTTTAATATGGTTAATCACATTATGATCATGAGTAGCGATAGAAGTGAATTTACCATTTAATAAATGCCATTCTATTAGCTCTACATAGTTTTTGTCAATTTCTTCCTTTGTTTGGTATGCGTATTCAACAGGCTCCTTATAAGCTCCTTTTACGATACGTAGACGGAAGTTTTTATACTTTTGAATGTCTTCAACTGCACGGTAGAAGTATGCTTGAATAACGGTTCCAACGTTATCATAGTTTTTGGAAAGCTCGTCCAAAATATCAAATGATGGTTGTAAATGTTTGGTTGATTCCATGTCAATATTGATGAACGTACCATATTTATGTGCGATTTCTACAATTTCTTTTAAGTTGTTTAAAGCAAAGTCATAGTCAATATCTAAACCAAGTTGTGATGGTTTTAAGGAAATATGTGCATCTACTTGATGCTCCTCAATTGCTTCGATTACTGCGATAATTTGTTCTTTAGCAGCTAATGCTTCTTCTTTTACGAAAACAAATTCCCCTAAATTATCTACTGTACAAGAGATACCCATTGCATTCAGTTTTTTAATACTTTCTATTGTTTCTTCAATGTTAGTTCCAGCAACAACATGCTGTGCACCCATTTTTAAACCATATTTTTTTGCCGCACCATTTAGTACTTGATTCTCCGACAAAGCCATAAAAATATCTTTTAACATTGTAATGCTCCTATCTCTGTTTGAATGCCTAAATTATATCATATATTTCTACATAATATCTAACCTTGTAACAAAAGCCTTTTATTTTGTCATATAGCATCGAATGAAAAGTTTCAATTATAACACTTTGCATTCTAAAGTAGTTATAGAGCAAGTAATAGTAGTACTTTGTATTATGGATTATTACCGAGTTGTTACGGTTTCTTTAATGCAGTTTATCCAAATGAGCCTTGGGTAGTTAGTGACTAAGCACAGGTTATTTCTTTACGTGAAGAAAAATATGGAAATTTTATTAGGACGAGGAATGTGCTTACACTCCCATTTACTTACGAAGGAGGAGGAATTTTTTATGAAGAATAACGGACTAAAAGTTACTGCAGCAACAGTTTTACTATCTGCCGGTATTTTGAGAACCCCTTTAGTAGGAGATGCATATGGAAACAATCACGGTAAAGAAAGAGGACAATCTCATCGGATGATGGATAAGAATCATCATAAGCAAGAAAGACATAATAATAACAATGTAAAATGGGGAAAATCGAGTGATAGACATAATCGTGCAAATGTTAAGAACGAGAATAGGGATATTAAAGATAAGCAATCTGTAAATGTGAAAAATATGAATTATGTATAAAAGCAGAACAACGATGTTAAACAACAGAAGAAGACTGACATGAATCCGAAAAATTCTATAGTGACTTATGCTGAGGCAGATGCTTATGGTAAAGATAATATATTGCCAGTGATAGCAGGTGTCGAAATAGCTAAAGCTAATTTAAATTGGGACGATTTGGCAGCAAACTATTACTCGCTAAATAAAGCATTAAAGGGAACTTCTATATTCAATAAAGTAGAAGGTGAAAATAACAAAGAAAAATTAGCAGCAACCTATAAGGCACCAGCAAAAGAGAAAATTGCAGAATTGCGATTACCCTTAACAATTTATGCTGGTATTAAGCATGTTGAAGCAAAGCTTGATGATGGAGAGACTAATAGGGCAGTAGCAAAATTACACATACTCAAAGAATTAATGAATAAAATAGAAAATGTTGAAGATGATGTGCTATTACAGGATTTGGAAGCGAAAATTAATGAGCTAGAAACAAAAGTCAATAATGCACCAGCTCAAGATTTTGTAAAAGTACCAATTTAGATTTTATAAAAAGGCTAAGACATAACGTCTGAGCTTTTTTAAAAAGCAAGAAATTATATAAAAATGTTGCAGGAACACTGGGTTCGTTGTACTTGAACAAATGAATAATACTGCCGATTTAGTTTCAGGTGGACGCGGTCCACAGGCGGAGCGATGAGCCATTCCTGCTGAAGGTCACCTTTGAAACAGGTTTTGACCTAAAAGGATGCTTGAGTTTCTTTGATATAAAATGACCGCGAAATTAGCACTAGTCTATTCAAATACTATTGTACCCAATGAATAACGTTCTATTACTTTCATATTCGGCTCAAAGCCAATTCCACTGCCTTTCGGTACTTCTATAAAACCGTCCTTCACAACTATTTCCGGGGAAATGATATCCTCCTCCCAATAGTGAGAAGACCCCGCAGTATCACCCGGAAGTATAAAATTTGGAAGGGAAGTTAGGGCAATATTATGAGCACGCCCGATACCAGCCTCTAACATTCCACCACACCAAACAGGAATTCCTTTCTCCTTACAGTAATCATGTATTTTCTTTGCTTCGGTAAGACCTCCAACACGAGCAATTTTAATATTAATTACTTTTGTGCTACCAAGCTCAATAGCTTTTCGTACATCTTCTACAGAGAGTATACTTTCATCCAAACAAATGGGAGTATTCACCTGTTGTTGTAACTTGGCATGATCGACAATATCGTCACTTGCAAGAGGTTGTTCAATCATCATTAGATGATAATCATCGAGTTGTTTTAATAGCACTATATCATCTAATGTATAGGAAGAATTCGCATCTGCCATAAGAGGGAAATAAGGAAACGCTTCTCTAAGTTTTTGAATCACTGCGATATCATATCCAGGTTTAATTTTCACCTTTATGCGTTTGTAACCCTCTTCAATATAATGATGTACTATTTCTAATAGCTTATCTGTACTCGACTGGATCCCTATGCTAATGCCTACTTCAATTTTCTCGGTAACTCCACCAAGAGCTTGAGCTAGGGACTGTTTCGTTCGTTTGGCATATAAATCCCAAATAGCCCCTTCAACAGCAGCCTTAGCCATATTATTTTTTCGAATCGGGGAAAAAATTTCACTAACTTCATCAGGATGATTGATTTCTTTATTCAATATTAGTGGTATTAAAAAGTCTCTAATCATATGTAAGGTGGTTTGAACTGTTTCTTCTGTATACCAGGGTGCTTGGAAAGCGGCAGATTCGCCCCAACCAGAATTCCCATCTTCATCGAATACTTCTAGTAAGAAAAACTCTTTTTCCTGCATACTTCCAAAGCTAGTGACAAAAGGATTTTTCATCTTCATTTTCAAATGGCGCAAATTAATTTTTTTTATAATCATTTATTTACTCCTTTAGTTAACAGCTAATATCATCAACTTAACATGTTCTAGTTCTTAAAACAAATCAAAAAAACCCTACAATTGTAGGGGAAATGTTTGTGAATCGAACTCCTCTTTCTCCGTATTCATTGGTGAAACAGGCGCTCCCTCCCAAATCATATGAAGGGAAGCTTGTATATCTAAGTCATTTCTATAAGCCATTTCTTCTGGATCGACTGGATTTGGATTAATAGAAAATCTCCTCCTCATATCCTTTCTATTATTATATTATTCAAAATTAAAATATTTCATGAAACCTTAAAAAATTATTTTGAATACCAAAATCACACCAAAAATGAATTCTTATATCTAAAAGATCGTAGAAATGCAATAGTCTTATTTGGCGTTGAATTCAGACAATTGAATTAACTTGATAAGCGGATACAATAAAAGAAATGAAAGGAGCGGATAAGCTATGACTGTTGAGTATCTAGTTCAAGTAATGAACCGGAGTATACAAAAAGTAGAAGAAACAGTTGACCAGGTAGAACGTCATACACATATGTCGAAGGCAGATCAGCATCAAATTATGCAAGCAGTTCTAGAGTTAAGTGACCGGATAAAATTACTCGAAATGCAAGTGGATACATATAAGCGAGAAGGGATTCACTAAAATACCCTCCAAAATTTGCTTAAGGTTTTATTTAAAACATTCTCACATGAACATCATAAAGATTGACATACTACTAAATATGATGTAAATTACCAAATGGACGAACATTTCAGTTCATTTTTTATTAAATATTCGTATTTAGGAGTGTAAATGATGGAAAACGTATTCGATTATGAAGATATTCAATTAATTCCGGCAAAATGTGTGGTTAATAGCAGATCGGAATGTGATACTACAGTCACACTTGGAGGACATACATTTAAATTGCCAGTAGTCCCTGCTAATATGCAGACAATTATAGATGAAAATATTGCAAACTATTTAGCTGAAAATGGATATTTTTATATTATGCATCGCTTTGAACCACAAAAACGTATTGCGTTCATCAAAAGTATGCAGTCACGTGGCTTGATTGCCTCTATTAGCGTTGGTGTCAAAGAGGAAGAGTACACTTTTGTAAAGCAGTTGGCGGAAGAGAATCTTGTACCTGAATTCATTACAATAGATATTGCACATGGTCATTCTAATGCAGTTATTAACATGATTAAACATCTAAAAAAACATTTACCGGATAGCTTTGTCATCGCTGGTAACGTAGGGACTCCAGAAGCAGTAAGAGAGCTAGAAAATGCTGGAGCAGATGCAACAAAAGTTGGTATCGGGCCTGGGAAAGTGTGTATTACGAAGATTAAAACTGGATTTGGAACTGGTGGTTGGCAACTTGCAGCGCTACGCTGGTGTGCAAAAGCAGCTAGCAAGCCAATAATTGCAGATGGTGGAATCCGTACACATGGTGATATTGCGAAGTCCGTTCGATTCGGTGCTTCTATGGTTATGATTGGATCTTTATTTGCAGGACATGAAGAATCTCCTGGTGTAACAGTGGAGAAGGATGGTAAACAGTATAAAGAATATTTCGGTTCAGCATCTGAATTCCAAAAAGGTGAAAAGAAAAACGTTGAAGGTAAAAAAATGTTTGTCGAATATAAAGGACCTCTAGAAGATACTTTGAGAGAAATGGAACAAGATTTACAGTCCTCTATTTCTTATTCAGGTGGAAATAAATTAGAATCGATCCGCACAGTTGATTATGTAATTGTGAAAAACTCTATTTTCAACGGGGATAAAGTTTACTAAATATTTGTGTTATTTTAGACTCCCAAATGCTACAATAAAATAGTTATTTATCATTTGAAGATAACATTATTTTAAAAAGAGGAGTGTTCTAAATGGCTGTAGATGTATACCTTACTTTTAACGGGAATTGTCGAGAGGCTGCTGAATTTTATGCAGAAGTATTTAAGACAGAAAAACCAGAAATTATGACTTTTGGTGAATCACCACAAAACCCGGATTATGTATTGCCAGAAGAAGCAAAAGATTTAGTTCTACACACTCGCTTAAATATTAATGGTAGCAATGTAATGTTCTCTGATACATTTCCAGGATCACCGTTTGTGGCAGGAAATAATATCAGTTTAGCTTTTGTTAGTAAAGAAGAAGATATTGTCAAATCCGCATTTGACGCTCTAAAAGAGGGCGGTAAAGTAAGCATGGACCTTTAAGAAACATTTTGGAGTAAATGTTACGGATCCTTGAGAGATAAATTTGGTATTGAATGGCAATTTAGCCACGAAAGCGATCAAATGCAACAATAATATAAAGGGCTATGCAACGTTTTAATATAACGTCGCCTAGCCCTTTTTTCATAGACTTGTTAGCTGATTTCTAAATAATCCAAAAAGTAATGATAAACCTAGCCTCTTTAAAGTATACTTACATATAAACATGCTAGAAATTTAATAGAAAGAAGAGATCAAACGATGAATATACGAATAAACCCTCGAGCGCAATCCTTGAAAATTCCTGGAACTCGACAATTCTCCAATCAATTAGTTCATTATCCAGATGCGATTAATTTGACGATTGGTCAACCAGATTTCCCAACACCCCTTACTGTAAAAGAAGCAGGTATTCGAGCAATCGAACAAAATTTAACAGGGTATTCGCACAATGCAGGGCTTCTAGAGTTAAGAATTGTTGTGGACTCTTTTTTCTCTGAAAAATATGGATTCTCATATGATATCCAAAATGAAATAGTTATAACAAATGGGGCAAGCGAGGCGATAGATGCAGTTTTTAGAACAATTCTAGAAGAAGGAGACGAGGTTATCTTACCGGCTCCTACTTATTCAGGTTATGTGCCAGTTATTGAACTTTGCGGAGCCAAAGTAGTGTATTTAGATACGACTGATACTAATTTTCAGCCTTCTGCTGAAAGACTTGCGAACTTGATTTCGGATAAAACAAAGGCTATTTTTTTCAATAACCCTTCTAATCCAACAGGTGTTGTCCTAACAAAAGAGACGATGGATGGATTAGTCGATGTTATAAAAGAGAAGAATTTGTTTGTACTAACGGATGAAATTTATAGCGAGAACACTTTCTCCGGCAAGCATCATTCCTTTGCTAGCTACAAGGAAATACGAGATAAATTAATTTATATCCACGGTGTTTCTAAGTCACATTCAATGACTGGTTGGCGAATTGGCTTCTTGATGGGACCAGCAAATGTAATGGAGCATGTAGTAAAGGTGCATGCATTCAACACCATTTGTGCATCACTTCCAGCTCAATATGCAGCAATTGAGGCATTAACAAATGCAAAAGATACTCCAAGTGAAATGAACTTAGAATATGTGAAAAGACGTGACTTTGTATATAGTCGTTTAACTGAGATGGGGATGACAGTAGAAAAACCAAATGGAGCTTTTTATATTTTCCCTGATATAAGAAAATATGGATTGAATTCTTTTGATTTTGCTACGAAGCTATTACAGGAGGGCGGAGTGGCAGTCGTTCCTGGAAGTGCATTTACGGAGTATGGGGAAGGTTTCATACGCATTTCATATGCTTATAGCATGTCTGTATTAGAAAAAGGATTAAATAGACTTGAGGAATTCCTCCTTCCATTAAATAAATAATAATTTCTAAGACACTAGACGAGTTTGTTTAGTGTCTTATTTTTGAATTACACTTGAAGTTTACGTTAACGTAAATGATATGCTCAAAATAAGACTCAAGGGAGTGGGGGCGAGATGAAAAGTATTTCGGATGTTGCAAAAGAATTCAATGTTACGACGAGAACTATCCGTTACTATGAGGAACTGGGATTATTAAGGCCAGTTCGCAGCGACAGCAACAGAAGATATTATCGTGCTGCCGACTGTGCAAAGCTAAAGCTCATTCAAAGAGGAAAGCAATATGGCTTTCAACTGGATGAAATTAAAGAAATGGTTCTGCTATTTGATATGGATCGCACTGGAAGAAGGCAACTAGAAAGAACGATAGAATATGGAAATGAAAAAACAAAGGAAATTGAAAAGAAGATTAAAGAGCTAGAAGAAATGAAAAGAGAAATGGAAACCTTGCTACATGTTTTTACAGATAAATTAGAAAATCTAAAAGGGGAGGAAAACAGATGAATTTATCAAGGCTATTAGAACATAATGCCAGTAAGTATCCACTTAATGAGGCAGTAGTTGGGATGGGACAAAGACTTACCTACGAAGCATTAAATAATCTTAAATAATCTTGTAGAGGAGTTGTCGACTGGATTATTAAAGAGAGGCATCAAGAAAGATGATAAGATTGTTCTATTTATGCCCAATGTTCCCGAATTTATCATTACTTATTTTGCAGCACATCGAATCGGAGCAGTAATCGTCCCGATCAATGCAAAGTCTACTCTAGCGGAAATAGAGTATATTTTAAAAGATGCAGATTCAAAGATGTTCGTTGTGCATGAGCTTTTATTTGATACAGTAAAGGATTTACAAAATGAAAGTCTACTTGTAAAAACTGGTGGGGAGCACCAAGGATGGATTACGTTTAATGAATTAACTAAAGAAATAATGAAAGCGCTTCCTAAATCGTCTTCTACGGATGACGAGCCATCTACCATTCTATATACTTCTGGAACGACAGGACAGCCAAAAGGAGTGCTTTTCAGTCATCGTAATGTTCTAACTGTAGCGAAAATGATTTGTATTGAAATGGAAATGAAACCAGAAAGCCGTTTGCTGTTAATGATGCCACTTAGTCATTCAGCACCCCTTCATTTATTCATGGTAGCTGGTGTGATAGTTGGTGCCACACTCGTTTTAACGCCAACATTTACACCTGATTTGCTGCTAAAAACGGTAGAGGAAGAGAAGACGACCCATTTCTTTGGCGCTCCTGTTGCATATTTAATGACTGGCAAGAATTCAGCAATCCAGCATACAGACTTAAGCTCGATGAAGTGGTGGATTTATGGGGGGGCACCATTGTCGAGTGGGGAGGTCTTATTTATGAAACAGGCTTTTAAAACGGATAATCTTGTATGTGTTTACGGATTAACGGAGGCAGGTCCAAGTGGGACATTGCTGTTAGGACATGAACATGAGAAGAAAGCAGGTAGTATTGGGAAACGAGCAGCATTGTTTACGGAAATGAGAGTCGTAAATGCCAATGGAGAAGATGTAGGTGTAGCTGAGGTTGGAGAAATTTACCTTCGCGGTGACGGAACGATGTTAGGCTACTATAAAAATCCAGAAGCAACTGCAGCGACTTTTGACGGCGATTGGTTAAAGACAGGTGATTTAGCTCGCATTGATGAAGATGGATATATATTTATCGTTGATCGAAAGAAGGACATGATTATTTCAGGAGGAGTAAATATTTATCCGAAGGAAGTGGAGGATGCTTTAATTACTTATGAAGCAGTTTCAGAAGTAGCTATTGTCGGGGTTCCACACGTAGAATGGGGCGAAACAGTTAAAGCTTATTTTGCAGCAACAAGAGCAGTCGAGACGAAGGAATTAATAGACCATCTGAACGGAAAAGTATCCTCTTTCAAAATACCAAAGCTCTTTGAACAAGTCGAGGCTCTGCCACGGAATGCATCTGGGAAAATTCTGAAGCAGTCATTGAGAGAAGGAGGTTAATAATATGGTACGAGCAAATTACTTTGCAGGAGATGACTCATTACAGGATATTTTGCAAACAAAATTACATCCGACATTCCATGCATTTGCAAAGGATCAACTACAATCGTTTGGAAATTTAGTAGCAAATGAGATAGATGAACGCGCGCGACAAACCGATCGTGAAGGAGAGCCTAAGCTCGTTAAATACAATAAGTACGGAGATGACCAGTCAATCGTTTGGGTAAATGAAGGCTATAAACAGACAGTAAAGGAAACATATGAAACCGGCATAGTAGGTTATTTGCATAAAGAAATACCTGAGCTTGGGCAAAAAGGAAACTATATTTATAGCTTTGCACAGGGGTATGTACTATCACAATCGGAACCTGGTTTTTATTGTCCCGTAACACTCACGATGGCTACCAGTTACCTACTAGATCATTATGCGAACGAGGAAGTGAAAGAAAGGTTTCTTCCCCATGTCATCGCAACAGGAGATACAGAGCTTTATGAAGGTGCAACTTTTTTAACGGAGCGTCAGGGTGGATCAGATGTAGGAGCTAACGAGGTAAAAGCTATAAAAGAGGGAGAGCATTATCGTTTATTTGGAGAGAAGTATTTTGCCTCCAACGCTGGAATGGCTGGTGTTGCCATGGTGCTAGCACGTATAGAGGGTGCCCCAAGTGGCTCGAAGGGGCTGACGTTATTTGCTGTTCCTTGGAAAAATACAGATGGTTCATTAAATGGCATTAAGATTCGTCGGCTGAAGGATAAACTGGGTGTTCGGGCAGTTCCGAGTGGCGAAGTAGAATTTGAAGGTGCTCTAGGATATATAGTTGGAGATTCAAGCAGTGGGCTGAAGTATATGCTGGAGGCACTGAATCTATCGCGTATTTGTAATACAATAGCATCGCTGGGCATTATGCGTCGTGCTTATAATGAGTCATATGCTTATGCGGAAAAACGGACAGCATTTGGAAACAAGTTAAATGAATTTCCAATGATTCAAGACTCCCTCGGTCGAATGCGTGCGAAATTAGAGATAGAACTCTATACAACCTTTGATCTGATTGAACAATATGATCGGGTCGTGAGTGGAGAGGCTTCGAAGGAAGAAGCAATTTTGAATCGATTGTTTATAGCTTTATTGAAGAAGGAAACGGCTGAACAAGCGATTCACTTTGCCTATGAGGCAATCGAGATGCACGGGGGTAACGGCTATATTGAGGACTTCGTAACTCCTAGATTATTACGCGATGCTCAGGTGCTTACAGTATGGGAAGGAACAGCGAATATCCTAGCACTAGAGCTTATACGATTGGTGAATAAATTCAGTGTCCATCATCTATTTGTTCAAACAATGGAGCAGCGACTTCAAAAATGTGAGGAATCAAACCTGAAATCCACCGTCCATGAAAAGCTCCAACAAATTAGCGAATCATTGGAGATATTCGCTAATTTACAAGAGGATATCCAAACGTTTGAAGCAAAAGCACTCGCTAAAGAAATGGTACGATTGTATGAAAGCGTTGTAGCTATAGAAATTGCTGACAAACCTCATATCGGATTATTAAGTACTATTTATATAGAAGAAACATGGCAGCTACGTAAATTAGGAGATGCTATGCGGACCTGTGAGTGGTTTAAGGGTATCAATTAGGGACTTTTAGTATAAATCAATAAGAAAAGGCTATTCCATTTTATTGGGATTAGCCTTTTTGAGTCAGTATATATGGAAGAATATCCTGTTCAGCAAGTAAACGTCACCCGACGGCAAGTATTCACCTTCACCTCGGTTGCGTAAGTGAGTTCATCATGACCACAAGTAATCCACCAAATGCTACAACTTTTCTCTATTCAAGCTCCAAATGCTCCTTCAAATGCATTGTCACTTCATTTAGCTCTTCCTCTTCGGGTACATAGTACCAAATATTATTTATTCGCTTGCCACTTCCATTCGTTAGCGTAATAGATTCAACATTTGTAAGTGCATCCTTATAACCTTTTTGAATATCCATCATTTGATCGAACGTCATATTTGTACGGATGTTTTCCGCTAACGTGGTCAATAAATCCTTATAGTTGAGCAAGCTATTGAAAGAAGCTCCTTCTTTCAAAATGGCTAAGAGAACTTGTTTTTGTCGCTCCTGTCTCCCAAAGTCACCTAGCGGATCATTCATACGCATGCGCACATAACTAAGTGCCATATCTCCATCTAAGTGAATCGGGCCATCTTCAAATAGATAACCGTTTTCTTCAAAAGCAGTACTGTTCTCGACTGTAACACCGCCAACACTATCGACAATTTTTAAAAAACTTTCCATATTAACCTGTACAACATAGTCAATCGGAATATCTATTAAGTTTTCTACAGAATGAAGTGCCATATCTATTCCACCAAATGCATACGCGTGATTTAATTTATCCATTTTATCTAATCCAATGATTTCTGTATATGTATCTCTAGGGATACTCAATACTTTTATCGAAGCGAGGGAGGGATTAACGGTAAGAACTATAATAGTGTCTGAACGTCCAACATCCGCATCGCGTTCATCCACACCGAGTAATAATACCGAGATTGGCTCTTTTTCTATGAGCTCCACTTCCGTTTCTCGAAGATTAGAAACTTTGCGAATTTCGGGTTCGTGAATAGTTTCAAGTGTCGTAGTTACATTTTTATAAATACTAGTAGCATATACTGTTCCACCTATAAGTAAGCAACTAATAATGGTAATCCAAATTATTTTCTTCGACATTCATGGTCCTCATTTCTTATAACTACAAAGTCTTTTCGTAAATATATGATTACAAGCTTCAGATTATTAATCTGAAGCTTGTGTTAGTATGCATAGTTTCTGATTTTATTAAACGTATTAAAAGAAGCCTACTTAAAAAACATAATTTACTAAAATTTAATATTTAAAATTATCAAAACTATAGTATAGTTAAAGAGATTCACATTATAAAAAGGGATGGTGCAAGAATGTATAAAAGAACTTATAAAAGTATAGCAGCATTAACGATTGCAGCTGGTTTAGGGTTAGCTTTAACACCTCAAACAAGTTTAGCAGCTGAGGGAGATTTCAACCTTACTGTTATGCATACGAATGACTCACATGCGAACGTGGATGCAGTTGCAAAACGAGCGACTGTTGTAAAACAGATTCGTTCTGAGCACAAAAATAACCTGCTTCTAGACGCAGGAGATGTATTCTCTGGAACGCTATATTTTAACCAATATACTGGTTTAGCAGATTTAGAGTTTATGAATTTATTGAAATATGATGCGATGACTTTCGGAAACCATGAATTTGACCTAGGTTCTACATCTGACGGTCATTTAGGTCTTACAGAGTTTATCAAAAAAGCTGAGTTTCCATTTGTAAGTGCCAATGTTGATTTTTCGAAGGATGCACTATTTAAAGGGCTTCAAAATAACGAATATTCATCAACAGCTGCCAATGGGGAAATATATAACGGGATTATCAAAGAAGTTGGTGGAGAAAAAGTCGGGATTTTTGGACTAACAACTGCAGAAACTGTGGATATTTCAAGTCCTAATGATATTGCATTCACTGATTATATTGAATCAGCAAAAAAAGCAGTAGCTGCATTTGAAAAAGCTGGAGTAAATAAAATCATTGCGTTAACTCATATTGGTTATGATGATGCGGCGAAATACGATAATGATTTATTGCTAGCAGAAAAAGTACCTGGAATCGATATTATCGTAGGTGGTCATACTCATACGAAACTGGACGCACCTAAAGAGTTAACTGTAAATGGGAAACCAGTTCTTATCGTTCAAGCAAATGAATACAATAAATTTTTAGGTCAATTAGATGTTTCATTCAATACTGAAGGTGTTATTACAGATCATACTGGAGTATTGCATGATGTTGCAGCAGTAGAAACTCCTGATGCTGAAACAGCTAAACTACTTAAACCGTATGCTGATTCTATAGAAAAAGTAAAAAATACTTCAACAGGTAAGGTAGCAGTAGAGGGACTTAATGGTGGACGCGGACTTTGGGGCGTTCGTGCTGGTGAAACGAATCTTGGTAACTTGATCACGGATGGTATGTTAGCGACAGCTAAAAAAATTGATGCTGAAACTGTTATTGCTATGCAAAATGGTGGAGGAATTCGTGCTTCTGTTGACGCAGGAGATATTACAGTTGGAGAAGTTTTGACTGTTATGCCTTTTGGTAATGCTTTAGCTATAGCGTCTGTGACAGGAGCAGAGATTAAATCTTTACTGGAACATGCTGTAAATGAGTTTCCTAAAGAAAAAGGAGCATTCTTACATGTTTCTGGTTTAAAATACACTTTCGATGGTACTGCAGAAGCAGGTAAACGTGTTCTAAGTGTAGAAGTAAAAGAAGGCGATAAATATGTAAAATTAGATAATTCTAAAACATATAAAGTAGCAACAAACACATTTACTGCAAAAGGTGGAGATGGCTTTAAAGCCTTTGAAACTGCTTATGCTGAAGGTCGAGTAAGCGAACCAGGAAATGTAGACTGGGAAATGTTCATTGAATACATTACAACTCTTGAAAAAGTAAATCCAACCGAAGAGGGAAGAATAAACGCTGTAATACCATTTAATGACGTTAAAGTAACTGACTGGCACTATTCATACATTCAAGATTTATTTTATCAAGGCTTATCAAAGGGAACTACTGATGCAACCTATTCACCAAGTAAACAATTGACGCGTGCTCAAGCTACGTCGTTAATCGTACGTGCACTTGGTCTGGAAGCAAAAGGAACAGCAACATTTACAGATACCGTTAATCTTCATGCTGATACAAAAGCTGAAATTGCAGCTGCAGCAGAGGCTGGTATTGTAAAAGGTGTTAACGGAAAGTTCTTACCTAACCAACCTGTCACTCGCGCACAATTTGCGTTAATGCTTAATAGAGCTTATGATGCAAAAGCAGAAGTAGACTATACAGTAAAAGAAAAAGCTACATTCTCGGATTTAGGGAAATATGATGGAGAGTTTGTAAAAGCTATTAATATGATAGAAGAACTAAATATTGGTTCTGGTACTGATGGGAAATTTAGACCTACAGAAGGAACAACTCGTGCTCAGGCTGCTAAATTTGTTTCTAACTTTAATAATCTATTAAAATAAATACTAACAAATCCCTTCATATACATTATATGAAGGGATTTTTAGGTTTATAGTGGACTTTTCTTGTGTATACTTATTAGAAAGGAGGTAATTTACTTGAAAAAGTTTAATAGATTCTTATTGCTGGGATTATTCATGGTCTTTTTGTTTCCAGGAATAGCGCAAGCTTCACTATTCACAGATGTCAGTGAAGATGAGTGGTATTATCCGGTATTAGTCTCCAATCAAAAGAATGAAATCATTACTGGTTATCCAGACGGAACTTTTCGTCCGAATAATTCCATTAGTAAAGCCCAGGTAGCTCAAATTATTAATAGAGTCTTACAATTACCTGATTCTACTGATTACAAGCCCTCATTTACAGACATCTCGAGTGATCATCCAGCATTTAGGGATGTAGCAGTGCTAACAAAAGCTGGTATATTTAATGATGGTCTGAATTTCAACCCCAATGATACATTAACAAGAGCACAATTATCCAAGATTCTCGTTTTAATGAATGATTTTCAAGTTGAAAAAGAAGTAAAAGTTCCTTTCAAAGATGTACGAGAAGATCATTGGGCAGCACCTTACATAGCTTTTTTAGCTAAAACTGGAATTACAACTGGTAAAACGGAATCTTCCTTTGCACCTAGTAGTGCTGTTACCAGAGTCCAGGCATTAGTACTATTAGATAGAAGTTTAAAATATAAGAAAAACCCAGCAAAAAATGAGATTATGTATGATCCCTATGAAAAAGAATATAAAAGTATAGAACAAGCAAATGTGAGTTTTGTCTCTGAAACTATTAAACTAGTAAATGCCGAGCGTAAAAAACAAGGTTTGACTGCTTTAGTTGAAGACAAAACACTATCCCAAATAGCATTTATAAAAGCAGAGGACATGGTTCTACATAATTATTTTGAACATACTTCGCCGATATATGGAGCTCCTTGGGATATGGCAGATGGGTTTGGTTACTTTTATAAAACCTTTGGGGAAAATATTGCGCATGGCTACGAAGGGTCTGATGAGGTAGTCACCGCTTGGATGAACTCTCCTGGTCATCGGGCTAATATACTAAACAAAAAGTTTACGACAATTGGAGTAGGCATAGCTTTAAAGGATAATAACCAGTATTATTACGTCCATATGTTCTCCAGTAAATAATATAAAAGCCGAATCAAGTCACATTTGACATTGATTCGGCTTTTTTCAAAAGATAAGAAAGTATATAAAAATGTCCCGTGAACACTGGGTTATTGGGACTTTAATGAAGGAAAAATACTGCTGATTTCCGTTTGAGGTGGAGACAAAGGAACGATGGCTAAGAATGCCACCTCGTGTGGCAACGCCTTCGTGACCAACATCCTGTTGGCCTCCGCAGGGTGAGCGATGAACCATTACCTACTATTGCGCGTTCGCCTGTGATGTTTCATCTGTCTCACTCATCCTGCCGGAGTCACCAACTTCCACTACAATTAATTAGTGTGTAGTACTCCACTATGGGGTTTGGCAAAGCATTTTGCTTAGATGATAAGATTGGTCCAATTTTATTTAGTAAAAATATCATCTGTGATCGCTGTTGCATTTGAATACATTATGAAATAGTAAGTACTATTGACTTCAATTATCTGTTTACATCAAGTGGACATGGTTGATTGGAGCGCTGTGCCCACGGAAAGCGTCCGCCCGGAGCAGAAATCAACGGCGGCATATCTATGTCTCTGTTCTGAAAGGACCAGGCGTCTTTTTCCCGGTTTTTCTTATAGAGAAGTAAGTAAATTCTCACCATCTTATCAATAAACCGATTAATTTGTAGGAAAATTAAAAAATTGAGTAAAAATGAGGATATTAATGGAAGGAGTTTTTTGATATTATCGTATAAGGATAAGGAGAGGAGCTCAAAAGTGTTAGGTAAAATTAAACAAATTGTAACTATCAGTCTTATGCTAGTATTAGCTTTTTCGCTATCATTACAAGCGAATGCCGCCAATACCTTTTCAGATGTATCGAATTCGGATGAAGGTTATCAGGAAATTGAATATATATATAGTAAAGGCATTATAAAAGGCTATGAAAGTGGTGGAACACAGAAATTCAAACCTACTGAAGTCTTAACTCGCTATCAAGCAGCTAAGATGCTAGTTCTTGCAGGTGGACATGGACCGTTAAAGGTTAGTAAATCGAGTTTTAAAGACGTAAAACTAAAAGAATCTGAATACATTGAACAAGCTGTAAAACTTGGGTACATGAAAGGTACAGGGAATGGAAACTTTAGCCCTTTCAAACCATTTACTAGGGACGATATGAGTATTGCTTTAGTTAAGACGTTTAAACTGAATTTAACTGAGTTTGCAAACAAGCCTATTGTATTTTCAGATATAAATAATAATGACGAAATAGCTAAGTATATAAAGGCAATTTATTATAATGGTATTACACAAGGTTCCGATAATAAATATATGCCAAATAGTGGTGTGACTCGTAGACAATTTAGTCTTTTTGTAGCTCGTGGAATGGAAGACGAATTTAAAGTATATAAAGAAGTCGATGGTGCAACACTACCTGATCCAAGTAAATCGATTGGACAAGTCATTATTAAAGTTAGTAATGATACGCTAAATGTTCGAACAGAGCCAAACAATTCTGGAACAGTTGTCGGTAAATTAGTAGATAAAGAAAAGGTATTTGTTTATGAAGTCACAGGTGACTGGTTAAAGATAGATTATAAAGGTGAATTACAATACATTAGCAGTGCTTATACAAGTTTCTTAGATATTAATGGCAAGGAAATTGGTGCTTCTACTGGAAAAGTATTAACAACCTCTCCTGATTTAAATATTCGAAGTAAACCAACAACAAGCGGGGCTATTATTAGTACTGTGAGTAAAAATACAGAATTACAAACGTACGGATTATATGATGGCTGGTATTTAGTAAAAGTGGGCAATATCCCAGGTTACATAAGTGCAAACTATACAGAGGATGCAACAATACCTGGGGACTCTGGATCTGATGATTTAGGTGACGTTATTGGTAAAGTAACAGCAGCATCACTAAATGTTCGAAGTGGTCCAGGAGCAACCTATGCGAGTGTAGGTAGTTTGACAAAAGGTAAAATAGTGACAGTAGAAAGTCTTAATGGCTCTTGGGCTAAAGTTAAATACAGTGGTGGACAAGGGTACGTAAGTAAAACTTATTTGAAACTGTTGAATCAAACCGGAAGTGTGCTAAAAAATAGAATTATATTAATGGACGCTGGTCATGGTGGAAAAGATCCAGGTGCCTCTAATCAAGGTGTTACAGAAAAGAGTATAGTCATTAAAGTGGCGAAACTTGTGGAACAAAAGCTTAAAAATGCTGGAGCAACGGTTATCATGTCAAGATCTGGCGATACTTATCCATCACTTCAAGACCGCGTGGAGTTATCTAAGTCTACAAACTCAGAACTTTTTGTTAGTATACATGTAAATGCTGCGGCTAATAAAAGTGTTACCGGAACAGAGACTTTCTATAATTTATCATTGAATGATAATGGAGCTGAAAGTAAAGTTCTTGCTACGAAAATTCAACAAGAAATCGTAAAAAATGCAGGTATGAATAATCGTGGTATAAAAGAAGGCGAGTTTTACGTCATTAAAAGATTGGAAATTCCATCTGTTCTAGTCGAACTAGGTTTTATTACAAATCAGCAAGACTTAAACAAACTAGTGAATGATAAATATATTGAAATTTATGCTCAATCTATATTTAATGGAATCCGTGATTACTATTCCATTCAATAATATTGAGAGGCAGTGCCTAGTCAATTATTGACTACGTGCTGTCTTTTTTTGTTTGTTATTTTTTTGTTATCTTTTTGTTATTTATATGATACGAAACTGTAATGTTTGAAGACGCAAAATGATGTTATGCTTACAACAGATTTTGCTACAGAGAGAGGTTTTACAATATAATGTTTAGGAAAGTTTTAAAAGTATGTTTACTTAGTTCAGCATTACTTATGATGAATGTCACAGCAGCTAATGCCGCATCGCCAAGTGAGATTAAAACGAAAGCTTATAACTATATAGGGACACCATATGCATACGGAGGCACTACATCTAAAGGCTTTGACTGTTCAGGATTTATCCAACAAGTATTTCAGGATGTAGCAATAGATTTACCGAGAACGACTTCAGAGCAATATAATGAAGGTACAAGCGTAAGTAAAAGTAATTTAGAGACCGGAGATTTAGTATTCTTTAACACATCAGGCAAGGGAGTTTCTCATGCTGGAATATATATTGGATCTAACCAGTTCATTCATTCATCTTCCTCCAATGGAGTTAGTGTTTCATCTATCAATGACCCTTACTATTGGGGCGACAAATACATAGGTGCAAAGAGAGTATTGGAACAATCACAAGTGATAGAAAAAGATGAAGTAAAATCCGCGAATATTGATATGAGTATTTTTGCAAGTAGAGCAGAAGTAGCAAAAAGTATTGCTGGTAAGTTGAATCTTCCTTTAGCTGATAACAAAGCAAATTACTCAGATGTTAAAACAACTTCGGAATATTATGATGCGATAAATTCAGTTACAGCAGCCGGAATATTTAGTGGAAATGAAGAAGGTAAATTTAACCCTTCGAAACCTATTACAAGAGCACATGTTGCAAAAGTATTAGTAGAAGCATTTAATCTAAAGCCTGCAGCTGGTACTCATAATTTTAAAGATGTAAATACTACTCATTGGGCAAGTGAATATGTTCAAATTTTAGCTCAAAATGGAGTTACAATAGGAAAGCCTGATGGAACTTTCGGAATAAACGATAATGTTACATATACACAAATGGACACATTTATAAACAGACTTAAATAATAATATTAGTTAATCTATACCCTTTAAGCAGTGTGTGTAAACCATGAGCATTCATGGAAATTATACTACTTCTTAAAGGGTTTCTATTTTGTATTAAAGTTAAAATTAGTCGATATAACATCTTGAAGAAAAAGGGTATAAACTTTTCAATGCGAAAATGTATTTCATAAGTAAATATGATATAATAAAAAATGCAATCTAGGGACTAATATGTTCCAAATGAAAGGAAGAACAAGATGAAGAGTGTTTTTGTCCTTAGGCTCTGCAACATTATGACATCATTGAAAATTATTTCAATCTTGCAGATTATGCTTAGAAGAAGCGTAAAACTTGTATATAAAGTGGCCACATTTATTTATCAACAATTGCATTCGAAAATAAATTATGACGTTCTAATACTTCCTAGCAATATGGGTGGGGTTAGTTATGAATAAATTAAAGTTCGCATCTGTATTTTTACTATTATCTACAATTATTTTAAAATTCTCAAGTATGATTCGTGATCTTGTTATTGCAGCTTATTTTGCGGATTCCTTTAAAGCAGATGTATATTTTGCCGCTATGACGATCCCAAATGCAATCATTTTGTTCTTATTAACCGGTATGAAAGATGCTTTTTTACCAAGTTATTATAAGTTTGAAGGGATAGGTAGGGGAGAATCTCATTTAACCAATATTATTAAAGGAACCTTTTGGATAGCTTTAGGAATAGCCATAATTGGAATGTTACTTAGCTCTCCGATTATACATATATTTTATCCGAGCTTTTCCGCTTTTGAAGGCGGAATGGAAATTGCTATTTGGACAAGTGTCATTTATTTTGGTTCCGTAGTATTAGTTGGAGTAAATGCTGTTTATGAAGGTTACTTTGATGCACAGAAGAAATTTTCTTTTTCTGTCTTTTCTCAGACAAGTGTAGTTTTAGTTACAATTATCTTTACACTTCTATTCCACGATTCAATAGGAATACTGGCTGTGCCAATTGGTTATTTAGTTGGAACTATCTTGAGCTTACTTATTAAATTTGTTTATCGTACGCCTAAGAAATTTGTTAACTGGAAACAGAAAATGGATAGAAAAGAAGTATTCGATTTTTATGGAATTTTCCTTCCTGTTGGCTTAACTATAGCAGTAGGTCAAATAAACTTAATGGTAAATACTTTTTTCGCAGCTAGAATAGGTGTAGAGGGTACAGTCTCCAATCTAAACTATGCATTTAGACTAGTTAATATTCCACAGGCAATCTTTGCTGTAACAATAGCAACTATCGTATTTCCAATTATCGCTAGTGCAAGATCAGAGAATAATATGTTAAAGTTTCGTAATGGTATAGAAAAAGGAGTCTTATATTTACTTGTTTTCCTAACACCAGCTTTAACTGGAATGGTCTTTCTAATGGAAGAGCTAGTGAGTATTGTATACGAACGTGGTGCATTTACTTCTGCTTCAACTGAAGTAACAGCATCCTATGCAATTTTATACATAGGCTCTACGTTCTTTTATTCGATCCAGGCGATCATTGCAAAAGGGTTTTATACATTGGAAAAAGGTCATTATATGATGAGAATCGGTATAATTTCAATTTTTCTTAACATTGCATCAAACTGGATATTTTCGAATTATTTCGGTGCCCAAGGTATAGCGTTTTCCACTTCTATTGTTGCAGTTCTATATTCCACAATTACGTTTATAACATTATGGAAATTGATAGGTGGTATGAACAAATTCTATTTATTGAAAAATACTTTACAAGTAGTGATTGCAACAGCTACAATGTTTGCGGCTATAAACATGGTAGATAAATTTACCGAAATAGCTGATTTACCGCCACTATTACACATTTTAACAATTGCTTTACCTGGTGCAGTAGTTTACTTTTTAGTTCTCATGTTATTCAACAACGAATTCGTGAAAACTATTTTATCTAAGGGAGGAAATTCATCATCTATCTAGTGATGGTTACTAAATTATGAAAAATAACATAAAAAAACAAATTAAGAATTTAAATAAAATCGATACATTTTCACCGTATTTCTTTTTACCGTTTATATTAGTTTTGTATTTCTTTATAAGCCTTTTTGATTTTCATCGATTTGAGTTATTTAATGTAAATACGTCAATCTGGCCATCCGTTATCTTAGCGTTAATCTGTTATTATATAGGAGTTTACTTTGTAGATAAAAAAGGATGGACATTCCCTACCTTTGGACTTTCGTTTCTTAGAGGGTATGTAATTTGGATGATTTGGGCACTTGTAATAATAGGTGGACTTGCATATTTTACAATGATGACAGGTGGAGACGTTGGTATTTCAGATGAATCCGTGCGCCGTAACCTCGATCCTAAGTTAAACTTTTTAAGTCAGTTACTTTGGTTTGGTGCTATTCTACTCTTATCTTTAAAAATTATTAAAGAAAAAAATATGACTAAAGGTAAATTGCTTCTATACGCTGTTATCTATGGTGTAATAATGGTGATGTTCCTGATGATGGGTTATAGAACACCAATTATATTGATGCTATTTACAGGTCTTATCATTTTCCACTATGCTGTTAAGCGTATCAAATTAACTTGGTTTTTAACTACTTTATTAGTAATAGGGATTTTCTTCTCGCTATTCGGTTTCTTTAGAGTACTATCAGAAGATACATCTAAGGATTTTAACTCAAGAGAGCAACCAGATGTTGAACTAACTGAGACAGAAGCAGAAAAGTTAATTTCAGTTGAAAGAAAAGTTAACCTCGTTCCTAAATGGATTCGCTCATTGAACGGAGAGGCTGTTACTGGACATATCGTTTTAAGTAAAATTATTGAGTATACAAAAGAAGAAGATTATCTGAATGGTGAAATTCACGGTGGGATTTTCTCTACTATTCTACCTGGTGAGCAAATTTCACCTCGTATGAAGGTTACAGAAATAGTTAACTCATTGAGTGTTGAAGAAGGTAAGTATATAACTCGACCAACAAGAACTACGACTCCAACCTATATTGGACAGCTCTTCTTAGACGGAGGGTACTTATTAGTTGCAATTGGTTTCCTTCTTTATGGGGTTATTATTTCGATGTTGTATAATCAGGTGAAACAAAATGGTTATGATAGTTATCAAGCAGTCGCATTTGCTTTTGTTTTAACTATTTTTACAGTTTCTATGCATACCGGGTTGCTGGATTTAATATTCCTTCTAATGATCGGATTTGTTATATTAACTGCAGCATTGAGTAAAGCTAAAGATACTAATAACAAGATTAAAACAAATATATAATGAAAAGTCTCACACTAGAAACTTGGTGTGAGACTTTTTTATTGAAAATGATTTAGAATCTCAAGTATTTAAATAAAAGATTCTCTTAAAATCAATGGTATTAAAATGATACTAATGATTTCCATTATAGGCGGACGCTTTCCGCGGACGGGTCGTGAGCCTCCTCAGGCAAACAGGATGTTGGTCATGAAGGCGTTGCCACACGAGGTGGCGCTCTTAGCCTTCGTTCCTTTGAATGCTTCCTTGCGGGGTCTCACCTGACCACGCTCTTCCAGCTGGAGTCGCCGCCTTCCACTTCAATCAAATAAGTGAGTAGGTTTAAACTTGAAAATTTAACAGAGTACTTATTATTAATATTATGATTAAGCAAAGCATAGATTCAAGATCAACCACTAGTATAGGGTGGTAATAATGAGTTTAACTATTGCCAAATAATCCAATGAGGAGTCTAGTTAATATTGACTTACTAGAGTAATAGACCTCTACTGGCAACTATATATATTGTAATATTAGAAAGTAATCTCCTTATTAACAGCGGTATTCAGGATGTGCGCCTTCCAGCCGCATGAGCGCGAAGAATGAGACTTCATAAAGGATGAAGGAGCGATAGCGATCATCCTTGAAGGCTCATGCGAAGCGTGCGGCCAGCGCACATTCGTGTAGAAGGTAACTCTAAGGAGAGATTATATCTAGTTAACCATATACTTAATGAAGCGTGACATTTACTTGCGCTCATCGAGTTTTTACTTGCTCTTAAAGACTATTTACTCGATAATTGGGGGAATTTATTCATTATTTCTAATACTCTATGCCCACTTCACTAGAATTTTTGGTTAATATTATTTATATTTCTTGTTTAGAAAGTGATTTCCTTACTAATTAGTGTCATTAGGATGTGCGCCTTTCAAGCCGCATGAGAGCGAAGAATGAGACTTCATAAAGGATGAAGGAGCGATAGCGATCATCCTTGAAGGCTCATGCGAAGCGTGCGGCCAGCACACATCCGATTAGAAACACCCCAATGGATAGATGCTTATAAAAATAGTTTAAATACTACCAATATATCTCTCACTCTATGCCTTAAAAATGAAATGTCCTTTTAGTGGACAAAAAAAGAAAGAGCAGAATTTAACTGCTCTTTCAATACAAATTATTTAATTATATTAAGCTCACGGACTAAGTCTTTATGAATATATAAGTTTTGATAACTAGGTGAATCTGAAAGGATTTCAACAAAACCATTAATGTCTGGATTCATAATAATGACTGGCATATTTGAAAGCTTATAGGTGAATGCTGCTGCGAAATTTAATGATGCATCCTTACGTACATTGACACCAGAAGTTGTTGTCATTCCAATTTTATATGTGCCTGCGTCTTTATAACCTAAAGATTTATCTATTTTATAATATTGTCCAGCAGCTTTTGCCCCCCAGTATGGATCTGATGCATATCGAACATTAAAGCCGATTGTTTTATTTCCAAATACTGCACCATTTGCATAACCTGCAGTAGGTGGAATATAATTTAAATTCCAAAATTTTTCCATTAACTCTGTAATATTGGATTCCACTGATGTGAATTTTTTGTTTAATGGATTTGTATCTGTCACATATAAACCAAAAAGATTGTTGTTCGTTAAAGCTTGATTACTCAATCCGTAAGCACTTTCGTTTTGAGCAAGCGCTAGAATCATAAGAGCGTTAACTTGATACTTTTCTTCTGCTCGTTTTAACACTTCTCCTAATCCTACTAACTTACTATTTAGCGTTGCATCTTTGTAAATTGGATAGCTTGTCGGATATAGCGTATAAAGATTTTCAAGTCGTGTTAATTCACTCATAATATACGTGTCTATTTCCTCGGCAGTATAATTCGTTTTAGAACGGGCAGGTAGGAATTGATAGTAGTTAAAGTATTCGCCAGCTATCGTTGTATTATTTTCATTAAAAAAAGTATAACCATTCCAGCTATAATATTTTTTTCCTTCCTGTAGTACGGAAGGTGCTTTTCCGATAATATAAGATGCTTCTCTATTAGTTGAGTTATAAAAAATAGTATGTTTTAATTCTCCGTTTGAAACGCTATAGTAAGATCTATTTGTTAATAAAACATACGGTTTCAACGTCGCTTTATCTAGTTTTACATACCCGATGCGATCAGCATATTGTACCTTAGCCCAGAATGTTTTCTTTCCAGAGTAATCCTCTACAACCTCTGTCCCAAGGTATTCCATTTCGGTATCAGTAGTTGCAGAAGTTGTAACATATCTGGATTCTTCTTTAGGGTGGCTATACACGACTGTGTATCCGTTTGTAATTACTAGACCAGAAGGCATCTTAATAATTTTTCCATTGCGTTCAATGACTTGATTGGATTTGGTAACACCCTTTTGCGCATCTTCAAATGTCTTATATTGCTTACCGTTAACTAACTGCTTGTTTACTATTTCTTTTACCTCAAAGGAGAAGAAATCTGGAAAGTCTGTATATCCATTTTCTTTTGCAACTTCAACCAATCTGTATATAAAGGTTGCAGATTGAGCTATTGTTGTACTTTTTTGTGGATAAAAGAATACTTTATTTCCTTCGGTGCTACCTTTTATAATACCTAGGTTTGCCCCTATAGAAACGTCAGTTATGTACTCTTCTAAAATATCTTTAGAGTCTGTGAAGGTTAAAGTACCAGTATTTTTAGGTATTACTAAATAATCTAAAACCCGGGAGATCATAACGGCCATATGTTGACGTGTAATAATATTATTTGGTTTAAAACTTCCATCAGGATAGCCTGTTATTATGCCTACTTCTGCAGCACTAAGGATATCTTTAGCAAATGGATTCGTAGAGTATACATCCGTAAATGTACTCTCGCTGCTTGCGGGTAACTTTAAAATTTTTGCTAGGTAACTAGCAAATTCTCCTCTAGTAACAGAACGATATGGATAGTACTTTCCATCCTTATCGGGAAGTAAAACGTTATTCTCTGCCAAATAGGTTAGTGACTTTTCATGTGAGTTGCCTGTAAAAGTGCTTGCTGACGCATTTGGACTAGTAAATATACTGAAGGAGAGAAGTAACGTAATTGCAAAAATAATTATCTTTTTCATAATATAGCACCTTTCTATTGTAACTTGACTCATATTTTAACAGAATAGAAGGATTACTTTAAGAGTAAAAGGTCTCTAGTTTTATTAAATATGGTAAAAAGACTATATAAATGAAACAAATGGAACATAGAATTCAAACCTTTACTTTGTTATGATTCTATTAGAATGAAAGGATGGTGTAAGCTCTTAATAAAATTGGAGCGTGTTAATTATGAAAATAAAAGGTTTTAAGATTATTTTAATGTTACTAGTACTTATGATTATGATGCCTCTACAAGGATTAGCTGCTCAAACAGTAAACAAAGATATGAAGTTATCCTCTGGAGTTCAGTACAAACAATATACAAATACTGGGGCTAGAGTAAATTCTATTAATCATTTAGCTATTAATTTAAATGATGCTTATACAAAGGTAAACATTGGATTGCCAAAAGATTTTAGTAGTAAGGATACGACAACTAATATCGCAACAGGAGACTCCGTCGAAGGTAATCGAGTTGTTGGTGCAGTAAATGCAGCATTTTTCGACATGAGTGAGGGATACCCTCTGTTTTTAATCTCTCAGCAAAATGAAATATTAAATGGAGGAGTTCTATTAGACTCAACTACAGAATATTTCAACCAACCGATTGCTTTTGGTGTAACCGCTGACGGAAATGCCGAAATAGATCTTTATGATTTCGATATCAAGTTGAATTATGATAATTTGACCTATGATTTATCTGGTCTGAATAGAGAAAGACGTGCAGATGAGGCAATTATTTTTACTCCACAAAATATAAAAACAACTACAGATTCAAATCAATATGGTATAGAAGTAGTTTTTGAATCCGATACAGCTATCAATTCTACATACTATGGTCAGACAATAACTGGGAAAGTAAAAAGTACTCATATGGGCTCTACCGCAAAAGTGGCAATACCTAAGAATGGCTTTGTCCTATCTTTCCATGGTCCAGAATGGCGTGCTATTGGAGATAAGATGAAGATAGGAGAAGAAGTATCAGTTGAATTTGATATTGACTCCAAGTGGAAAGATTCACAGTTTATGCTAGCAAGTGGTCCTATGCTAGTGAAGGATGGAAAGAAACATGTTACGATGAATCTATCAAGTGCTAGAGCAACACAGGTCACTTCACGTAGTGCAATAGCAATTAGTAAAGACAAAAAGACAGTTCATCTTGTAACGGTAGATGGCGCAAATAAGAAAGGGATGAATATGTCCCAATTTGCTGATTACCTAGTTAGTCTTGGAGTTGACCGTGCGCTTAATCTCGATGGTGGTGGTTCAACGACTATGGGTATAAGAAACTATGGAAGTAATGCAGTCGTTCTAGCAAATAACCCTTCCGCAGGATCTCAACGAAGAGTTTCAGCAATCTTAGAGGCAATCAGTACAGCTCCGACAAGTAAGCCAAGTTCTATCAATCTTACTCGTTCTAATATTGGAACTATGTTAGTAGGTGCAACTTCATCCTATAAAATAAACTATATATTAGATGAATTTTACAATCCTATTACAGTTAGTTCTAGCAAGATAGTAAATGCGTCAGATAATAACTTAGTATCGTTCAATGGAACAAGCTTTACCGCTTTAAAGGAAGGTTCTGATAGAGTTCGTGTAAATTACGAAACTGCGTTCCAATCATTTCCTCTAACAATCGTTTCTGCACCAACTAATTTGACTATTAATGCTAGTGCGAAATCAGCAAATATTAATAGCAAGCTGACATTTACTGCAAATGCAACGGATGCAGATAACAAGTCATTGATTTATTCGCCAGAACAGCTGAAATGGTCAGTTGAAGGTGGTATTGGTACTATAACATCAGCAGGAGTATTCACCGCTGGTAACCAAGCAGGAACAGGTAAAGTAGTTGCGCAGTTAGGTACAAAAAAAGTATCCGTCGGGATAGAAGTTAAATCAAACGTATCTTCAAAATTTACTGATATCCTAAGTACAAATCCGTATATAACAGAGATTAACTATTTAACTAGTAAAGGTTATATAAATGGATACGAGGATGGAACATTTAAACCAAATAATAATATCACTAGAGCAAATGCAGCTGTACTGATAAGTAGAGTAAAAGGCTTGAATTTAGACAAAATTACCGACCCGAATTTCAAAGATGTGCCAAAAACACATCCTTATTATAAAGAAATTGCTGCTATCGCAAATTTAAATATTGTAAATGGGAAAGAAAATGGATATTTTGACCCGAATGGTAAATTAACAAGAGCTCAAATGGCAAAAATATTAGTTAATGCATATAATCTTTCGGGAACAACAGATAAAAAATTTACAGATGTACCTAGTACACACTGGGCGGTTAATGATATAAATACATTAACTGCAAGCGGAGTGACCACTGGTTTCAAGGATGGAACATATAAGCCGGAAAACCCTATTACTAGAATGCATTTCAGTGTATTTTTATATAGAATAATTCAATAGATAATAAAAGCCTCTCCATCGTATGTGGCGAGGCTTTTATTATGTTATAATCAGATATTATAAAGACAAAAGGATGTTAAATAGATGAAAATAGGGATTGTGGGGAACTATGGAAATAATAATAATGGGGATGAAGCAATTCTTTCAGGCATTCTCCAACAATTATTACATACTTTCCCTGTACAAATAGAAGATATTACGGTTTTCAGTAACAATCCTCAACAAACTGTTAACCGATATGGCGTAAAAAGTTATCCTCTATATTATAAAAAAGGGAGGAATATTAATACTTTTATACATACGTACAAAAAAAATAGGAAATATATTCAATCGCTAGATTTGTTGGTCATTGGCGGTGGTGGAATCCTTATGGACTTTTATAAAAGAGAGGCGCAATTGTTCGGAACTTATGCATTGATGGCCAAAAATATGAGTGTACCATACGTTGTATATGGCTGTGGTGCAGGTCCTATCCACACCTTCATGGGAAAATGGAGCTTAAGATTTATGTGTGGGTTTGCCGATAGTATATCTGTCAGAGACCCACAATCGAAGCAGCTTTTAGAAAGTATTGGTGTCAAAAGACCGATCACCATTATAGGAGATCCAGCTTTTACATTACAAACAACTTCGAAAGTTTATAATTCAACTCCAACTAGAATAGGAGTTTCTGCAGTGCCATTTTTCAATTCGAATTATTGGCCACAGGGCAGTGAATCTAAATACAAGGCATATATCAATAGCATGGCAAAAAATTTAGATAAACTGGCGGAGCATCATGAAGTTAAATTTACTTTTTTTGCAACTAAATTTCCTCAAGATGTGGATGCGACAAAACATATCATGAACTCTATGAAACACAAAGAGCAAGTGGAGATTATCGATAGAAATTTAATGCCACAAGAAATACTTGAAATAGCGAATGCACAAGATATTGTTATTGGTACTAGATTACATTCACTTATACTTGCAACTGCAACAGCTACACCAATCATTGCAGTCTCGTACCATAACAAAGTAAATGATTTTATGCATTTAGCAGGCTTAGAGGAGTTCTGTTTTAGTATGGATAGTATTGAACAGGATGAGCTTATGTTCAACAATGCTTTTAGTAAGATGAAGAACGACTGGGATGAAACCATTGAAAATACAAAAAAACTTTCCTTTCATTTTAATGAAGAAGCACAAAATGGGGTTTCACAATTTACGAAGGCAGTGAGATAATATGAAGAAAATTTTTGTCATTAGTAATATGTATCCTACCTCCAATCATCTATCTTATGGAATCTTCGTGAAAAACCAGGTTGAAGCTTTAAGAAAAGCTGGTATGAACGTTGAAATTGGGGTAAATACCGACCCATCAACGGGGATGAAAAACGCACTGAAGAAGTATGTTTTATGGGCTATGAAGGTAATGAAAAAAGGATTATTCCAAAAAGGGAGTATTTCTATTACGCATGCACATTATGTATTTCCATCAGGAGTCTTTTCATTATTGTTAAAAAAAATCTTTAAAATTCCCTATGTAGTAACTGCCCACGGCGGCGATATTGAAAAAATGGCAAAGAAAAACGCCACTATTCGAAAATGGACGACTCGGATTTTGCAAGAAAGCTCGCATGTCATTGCAGTTGGACCGATACTTGCAAAGCAAATAGAAGTAGATTTTCACATACCTAAAGAAAAAATTACTATTATGAGCATGGGTGTTAACCGAGAGGTTTTCAAAGAAGGCGATAAAAAGGATGCTAGAAAGATCTTAAATTTATCACCAGATGAATTCATATTCTCTTTTGTAGGAAACGTTATTAAACAAAAAGGCGTGGAAGAATTACTTCAAGCTTTTGAACAGGTTCAATTGAATACAAGTAAGCGAGTAAAGCTAGCGATAATTGGCTCTCGTCGTGATGTATCCTTTATGGAAAAAATTGAACCGCTTTTAAATGATGATGTGCTATTAATTGATCCTGTCAAACAACGAGACCTTGTAACATGGTTTCAAGCAAGTGATGTGTTTGTCCTACCTTCTCATATAGAAGGCTTTGGTTTAGTTGCTTTAGAGGCTATCGCATGTGGTACACCGGTTATCGCTACGGATGTTGGTGGACTGTCTGACCTTTTAGCAAACGACGCAGGTCATTTAGTGGAATCGCAAAATGTGAGTGCGTTGAAAGAGGAAATGTTAAAATCGCTGGAAGCTGAAAACTATTATAACCATGTGGCAACCAAGAAGGTATTATATACGCATGATGAAAAAAATATTATTAAAAATCTTATATTAATCTATGAGTCTGCCGTACAAAAAGGTATTAAACAGTGAATACATTTTTAAAAATTGTTGGAGCAGTAGCTGTTATTAATATAATTGCTAGGTTGTTTGGTTTTTTAAGAGAAATGATTATTGGATATCAGTACGGTACAAGTTATATGGCAGATAGTATTTTCACAGCATATACACTTCCAAATTTCCTCTATTTAGTTATTGGTGGTGCCTTTACAACTGCGTTTATATCCATTTACAATCAAAACAAAACGGATCAAGGATTATTTGTAAAGCAGGCATTTACTACTGTAGTTACGACAATACTGGTTATCACTTTACTAATGTTAGTGGCAACGGAACCAATCTTGAATTTATTCTTCGAAGAAATGACTGATGAGGAACGAAGGCTCGCTACGAGTTTGTTTTATTGGATGATGCCTTCGACGATTTTCTTAGTCTTATCTACTTGGTTTAGTGGACTGTTAAATGTAAACGGCAAGTTTCATTTATCTAGTTTCTCCATTCTTTTATACAATGCAGCATTTTTGATCATTTCAGTTGTCTGTTCTTATTGGATTGGACCCATCGCGTATGGAATTGGTGCTTTAGTTAGTGCAATTATGATGGTTGGATTCCTTATAATCGGGTATAGAAAGCTGGAGAAGTATCCAATTGGTATATCGTTTCAACAAACCTGGACAACAAAACAACTTTGGCAGCTTGCACTTCCAATTATGCTTGGTGGAGCAACTATTCAATTTTATGCACTCATTCAACGTATATTTTCAGCAACACTTTCAGACGGGTTTGTTTCGGCAGTAAATTATGCGACGAAGCTTACTCAATTTCCGCAAGCAATATTAATGACAGCAGTTACGACAGTTATTTATCCAATGCTGAGTAAAAAAGTTGGGGAAAAAGATGATAATGCCATAAAAAGCATATATACAACAGGGCTTAGATATTTAGTTATGCTTTTAATCCCTGTTACGATCTTTTCATTTTTCTATGCTGAAAACCTAATTCAGGTCATATTCGAATACGGAAAGTTCGATGAAGCCTCTACTACGATTACTACGCCGATTTTAAAAGTATTTTTATTAACGATGTTTTTCTTAGCGGCAAATACGTATGTGACGAGATTCTATTATGCAAAAGGGAACTCAGTTACACCAGTAGTATTTAGTATTATTAATGTCTTTGTCATTAACATTTGTGTGATTTATTTATTCATCGATTCCATTGGTGCAATGGCAATTGCATGGGGTACATCAATTTCCTCCGTTATTAATTTCATAATGTTATCTATATATGCTAGTAGAAAATATCAATTATCATTTTTTAATAAATGGAATAATGGTATAGGAAAGATATTCATAGCAATCTTATTAGTGGGAGTAGTTACATATTTATCAAGTGAATTTATTCTATTATCTTCTAAGTGGTTAACATTTTTGGCAGGATTGAGTATATTTGGAGTCAGTTATGTGTGTTTCTTCCTATTGCTTAAAGTGAATGAAGCAAATATAATTTGGATGAAACTAAATAGCAGTATAAAACGTTTAATAAATAGAAAAAATAAATGATACGAAGTTAATATCCATGATATAATGTATTGGATTTGACTATAACTATTACTATTACAGATTTAGATGAGGAGGAGAGACATGCTTGCCTTTACACTTGTGTTGGCATTTGTCGCATCCGTACTATTTACACCACTTGTAAAAAAATTAGCGTTTCGAGTTGGCGCAGTAGATAAACCAAACTATAGAAAAGTCCATGCTAAAATTATGCCAAGACTTGGTGGACTAGCTATCTTTTTGTCCTTTGTCGTCGCTTTTGTCGTATATAGACCAGATGGCCAACATGACAAAGCAATGTTACTTGGAGCGTTAATCATTATCATTACAGGTGCTTTAGATGATATGTTTGAGATTACTGCAAAAGCAAAATTACTTGGGCAGCTTCTAGCAGCCGCAAGTGTTGCCATATATGGTGGCCTTCAAATTGAGTTTATAACCATACCATTTATAGACTATCAATTACAATTTGGTTATTTCGCAATCCCTCTTACTATTTTGTGGATTATTGCAATCACAAATGCAATAAATTTAATCGATGGTTTAGATGGTTTAGCAGCAGGTGTTTCTACGATAGCACTTTTAACACTATCAGGAATGGCTATTATAATGGGAACTCCATTCGTTGCAGCAATGGCGGCTATACTAGCTGCTAGCACATTAGGTTTCTTAGTATTTAACTTTTACCCAGCGAAGATATTCATGGGAGACACGGGTGCATTATTCCTTGGATACATGATATCAGTGCTCGCATTACTTGGATTTAAAGGGATAACAATGTTTGCCTTGATCATTCCTATTATCATGCTTGGTGTGCCTATTTCGGATACATTCTTCGCGATTGTTCGAAGATATCGTTCAAAACAGCCATTAATGGCTCCAGATAAATCTCATTTACATCATTGTTTATTGAATGCAGGATTTACGCATCGTCAAACAGTGCTAATTATTTATTCGATAGCAGCTATGTTTGGAATCGCAGCATTGATATTCTCACAAGCAACGATGTGGGGAGCAATCCTACTACTAGTTATCATGCTTGTAGCAATAGAGTTGTTTGTAGAAGCAATTGGTTTAGCAGGGAAGAATTATAGACCACTCATTAATTTAGTGAAAACAATAGGTAAATCATGAAAAAATAGCCTTTCATTCTAGTATATAGAATGAAAGGCTATTTTTGTTTTTACCTCCACAATATTGTAAAAGGAGCTATGAAGAAAATTCTTCATAGCTCCTTTATGTTATTGACGATCATCTGCTGCGTAATTACTATCTGTATCCGAGATGTTATCTGAAATATTGCTTGTTTCCGGTTGTAATCCAAGGTGACTTTTCAGAATATCTCTAGTTTCATCTAGGCTTTCTTCTTCTAGCTTCCAATAATATGTCCCTGTAGACATATCATCATAACCGTCCAGTGTTAGGGTATCGATTTGTGGAATACCTCCTTTTATGTACTCAAAGAAGGATTTCATTTCATCGAATGTTAAATCTGTCTTCATATTATCTCCTACAGCTTCAATCACATCACCATATTTAGTAAAAGAAGAAGCTGAACTAGCTTTCTTGATGATCGAAGAAAGTATCATTTGTTGACGTTTACCTCGTTCGATATCATTATCAAGTTTTCGAGTTCTTGCTAAAGCTAATGCTTCTCGACCGTTAAGTTCCTGTAACCCAGGCTCTAATTGTACAGTTCGTTGATCGTTCTCATCTTTTTCTAATAACTTATATGGAACCTCAGCTTCGATTCCACCTAAAGCATCTATTACATCTATAAATGCATCAAAATTCATCTTCACATAATAATCTACTGGCACCTCTAGTAAATCTTCGACTGTTTCTATTGAAGCTCTAGTTCCACCATAGGCATGAGCATGTGTGATTTTATCTTTATACCCAACTTCATCAATATAAACATATGAGTCACGTGGGATACTTACTAATTTTACAGATTTGGATTTATTATTTAAGGTCGCAAGCATCAATGCATCAGAACGGCTATTTGTGTCACCTTGACCACGCTGTTCACTATCGTCAATTCCTACAAAGAGAACAGAAATATTATCATTTATAGGTTCGACCTTCTCGTCACGCAATGGAGGTTTTACACGATCAACAACTTCGAAAGCATTGTCCGCAGCGGTCTCGGCCTTTTTGGTTAAGTAAGCTGCATAGGTAGTTAAAGAAATAAGTAACGACGCAACTATTATCAATGAAACAGTTAATATTTTACGCTTTTTACTACTTTTCTTTTTCTCCTTTTTATATGATCTTCTATTCATTTTTTAATCTCCCTTTATTCTAGATAACTCTCATAGGACGAAGAATCGACAAAATAGTTTCATTAAATTTGCCATGTCCTTTATTATACTATGGATTTGATAATAGGTAAATTTAATTCATCACAAATTCTAGAAACTCTTTTTCGACAAGCTCTATTTTCGCTTGCCCATTAGTGATCTCGGCCATCCAGTTAATAAAGGTTGGTTCTTCATTTGCTTTCGTAAAGACTAGAACTTCTACAAGATCTGCATAATTTATTTCCTTTAAAGGATAGACAGAGTTACGTACTTCATTTTCTACTTTTCCTAGCCAAGTATAGTCGATAGAAACCTTCAGGAGATGATGCAGTTTACGTTTCACTACTTTTGCAGCATCTATTCCTTCCGTAGTAGCTTTCCCGTAAGCACGGATAAGTCCACCTCCGCCGAGTTTGATGCCACCGAAATAACGAGTGACGACAACAACTGTATCTTGAAGTCCTTGCTTTTTGAGCACCTCAAGCATTGGTACTCCCGCAGTTCCACTTGGTTCACCGTCATCGTTTGCCTTTTGTATATTGTCATGCTCCCCAATAATGTATGCTGAGCAGTTGTGATTAGCACTTTTATGCTTTTCTTTGATATTATTGATAAAATCTTGTGCTTGTTCTTCAGTTTCGGCTCGATTCACGTAAGTAATGAAACGTGATTTCTGAATGATGATTTCGCTCTCCCCATTGCCTTGTACAGTATGGTAATCTTTTCTCATGGATATATTTCCCCTCCTGATTCTATTGAAACATAGTTGTAAAGTAATTTTAATTTATTTTTAGTCACTTAGTGCTATAATAGGATTTGTCATCATTATTGAATGAGGACTCATTTGGACGCATAAAGGAGAAAAAAACAGATGACGAATAAGAATTTTGAAAAACAATCGTTAGATGTTATTTTCGATCGGATGGTCGAAGTGATGGATCATTCGAAGAAGGATATATTCATTATAAGCGAACAAAGTCGACAAAGCTTTGAAGAAATGAAAGTGGAGTTAGAAATTATTCGTGGAGATATCGAGACGGTTATAATTGAAGGAGATATGCTCGAATCGAAATCGAAGCTTGCCAGAAATCGATTAGCAGAAGTCTCTAAGAATTTTGACTCATACGATGAACCACAAGTTCGCCAAGCCTATGAAAATGCAAATGAAATTCAAATAAATCTTCTCATCAAACGTAGTGAGGAACGACAGCTAAGACATCGAAGAGACGATTTAGAACGCAGATTACAGGGCTTGTTGGAAATGATTGAACGTGCCGATCATCTGGTCAATCAGGTGAATATCGTCATGAATTACTTAACATCCGATTTGAAAAATGTAGGAGCAGCACTTGAAAATGCAAAAATTAAACAAGATTTCACCTTGAAAATTATCGAAGCACAAGAGGAAGAACGCAAAAGACTTTCAAGGGAAATTCATGATGGCCCCGCGCAAATGCTAGCGAATGTACTACTCAGAACAGATTTAATCAATCTTACATATCAGCAGCGTGGTGGAGACGAAGCGATGAAAGAAATTATTGATCTTAAAAAAATGGTTCGTAATGCATTATCAGAAGTACGTCGTATCATTTACGACCTTCGACCAATGGCATTGGACGATTTAGGGTTAATACCAACGCTTCGAAAATATATAACGACAATCGAAGAATACAATCCAGAAGGTAAGATTAATTTCCAAACTTTTGGAGAAGAGAAAAGGCTAGAAACCAATTTTGAAGTAGCCATTTTCCGCATAGTCCAAGAGTGTTTAACAAATGGAACGAAACATGGGAAATTTACAGAAGCATGGGTGAAAGTAGAATGGTTGAAACAAAAGATAAATATTATCGTCAAAGATAATGGGGCTGGATTTGATCCAGAGGTTGCAAAAGAAAAATCCTTTGGGTTAATAGGTATGAAAGAACGAGTGGATTTGTTAGAGGGAACGATGAAAATTATTTCATCCCCTGGCAGAGGTACTACTATTTTGTTTAGTATCCCATTAAATGAGGAATAGTAAATACGGCTTTTTAATTATAGGAGGAAATGAACATGACAAAAATAATAATCATAGATGATCACCAACTATTTCGCGAGGGAGTAAAACGTATTTTAGATTTTGAAGACTCTTTCGAAGTAATAGCAGAAGGTGACGACGGCAATGACGTCCTAAACCTTTATGAAAAGCATCTACCAGATGTAGTATTAATGGATATTAATATGCCTACTAAAAATGGAGTAGAAGCAACAGGAGAATTATTAGAAAAATTCCCAGAAGCAAAAGTAATCATCCTATCTATCCATGACGATGAATCCTATGTATCACATGCATTAAAAACAGGTGCACTTGGATACATGTTAAAAGAAATGGATGCCAATGCCATTGTCTCAGCTATCAAAGTAGTAGCAAAAGGCGGATCATACCTACATCCAAAAGTAACACGTAACCTAGTAGCTGAATTCCGTCGCCTAAGCGAGCGCGAAAACAAAGGAAACTTCCATCAAACAGAAATTCGTCGTCCATTCCATTTACTAACAAAACGTGAATGTGAAGTACTACAATTACTAACAGATGGCCAAAGCAACCGCACAATCGGAGAAACACTATTCATCTCCGAAAAAACCGTGAAAAATCACGTATCCAGCATCCTTCAAAAAATGAACGTAAACGACCGTACCCAAGCCGTAGTAACCGGCATCAAAAACGGTTGGGTTGAAGTTCGCTAATCATAAACCCCTTTCTTGCATGTGCAAGAGAGGGGTTTTGTTTTGGAAAAATAATGCCATAAAGAGGTAATGTTGTGCAAACGACTACTAATGTAGCGAGAAACCACAGGGAAGTTGCGTAAACCCCTCCGAACGTTGCGCGTCCGAAAAACATTGCGCATATCGAATTGACTGTTGCGCAAAAGTTCCCTAATGTTGCGAGAAACTCCACCAAAGTTGCGCAACCAAAAACGTCACTCACCAATCCATCACTTCTTCTTATTCTCCAAAAAGTATCGACTAGGACCAGACCCATGAGCTATCAAATCCATACTATTTAACATGCGTGAAGCAGCATATTTCGAATCTATCATGCAAAATCTACGAAACTCTTTATTAGTAATTTTTTTATCAATTATCCAAAAGTAATCTCATACCGCTGATATATGTGCATAACGATCACTTTTTCTGCAAGCCATGCAACGCCATGTTGTATGTACACGCTGCATCCCGAACACTCCGCAACTCGGACACTCCACGCCCATCCTTATTTCACTCGAAGGAATCCAATAATATTCGCAAAGTGGTGAATACACAAAAGTAGTTCTACTCTCTCGTATGAGCTTTTCAAGAATCATCAACTCTCCATCCGAAAAACTAGTACTATTACAACTATTGTACATCTGAGTCACTCTCTCAACCATGCTCTCTAACTTATATATGGGATAATGGGTAGGCTTTTGCATAATGCGGCAGGACTTAGAGGTCATGATGACAGCACCAGTCACTTTAATCTGTGGAAGGGTCTTACGTAGAAATTCTTTCATGAAGCGAATATGTCGCATCAATTGAAAATATGGATTAGAAAAGGGGGTCTCTACTCCATTTTCTTCCTTATAAAATTCATCAAGTTCTTCATTAAAATACAAGCGGCCACTTATATTTTTCGACTCGAGGACATACAACATCGGTCGGTCACAACAATACAGTCGATTTGCACTTTCCAATCATCTAGCTCCAAACAGACATCCGAAAAAACTTGAAACTCACCGCACAAACGTAACTCCTTCAATCTATCAACAAGCCGGTTCTCACCACGCATTCCAGCCTCCTGTTTTCGAATCTCTTCCCGAATAAAATCAACCATACCAGATCCCTCAGGTAGCCTCTTCAACAAAGCGAAATGTCCACTCAATACTTCAGCTCCTTTCAACCTATATCTTACATTCCAATGACGGAATATTCTACCTATTTGTAATGGGAACTTATTAATTGAGTTTTCGTCCTAATTATGACAAAATAACCTTCAGCAGGAGGAGACATACATGAAAATATTCCAAACGATTACACTCGCAGCCTTTGCACTAACGCTGGCAGCTTGCAATAGTAACGAAGAAACAAACCAAAACACGAATTCCGCAGGTGACATCGCTCCAACGAACACACAGGTCACAACAGATCATGGTGCGGAAGACAAAAGCGAAACCAATGTAGGCTTTGAATTGTCAGGTGGCAATATTGAAGAAGCGACTAATGTACCAGAAAAAGAAAAAACGGCATTAATCGATTCCTTCACCGAATACATGGAATCATTTAACGAAGAAGATATTAAGCGCTACATGAATACAATCTCCAAAAATCCTGAAGGCTTCAACTACGATGATGAAAAAATTATGGTTGAAAAAACCTTCAACGACTACGACACGATACGTACAGCGGATAACATCACCATCATCAAATACGACAAATCGCAAGCCCAAGTATTCTCCAATATTCACACTTCACTAAAGCAAACCGACACAGGCGCTAAGCTAGACCAAAACGGTCGCCAAGTAACTGTATTTGTCAACGAAGACGATAAATGGCTAGTCTCCAGTGTTTACTACATTGGCGAAACAACTGAATAAAAACTCTTCCCCCATACATATATGACAAATATCATGTTTGGGGCTTTTTAATGCTTTCATTTCAACCAATTATTCAGTAAACTTACAAATAGGAGTGTGATTTATAAAATGAAGACAGCAATCGTAACCGACAGCACCGCATATATCCCGAAAGAAATTCGTGACCAACTGAATATTCATATGGTGCCGCTAAGCGTTGTCATCGGAAATAACACCTACCAAGAAGAACTAGACTTAGGCACCACAGAATTCTACGATAAAATCCGAAATGGTGGTGCTCTCCCAAAGACATCCCAGCCTGCTCTTGGAAAATTTATCGAAACATATGAACAACTAGCGAAAGAATACGATGCAGTTATCTCCATCCACTTATCAAGTGGCATCAGTGGAACATTTGCTGGAGCAGTACAAGCAGGAGAAATGGTAGACGACATCGATGTACGCACTTTCGACACAGAACTTTCCTGTATGGTCCAGGGCTTCTACGTACTAAAAGCCGCTGAAATGGCTGGGTCAGGTGCTACTCCAGACGCCATTATGCAACAGCTAAATAACATGAAACAAACGATGCGTGCATACTTCATGGTCGACAATCTAGACCATCTCCATCGCGGTGGAAGACTTAACGGCTTTGAGCGTGTTATTGGTTCAGTTCTGCAAGTTAAACCGATACTGCACTTCGAAAACAAAGTCATCGTTCCATTCGAAAAAGTCCGTACGCGCAAAAAAGCGATGAAACGTATATCGGACATGCTTCAGGAAGATGCTGACCAATTCAACAGCGTAAAAGCAACAATCATCCATGCAAACAACGAAAACGAAGCAATCGCATGGAAAAACGAACTCCAAGCAACAATGCCAAACGTAGATTTCACAATCAGCTATTTCGGTCCAGTGATTGGTACGCACCTTGGTGAAGGCTCGATGGGACTCGGTTGGTATAATAATAACTAATTAGGAGAATGCCCATGAACGAACAACTGCAACAATTTCTCACTGGCCGAATTTGGCTTCGCGAACACACACCATTCCCACGCGAAGTCATCGACGCCCACATCGACTCCGGTCACATCCACCTAAAGCCTGGCATCAACACAATTACACAGTCCGTCCTTTTTTGGCAATCAAAGAAGAGTGTCTGCAACAGATGCCACAATACGAACCAATCCTTATTTCACTCATTCAACTGTGCACGCTGTAACAAAATTTGTACCTATTGCCGCCACTGTATACGAATGGGACGGGTGAGCAGTTGTTCGGAGTTACTCCTTTGGGACAAGCAGCATGCTCACGGCGTGAACATTCATATGTTTGCATGGAGCGGCCAGCTAACTCCACTTCAACAAAAGGCAAGTGAAGAACTACTTTCAAGTGTCGAACAAAATCAGTCACACTTAGTCCACGCTGTATGTGGAGCAGGAAAAACAGAGCTCCTATTTCCAGCCATATTTGCAAGCTTACAGGCAGGGAAAAGGGTTTGCGTTGCCGCCCCGAGAACCGATGTTATTTTAGAGTTATTCCCTCGCTTTCAAAAAGTCTTCCCAAACACAACAATTCACGCACTGTACGGAGGTGCACCTGACCAACAAGGTTTTGCCGAATTAGTGCTCGCCACAACCCATCAACTCTATCGATTTGAACAAGCCTTCGACGTCCTATTCGTCGATGAAGCAGATGCTTTTCCCTATTACGCAGACGAAACACTCCAACAAGCAGTCTCAAAAGCCGCTAAACAACACGCTGCCATTCATTATGTAACAGCCACTCCTACTAAATTATTAAAAACAACCAACCAATCCATTCTCACAAGAAGATATCACGGCCAAGACCTTCCAGTACCACGATTCGATAGTCTCTGGGGATACGCAAGGCAACTGAAAAAAGGGAAAATCCCTTCTAAACTACAAAAGTGGATAAATGAAAAAATAGAAACGAAGACGCCTTTTCTCATCTTTCTCCCTACTATTAAAATGCTAGAAAACTTCCCAGGAGAGTTACCAAGAGTACATGCCGAGCATCCAGATAGGAAAGAACTAGTCATGCTATTACGAGAAAAGAAAATACCTGGCTTATTAACAACAACCATATTAGAACGAGGGGTAACGATTGAAAATGTCCATGTAGCCGTAGTCGGTGCAGAGCAACCGATTTTCACCTCCAGTGCGCTCATTCAAATAAGTGGACGAGTCGGTAGATCAGCGCAGTATCCAGATGGAGATATTGTGTTCTTTCACCATGGAATTAGTATAGAAATGGATAAAGCACAGGATGCGATAGAAGGGTGGAATCGTTCATGACCTGCTTAATTTGCGGCGCTTCTTATCAATCTACGCCAACCTGGTCCAAGCTTTTTTTATACGAGCTAGACTCTTCTACTTGCTCAAGATGCTTCGATAAATTTGAAATATCAGAGTCGACCATTGATTTTACGGATTTTCTAGGAACTCCTTATGAAGGCGCAGTCGACTCAGTCTTTTGTATATACACCTACAATGAGCCAATGAAAGAATACTTACTCCAATATAAATTCCTGCAAGACGTTGCATTAGCAAAAGTATTTGCTCCCAAGCTGCAACAGGCATGTCAGACGAAGGAAGGTATTGTTGTCCCGATTGCCATGCATCCAGAAAAATTAGTACTACGCACTTTCGCACAAGTCGAGGAGCTGCTAAATGCAGCACAAATTTCTTATCAACAATTACTCATTAAAACTAAATCTGAATCTCAAGGTAAGAAAACAAAAAGGGACCGTTTAAAAACAACAAATCTGTTCGATGCATTCCAAACAATCGAGGCAACAAATTATATTTTATTCGACGACATTTACACTACAGGTGCAACCATTCACCAGGCAGCGAAGATTTTAAAGGATGCAGGTGCCAAAAGTGTCGACGCAATCACTTTAATAAAAGGCTAACTTGCCGATATAAAGTAAGAGAATATAATCTGGAGGTAACAACATGGGTGAACTAAAAAATTGTCCGTCATGCGGCGACTTTTTTAACTATACGGGACTTAGAGAAGTATGTAACAATTGCGCAATGAACGAAGAAAAATTATACGAAGTAGTATACCGCTTCCTCCGTAAGCGCGAAAACCGTGCAGCAACTGTGGAGCGGATTGTAGAAGCAACCGGCGTGGAAGAGTCACTACTACATAAATGGGTACGCAAAAACCGTTTACAACCAGCCATGTTCCCAAACCTAGGCTATCCGTGCGACAGCTGTGGGAAAATCACACAATCAGGGAAACTATGCAAAACTTGCGTAGATGACTTACAATCTGGACTTCGCCAATTTGACGCAGCAAAAGAATTCCGAGAAAAAGTTTCCGAAAGAGAAAGTGGTACTTACTATTCAGATAACAAGAAGAAATAACTCTCACCTCGTGTGGGAGTTTTTACTTTATCTAAACCAATCCTAACTGCAACATAAAAGAACTTAACTACCACATAAACACACCAAATCAACACATAAACTTACCTAACTACCACATAAGGAACAATGACTACCACATAAATCCGCATATTCACCACATAACCTTCCATTAACTCCGCTCAAGCCCCACCAAAAGACACTCCAATTCCAATAGATCCTTTAATTCCCAAGACCTATTCCATACAAATCGTTCAAATTACTCTAAACACTTCATATTTCGTGCCGAAATAAGATATAGACACTTCGAAAAGAAGAGGGGAGGACGAAATTATATGAAAATCACAAATGTTGGTGTAAACCAGATTAATCCATACAAACGCAATCAACAGCAAGCTGAAAAAGTACAAAACACAACTAAAACTACTGCAGATCAGTTGGAAATATCGTCTGCTGCTAAAAGCATGCAAACAAAATCGCCTGTTGAAGTAAAACAAGCAGAACGAGTTGCCGCCATCAAAGCAGATATCGATGCAGGAACTTACAAAGTAGATGCAAAGAAACTAGCATCGAACATCCTAAATTACTATCGCCTATAAAGTGAAACTTCCATCAATTGAAATCACTATTCCATTGATGGTTAGTTGAAACAATCGGGGATTTACAGGCTGTTTATAAAAATATTACAGCCTGTTAAACCGGGATAAAAAGGAGCTTACAAACATGTCCATCGTTAACATTTTGCAATCACTAACTAAACTAGATATGTTTCACAAAAGCTTGCTAGAGGTTGCATACAAAAAAACAGAAGCTATCAAAACGGGGGACATGGACAGTCTAAACCAGCTGCTCAAGGACGAGCAGGCACATGTAGCAGGCATTTCACAGCTAGAACAACAGCGTCAATCAGAGGTAACGGATTACCTTCGAGCAAAAGGAATTGCTCCTACTGACAATCCAACTGTTGCACTTGTCTTAGAAAATACCAACACAGTCGAAGAAAAAGCTCAGCTAACAAAAGCACGTAATAATCTATTACTAACATTAGAAACATTAAAACACCAAAATGATCTAAATCAAAAATTAACTTTGCAATCACTTCAATTTGTTAATTTAACACTAGATGCATTAAGACCAAAGCCAGACCAAATAAACTACTCGAGATCTGAAGTACAAAGTCCCTCAAAAGACAAAACCTACTTCGACTCACAAGCATAAGGAGGCGAACCCATGGGCTCCACATTTATGGGACTAGAAACAAGTAAACGCGGACTTTACACGCAACAATCCGCACTGTATACAACCGGGCACAATATATCTAACGCTAACACATTAGGCTATTCGCGACAACGAGTTAACATGGAAGCGACATTAGGCTATCCTGGAACAGGTCTAAATGCTCCAAAAATCCCAGGTCATCTTGGTACGGGTGTGCAAGCACAATCTGTTCAAAGAATTCGTGATCAATTCATCGATCGTCAGTATCGTCAAGAAACGACGAAACTTGGGTATTGGGAATCACGAACTAATGCAATTTCACAAATGGAAGACATCATGGCGGAACCTTCCGAATTCGGATTAAACACTTCGTTAGATCAATTTTGGAAATCGCTTCAGGATTTAAGTACAAATCCTGAAAATGCAGCAGCTCGTAAAGTAGTTGTACAACGAGGAATTGGCGTAGCGGAATCCTTCAACTATATCAATAAGCAACTTTCAGATATTCAAGGAAACATTAAAAATGAAATTCTTACATCCACAGATGATATAAACTCTATTTTAAAGCAAATAGCTTCTATGAATGAACAAATACAAGCTATTGAACCGAATGGTTATATGCCGAACGATTTATATGATGCTCGTGATAACTTGCTTGATGAACTATCGCAATACTTCCCAATTGAAATTGAATATACAAAATCGGGTGGTAATTCATTAGCAATTGCTGAAGGATCTGTAAAAGTATCTATAAAAACAAAAACGGGAAGTATAGAAATAATCAACGGTAAAGATGCAGGTAAGCTTACCCCAAATGGAATGTCCAAAAATGATAACTTTGAACCTTTCAATGGCTTCACGCTAGCTGGAAGTGGTGCAGTTACGGGGGGACCAATATCATATGATGATATGGAACTAAACAAAGGTAAAATGTTATCTTTGATAAATTCATATGGGCATGGTACAGATGCCACTAATGCAGAAGGTTACTATCCTGAGATGCTAGCAAAATTAGATAAAATGGCTAATGAGTTTGCAAAAACCTTTAATGCTATTCATGAAAAGGGACACCCACTAGCTGGAAGTGCTGACATTGCGGATTTCTTTGACGTTACTAACCAAGGGGCAGCCGGTATAAAAGTCAATGCTGATATTATTAAAAACCCTGGAAGCATAGCTGCTTCGAATAGTTTAGGCGAAGAAGGAAACGGGGCAATTGCCATACTTCTAGCAAATATGAAGTCAAAGATTCTAGATGGACAAGACGGTAATGGAGATTTGGATGGAGCAACAGTTCAATCATTCTATCAATCTATGATTGGCCAACTTGGTGTAGATGGCGAACAAGCAGCAAGACTGGCTTATAATTCTGCGACTATCAAGTTAACTGTAGAAAATAATCGCGCGTCAGTCAGCTCCGTTTCTTTAGATGAAGAAATGACGAATATGATTATATTCCAACAAGCCTACAACGCATCTGCTCGAATGATTACAGTAGTCGATGAAACATTAGATAAAATTATCAACGGCATGGGTCGAGTAGGATTATAATTTAGAAAAGCGTAAGCGCCTCGTCCAGCTCCGACAAGCAAATGGACAAAATCGAGGATGGCGATTCTTAGCCACCACAGATTTTATCCATTTGACCTTGAGGAGCTAGGCGCTGAAGTCTAGACAATAGGAGGTCAACTATATGCGCGTAACACAATCAATGCTATCAAGTAATATGCTTCGTAACTTATCAACTAGTTATAACAAAATGTCCACACTACAAGAACAAATCAACTCAGGTAAGAAAATAACACGTCCTTCACAAGATCCAGTTGTAGCTATTAAAGGAATTGGTTATCGTACTGATTTAAACAAAGTAGAACAATACCAACGTAACCTAGGAGAGGTTAACAACTGGCTAGATAGCTCAGATGATGCTTTAGATAAAGTTGGAAGTGCACTTCATCGTGTGCAAGAACTTGTTACGAAGGCTTCTACCGACACTTTAACACCAGATGATCGTCAAAAAGTAGAAAAAGAAATAACACAGATAAAAGAGCAAATACGTGATTTAAGTAATACAAAAGTTGGAGACAAGTATATTTTCTCGGGAACGAATACTAATTCACCTTTACATGACGGAACAAATTTTGTAACTGCACAAACAGCACCGGGTGTAAATAATGATATTGACATTGAAGTTTATGATGGAGTAGAAATTACAGTAAATACAAAGGGGCTCGATATATTCCAACAAATTGATGAGATGATGGTAGGCTTAGAAGCAGATCTAAAGGATACTAGTAAGTCTGGAAAGGATTTCGAAAAGTATTTAACGCTAAAAAGTGACAATGAAAAGGTCGTTTTAGCTGCCCGCGCAGATATCGGAGCACGTCAAAATCGAGTAGAAATGATGGAAGACAGACTAAGTGCACAAGAAATTATTGTGACAAAACAGCTTTCTGCTAACGAAGACATAGACTATGAAAAAGCAATTACAGAAATGATTACCCAAGAATCGATTCATCGTGCTGCATTATCAGTAGGTGCTCGAATTATTCAACCAACACTAACAGATTTTTTACGTTAATAATAAAAAGCGTTTGGACATATGCTCCAAACGCTTTCTTTAAAGGGTGAGAAAAGATGAATATCCCAAAACTCCAAATAAACTCAACAAAAGCACAAATCGGTTTAAATATTCAAAAACCAGTTCAGCAAATTGAACAACCAAGTGCCAATCTTGATCTACAACAACCAAAAGCAATACAAACGATGAAAACAACAAAACCACAACTTTCCATAGACACGGAGCAAGCCCGAGCAGATGTCGATCTAAAAAGCGTCAGAAGAAGAATAGAAGACTTTGCTGCAGAAGGACGTCAAGGTGTATCAGATGGCATCGTCAGACGTGCGCAGCAAGGCACCGAACTGATGAGAATCGAAAACGGCGGAAATCCGATAAAATCACAAGCTCAACAAACGGGAAGACAACCATACTCTGGCTTAGCTATTAAATTCGTGCCCTCTTACAGTAGCGTAAAAGTAGACTTTGAACCAGGAAGCATTGATATCCAAGTAGAACCACAACAAGTGATTAATAATACAACAACCAATAAGCCAATTCACAACTATACACCTGGAAAAGTGACGGTGGAAATGCAACAACATGCGTCCATCCAAATAGATTGGCTTGTATAAATAGATAGGAGTAAATTATATGAATCTCAAAACAGCATATTCAGGAGAAGTAGAGATTAATACTGCAGAAATACTTAAATTCGACCATGGAATACCAGGGTTCGAAGCTGAAAAAGAATTCGTGCTACTTCCCATAGAAGACAATGAGGAGTTTACTGTCTTGCAATCTGTTCAAACAGAAGCCTTGGCGTTCATTGTCACAAATCCTTATAAAATCACGGTAAACTATAATATTGAATTAGACGAAGGAACGGTATTTGCGCTTCAAATAAAAGAACAAAAAGAGGTTGCTGTTTTTGCAATTGTATCGTTGAAAGAAACGATAGCCGAATCGACAATAAACTTAAAAGCACCTATTATTCTCAACACATCCAATAATAAAGCTAAACAATTAATCTTAAACAATGAAGAGTACAGTATTCGTCATCTTATCTCATCAGAAAGTCAAAAGGGGTGATCATATGCTAGTACTATCCCGTAAAGCTGGGGAAACGATTTGGATCGGGGAAGACATCGAAATCGTAATCTCAGAAGTAAAAGGAGAACAAGTAAAAGTGGGAATTAGAGCACCTAGAAGTATTGATGTAATTCGTGGCGAATTAAGACAGGATGTGTCTAACTCTAATACAGAAGCAGTACTAAAAAACATCGACATTTTCAAACCTAAAAAATAACAATTTAATAAATCGACAAAAATATTCAAAAAAATTTATAAAACTATTAAACAATGGAAAAACATTCCGATACTATCTATGTAAGCAAGAAAAACGGGGTCCGGCCGGCTCGGTTCTCTTGTCTCATACAAAACAAAACACTGCTCACAAGGAAGTGAGCAACATATTCCAAGGAGGAACTAATAATGAGAATTAATCACAATATCGCAGCACTTAACACACACCGTCAATTGAACGCTGCATCTACTAATCAATCAAAATCTATGGAGAAATTAGCTTCAGGTCTTCGTATTAACCGTGCAGGAGATGATGCAGCAGGTCTTGCAATATCTGAAAAAATGCGTGGACAAATTCGTGGATTAGATCAAGCAGCTAAAAACTCACAAGATGGTATTTCTATGATCCAAACTGCTGAGGGAGCTTTAAACGAAACTCATGATATTCTTCAACGTATGCGTGAACTTTCTAACCAATCAGCTAACGGAACTGCAACTGATGCTGACCGTTCTTCAATGCAAGATGAGTTAAACCAATTAACTTCTGAAATCAACCGTATTGGTAATACCACTGAGTTTAATACACAAAAATTGCTAAATGGTGGAATCGGTTCTAATGATGGGACAAAGCTTACTCAAGCAACAAGTTCAAAAGTTGCTGGCGGAACAGACTTTGTAGCAGCTGATATTACCGGTGCTACTGGAACAATTAAAGTTGATGGAACTAGCTTTGATATTGCATCTGTTCTAAACCAAGATTGGTCTACAGATTATAAAGGTAGTGGTACTGCTGGTACTGCTGATGATTTTATTAATGAATTAAATAATGTAACTTCTGGTGGGACTAAACTGTCTGATTTAGTGGATATCAAGAAAACTGCCACTGGTTTAGAATTTACAGCAAAATCTACAGGTACTTCTAGTTCGATTACAGTTACAACAGATGATGCTGATGCAGCTATTAAGTTAGGATTTGCAAATGCAGCTGCGACAGGAACTGAAGTAAAAGGTACTCCTTCTACAATTGAACGTCACGGTCTTGAAGGTACTGCTGCACTTACGGCAGGCGATGTAACAATTAGCACAACTGATTCATTGAAATTTACAGTTGGTAGTGATAGTGCGGTAGAAGTAAAACTAAATAATAGTGGTATTGCTAAAACTTATGATACTCAAAATGCTGATGCAAATGTTGCAAAAGCAGCAATGGAAGATCTAGTTAAGGACTTAAATGCTTCTTTACAAGAAGCTGGGATGAGCGACAAAGTTACGGCGTCTTTAGATGCAGATAATAAGTTGCAATTCATCTCAGAGACAGGTAAAGACATTTCTGTAGCAAATGGATCAGGAACTCCAGTTACTTCTCTAGGTGGTGGATTTACAACAGTTGGGAACGTAGAACAAGTGGTTGGAGCGGGTACACAAGGTACCGGTTTTAACACTAAGTTCCAAATTGGTGCTAACACTGGACAAAGTATGTCTTTATCTATCAATGACATGCGTTCTGCTGCTCTAGGAATTACTGGTAATGCTGGTCAAGCAGGATTTACATCTGGTAACTCAGTAACTAATGGTACAAATGATATTCAAGCAGAAGCAGCTTTGAATATCTCAAACAAAGAAGATGCCTCTAAATCAATTGCTGTAATTGATAAAGCAATCTCTTCTGTATCTGCAGAACGTGGTAAACTAGGTGCTGTTCAAAATCGTTTAGAGCACACAATCAACAACCTAGGTACATCTTCTGAAAACCTAACTGCTGCGGAATCTCGTATTCGTGACGTTGACATGGCTAAAGAAATGATGAACCAAACTAAGAATTCAATTCTATCTCAAGCCGCGCAAGCAATGTTGGCTCAAGCTAACCAACAACCGCAAGGAGTTCTACAACTTCTTCGTTAATATTAATAAAAAAATGGCCTTCTCCTTTTGGAGAAAGGTCATTTTTTAATGTTAGTGTAGGGTTATCAGGCTAATGCCTGTTCATTAAGATTTCTTTCAATTTCAACAGCAATAACTTCACAACTTCCTCAATCATCATGACAAGTGTTAAAGTAAAATCCGTATGCAGAGGACTACAGTGAAACGAACCTGTGTTAAATAGTATTCTCATTAGGGTTGTCAACAGAAGTTCGAAATGCCCTCCTCTCACAATTCCCAATTGTGGGTGAAGATATTGTTTTCTATAATAAAAAGTGAACTAACTATCAAAAGAATCTGTAGAAGTTCTTCATTAGTAATCAAAATAAAGCATGGGCTGAGTAATCAACCGTGCTTTTATTTTTGTACACGTAATTTTTATGGCCCACTACATTGAAACCTAGGCGGTCGTCCTTCTTGTTTCGTAATACAGTGATCTGCTAAATAAATTGATTAAAAAACTATGGTATTTCATCACAGTAAGAAGATATATCCATATTTAACATATGGCTAATGGAAAATATAGGTTCAAACTAGCCGTGAAGTGACGATATAACTACTGATAGGCAAATTCATTAGTTTTTTGTAATGTTATGGATTAAAAATTACTAGGAGTGTTGTTATGGTGGAGAAAAAAAAAACGAAGAATCAATCGTTTTTAGTTCCAATGTGGGTGTTTATATTAACTATTTTTGAAAAACTATCACTTTTTGCTTTGGTTGGATTTTTATTACCTAAATTAAGAAGAAAGTATTGGTTTGTAGATAGTTGGGTAATCGGAAATTTGCTTCTATCAATTATTTCAGTGTATTTAGTCTATTTGCAAATAGTTCCGCACTTTTTATCATATTGCTTGATGATTTATGGGTTTATTCGAGTATTTGAAATTTTTATTTATCAACTTAATGTTTTGCTTGTTCATCCTTTTAGAAATGAGAATCCAACTAGTTATACTCTTGTAGGATATAGGAGAATGACAATAGCCCTTGTACATAATTTTTTTGAAATTATCTTTTGGTTTGCTACGACATATGTGGTATTTCAATTTTCTTTTGATACCTCACTAGAGAACCTAAATCCTTTTATTCTTATTTATTTTAGTTTTCTAACGATGGTGAGTTACACTAGTAATTTGGATAATACTACTTGGACATTATTAGCTACGATTGTTCTTCATTTCCAAGCATTAATTGGTTTATTTATGACTCTTCTTTCACTAGCTAGGTTCATATCTTTATTACCTAGGCCAGGTACACTTGATATTTCTGAGCAAGAACAAGATATGAAGGAGCATATTAATCGTATTGAACAAAAGTTAGACGAGATGAGTAGACAAATGATAAAGTGAATTGAACGTATGTTCTTTTTTTGTAATAGAATATAAGTGACTGATATAAAAATGGTATAAATGCATGTAATAGTACAAAGAAAAATCGACTAAACTTAAAAAGAGGCATAAATTGGTATGAATATTGAGTGGTATGACATGTGTAATAAAAGTATGCTGAACGAAATGAATCGAACTGCATTTGAGTCTTTTTATTCAAAAAGTAATGGTTCATAAGAACAAAGAAGATTTTACAAATGCTTTGCCATGTGGAAGACTTGGAGATCGTGGAAATGACGGTTATTAGAACTAAATTTGCAATATATCACTACTGTTAACAGTGATATTTTTTCACTATTATCAAGTGAGTTGAAAGAATATAAACTAGATACTAATCTTACAGATGCGGAAGAATCAGGTAGCCATCTGGGCATAAGAATTAAATAAGACATATAATAGCAAAAATCGGACATTGAAACCTACTAGCACTCGGGAGTCCGGTTTTTGTTTTTATGAGATTTTTAATTTATCATCCTTTCTTATTAAGATAATTTCTAACGAACCGATATAAACAATAAGATATATACATCAACAAGGGGGCAAGATCCGTATGGTCAATCGAATTTCTGATTCTGTTGTAAATATTCCACAAAATACATCTGTAAAAACAGCTGATGTTGAACCAGTTTTACCCGTTTCTACTGAAAGTGAAAATAACTCACTTTCAAAGGAAAATGCTGAACAAGAGTATTTACCTGCTGAAAAAGCGAAAAAAATGGCAGATAGTATGAATAACTTTTTGGAGACAACCAACACCGAATTACGATTCAAGTATCATGATGAGTTGGAAACCTATTATGTGACATTGATAAATTCAAAAACAGATGAAGTCGTTCGAGAAATTCCTTCCAAAAAACTGTTGGATATGTATGCGGCTATGTGTGATTTTGTCGGATTATTTGTAGATAAGAAAATATAAAGGGTTGGTGATTTCGTGCGTATAACTGGATTAGCAAGTGGCATGGATACTGAAACAATGATAAAAGATATGATGAAGGCACAGCGCATTCCTTTAGATAAAATAATGCAAAAGAAGCAATACATGGAATGGCAAAGAGATGATTATCGATCAGCGAATAAAAAACTATTTGATTTTCGTAATTTAACTAACGATACATTATTACGTCAATCTACTTATATACAAAAAACGGTTACTAGTTCAGCCCCTGACGATATTAGTGTTCGAAATGTGAACTCTACAAGTGACTTTACTGGTAAAATCAAAGTTGAACAGCTAGCCGAATCTGCAACCATGCAAAGTTCGGGTCGTGTGCTTAATTCGGAAGCAGATTTGAAAAAAACTTTAAAAGAAATAAAGCCTACGATAAATGTACCAACTACCTTCAATATTAAAGCGATAAAAGAAGATGGGAATTTAGATACAAAAGGTTATGATGTGAAAGTAGATGAAAACTCTACTATGCAGAGTATTTTGGACGATATTAATAAGAATTCAGGCGTAACAGCTATTTTTGATAGCTTTACTGGAAAGATAGCGATTACCGCAAAAAATAGTGGAAGTTCGCAAAATAGTTCTAATGAAATAGAGTTCAGTGGTGACTTTGCAAAATATTTTATGCAAATGGATACCAATAATGTTGCAGCAGCAACTGCATCAAGAGGAACGGATGGCAAAAATGCCAAATTTACTTTTAACGGTTTAGAAACTCAACGACAATCCAATGTTTTCCTAATAAATGGATTCGAAGTCACTTTAAAAAAAGCTAATAATACAGATATTACTTTTAGTTCAGCACCAGACACTGGTAAAATTCTTGAATCAGTTACTAAATTTGTTGATGAATATAACAAGTTGATCGAAAACTTAAATAGTGAGATTCGTGAGAAAAAATATAGAGATTTCCAACCTCTTTCTACTGAGCAAAAAGCGGATATGAAAGAAAAAGAAATCGAACTTTGGGAAGAAAAAGCGAAAAGTGGAACACTAAGGAATGATAGTGTTATTTCTAGTGCATTAAGTCAATTGCGTACTGCGTTGAATTCAGCTGTTGGAGGAGTAACGGGTGCAGATAGATTAAGTGAAATTGGTATTACAACTTCTAGTAACTATATGGACAACGGGAAATTAGTGATTGATGAAGAGAAGTTGCGTAAAGCAATTTCAGATGATCCTAACCAGGTGTATGAACTTTTTGCAGCGGATGGTGCTACGGATTCAGAGAAAGGATTGGCTAGAAAATTAATAGCTACTTTAGATGATACGCGTAAGAAAGTTATTGAAAAAGCTGGTACGGATACAGCGGTAAACACTACTTTCTCACTTGGACGTACATTAAAAGGCTACGATGATCAAATTACCCGTTTTGAAGCTCGCTTAGAAATGGTTGAAAGTCGTTATTATAAACAATTCTCGGCTATGGAATCTGCAATACTACGCGCGAATAGCCAATCTTCCTATCTGATGAGTGCATTTGGCGGCGGACAATAATAAATAAGCTACAATCGTTACTAAAAAGAGGAGTGTTATTATGGCTGTGAATAACCCATATCAAGCCTATCAACAAAATAGTGTTACTCAATCTACACCGGGTGAGCTAACACTTATGCTATATAATGGCTGTTTGAAGTTTTTGAACCAAGCGAAAAAAGGAATAGAAACAAAAGATATTGAGTTGAAAAATACGAATATCCAAAAGGCTCAAAATATTTTACGTGAGTTAATGATTACTCTTGATCCATCACAAACTATCTCACAATCAATGTCTAGTTTATATGAATACATGATTAATCGCTTGGTAGAAGCAAATATAAACAATGATGCTGCTCTTGTGGATGAAGTATATGGACTGACAACGGAATTTCGTGATACATGGAAACAAGTAATTCAAATAAATCGTCAAAAACAATACGGCTCCATGGGTGAAGTATGATTCGAGAGAGCCTAAAAACCTGGAGAAATGTTACGGAACAGTTGGTACGTATTTTAGATGAGCGAGAAGAAGAAAAACGAGATGCTATTATTGCGCAAATAGAGGATCTATTAAACCAACGTGATGTATTACAATCGTCCATCCAAGAACCTTTTACAGATGAAGAAAGGTCTTTTGGACAAGAGCTTCTTCCGTTAGAAAAAATTCTTCAAGCGAAATTAAAGGTGTATATGAAAGATATACGTTTAGATATTTCTGACCAACAAAAAAAGAAAGTATCTGTCCATGCGTATATGGATCCATACAACCAGGTATTCCGAGACGGCACTTTTTACGATAAGAAAAAGTAAACAAACCGGCATTAGCTCATGCTCTTGCCGGTTTTGTATTTACCTATGAATTGGAGTTATTAAAATGACAACTTTAACAGAAGATCAAGTACAATTAGTTCGAGAATATACAACAATGCTTCAGAATGTTGATGAAGCATTTGAATATGTTGTTGCTAGTTTTTCAGATTACTCGAAGACAGAAGGTGACCTTGTGTTGAGTGATATTCTTTCTTCCTTTGTTCAGCTTATTCAAGTGAACGATGATTTAACTACTATTTTTCATGAGAATATGGAAGTAAAAAAATCCATTCTTGGCTTCAATGAAGTTATAGCTGCAGCTGAGAAGTTAGATGGTATATTTGAAAAGTCTCAGGAAAAACAAGAAGTGATCCAACAATCACTTTACCCAGCATATAAGAAATGGTTTGACTCTATTCATCCACAACTAGTTGTATATACTCAAATATAAATTTCTTAACCCAATGAGAAAGTATCATTGGGTTATTCTTACCCCTAAAACCGATATTCCTTCAACAACCCCTCCAACTTCAACGCCAACCCAATACTCCCATCCACCTTCAACTTCCCAAACATAAATGCAGTAGTGCTATTCAAATCACCAGCTAGTAGTTTCATAAAGTCTTTCGAACTCAATGTTAGCTTGCAATCTGCCTTTGTTGTAGTATCATCAGTAATTTTTGCTGTTCCATTTGATAGGATTAACTGTTTCTCACATGCATTATCCCCAGTTAAGTTAAACTCATAGCGTACATTTTCGTTTTGAATTGGTGCTGGGTTCTCGTTAATTGTAGTTTCAATTAGTTGCCATGTCTCTTTCATTTATTCTCCCCCTCTCCACTTATGAGTGAATACTCATTCACATTAATATTTTCGCATATTTCCAACTTAATTACGAGTTAATATTCCCCGGGAAATTAATTGAAAATTATAATGTGATTGATTAATAGAAATGGTATGATTAGATTAATTATTAAGTAGTTAAATAGAAGGAGGGTCTATATGTTCAAGAAAGTGCTAATAGTAACAGTTTTACTTACTTCATTTGCATCAGCTGCAAGTGCTAACACATTGTATGAAGTTAAAAAAGGGGATACGTTAACGAAAATAGCCAAGGTAAATAAGGTGACTATCAATGACCTCCGCTCATGGAATAAGCTTTCTAAAGATAGTATTTATATTAAACAGAAATTGGTCGTGAAAAAGCCAACCGTTACGACTAAAGTACCGACAAAAGTGGTTGCTCCTAAACCCGTAATAGTTACTAATATTCCAAAACAGGAAACAGTAGTTGAACTGGATCAAGTGAAAGATGAACAGCTAACTATTGCACCAATTGCGGAACAAGCAAAAAAATTATCTACTGAAGGACAAGCTGTGTATTCTTTACTAATAGATTTAGCGAAACTTCTAGAGGGTATTCCTTATTTATATGCAGGTAATACAATGGATGGATTTGATTGTAGTGGATTTATTTATTTCATTCATGCACAAGTAGGGTTAGATATTACGAGACAAAGCAGTGAAAGTTATTTTACACAAACTGCTAATGTGGCAGTTCCGGTAGTAGGGGATCTAGTGTTTTTTGAAAATACATATAAACAAGGAATCTCTCATATGGGAGTTTACTTAGGTGAGAACAAGTTTATCCATGCGGGGACAAAAGGCGTAGAAGTGGCGAGTTTAGAATCCTCTTATTGGAAAGAACATTTTGTTTCATTCAATCGTTTTAAATCATTAACTGTCCGATAAGTAGCCAGGGGGAATATTTATGAAGTGGACTATTGCTAAGAAAATGTGGCTTGGTTTTGTTGCTATTTTAGTATTATTAATTGCCGTATCGATTTTATCGGTCATGACTTTAATCGATAATAGTGAGAAATATCAATTTTTGTTAGACGATCGAGCTGTTAAAGTGAATCTTGTAAAGGATATTGAGATATCTCAAAAAGATACAGCTAACGCATTAATGGATTATTTACTATTTAATACAGATGCAGCAAGGAAAAGTGTGGAGGAAAATCAGCAAATTACAAATGAGTTAACTGCTGAATTGCGCAATAAATTGTTTTCACCAGAGACGTTAGAAATGATCACGGAATTAGAAAAGAAAAATAATATGTTTGCTTCTATTAATGCAAACGCGATCAAGGCGAAAATAGATGGTGATACTTCAGCTGTCAATAAATTTACAGCATCAGCGAAAACAACGAATACTGCTGCGCTAAAAATACTAGAAGAGATTGAACAGTTTTTACAAGCCGATATGGACACAACAAGAGATGAGCTTTCAAGTTATGAGGTTTTTGCAAGAATATTTGTCAGCTCTCTAGCTATATTAGGAGTTATAATAGGTGTTCTTTTATCATATTTCATCAGTAGAAGCATCTCAGCACCAGTAAAACGTGTTACCGCAGGCCTTACAGAAATTGCAACTGGAAACTTAACTGTAGAGCCTATAGTAATTAAAAATAAAGATGAAGTAGGCGAAATGGCAACAGCATTTAATACGATGTCTAAAGACCTGCGTGGTATAGTTTCGGGGGTTCGAGATTCTTCTATGCAGCTCGCTGCTAATGCAGAGGAACTTTCGGCAAGCTCAGAAGAAAGTTTAGCGTCCACACAGATGGTTGCGAAATCTGCGGAAGCTCAAATGGTATCGAGTGAACAGCAAGTGCAGCATATGGATTCATCGGTCCAGTCATTGACAGAGCTATCGCAAGGCATCGGTCAAATTTCTGTCAGCAATGAAGAAATGCTACAGGCTGCAACAGATGTACAAAAACTAGTCCACACAGGCTCTAATGTTGTATCAGATGTTGCTAAGCAGATGGATACAATTCATACAACGTTTAATGACACGACAATTATTATGAAAAATATGGAGAAGCATTCCAATGATATTCAAACAGTTACTGCTTTAATAACAGATATATCCGAACAGACCAATTTATTAGCTTTAAATGCAGCCATCGAAGCGGCGAGGGCTGGTGAGTATGGCAAGGGCTTTGCAGTTGTAGCGGATGAGGTCCGTAAACTTGCAGAGCAATCTAAGAATTCTGCAACAGAAATAGCCTCTATGGTTCAACTAATTCAAAGTGCTTCAGGAGATGCAGTTCATGCTATTACAGATGGAGGCGAGAAAGTAGAAGCCGGTATCGCAAAAACAAAGGAATCTTTAACAGTATTCCAAGGCATAGAAGAAGCAGTTGGAGAGGTTGGTTTCAAAGTGGAATCGGTTTCGGCAGCTATTGAACAAATTCAGGCAATGGCGGAGTCTGTTTCACAAGGCGCGATAGAAGTTCAAAGACTCGCAACACTGGCAGCAGATGGTGCTAATGACACAAGTGCTGCAACGGAGCAGCAAATTGCTGCAAATGAAGAAATATCGTCCAATGCGCAGGCACTAGCAGATCTTGCAGAAGCGTTACAAAATAATGTTAGTCACTTTAAAATATAGTTAAATCTGTATATCCTATGTCGTTTTATATGGCATAGGATATTTTGCTGGAATAATCTAAATTTTATATGTCCAAATACCCTTAACTTATGTATAATGATATAGTTACATTAGTATTATATGAAAATTTGCGGGATAGGAAAAAGGTGATATATATGAAATTGACGATTTCAAAGAAAATGTGGTTTGGTTTTAGTGCAATTCTACTATTACTAGTAATAACTAGTGTTCTTACTCAAAGTGGAACAAATAAATTAACGGACAGATATAAGGACATATTGGATAATGATATAACTAAAATTAATCTAGTAGAAGAAATTATAGTGATTCAAAAAGATATGGCAACTGCAGTATTAGAGTTTGTTATGTTTGGTAAGAGAGATGCTGTGGATAAGTTTGATGCTGAAATAGAGAAAGGCTCAGTTGCTGCAAGAGCTTTAATCGAAAAAGCTACAGATGCAGAATCTGCTAAGTTGATGAAAGATCTTCAAACGGAAACAGTGAAGTTATTTGAAAGCAACAATAAGATTATTGAGTTAAAATCGGCAAATAAACCATTTGAACAATATGCAGCAGATTCTTCAGAGATTAATGCTAATGTACTTGGTATATTAGATGAAATAAAAAAAATTCAAGAAGAAAATATGGCAGATACAAGAGCAGAGTTAGAAGAATTTGAAAATAGAACAGCGATAGCATTAATTATTCTAACTATATTAGCAATTATTATTGGTATTTTTATTTCTTATTTTATTGGGAAATCGATTTCTAAACCAATTCAAAAGGTTACAAATGGACTGGAAGAAATTGCAAAGGGTAACTTAGCAGTTGAGCCGATCATTATTAAAAATAGAGATGAAGTCGGTGTAATGGCGACGACGTTTAACAAAATGTCGAATGATTTACAGCAAATTGTATCCAGTGTTCGTGATTCTTCTATGCAATTAGCAGCAAATGCGGAAGAACTATCTGCAAGCTCAGAAGAAAGTCTTGCATCCTCTCAAATGGTAGCGAAGTCTGCGGAAGAGCAGATGATTGCAAGTGAAGAACAAGTGAAACATATGGATTCATCCATGCATTCAATGAAAGGCTTACAACAAGGTGTATTAGAAATTGCTTCAAGTAACGATGAGATGCTACAAGCAACGGCTAGCGTGAAAATACTTGTAACAAAAGGTTCCTCGGTCGTTTCTGAAGTGGCTGACCAAATGGAAACAATTCATACAACATTTACAGAAACAACGGAAATTATGAAAAACATGGCTAAACACTCGGACGAAATTCAAAACATTACGTCCCTTATTACTGATATTTCTGAGCAAACGAATTTACTTGCATTAAATGCTGCAATTGAAGCTGCTCGTGCGGGAGAATACGGTAAAGGATTTGCCGTAGTGGCAGAGGAAGTACGTAAACTGGCGGAGCAATCGAAGAATTCTGCCTCTGAAATCGAGTCAATGGTTCAATTAATCCAATCTGCCTCTGGATCCGCAGTTAAAGCTATATCAACTGGTGGAGATAAGGTAGAGCAGGGTCTTGCAAAAACGACGGAATCTCTTAATGTATTTAATGAAATAGAAACTAGTGTAGAAGATGTAGTTCAAAAAGTAGAATTAGTATCATCTGAAATTGGACAAATTCAAGAAATGGCTCAATCTGTTACAGAGAGTGCCGGGAAAGTACAAACAATTGCAGCACATACAGCGGATGGTGCAAGTGATACAAGTGCTGCAACTGAACAACAATTAGCTGCAAACGAAGAAATTTCATCCAATGCACAATCTCTAGCAGATTTAGCAGAGAAACTACAAAATAAAGTAAGTCATTTTAACTTATAAATTACAGTGACTCTAAATCACAAGCTGGATTTAGGGTCTTTTATTGCCTAATAATTACAATATTTCGAAAATAAAAATAGTGAACTTTCAGCTTGTATAATTATATTTACGTAGCAACTAGTGGAAAAGGGGATAATAATGAAACTATCAATTTCTAAGAAATTATGGGGTGGATTTTCAGCAGTACTTATTTTATTAATAATTGCGAGTGTCATGTCTATGTGGACAACATATGATGTGTCGAATAGATATGATTCATTAATCGATGAGGAAATGGAACGCGTATCACTTGTCGAGAAAGTGGAAGTAATTCAAAAGCAAATGTCGACTTCTGTGCTAGAGTTTTTAATGTTCAATAAACTATCGTCTGTAGAGAAACTAGAAGACAATTATAATCAGGTAATGGAGATTACAACATCTCTAGCTAGTAGTCTTAACGATTCTGCTTCAATAGAGTTAGTAGAAAAACTACAGGAGCAATCCAAACAACTTTTTGAAGCAAACAATCAAATGATTGAATTAAAAAAGGTGGACGGTATGTACTCAAAGTTCGCAGCTCAGTCCACTCAGCTTAACCTGGGGATTAGTGATATATTAGTGGAACTAAAAACTGCTGAACAAAATGAAGTTGATCAAACAAAAGACGAATTAATTACATATGTAAAAACCGCTAATATTGTCACATTAATATTAACGATTCTTAGTGTTGTAGTAGGAGTCCTTGTATCTCACTTCATAAGTAGAAGTATAGCTAGACCTATTAAGAAAGTAACAAATGGTCTTGCAGAAATTGCAGGTGGTAATTTAACGATAGAACCGATTGTTATTAAGAATAAAGATGAAGTTGGCGATATGGCATCAACATTCAACAAAATGTCGAATGATTTACAACGAATCGTGTCTGGTGTCCGCGATTCATCGATGCAGCTAGCAGCAAATGCAGAAGAACTTTCAGCAAGCTCTGAAGAAAGCCTTGCTTCCTCTCAGATGGTCGCAAAATCTGCAGAAGCTCAAATGGTAGCAAGTGAAGAACAAGTGGGACAAATGAATGCCTCTATGGAATCTATGACAGGCTTACAAAAAGGAGTCTCACAAATTGCTTCTAGTAATGGTGAAATGTTAAAAGCTACTGATGGTGTGCGATCACTTGTTACACAAGGATCCTCCGTCGTAACGAATGTAGCTAGTCAAATGGATACCATTCATGCAACTTTCAATGAAACAACAGAAATCATGAAAAACATGGCGAAGCATTCCAATGAAATCCAAAATATCACGTCTCTGATTACAGACATTTCCGATCAAACGAATCTGCTTGCATTAAATGCAGCAATTGAAGCAGCACGCGCTGGGGAATACGGAAAAGGCTTTGCAGTAGTTGCAGAAGAAGTGCGAAAACTAGCAGAGCAATCAAAAAACTCAGCTTCCGAAATCGCATCAATGGTACAGCTGATCCAAGCAGCATCCAGTTCCGCAGTTAAAGCTATTACTTCAGGTGGAGATAAAGTAGAAGAAGGTCTGGCAAAAACAACTGAATCTTTAAATGTCTTCCATCAAATTGAAACAAGCGTAGACGATGTCGTACAAAAAGTAGAATCTGTCACAACCGCAATAAGTCAGATCCAAGAAATGGCTAGTTCGGTAACAGAAAGTGTACAACAAGTCCAAACACTGGCAACACATGCTGCAGACGGCGCAAGCGACACAAGCGCAGCAACTGAACAACAACTAGCAGCCAATGAAGAAATCTCATCCAACGCCCAGTCTCTAGCTGATTTAGCCGAGAAACTGCAGAACGAAGTAAGTCATTTTAAACTTTAAGAGATACGACTCCTATTTGATAGGAGTCGTTTTTTGTGAATGTGAAGCGGAGTAGGGTGAATTTATCTGTAATGTTGCGCAAAAGGGTCACGATGTTGTGAGAATGGCATGGAATGTTGCGCAAACACAAAAAACATTGCGTATACCGCATTAAAAGTTGCGTAAAACGAGAAAGTTGCGCAAAAGGGTCACGATGTTGTGAGAACAGATCGTAATGTTACGTAAACAAGAAAAACATTGCGTATACGGCATTAAAAGTTGCGTAAAACGAGAAAGTTGCGCAAAAAGGTCACGATGTTGTGAGAACAGATCGTAATGTTGCGCAAACACGAAAAACATTGCGTATAACGTAGCAAACGTTGCGCAAAATTTTTTCCTCAAATTATCCCAAGACACAACCATTTAAGCCATGAAAAGTGTCTACCACAATACATGAAAAATACCTTATTCTATTTTAGGGAACACCTTACTTATTATAAAATGAAACTAGGGAGTGCCCTTATTTTTGCTTGAAATTATCATTTAAGATTCTAGAACTCGTCACAAAGTTTTCGATGAGAATCAAGTATACTTGCAGTAGGGAGTTGTTTAGAAATGTATACATTCATTATTTTCATACATGTGATTAGTGCAGTATTATCAATTGGACCATTTTTTGTTCTATTTCCTTTATTAAATAGGATGAAAGATAAAAATAAAGAAATGATAGATACATCACTAGAAGTGTTTCAAGCAGCAATTCGACTTGTCAAACACGCAGGTCATGTACTTGTTGGCTCGGGGATTCTTCTTGTATGGCAGGGAAATTGGCCATGGACAACCTCGTGGGTGATTATGACGATTGTAGTGATGGCGAGTTCTATTGTGTTTCTAGCAAGAGCATTTAAACCAAATATACGGGAATTCCAAGCAGGATCGATTGATCTAGTTACACTCATAAAAAAATTAAAGTCTGCCGTGTGGAAATATATTATATTATTACTAATCATGCTTTGGTTCATGGTTGCAAAACCTAATTTGTGGTAATAGATACCCCTTTCTCTTAGTTGAGAATGGGGTTTTACATTTCAATTTGCAATTCTAGCCGAGTAACTTGCGATTCGTGAAATCAGATTTGCGATTTGCCCCAAACAAATTGCGATTCCCCGTTCAGGGATACATAATCACCACGTAAGATTCTTCCTCTTCACTTCCTCAACCACTCACATATCTTCCATACTCACGTCATTTTAACAAAAAGTTCAAATTTATTTTTCATTCCTGCAAAATGCGATATATCGCAGATGTAAGCGATTACAAACAAAAAGAATATTCAAAAATAACTGACAATTAACAAAAAGGGTGTTGACGCGGCATTTCAAAGGCGATATGATATCAACAATATATTAAATATTGTGAGAAAATTCACAATAGCTAAACGCTACATAAGCGGTAAGTATAGGAGCGATTGAATTGAGAAGTGACATGATTAAAAAAGGCGTCGATCGCGCCCCACACAGAAGCTTGCTTTACGCAACTGGGGTCAAGACGAAAGATTTAGATAAACCGTTTATCGGTGTCTGTAACTCCTATATAGATATTATTCCTGGCCATATGCATTTAAACAAATTCGCGGAGGTCGTGAAAGAAGCAATTCGTGAAGCTGGAGGAATTCCATTTGAGTTCAACACAATTGGTGTAGACGATGGAATAGCGATGGGTCACATCGGGATGAGATATTCACTTCCGAGCCGTGAGCTTATAGCGGATTCAGCTGAAACAGTGATTAATGCCCACTGGTTCGATGGAGTGTTCTATATTCCAAACTGTGACAAAATTACACCAGGAATGCTAATGGCAGCAGTAAGAACGAATGTCCCATCTGTGTTTGTTTCAGGTGGTCCGATGGAAGCTGGTACTTCAGCCGATGGGAAACAACTTTCACTCACATCAGTGTTTGAAGGGGTAGGGTCTTATAAGTCTGGTGGCATGACAGCGGAGCAACTACTTGATATTGAACAAAATGCATGTCCAACATGTGGTTCATGTTCAGGAATGTTCACAGCTAACTCCATGAACTCATTAATGGAAATGCTGGGAATGACGCCTCCAGGTAATGGAACGATTATTGCAACATCTGACGAACGTCATCGCCTTATTAAAGAAGCGGCACATCATCTAGTACGTATGATTAAAGAAGATGTGAAGCCTAGAGATTTAATAACAAAAGAAACAATCGATGATGCATTTGCGCTTGATATGGCAATGGGTGGTTCAACAAACACTGTTCTCCACACATTAGCAATTGCACACGAAGCTGAAATTGAATACGACGTGAGAGAGATCAATGAAGTCGCTAAGCGTATTCCTTACTTATCAAAAATTATGCCAGCATCTGATTACTCCATGCATGATGTACATCTAGCAGGAGGAGTTAGTGCCATTATAAAAGAACTTTGTGAGATTCCTGGAGCTGTTCATCCAGATCGTCTAACGATTACTGGTAAATCACTCTATGAGAATGTAAAAGAAGCAGAGATTACTAATGATAAAGTCATACGCCGAAAAGAAAACCCATATAGTCCTGTAGGAGGATTATCCGTATTATTCGGAAATATTGCTCCAGAGGGTGGAGTTATCAAAGTAGGTGCGGTGGATCCTTCTATTAAAGAATTCACTGGAAAAGCGATTGTGTTTGATTCACAGGAAGCTGCGCAAGAGGCAATTGATGAAGGTACTGTTCAAGCAGGTCATGTAGTGGTTATCCGCTATGAAGGTCCAAAAGGTGGACCAGGGATGCCAGAAATGCTTGCACCAACTTCTGCAATTCAAGGTCGTGGATTAGGAACAAAAGTGGCTCTTATAACGGATGGTCGTTTCTCAGGAGCATCTCGAGGAATTTCTATAGGACATATTTCTCCGGAAGCTGCAGATGGTGGTCCGATTGCTTTAGTACAAAATGATGATGTTATCGCTATTGATTTAACAAATAGAACGATAGATTTACAAGTTAATGATGAGGAATTAGCTTCCAGACAAGCAAACTTAAAACCGTTTGAACCTAAGATTAAAAAAGGCTATTTAGCAAGATATTCGAAGCTAGTAACATCAGCAAGTACTGGTGGAGTAATGAAAATCTAACTGAATTCAGCAATAAAAGATTTGCTGAATTAAGTTAGGCCACCGGCGGATGTTACAGATTTCTTAAAGGAATTTATCGAATAAGTTCGATAAAAATCTGAACGCAAATACGCCAAGGCGAATTTGATTTAAAAACCAAATATATAAATCATTGATGAGGCAAAAGTTAAAGGAATCTTGTATTTACAGAGAGCCAGTGTGGTGGGAACCGGCAATACAACCTTTAGCGACATCCCCTCGGAGTGAAGTGTTGAACGGGAAACCTTTTAGATACTTCCGGGTGTAGTTTAGCTACTCTCGTTATAAATAGATAGTGGGCGATTGCCTGTTATCTGCGAGGTAGCGGTTGCGCTACGAACTAGGGTGGTACCATGAAAAGAATTTCATCCCTATACAAAAGAACGAAGGTTTCTTTGTGTGGGGTGAAATTCTTTTCTTTTTTATAAATTATACTTCAGTAATTTAAAGCGCCAATTCAACAAAGCTTTTCAGGAAAACTGGACGATTTGAATAAAAGGAGGAATTAATGATGAAGTTGACGGTTGAGGAAACTGAGCAAGTTTATGAAGAGCCAATAACCGCGGAGGCTCCTATGCAATTGAATGGTGCGGATGTGTTTATTGAAACGCTCCATAAACATCAGGTAGAAGTAATATTTGGTTATCCAGGTGGTGCGGTTTTACCTATTTATGACGCATTGTACAAAAATCCGATTAAGCATATTCTTGCGAGACATGAGCAAGGTGCTATTCACGCAGCTGAAGGGTATGCACGTGTTTCTGGGAAGGTTGGGGTAGTAATTGCCACTTCTGGACCAGGTGCAACAAATTTAGTTACTGGAATTGCCGATGCGATGATGGATTCAATTCCACTTGTCGTGTTTACAGGGCAGGTTGCTACAACCGTGATTGGTACAGATGCATTTCAAGAAGCAGATATTATCGGTATTACCCAGCCTATTACAAAACATAATTACCAAGTAAAGGATGTAGCCGATTTTCCAAGAATCATTAACGAAGCTTTTCATATTGCTTCTACAGGTCGTCCAGGACCAGTTGTCGTAGATATACCTAAAAATATGGCTACGAGTATGTTCGTAACATCGAAGGAAGAATCGCAGGAAGTAAATCTTCCAGGGTATCAGCCAACGACAACGCCAAACTTTTTACAAATTCAAAAAGCAGCGCAAGCAATTTCTACTGCAAAACAGCCGTTAATCCTAGCAGGAGCAGGTGTATTATTCGCAAAAGCATCAGACGAACTAGCTGCATTTGCTGAAAAATATCAAATTCCGATTACGAACACGCTTCTAGGGTTAGGGAGTATCGAAGGAAATCATCCACTTTTCCTAGGAATGGCGGGCATGCATGGAACGTATACAGCCAATATGGCAATTCAAACATGTGATTTACTCATAAATGTCGGTGCAAGGTTCGATGACCGACTAACAGGAAATTTAAACTACTTTGCGCCAAACGCTAAAGTCGTTCATATCGATATAGATCCAGCAGAGATTGGTAAAAATGTTCCAACAGAAATTCCAATCGTAGCAGACGCAAAAGAAGCTTTAGAAGCACTACTTGCTCAAGATTCACCAAATGGCAACACGGCAGCATGGTTGGAAAGCTTGAATGTTTCAAAAGAGCAATACCCGTTCCATTATCAAGCGAGCGAGGAACGTGGGTTGCTCCCACAGCAAGTATTAGAGCTAGTACATGAGTATACAAATGGAGATGCCATTGTAACAACGGACGTTGGACAGCATCAAATGTGGACAGCACAGTATTATAAATTTAGGTCTCCACATAACTGGGTAACATCTGGTGGACTAGGAACGATGGGGTTTGGTTTCCCAGCAGCAATCGGAGCTCAACTAGCAAAACCGACCGCGAAGGTAGTTTCTATTGTTGGAGATGCCGGTTTCCAAATGACGTTACAGGAGTTATCACTATTACAAGAGCTGAGAATTCCAGTAAAAGTGATTATCTTAAACAACCAAGCACTTGGAATGGTTCGCCAATGGCAGGAGACATTCCATGGGGAAAGATTCTCACAATCACTTATTCCGGTTCAACCAGATTTCGTGAAACTAGCGGCTGCCTACGATATTAAAGGCTACAAGATTGAAACGTTCGAGGATGCGAAGCTTCAATTAAAAGAAGCGCTAGAATCCGATGAGCCAGTATTGATCGATTGCCGAGTAGTGCAAAAGGAATGTGTCTATCCAATGGTTGCTCCAGGTAAAGGGCTACATGAAATGATTGGAGTGAAGCCAGAATGAAACGAATCATAACAGTAACCGTGTTAAATCAAAGTGGCGTTCTCAATCGTGTTACTGGCCTACTCATGAAGCGTCAGTTCAACATAGAAAGCATCACGGTTGGGCATACAATTCAACCGGATATATCCAAAATGACATTTGTCGTAAATGTTGAAGATGAACAGAAACTGGAGCAGCTATTAAAACAGCTACAAAAACAAGTAGATGTACTGAAAGTAAATGATATTACGGAAAAACAAATTGTCGTAAGAGAGCTGGCGCTCGTGAAAGTCGTGTCGCCACCAGCTGTAAGAGCAGAGATTAATAGCATCGTTGAACCTTTCCGAGCTTCCATAATCGATACAGGGAAAAATGTTGTCACATTCCAAGTAACAGGTAGCCCAGAAAAAATTGATGCATTTATTGATTTGATTAAGCCTTATGGCATTAAAGAGCTTACTAGAACAGGCGTAACTGCTTTTGTCCGTGAGACTCAAAAAGTAAATACACCACAGTTATCCATTTTGAAATAATGACTTAGGAAAGCGTCCGTATGAAACGGAAATCAGCAGAAGTGATTACTGAGTCAAAATAATATAAAAAAACCCAAATTCGAGGAGGAAACAACAATGGCTAAAATGTATTATAACGGAGATATCAACGAAGGACTTTTACAGGACAAAAAAATCGCAATCATCGGGTACGGATCTCAAGGTCACGCACATGCACAAAACCTAAAGGATTCAGGATTTGATGTAGTAGTAGGTATTCGTGCAGGTAAATCATTCGACCAAGCAAAAGAAGACGGCTTAGAAGTATATTCTGTAAAAGAAGCTGCTGAAAAAGCTGATCTTATCATGATTCTTTTACCTGACGAAAGACAAAAAGCAGTATATGAAGCTGAAATCCAACCTGCATTGAAAGCTGGCAAAACACTAGTGTTCGCACATGGCTTCAACGTACATTTTGGTCAAATCGTTCCTCCAGCAGATGTGGACGTATTCTTAGTAGCACCAAAAGGTCCTGGTCATTTAGTACGTAGAACATTCGAGGCAGGAGCAGGAGTTCCTGGATTATTCGCAGTTTATCAAGATGCAACTGGCGAGGCAAAAGACCTAGCCCTTGCTTATGCTAAAGGTATCGGAGCTGCTCGTGCAGGTGTTTTAGAAACTACATTCAAGGAAGAAACAGAAACAGATCTATTCGGTGAGCAAGCAGTACTTTGTGGTAGTACGACTGCTATCGTAAAAGCTGGTTTCGAAACATTAGTAGAAGCTGGTTACCAACCAGAGCTTGCATATTTTGAAACATTACACGAATTAAAACTAATTGTTGACCTTATGTACGAAGGGGGAATGGCTACAATGCGTTCTTCTATCTCAGATACAGCTGAGTGGGGAGATTTCGTTTCAGGTCCACGCATCATTGACTCATCCGTAAAAGATCGTATGAAGGACGTATTAACTGACATTCAAGACGGTACATTTGCAAGAGAATGGATTAAAGAAAACGAAACAGATCGTCCAAAATATAATGCTATCAAACAAGCAGAATCTGAGCATCAAATCGAAGTAGTTGGAGCTAAATTGCGTGAAATGATGCCTTTCATTAATGAAGGGAAAAAAGTCAAGAAAGAAGTGGTGACTAGTGCGCAAAATTGAAATTTTTGACACAACGCTACGTGATGGCGAACAATCAGCTGGTATTAATCTAAATACGAAAGAAAAGCTAGAAATTGCACGTCAGCTTGAAAAGTACGGTGTTTCCATTATTGAAGCAGGGTTTCCTGCTTCATCCCCTGGGGACTTCGAAGCAGTTAAGCTAATTGCAGATACAGTGAAAAATTCAGTCGTTACGGGTCTAGCTCGTTCTATCAAAAGTGATATTGAAACTTCATGGGAAGCGTTAAAGGGTGGAGTGCAACCACATCTGCATACATTTATTGCAACGTCCCCGATCCATATGCAATATAAGCTAAATAAAACACCAGAGCAAGTAATTGAAATTGCTGTTGAATCTGTAAAACTAGCGAAAAAATATTTTCCACTTGTACAGTGGTCAGCAGAGGATGCAACTCGCTCAGACAAGGATTTCCTTGTGCGCATTATGAATGAAGTGATTAAAGCAGGCGCAACAACGATCAATATTCCAGATACAGTAGGCTATGCAACTCCTATAGAATACGGTGCTTTATTCAAATACTTAAGTGAAAACGTAACAGGTATCGAAAAAGTGAAATTATCTGCTCATTGTCATGATGACTTAGGGATGGCTGTTGCCAATACCTTAGCAGCAATTGAAAATGGAGCGTCGCAAGTAGAGGGTACGATCAATGGTATCGGTGAACGTGCGGGTAATGCAGCACTGGAGGAAGTAGCTGTTGCACTACATATTCGCAATGATTATTACCAAGCCGATTCTGGGATTATATTGAAAGAAACGAAACGTACTAGCCAGTTAGTAAGTCAGTTGACAGGCGTTGTTATTCAACCGAATAAAGCGGTTGTTGGAAAAAATGCGTTTGCTCATGAATCTGGTATTCACCAGGATGGCATGCTAAAAAATCCGGAAACATATGAAATTATTACACCTGATTTAATCGGTGACGTAGCAACCGAGCTAGTTCTTGGAAAACACTCTGGCCGTCATGCATTCTTCTCAAGAGCAGCAGAAATGGGCTTCCAATTAACTGATGAGAAACTAAATGCAGCATTTGTAGCATTTAAAAAATTAGCAGATCGTAAGAAAGAAATAAGTGAAGAGGATTTATTTGTTTTATTAACCGACCAACAAGTGAAAAGTGGAGAAGTGGAAGTGTATGAATTAGAGGAATTGATCATTCATTATGAAAATAATGTTCCAACCTCTACGATTACTGTAAAAGTACCATCCGGTGAAAGTGTAGTGGAAACTTGCGCAGGCTCAGGTGCTGTAGAAGCCATTTTCAATACATTGGAAAAAATCGTAAAAGGCGAAGTTCGTATTTTAGACTATCGTGTTTCATCGGTATCCAAAGGTCGCGATGCACTTGGCGAGGCAGTTATCAACTTAACCTTCAATGGCAAAACATCATCTGGTCGTAATGCTTCTCAGGATGTATTGAAAGCATCTGCAAGAGCATACATCAACGCTATCAATCGTCAATTAGTAAACGTACAAATAAAAGAACAAGCCGCAGTAGGACAATAAACGAATGTAAATAAAAAAATGGGAGTGAATGAGATGGAAAAAACGATAACGGTATTACCGGGAGATGGAATCGGTCAGGAAGTAACAGAGGCAGCGGTAAAGGTGCTTCAAGCTATTGCAAAGCGTTATAACCATAAGTTTAACTTGCAATACGGATTGATCGGTGGAGCAGCAATCGATGCTCGTGAGAACCCACTTCCTGAAGAAACTATAAATGCATGTAGTCAAAGTGATGCCATCCTTTTAGGTGCAGTAGGTGGGCCAAAATGGGATCAAAATCCATCTCATTTACGTCCGGAAAAAGGGTTGCTAGCTATTCGTAAGCATTTTGGATTGTATGCGAATATACGACCAGTAAAAGCAATTCCTGCCTTACTAGAAGCTTCTCCTCTTAAAAAGGAAATAGCAGAATCAGTAGATTTAGTTATTGTTCGTGAATTAACTGGTGGCTTATATTTTGCTGAGCCTCGTAAGAAAACAAATGATTATGCAGTGGATACTTTAGTTTATACACGGGGTGAAATTGAACGAATCGTGGATACTGCTTTCCAATTAGCAAGAAGTCGTCGTGGCAAGCTTGCTTCTGTGGATAAAGCGAACGTACTAGATTCTAGTAAATTGTGGCGTCAAATCGTCGAAGAGAAAAAACAAGGCTATCCGGATGTAGAAGTAGAGCATATGCTTGTGGATTCAACTGCGATGAAGCTGATCACTAAACCAGATTCATTTGACGTAATTGTAACGGAAAATATGTTTGGTGACATTTTAAGTGATGAGGCTTCCGTTATCACTGGTTCCCTAGGAATGCTTCCTTCGGCAAGTACACGTGAGGATGGCTTTGGTCTATACGAACCAGTCCATGGCTCTGCACCGGATATTGCTGGTCAAAACAAAGCAAACCCAGCTGCAACTATTCTTTCAACAGCCATGATGCTACGTGAAGCGTTCCAAATGGAAACAGAGGCGGCAGCTATTGAAGAAGCAGTAATTAATGTATTGAATGACGGTAACTTCACAAGTGACCTTCAAATAAAAGGGAAACGAGTGCTTTCTACAACGGAATGGACTGCAAAAGTAATAGAAGAATTAGACTCAGAATTTGTATCAGATAGTATTATGTTTTCTTATGTCTAACCAAAAGGAGAGGGACTAAATGGCAAAAACGATTATTGAGAAAATTTGGGATGAACATATTGTGTACGAGGAAGAAGGTAAACCAGACCTTCTCTATATCGATTTACACTTACTCCATGAGGTGACATCTCCGCAAGCTTTTGAAGGGTTACGACTAAATAATCGCAAGGTTCGCCGGCCGGATCTATGTTATGCAACGATGGATCATAACGTACCGACTCGAAATAGAGAACAGATTAAAGACGTTATCGCCCGTAAGCAAATCTCTACACTTCAACAAAACTGTGAAGAGTTTGGCGTGCCGCTTGCCAATATGGACCATCCTGATCAAGGGATTGTACACATTATCGGACCAGAGCTTGGTCTAACTCAGCCTGGTAAAACGATTGTTTGTGGAGACAGTCACACTTCTACACATGGTGCGTTTGGTGCAATTGCTTTTGGTATCGGAACTAGTGAAGTAGAGCATGTTCTTTCTACACAAACACTTTGGCAGGCTAAACCGAAAACAATGCAAATTAAAGTGACAGGTGAGCTTGGATATGGTGTAGCTGCAAAAGATATTATTTTAGCTATCATTTCGAAGTTTGGTATCGATATGGGTACAGGTTACATCGTGGAATATACTGGAGAAGCAATTCGTAAGCTATCAATGGAAGAGCGTATGACCATTTGTAATATGTCGATTGAAGCAGGTGCTCGTGCAGGTTTGATCAGTCCGGATGAAACGACTGTTGAATTCCTTCGAGGTCGTGAGCATGTACCTTCAGGAGAAGTTTTTGAAAAAGAAGCAGCGCGTTGGTTAGCTTTAGCAACTGACGAAGGTGCTACCTACGATAAAACTGTAGAAATATCTACAGATGAAATCGAACCTTTTGTAACATGGGGTACAAATCCATCTATGGGTTCAGGTGTATCACAAAATATTCCGTTCACATCCGATTTCGTGGAAACAAGTGACCAGCAAGCACATGAAAAAGCACTTGCTTACATGGGTCTAGAACAAGGTATGCCGTTAGAGGATATTGCTATATCAAATGTATTTATCGGTTCTTGTACAAATGCTCGTTTAAGTGATCTTCGTACAGCAGCAAACGTAATTGCTGGTCGCAAGGTACACCCTAACGTAACCGCAATTGTCGTTCCGGGATCACAAACGGTTAAAAAACAAGCAGAGCAAGAAGGCATCGACCAAGTATTCCTTGAAGCAGGATTTGAATGGCGTGAATCAGGCTGTAGTATGTGCCTAGCGATGAATGATGATATCGTTCCAGCAGGAGAGCACTGCGCATCTACTTCCAACCGAAACTTTGAAGGTCGTCAAGGGGCTGGTTCAAGAACGCATCTGATGAGCCCAGCAATGGCAGCAGCTGCCGCAATCGAAGGTCATATTGTTGACATTAGAAAATTTGGACTAGTAAATGCATAAGGAGGTAAACCAATGGAGCCTATCAATGAAATCAAAAGTGTCTTAACCCCTTTGAATCAAAAAAATGTCGACACCGATCAAATTATTTCAAAAGAATTTCTAAAACGTATTGAACGCACTGGATTCGGTAAATACCTATTTTACCACTGGCGCTTTGATGCAAATGATGAGCCAATTAAAGACTTTGTATTAAATGATGAACGCTATAAAGATTCTACTATTTTAGTAGCACATGACAATTTTGGCTGTGGCTCCTCTCGAGAGCATGCACCTTGGTCCATTTTGGATTACGGCTTTCGAGTAGTCATTGCACCGAGCTTTGCAGATATCTTCTATAATAACTGCATGAAAAATGGTATTTTACCGATTAAGCTAGCGGTGGATGAAGTGGAATCGATGCTAGGCAAAGAAGTATATAATGTGGCAGTTAATCTAGAAGCACAAACGGTAACAGGTGCTGATGGTATTGTATATTCATTTGACATTGATCCGTACCAAAAGAAAATGCTTCTAAATGGATGGGACGAAATTTCGTTAACCTTCCAATACGAGGATAAAATAAAAGCTTATGAAGACAAAGTAGCTCTAGCATAAACAATGCACTATAGAGCTACAAAAAATTAGCTAATTAGGAGATGGTTTTGTTGGGAATTCATACGACACTGTAGGTTTATATCGTGCATCTGAAAAAGTAGCGGAGTTCGTGCATCGCACACCGTGTAAAAAATCGGCCACATTCAATAAAATCACCGAGAAAAATGTGTTTTTGAAATTAGAAAACCTGCAAAAAACTGGGTCATTTAAAATTAGAGGTGCTATGAATAAAGTATCACAGCTAAGTGAGGCAGAGTGTACCAAAGGATTAATCGCTGCCTCTGCCGGTAATCATGCACAAGGTGTTGCATTTGCTGGAAAAGCACGAAATGTGCCAGTCACGATTTTCATGCCACTTGGAACACCCGTTTCGAAAGTAAATGCTACGAAAGGGTATGGAGCAACTGTCAAATTAATCGGTCAAAATTTTGATGAAGCGTATATTGCTGCTCGTGAGGAGCAACTCCGAACAGGAGCAACATTCATCCATCCTTTTGACGATATAGCGGTTATCGAAGGGCAAGCAACCGTTGCAATGGAAATGCTTCAGCAGCGTCCAGAGCTAGACACGATTGTTGTGCCAGCAGGCGGAGGAGGCTTACTCGCTGGAACACTCATTGCAGTCAAATCAATCCGTCCTAATACCCGCGTTATCGGCGTCCAATCCAGCAATGCCTCGGCAATTGCCTTAGCATATAAAGGAAAAGGAGACGGTCTGTTACCTTTCCAAGGCAAAACAATCGCAGAAGGCATCAACGTGAAAACGCCAGGAAATCTGACCATGAACATTATTCAAGCACTCGTGGACGATGTGGTCACCGTGAGCGAACAAGAAATCGCATCTGCCATTCTCTTCATGCTAGAACGCGAAAAAACGCTTATCGAAGGTGCCGCAGCCGCAGCTGTATCGGCAGTATTGAATCACCGCATTCCAGGTTCCTCCCAAAATATCGGCATAATCGTAAGCGGAGGCAACTTCGATGTTAGTAAACTAGTCGAATGCCAACAATTATGTACAAATATGCCATTAGCTAAATAATGCCTCTTAAAACACCACTAGCCGATTGAGGATAGTGGTGTTTTGATGTACAGAAATGGAAAAACTGTAATGGTGCGAGAATGTTTACGAAAGTTGCGTAAAAGAGCTACGATGTTGCGCATACGTCTCCTGATGTTGCGAAAACAGGGGACATTGTTGTGTATATGGCATAGTAAGTTGCGCAAACCAAAAACGTTGTGCATATGCGACTTTATGTTGCACAAAATGATAATGCTGCGCCAATGTGTTTAAATGTGGCGATTCTATACCATCTATTCATGAGTCCATACGCTGAATTTGCGATTCGAACTTCTCCATATATAACTTAAACTCATCCCTTGACTTTATTAGGTAACTAAAATATAATTACTTACGAAAAGTAACCAAAGAATCAAATGGAGGAATTCAAATGAAATATCATAATAAACCGTACACATTTATTGAATTAGTAGAGTTAAAAGTGGTGGATCTTCAACGTTCATTAGACTTTTATGAAAACATCATAGGCTTCAAAGTACTGGAGCAGCAAGCTGGCAAAATTTATCTTACTGCTGATGGAGAGACAGCACTACTTTCTATTGAACAACCAGCAGATATTATGCTGACACAACAAAAAACAACTGGGTTATATCACTTCGCTTTATTGTTACCGACACGTGCCGATTTAGGTGCTGTTTTAAGACACTTCGCAGATATTAATATTCGCATTGGAGCGGGAGATCACTTAGTTAGTGAAGCACTATACTTAAATGATCCAGATGGAAATGGAATTGAGATTTATAGTGATCGTCCAGATTCTGAGTGGAAATGGGAAAATGACTACGTTGAGATGGCTACACTACAAATCGATGCGCAAAGTATTTTAGAAGAAGGTGCAAGCACCCCGTGGAATGGACTACCAAACGGGACAGTAATGGGACATATTCATTTACATGTTTCTGAACTGGATACAACGAAGGAATTTTATCATGCTTTAGGTTTTGATGTTATGACCCCTAATTATCCTGGAGCATTATTTATGGGGTCAGGTAAATATCATCACCATATTGGTTTAAATACATGGGCTGGAGTGGGCGCTCCTCCTACACCAGAAAATGTAGTTGGACTAAAAGCATTCACAGTAGTTTATCCAACAAACGAAGAGCTACAAACTGCAATTACTAATGTCAAAGAAATCGGATCTGATGTCACGGAAGAAAATAGAGTATTTATTGTACAAGATCCATCTCAAAATAAAATTAAATTAACTTTAAATTAAAGCAATGACTCCGACCAAATCGGAGTCATTTTTTTCTTCCTCTATTATAATGCCTTCAGCATACCGCCATCGACTACTAAACTTTGGCCAGTCATATACGTATTTGCTTCGGAACATAGAAATGCGATGATATTCGCAAATTCTGCTGGTTCTCCGTATCTTCCAATCGGAATTAATTGCTTGAATCCTTCCCTAACTTCCTCTATGGATACTTCTTTTTTATCAGCAGCTATTTGGTCTAACTCTGTGACACGATCTGTTTGGATTCGACCTGGACCTACTGTATTGATTAATATGTTGTTTCCTGCGTATTCTCTAGCAATACTTTTCGACAATCCAACCATCCCTGATCTGAATGTATTCGACAGGATTAGACCGTCAAGCACCTCTTTAGTGGATGACGAAGAAATATTGACGATTCTTCCGAAATTTTGTTGTTTCATATGTGGAAGAGCCAGTCGAATTGTGCGAATATAGCTAAGCAGATTTTTTTCAAATGCTACTCCCCAGTCTTCATCAGTCACCTGTGCAAATCCACCAGCTACTGGGCCGCCAACATTATTCACTAAAATATCAATGCCACCAAGCTTTTCTTTTGCCTCGTTAAATAGCTGTTCAATATCGCTATTTTTTGTCATATCACAAATTGTGTAATACACTTCCTGGTTTCCGCTATTTGATTTTATTTCCTCAAGAGTTACTTGAAGTTCTTCTTCATTTCTACTAGATATCATTACTTTTGCGCCTTCTTTTGCAAATTGAAGGGCGGTTGCTTTCCCTAATCCTTTACTAGATGCTGTCACAATTACTCGTTTATTTTTTAAGCCTAAGTCCATGTTCCGCTTCCTTCCTTTATGTATTACTCTTATCGTACATCGAATTTTCAGATTTGTCTTTGTAAAATTCATGTAAAGTTTCAGAAAACAACCTCATTTCTTTGGGAGATTATGCTATATTTCAAAGTGGGAGGTCGGAATACCTATGAAAAAATGGTCTGCAATTCCGCTGCGAATGAAGTATTTAATAGCAATTTTTAGTTCCTTTATCTTATTTGGAATGATGACTGTTTTATTGATCATCCAAGTAGTTCACAACCAAGAAATAGCTGATGATATGGAAATTTCATCACAAAATGTCGAAAGTGCAGATATTATGCGATCGCAGGTAGCGAGTTTATACATTGCCATTTCTCATTTCGCAGGAGACCCGTTAGAAGAATTCGACAAAGATTATGAATTGACAAGGGATAGTCTTGCAAATCTACTAAACTCTGCAAGTGCGCAAATGCCCTATGTAGATTGGGAAACCTTCTCAGGAACCTTACAGTCAATTCAAATTACATACGAGAATAATTTAAAAGAATCAGTTATCAATAAAGAAAATGTCGCAAAACGAAGACAACTTCAGTCGATCAATGAAAAATATACTAGCTTGACTCAAATGCTAGAAGAAACTAGACAACTTGAATCTGATAAAAGACAGCTTTTAATAGAAGAAATGTCTAAGAGCCAGAAAAATACAATTGGAATGGTAGTTGCTGCTTTTCTAATAGCGGGTTTACTATCACTTGCTTTAGTGTTAATGACAAATCGACAAATTAAGACTCAGTTAGCGCAAGTAGTTTTATCTGCAAAAGATATATCTCAAGGGAATTTGAATAGTCAACCATTACAAATTTTAACGAATGATGAAATTGGGGAAGTATCACGTGCGATGAATGAGATGCGAGGAAATCTAATAGACATCGTAAAAACGATTAAACATACTGCGGAGAATCTAAGTGGAAATAGCGCGGAGCTAAAAGAATATTCCACAAATACGGTAGAAAGCACAAATAACGTCAAGTTAGCTATTCATGAAACGAGTGGAAGCATGCTGAAGCAAAAAGAAGCATCTATCGGTATCCGCTCCTTTTTAGATGAATTCTCTCGTACTTTTGGTGAAGTGACAGTAAAGGTAATTGAACTGAACGAGTATTCAACTATTGCTGTACAAATGGCTGATGAAAGTACATTGGCATTGAAAAATGCCGCTGGTGAATCAGCAAAATTACGGACATTATTTAAAGAAGCGGATCAAGAAAGAAAATTACTCCAAGACCGGACTGAGGAAATTGCGCGAATGACAACAATCGTTCAAACGATCTCAAAGCAAACAAACCTATTGGCACTGAATGCTGGTATTGAGGCCGCACGTTCAGGTGAACATGGCAAAGGATTCGCAGTTGTAGCAGAAGAGGTAAAAAAACTTGCAGATGAAGTGTCTGGAACAGCTAATACAATTCACCAAATATCAAATTCCATTACTCAACAAGGTACTCAGATGGCGAGTGTATTTGCTGACGGCCTTGCTACATCCAAAAATAATGCATCGACGTTTGAGATGTTGCAACATAAAATGGATAAAATAGTATCGTATATACGAGATTCCAAAAATCAAAATGATCATATGAAAGATTCCATTTTAACTATTGAAGAAGAAAAGAATACTTCTGAGAGACTCATTTTTGCATTAATAGAATCAATTGAATCTAACACGGCGCAAATGGAGTACACAGAAGACATGCTTTTATCTAATGTTCAAACAATCGAAATGCTGTCTAAATTGATAAATGATGTAAGTGAAGAGGCAATTATTTTGGAAAAATCAAGCACGAGATTTGTCATATAAACTATGCCTAACAAGTAATTTTTTAGATACTTGTTAGGTTTTTTTATGTGTAAACCCTTGAAAACACTCAGTTTTCTTTGTAACAAAATTGTTACATAACTGTAAAATTAAAAAGGTTTAAAGAGTGGTAAGATGATTTTAGAGAAATTATCAGAAAACTTTAGACCTTGGGGGAACACGATGAATTTAAAATCTATGTCGCAAAAAGTCATGGCTATATTACTATTATCCGTTCTCTTAGTAACAGCTCCATTCGCAGGAAATACGGAAGCAGCAAGCTCTGTAAATTCATCTGAATTAGTAGCAACTGCTAAAGATTTGATAGGAACAAAATATCGTGGTGGTGGGACAACAAAAGCAGGATTTGATTGTTCAGGATTTGTAAATTATGTGTACAATGATGTAGGAGTAAGTCTTCCAAGAACCTCTTCAGGATTGTATGCTTCAGGATCTAAAGTTGACAAAAGTGATTTAGCTTCTGGAGACTTAGTATTCTTCAATACATCTGGTAAAGGTGTTTCACATGTTGGAATATACTTAGGTGACGGGAAATTTATCCATTCATCCACTTCAAAAGGTGTGAAAATCGATAAATTAAGTGACCCATATTATTGGGGAGATCGCTATGTTGGAGCTAAACGGATTGCTGATGTAACAGTAGCAGTAAACAAATAAAACATATACATGTCGGTTCTATCGTATAATTTACGGTAGAACTTTTTTGTATTCAAAGTATTTTCAATAGTTCTCATATCGTTTGATAATTCTTAGTAAATTCTGCATAATGAAAAAAAAGATAATAAAAGTAAACATCGAAAGGAGGAGGGATTTGAAATACAATCGTAATGAGTATTTTCGTTATACATTTGGAGAACCTTGTGATGCAACATTTCGGCTGATCAAACAACGTGATGGTAATGCGGAAGTGGAATTGTCTAAAAAGGGTGTATGCAAAATTATAGATATTAGCCCAAATGGTTTGAAGATGTTTAGCGAATTATTTATATCCATAGATCAATTAAACCATGTGGAATTGAATTTCACATTAGATACAAATCCTATTTCGATGGTTGGCGAATTTGTATGGTCCCACCGAAAAGCGTTCGGTCATGAATATGGCGTAAAGTTAGTTGGGGACAGTGAAAGTGAAAGCATGATTATTGAAGAGCTAAAAAAACGTAGTCGTAAAGAGATGGAGCTCAAAAAGTAAAGATTATTACAAGTTTCGACAAAAAATAAATAAAAACTTTAAAATAAGAAGGATATTTTAAAGGTGGTGTTGAAATATATATATAGAGTTAAATTAAAGGAGGAGTTTACATGCTAAACTTTAACATTCGTGGAGAAAACATTGAGGTGACTCCTGCAATACGTGAATACGTTGAAGGGAAGATTGAGAAAGTAGACCGTTACTTCAACGAAGAAATTCAAGCAACTGCAAACGTTAATTTAAAAGTGTATAACGACAAGCAAACAAAAGTAGAAGTAACAATTCCTATGAAAAATTTAACACTGAGAGCAGAAGAGCGTAATGCAGATATGTATGCTGCAGTCGACTTAATCGTTGATAAACTAGAACGTCAAATTAGAAAGTATAAAACAAAAGTAAATCGTAAGTTCCGTGAGCGTGAAGGTGTAGCAACATTTTTTGCAACAATCGATCCACCAGATGCTGGGCCAGATCATACGGAAGAAGATGAATATAATATCGTTCGTACAAAACAGTTTGACCTAAAACCAATGGACCAAGAAGAAGCAGTACTACAAATGAACATGCTTGGTCATAATTTCTTCATCTTCACAGATGCAGAATCTAATGGTACAAATATTGTGTACAAACGTAGAGACGGAAAATACGGCTTAATCGAAACTGAAACAAACTAAGTAACTAAATGCAAATATCCAACTCTCCTCGTAATTACGAGGAGAGTTTTTTATGATTTAATAGTGGACCTTATTTGCGTGCCTTTAGAACGAATGGTAAAATGGAGAGTAAGACTAAATGGGAAGTGAAAATAGATGCTAGGTGTATTAAATAAAGTGTTCGATTTAAATAAACGTGATCTAAAACGCTTAGAAAAAATTGCGGATAAAGTAGAAGCATTAGAAAGTACAATGGAAGCATTGTCTGATGATGAGCTCCGCTCGAAAACAGATGATTTCCGTGGACGTTATACTAAAGGAGAGAGCTTAGATAGTTTATTGCCAGAGGCATTTGCAGTAGCACGTGAAGGATCTAGACGTGTACTTGGAATGTTCCCTTTCCGTGTTCAAATTATGGGGGCAGCAGCTCTTCACGAAGGTAATATTGCAGAGATGAAAACAGGGGAAGGTAAAACGCTAACTTCTACCTTGTCCATTTATTTAAATGCAATTACTGGCCTTGGGGCGCATGTCGTGACGGTTAATGAATACTTGTCTAGCCGTGATGCTGCAGAGATGGGACAATTATATAATTTCCTAGGTTTAAGTGTTGGATTGAACTTAAATTCATTGTCAAAAGAAGAAAAACGTGAAGCTTATGCGGCGGATGTTACATATTCGACGAACAACGAGCTTGGGTTCGATTATTTACGAGATAATATGGTTTTGTACAAGGAAGATAAAGTTCAACGTCCGCTTCACTATGCGGTAATAGATGAAGTTGACTCCATCTTAATCGATGAAGCAAGAACGCCTTTAATCATTTCAGGACAAGCGAACAAAGCAGCACTTCTTTATAAACAAGCAAATGCATTCGTCCGTACATTAACAAAAGACGTAGATTATTCTTACGAGGAATCTACAAAAGGTGTAACTCTAACGGATACTGGTGTAGAAAAAGTAGAAAAAGCTTTCAACATAGATAATTTATTTGATTTGACTCATGTTCGTTTAAATCATGCAGTCAATCAATCACTAAAAGCTCATGCTTCCATGCATCTAGATATCGACTATGTCGTTCAAGAGGGCGATGTTGTTATAGTCGATTCGTTTACTGGTCGACTAATGAAAGGTCGTCGTTATAGTGATGGTCTTCATCAAGCAATCGAAGCAAAAGAAGGATTAGAAGTCCAAAATGAATCAATGACGATGGCAACGATTACTTTCCAAAACTTTTTCCGTATGTACGATAAGCTATCAGGTATGACTGGTACAGCAAAAACGGAAGAAGAGGAATTCCGTAATATCTACAACATGAATGTAATTGCGATTCCAACAAACCGACCAATTGCGAGGGATGACCGTGCAGATTTAATCTATGCTTCCATGAATGGTAAATACGAAGCGGCGGCGGCTGATATTGCTGAACGCAATAAAAATGGTCAACCAGTTCTAATTGGTACAGTTGCTATCGAAACCTCTGAAATTATTTCTAAATTGTTAACTAAACATGGCATTAAGCATAATGTATTAAATGCCAAAAACCATGAACATGAGGCAGAAATTATTGCAACTGCTGGACATTTAGGTTCTGTTACGATTGCAACAAATATGGCTGGTCGTGGAACAGATATTAAATTAGGCGATGGTGTCATTGAAGTCGGTGGTTTAGCAGTTATCGGTACAGAGCGACATGAATCTCGTCGTATAGACAACCAATTACGTGGACGTTCCGGTCGTCAAGGAGACCCTGGGGTAACTCAGTTCTATCTATCAATGGAAGATGAATTGATGCGTCGATTTGGCTCTGATAACATGCGTGCGATGATGTCGAAACTTGGTATGGATGACTCACAACCAATTCAATCGAAGATGGTGTCGCGTGCAGTGGAATCAGCGCAAAAACGTGTAGAAGGAAATAACTTCGATTCACGTAAGCGTCTATTACAATATGATGATGTACTACGTCAGCAACGTGAAATCATTTATAAAGAGCGTAACGAAGTATTAGAAACAGAGAACATGCGTGTACTTGTAGAGTCTATGCTATTCAGCGCAATTGAACGTTTAGTTGCTTCCCATACAAGCTCTGAGAATAAGGCTGACTGGAGTTTGAAAGGAATTGAAGATTACATTCAAGCGAATTTATTGCCTGAAGGGGTAATTACACAGTCGGAACTAGAAAATTTATCTTCTGAAGAAATGATAGAAAAAATCAAAGAAGAAGTACTTCGCTTCTATAATGCGAAGGAAGAAGAAATGACTGCTGAACGTATGCGTGAGTTTGAAAAAGTGGTATTACTTCGTTCTATTGACTCCAAGTGGATCGACCATATCGATGCAATGGATCAACTTCGCCAAGGAATCCATTTGCGTGCATACGGACAAACCGATCCACTTCGCGAATACCAAAGTGAAGGATTTGCAATGTTCGAAGCAATGGTCGACTCAGTCCAGGAAGACGTTGCGAAATATGCGATGAAAGCAGAAATTCGAAATAACCTAGAACGCGAAGAAGTAGCAAAAGGGCAAGCTGTAAATCCTAAAGAAGAAAGCGGCCCAGTGAAGAAAAAACCAGTGCGCAAAGAAGTTTCCATAGGACGTAACGATCCATGTCCATGCGGAAGCGGCGAAAAATATAAAAACTGCCATGGTGCTGTGCAATAAAGAAAAGCGAAAGCACCTATGTCTGCCCCGAGCTTAGCGCAGGAGCAAGGTGCTGGAGCTGGACATAAAGAAAAGCGCAAGACACCCGGAGTATAGACAAAAGAAAGTCGGAGGAACAACAAATGATAGAAATAGCAACAGTACGTAATGAATTAGATAGAACTTCTGGAAAGTTAAAAGACTTTAGGGGGTCTCTTTGACTTAGAAAACAAAGAGGTTCGTATTCAAGAATTAGAAGAGCTGATGACATTTCCTGATTTTTGGGATGATGCACAGGGAGCTCAAAAAGTGATTAATGAAACCAATGCATTAAAAGCAATAGTAGAAGAGTATCGTAATCTTGAGTCTACACAAGAAGACTTAGAGATGACTTTGGAATTGATCAAAGAAATGCCCGATGAAGAGTTACAGGAAGATCTCGGTAATGAATTAAAAGAGTTTACAAATAAGCTTAGTGATTTTGAATTGCAAATGCTACTCAGCGAGGAATACGATAAACATAATGCAATTTTAGAGTTGCACCCTGGTGCTGGCGGTACAGAGTCCCAAGACTGGGGTTCTATTTTGTTACGTATGTACCAGCGATGGGCAGATAAACGAGGCTTTAAAGTAGAAACGATTGATTATTTACCTGGAGATGAAGCTGGTATCAAGTCAGTAACTCTACTGATCAAAGGTCATAATGCATACGGCTATTTAAAAGCGGAAAAAGGCGTTCATCGTCTTGTTCGTATTTCTCCTTTCGACTCATCAGGACGCCGTCATACTTCATTTGTTTCATGTGAAGTAATGCCTGAATTTACGGATGAAATTGAAATCGATATTCGCACAGAAGATTTGAAAATTGATACGTACCGTGCAACTGGTGCTGGTGGTCAGCATATTAATACGACTGACTCAGCAGTTCGTATTACACATTTACCTACAAATACAGTTGTTACTTGTCAATCAGAGCGTTCACAGATTAAAAACCGGGAACATGCGATGAAATTATTAAAATCAAAACTTTATCAGCTGAAAATTGAAGAACAAGAAGCACAATTATTGGAAATCCGTGGAGAACAAAAAGAAATCGGATGGGGAAGTCAAATACGTTCATATGTATTCCATCCATATTCCATGGTAAAAGACCATCGTACAAATGAAGAAAGCGGTAATGTTCATGCAGTTGTAGATGGTGAAATTGATCCGTTTATTCACGCTTACTTACGTTCAAAAATAAATTAATAGACGTTTTACACACCGATGTTATAATTATATAACATCGGTTTTTTAATTTTTCAGAATATATAGATAGGGGAAAGAGCAATGAATATCAATGAGTTGAAAAACGAAGATTTAAAGAGAAAAAACTTCATTTTATTTTTAGCTTATGGTTTAGCTGCGGGTCTTGGATTACTAGTACAAATTATTATTCAACAGGCAGTGGTTGTCATTATTTCTATTGGAATTCCTTTTGTTGTATCGATTATTATGTATTTTGTTGCTAGAAAATCAATACATATCGCTCGTATTTTTCCTTATTTTGTTGTGCTTGCAGGAGCGATAACAGCAGTAAGCATGAGTTATTTTAATGAAGTAAGTATTGCCACAATTGTATTAGCACTATTCATCCTAATTTTAAGTAGCTTACATTCTAAACAGAGTATTTTTGTGTTCGGTTACCTGCTATGCGTAGCCGCTATGATTTTAAATGTGTTGATGGATAATTCAGGTATATTTGAAGGACGAACTGTGAATATTTTCTTTATCCAATTCATCATGGCACTCGGAATTTTCTTACAGGTGAGACAAAGTAAAAAGTTATTCTCCAATGTTGAGAAACTTATAGAAGATGCAAAAGTTAAATCAGATGAAGATGCTTTTCTACATCAAAAATTAGAAACTGCTGTATCTGTCATTACGACTAACTTGGAGCAAATTCGCACAAATACATTTAATACGAACAATGCGCAACAGGAAATGCTTGTTGCTGTAAGTGAAGTTAGTATTGGTTCTCAAAAACAAGCAGACCACGTAGTGGATATTGTAAAAAATACAGAGGCAACTTCTGATTCAGTTAAAGAAATGGCAGGACATTTGCATGAGATTGTTAAACAAGCAGAATTAGCAGAACAGAATGCTTCGGATGGTTCCACGGTAATGGAGAAGATGAAAAATGAAATTGATCAATTTACAGTCTTTTTTGTAGAACTAAATAAAACGTTCAATGGACTTTCTGAAAAAATTAATGAAACAAATAATTTTGCAAGTGATATTCGACAAATTACAGCACAAACTAATCTCCTAGCCTTGAACGCCTCAATAGAAGCTGCAAGAGCGGGAGAATTAGGGAAAGGATTTGCTGTTGTTGCAGAAGAAATCCGAAAACTAGCAGGTGTAACTGATCAGTCACTGGAAAAAATAGACGATAATCTAAATCAATTAAATAAATTCAATCAAGAAGCTCTTAACAAAATAGAAAATGGTGTAAATCAAATTTACGCTCAAGTAGCAACAGCTGATAAATCCAATAAATCATTTAATAAACTTCATGAAACAATGAGGAATTTGCAAAACGAGTTAGCTAAATTCTTAAAAGATGTAGATATCATTTCAAATAATACAGAATCCATTAATATTAGTACAAACGAGTTCGCCGCAATTATTGAAGAAAGCACGGCGACTGTAGAAGAATTCAACGCAACGCTTATTCAAATAACCGAAGATCAACAGGCAATTGCCAAATATATCGATGAAACATACATGGAAGCACAAACCATCAACAAAAAATAACTATCACTTAAAGAGCGTGTCCGAGAGGCATGCTCTTTTTCAAAAACAACAACCACGAAATAAAATCTATCCAATAATACTGCTGATTTCCGTTTCAACGCACTTTCATGTACGAAGCTAGCGCAGCGATGCAGAAACAGGCGGACGCTTTCCGCCCAGCACGGCTTCAAACTCCTCGTCCTACGTTCCTGCGTGGCTTTCAGCTCGCTCTATTCCTGCTGGAGTCCGTCGCCTTCCACTTCAATCAATTAAGTGTGTAGTACCCAACAATATGATTTAGACAGCCTATCGCTTAGATGACAGTATTAGTTTAATTTAATGCAGTGATAATAACATTCTTTTATCGTTGCTGACTTAGGGATAACAATTCTCTTTTTTTATCTGCTACTGATCTATTCTTATCAGCTGTTATGTATAACTATCTAATGTTGAGGGATAACATTTATATATAACAATCCACAACTCTCCAATTCCATTCACTTTACCTCGTCAACACGCTATCTTGATGAAGTTCACAAATTACTTTTCACTTGTTATACTAGTGCAGGCAAACACAAGTATTTGTATGAAAGAGGAATGAAATGGAAACTAATATTAATCGTAGACAATATAAAGAACCGCATCCCATAGTAAAAAACTCGAAAGATTATATTTATGTAATTATCGGTGCAGCCATTATTGCTATTGCATTTAACGTCTTTTTATTACCAAACCAAGTAGCTTCTGGTGGAGTTAGCGGAATTAGTACAATTTTAAAAGGAGTTTTTGGTTGGGAGCCAGGACTCGTGCAATATGCTTTTAATATTCCATTGTTTATAGCAGGACTTATCTTTTTAGGGGCGAAATTTGGTATTAAATCCTTAGTAGGTACATTAGTTCTACCAGCAGTAGTACTAGTATCTGCTAACTGGGAACCTTGGACGATGAATCCATTGCTTGGAGCTTTATTTGGCGGAATTTCTGTTGGTTTAGGCTTAGGTCTCGTTTTTAGAGGTGGCGCGTCCACAGGTGGAACCGATTTAGCTGCACAAATTATTACGAAGTATACAGGATTTTCACTTGGGACAAGCGTACTCTTGTTAGATGGATTGATAGTACTTAGCGCCGCGGTCGTTTTCGACATTGAGAAGGCTCTATATGCGCTAATCGGTTTATTTGTTACGACAAAAACGATTGATCTTGTTCAATTAGGATTTAGCCAATCCAAAATGATTTATATTATCACGAATAAACAAGATGAAATTAGAGATGCTATATATACCGAGATAGATCGCGGTGTAACAAAACTTCCAGCTTATGGTGGGTACACGAATGTAGAACGACCAATTTTAATGGTTGTGGCATATCAGACAGAGTTCACAAAGTTGAAACATATCATTAAAACTATTGACCCTGCTGCTTTTGTCATAGTTTCGGATGCCTATGAGGTACTGGGAGAAGGTTTCAAAAGATCATAAGTTAGGTATAATAATTATGCAAACTAAATTCTATTTAGGGAGGTAGTAACATGAACAAAAAACTATTAGCTTTAATATTTGGAGCAGGGCTAGTACTAGCTGCATGTGGTGGCGGTGATGATAATGCCGATAAAGATACGGATACATCAACTGACTCTGGTACTACCACTGAAACAACCTCAGTGGATGCAGAAAAAATCGTTAGTGCAAAATGTATTAGCTGTCATGGTCAAAATTTAGAGGGGCAAGGTAACTTCCCAGCTCTAAACAACGTAGGCTCACGCTTATCACAAGATGAAATTTTAAATGTTATTGAAAACGGTAAAGGCGCAATGCCTCCAGGAATTATTTCTGGTGATGACGCTCAAGCGGTAGCTGAGTGGTTAGCAGCTAAGAAATAATTTTAGAACTAAACATTCAGATGAAATCAGCTGCTCTTTTTGAGTAGCTGATTTTTTATTGATAAAAGAAGGATTCTCCTCGAATAGTGTAGAATGTTTGGTGAGTAGGTATAAGGCAGTTAAGTGTAATTGACTAGTTAGGATAAAACATAGATTCGTTTTTAAAATATCTATCCTTTTTTACCTATAAATTGAAATCTAATTGTAACAAAAAAACCCGCTTCTAATGTTATAATAGGCGTGTTGCATTTTATGACGAATCTAATTAGGTGGTTTATAAATGATAGAAATGATAAATGTCTACAAAAAATATCCAAACGGTATTGTTGCCGCAAACGGTATTGATGTAAAGATTGAACAAGGTGATTTTGTCTATGTAGTAGGACCAAGTGGAGCAGGGAAGTCAACGTTCATCAAAATGATGTATCGAGAAGAACGTCCAACCACTGGAGATATTTTGATAAATGGTGTCAATTTAGCAACTCTCAAAAACAATAAAGTACCATATTTAAGACGCCAAATCGGTGTAGTATTCCAAGACTTTAAATTGTTACCACGTTTGAATGTATATGAAAATGTGGCGTTTGCATTAGAAGTTATAGAAGAAACACCTAAAGTAATACGAAAAAAAGTAATGGATGTATTAGAGCTAGTTGGACTGAAACACAAAGCAAGAATGTTCCCAACCGAACTTTCAGGGGGAGAACAGCAACGTGTGTCTATTGCTAGGTCCATCGTGAATACACCAAAGCTTGTTATTGCGGATGAACCTACGGGAAACTTGGATCCAGAAACTTCATGGGAAATTATGAATATATTCGAAGAAATCAATGCTCGAGGAACAACTATTATAATGGCAACTCATAATAGAGAAATTGTTAATACTATTAGACACCGTGTTATAGCAGTTGAGGGTGGATTAATCACTCGAGACGAATACGGAGGAGAATACGGTTATGAAGGGTAGAACATTAGGTAGACACTTCAGAGAAAGTATAAAGAGCATCAGTCGTAATGGATGGATGACATTTGCTTCGGTAAGTGCAGTAACAGTTACATTGTTACTTGTCGGAGTGTTCGTTATGATCATGATGAACTTGAATAAGGTAGCAGATGACTTGGAAAAAGACGTAGAGATTAAAGTCTATGTCGAGTTAACATCAGATGAAGCTTCTATAACAAAACTAGAACAAGAGATTAAAGAAACAAAAGGAGTAGAAGAAGTTAAATATTCTCCAAAAGGAGACGAGTTAAATAAATTAGTAGTTGATTTTGGAGAAGATTTACGATTATTTGAACAACAGAATCCATTACATAATGTATTTTATGCTAAAGCTACCAATCCTCAAGAAACTGAAGCAGTAGCTGAGAAATTAGATCGTCTCGATAATACGTTTGAAGTAAAGTATGGAGAAGGTAAAATAGAAAAGCTATTCTCGTTCTTGAATACCGGTAGAAATGTTGGACTAGTATTGATTTTGGCGTTGTTATTTACGGCAATGTTCCTTATCTCTAACACGATTCGTATTACAATTGTTGCAAGAAGAAGAGATATTGAAATTATGAAGCTAGTCGGAGCAACGAATTGGTTTATTCGTATTCCATTCATCTTAGAAGGTATGTGGCTTGGAATTTTAGGTGCCATCGTTCCTATAACGTTAGTAACAGTACTCTACTATAATATCTATAATTTGCTAGCTCCAAAGCTAGAACAAGGAAAATTATTTGAACTACTTGAGTTCTCACCATTTATATATCAAGTAAACGGCTTGATCTTATTAATGGGGATACTTATAGGCGTTTGGGGAAGTTTCATGTCAGTTCGCAAATTTCTACGTGTGTAGTTGGTAAATTGAAGGGAGCAAGAAATTTTGAGAAAACAGTCTAAATGGATGCTACGAATTATGGCGATAGCTACTACAGGAGCACTTTTAATAACGACTCCAAGTGCTTTTGCGAATACCTTAGATGATTTAAAAAACGAACAAAAACAATTAGAGCAAAAGAAAAACACTATTGACTCAACTATTAAAGAAACAAAAGGTAAGATTGATCAAAATGTATCAAAAATTGATCAAATTATGGCGCAAATTAAAGAGTTAGATACTAAAATTATTAACACTGAAGCACAGATTTCTGAAGTGTTAAATCAAATAAAATTAACAACAACTGAAATTGAAAAGTTACGTGCTTCTATAAACGAGCTTGAGAGAAAAATTGAAGAACGTGATGAACTATTAAAAGAACGTATTCGTGCGGTTCAAGTAAGTGGAGGTTCTGTTAGTTACTTAGATGTATTATTAGGGGCAAATAGCTTCATCGATTTCATCGACCGCTTTTCTGCTGTTAATACATTGATGGAGGCAGACCGTACCATCTTAAAAGAACAAGCAGATGATAAAGAAAAATTAGAAGAGCAACAGGCTAGCCTAGAGAAAAAACTACAACAGCAGGAAGATAGTAAAGATGAGCTTGTTAGTTTAAAAGCATCTTTAGATACTCAAAAGGCATCAAAAGGTAATTTAGTGGATCAGTTAGAAGTAGAACAAGCAAAATTGATCAATCAAAAAGAAGTATTAGAAACGGAATATGACGAAATTCTAAACTTAAGTCAAGAAACGCAAAATAAAATTGTTGCTGAACAAAAAAGATTAGCCGAAGTTGCTAGAAAAGCAGCAGAAGAAAAGAAACGTAAAGAAGAGGAAGAAAGAAAACGTCAGCAAGCAGCGAGTGGTGGTTCTTCTTCATCCATTCCAAATGTTTCTGCTGGTTCTTGGACAAAACCCGCCTCTGGACGATTCACTTCTGGATACGGTAGTAGAACTCATCCGATTCATGGGGTAGTAAAAACCCATTATGGTATTGATATAGCTAATAGTACTGGTACACCAGTATTATCTGCTGCCGATGGTGTAATTTCTTATGCTGCTCCGCTTAGCACATACGGAAATGTTATCATGGTGACACATTCCATTGATGGTCAAATCTTCACTTCTTTATATGCGCATCTAAGCAGTATTAAAGTAAGTGTTGGACAAGTTGTATCGAAAGGGCAGATTATCGGTGCCATTGGTACTACTGGTAATTCGACTGGACCTCATTTACATTTTGAGATACATGTTGGAAACTGGGAAGGTATGGCCAAAAACTCTGTTAACCCATTGAGATATATTTCCCTATAACTTTTATACAACGCTTTTCCATTCGTGGAGAAGCGTTGTTTTTTTCATTAGTAAGAGTTTCGATTATAATGCATAATAAAAACCTAGATAATAGTAGAGGGTAATACTATGATTTCCGTTTTACGCGGACGCTTTCCGTGGACAAGGCCGAGCCTCCTCGCTTTGCTGCGGGGTCTCGACTTTCTCGCTGTTCCCGCAGGAGTCACCGCGTTACACTTCAATCAATGGGTGAGCAGATCTTAACTTTATAATTGAACTGGTTTAGTATTTAATAAACGATGATTAAAAAGAGTTAATCAAAGTGGAAGGTAATTAAAGAGTGGCAGTAATACTATGATTTCCGTTTCACGCGGACGAGGCCGAGCCTCCTCGCTTTGCTGCGGGATCTCGACTTTCTCGCTGCTCCCGCAGGAGTCGCCGCGTTACACTCCAATCAATGAGTGAGTAGATCTTAATTTTATAATTGAACTGGTTTAGTATTTTAAAAACGATGATTAAAAAGAGCTAATAAAGATTGAAGTAACACATTCGATAAACTAATCTGTAGGGTGAGGCAAGCACATATTCGTATAGATAGTACCTCAATGGAGAAATCTATACCTTAATTACTAGTTTCTTGCTTTGTCACGACCAATACTTGCGCTTACTGGTCGTTTGCTTGCGGAACGGAAAATTTGCTCATTAATTGTTGGCAACTTATCTACTACCAAATTAAGGACACATAACTTTAGAAATTCAATTCTGTGTCATCGGCGGTAAATAGGATGCGCGCCTTCCAAGCCGCATGAGCGCGAAGAATGAGACTTCAAAAGGGATGAAGGAGCACAAGCGATCATCCTTGAAGGCTCGTGCGTAGCGTGCGGCAAGCGCACATCCGATTAGAAAGTTTCTATATGGAGAAATCTTTGCCTTATGATCGGTTTCTTGCTGTGGTACGACCGATACTTGCGCTTACTAGTCGTTTACTTGCTCTCAATGCAGAATTACTTGCGGAAAGGAAAATTTACCTATTTATTTTTGGCATCTTATCTACTACCAATGTAAGGACACATAATTTTAGAAATTCAATTCTGTGTCATCGGCGGTAAATAGGATGTGCGCCTTCCAAGCCGCATGAGCGCGAAGAAGGAGACTTCAAAAGGGATGAAGGAGCGATTGCGACACATCCTTGAAGGCTCATGCGTAGCGTGAGGCAAGCGCACATCCGATTTGAAAGTTTTAATATGGAGAAATCTTTGCCTTATGATTAGTTACTTACTTTGGTACGTTGGATATTTGCGTTTATGCAGAATTACTTGCGGAACGGAAAATTTGTCTATTAATTGTTGGCATCTTATCTACTAACAATGTAAGGACACATAATTTTAGAAATTCAATTCTGTGTTATCTACTGTAAATAGGATGTGTGCCTTCCATGCCGCTAGATCGCGAAGAATGAGACTTCAAAAGGGATGAAGGAGCACAAGCGACACATCCTTGAAGGCTCATGCGTAGCGTGCGGCAAGCGCACATCCGATTAGAAAGTACCTCAATGAATAAATCTCTACCTTATAATCAGTTACTTGCTTTGGTAGAATGGATATATGCGTTCATGCCGATTTTACTTGCCATACTATATTAATTATTTCCGCTTATTCTTCATTTACTTGCTCAAGTTAATAATGTATGTGTCTAAAGGAATATTTCACCATTTTTCATTAACTAGTATCGATTTCAATTTCAAAGTTTCCTTAAGTCACTACATAGCCACATTTTTAGCTCATTTAATTCGTATTTAATGCAATAGATAACATATAATAAGGGCAGTGAAATATTATAGTACCAGTAGGAGGTATAATATGAAGAAAAAAATTATTGGGCTGTTAGTTATAGCTGCATTAGTAGCAATCGCAACAATATCCTTTGTAAGAGATAATATTGATGAGCAAGAAGCATTTGCAGGTGAGCAAATGGGTACAGATCTTGCGAACAATCCTGCGAATGAAGGTTTAGGTCAAGGAAATACCGCACCTAACTTTACACTAACTACTTTAGAAGGTGAGGAAGTCACACTCGCTGATTATAAAGGAAAGAAAGTAGTGTTAAATTTCTGGGCAACCTGGTGTCCTCCTTGTAAGGCAGAGATGCCACACATGCAAAACTATTACGAAGATATGGCAGAAAAAGAAAATGTAGAAATTCTAGCTGTCAATTTGACAAGTACTGATGTTGGACTGGACAAAGTGAAAGCGTTTCAAGAAGATTATGCCCTTAGTTTTCCTATTCCTTTAGATGAGGAAGGGATTGTTGGGGAGACCTATCAGGCGATTACGATACCTACTACTTATATGATAGATACGACAGGAACTATTCAAAATAAGATTGTTGGACCGATGGATGAGCAAATGTTAACAGACTATATTAGTAATTTAAAATAAGAATCGATTTTTGGGCAAGTATTAAACTCCTCTTACCACACATATATTAGTGGAAAAGTAGGAGGTTGAACTTGCGCAAAAGTCGGTTTTTTCTTTATGGATTGTTGGTTGTTGTTATTTTAGGTATCGGGTATCTGTGGTTGATGAAGCCTTCAGCGACAGAACAAAAAAATGTAAGCAATAGTCAAGTAATTGATGAAGCGTTTCAATTGATAAAAAAAGAGGCAGTGTTCTCTAAAAATGAAAATCTGCTCGTTGAAGGTGCAATTCGTGGGATGGCAGATGCATTAGAGGATCCACATAGTACGTATTTAACAAAGGAAGAAGCAGCGAACCAAGAGGCATCACTTGCGGAAGAAAGGGTTGGAATTGGGGCGGAGATTATGCTGTCCGCGGGGAAATTCGTCGTGGTGGCACCTTTAAAGGATTCACCCGCCTTTAAAGCAGGCTTAAAATCTCAGGATGAAATTGTTCGAGTGAACGAAGAAAGAGTAGAAGGCAAGTCTATGACGGAGTTAATACAGCTGTTAAGTGGTAAAAAAGGATCTAGTCTAAAAATGACTGTGTATCGATCTAGTGAAAATCGCCATGTCGAATTACATATGAAACGTGACACGATTGCGATGCATACGGTTTCTAGTGATGTTTATGAAGTAGAAGACTATTCTATCGGTATTGTGAATATCACATTATTTGGTGAGAAGACTGGGGAAGAGTGGGAGAAACAAACGAAAGCCCTGGTGGAACGAGGAATAGATGGACTTTTAATTGATGTAAGAGGAAATCCAGGCGGGTACTTATATAGTGTTTCTACTATTATTGGGACTTTATTGCCAAATGGCTCCACTTTCGCTTATATGCAAGATGCAAAAGGTGTGTTGGAAATGCTCAATACCGAAAAGCAAGACAACCAGTATTTAAACAAGCTTCCTGTTGTGCTGTTACAAAATGGTGGTAGTGCTTCTGCGAGTGAAGTACTAGCTGGAGCTCTAAAGGATAACAAGCGTGCGATGATTGTCGGAGAAACGAGTTTTGGTAAGGGGACTGTTCAGGAAACACATCCACTGCAGAATGGAGGAAAGCTTAAAATCTCTACTCATAAATGGCTCACTCCAAAACAAGAGTGGATACATCATAAAGGAATCCAAGCAGATTTACAGGTTGAACCTGATGAATTATATACAATGGACATAAAATATTATCAAGGTAATTTTCGTGTTGGTGACTTTGGGGAAGAGATAAAGTATGTTCAACAAGTTTTAGGAGCACTTGGTTATAATATAAGTCGTCAAGATGGATACTTTGATGAAGATACGGAAGATGCTGTTGAAAAATATCGACAAGAGAGAAGCTTAGACGAATTTAATGAGATAGATGATGCACTCTTTCAGTCATTAACTAAAACTATTCTCGACTATAAAACTAGTAGAGAAAACGATAAACAGTTCCAAATGGGAATAAGTTATTTACTTCATGATATGAAATAACAAAGTAAATACGAAAATCCTATACGCAAAGCCCTCTCCGTTTGTTACAATAATAGGAAGTATAGTTGCAAGTGAGGGGGATGCGTATGGTGCAAGAAATATTAATCGAATTGGTTAAAGGAATTGGACGTTTTTTCCTTCATCCAGCAGTATATATTACGCTTCTCTTCTCGATATTGATCGGATATGTTCGAGTGAAAAGAGAAAGAAGGCAATTTCGCACAAGATTATTGTGGGGATGGACCGAAACCAAGAGATTCTTGCTAGATGGTATAGTTTGGGCACTTATTTTATCTGTTATCAGTGTAGCTATCGGATTAGTTATTCCTAATTCTTGGCTATGGATATATAGCATGTGGATGATATTATTTGTACTATTATTTACGTACCAGTTTGGTTCTGCAGTTTATACAATTGCATTAGCTACGATAACAATCTATGCCATGTCTACATTTAGCTGGTCATTTGACGTATTTTCGTGGACTGTGTCTGGACTGGATATTATGCAGAATGGAATTGTTCCAATAGCTATAATAGCCGGACTTTTGCTTATCGTAGAAGGCGTACTTATTCAAAAACATGGTGCTACACAAGCCTCTCCAAAACTAGTGACAACTGCTAGAGGTATGGAAGCGATTGTTTATCATGTAAAAAGGCTATGGTTATTACCTATATTACTTATAATTCCAGGGGATATAATTCCGACGTATTTACCGTATTGGCCACAGTTTTCGCTTGGAGAAACTACCTTTTCTTTGGTTTTATTTCCATTTGTAATTGGCTTTCAACAAAAATCTCAACATTCTCTACCTATTCATTTTTTTACTGGATACGGAAAAATTGTTTGGCAATTAGGGATTGTTATTACACTAATTGCGGCGATCGGCTATTTTGAGCCACTAGTTAGTGCAATTGCTCTACTAATTGGTGTAATTGCAAGATTGCTTATTACGATTATAAAATACCAACAAGAAAAAACAGGAAATTATGCTGTCTCACCACAATCGAATGGTGTCATGATTGCTGGTGTTCTGTCCGGTTCTCCAGCAGAGAAAATGGGTCTTTTAATAGGAGAGCGTATTGTAAAAGTGAACGGCCAGAAAGTTGAAAACGAACAGGAATTATATGAAGCGGTCCAAATAAATGCTGCTCATTGTCGGCTAGAAGTGTTGGATTCAAATGGAGAATTACGTCTTCGTCAGCACATATTATTTAGACATGATCATTATCGACTTGGTCTAATCTTAGTTAGATAGGAGAAGCTATGGAATCACTATCACTCACAACTCAAATAATATTGGCTATCTTTGCTCCTGCATCACTCGTCGTATTATTTACACGTATCACATTCAATCATTATGTTGCGTTAATATTGACAGTCGCATTATTTGCCGCATCGGTCTACGCAGGTTACACACATCGATGGTGGATTTATATGATCGACGCTGCATCACTTACACTCGGTTTTTGGTATAGTACCCATATGAAAACTAGTAATAATAAAAAAAATCCGCCTCTTTAATGAGAGTTGCGGATTTTTTGTTTTAAAAATTATGTAAATAAACTATTAAAATATCAAACTATATACAGCTAAAACTCCAATTGTACCAAGAACTACAACCATCACATTTGAAAATAGGAAAGCTAAGCTAAATGCAACAACCGTTCCTATTAAACCAAATAGAAGATTATCCTGTTGTACATATAAAATAGCTGGGAAGATTAAAGCGCCCAAGACTGCAAAAGGAATATTGCGTAATACACCTGACACGACTGGAGGCAATTCTTTTCCCTCTAAAAAGGTGAGAGGAAATGCCCTTGGAATATAAGTAACAAGAGCCATTCCAAGTAGTGTCCACCAATACCACATACCCATTAAGTTATGCCCCTTTCGGTAAATTTTTCCCGCGTTTTGCATAAATTATTTCGATAAAAATAGAAGAAGCCACGGTTGCGACTAAAATGGACCAGCCCGTGGACAACAGCTGAGTCCAATAAAAGAACCCATTAATCATAGCTGCCACAAGTGCTAGCATCACTACCTTTCTATTTCCACGCATAGAAGGTACTAACAGTCCAACAAACATTGCATACAAAGCAATGGACATCGCTGCTTGTAAAAATGCCGGAAGATTTGCGCCAATGACATGACCAACTGCAGTAAAAACAACCCAGCTGCTATAAGCTATTAAGGCTACGCCAAAAGCAAAAGGTGTAGCTATTTTTTTTTCTTTTTGGGTAGCTAGTACAGAAAAACTCTCATCTGTGATCCCAAAAGCATAAATCCCTTTGATCCATCTTTTTTCACTTTGCATCTTTTCGTTAAGTGCAGCCGTCATTAAGAAGTGACGAATATTAACGACAAACGTATTTAAAACGATTAAAATAGGGTCAACACCTTTTGAAATGAGTGTGAGGGACATATATTGAGCTGCTCCTGCATAAACGAAAATACTCATAGCTGTGGCCTCCCAAATCGAAAGACCAGTCGTTTTAGCAAGCAAGCCAAATGTCAGGGCAACTGGAAAGTAACCGATAGCAATACTGATTCCAGCTTTCAATCCTGAAAAAAATGAATTATTATTCACAAAATGTTCACCACCTATATACATAATCAACAAATTATACTATAAGAAGTGAGTTTTATGTACAGTAATATTGGGAATAGTATAAATATACATATTTGGAGGAGAGCCAAATGCCTGAATGGTTTTCAATAGAAACATTAACAAATTTAACACATGATTATCGAGCACTTGGACCACTAATTGGAATCCTATTGCCCTTTTTGGAGGCATTTCTCCCATTTTTGCCATTAGTTGTTTTTATCGTAGCCAACGTCAATGCATATGGCTTGCTGATTGGTTTTCTTATATCCTGGATAGGTTCGGTTGCCGGTTCCTATGCTGTATTCTTAGTGATTCGAAAATATGGACGAGCTCGTGCATTAGGTTTTATTACAAGGCATGTGAAAATTCAAAAACTTATAAAATGGGTAGAGAGAAATGGGTTTGGACCTCTTTTTTTACTCGTTTGTTTCCCATTTACACCTTCTGCTTTAGTCAATATTGTTGCAGGTCTTTCGGATATGAAGAAAAACACTTATTTCTGGACGCTAGCATTAGGAAAGCTCATTATGATTTTCGTTGTTAGCTTCATCGGATCTGACATTAAAGCATTAATCACTCAACCGATTAGAACTGCTATTGTCGTTTTACTAATTGCTATTCTATGGTTTGTAGGTAAAGCAATTGAAAGAAGGATAAATGAAAAAGTAGAAGCAGATTTTAGATTGATCAGCAGCGATAGAAAAAACAAAAGAGGAGAAAGACTTGAATAGTTTAAAAAAAGAATTGTTGGAATGGTTAATGGCATTAGTAATTGGTATTTTAATCGTGATGTTCGTCAGAATGTTCCTTGTGACAAATTATGAAGTAGTGGGACAGTCAATGATGCCAACATTGCATAACAAAGATAAGGTGATTGTTAATAAGCTTTCTAAAATTGATCGGATGGACATAGTGATTTTCCATGGAGATCAGCGTGAAGATTATGTGAAACGTGTAATTGGTCTACCAGGTGATAAGATTAGCTATGAGAACGATGAGTTATTTATTAATAATAAGAAAGTAGAAGAGCCTTATCTACAATCTTTTAGTGCATACGAAAATCCAAATGATAACTTCACTGGAGATTTTGAATTGGAAGAACTGACCGGAAGTAAACAGGTTCCACCAGATAAGTTGTTTGTTTTAGGAGATAATCGTATTTCCAGTATGGATAGTAGATATTTTCACTTTGTAGATACGAAAGAAATTGTTGGTGAGGTGCAGGTGCGCTACTGGCCCATCAGGCAGGCAACAACCGAATTCTATTCCGAATAATTTCCCTCTACGTAGTATGTTTTGTACAATAGAGATAGGAGATTATTCGGTTTTTTTGATACTATTAGACTTATTACTAGTTAGCGTTCAATAGAGCAATTATCAATAGTGGATATCTATACGGTGATAGGCTCGTCGTAGCAAAAGCGGCCCGCTCCTGCGGTTGGAATGCGTATATCCTATAGACACTTTGGAGAAATAATTTACTTTCTAAAAATCAGTGATGTGTGACTAAACTACAGGGTTGTGCCAACTTGGATGATCATGAACCCTAGAATATGACGATGAACTTCTTATTTGCTTTTTTTATTCATCGTTTTTATCATACTGATTATGCTCATCCTTCTAGTTTATACCTACACACATTATGATTGAAGTGAAAGGCGGCGACTCCAGCGGGAACAACGAGTCCAGGTGAGAATCCTTAGGAGGCTCACGGACCGCCCGCGGAAAGCGTCCGGCTGTAACGGAAATCACAGAGTTAATTCTCTATAATAATTTTAGATTTATTATTACGATTTAAACTTTTCATAATCATCGTTTTTATAATACAAAATCTAGTCAATATAAAAGTTAATATCTACTCACTCAATTGATTGAAGTGAAAGGCGGCGACTCCAGCGGGAACAACGAGTCCAGGTGAGAATCCTTAGGAGGCTCACGGACCGCCCGCGGAAAGCGTCCGGCTGTAACGGAAATCACAGAGTTAATTCTCTATAATAATTTTAGATTTATTATTACGATTTAAACTTTTCATAATCATCGTTTTTATAATACAAAATCTAGTCAATATAAAAGTTAATATCTACTCACTCAATTGATTGAAGTGAAAGGCGGCGACTCCAGCGGGAACAGCGTGTCCAGGTGAGACTCCTTAGGAGGCTCACGGACCACCCGCGGAAAGCGTCCGCCTGCAACGGAAATCACAGAGTTAATTCACATTCACTAAGATATTAAAAGAAAAAGCTCAATAGAAAGGAGATTGAAACCATTGTCGTTACGTATAATTAGTGGTCGATCAGGCTCTGGAAAAACAACCTTTATCCACCAAGAAATAATCACAGAACTACAAAAAGCTCCTATAGGAGACCCAATATTCTACATAGTACCCGACCAAATGTCATTTTCCAGTGAATATGACCTTGCAGCAGAATCGGGACTTCCTGGACTAATTCGGGCACAAGTAACGACATTTAAACGATTAGCATGGCGTGTCCTTCAGGAAACAGGTGGAATCGCTAAAGAAGAAATAAGTGGCTTCGGTTACCGTATGCTCATTCGTAGCCTACTTGAAAACCATAAAGACGAATTTACTCTGTTCAAACGAGCAGCTACCAAAAGAGGATTTACAGATCAAATCGAAGTATTACTCAAAGAGTTTAGTAGATACTGTATGGATTACTCTACAATGGCAAATGCCCTAAGCAATTTAGAAAATGTGAATGCACCCAAAACACTTTTAGATAAATCCTCCGACATAATGCTAATGCTAGAAAAGATAGAGCAAAAACTAGGGGTCAGCTATATTGACGGGGAAGGTTACTTAACATTATTAGCAACGAAAATAAAAGACTCAACACTACTTGCAAAAACAAATTTATACATCGATGGATTCACTTCATTTACGCCGAGAGAATTAGAAATTATCGAGGAATTAATGAAACAAGTGAAGCGCATTACAATTGCTCTACCAATGGAATCATTGCAGGATGCTATAGATGAACAATCTCTGTTTTATCAGCCAGCAAATACATGTGCAAGATTGATAGAAATAGCTCAAATAGAAAAACTGGAAATAGAAGAGACTGTTCATCAGCATGAACAGAAACGATTTATGTCTCAAGAAATTGCTCATATTGAGGCTAATTTGGATCAGCTTCCTCCCCTGCAAACAAAGTCAGAGGGGAATATTCGCATAACGGAAGCTGCCAATCGTCGTGCGGAAATGCATGCTGTAGCAAGACAAATACGTGAATTGATGCAACAGAAAAGTATTCGTTATAACGAAATGGCTATTTTGCATAGAGATGCAGATACATACGAAGGGTTAATCGAGACTATTTTCCCGCAATATGATATTCCCGTTTTCATTAGTAAAAAGAAACCGATGTTACACCATCCATTAATCGAACTTAGTCGGACTATTTTAGAGATAATTCGAACAGACTGGAAATACGAACCGGTTTTTCGTGCGGTGAAGACTGATCTATTTTTTCCATTAGATGCACCGAAAAAAACATGGAGAGAGCGTGCGGATCGATTAGAGAATTTTGTACTGGCATTCGGAATTTATGGAGATAGATGGTTGGATGAAAGACGCTGGGTTTATAAAAAATATCGAGGCTTAGAATTTTACTCCAAAGTGCAAACAGATGAAGAATTGAGTATTCAAGCAGACATTCATACAGTAAGAGATTTGATCGTCGAACCCATTAAAATCCTTTCGGAACAGTTGAAACAAAGTAAAACGGGAAAGGATTATGCAATAGCTATCTATACCTTTATAGAAGCGCTAAACGTCTATGAAAAACTACAAAGCTTGAAGCAAGCTGAAGAGGAAAACGGTCAATTACTTCTAGCTTCTGAGCATGAACAAGTATGGAACGAGTGGGTAAATGTAATCGACCAGTTTGTATTGATGTTTGGCGAAAAGGAAATGTCCTTAGAAGAAGTGGCAAAAATTTTAGACGAAGGATACGATCAACTTGCTTTTTCAAGCATTCCGCCAACGATTGACCAAGTGATTGTTGGGAACGTTGATATCATTCGTTTAACGAATATAAAAGCAGCATTTGTGCTTGGCGTAAATGATGGAGCTTATCCAAAACGGATGGATCATGAGGGGCTGCTAACTGATACAGAGCGGGAATGGTTCACACAAATTGGATTTGAACTAGCCCCAACGTCCAAAATGCGCTTGATGGATGAAAATTATTTAATATATAAAGCTCTCGTAACGGCATCTCATTTCTTATATGTATCCTATCCAATGGCAGATAATGAGGGAAAAGCACTGTTACCATCTATGTATATTAAAAAGCTACATCAAATGGTGAGTGATTTACCTGTTGAAGTAGCTGTAGTGGATCCAAGCGATATGTTAACAGAAGAATTTGATTTGACTTCCATCAGCCACCCGCGTCCTACATTGCCATATGTTATCATGCAGCTAAGAGGAGCACTGGAAACTGGAGAATTATCGCAAGTTTGGCAATCGGTTTACCAATATTATTTAGAGGATCCATATTGGTCAAAATTATTGAAGAGAATTACGAAACCACTAACTCATGGCAACAAAACCGAAAGATTAAATGAAGAGATGACTGCAGCCTTATACGGAGAAACGATACTATCGAGTGTGTCTCGTGTAGAGAAATATTATAGCTGTCCATTTGCACATTACGCGTCTTATGGTCTAAAGCTAGAAGAACGTGAGGAGTATAAATTGGAAGCTCCGCAAATGGGAGACTTGTTCCATGCGGCGTTAAAATGGATTGCTGATGAGACGAAGCGTTTAGATTTACTTTGGTCTCAGTTAACTCGTCCGCAATGCTACCAGCTTGCTAGACAAGCGGTCGATTATATTGTGCCAGTTTTTGTTCACCAATTATTATTAAGTACAAATCGCTATCGTTATATCCAACGGAAATTGGAGCAAATCGTTGCTAATACTTTAATAGCATTAAGCAGGCATTCTAAAGGTTCGGGGTTTGTTCCAATTGCTATAGAAGCTGGATTCGGTCCTGGAGAAGCATTGCCAGCACTAGATATTCCCCTGAAGCGTAATCGGAAAATGCAATTACGCGGCAGAATAGATAGAGTGGATGCAGCTAATATTAACGGCAATATGTTTGTCCGTATTGTCGATTATAAATCTTCAAAAAAAGGGATTGATTTGAATGAGGTTTACCATGGTATTTCTCTTCAAATGTTAACTTATTTAGACGTCGCTGTTGAAAATGCTGATATATGGCTGCACGAGGAAGCTGATCCAGCAGGAGTTTTATATGTGCATATGCATAATCCTTTTATTCAATCTCAAAAAGAGATGGGGGATGAAGAATTGCAGGATGCCATTTATAAATCATATAAAATGAATGGTCTACTGCTTGATGATCCAGAGGTTATTATGGAGATGGACGATCAGATTTCAGGATTTTCTAAAGTAATTCCGGTACGTATGAATAAAGATGGAAACTTGTCTAAATCATCCTCCAAGGTAGTAGAGCCGGAACAAATGAGATTATTGCAATCATTTGTACGTAAAAAGCATGAGCAAGCAGGTAACGGGATGAGTGCTGGAGATACGCGAGTTCTACCTTATCGAATAAAAGATAAAATGCCATGTAATTATTGCTCATATCGTAGTGTTTGCCAATTCGATCCGCAAGATCCTGCACAACAAGTGCGTACATTAAAAGTGGAGCAGCCAGAAATAGTAGCAAAAAAAATTCGAGAGGAGATGAGTTCAAATGAACATTCCTAATATGCCAGCAGAGCTAACGTGGACACCTGCACAATGGAAGGCAATCTGGGCAACGGGTTCAGATGTGCTCGTTTCCGCTGCTGCAGGCTCTGGGAAAACGGCTGTCCTCATTGACCGACTCATTCAAAAAGTCATTGCCAAAGAACAACCTATCAATGTAGATGAGCTATTAGTCGTTACCTTTACCAATGCATCTGCTGCAGAAATGCGACATCGTATGGGAGAGGCGCTAGAGAAGGCTATTGCAAAAGATCCAACATCAAATCATTTACGAAAACAACTAAGTCTGTTAAACAAGGCACAAATTTCTACACTACATTCGTTTTGTTTAAATATTGTTCGGCAATATGCGTATATGCTAACGATAGATCCAGGTTTCCGTATTGCAAATGAAACAGAAGCAGCAATCATGCGTGATGATATGTTAGCAGAAGTGCTAGAAGAAGCTTACCATGTCGACAATCCAGAGGCGATGTACCGATTATCGGACAGTTTCACATCCGATCGTGACGATCAATCGATTGAAGTGATGATTGAAAAACTATATTCCTACTCGCGCGTACATCCAGAACCCCAAAAATGGTTGCTGGCAATTCCAGAAGCGTATAACCTGCCGGAAGATATGACCATAGACGAGCTATCATTTATTGGTCCATTGAAGCTTGCGATTATTCATCATTTAGAAGAGGCAATTGCAGTAACCGAGGAGATTCGTAGACTTGCAAATGAACCAAATGGGCCAGCACCTCTTGCAGAAACTGCTATAATCGATCAGCAAATGATTCAAGAGGCAGTGGATTTGATGAAGAATAGCTCGTGGCAAAGTGTTTATCATTACTTCCAAGGTATTAAATGGGGAAGAGCGGCAGCTATAAAAAAAGACTCCTGTGATGAAGGATTGAAAAATCAAGCGACCAACAAACGGTCGAAAGTGAAGAAAATCGTTAATGACTTAAAGGATAATTATTTTACTCGAACACCAGAACGATTGCTAGGGGAAATGCGCCTAATGGCTCCGCAGTTGCAGAAGCTAGTGGAGCTGACTATAGCGTATGGAGAACGTTATACCACGGCTAAAAATGAAAAGGGGCTTGTCGACTTTTCTGATTTAGAGCATTATGCATTGGAGATTCTATCTGAGCAGGATGAAAATGGTTCACTTATCCCCTCTGATATAGCGAAGGAATATAAGGCTCGTTTTAAAGAAGTGTTAGTTGATGAATATCAAGATACTAATCTACTGCAAGAGACCATTTTACAGTTTGTGAAAAGTGGTGATGAAAACACAGGGAATATGTTCATGGTAGGAGACGTCAAACAGTCCATCTATCGATTTCGTTTAGCAGAACCAATGCTATTTTTAGGGAAATACCTGGCATTCAATGACATTCCAATCGATTCAGGCATCAAAATAGATTTAAATGCCAACTTTCGCAGTAGAAAAGAAGTACTGCATGCGACGAACTATATTTTTAGTCAAATTATGGGCGAGCAGGTAGGAGAAATTGAATATGATGAAGCTGCTTCGTTAAAGCCCGGTGCACCCTACGAAGAAACCGAAACACCTGTAGAGCTTGCGCTGTTATATGAAGTAGAAGATGGCAGTGCGGAACCGACAGAGGAAGAGGAAGAAACTGTAGAAGCTATGGCAGAAGATGAGTTGAAAAAATCGCAGGCAGAAGCACGTTATATTATTTCGAAAATAAACGAGATGATTCATTCCGAAGCGACTGTCTATGATCCCTGGAAAAAAGCTCATCGTCCTGTCGGGTACAGTGACATTGTAATATTGATGCGTTCAATGACTTGGTCTGGAGAAGTTACAGAACAATTTAAAGAAGCCGGTATCCCATTGTATGCAGAGCTTTCGAAGGGATATTTTGAAGCAATTGAAGTATTAATAATGCTACATACGCTTCGTACAATAGATAATCCTTATCAAGATATATCACTTGCATCTGTTCTTCGATCACCATTTGTAGGGCTAACAGAGTCAGAGCTCGCACTTATTCGTTTATCTGCTCCAAAAGAACCTTTCTACGATGCATTGAAAACATTTGTATCTAGTGGAGGAGCTGGACTATCGTCAGATACCGCTGAGAAACTACAAAGGTTCTTACTTCAATATGAAGATTGGCGTGATTTAAGTAGAAGAGGCTCGCTCGCGGATTTAATATGGCAAATTTACTTAGATACCCATTACTACGAAATAGTAGGTGCCATGCCAAATGGTAAGCAAAGACAAGCAAACCTTCGTATTCTTCATGACCGAGCAATTGATTATGAAAAAACTTCATTCCGAGGTTTGTTCCGCTTCTTACGATTTATCGATCGGATGCGTAAAAGAGGCGATGATTTAGGAGCTGCACGCGCTATAGGAGAAAAAGAAAATGTCGTTCGTTTAATGACTATTCATTCATCTAAAGGGCTGGAATTTCCAGTTGTATTCTTAGCTGGAATGGGTAGACCTTTTAACCAAATGGATTTTAATGAGTCGTACCTTTTTGACCAATCGTTTGGGCTTGCAGTAAAAGCTATTGATCCTGAAAAACGAATTTCATTTATTTCATTGCCATTTTTGTCTATGAAGGAAAAAAAACAAATGGAATTGAAGGCGGAGGAAATGCGTGTTTTATATGTAGCAATGACACGTGCCAAAGAGCATCTATATCTCATTGGATCTATAAAGGATTTAGCAAAAACATTAGAAAAATGGGAAGATGCTCAGAACGTATTGAGTGATGAAATGCTGCCAGGCTATATGCGTGCGAAAGCAAAAGGTTATTTAGACTGGGTTGGACCAGCTTTAGCAAGGCATACAAATTTCCGCCAGTTATCGGCAGTGAATGAAGCTAATATAGTGGATAGTGAATCTCGATGGAAAATCGTTGCTACATGTGTGGATGATTTAAAACACATAGCTCAAGAGGAAGAAAAAGAGGCTATTGTATTAGAAGAACTGATAGATCCTATAAAGAGTACTTGTTTTAAGGAAATTCAGGATCGTTTTGATACACCATACGCTCATGAAATATCAACTCATAAACGTTCAAAGCAAACAGTCAGCGAGATGAAGAAAATTCAGCAGCTTATGGAACGGTCGGACGATGACTATTTTCAATTGTCGAGTGCTACTAGCCTGAAAAAGATTGCGAAGCGTCCTTTTTTCCTTCAGCAAGAAACTATATTGACAGGTGCAGAAGCAGGTACTGCAGTCCATGCTTTTATGCAAAACGTCGATCTCCAGGAGGAAAAAAGTGAGGAGCAGGTTCTGCTTTTTGCAGAAAGACTTGCGGAACGTGAAATTTTAACGAAAGCTGAACAGGCTGCCATAGATCCTAACAAAATGGTTCCCTTCTTCCATTCAGATATTGCTGTACGTCTGCGGAACGCTAAGGATGTGATGCGAGAGTTTCCTTTTACGTATGCACTAGAGGATGATGATGGCGACAAACAAATTATCCAAGGGGTCGTCGATTGCTTATTTTTAGAGGATGATGGACGTTGGGTTTTATTGGACTATAAAACGGACAAAGTAAAACACCTAGTTAACAACGAATCGTTACTACAGCAAGAAATGCAAAAACGCTACCAACTTCAATTGTCACTTTATACACAGGCAATCGAAGCAATTTTACAAGTAGAGATAAAAGAAAAAGTACTATACTTATTTGACATTAATAGAACAGTGTCATTTTAGGGGGAGAAAGCTTGCTAATCAAACCAACAGGAGTAAATGAACGCATCATTTCAATAGATGTCATGAGAGGGTTCGCCCTTTTAGGGATATTTGTCGTGAATATGTTGTTTTTCCATACTCCATATATTTATATTAATCCATATACTTGGTATCAAAATCCAAGTGATTACGAGACGTTTAAAATGATTGACATTTTTGTACAAGGAAGTGTGTATCCATTATTTTCCATGTTATTTGGATATGGTTTGGCTATGCAATTTATGAAGTCTGAGGCAAATGGCGGTGCTTTTTCCAAATTTGCTGTTCGACGATTAACTGTTTTACTTTTAATCGGATGTATTCATGCTTTTCTTATTTGGGCAGGAGACATTTTAATAACGTATGCATTAGCAGGATTTGTTTTAATACTCATGATTAGATTGAAGCCAATTTGGTTACTTCTAATTAGTATTTTCTTATTCTTAATACCAAATGGTTTACTTAATGGCTTAATTTACTTGGGGTCCTTAATAGAGCCAGATGCCATGACTATTTATACTGGAATACAGGAAATCGAATCATCTGTTCTTGCCTACGGTCAAGGATCATGGGGCGATATATTCGGGCAACGATTAAATGATTGGCTTTATATGAGTGGAAATGGTGCAATACTTATAGTGATGTTCATTACTATTATTCCATTCCTACTATTAGGTGCAGCAGCAGCAAAATGGAGGCTTATCGAAAGAGCGAGAGAACTAAAAGTTTTTTGGATTGTTACAATAGTTATTGCATTCGCTATAGGAACAGCGATTAAGTGGATTCCGTATCAAAGGGGAGCAGATATGTTCACCATGAATATTCAAGATACTTTTGGAGGACCACTACAAGCAATTGCTTACGCAGGTGTAATAGCTATGGTTTGTTCGATTCCGATTGCAGCAAAAATACTATCTCCAATCTCCAAGGTCGGTAGAATGTCCATGACAATATATTTAATGCAATCGATTATTGCAACCACTATTTTTTATTCCTACGGATTCGGGTTGTACGGAAAGATTGATATAAGCACAGGTACTTTGATGGCTGTCGGTATTTATGTTTTACAAATAGTTTTTGCAGAGATTTGGTTTATGAAATTAAAGCAAGGTCCTGTAGAAATATTGTGGAGAAAACTGACTTATTCGAATAGTTTATCGAAAAAGGATGAAAAGGAACTCAATTTGTAATAGACTAAGAGATAGATTAAAACTATTAAGGGAGTGTCCATTAGATGAAACTATTATCATACCGTTTAAACGACAAAATTTGCTTCGGGCCAAAAGTCAAAAAAGAAGAGGCAGTATGGGATGTTTTTCACATTCAGGAGACGCTCCAAATATTACCCGAATTTCCCACTACCATTGTAGAAGGTGTGCGTTTAGGTATGGATTTTGTCGAACAAATCCGTAAATTAGTAGAAGCTGCTTTAAAGGCTGAAAATCCAAATAGTTTTAAACGTTCTTTTACGGAAATCGAGTGGCTTTCACCAATTCCACGTACTCCAAAAAATATTATGGCAGTCGGTAAAAACTATGCTGATCATGCGAAAGAAATGGGCGGTATAGCAAGTGATTTTGTTGTATTTACAAAGTCTCCAACTTCAATTGCAGCTGATGAACAAATTCTTTCACTACATGCAGATATAACAAACTCCTACGATTACGAAGGCGAGCTAGCAATCGTTATTGGTAAACAAGGAAAAAATATTCCTGAAAAATTAGCTTATGATTATATATTTGGGTACACAATTGCTAACGATTTAACTGCGCGTGATTTACAAACGAAACATCAGCAATATTTTTTAGGGAAAAGTCTAGATGGATCTTGTCCAATGGGACCATATTTAGTGACTAAAGATGAGTTGCCAAATCCACAGGAACTAGCAGTCGTGACTAAAGTGAATGATGAAATTCGTCAAAACGGGAAAACTTCCGATATGGTATTTTCAGTTGAACAAATTATTGCTGAAATTTCAAAATCGGTTACGCTAGAACCAGGTGATGTTATATTAACAGGAACCCCTGCAGGTGTGGGGAAAGGATTTAATCCACCACGCTTCCTAAAATCAGGAGATATAGTCAAAATTTCGATTGAAGGAATAGGTACATTAGTGAACAAATTCGAGTAACATGGTACACTAAATAGGATAGTAGTAAACTACAAGTATAATTGAGGTGGAAAAATGGATTTCTTAGCATCAACACATTTACACATTACCACTTGGGTAGTCGCACTAATCCTATTTTTTGTAGCATTAGCGATTGCAAAGCCGAAAGTAGTTCATATGATTTTACGTTTGTTCTACATCCTAATCATTATTACTGGAGTTGCTTTGTTCATCAAAGGTATGGACTTCGGTGAAGGAATGCTTTACGGATTAAAATTCCTAGCAGGCATATTAGTAATTGGTATGATGGAAATGACTTTAGTGAAAAAGGCAAAAGGAAAACCATACACAACGTTTTTAGTATTAGTATTTGTTTTCTTCTTCATCGCACTTTTCCTTGGGTTCAAATTACCAATGGGTGAAAATTTCTTAGCATAAGTACGGGGAAGCTTTCACTTAGTGGAAGCTTCTTTTCAATCCATTGATATTATGCTATTTTGAGAGGTAAGAAGAGAGGAGCAGCAGCTTATGGGAATATCATTGCTAATATTAGTAATTGTCCTAATGATTGCATTTGTAGGCACATCATTTATCATTGCCAACCTACAAAAAAATAACACCGATTCTCCAGGTGAACTCCAATCGCATATCCTTCAAGAATTCCATAAAACCCAAAAGCCACCTGAATGATTGGTGGTTTTTGTTTTGGAAGAAAAAGCAAGTCATCAACATACGAGAGCAAGTTTAAGCCTACTAGGAAGTGGTTCTCGATAAACATTTAAAGAACTAGAAACAAACTCGCCCCAACAATTTCAGGAATGACAAAGAAAGTTAACACATGAATAACACATGAATAACTACTTTGCGACCTGTCACAGTTTGGACGAAATATTATAGATATTTATTGCTTTAATTGCGAAACGATAGCGATTAAAACTTAGCTTTGATAAAATGAAATGTATATGCGTCAAAGGAGGATTTACCTTGAAGTTAACAAAATGGATTGTAACTGGATTGCTTATGAGTAGTCTTTGCCTATCGACAACTCTAGTGAGCAATGCAGAAACGAATAACTCTATACATAACGAAAGTATTTACGATCTATATGTAGATCGTTACTTCAATAAAATAGGAACGAACGATTATGATGTCAATCCAAAAGATCCTAATGCATTCGCAGGTGGAGATTTTCTCGGTGTTATGGAAAAAATGACACATATTAGTGATATGGGCTTCACTACTATCTCGATAGGACCTGTTTTTGCAACAGAATCCTATGATGGAAAGCGAATTTTAGATTTCGATGAATTGGAAAGACACTTTGGGACAACGGAAGAATTTAACGAGTTGTTAGACAAATCTCACGAAAAAGATTTAAAGATCATGGTTGAATTTCCTCTAAATAATTATAGTGAGAACCATATTTGGGCTAAAAATAACGAAAAGAGTGATTGGATACTTTCAAAAGAAAATGGTCAATTGCATTTGGATTTGACTAATCCTGATGTACAACAAGCCCTTATTGATACAATTGTTAAATTTGCAGAAACCTACAAAATTGATGGAGTTAAATTGTCAGAGTTGGAGGGCGCACCAACTCCATTTATAAATGAGTTAATTGAAGCAGTAAAAGAAGTACGTAATCCTATGTATGTTATTGCCCTCGAAGAGTCAGAGGCTGATTTTGATCTGGACTATTCAGAACAGCTAATGCTAGATTTCCGGGACACTTTCAAAAATACAGATTTACCTTCGGAGTCTATTTCTTCAGCAAATGAAAATAATCTTTTAATGGTGGATCATTTGTTGACGGAGAGAATTACCTATCATAGTGCCTTAGAGAATATGTTCCCACCTACTCGTATTAAAATGGCGATTGGTACTTTGCTTACATTACCAGGTGTGCCTTATATGACATATGGTACAGAAATAGCGATGAATGGTCAAAATGCTAAAGATAGCCACCAAATCATGAATTTCCGTGTAGATGAAGAGCTAATTGAATATTTAAAAGACATGGCCTCCATTCGTACAAAATCAGAAACGATGCGAACCGGTAAAATGGAATTGCTAGAAAATAAAGATGGATATGCCGTGTACAAACGATATTCTGATGAAGAAACATTTATTGTAGTCATTAATAATACAAGTGAGACAAAGAGAATAGACATTTCTAGCGAGGAAATAGGAGAAGATAAAGAATTACGTGGTTTATTTGAATCCGATACAGTCCGTGCTTCCGATGACGGTTCATACCGTTTAGTGTTGGACAGAGAGATAGTCGAAGTATATCAAGTTAAAGAAGACAATGGGTTAAATAGCGCCTACATTGCGGCAATGGCCATCGCATATTTATTGTTTATGTTATTCCTGATCATTGTTTGGAAAAAAGGGAAGCAACGCAGATTGGATGAAGAGAAAAAAGTGAAGAAGTAAGAAAAGATTGGCCACTGATATAAGGTGGCCAATCTTTTTTAATGGCGCATAATTGGCAATGAACAACATCGGAATGATCCACCTGATTTAATGATTTCTGAGAAATCGACCTCCAACACTTGATATCCATGCTCTCTCATCTGATGATTAACTTCATGATTTATTGGCAAACTAAGCACTCGATTATGACCAATAGACAATACATTCGTACCCATTGAGAACTGCTCACTTTCGCTCACTTCTATTAAATGATACATGCTCGACAAACGATCCACGATTTTTGGATCGAGCGCATCAGGATAAATCAACGCATCATTAGAGGAAAGAATATTGAACACACAATCTAGATGCAAATATTTTGGGTTAAAAGGAATAGGTAGAATCTCAAAATCCGGTAATTCTCTTTGCAAAGCTTGAACAGCGTTCTTACATGTACGGTCGCTAACTCCAACAAAAACACGATTGCCATCAATGATTACATCGCCACCTTCAATGGAATGTGTTGAGAGCTTCTTATACGAAATGTCATGTTCATTCATCCACTGAGCTAATATTTTTTCTTCGCCTTGACGAATCGGATTCGCCATTTTGGAAATAAATAAGCAATTGCCCAAAGTAAAACCAATATCTCTAGTGAAAACTTGTTCAGGGTGTTCTTTACTTGGTCGTAGTTTAATCACTTCCACACCCGCATTCCGTAAAGTTTGTTCAAATATCTGATGCTGTGAAATCGCAAGTGAACGGTCAATATTATTATTTACATACTTTTTTTGAACATCATTAATCACTTCTTTAATTTCCATGTATTGAGGTTCACATAAAAAGACTTTTTGAAGTGTTCCATATTCACTTTGACATTGTATTTGAGATTGATCTTGAATTATTTTCACCATAAGTCACCCTCCAATTTCTTATTCATTCCCTTTATATTCCCTTGATTTTTCATTTCATAACCTATTTGTGAAAATTATTTTCATTTGAATATCGCCGTTTCAGGAAATTTAGGATGGGGTAGAGAATAGATATATAGAGATGCTTGAATAAAGATAGTGGAGGCGATTGTATGATTACGAAGGAACAAGCTTTATTAACAAAAGAAGATTTTCATACTAGAACAGACTTGCCGAGTTGGCTCTATAAAGAATACGAAACTTTTCATAAAACTGTAACGGATAAAACGTTTCCATGTTTTTTTGGAATGAGTGGCGAACTGAAAGGCGAGCTCCGCTATGCTTATATCAATCAAGATGACTGGAGTAATCTACCGTCTGCAGTTGTAGGCTTTCTAGATTTATTTAAATTACCAAAATACAAGAGACACGGTCTTTTTGTATTTGTAGAGCCTTTTGAGCAAGAGGGTTCTATTGAAGACTACCGAAAGCAATTTTGGGATATTCTCCAATACTTACATGAAGTTGATGAAGTTGAATGGCCAAAAGACAGTCCTCGAGATCCTGAACACTATTTATGGGATTTCCGGTTCAATGGAGAGCCAATCTTTGTGTTCGGAAATGCTCCTGCTTATAAGAAACGAAAGACACGTCATCTAGGAAATTCGATGGTTCTTGGATTCCAGCCTCGCAAAATATTTGAAGGTTTAGAAGGAACTGAAAAAGGTGGTATTATGTCACGTGAAAAAGTTCGTAAACGTGTAGAAGCTTGGGATCAGCTTCCTAAGCATCCAGATATCGGCCACTTTGGCGATCCTACGCATAATGAATGGAAGCAATCCTTTATTGGTGATGATATTGAGCCAATTCAAGGCAAATGTCCATTCCACCATAAATCACAAGCATAAAATCAAGTCCCTATTTTCATAGGAGACTAAACCCCCATTTAAGTTTCTCGTTAATGGTGTAGCCTAAGTTTTACCAAAGACAGATCTTTTTTTAAAGGGGCGTTTACACTTTTCTTATAAGAAAGTATCTAAAAAAGTACCGTGAACACGGGGTTCATGGTACTTTAAAGAATGAAAAATACTACTGATTTCCGTTTCAGGTGGACGCCTTCCGCGGGGGGGAGCGATAAGCCATCACCACCGCTTCGCGTTCGTTGTGATGGCTTATCTGTTTCACTCATCCCGCTGGAGTCGCCACCTTCCACTTCAACAATGAAGGGTGTAGTACTCAAAAGTGATATTTCGGGCAGCATCTTTAACATTTAAGATTATTATGTCTAGTGTCATTTAACTAAAGTTTAAATAGCAATTCAGGAAGTAGATTAAATTTAGTAATAGTGGAAATACAGAGAAATAGTAAGTGTTTACTCAACGAGAAGGAGGAATGCGACCGAAATTGTATCTTCGGGCGCTTCCTTTATGAATAAGAAAGCATTTTTTCTCTATATATCCACAAAGAACTTAATCTTTTTCTTACAGTTGTAGGGGAGCGATGGACAGGTATATGCCACAAGATGAACGAAAAAAGAGGGCTGGTCGTGACGTCAGTCACGACCAGCCTCTGGGCGCTTGCACTTTTCTTAAGACAATTTATTTAAAAAGAATAATCCCATTGTCCCGGGACCAACATGTGCGCCAACAGTAGAACCAATGGAGTGTATCTCAATACTCTTCGGATGAAATCTTTCCTCGATCATTTGTTTTAATTCTAATGCTGTAGGTTCATCATCACTGTGACAAAGTGCGATGGACTGTTCACCAATAGTATCACCACGTTCGCCCATCATATCAATCATTCGCTTCAATACTTTTTTGCGTCCACGAATTTTTTCAAGGGGAACTAGCTTGCCATCCTCCACATGAAGAAGTGGTTTAATATTAAGTAATCCACCAACAAAAGCACTTGCCTTCGAAACTCTCCCACCGCGTGCTAAGTAATCCAAATCCTCCACGGTGAATAAATGCTCCATATGCTCTGCATGAAATCGTACTTTTTCAATAATTTGAGCATTGTCCATTCCTTCATCACGTAATTTAACTGCTTCTTTTAGTACTAAACCATATCCTAGCGATGCACATTGTGAATCGATGATCGTTAGCTTTAAATCAGGATATGTTTCTAATAATTGCTCACGCATCATCATAGCTGTACTATAGGTTCCAGAAAGAGCTGACGAAAATGCGATATATAATCCTTCTTCTCCAGATTTTGCAAGATCCTCAAATAAGCGTAAAAATAATTCTGGTGAAACTTGTGAAGTTTTTGGATGCTTTCCTGCACGGATTGCCGCGTAAACTTCAGAAGAATCAATACCAATAATGTCCTCATATTCATCCTCATCAATATGAACTCTAAGTGGCGCTAAAAGAACGTTGTTATCTTCAAAAAAAGCTTTTGGTAAATCTGTAGCACTATCAGCAAATATTCTCATTTCCCATCCTCCTGCATCTCTATTATTTAGTTAAGTTTAATCTTTCTATTAAGAATTCTGCAATACCATCTTCGTTATTTGTTAAAGTTACTTCATTAGCAATAGTTTGAAGAGGAATTATCGCATTTCCCATTGCTACCCCAATACCAGCATACTCTATCATTTCTAAATCATTATCTTCATCACCAAATGCAATGATTCGTTCCTGTGGAATATTTAAAAACTCCGATACTTGTGATAATCCAACTGCCTTATTTAAACCATGGCGTACAATCTCAATAACATCCCATGGTGCACCCCAACGGCGATGATCGATTACTTCCGCGTGTACATCTCTTAAGTGCTGACGAACTAAGTCAACTGAATCATCTTCTGCATGGATAAGTAAACTAGTTGGATCAGTTTTCAAAAGAGTTCGTAAATCTCCAGTTGTTACTTGCGGGTTCCCTAGTGAAAACGCAGAAAGTATTTTTTCATCGTGATAATGTAAATACACATCATCTAGTACCTCAGCGAGCATATTTTTGATGGAATAACTTTCTACAGCCTCTACTACTTGTTTAACAACCTTTAAATCTATCGGTGTATGTACAGTTTTCCAAGAAGAACTTCCAGGATGATGAACAAATGCCCCGTTGAAGTTAACAATTGGTGTACTCAAACCAAGCTCTTTATAATACATTTCACTAGATCTATAAGGTCTACCAGTCGCAATCATAACTTGATGTCCATCATTTTTTGCTTGTTGAAGTATATGTTTAGTTTTTGTTGAAATTACTTTTTCATCGGTCAATAAAGTCCCATCTAAATCTAACACGATTAAATGTGGTTTCATAAAAAAACTCCCTTCTATCTTACTTTAAAGTGTATCGTTTTCAATGAATAACGTCAAAATGTAAAAAGTGAAACTTCAATCAATGGGTTATCTTGCACTCACTGATTGAAAATAAAACTTTGGCAAAAAACTCCTCGTTCTGCGGCAATGCCGTAGTCTTACGACGTACAGGACATACTAGTATCGATGTAGCCACAGGACATTTCGATTTTAATCGGCCTGCTCGTTAATGCATGGTAGGTCAGTCTCTTTGTACTCATGAAATTACTTTGGTAGAATAATAAAAGAAGAAAGGCGGGATATCAATGATAGTCACTAATGAGGCATGGGGAAACATTCCGTTACTACATATCTATAAAGAAGAAATAAAAAAGGATTCTCCAATTGTCATCTTTTTACACGGATTTGAAAGTGCGAAAGAGCATAACTTACATTACGCATATCAGCTTGTTCAACAAGGATGCCGCGTCATTTTACCAGATGCACATTTACATGGAGAACGAGATGAAAAATTAGATGAAGTGGAAATAAGTTTACGCTTTTGGGAAATTGTTTTAACTTCAATTGAAGAAGTTGGACAGATTAAACATGAATTAGACAAACGTGGCTATTTCAACGGTCAAAAAGTTGGTATAGCCGGAACTTCTATGGGTGGGATAACTACTTTAGGTTGTTTAACGGCATATCCTTGGATTGATGCTGCTGCTATTATGATGGGAACGCCTGGTTATGTAGAGCTTGCAAAAGCACAAATTGCTTCCGTAGAGCAAAAAGGATTCAAAGTACCATTGAACGCAGATGAGAGAAAAAATATGTTCGACACCCTATCCAAATTTGACGCATCAAATCATCCAGATAATCTTATTGAAACACCATTATTTTTCTGGCATGGAGAAAAGGATCCTGTAGTACCATATGAACCAACTGCGCAATTCATAGCTTCTCTAAGAAAACAATATGATAAACAGAATATAGTCCTGATGAATGAAAAATCAGCAGGACATGCAGTATCAAGAAAAGGATTGCTGGCTTCTATGCAGTGGCTTGCAAACAGTTTGGCATAAACTGACGAGTTTGATATGATTGAGATATAAAGTGAAACTTCCATCAGTGGGGATTTTCTTCATCCCCGATGATGGTTAGTTGAACCAATCGGGGATTTACAGGCTGTTTATCCCCACCTATTCTTCTTGATTTTCTCTTAAAAAGTTGAGGTGGGGGTATTACAGCCTGTTTAACCGGGATAAAATAGAGGAGGTTTTCAAAATGAGTCAAGATGCAGAACAAGATATGAAGGATAGTATGATGGCCGCTCTTGAGAACGTTATCGACCCTGAATTAGGTATTGATATTGTCAATTTAGGTTTAGTATATGATGTACAATTAGCAGATGAAGATATCGCAAAAGTTACGATGACATTAACATCTATGGGTTGTCCAATGGGTCCACAGATTGTTGATCAAGTAAAAACAGCACTTGGTGAACTACCTGAAGTAAAAGATACAGATGTAAATATTGTCTTCAATCCACCATGGTCAAAAGATAATATGTCTCGCTACGCTAAAATAGCACTGGGAGTAAGATAATAGCAATATACGAAAGAATAAAAAGTCGAATCCGTAAAAGGTTCGACTTTTTATTATGGTGAAATTTAAAATTGAGTTCCATTCATACTAGTCAATCCGACAAATATGCAGTGGACAATCATCACACTCTACTTCAGTGCGTAAAAAATGTAAATCATGAATCGTAATCATTCCTTTATCTAACGAAAGTACATCTTTTTTCTTTAGATCATTTAGAATTCGGTTTACGACCTCTCTACTGGTTGCACAGAAGTTGGCCAGTTCCTGATTGGTCATAGCATAATCAATGAGAATACTGCCATCCTCCTGTTTTACCCCGTAAGTATTAGTTAATCGTATCAATGTGGACAATAACGCTCCTTTTTTACCGTGAAGCAGTAAATCTCTAAAGCGAGTCTCGTTTTTCAAATTATGCATTTGCATAACTTGAATCCATTCCATCATGAGAGACGAACAATCTGATAAATACTTTTCCAACGTTGCACGTGGTAATACTAATAATTGAGTAGGTTCTATTGCATTAGCTGAGACAGAATGATAAACAGTTTCGCAAAAAATAGATGTTTCTCCTATAAATGAATCATTTCCCGTAATTCGTAAAGTCAATATTTTGCCGCTTTCTGTATCCTTACTAATACGAACGGTACCTGTCTTGATGAGGTAGACGTCTTCTGCACTTTCACCTTCTAAGAAAACAGGGCGATCCTTATCTACTTTTAAGCTAGCTCCAAATTGTTCAAACAGTGCATGTATACCTTGTGAATTGGAACTTTGTTCATTCATAATTATTACTTCCTTTCCGTCATTCACATTCGTTTTTCATGTGCGCACTTTCTTTTATAATAGCATATTTAAATGATTTGTTTAGTGAAAATCAATAGTCATATTTCTTTACAAAGTTATTAGGAAGGTCGTATACTTATATTAGTCAAAAAAGGTCAAACTATTTCATAAGGAGAGGTTTGCATATGCAAATGAAGCAACAAGATGAAAAAAGTCCTTTAGAAACGTACGGTAGAAACTTAGTAACTGCAGTGAAAGAAGGGAAAATGGATCCTGTTATTGGACGTGATCAGGAAATTAGGGATGTTATACGTATTCTTTCAAGAAAAACGAAAAATAATCCAGTACTGATAGGAGAGCCAGGGGTAGGGAAGACTGCCATAGTTGAAGGGCTGGCGCAGCGTATTGTACGTAAGGATGTACCAGAAGGATTAAAGGAGAAGGAAATTTTTGAACTGGATATGAGCTCCTTAATCGCTGGTGCAAAATATCGTGGGGAATTTGAAGAACGTCTTCAAGCGGTTTTAAAGCAAGTGAAAGATAGTGAAGGACAAATTATTTTGTTTATCGATGAAATTCACACGATAGTTGGAGCTGGAAAATCTGACGGTGCAATGGATGCTGGAAATATGCTTAAACCAATGCTAGCACGGGGTGAGCTGCATTGTATTGGAGCAACAACACTTGATGAATATCGTATGTATATCGAGAAAGATCCAGCTCTTGAAAGACGCTTTCAACAAGTAATGGTGAGAGAACCTTCTATTGAAGATACTGTATCTATTTTACGTGGCCTCAAAGAACGCTTTGAGCTACATCACGGTGTGAGAATTCATGACCGAGCAATCGTTGCAGCTGCTGAGCTTTCTAATCGATATATCACAGAACGATTTTTGCCAGACAAAGCAATCGATTTAGTTGATGAGGCATGTGCGATGATTCGAACAGAGATCGATTCAATGCCACAAGAACTCGATGAAGTTACAAGAAAAATGATGCAGCTTCAAATTGAAGAACAAGCATTAATGAAAGAAAAAGATGCTGCAAGTCAAAAAAGACTAGAGCAGCTGCGTAAAGATTTGAAAGAATTAGAGGCTTCAACTAGTGAAATGCGAAATAAATGGCAACAAGAAAAAGAGGCCATTCAAGTAATACAGCAAAAACGGGAAGTATTGGATCGCTATCGTCGAGAATTAGAAGAAGCTGAAAATCAATATGACTTAAACAAAGCAGCTGAACTTCGACACGGGAAAATTCCAACATTAGAAAAGGAACTCCAAGTGTATGAAAACCAAGTAATTGAAGATCCAGAAACTCGTCTATTACGTGAAGAAGTAACAGCAGAAGAAATTGCCTCCATCGTATCAAGATGGACTGGCATTCCTGTAACTAAACTGGTCGAAGGTGAAAGAGAAAAACTTTTACGCTTAAAAGAAACATTAGGAGAGCGTGTAGTTGGACAAGATCAAGCTGTCCAGTTAGTTACAGAAGCTGTTTGGCGTGCAAGAGCAGGTATTAAAGATCCAAATAAACCAATTGGTTCTTTCTTATTTTTAGGACCAACCGGTGTAGGGAAAACAGAGCTAGCTAAATCTTTAGCGGCAAATTTATTTGATTCTGAGGAGCATTTTATTCGTATCGATATGTCTGAATATATGGAAAAGCATAGTGTGTCTCGTTTAGTCGGTGCACCTCCGGGATATATTGGGTATGAAGAAGGTGGTCAGTTAACGGAGGCAGTTCGAAGAAATCCATATTCAGTTGTGTTGTTAGATGAAATAGAAAAGGCACACCCAGATGTAGCAAATATTTTATTGCAATTGATGGATGATGGGCGTATTACAGACAGTCAAGGTAGAATCGTGAACTTCACAAATACGATTGTTATTTTGACTTCAAATATTGGCTCGGGATATTTAGCGAATACAACGGGGGAAGTAACTGAACAAGAAGAAAGCCTTGTCCTGAGTGCATTACATGAACATTTTAAACCGGAATTGTTGAATCGCTTAGATGACATCATTATGTTCCACTCATTGACAACGGAACACTTTGTTAAGATTACAGAAAAATACGTGAAACAGCTTCAAAAACGATTAACTGAACAAGAAATTGATTTACAAGTGGATGAGTCGGTAGTCCAGTGGATTGTTGAGGAAGGTACAGATGCTGCATTTGGTGCAAGACCATTGAAACGTTATATCCAACGCTATTTAGAAACAGCAGTGGCGAAACTTCTAATCGGCGGCACCGTTCTACCAGGCAGCAAGGTAGTGGCTAAAATGGAAGAGAATGAACTAAAAATCTTAAGTGAAAGTTAATAAAGTTTAGTGAAAATTTAACCATAGATAAACCACATAGAATCCGTGGTTTATCTATGGCTTTTTTTAAAGAGTTCAATCAGAACAGCAAGCTCTCTCGTATAGCGGTGGATGCCTCTCGTATATGTGCGATTCTCTCTCGGATAGCCAGTAATCACTCTCGTACAAGGCGAGCTATCTCGTATAGCCGTGGATGCCTCTTGTATATGTGCGATTCTCTCTCGGATAGCCAGTAATCACTCTCGTACAAGGCAAGCTCTCTCGTATAGCAGTCGATGTCTCTTGTATATGTGCGATTTTCTCTCGGATAGCCTGTAATCGCTCTCGCGCAAGAGACTAGCCTAGCAAAATCCCGAAGAATATCAGGGACATAAAAACAGCCTCCCAGTTGGAAGGCTGTTTTTTAGTGATGTGCTTTAGCTACTGGTTCATCAGGAATGATTGCAGCGATGATCAGAACTAAAATTGCAACTGGAATGGACATGAAGATACCATCCATGAATACAAACTCAACGTTTTGAACGGAGCTTACTACGTAATTTAACATAGAAACTAAAAGTACTGACCAAAATACCGTCATTATATATTGCATGTAATTTCACCTCGTGCGCTAATTTTATATATGTATCATACCATAGCATAGCATATTACAAAAGAATATTTGGTAAAACAAACTCTGTTGTTGAAAAATATACATATATTCGTTATTATTAATACCAGGTACTAATAATAGATTATAAGAAAAGAGGAACATTCATGAATGCAGGAATAATTGGTTTAGGTACATATGCACCTGAACATATTTTGACAAATGAAGACCTTGAAAAAAGAATGGATACATCTGACGAATGGATAAGAACGATGACTGGTATAGAAGAACGTAGGATTGCAGGACCAGAAGAAAATACATCTCATATGGCTGTGAAAGCCGCAAAAGAAGCAATAAAAGATGCAGGAATTACTGCAGATCAAATTGGCTTGATAATTGTAGCAACAGTAACTCCAGACCGCCCATTTCCAAGTGTTTCAACAATGCTCCAAGAACAACTTGGTGCAACAAATGCGGCTGCAATGGATTTATCGGCAGCATGTGCAGGATTTATATATGGTCTAGTAACAGCGAAGCAATTTGTTGAAGCCAATACATACTCTCACGTCCTTGTAGTGGGAGTAGAAAAACTATCTAAAATTACTAATTGGGAAGATAGAAACACTGCAGTTTTATTTGGTGATGGTGCTGGTGCTGCAGTAGTAAGTGAAGTTTCTGCAGGACGGGGAATTTTATCCTTCGAGCTTGGTGCAGATGGTAGTGGTGGTAAGCATTTATCGCAAGAAGGTCCGCATCTTCATATGAACGGAAGAGAGGTTTTTAAATTTGCTGTAAGACAAATGGGTGAATCTGCGGTAAATGTAATAGAAAAAGCTGGATTAAATAAAGAAGAAATTGATATGCTAATTCCACATCAAGCTAATATCCGTATAATGGAATCATCAAGAGAAAGACTAGGGTTACCTATTGAGAAAATGTCTAAAACCATTCATAAGTATGGTAATACATCCTCTGCTTCCATACCTCTCTCTTTAAATGAAGAAGTGAAAAATGGCAAAGTAAAAGACGATGATACCATTGTAATGGTTGGTTTTGGTGGAGGTTTAACATGGGGTGCAATTGCATTAAAATGGGGAAAATAAACGTACAATTTGGAAGGATGAATAATTCATGACAAAACGTAGAGTAGTAGTAACAGGCTTAGGTGCTGTTACACCACTAGGAAATGATATCGAAACAACATGGTCGGGAATAAAAGAAGGTAAATCTGGTGTAGGTATGCTGACAAGACTAGATGCATCACAGTTTGCAGCTAAGGTTGCAGCTGAAGTAAAAGATTTTGATATTGAAAAGTATATTGAAAGAAAAGAAGCACGTAAAATGGATCGCTTTACCCATTATGCATTAGCTGCTTCTATCATGGCTGTGGAAGATGCAGATCTTACAATTACAGAAGAAGTGGGCCTCCGTACTGGAGTGTGGATTGGTTCTGGTATAGGTGGTATGGAGACGTATGAGGCACAATTCCGTGTCTTTTTAGAAAAAGGCGCACGCCGAGTAAGCCCATTTTTTGTTCCGATGATGATTCCAGATATGGCAGCAGGGCAAGTATCTATTCATTTTGGTGCCAAGGCTATAAATTCATGTTCGGTAACAGCTTGTGCTTCTGGAACAAACTCTATTGGAGATGCATTTAAGGTAATTGAACGTGGAGATGCAGACGTAATGATTACAGGAGGAGCAGAGTCTCCAATTACTCATATGTCTGTAGCAGGATTTGTATCAAATACTGCCCTTACGTTAAATACAGATCCTGAAAAAGCTTCTCGCCCATTCGATGCGAATCGTGATGGATTTGTCATTGGAGAAGGTGCAGGGATTATTATTTTGGAGGAGTATGAACATGCTGTAGCACGTGGAGCAAAAATATATGCCGAAATTATCGGATATGGTTCCACAGGTGATGCGCATCATATTACTGCTCCAGCTCCAGGTGGAGAAGGTGCCGCGCGTGCGATGAAACAAGCGCTAGATGATGCCACAATTTCACCTGAGCAAGTCGATTATATTAATGCGCATGGAACAAGCACACCATATAATGATCATTTTGAAACAATGGCTGTGAAAACTGTCTTTGGAGAACATGCATATAAACTTGCTATGAGTTCTACAAAGTCAATGACGGGTCATCTTTTAGGAGCTGCAGGTGGAGTTGAAGCAATCTTCACCGTATTAGCATTAAAAGAGGGTATCTTACCGCCGACGATGAATTTAGAGACACCAGATCCAGAATGTGATTTGGATTATGTGCCGAATGCTGCAAGACAAGCAGATATCGAATTCGCTATGAGTAATTCATTAGGTTTTGGTGGACATAATGCAAGTATTTTATTCAAAAAAATATAAAGCTTTTCTGATTAAGCATTTCCAAGTTAAAACTTGGAAATGCTTTTTTTATACTAAAAATTTTAATGCTTTAAAGTGTTGAAACACTAGTGTTTTAGAGGATAGAATGACACTTTATTGATATTATTTGTTGAAATTTGACGGATGATTAATATTTCAAAAAAATATTTCTTACTATTAAAAGTGCTTATAATGTCTTGATATTACTAGTTTTGTAACATATCCCAATTTTTGAAAAAGAGTAAATTAATCAAATAATGAAAAAATATTATTGCGATTGTAACAGAACTGTAATAGACTTTAACAATAAGGTAACAATAAACAGAAAAATATAAATATTTAATAAGCTAGTATCATTCTAAATTAATAGTTTAAGCGAGCGATGGCCGAAAGGGGTAATAATGTGAACAACTTAGATCAGCTTTTAACGATAAACGACTTACATACAGGTTTTCGCATAAAAGATACATATTATGATGCGGTTGATGGTGTATCCGTAACCTTGAATAAAAATGAAATACTTGCAGTTGTTGGTGAGTCGGGCTGTGGAAAATCTACTTTAGCAACTTCTATTATCGGATTATACGATCATAACAAAACAAGAGTTCAAGGAGAAATTCTTTATAAAGGGCAAAACCTTGCACTATTGGAAGAGGAAAAGTTAAATAATGTTCGTGGGGAAGAAATAGGAATGATTTTCCAAGATCCATTATCAGCTTTAAACCCGTTAATGAGAATTGGTGAGCAGATTGAAGAAGGTCTTCTATATCATACTAAAATGACAAAACAAGAACGAGGTACCCGTGTTTTAGAACTGTTAAAACAAGTCGGAATACCTAACCCAGAGCGAATTTCTAGACAGTTTCCACATCAGCTTTCAGGTGGGATGAGACAACGCGTTATTATTGCGATTGCCATTTCTTGTAAACCGAATATTATTATTGCCGATGAACCAACAACTGCACTAGATGTAACTATTCAAGCTCAGATTCTTGATTTGCTAAAAGAACTTCAAAAAGAAACTGGAGCAGGTATCGTATTAATCACACATGACTTAGGTGTAGTAGCCGAAACAGCTGACCGTGTAGCGGTTATGTATGCTGGTCAAATTATTGAAGAGGCTCCTGTGGAAGAGTTGTTTGCAAACCCTAGACATCCATACACACGTTCTCTACTAAATTCTATACCTCAAATGAATAGTGAAAATGAAAAACTCCAAGTAATACAAGGGATGGTCCCATCGTTAGTGAAATTACCTAGAGTAGGATGTAGATTCGCAGATCGTATTTCATGGATTCCATCTGAGGCACATGAGGAAAATCCAACATTGCATGAAGTATCTCCAGGTCATCTAGTTAGATGTACTTGCTGGCAACATTTTCACTTTGAAAGTGAAAAAGGAGGTAATTCCCTATGAGTTTCATGCAAATTAATGACTTAAAAGTGCATTACCCAATACGTGGAGGATTTTTCAATACAGTAGTGGACAATGTTCACGCTGTAGATGGTATAAATCTAGAATTTGAAAAAGGTAAAGCTTACGGATTAGTAGGTGAATCAGGTTGTGGAAAATCCACAACAGGAAAATCTATTATCGGATTAGAAAAAATTACATCTGGAAGCATTATTTATGAAGGTGAGAATGTTACTAACAAAGTTAGAGGTCGAAATTCGGCTTATAATCGTGACATCCAAATGATTTTCCAAGATGCACATTCAAGTTTGAACCCTCGTAAACGAGTGCAGGATATCATCGCAGAGCCTATTAGGAACTTCTTAAAACTTTCTCCTGGTGAAGAAAGAAAAAGAATTAATGAATTACTAGCGATTGTAGGCATGAGCGAGGAAGCAAGATTTAAATATCCACATGAATTTTCCGGTGGACAAAAACAGCGTATCGGTATTGCGAGAGCGATTGCTAGTAATCCTAAACTAATCATTGCAGATGAACCAGTATCGGCACTCGATTTATCGGTTCAAGCACAGGTTCTTAATTTCCTGAAAGATATCCAAGATGAGTTTGGCTTAAGTTACTTATTTATTTCCCATGATCTTGGAGTAGTTAAACATATGTGTGATAATATCTCGATTATGTACAAGGGGCGTTTTGTAGAGTCCGGTAGTCGGAAAGACATCTATACGAATCCTCAACATATATATACAAAGAGATTACTTTCAGCAATTCCAGAAGTAAATCCAACAGACCGCGAAGAGCGAAAGAAAATTCGAAGAGCGGTAGAAGTAGATTATTTAACGAATCACCATAATTATTATGATGAAAATGGAAGAGTATATGATTTACAAACTATTTCCGAATCACATCAAGTAGCAACAAGTGCTCAAAACAAAGGGGGCATGTAATATGTGGAAAACAATTGTTAGACGTGTTCTTGTTATGATTCCACAATTATTTGTACTTAGTCTTTTGATATTCATTATGGCGAAGTTTATGCCAGGTGACCCTTTTACGGGACTAATTACTCCAGAAACAGATCCTGCTAGAGTAGAAGAGTTACGTATTAAGGCAGGTTTTTATGATCCTTGGTACATACAATATGTGAACTGGATTGGAAATGCCTTTCAAGGAGATTTTGGACGCAGTTACACATTTAATGTACCAGTATCGAATTTAATCGGGGACCGTGCGTTGAATACATTATGGTTATCGTTATTAAGTGTCTTTTTATTATATTTAATCGCAATCCCATTAGGAGTATTGTCTGGTAGATTCCATGATTCCTTCTTAGATAAATCGATTGTGTTCTATAGCTTTATTGTATATGCCATACCAACATTTGTATTAGGACTGATCAATCTGTTTTTCTTCGGCTACGAACTAGGTTGGTTCCCGACTAGTGGGACGGTAGATATTAAATACGACTCAGGAACAGCTGGTTACCTCTGGAGTAAGTTTTATCATATCTTATTACCAGCGATTACGTATGCTTTGCTTGCGACTACTGGAATAATTCAGTATTTACGTACGGAAATTATCGATTCTAAGTCGATGGATTATGTACGTACCGCGAAAAGTAAGGGTATTCCGATCAATAAAGTATACTCTCGTCATATATTCCGTAACTCATTGTTACCGATTGCAGCATTTTTAGGTTTCACGATAACAGGACTTTTAAGTGGATCTATTTTTATTGAAACCATTTTTGGATATCCTGGTATGGGACAATTGTTCATTCAGGCTATAAACGGGCGTGATTATAGTGTAATTACAGCACTTGTTATGCTTTTTGGATTCTTAACATTATTAGGAAGTCTATTATCCGATATCATCATGAGCATTGTTGACCCTCGAATTAGGATTGACTAACAAAAATAATGGATAAGGAGAGTCCAAATAATGAAAAATACTGAAACTATTGAACTAACAAAAGAAATGAAAGCAAGCTCTCCGCCGACAGGTTTTCAAGTAATTGCGCGGGAGTTTATGAAAGATAAATTAGCTATGTTCTCGCTTATATCGTTAATTATTGTTATTAGTGGCATATATATATGGGCATGGCAAATCGACCAAACACAATTGATGCGAATAAGCTTACGAGACAAGCTAGCAGAACCAGGAGAAAAATTCTGGTTAGGAGCAGATAAAGGTGGACGTGATATCCTTGGACAATTAATAGTAGGTGCACGAAACTCACTATCAATTGCAATTGCAGTTACACTTATAACTGGTTTTATCGGTGTAGTAATTGGTTTAGTGACAGGTTATTTTGGAGGATGGATTGATAATATCTTCATGCGCATTATTGATTTCTTCATTACTATTCCATCTTTGATGATCATTATTGTATTTGTAACTATTGTTCCTAAATATAATATTCCGATATTCGTTTTAATAATGAGTGTGTTTCTCTGGGTTGGTACGGCGAGAATTATTCGAAGCAAGGCCCTTTCTGAAAGTAGAAGAGATTACATTAGTGCTTCGAAAACATTAGGTACAAGAAATTTTATCATTATTTTCAAAGAAATGATGCCAAATTTAAGTTCTATATTGATAGTAGAAATGACCTTGAACTTTGCAGGGAATGTAGGACTTGAAACCGGACTATCCTATCTTGGTTTTGGTTTACCACCTTCTACACCAAGTTTAGGAACACTTGTAAGTTATGCGAACGATCCGTTCATTATGGAAAACGCATGGTGGAACTGGTTGCCAGCATCATTATTAATTCTATTACTTATGCTTGGGATTAATTATGTTGGTCAGGCCATTCGACGATCTGCAGATGCACGTCAACGACTTGGTTAAAACTGTTATTAGACGCATGAGCGTTTGATATATAAAAAGAGATAAAAAGGAGGAAAAAGAATGAATAAAAAGCTTTTAGCTCTAATGGCATTGCTGTTAACACTTATGTTAGTTCTTGCCGCTTGTAATTCAGATGATGAAACTGCAAAACCTGCCGATGAGCCGGACAAAACAGAAGAAGGTGCAGAAGAAGAAGGTGCAGAAGAAGAAGGTACAGAGGAAGAGGCTGAACAACCTGCTTCAGATGAGTTATTCCCAGTAGTACTTGATAATGAAGGAGAAGTTATTGACGGTGGAACTTTACAAGTAGCATTAGTTAACGATTCTCCATTCCAAGGTATTTTCTCTTATACACTATATGAAGATGCTTATGACGCTGAAATTATGAATTTTTCAAGCAATGTATTATTTAAAACTGATGGAGATTTCCTAATTTCCGATGGAGGTATTGCTTCATTAGAAGTTGATAGCGATAACAACAAAGCTACTATTAAAATTCAAGAAGGGGTAAAATGGTCAGATGGAGAACCTCTTAAAATTGAGGACTTAATCCAACCTTACCTAATTATTGGTCATCCAGATTATGCTGGAGTTCGCTATGATGCTGACTTCCAAAATATCGTTGGTGCTGTAGAATACCATGATGGAAAAGCAGATACAATTTCAGGCTTGAAAAAAGTGGATGAAACTACTTTAGAAATTTCATTTAACAAAGTTTCACCAGCAATTTATTCAGGTGGAGATGGACTTTGGTATTATGCAGAGCCAAGTCATATCGTGAAAGATATTCCTGTAGCTGAATTACTTGAAAATGATGCAGTTCGTAAAAACCCAGTTACTTTAGGGGCTTTCAAATTCGACAAAATCGTTCCAGGTGAGTCTGTACAATTTGTACGCAATGAGAACTACTGGAAAGGTCAATCGAAACTTGATGGCGTACTTATTAAAACTGTTCCAAGTGCATCAGCTGCTAAAGCATTAGAAACTGGTGAGTACGATATGGCTCTATCATTCCCAACGAGCGCATACGAAAATGTAAAAGATCTTGAAAATATTACACTTCTTGGTCGTCAAGAATTGTACTACTCTTATGTAGGATTCAAGCTTGGTAAATATGACTATGATGCAAGTCTTGCAATTACAAATGAAGCAGAAGCAAAAATGGGTGACAAAATTTTACGTCAAGCAATGGGGTATGCTTTAGACATCGAGCAAGTTAATGAAGTATTCTACTTCGATTTACGTGAACGTGCTAACTCGTTAATCCCACCAGTATTTAAATCGTTCCATGATGCTTCTATCGAAGGATATAACTATGATCCTGAAAAAGCTATGAAACTTCTAGACGATGCTGGCTATAAAGATACAGATGGCGATGGATTACGTGAAAATCCAAAAGGGGAAAAACTTACAATTAAATTAGCTGCAATGTCTGGTGATGAAACACAAGAACAAGTAATCTCTTACTATTTACAAAACTGGAATGAAGTTGGTTTAGATGTACAATTAGCTACAGGTCGTCTAATCGAATTCAACACATTCTACGATAAAGTACAAGCGGATGATCCAGAAATTGATATCTTTATGGGCGCATGGGGTACAGGTACAAACCCATCTCCAGCGGGATTATACTCTAAAACAGCAGTTTATAACTTCAGCCGTTACACATCTGAAGAACTAGAAGCTTTATTAACTGCAATCGATTCTCCAGAAGCTATTGATGGAGATTTCCGTTCTCAGAAGTTCCGTGAATGGCAAGAATATATGCAAGATGTTTCTGCTGTAATTCCAATGCAATTCCGTTACGAGTTGTTCCCGGTTAATGACCGTGTGAAAAACTATGATTTCGGTTATGAAACAGATTTCGATTATATCGACATTGAATTAACAGGAGATACTCCAGTAAAATAATATTTTAAAAAAACCGCTCTTAAACGAAAGTTTAGGAGCGGTTTTTCATATGGTCTTATAAGGATGTGATACTAATAAGATTATTAATATTTTTAATCAGTTATGGAATAGCAGTAATTAGCTGCTCCCACTTAGTACTTTATTTGAATTTTTTATCGCTCGGATACTCATGGAGATCGGTACTCATGTATATGATGGAGTCGACCGACTTTGTACTCTTATGTGTGTCCTTACTATCTATTACCGCGATTGTCTTCTTCCGAGGCCCATTGCGGCTTCCATCTTAGTCAATGTATCATTTGCCAGAGCCTGTGCTTTCACTGCTCCTAAATCTAGAATTTCATCTAGTTCTGAAGAGTTTAACAGCTGCTCATATCTTTCTTGAATAGGTGTAAGATGATCGATTATAACCCTTGCTACGGAAGCTTTGAAGTCTCCATATCCTTTTCCTTCATACTTTTGTACAAGTATAGGAATTGAAACGTCGGTTAATGCGGATTCGATTGTTAATAGATTGGAAACTCCGGGTTTATTTGCAGGATCGAAAGCGACGATACCTTCTGAATCTGTTACAGAGCTTTTAATTTTCTTTTCAATTTCTTTTGGACTATCCAAAAGACGTATCGTAGCTTTTTGATTTGGATCTGACTTACTCATTTTCTTCAGTGGGTCTTGTAGTGATTTAATACGAGCACCATTTTTAGGTAATTGGATTTCAGGAATTGTGAATACCTCGCCGTAGCGTTTGTTGAATCTCTCGGCTAAGTCACGTGTCAGTTCTACATGCTGAGTTTGATCATCACCAACCGGTACGATATCAGTTTGATATAAAAGTATATCTGCAGCCATTAGGGGAGGATATGTTAGCAGTGCAGCAGAAACAGCGTCTTTACCAGAAGACTTATCCTTGAATTGAGTCATTCTTTCTAATTCACCGATATACGATATACATTGCATAATCCATCCAGCTTGTGCATGTGCAGGAACTTCAGATTGTATAAATAATGTAGATTTCTTAGGATCAATACCTACGGCAATATATAATGCTGCTAAGGAACGTATATGATCGCTCAATTCTTTTGGGTCCTGCGCAATTGTAATTGCATGTTGGTCTACAATACAAAACACGCAGTCAAAATCATTTTGTAATGCAGTGAATTGTCTGAAGGCACCGATGTAATTCCCTAGGGTGATAATACCTGTTGGTTGTACGCCTGAAAAAATTTTCTTCATTTTTCGTATCTCCTTTTCCTATTGAAAATAAAAAAACATCATGCATCCCTATAAAAGGGACGAATGATGTTAAATCCGTGGTACCACCCAGCTTGCTAAAAATAATTAGCCACTCTACTTTCGTAACGTGAAGGGGACGGTATATGCTACTTCACTTTCACATATACTGCTCAGAAGCCCATTCCATTTACAGTATGATCTGTTTCCAGCGACCACAGACTCTCTTAACATACGATAGTAAATGTACTTTTCTTCTTCAAAGCTCAATTATTTAGTTTTGATTATTATATATAGAAGGAATGCAAAAATCAAGCGTTCCTAGTAACTATAATAGATGAACAAAGCGATACACATACAAAATAAACAAGAGAGACCTAATGCAATAATCGGCTTATGTGGAAAAGAAAATATTTGAGACGGTAATCGCATCTGTTCTGCCTCTTTTTTCATATGTTTGGGCGTAAATACTTTACGTGTACTTTCAGTAAAAAAGTCAAAAAAACCACCTGAAACAACATAAGTCATTAAACCGACAAACGTAATTGTTCCACCGACAAAAAAGGACATGTTTATGTAAGGAACGAGTTGAATATTTTTATAAACTAAAAGCATAAGTATAAAAATAACTACCTGACAACCAAAAAAGTACATCATTCTTTTTTTCATATTTCACCTCTATCAATTGAAATTATAAAATAGACTCAGAAAATATGCAAAAAATTGATTATTTAATTTAACAAAAATAAACAATTTCTTTTCCAAACATTCACAATTGTTAGGACAATGTAATGATTTTGTTACACTATTGTAAAAATATTTAAAAAAAGCCTGTACAAGTCTAAAAGAAAATGTATAATAATTATTGTAATGAATTTTTCTGAATATTTAAGGAGGTTATTATTTTGAAGAATAGCAAGCTTGTATGGCTTTTAAGCCTACTGTTAGTTGTTACTTTATTCCTGGCTGCTTGTGGTGGCGACGATAAAGCAAAAGATACAACTACAGACACAGACGAAAAAGAAGGTACAACAGAAGAAACAGAAGAAGTAGCTGCTGATGAAGACCAAGTTCTTAACTTGATCATGACTGCAGAAATTCCAACAATGGACTCAGCTCTAGTAACTGATGCAGTTGGTTTTGATCTACTTAACAACGTAAACGAAGGTTTATACCGTTTGAGTCAAGAAAATATTGCTGTTCCAGCACTTTCTGATGGTGAACCAACAGTTTCTGAAGATGGATTAGTTTATACATTCACTTTACGTGACTCAAACTGGTCAGATGGTACTCCAGTAACTGCAAATGACTTTGAATATGCTTGGAAACGTGCTATGAACCCAGATACTGCATCTGAATACGGTCCATACATGATGTCTGGCGTTATCAAAAATGCAACTGCAATTTCTAATGGTGAAGCTGAATACACTGAGTTAGGTGTTAAAGCGCTTGACGAAAAAACATTAGAAGTAACGCTTGAAAAACCAATTCCTTACTTCTTATCACTTATGTCATTTGGAACATTCTTACCACAAAAAGAAGAATTCGTTACAGCGCAAGGTGAAAACTACGCGAAAAATTCTGAAGCACTTTTATACAACGGACCATTTACTTTAGCTAACTGGGACGGAACAGGTTTATCTTGGCAACTACTTAAAAATGAGCAGTACTGGGATAAAGAAACTGTAAAACTTACTGAAATTAATTATGACGTAGTGAAAGAAACTGCAACTGCAGTAAACTTATATACAAATGGTGAAAAAGATCGTGCTTCACTATCAGGAGAATATGCAATGCAATATGCTGCTGATCCAGAACTAGTAACTGAATTAGAAACTTCAGTATTCTATTTCAAATATAACCAAGAACGTCTTGGAGAAAAAACTCCACTTGCAAATGTTAATATTCGTGAAGCTATTACTAAAGCATTCAACAAAGAAGATTTGGCTTCTGTAGTTTTAGCAAATGGTTCAACAGCAGCATATTCATTCATTCCAAAAGATTTCGTTTTTGATGAAGATGGAAATGACTTCCGTGACGTTAACGGAGACATGGCTGTATTCAATGCAGATGAAGCAAAAGCTGCATGGGAAAAAGGTTTAGCAGAGCTAGGTGTTACTGAACTTTCTTTAGAAATTCTTGGTGGAGACACTGAACTTTCTAAAAAAATGGATGAATACTTCAAAGCTCAATTAGAAGGTAACTTACCTGGTTTAACTATTACTCTTAAAGAAGTTCCATTTAATGTTCGTTTAGATCTTGACACAAACCAAGACTATGACATTCAAGTTGCAGGATGGGGACCAGATTACCAAGATCCATTCACATTCTTAAGCCTATGGGAAACTGATGGCGGTAACAACCAAATGTCATACTCAAATCCTGAGTACGATCAATTGTTAACAGATATTAATGGTTCTTTAGCTCAAGATATTCCAGCTCGTTGGGAAGCAATGGCTAAAGCCGAGAAAATGATCGTTGACCAAGATTTCGCAGTTGGACCAATCTACCAACGTGGATTAATGTTCCTTCAAAAACCTTATGTTAAAGGTGTAATTGCTCATCCATTCGGTGGAGATTACAGCTATAAATGGGCTTATATCGAAGGTAAATAATTTAGATAGTTAACAAGTTTTAAAATCTCATAGTTAGAGAGTATATGGTTCCTACTGGATCATGTACTCTCTTTTTAAATGAATCAGAATTCACGAAATATTTAATATTAATAATTTGATTTTGACAATTACCCGTGTTTTCTGTTTATATATATTAGTAGGTTATTAATCTTAAAATATTTTTTGTAGGAGGTGCAAAGATGGCAAAATACATTACTCGTCGTGTTTTTTATATGTTTATAACGTTTTTCCTGATTGCGACGGCAACATTTTTCTTAATGAAGGCGCTTCCAGGATCCCCGATTAGCTCTGCTTCAAAACTATCCCCTACACAACTTGCGGTAGTTGAAGCGAAATATGGGTTAGATCAACCGATTCCAGTACAATACGCAAAATATATGTTGAATTTGGCGCAAGGCGACTTAGGTAACTCATTTCAATTTAAGAATGCTAGCGTAACAGATTTAATCATAGATCGTTTAGGACCATCTATGTTACTTGGAACTCAAGGTTTAGTACTTGGTGTAGCGTTAGGAATACTATTAGGTATGATTGCAGCACTAAGACAAAATACTATTTGGGATTACGGTAGTACATTTGTGGCTATCATCGGTATTTCTATTCCATCTTTCGTTTTTGCCACTTTTCTTCAATATTGGTTGGCTGTTGAATGGAAAATATTCCCCGTCGGTTTGTGGAAGGATGGCTGGATGTCCAGCGTACTCCCATCTATTGCTTTAGCAATGGGACCACTTGCAACGGCTTCTCGATTTATACGTACGGAAATGATTGAAGTTTTAAGTTCAGATTATATTACTTTGGCAAAGTCTAAAGGAGCCAATGGTTTCGAAATAGCATTTAAGCATGCTTTCCGAAATGCATTGATCCCGCTAGTTACTGTTTTAGGACCACTAGCAGCTGGATTATTAACAGGATCTCTTGTTATAGAACAAATCTTTGCAATACCTGGTATCGGAGAGCAATTTGTTAAGTCCATTATGTCTAATGACTTCTCTATCATTATGGGAACAACATTATTCTTCTCTGCATTCTTAATTGTCGTAATATTCTTAGTAGATGTGCTTTATGGCATCATCGATCCACGTATTCGTTTGTCAGGAGGTAAAGATTAATGAAACACGACTTACAAAAACCACCTGCAGATTCCTTTGAAAGAATTGAATTAGATGCTAGTCATGCGGAGCGTATTGCAAAACCAAGTTTAAGTTTCTGGCAGGATGCTTGGCTTCGAATTCGTAAAAATAAAGCCGCGATAGTGAGTATGTTCATTTTGGCTCTCATTATCATTATGGCTTTTGTCGGGCCAATGATTAGTCCGCATGATGCGGAAACACAAACAATCACTCATGCTAATTTACCTCCAAAGGTTCCCGGTATTGAAAAACTTGGAATAATGGATGGTGTTGGTACTCTAGCAGGTAAAGAAGTAGACTTATATGAAATGAAAAAAGTAGATACGTATTATTGGTTTGGTACAGACGGTTTAGGCCGCGATATGTTCTCACGAGTTTGGGAAGGTACACAAATCTCTTTACTCATCGCTTTTGTGGCAGCTATAATCGATATGGTTATCGGTGTTGCTTACGGTGGGATCTCTGGTTACTATGGCGGTCGTGCTGATGATATTATGCAACGTATCGTAGAGATTCTATATGGTATCCCAACACTTGTAATAGTTATCCTAATGCTTAGCTTTATGGAACCAGGTATTACCGCGATTATTATCGCAATCACCATTACTGGATGGATTGGCATGTCCCGTATAGTACGTGGCCAAGTATTAAAATTCAAAAACCAAGAATTTGTATTAGCATCACGGACATTAGGTGCAACAAATGGACGAATTATTACAAAACATATTTTACCTAATATTTTAGGTATTATTATTATTAACACAATGTTCACTATTCCAACTGCAATTTTCTTCGAAGCATTTTTAAGCTTCATTGGTTTAGGTTTACAGCCACCTGACGCATCTTTAGGGACTCTTATTAATGATGGATACAAATTGGTTCAATTCCAACCACATATTCTCTTGTTCCCATCTATTATTATTAGTTTACTAATGATTGCATTCAACTTATTAGGTGATGGTTTACGTGACGCACTTGATCCAAAAATGAAAGACTAAAAGGAGGAAAGCCAAAATGGAAAACATATTAGAAGTAAATGACCTAGAGCTTTCCTTCCATACATTTGCTGGTGAAGTAAAAGCCATTCGTGGTGTTAACTTCGACTTAAAAAAAGGTGAAACACTTGCAATTGTTGGAGAGTCTGGTTCTGGTAAGTCAGTTACAACGAAGGCAATTATGCGTTTATTGCCTGAATCAAGTTCAGAATTTAAAAATGGTCAAATATTATTTAATGGAAAAGATTTAACTAAGCTATCGGATAAAGAGATGCAAAAGATTCGTGGGAAAGATATTTCGATGATTTTCCAAGATCCAATGACTTCTTTAAATCCAACGATGACAATTGGTAAGCAAATCATGGAACCAATTTTAAAGCACCAGAAAGTTAGTAAATCGGAAGCACGTAAAGTGGCAGTTGATCTTTTACGTTTAGTTGGTATGCCTAAACCAGAAGCACGTATTAAACAATATCCACACCAATTTTCAGGTGGTCAGCGTCAACGTATTGTAATTGCAATAGCATTAGCTTGTAATCCACAAATTCTAATAGCAGATGAACCTACGACTGCGTTAGATGTAACGATACAAGCGCAAATTTTAGAGTTAATGAAGGATTTACAAAAGAAAATTGATACTTCTATCATTTTCATTACCCATGACCTTGGGGTTGTTGCTAATGTTGCAGATAGAGTGGCAGTAATGTATGGTGGTAAAATTGTGGAGATTGGGACTGTAGATGAAATATTCTACAACCCGCAGCATCCATATACATGGGGCTTACTAAGTTCGATGCCGTCATTAGATACAGCAGAAGCGAAATTGTATGCAATTCCAGGAACTCCTCCTGATTTATTGTATCCTCCAAAAGGCGATGCATTTGCTCTACGTAGTGATTATGCATTGAAAATAGATTTAGAAGAAGCACCGCCGTTCTTTAAGGTAAGTGACACTCACTCTGCAGCAACATGGTTGTTACATCCAGATGCTCCAGAAGTAGAACCACCGCTAGCAATTGTAGAACGTATGAAAAAATTCCCTGGCAGTCGTTATTATGAAGGAACGGAAGGAGGTACTTACTGATGGCTGAAAAATTATTAGAAATTAAAAATCTTAAGCAGTATTTCAATCAAGGTAAGCCTAATGAAGTTCGCGCTGTAGACGATATCAGCTTTGATATTTATAAAGGGGAAACACTTGGACTAGTTGGAGAATCTGGTTGTGGGAAATCCACAACAGGTCGTACAATTATCCGTCTTTACGATGCAACAGATGGACAAGTAATTTATGATGGTATAAATGTACATGATAAAAAATCTAAAAAAGATTTAAAAACATTTAACCGTAAAATGCAAATGATTTTCCAAGATCCTTATGCATCTTTGAATCCACGTATGAAAGTACTGGATATCATTGCAGAAGGTCTTGATATTCATGGACTTGTGAAAAATTCAAAAGAACGTAAAGAACGTGTGGTTGAATTATTAGAAACGGTAGGTTTGAATCGTGAGCATGCAGATCGATATGCACATGAGTTTTCTGGTGGCCAACGTCAACGTCTAGGAATAGCGAGAGCATTAGCAGTTAACCCAGAATTCATCATTGCCGATGAGCCTATCTCTGCATTAGACGTTTCTATTCAAGCACAAGTAGTTAACCTATTAAAAGAGTTACAAGAAGAAAAAGGATTAACATACTTGTTTATAGCCCATGATTTATCAATGGTTAAATACATTTCCGATCGTATAGGTGTAATGTATTTTGGTAAGCTAGTAGAACTAGCGCCTGCAGAAGATTTATACAATAATCCTATGCATCCGTATACGCAGTCATTATTATCTGCTATACCGCTTCCTGACCCAAATTATGAGCGTAATCGTGTTCGTAAATCATACGATCCTGCCTCTCATAATTATCAAGATGGGGAAGAGATAGCTATGCGTGAAGTAACATCTGGACATTTCGTATATTGTTCAGCAAAAGAGCTTGCAACTTTACAAGCTATATCAAATTCATAAGTTTAATAAATCGACGACCATTCAAACCGAATGGTCGTTTTTTTTGAAAGAATTAGTATATAGAAATGTAGTGTGAACACTTGGTTCGTGGGACTTTAATGAAGGTATAGTACTACTGATTTCCGTTTCAGGTGGAGACAAAGGAACGATGGCTAAGAACGCCACCTCGTGTGGCAACGCCTTCGTGACCAACATCCTGTTGGCCTCCGCAGGGTGAGCGATGAACCATCACCGACGCTCCGCGTTCGCTTGTGATGGTTCATCTGTCTCACTCATCCTGCTGGAGTCGCCACCTTCCACTACAATCAATATAGGGAGTAGTGCTTGACAATATGATTTAGCAAAGAAAATCAGCAAGCTAATAGAAAAAGTTAATGTAGTAATAATACCATCCTGTAATTGCTATTTTACAGGATAAAAGTATAAAAAAAATGCTCTGCAATAAGTGTTGATAGCATTTCATGTTATTAATCCCAATTAAATGAAGGATAAAGACTGTACATATATTTTTATAATAGTGGAGATTTAGAGGTATAGTAAGTTTTTGCTTCATTAAGAAGGAGGGAGCGACCGAAATTGTATCTTCGAGACCCGCACGATGCGGGTCAGGCAGTCGTTGTGACACGATGTCGCGTACTAAGACTGTCTGTCATCACCTCTATGATTAGGAAAGTATTTTTTCTCTAGTTATCCATAAAAGTACTTACCTGTTTCTAAAAGTTGTAGGAGGGAGACGAACAGACGAACGCCATAAAATTACCGCAAAAAGAGATGCTGGTCGTGACGCGGTCACGACCAGCATCTTTAGAAATTCACTCGGTAATAATGTAGCGACCTGTCTGTTCAAAGCCCTTCGAAAACGATAGAAACAGGTTTTGACCTCTTAAGGGTTATGCATATTTTTGCCCAGTTTTTTCTAAGATAAAGTATAAACTTTTTTGCTATTTTAATAAAAGGAAGCAAATAGCCATGCAGTATTTCCGAAAAGATTTAAAACATGTATTCTGGGTATATAAAGAGTAAACTTAATATTTCTAGTAATCTAACTTATTTTGGTCTATTGGCACTTTTATTCATATGTATCGATTGTTAGAATGAAAGGACTTAGAGGAAAGGAATTTTTAAAATATGAAAAAACAACTTAGAGTAATAGCTTCGGCATCTATTGCGATGACTATATTACTACCAGGTACGGGGAAGGCCGAAACAACTTTGTTTTCAAAGGATTTTTCATCTAAAGAATTTAGCTTTCAAGCAATAGATGAAACAATAGTATCTTCCTCCAAATTATTTACATATGACTCTGGATTTACTTTTGAATATCCAGATGCGGTAAGAGGAGTTTATGTAACAGGTCATTCCGCAGGGGGGGAACGATTTAATGACTTGTTGAATTTAATGGATACCACGGACTTAAACGCGATGGTTATTGATCTTAAAGATGATTTCGGAAACCTTACTTATATCCCCAAAGAGGATTCACCTCTGGCAAAATATAATATTGGAAAGCCATACATAAAAGACACCCAAGCAATGTTGAAGAAAATGGAAGAAAAACAGATTTATCCAATAGCTCGTATCGTTATCTTCAAGGATACTGAGCTTGCAGAAACTAAGCCTGAATGGTCATTTGTAGAAGGCGCATCGGTTTGGAAAAATGGACGAGGTGAAGCATTCGTCAATCCATTTATGAAAGAGGTATGGGATTATAATGTAGAAATTGCTATCGAGGCTGCTAAAATGGGCTTTAAAGAAATTCAATTTGACTATGTTCGTTTTCCTGAAGGGTTTGAAAAAAGAGAAGACACTTTAAAATACTCTATGGGTGAATATGAAACGTCAGAGTTAGATTTGGTTCAACGTAGGGTTTCAGCGGTTACGGATTTTGTAGCTTATGCCAAGGAAAAACTTAAACCATATGGTGCACAATTATCGGTTGATATTTTCGGTTACTCAGCTACATTACCTGAAGCCCCAGGTATTGGGCAAAACTTCAGTAAAATCTCTGAAAATGTAGATGTTATTTCCTCCATGATCTACCCAAGTCATTGGACTTCTTACTTTGGAATTGCTAAACCAGATTTAGAGCCATATAGATTAGTACAGGAATACGCAAAAGTTGAAAATGCAAAACTAGCAGAGCTTGAAAATCCACCTGTATCTAGACCATGGCTACAAGATTTTACAGCTTCCTATTTAGGGTCAGGAAATTATCAACAATACGGTAAAGATGAGGTAGAGGCTCAGATTAAAGCATTAAATGAAGCGGGTATAAATGAATACTTATTATGGAATGCTGGGAATAGATATTCTCCTGGAGTAGATTATACTCCATAAGCATAATGGATAGATTAATGAAGTAGGATGAGATTTTATCCTGCTTTTTTTTCTTTTTTTGAAACCTTTTTACATACAAAACGTACTATTAAGTATAACAGATATTTTCATTAAGTATCACTAATTGAGAATGCGCTTTTTTTATAATAGTGATGTTTAATTTTTTTAAATGATGGGTATTAATTAATATGTATCTAAATTATATATAATTAAATATAAGGATTCCTTTATAAGTAACACGAAATTGTGACAGTAATTATTACAAGAAAAAATTTTCATTAAAACGTATTTAAAATGAATTAAAAGTGGTGTATACTTAGAATGTATATTACTACATTAAATTAATTATAATCTACTTTATATAACACAGACATTTGAAAGGAAGTGTTTTTTTAAATGATGGTAACCTTATTCACTTCACCAAGCTGTACTTCTTGTAGAAAAGCGAAAGCTTGGTTAGAAGAACACGAGATAGCATATAAAGAACGCAATATTTTTTCTGAACCACTTAGTATAAGTGAAATAAAAGAAATTTTACGAATGACAGAAGACGGAACAGATGAAATAATTTCAACTCGTTCTAAAATATTCCAAAAGTTGAATGTAGATTTAGAAAGTCTTCCGTTACAACGTCTTTACGAACTAATTCAAGAGCATCCTGGTTTACTTCGTAGACCAATTATCTTAGATGAAAAACGTTTACAAGTTGGATACAATGAAGATGAAATTCGTAGATTCTTACCTAGAAAAGTACGTGCTTATCAACTACTTGAAGCACAACGTCTAGTTAACTAGTATTATACTAAGCTAATTGTTTTTCAAAGTTCGTTTTGAAAAACAATTGGCTTTTCTTTTTTCCTTCTACTTGCATTAAGTGTGAAAATTTTCTACAATGCATATAGTTTGTTTAATAATTTAAAAAGTGAAGCAGGAATCCTTTTCTTTTTTTCACAAACGACATACAATAGTAATAGACACTACACATTTGAAACGGTAAGAAGCGAAAGGAGATGTGTTAAATGGATATCGAACGTATCAATGATAACACTTTCAAAGTATACATTTCATACATCGACATTGAAGAAAGAGGCTTCAGCCGAGATGAAATCTGGTTCAATAAGGATAAGAGCGAGCAGCTTTTTTGGGAAATGATGGATGAGGTTCATGATGATGATCATTTTGAAGAATTAGATGGTCCCTTATGGATTCAAGTTCATGCGATGGAAAAAGGTTTGGAAGTGATTGTTACAAGAACGGAAATAACAAAACAAGATGAGCGTTTAGGAGATAATTCGGATGTAGATGATATATCCAGTAAAATATTTAAAAATGGGGTATCAAGCTCGATCGGTCCACATGAATTTGATGACTTTTCAAGTTATATGGATGAATTAGAAGAAATTCCAGCGGATTATACATTTGTTTTTGAGAGCTTTGATGATGTAATTGGTCTTGCGAAAAAGTTAGATGAAGCAGATTTACAGACCTCTTTGTATTATTATGAAGATAAGTACTATTTGCACATTGTTTTTGATTTTGATATAACAGAATTTGAATTAGTGCTTAATACATTAAGTATTGTTTCAGAGTTTGCAAATAATTCAAAGACAACAATTCATATAATTCAAGAGTATGGGAAACAGATAATTGCCAATGGCGTTCTAGATGAATTAAATAAACATTTTTAAAACCTTCTATTTATAGAAGGTTTTTTTGTAGGAAGTATAAAGTCTCATACCTTGAAAGCAAGGATCCAGCTATTATTACAGAGTAAAATCTATCTAATGCTGATTTCCATTTTAGGCGGACGCTTTCCGCGGGGTGAGCGATGAACCATCACCGTCGCTCAGGTGTTCGTTGTGATGGTTAATCTGTCTCACTCATCCCGCCGGAGACGTCGCCTTCCACTACAGTCAATGAAGGATGTAGTACTCAAAAGTGATTTAGCACAGCCTATCAAAGGTATAAGATTATAGTGTCTAGTGCCATTTGACAATCAACTATCGTTTCAATAGCGATTCAGGAGATATATTTATTTGTATTTGTATAATAGTAGAAGCGCAAGGGATAGTAAGTGTTTAACCGATAAAGAAGGAGGGAGCGATAGAAATTGTATCTTCGGATGCTTCTTGTATGAATAAGAATCCATCTTTTTTTAGTTATCCAAAAAACACTTATCTTTTTTGCAGTTGTAGGAGTGCGATAGACAGACAAATGCCATAAGACTACCGAGAAAGGAGAGGTTTGTTTTAACGTTAGTCACGACTAGCTTCTCTAGAAATCAATCGATAATAATATAGCAACGAGTCTTTCTTATGACGTTGCATTATTTTCTGAAAATTTGTATATTGGTAGAAGGAGGTGATTCAAATATTATCAGCAGCAACAGCAGATGGAGAAATTATCATACCTGCACAACATTCAAGAAACCTTTTAGATGAAATAAAATCCAGCAACAGATTCTCCTGCATACAATGTAAGGAACAAGTCATATTAAAAAACGGCATTATAAAAACCCCGCATTTCGCTCATGTTCGTAATGCTTCTTGTACTCAGAATTTTTCGGAAGGGGAAAGTGAAGACCATTTAAAAGGTAAATTGCATTTATATGAATTTTTGCAAAAGCATTCTTCAAAAGTCCAACTGGAAGCCTATCTTCCTCCCTTTCAACAAAGACCTGATCTATATGTCCGAAGTGAACCCTATCCTATTGCATTAGAATTTCAGTGTAGCCAAATATCAGCAACTGTAATTCAGCAGCGAACAGCAGGCTATATAGCTAATCAGATAATCCCGATTTGGATATTACGAACACCGACAATTCCCGATTTCCCGCTCCAAGAAATTGGAACTATGAAGCTCTCCTCATATCGACAACAGTTTTTTTACACAACCCCGAATGGGAAAATAATACTCACTTATTGTCCTCAAACTAAATACTTTCATTATATTTCAAATCCAATGCACATAAAGACAAATAATTATATTGTAAAAGTCAAAAAACTTTCTATTGAAAAGCAGACCTGGCCATTTGCAATTATAAAAAGGAACACGTGGGAAGAATTTCAACAGTACTTAACGATATACAAGCATCATCGTTTCAAACAGTTAGACAATCTGTACTTTTATAATAGAAAAGGTATTCAATCGCCTTTTCTGCAAATATGCTATCAATGGAGAATACATCCGAAAAAAATCCCTTTCTTTATAGGTATTCCTACCATGCAAGCTTCTATTTTTTCCGTACATGCTATCGAATGGCAAATTCAGTTTATTGACTATTTGTATAAACAGGGTATATCTCTTCAACAAGCTGATTCCCAACATTGCGAATCATTTTTGTTATATAGAAAACTAACTTCTAATCCTTCAGCTGAACATTTAAAAGCAGTAGAATCCTATCTTTATTTATTGCAACGCTGTCGAATTTCATCAGATAATGTAATATATGCTAGTAAAATAAATTACTCTTTGATGACGCAATTGTTGTACAGTGAATTCCTTGCAAATTGATTTGAAAATTGAGAAAATAGTAAGTGATTCGAAATTCGTAACAATATGAGGGGGAACTTAGTTTGACTACAGATACAAAGAATAAAATCTTGACACGTGATGAAGTACCAGAAAACTTAACATGGAAATTAGAAGATATTTTCTCCTCTAATGATGAATGGGAAAAAGAATACCAAGAGGTTGCGGCGTTGGCGGGGAAAGCAATTTCTTATCAAGGAACAATCGGTGGTGGAGCAAACGCTTTACTGGAAGTATTGACTTATCGTGATGAAATTACTTCAAGATTACGTAAACTGTATACATTTGCACATATGCGTACGGACCAAGATACAGCCAATAGCACTTACCAGGCAATGGATAGTCGGATAAAATCATTATATGTAAAAGTTTCAACAGAGCTATCCTTTTTAGTTCCAGAAATTCTTTCGGTGGAGGAGTCTGTTATTGCCAGTTACCTAGCTGAGAATAAGGATTTACAAGTATACAGACAACTACTGGAAGAAATAAATAAAGAGCGTCCACATGTGCTTCCAAAAGAACAAGAAGCACTACTAGCACAATATTCAGAGGTTGCTGGAGCTTCATCAGACACATTTGGCAAATTAAATAATGCAGATTTAGAATTTCCTTCTATTAAAGATGAAAATGGCAATGACGTGCAACTAACACAGGGTAGATTTTCACTTTTCTTAGAAAGTGAGGATCCACGAGTGCGTGAGGATGCATTTAAAGCAATGTATAATACGTATGGTAAATTCCGTAACACATTTGCGTCTACTCTAACAGGGAATATTAAAGGGGACAATGTCAACGCAAAAATTAGAAACTATGCGTCAGCACGTGAAGCAGCAATGTCTAATAATCATATTCCCGAAAGTGTATATGAAAATTTAGTTAATACTATCAATAAAAACGTCCATTTACTTCATCGATATGTTAGCCTTCGAAAAAAAGTGTTAGGCTTAGATGAATTGCATATGTGGGATCTTTATACGCCATTAGTGAAAGAATTGAATATGGAATACACGTATGAAGAGGCTTGCGAAACGATGCTTAAAAGCTTTGAACCATTAGGTGAAGAGTATGTATCCATAGTCAAGAAAGGGCTTGAGAGTCGTTGGGTCGATGTAGTAGAAACGAAAGGCAAACGATCCGGTGCGTATTCTTCAGGAGCATATGATACGAACCCGTATATACTAATGAACTGGCAAAATAACGTGAACAACCTTTTTACGTTAGCGCATGAATTTGGGCATAGTCTTCATAGTTATTATACAAGTGCAAATCAACCTTATGTTTACGGGGATTATTCCATTTTCGTGGCAGAAGTTGCCTCAACGTGCAATGAAGCACTATTAAACGACCACTTACTTAAAACTATTGAAGATCCTAAGAAGCGTATTTACCTTTTAAATTATTGGTTAGAAGGCTTCCGCGCAACTGTCTTCCGTCAAACCATGTTTGCTGAATTTGAGCATATTATTCACCAGTTAGATCAAAATGGGGAAGCATTAACCGCTGATAAGCTATCGGAAGAATATTATAAGTTAAATCAAAAATACTTTGGTGATGAAATCGTTATAGATGAACAAATTGGATTGGAATGGGCGAGAATTCCTCATTTCTATTACAACTACTATGTATATCAATATGCGACCGGTTTAAGCGCAGCCACTGCTCTTAGCAATCAAATTCTAACAGAAGGCAAGCCGGCTGTGGATCGTTATATTAATGAGTTCTTAAAAGCAGGTTGTTCAGACTACCCAATCGAAGTATTGAAAAAAGCGGGAGTAGATATGAATACTGCTGCTCCTATCGAGGAAGCATGTCGTGTCTTTGAAGAAAAGCTAAATGAATTAGAACAACTACTTTTAGGGGAATAACTAAAAGCCTGGCTTTATGCCAGGCTTTTTTTAATGATATATGCTTTTGTTTGATTCAACATTTGTCTATCTCTAGCTTTTTTATCTACTAATAAAAGTTACCGTGTCAAATAATTTAACTTGAAAGGTAGGACGTCCTATGATGTATGACGATTTTGTGAAAAGCGGAGCTAATATATTGTATTATATAAAACGACGTGGTAAAGTAAGAGTGTGAAATAAATCACAAGATAACATACACCCCTTTGTTTGAACGTGAACATTTCTCCCATCCCCTTTGTAAATGAAAATGCCCTTTCCTCGGTAGGAGGAAATGGGCATTTTCTGTTTTATACAAAATATAAAGTCTTACCTTAAAAAAATAGCAGCCTATCTTTATTTAGATAGGCTGCTATTTATTTATTTTTTACGCCATAGTACGATGTTTGGTAAGAGAAGTCTTTCAACTTTTTGCAATAATAGAAGTTTTTTTAGTTCACGTTCAGCTAATTGATCAGAAATATTATAATAGCTTGCAATTTCATTTGTAGTTAAAGAATGGAATCGATCAAAAAGTTTTTCCAGTGATGGAGGATCTTGAATTTCGGGCTTTTCATATAGCATTTCTTGCAGGATTTGTACATATATCTCGTAAGGATAATTTCCAGCTACTTTTATACCCTCATCTTCAATATTTTCATTAAAGAATACGATGCTTGGAAAAGAGTCCACTTCCATTTCACAAGTAATGGATAAGTCGCTTTGGAAGGACCTAGCACATTCATTGGAGAGAAAATCACGGGTAAATTCATCTACATCAAGTCTAACTTCCTCTGCTATCTCCTGTAATATGGAAAAGGATGTAACGTTTTTAGTTTTCAAAAACAAATACTCTTGTATTTTTATAAAAAAACGTAAAGCAGCTTTCTTTCCTTGAAATTCTGCAGCTTTCACAGCTATAGAAGGAAAAACGGAATGTTCTATTTTGGAAATATCAAATGAATCATTACTCAAATTGGCATTGGGAAAGTTACAAACTGTATTTAACTTATTCAATTGAGTACTAAGTACAGTGCGAACAGTAAAATACTGGCCATACTCTACTTGCAATTTCCGAAGGGTAGGTTGCATATCCCAACAAGTTGGACATAGTGGGTCCAAAAAAACATACATTTCGAGCGGCTTGTTTACTAAAGGGGATGTGAACGTTTCAGACGGAATTTGTATTCTTGTCACATTTCTTCCTCCTCATGACTCATTTGATTGACCATGTGGTTTGCTGTAAGCTCTAGACGTCTATAAAATGTATCGCGAATCTTGCCTTCTAATCCTACCTTATCCATAGCATCTCTCATGCAGGAGAGCCAAGCTTGTGCTCGTTCCAGTGTAATCGGAAAAGGGTTATGACGCATTTTCATCATCGGATGTCCGTGTTCTTCTGTATATAAATTAGGTCCACCTAAATATTGAGTTAGAAATTGTTTTTGTTTTCTAGCTGTTTCCGATAAATCATCTGGAAAAATCGGTATAAGCAGCGGATGCTTTGCTACATTGCCATAAAACGTATCGACAAGCAGATGTAGTTTCTCTGCTCCGATTTCATCGTAAGGAAGTATTGGCTTTTGTGTCATTTTCTTTACCCCTTTGCTCTAGCACTATACTTATTCTATCAACGAAACCCAAATATCTCAAACAATTAGATTATCTCATAGAAAAGCATTAGCACCTGGATAGCCCCGACACCGTTTAAAAATCCTATTAAAAATCATAATTCTAAGTATTATTTGTAACTACAAGAGCATTATTTTGCATTATAAATGGATGTAATGTAGCAAAGAATAGATAAATTTCCAGTTCAACAAGTAAAAGTAAGTTGTCATCAACATAAAAAATCCCTATGGTGGATTTTCTACACGGATATGCTCTATTGCAGGTTTTCAATCATTTCAGCATTCGTTTGAGTAAGAAAAAAGGGTATTAGTTAATAGTACTTACTCTATAAAAACAACCTATTAATATTAATAGGTTGTCCATGGGAGGTTATGCTTGGAAGTAATTCATTACTTTTTTTACGTAATTTTGAGTTTCTTTATATGGTGGTATGCCATCGTATTTTTTTACTGCTCCAGGTCCGGCGTTGTATGCAGCAAGCGCTGTTTCAATATTACCGTCAAATTGAGAAAGCATTTGGCTTATATATTTTGCTCCGCCCATTATATTTTGTTCAGGATCTAACGAATTAGTGACACCTAAGTACTTAGCCGTGCCAGGCATTAATTGCATTAGTCCGGATGCACCAGCAGAACTTGTAGCTACTGGGTTGAAATTAGATTCTTGTTTGATGATGGAAGAAATAAGCTTTTCTGGAACGTTGTACGTTTCTGCGGCTTTCTTAATAATTTCATCAAAATCTGAACTACTATTTGTAGAAGCAGATGAATACGAAGAGATAGCATCCACTAAGCTACTCTGTCCGGAGTATAAATTTGATGGAACAAATACGGGAGAGTCACCACTATATAGTAAAGAATTAAAATTTTCAGTCGCCTGATCTTCTGTACTGGCTTGTAAAACTTGTCCTAACATATCTGAAAACATGGAAGAAGTGGAAGAGTTAGTTTGAGAGTTTTGCACACTTCCTAATGATTGCATTGCATTTATTTCCATTAAAACTTTGAGGGATTGAATATCCAAAGGGATCAACCTTTCAACTTGTTGTTATATTTCACAAGGCGAGCAATTTTTTTATCTGTGTGTCGCATAGGGATATTATGTGAATCTAACAAATCATGAAACACTTTTTCTCCATATTTAACATTACTACTCTCATATTCTACCTCAAAATCCTCTGTTTGACTATAAATGGAATGATCTAAAAATAGCGTTCCATTTTCAAAAGGTATGTGTACACGATTTGTTTGCAGGATCCCGATGCATTTTAAAGGAGAAACGAGATTAAATTGCTCAAGAAAGGGAATAGAAGGAAAAGCGGTTTGGTTGATAATAGCATCCCTCTCTTGATCAGACACATGTACTGTACTCTCTTCCATTACATGTTTTTCAATCGGCTGTTTAAGAGTAAGTTCGTTTTTTTCTCTTAATACGCGCAGGCGGAAACCCATCCCATTGTCCTTAAAATAGTTATCTTGCGTGTCAAAGTAATAATTCGTTTGGGAGCGAAAGTCCTTTTGATTTACCTGAAAAAAGGATACTAAAAGCTCAAATTCTTGCTTTGTTAATAAATTTTTAAACTCAATTTCTTTTTCGATTTGCATAATACACGACCTTTCCTATTATTTCTATTATAGCGCTTTTCAACGAGTTTCAATATGTTAAAATAGTGGAAGAATGGACAGAAAGGAACGATTTATTTTGCCTATTACTTATAATGTGCATAGTGGTATTCAATTAGAAAATGATATACGTTTTACACTAGAGGTGTTACCTAACAACTCTCATATAAAAGCTGCAGGTCAAATGATTACTGATTCGGATTCAATTGCTTTTATCTACCTATTAGAGGATGAGACTGGCTACCATTATTTGAAGTTAGGTCAAGAGGTATGGCCATTGCTCGTAAATACTTTGAAAGCAGTAGAAGACCCCTCGTTGCAAATTGGTGAAGAAGAGCTGACTTTACATGGCTTTAAAGAAGAACTAAACATGCTTATTTTCAATATTGAAGGTAATGACAACTACGGGGCTGATTTCTCCAAAGCAGTGGAAGAGGCATTTAGTGAAATTTTACAAGCATAGTAGTTAGGTCAAGGGAAGTGGAGGTCAAGCTTATGGGGCAATGGGATCGCTTTTTAGAGCCGTACAAACAGGCAGTTTCAGAGTTAAAAGTAAAACTAAAAGGAATGCGTGCTCAGTTTGAGAGAGATAATACAAATTCACCTATAGAATTTGTGACAGGTCGTGTCAAACCTTTGGCAAGTATTTATGATAAATCACTAGAAAAAGGAATAATATTTGAGCCTTCCGATACGTTGGCACAGGAAATTCCTGATATTGCGGGCTTACGAATGATGTGTCAATTTGTAGATGATATAGAAACCGTCGTAGGATTATTGCGTGATAGAAATGATATAAGAATCGTTGAAGAGCGAGATTATATTTCCCACAAAAAACAAAGTGGGTATAGATCCTATCATGTAATTATTGAATATCCAGTTCAAACTATTCACGGGGAGATTAATATTCTTGCTGAAATTCAAATACGTACATTAGCTATGAATTTCTGGGCATCCATTGAGCATTCATTGAATTACAAATATAAAGGAATCTTTCCAGAAGAGATAAAAAAGAGACTTCAATATGCAGCAGAAGCAGCATTTCGCCTAGATGAAGAAATGTCTTTAATCCGAGGGGAAATTCAAGAAGCACAAAAATACTTTAGTGAAAATAAGGAACTTTCTCATCCAAGTCTCCGTGAATCGAAAAGCGAAAGAGAGGGTACGTGAATCATGAAATTTTTTATATTGTCTAGAAATGATGATTTATCCAATCAATTAATGGAAAGTGCGAAAACATATCTAGTAGATTTTGGACTTATAATAGATGAAGAAAATCCGGATATTGTCTTATCAATTGGTGGGGACGGTACATTATTACATGCCTTTCATAAGTATAAACACTTAACCACTTCGGTTGCTTTTGTCGGGCTACACACTGGGCATCTTGGATTTTATGCAGATTGGAAACCGGAAGAAATTGAAAAACTTGTTATTAGTATAGCGAAAAAAGAATTTGAAGTAATAGAATACCCTTTACTTGAGGTGACGATCAATTATAGACATGGCGAAGATAGTTCAGTCTATTTGGCGTTAAATGAATCTACTGTAAAGTCACCGGACGTTACTTTAGTAATGGATGTAGAGCTTAATGGAGATCATTTTGAACGTTTCAGAGGAGACGGATTATGTATGTCTACTCCTTCTGGAAGTACCGCTTATAACAAAGCACTTGGAGGTGCGATTGTGCATCCTTCGTTAGAAGCTATTCAGCTTGCAGAAATTGCATCTATTAACAATAGGGTTTTCCGTACAGTTGGTTCATCACTTGTCTTACCAAAACATCACTCTTGTTTACTAAAACCTGTGAAAGGACCCGATTTCATGGTAACCGTGGATCATCTTCAGTTATTGCATAAAGATGTTCAGTCCATTAAATATCGAGTAGCAGATGAAAAAGTACGCTTCGCTAGGTTTAGAGCATTTCCGTTTTGGCATAGAGTACATTCCTCATTTATCGATAGTGATTTGGAAATATGAAAGATGAGCTAATCCAATTGACATTTCAAATAAATGAATCGCAACAATTACTTCGAGATGCAATTCGACAATATGGTATTTCGAAAAAAGCATTGACTAGTATTAAATACGAAGGTGGTAAAATTACTGTCAACGGTGAAGAGAAGACAGTGCGGCATAGATTAGACGTGGGGGATACAGTCATGATTACATTTCCACCAGAGAAAAAAAGTGACGGATTAATCCCTCAGCAAGTAGATTTCCCTATTTTGATGGAGGATGATCATCTCCTCATTCTCACAAAAGTTGCTGGGGTTAGCACTATTCCTTCTCGAGAGCATCCTACCGGGACACTGGCAAATTTTATAGCTGGATATATGGAGAAAAGCGGGCTATCATCTACGGTACATATTGTTACTAGGTTGGATAAGGACACATCAGGTATCATTTGTGTAGCAAAGCATCGGCATGCTCATCATTTATTAAGTGAAATGCAAAAGCTAGGACAAATTTCACGAACTTACGAAGCATTCGTTCATGGTCATATAGGACAAGATGATTTTCTTATTGACGCACCCATTGGTAGAAAAAATGGCAGTATTATTGAACGAGTTATCGATTCTGAAGGTAAACAGGCTAAAACTTCTGTTCAAGTGTTGACGCGTTTTGAAAAACTTGGAGAAAAGCTTACCCATGTGCGATTACATCTACACACTGGCCGAACCCATCAGATTCGTGTACATATGATGTCTATCGGTCATCCGTTAATTGGGGATGATTTATATGGTGGTGATCTACAGTTAATAGAAAGACAAGCACTTCATGCAAGAGAACTAACCTTGGTACATCCTTTTACAAAAGAAAATATTCATTTAGTTGCTCCTTTTCCGCAAGATATGAAATCGCTGATTCCCACTAATTATTCCTAAGTGACAGGAAGAATGGTGGGATTTCATTTTAAACAAGTATTAAGTTAGATTATTTCCTAGGGAATATTTTTATTGCTTATTTATTACTTACTCCATACAATAAGTAAGGACAAACGCTGAGAGGAGGGGAAAGTGTTGTGAAAGATGAAATGACTCAACAGCCTTTAGAGGAGTCCATTTTAATTGAGTTTTTATTAAATGATTCAATGGACGATTTTAGAGAAGAATTTATGCAACTTCATCCGTACGATCAATCCATATTTTTTGAGAAGGTGGAGCCAGATTTAAGGAAGAAAATCTATCATTACCTTTCTCCTAAAGAAATAGCGGAGCTATTTGAAGCGACAAAGTTTGATGATGAACAATATGATTTATTTATGCAGGAAATGGATATTACTTATGCTGCCGATATGCTTTCTTTTATGTATACGGATAATGCGGTAGATGTATTAAATGAGTTAGGAAAAGATCAAGTTGCAAGTTATTTAAATATAATGGATAAGGAATCTGCACAAGAAATTAAAGACCTCTTACACTATGAGGAATACACTGCTGGTTCCATTATGACAACGGAATATGTAGCAATTCCTGAGAATTCAACATGTCGCTCGGCAATGACTATTTTGCGTAGTGCTGCACCAGAAGCAGAGACCATCTATTATTTATTTGTTGTGGATGATGATCATAAACTTACAGGAGTTATTTCACTTCGTGATCTTATAATTGCAGATGAAGATACGTTGATAAAAGATGTTATGAATGATCGGGTAGTTAGTGTTTTAGTAAGTGTTGACCAAGAAGAAGTAGCTCGAATGATTAAAGACTATGATTTCTTAGCTGTCCCGGTAGTAGATTTCAAAAATCATTTACTTGGGATTGTTACGGTCGATGATATTTTAGACGTATTAGAAGAAGAAGCATCAGATGATTACTCGAAACTTGCAGGGGTTTCCAACATGGACACCTTCGATAAAGGACCATTACAGGCTGCAAGAAAAAGATTGCCCTGGTTGATAATTTTATTGTTCCTAGGAATGTTTACCGCTAATTTAATGAGTATCTTTGAACAAACTTTAGATAAAGTTGCCCTGCTCGCTGTTTTTATTCCCTTAATAGCTGGTATGGCTGGGAATAGTGGTACTCAAGCACTGGCCGTGGCTGTTCGTGGTATTGCAACTGGAGATATTGAGGAAGAAAGCAAGATTAAATTACTTTTTAGAGAAGCTGGAACTGGTCTTATAACTGGTATCATTTGTGGTTTACTAGTAGTCGGAGTAGTATATTTTTGGAAACACGATTTACTAATCGGTATATTAGTAGGTTCATCTATTTTTGGCTCTATATTTATTGCTACATTAGGGGGTTCTTTTATACCGTTATTGATTCATCGAATGAAAATAGACCCAGCAGTCGCATCGGGACCATTTATCACAACGGTTAATGACGTAGTAAGTATTTTAATTTACCTTGGACTGGCCACCTTATTTATCTCATCTTTGTAATTTGTATCATATTTTTTATAATTGCATAAAGTAAAGGAAAAAGGATGTGCTAATGAACTCGTTTAATGATCCTTTGCTCTTTATAAAAGGTCCTCCAGTCTTTCATCTACCACCAAATGAACGAATCGAAGCTCCATATGAGCTACTAGATGAAAGTACATCAATTTATGAAATACAAAAAAGTTACTCCACGAAGACACTAGAAATTATAGATAAATTAAACTTTTTAGCAAAACCATTTCAACGTAAAGTGTACCGACCATTAATATTTCATCTAAAGGATGGAGGATCTGTACAAGGTGAAGTGGAGAAAGTAGAAGAGGACATCGTTACTTTACTCGTAGGTACAGAAGAATTAATGACGTTCCCGTTAGACGAGATTGTTAAAATTGTTTGGCGTGGAAGTATATTGAAGTGAAAGTGAGCTATCCTATTGTAGGATAGCTTTTTTTATTGGCGTTTTTAAATTATTTGCCAAAATGCACAATGAGCTTGCTATCCATGGCTGATTCACCAATAAAAAAACCGCTCGGGTTAGGCCCGAACGGAATAGACACTACAATGATGAAACGATCAGTCACATACACCTAAAAATACATCGGCGATACATTCAATTGCACAGAAACAATCCAAGTCTACAGTCACACAGCTACCAGTTGATCTGAAATTTCGAACTTTACAAAGCTTTCTTAAATCGATTTTTGTTCCACAATCGTTCAATAGATCAACTTCTTTACGTTCTCTGTCAAGTGGCTCTAATACTCGTAAAGTTGCACAGCAACCGTCAAAGATATCTTCTACACGGAAGAAAACAGAAATGCAATCACAATCAAATCTATCATTATCACGGAAAAATGCTTTAAATGGATCTCCGTCTTTTGTTAATAACATGAATACTCGTGTGTCAGCTTGGCGTCGAGCAGCAGGGCTCACAAGACCTCCAAGTGGTTCTAGAAAACAATTTGTCGGACATTGAGGGCAATCGTCATTTGTTGCTTGATCTTGAATGTCTTTAATTGCGCGGACAACATCACAAACACAATTTCTAGATCGTCTTTCGTCAGTAACATCACCTATATTTCCACAACCCATTAAATTCACCTCCTCTTCATCTCTTACTAACGTATGTGGGAAGATCATCTTGATAAGGGCAAATATCTCGTAACCCAACCGCATATTTCAAATAGCAGCGAGCATACTAACACGAAAAAGGAGCAAGTAATCGTATGAAAAAAAGCGTAATTGTTTTTTTAATGGTTTTATTGTTGGGCGCTTGTTCAAGTGAGAAGGAAAAAGTAATATTTCCTGCTGATAATTCCACTTCACTAAAGCCGATCATGCAAAAACATGATTCGATTTACGGATATAAAGGTGTGATGAACGAGGAAGATATTTTAGTGGCCATTTATATCAACCGATTTGATCGTTTTAATAAAACAAAAATTGAAAATAAAATTACAAAACAAATTGAAAAACAATTTCCAGAAAAAGAAGTATTAGTCACAGCAGATCAAAAAGTTATGTGGGAAGTAGAATCCATCATCGAGAAAAAGCTGAAAGAAGAAGACCTTAAGAAGAGGATTGAAAAAATAAAATCATTATCAAAGGAAGAGACATAATGGACCAACAACAATTTCAGAAAATAGTTGATGAAAAAAATCCTAAAGTGCCTTATTTTATGAACATACTAAAAGCATTCATCGTAGGGGGAATAATTTGTACTATTGGACAACTAATCACTTTTTTTTATATGCGGTTTTTCCCTTTTACAGAAGGAACTGCTGCTAATCCAACGGTGGCTACTTTAGTATTTATCTCGATGATTCTAACTGGAACTGGTATATACAAAAAGATTGCGCAGATTGGAGGTGCTGGTTCAGCAGTACCAGTTACAGGATTTGGTAACGCTGTAATATCAGCCGCTATAGAGCATAAATCGGAAGGATATGTATTAGGAGTTGGAGGCAATATGTTCAAGCTTGCTGGATCGGTTATATTATTTGGTGTTCTATCTGCATTTGTCGTCGCACTCATTAAAACAATATTAGTGAATATAGGTGTGATTTCATGGTAAATACATTCGGAACTCTCCAGTTTACAAATAAAATTTGCATAGCCAATACGGGGATAGTAGTGGGACCAGTAGAAAAAGATAGTGCTTTTGCTGACTCCTTTGATGAGGTTCTTTCATTAGAAACGGAAAAAAATGAAACGAATGAGCAGGCAGCTTCCCGAATGATTGAAAAAGCATGTCAGTGGGCTGCTAAAAAGGGTCATACTCAGATTGATAAAGTAGATGTTCTAATAGGAGGGGACCTTATTAATCAATTATCCCCGACAAATTTTGCAGCGCGAAGCTTGGCTATCCCATTTCTAGGTGTTTTTTCTGCATGTGCCAGTTCAATGGAATCCGTTATTCTCGGCTGTCTTTTACTGGACTCGGGAAATGCGAAGACAGTCATTGCCGGAGCATCAAGTCATCATCAAGCAGTAGAACGACAATTTAGATACCCACTTGAATATGGGTCGCAAAAACCTAAAACAGCACAATGGACTGTAACTGGAGCGGGTTTTGCACTGCTAGAAAAAGATGTAAAAAATTCCCCAGTAGTCACTCATGCCACAATCGGCAGAGTAGTGGACAGCTTTCAGACAAATCCATTGCATATGGGTGCAGCAATGGCATCTGCGGCAAGGGATACAATTGAACGGCATTTAACGAATACGAACAGTAAAATGGCAGACTACGATGTAATCATGACAGGTGATTTAGGGAATATAGGAATTTCTATACTAAAGGAAATGTTTGAGGATGAAAATACTGGTGTTGTCCTTCAAGATGCGGGAGCTCAGTTCTATGGAAATGATACTTTTTTCAATGCAGGTGCTAGTGGAGCAGGATGTTCTGCAACTGTTTTCTTTGGTCAAATATATGACCAGCTAAAAAAAGGTTTTTTTAAGCGTGTTTTACTAGTAGCTACAGGGGCATTATTGTCTCCTTTAACATATCAGCAAGGGGAAACAATCCCTTGTATTGCGCATGCCATTGAATGTCGTATGGAAAAGAGGGGTTAGGATGATTTCATCATTAGTTACTGCATTTGTTGTTGGTGGACTAATTTGTGTAATAGGTCAGATATTTATGGATGTGTTTAAACTAACACCAGCTCATACATTAAGTACTTTAGTTGTATTAGGTTCCATTTTAGATGGTTTTGGTCTATACGAGCCATTGATTGACTTTGCTGGAGCGGGGGCTACTGTTCCCATTACTTCCTTTGGTAACTCTTTGACACACGGTGCATTAGCAGAAGCGGAGAAGCATGGGTTGATAGGTGTTTTGACTGGCATGTTCGAAGTAACAAGCTCTGGTATTAGTGCTGCTATTTTGTTTGGCGTAATTGGTGCATTCATTTTTCATAAGAGGAAAACAAGATACTAGTTGAATCGCCCTTTTTTCCATTCAACTCTTGCATACAATAGGTTGAAGAGGAGAGGAGGGAAAGGTATGTACGGCTACTGTGGCGGAGGTTATCCTGAATATTACGGAGGAAACGAGTACGGAGGTAATAAAAGTTCTACATTTGTACTAATCGTAGTATTATTTATATTATTAATCATTGTTGGTAGAAGCTTTTTCCCTTAATCCAAAATTATAAAGATGTGAGGGGGAAAAATAATGCAAAATTCATTTTTTAAATCAATAGAAAATAAAACTGGTGTATCAATGGATGAACTATTTACGCTTGCCAATGCCATCTCATATGCTGATTTTACGGATGAAAAACAGGTTCGTAAAATTGTACGTAAAGTTGGCAAGCTAGCAAATAAACCTGTTTCTCAGGAATTAGAAAATGAACTTACTCGCTCGATTTTACAGAGCGGTAGTTCATTGAGTATGGCAGATATTCAAAAATTATTATAATCTAATAGAATATTTAGATTATATTTGAATGAAAGGTTTAAGTCGTATTAAAATGGGGTAAAGCTTAATAGAATAATAATGTGGGGGTGGAGAAAATGGGATATATTCTTCCAATGCAATCGATTCAAACGGAAGTTTATGCTAATCGAATGATTGGAAACGATCGTAATTTTGCTTATATTGATAATATCCAAAATGCAAAATTTAAATCTGTTTTTGATGATCACTTAGAAGAGCAAGAGCAACTTCTTGAAGAGGAAGAAGAGCAATTACTGGAAAGTGAAAGACCATCAACCCAACCATTATTTAAAGGCTTTATTCATCCAAATCCAGTAAACCTATCACCAAGAATTGCTGAAATAAATGGCAAAGGAAACAGTGTTAACTTGTATGTGTAGTTCAAAGTATTAGAAAATCGCTTATCGGGTTATTCCGATAAGCGGTTTTTCTTTCTCCAACCATTAAGAGAGGTCTAATATAAATTACTTGTCCTATTATTACCTATGATATACCAGAGCATTAAATAAAGGTCCAGCTATTTCCATGAAGGGGATTAGCTAGACCTTTATTTACTTTGTGAATTTGGCATATACTATTATATTTATTAATCCATTATTTCATTCGGTATATCACTTGCCATGTGGAATATCATTAACCATTTAAGTATGGATGAAAAATTATGCCATTCTTATGTCCAAAGTGCAATCTATGCAGTAATAAAGATCAACTATTTCTTATGTCCTTTTTTCTTACCATTCGAGTCTTTCTTATGATCAGACTCTTTTTTATTTGATTCTTTGGATTCTTTTTTTTCGTTTTTATCTTTACTATCTTCATCTTTATTATCAGAATCACTGGATTCTTTTTTTTCCTTTTTTTCTTTTTTATCTGCTTTACTATCTTCTTTTTTCTCTGAATCCCTAGAGCTCTTTTTCTCCTTTTTTTCCTTATCTTCTGTATTATCTTCTTCTTTTTTCTGGTCCTTTTCTTTTTTGTTCTTGGAAACTTGGTTTTGTTCTACCGTTTCTGTTTCCTCTTCCGATTCACTTACATTAGTATCGGTAAGTTCTTTTGATGTATCTGCCGATCTATGATGAGGCATTTTTTTCTTTTTATGGTCTTTCAAAATTACTCACTACTTTCTATAATTTAATGTCACTGTTACAGAGTATGTAGGAAAGTACAATTTTGTTCGGGAACTAACTTATATTGAGTGCTTGTATAATTATTGGTAAATGGGCGTTTAACCAATACTCAAATACCCTGGGATACATATAGATACTAGGATACTAAAAAAGGAGGTTAGAAAGATGAATAAGAAAATGATACTCTCTCTAGTAGACAAAGTAATTAAAGTGGATAGAGGTGGTCCAGAATCGCGGGTTGGTAAGCTCTTATCAGCAGAGGATGATTACTTTACTCTTCTAACAGAAGAAGATGGCATTATTTATTATAATACACAGCATATTAAAAGTTTGACTCATAATTCAAAAAAACCAGTAGAATTCACTCTTGAAATACCTAAGGATTTTAAGTATTTACAAGCAGATGATTTTAGAGGTATTTTGGATTGTCTAACACTACATTGGGTAAAAATTAACCGTGGTGGACCTGAAACACTAGAAGGCGTTCTGGACGTAGTTACAGATGATTTTGTAACAATCGTGGCGAACGAAGAAATAATCCGAGTTGCTTTATTCCATATTCGTAATATCAGCTATGGAGCAAAGATTGAAAAAACTAAAGAAGACAAAGGTAAAAATGATAAAGAAGACAAAGGTAAAAATGATAAAGAAGACAAAGGTAAAAATGATAAAGAAGACAAAGGTAAAAATGATAAAGAAGAAAATAAAAAAGATTCAAATAATCAAGAAAAAGAAAAGTAAAGCTAGTAAATAAATAGAGGATGCATTCGTCGCTTTTTTTATTTAAAAGCGACGACTATTCTAAAAGGGAGGCGATCTCCAAATGCAGAAACAAAACTTCGAAAATGTATTATATGCCAATGAAAACATGAATATAGGATTGTATTTAACAAAAAATCAATTTGTTGAAGGTATCTTATTAGACGTTCAAAATAATCATATTGTTTTGGAAGTGAATGAAAATATTGTCTATATAGCAATTCATCAAATACAAGCACTTTCTAAGAATGCAAAAGATCTACGTATGGCAAAGGAATCCAGTCTACATCTAGTTAGAAATGATTTGACAGATGTATTAATTGCATTAAGATATCACTGGGTTACTATAAATAAATTTAGTAATCCTACTCTTTTTGGTATATTAAGCAGTATCTTCGAGGATCATATTATCCTAATCAATAAAAAAGAGTTATTTTATATACCTATTTCACATATTACGGATATTTCTAGCGAAATATCTAAAAGTGACCACTACTTTTTAAACAAAAAGGAACAACGTACTATCCAAAAATTATATAGGATGCGTATTAGCAAAGAATCTATTGAAGTTAAAGATGATCATTTGATTGGGATACAGGACAGAATTACATCACCGGACATTGGAATTATTGCAGATTGGAACGATGCTATAAATAAGGGAAAAGCTGACCAAAGTACAGTTTCTTCGCTATTGGAAGAGAAAGCCGATATTTCAGTTAGTGATCAGGAACTAGCTGCAATAGATGATGGTATTCATACGGAAGTAATGGAACCTATAAATACGTATGCAATAGAAGAAAGCGTATTTTCTTCTCAAATGGAAGAGACGCTAGAAAGTAAAAGCTTGGATATAGCAGCAGCGGCTGCCAATATTTTAGTAAGTGAAGAGAAATTATCCACAATACATGATGGTGTTCATAAAGAAGTTCCGGAACCGATAAATACGGATACATTAGAGGAAAACGAATTTTATCTTAAATTGAAAGAGAAGCTAGAAAGTATAAGTTTGAATCTAGCGGCAGCGGCTGCCAATAATTTAGGTAGTGAAGAGAAATCATCCCCAATAGTTGATGGTGTTCATACAGAAGTAACGGAACCGATAAACACCGATGAGTTGGAGGAAAATACGTTTTCTCCTCAACTAGAAGATCAAATAATAAAAGAACAAACTAATGAGTTTTCCGATGAACAACTTAACGTTCCCGAAAATCGTTTGGAGATGAAGGGAAAAGATATACTTTTAACGGCTTGGAGTACTATGAATAGCGATCAATCTACAGTTGCACTACCAAAGAAAGCTGATTCGAAAAGGAAACATGCAATCCCAATCGAAAATACAATGTTGACTAGCAGTAACACTGGGCAACAAACATCTCTTTCAAATCAAACAAACGAAAATTCTGATCGCCATGACAAACTCGATGTCTTAGATAAAATATCGGAGACATCAGAAAAAAAAAAACAAGTATTAACTGCAAATGTGCTGAGTAGAAAAGAAGTAAATGAAATGCTGGAGCAGCAATACTTTGCATTGATGAATTACGCTGCAGTACAAATTTCAAATACGATAAATTTTAAACAAACAGATAACAAATCATACTTTCACCCAAGGGTTGAAGGAAGTGAATATCGTCCAGATAAAATTAGACGGTTTGAAATGAATAGTGGTTATCAATTTTATGATTCCAAACAAGACACAGCTGCATTAGAAAAACAGTATATTTCGTTAATGAGACATGCAACAGCAATGTACCGCAAACTAAGGAAAACTTAGTTCGAAGATGAATAAATGCTAAAAGGAGTTGTGACCTTGAATAAAATTATTCAAAGTCTAATCAAGGAATTTGTCCAAATTGAGGTTTCAGGAAAAAAGAAATTAAAGGGTACACTAATTGATTTGGGAACAGACTTACTCGTTATTTTTAACGGAATAGATTATATGTACATCCCTATCAATCATATCCATAGTTTCTGTGCTATCAAGAACGACGAATTTGATACATCTGCCCCAAAGGAGTCGTCTATTCTAAATAATGGTGGAAATAACGAGGGTTTATCCTTGCTAGCTACGCTACAGCATGCAAAAGGTAAAAATTCTGAAATTTATTTGGCAGATGATCAGCCTCTACATGGTTCTATTACTCAGATAATGGATGACTATTTTGAGTTTTATTCACCCGTTTATAAAACTATGTATATATCTACAAAACACTTAAAGTGGCTTATTCCTTATACTTCTAATGAAGGTCCTTACGGGTTAAATAACAACTACTCCAAACCTTTAGCTAATGAAATTCTTGTTAATACCTTTAAAACTCAAATAGAAAAGTTTAGAGATAAAATGGTTGTGTTCAATATTGGAGGAAGTAAGAGTCATATAGGAAAAATAAAAAATGTAGAAGAACAAATAGTTGAGTTGGAGAAAGCAAGAGCAGCTAAAGATTATCTAAATATCGAACATATAAAAACAATCCACCAAGTATAAGAAAGATATGGATAAAGTCATGACATGACTAAGTCTTACATCGTAAAGGTAAAAATAAATACAAAAATTAGAAGCATGAAATGTTTCATGCTTCTTGAAGTTGGAAATACATAAAACTTTTTTCTTGAAAAATAGTGAATTATTTATATTATTTTAAGGAATATGGACATACACCTCGTTTCTCTAAGTAGAAAGAGAATATACATACAAGGAAGCGGACAATCTTAACAAGGAGAGGAAATGGTATATGTATGAGTTGGCAAATTGGAATCGCCATTTTGGTGTTCCTATCTACTATGTTAGTCATTTTTGTAAGACCTAGAGAAGTAAATGAAGCTTGGCCAGCAACAATTGGTGCTGTGATTATATTATTAGCAGGTATTGTGTCATTAGAGGATGTTTTAGATATTATCGATAAAATTGGAGGGGCTTCCATTACTATTATATCGACAGTTGTCATGGCTGTCATATTAGAAAGCTTCGGTTTTTTTAACTGGGTAGCTACTCGAATTGTAAGTTTATCAAAAGGTTCGGGATATCGATTGTATTGGAATATTCAGTTATTATGTTTTGGGATGACACTATTGTTTAATAATGACGGTAGTATATTAATAACAACTCCCATTTTAATATTATTACTGAAGAATATGCGACTAAAACCTCATCAACAGATCCCCTATTTAATCAGTGGAGCATTAATCGCTACTGCCTCCAGCGCACCTATAGGAGTAAGTAATCTAGTTAACTTAATAGCTTTAGAAATTGTAGATATGTCATTATGGATGCATACTTTAATGATGTTTGTCCCAGCAACTTTAGGGTTATTGTTTATGTCATATTTGATGTTCATCATTGTGAAGGAAAAACTGCCAGTAACTTTACCAACATCTCTCATCAATATTGAAGAATCCTTTTTCACTAAAAGCTTTCACCCACTGAAAGCAAGTATATCCTTAGAAACAAAACAAAAGCGGACTAAATTTATGTTGAAGATCCTATTCTATGTGTTAGTTGTACGAGGTATGCTATTTGTCGCTTCTTATGTAAATATTCCCATTGAAATAGTAGCAGCAATTAGTTCTGTCATTCTTTTGCTTTGGAGAGGATACCATTTAAAATCTAATCCTATAGATATTTTGAAAAAGACGCCATGGCATATTCTAATCTTTGCATTTTCTATGTACGTAATTATTTATGGCCTGCATAATGTTGGACTAACTGCATTATTAGTTCAGTGGTGTAAACCGATAGTTCAGCAGGGGCTATTTCAAGCAAGTTTCATCATGGGAGGATTAGTGTCCATACTCTCTAACCTTTTTAACAATCACCCTGCCTTAATGATTGGGACAATAACATTAACAGAAATGGGCTTAGACCCAATTACATTAAAAACTATCTATCTTGCAAATATAATTGGAAGCGACATGGGATCGCTGTTATTGCCAATTGGAACGCTCGCATCCCTTATTTGGATGGATATTTTAAGGAAAAATAAAATTAATATTACGTGGAAAGATTATTTAAGCATCACGATAAAAGTTATTCCGATAACAACGATTGTAACGCTAACACTTTTATATTTTTGGGTACAGATAGTTTTTAATTAACAAGAAGAAATATTATTTATGAAGAGGCTAAGGGTTAGCAGGAACTTCCTAAAAAATGGAGATTTCCTGCTTTTTTATATAACTCCAATTTCTACATTAAAAATAAAAAGAATCCATCATAAAAAATCTTATCTCCAACTAAAAGATTGAAAAAAGTTTGGAATGTTAAGATGAATTTAATATGGATACATATATAGTTTGAATTCATTCTACAGCTTTTAGAGTAACAGCAAAAATAGAGGATCCAAATAAAAGTCAGATGTGGACAAGTACAGTGTGGTTCCAGTAGTTATATAAAAATATAGAAGTATTCGAATTACATTCGTTCTTAGTATGTATATGATAATGAAGTAAAGAATGACACCCAAAATGCAATTTATTAAATAAAATTGTAATGATCATTTGTACAAAATAAGGAATTATAAGAACTTCTCACAGAAGTCAAGTAATACTATTTTTTCTAATCTAATTACTATTACTAGAATGTGCTCAACATACGATATCACGCATCTGGATAGAATGTTTCCATTAGGAAAAAGTGCATTTTCATCACAATGGTTTTGATTTACTCCATTCTTTTATTCTTTTAAACATCAAATGGAGGGCAATGACGTCAGTCACAACCCTCCATAAAGATTTACTAAATTAAATTTGTTTCTCCATTGCTCGGTGAGGAATTCCAGCCTCTAAAAACTCAGGAGAGCTTATTGTATAATTTCTTTTTTCATAAAAAAGAATAGCCTGACTTTGTGCATTTAGTTTTAACTTGGTAATTCCGGTAGAAAGTGAGTAGTCCTCCATACATTGCATCATGAGATTTCCTAACTTCTTCCCACGATAACTTGGAAGTATACAGACACGTTCTACTTTTCCGATGCCTGGTTCAATTACTCTTATTCGGCCAGCACCAAAAGGTGTTTCTCCATCGTATGCTACAAAATGCACAGCTTCCGCATCATGCTCATCGAGTTCAAGGTGAAGCGGGACATCCTGTTCCTCTACAAAAACTTTTCTTCTAATATTAATTGCATCTTGATATTCTTTTTCAGTTTCAACTTTCTTTGCGTACACCAATACTTACTCAGCTCCAGACAATCTAAATGTATCATAAACAGTCCATGATCCATCTTCTAGTTGGTATAAAAGATGAAGTCGATCGATTTCTTCTTCAAATTCAGCACCAATCATTTTTAATTGAGGAAGAATATCATCATGTTCACTTGCACTCATCTTTTGAGCGATTGTAATATGAGGAACAAAAGAATAACTTTCCTCATCATTATATTGAATCGCATTTAGATCTTCACGTAGTTTAACTAGCTCAGCTGTGGGCTCCACATTAAAATATATTGCATTAGTAACAGGGGCAAATGAACTAACCTTCGCTGTTTTTAATGTAAATGGCTTATGATTCTTTACTACTTCAGTAACCTTCTCAGCAATCGATTTAATCTCATTTTCATCTGCTTCAAATACTCCTTTAATTGTCATATGTGGAGTAATTAAAGCATAGTGAGGGTCATAACGCTTTCTATAGGAGTTGGCGAAGTCCTGTACCTTTTTAGATGGAAAAGCAACAATTCCGTATTTCATTTTCATTACCTCCTCAAATTTTCATACAAATCATATCACTATTATAACAAATATTTCTCTATAGGCTAAAATTTTGCAACAGTGATCTTTTTATATCTGGTTGCCAAAGCTTCCAAGTATGATTTCCTTCTAATTCGTCATAAAAGGTCAAAAACCCTTTATTTTTTATTAAATTGTGTAACTCTCTGTTTGGAGTGATAAAATCCGTTAATAAACCATCACCTGTTTTAACTGCAGTTTCTTCGGTTCCAATCACATGGTAAAGAGAAAATGCATGAACGTCTTCGTGGTTTTTTACTTTTTCTAGAACGTCTTCATTTACGAGTGGGGAGTGCATAATTACTCTTCCAAATGTATTTGGATAAGCTAAAGCTGTCATAAGTGAAACAGTCGCTGCCAACGAATCACCTATTAGTGATCTACCCATACCAACCTGATAAGTTGGATAGTTTTCATCTATATAAGGAACTAATTCTTGAGCTAAAAATCGTATATATGCAGCATGCTGAGAACCATCTGGATGGTATTTATCTCTTCGATCTTTTACGCTTTTATAAGGTACTCCAACGATGATTAAGTTTTCAATCGCTTCTTCTTCATATAAATCGTCAGCCACCCGAGAGATTCTACCTAGTTGAAAATAGTCTTTACCATCGGATGCGATTAGAACAGAATATTTATATAGTGCAGAATAATTTGGTGGCAAGTAAATTAGTAGTTGCATTTCTTCCTGTAAAGCCTCGCTAAAAAGCGTTATATCCTCTATAGTACCTTTGTTCATAAGTTCCTCCTAATGTCATTCATGTAGTACAGAAATTGTATCATATACTAGCAAAGAGGTATAATAAACCAAACGCTAAAACAACAAAGGGGATACTAATATGGATAGACAGACATCTAGAGTTCATTCACGTGAAGTGGAGCAGGCTACAAAGGATGCGTTAAAAAGACGCGGAGTTACTATTGAAGAAATTGCAAAAATCGTATTTGAAATGCAGTTTCCTTACAACAAAGGGCTTACTATAGAGCATTGTATAGAATCCGTAAAAAGCGTATTGAAAAAAAGAGAAATGCAACATGCGATATTAGTTGGTATCGAACTTGACGAGTTAGCAGAGAAAAAAATGTTATCTGCACCATTACAACAAATAGTTGAATCGGATGAAGGTTTGTTTGGGGTAGACGAAACGATTGCACTAGGAGCTGTATTTACTTATGGAAGTATTGCAGTAACTACCTTTGGGCATTTAGATAAAAATAAAATTGGACTTATTTCAAAATTAGATACAAAAGTCGGCGGAGCTGTTCATACGTTTCTAGATGATTTAGTAGCAAGTATTGCTTCAAGTGCAGCCTCGCGTTTAGCACATCGTACTAGAGATTTAGAAGAAGAAAATGAAACATTTGCAGATATTCCGCCAGAAGAAACAGTACCAGAAGCAAAAGTAAAAGGTGCTAGAACATAAAGCTGTGTGGCCTTTTAATAGGAGGCTACACAGTTTGTTTTTTTAGAATAAAATTATATAAAAATGGCCCGTGCATACTGGGTTCATGATACTTTAAAGAATGAATAATACTAGTGATTTCCGTTACAGGCGGAGACAAAGGAACGATGGCTAAGTACGTCACCACGCGAGCGCAACGCCTTCGTGACCACATCCTGTTGGCCTCCGCGGGGTGAGCGATGAACCATCACCGTCGCTGACGCGTCGTTTGTGATGTTTCATCTGTCTCACTCATCCCGCCGGAGTCGTCACCTTTCACTACAATCAATTAGTGTGTAGTACTCCATTATAAGATTGGTCCAATTTTACTTAGTGAAAACATCATCTGTAATCGCTGTTGAATTAGAAATGCTATTATCCAATGATAGATGCAGACAGTAAAATTTCTTTGTACTAGAGCATATTTCAACATTACTTATTTCTATATACAATAGGAATTAGTAAATACTATTGTTTTCAATTATCCATTTACTTCAAGTGGACATTGTTGATTGAAGCGCGGAGTGGCGACTCCAGTGGGAACAGCACGAGCTGAAGAACCTAGACTGAGCGAGGCGAGGGAAGCGGCTGAGGCCATGCCCACGCCCACGGAAAGCGTCCGACCGGAGTAGAAATCAACGGCATATTTATGTCTTAAAGGGGTTGGCGTCTTTTTGCCCGATTTTTCTTACTCCCCAGATTTTTTAAATCCTGCTTTTATAGCTTCCTGCTCGTTACAGAACCATTCTTCGGGATTTGTTTGTTCATAATATTTTCCACTAGGGATATGGTAAATTTTCTTGCCTTGTCGATTAATATTGCCCTTGATGATACATTTTCCGGATGTTTGTATTTCTACCTTAGCGCTGTTATCGGAGATGACCGCATCATCGAATCCTCGATTAGTGACGTAATCTTCTGTCTCCCATACGCCAATATTTTTCTTTTCAGCTTTTTCGGAAGCTTCCTCGAAATCGTCTAAATACCGTATGTTTGGAGGGAAAATATATGCAACACGTGCCATCCCCTCTTCGAGTAACGTCTTTTGAACGCTCTGGCCATCCACATAAATATACGCAAGCATTCTGCCATAGTCGTCTAAGCGATTTCCTACATCAAACTCAATCGTTACATCCCCACTATTTAATAATTCCTTGTTCCGTTGTTTCGCTTCTTCCCCAAATGGTTGCTTTCCTAATGTGTGATGGTTTATTTCCGGTGTGTCTATTAGCAAGTATCGAACTTTTTCTATGTTTCCATTATACTTAACTTTAATAGTATCACCGTCAGTAACCTCAACTACTTTTACTGGAATTTGTTTGGTACTACCACTTGTTTGAATGACACTGTTAGTGGAATTTTCTTCACAGCCATATAGTAAGCAAAAAAACAGACCACCTATACATACAAAAAACTTTTTCATTTATATCACCCATTGTAGTTTAGCATATTACCGAAAGGGGATAAATCATGACACAAACCGTGGAATTAGCATTTACCTATCGTATGGAGGATGTATTAAGAAGACTAGCTTTAGATCCGCTAAATTCTGTAGATCTCTCCAATCAAACAGTCAAAATCCCGTTAGATGAAACAATTATAACGGTTCAAAGTATCGGAACATTGCATGAACCAAAATTTATACTAACCGGGTTAGAAACAGAAGAACAATATGAACGTGTCTTGTCCATATTTCATTTCAATAGAAGTCTGTTGCCTATTCACGAGCACTTTTTAGAAACTAATTTACATTCATTGTTTTTAAAATTTGAGGGCACCCCAATTATTACTGACTTTTCGTTGTATGGGAATATTATGAAAAGTATCATTCATCAGCAACTAAATCTTACTTTTGCAAGAACATTAACAGAACGATTTGTTCATACTTTTAGTAAAAGCAAAGAAGGTGTCTGGTTGTATCCAGCTCCTGAGATTATTGCCAATCTTGATGTTGGAACGCTACGTCAAATGCAGTTTAGTACAAGAAAGGCAGAGTATATGATAGGGATTTCTAAAGCCATTGTAGAAGGGGCTTTGAACTTAGAAGCACTTGTAACTGAATCGGATGATTTCATACTTTCTGAACTGATAAAGTATAGAGGAATTGGTCCATGGACAGCGGAAAGCTTCTTGTTATTTGGCTTAGGAAGAGAGAACCTGTTTCCTTTGGCAGATATAGGTCTTCAAAATTCGCTCAAGCAACAATGGCATCTAGATAGAAAGCCTATGAAAAGTGAAATTACCCCTCACTTAGCCTCCTGGGCACCCTATAATAGTTACGCTGCCTTATACCTTTGGAGAAATATAGAATGAAAAATCAGCTTTTCCTTTTTTCTTATGAAGGGAAAAGCTGATCCTATATACATTATTCAATTAGTTGTCTCCATTTCACCTTGGTCCTCTTTAAAATATAAAAATGATTCTTCCTCTATTTCATTCATACGTTCTTTATTAAGCCCTAGCGCAAAAGCTCCTGTAAAAATGGGCTCCCACCAAGTTTCTGTTTCAGTCATTATTATTTCCTCCCTTTAATCATTTTTTCTATACCAAGTCTATACCCTGCCAAGCTTCACACATAAACCAATTAACTGAAAAATGGATCATATAGCATAGGTATCCTAAAGTCTTATAGACTTATAGTTACAGTCTATTGTGGGAAAGGACTTCTTGAAAATAGTATTCCACGAAAGACACACTTCATGTATTCCAATATAAATGTTTGTTCTTTCTTCTAATAGAAATAAATAGTATGATTCCCTTAAGATAAATGGAATAAAAAGGAGCGAATATAAATGAAATTTACAGAACAACAACTAAATCATATGTTAGATGAGCATCAAGCATATTTTTATGCTGGATTGACTAGACCTGTAGCATTCCGTGTAGAACAATTGGAAATACTAAAAACTACGATTAAAAAGTATGAAAAAGAAGTGATAGAAGCATTATACAAAGATTTAAGAAAAAGTGAATTTGAAGCCTATGTTACAGAAATTGGGTTAGTTTATGACAATATTTCATATATGATTAAAAATATCGAGCAGTGGATGGAACCAAAGTATGTAAAAACTCCAGTTGCTTTAATGCCATCCAAAAGTTTTATCGTAAATGATCCTTATGGTACTGTTTTGATCATTGCACCATTCAATTATCCATTCCAGCTTATTATGGAACCACTCATAGGAGCTATTGTTGGAGGCAATTGTGCCGTTATTAAACCGTCTGAAGCAACACCACATACGTCTAAAATAGTAAAAAAAATTATTTCGGAAGCATATGACCCGAGATACATTCGTGTTGTAGAGGGAGAAAAAGAAGAAACTTCGCTGTTAATTCATGCACCTTTTGATTTTATTTTCTTTACGGGAAGCATTCAAGTAGGAAAGATAGTGATGAAAGCAGCTGCGGAAAGATTGACCCCAATTGCTTTAGAATTAGGAGGGAAAAGTCCGGCTATTGTAGACCATACTGCAAATTTAGCTGTTGCAGCTAAACGCATTGTGTGGGGGAAATTTGTTAATGCCGGACAAACATGTATAGCACCCGATTATGTATTAGTTGAGGAAAATGTAAAAGATAAGTTTATCGAACAGATGAAGAAAGCTATTGTTCAATTTTATGGTAAGAATTCGCAACAGAGTCCTGACCTTGGAAGAATAGTGAATGACAATCATTTTGATCGACTTATGCGAATTTTAGAAGCGGAGAGTAATCATATTATTTTTGGTGGTAAAACGGATAGAGATGATTTATTTATTGAACCAACGTTATTAGATGGGGTTGACTTTAATAGTCCATCAATGGCTGATGAATTGTTTGGACCACTGTTACCTATAATTGGTTACAAAGATTTACGTAGTATAATCCATCGAATTCGCCAATTACCAAAACCTTTGGCTGCTTATATGTTTAGCGAACACGAAAAAGCGCAGGCATTCTTTCTACAAGAGCTACCGTTTGGTGGTGGCTGTATAAATGACACAATCACTCATGCTGGTAGTCCCCATTTACCATTTGGTGGAGTAGGAAATTCCGGGATTCAATCTTATCATGGAGAAGCGAGTTTTACATTATTTACCCACCAAAAATCTATCGTAAAGAAAAATACTACGTTACCAATTAATATTGTTTTTCCACCGTATAAAAATAAGGTGAAGTTAGTAAGAGGCTTGCTAAAGTAATTTTAATGAAAATTAATTTATTCCATCATAACTTTTTAGAAAGTTATGATGGCTTTTTTTAAACTGTTTAAAATTAATGCTTAAATAAACATTTGCTTTGGAGACGCTTCGAAATATTCTAAATTAGGATTAAATGACTCGGATTATCCATATTTCATAGTAATGACATTGACAAACAGAGACTATTTTACTAATATTATATGTAATGTTGATACTAATTAATCATTTTCTTGGGGTGGGGGAAGCAGGATGAAGTCTGTATTTAACACGAACACCGATGAACTATTATATAAAGTTAAAACTGCAATTTTCAATGAGTCATTGGCGAGCGATATGGCACTTCAGGAAAAGCTAGACGATGCCTTTTTTAAGATGGAGCTTATGGATTATGCAGTGAATGAAACGATGATAATAGCTGTTACAAATAAGTCAGGACAAATATTATTCGTTAATAATCGCTTTAGTGATATTACAGGATATTCAAAGGAAGAATTAATAGGAAATACACATAAAATTATTAATTCGAAAACTCATCCAAGTTCTTTCTTTAAAGAAATGTGGTCAACCATTCTTAAAGGACACACATGGACAGGTGAAATCTGCAATAGACGCAAGAACGGTGAAATTTATTGGGTAAAAACTTACATAATACCTATTGAAACATATTCCAATGAAACTTACTTTCTAAGTATCCGTACTGATATTACACTAGAAAAAGAAAAGGAAATATTATTAAAATCCAAACTATTATCATCTTTTGAAACAGTAGTACACCACATAAACAATTTAGTCTTCAAAGTGGAAAAAGATAATGATAACAATTATGGTTTTTCATTATTGACAGGGAAAGTGGCCTCAGACTATTTAGCAAATAAAGGGCTACAAACTATTCAACCTAACAGTGATTTTATTAAGAATAAAATATTAAGTCCTATCTATAGTATAAATACATATTTTTCAGAAGAGATGACTGATCGATTATTATTTTATCTAAACAAAGTTAATATTGGTGAGGAAGTCTCCTATAATGAATGGTTAGGTGATAGATGTATACATATTACAATCTCTCCAATTGAACAAAATGGAATAATAAGTGGTGCGATTGGAATTGGCAATGATATAACGGAACTTGAATCCACGAGAACTAAACTTGCTGAGCTTGCGTATCGTGATCATTTGACAAATACCTATAACACCGCTGCGCTAGAAAGAGATATTGTACAAATGATAAACAATTACTCGCCTTTTAGTTTTGTGTATATTGATTTGGATCGTTTTAAAAACATTAATGATTCCTTAGGGCATGTTACCGGAGATTCCCTGTTAAAGTTAGTTGCGACGAGAATTAAAAATTTCTATAAACATGTAGGAGAGTTATATCGTATCGGCGGGGATGAATTTGTTGTGCTGATTGTGGAACAACAAAAAGATATTACGACGCTAGAAGACGCAAAGCTAGTAATACAAAAGATTGAAGAGCCATTTAGTATTGAAGAAATGGAAATACATATTTCTTGTTCAATCGGTATAGCTTGCTTTCCACTACATGGGTCCAATTATATGGAAATTCATCGTGCAGCTGACTTAGCATTAAATATTTCTAAGGAGTATGGCAAACGAAATGCTGTGCTATTCGATGTAAAACATATGGAAGGTTATGTCAACAAGGTGGGTTTAGAAAGTGATATCCGATCAGGGCTAGATAATAATGAGTTTTACCTCGTCTATCAGCCTAAAGTCAATTTGAAAAGTGAATCTATTCATGGCTATGAAGCATTAATTCGTTGGAATAAAAAAGGCAAAGAAATTATTCCTCCAAACGACTTCATACCTTTCGCAGAAGAAACTGGTCTCATTATATCAATTGGAAAGTACGTATTAGAAGAAGCTTGCAGACAAGGTGCAACGTGGATTCGACAAGGGATTCCTTTTCAAACTATTTCCGTCAATATAAGTCCCGTAGAGCTAGAGCAATATGACTTTTTAGCAAACCTGCATGCAATTTTAAAGAAAACGGGGTTACCTCCAGAGTATTTGGAAATTGAAATGACAGAAAATATATTAATGAAAAATATGGATAGATTATTGAAGCTATTATATGAATTAGAGAAACTTGGAATTAAGCTAGCAATGGATGATTTTGGTTCCGGTTTTTCTAATTTCCGATATTTAAGTGAGCTGCCGATTCATACATTAAAAATTGACCGTAGTCTCATGGACCGAGTGTTAATAGGCAGAGATGAAGTGATTGTATCCTCTATAATTAGGATAGGTCATAGTTTAGGACTAGAGGTAGTTGCAGAGGGAGTAGAAACTTTAGAGGTTATTAAGTTTTTGAAGAATCATGACTGTCACACTGTTCAAGGATATTACTACTCAAAACCTTTAGAAGCGCATCAAGTACCAAATTTTGTATTAAAAAATATATAAGACTCTGATAAGATAATAACAAGGAATTGAAGGAGGATATATCAATGACATTTACTTTTCATGCAAAAGAAACGGTTACATTATTAAAACAATTGGTGGAAATTCCAAGTCCGTCTGGTTATACAAAAGAGATCATGGACTTTATGGAGAATATTTTAAAGCAACTGCAAGTGGATTATATTCGGACAAATAAAGGTGCGTTAATCGCTACAATACAAGGAACAGATGAAACGAAGCATCGACTTTTAACTGCGCATACAGATACTTTAGGTGCGATGGTAAAAGAAGTTAAAGGAAGCGGTAGATTAAAACTTACTATGGTCGGTGGCTTTAATTGGAATGCAGTGGAAGGTGAATATTGTACTATTCATACAGCGGATGGTAAAAAAATTCGTGGTACTATTTTAATGCACCAAACAACTGTGCATGTATATAAAAACGCTAGTGCTTTACCTCGAGATGAACAAAATATCGAAGTCCGTATAGATGAAAAAGTATTAACTGCTGAAGATACACGCAAGTTAGGTGTAGAGGTGGGGGATTTTGTTTCATTCGATCCTCGATTCGAAGAAACTGAAAATGGTTTTATCAAATCCCGTCATCTTGACGATAAAGCGAGTACAGCATTACTACTTCAATTAATCAAAACAATTCAAGATACAAATGTCACTTTACCACATACAACACATTTCTATATTTCCAATAATGAGGAGATTGGATATGGGGGTAACTCAAACGTACCTGCAGAAACAGTAGAATATTTGGCTGTTGATATGGGTGCTATTGGAGACGGACAATCGTCGGATGAGTATACAGTGTCTATTTGTGCAAAAGATTCTTCTGGACCATATCATTATGAATTAACTCGTCAAATAGTAGAACTGGCTAAAAAAGAGAATATCGATTATAAATTAGATATTTATCCTTACTATGGATCAGATGCTTCGGCAGCTATTCGTGCTGGGTATGATGTGAAGCATGCTCTATTGGGACCAGGAATTGAAGCTTCTCACGCATATGAACGTACACATATTGATTCATTGGAAAACACAGCTAAACTTTTGTATAGCTATGTAAACACACAAATTTCTTAAGAATCGGGTAAAACCGATTCTTTTTTACTTGTTTTTTGCTCCCTAAATCCATATGATTAGTAAGTGAATAAGAAGGAGATATAACAGAATGGATATAAAATTACAAGATGAAATATTGAAGCGAAGAACTTTTGCAATTATTTCCCACCCGGATGCTGGTAAAACAACTATTACGGAAAAGCTTTTATTCTTTGGTGGAGCTATTCGTGATGCAGGTACAGTCAAAGGAAAAAAATCAGGGAAATTTGCAACATCTGACTGGATGGAAATCGAAAAGCAACGTGGAATTTCGGTAACATCCTCCGTTATGCAATTTGACTATAATAATTGTCGTATAAATATATTGGATACACCTGGACATCAGGATTTTAGTGAGGATACGTATCGTACATTGATGGCAGTTGATAGTGCAGTAATGATTGTCGATGCTGCCAAAGGTATTGAAGCACAAACGTTAAAACTATTTAAAGTTTGTCGTATGAGAGGCATTCCTATTTTTACTTTTATAAACAAACTTGACCGTCAAGGGAAAGAACCACTTGAACTAATGGAAGAGCTAGAAGAGGTTCTTGGCATTCAATCTTATGCAATGAACTGGCCAATTGGTATGGGTAAAGAGTTCTTAGGTATCTATGATCGTTATAATGGACGAATTGAGCAATTCCGTACAGAAGAATCGGAGAGATTTCTTCCTTTAGATGAAGAGGGAGAGCTTGCAGTCGATCATTCGATGAAAAAAACTTCCTACTACACTCAGGCCATAGAAGATATCATGTTGCTAAACGAAGCTGGGAATGATTTTGATAAGGAAAAAGTATTGAATGGAGATTTGACTCCAGTATTCTTCGGTAGTGCATTAACTAATTTCGGGGTACAAACATTTTTAGAAACGTATTTACAGTTTGCACCAACTCCTCAGCCTCGCATGACAGAAAAGGAAGAAGAAATCAATCCGTTAAACGAAGACTTCTCTGGTTTTATCTTTAAAATTCAAGCGAATATGAACCCAGCTCACCGTGACCGTATTGCATTTGTTCGTATCGTTTCCGGTAGGTTTGAGAGAGGCATGACGGTTACTTTAGCTCGTACAGGAAAAACGTTTAAAGTGACGCAGTCAACTCAGTTCTTAGCCGATGATCGTGAAACAGTTGAAACGGCAGTTGCAGGAGATATTATTGGACTTTACGATGTGGGGAATTATCAAATAGGAGACACGGTTGTCGGAGGCAAGAAAGCTTTTACTTATGAGAAACTTCCACAATTTACACCTGAACTATTTGTTAAAGTAACTGCTAAAAACGTATTGAAGTCGAAGCATTTCCACAAGGGAATTTTACAATTAGTACAAGAAGGAGCCATTCAGTACTATAAAACACTTCACACTGAGGAAATTATTTTAGGTGCTGTTGGACAGCTTCAATTTGAAGTGTTTGAGCATCGTATGAATAGTGAATATAATGTGGAGGTCCGAATGGAACCAATCGGATCTAAAGTAGCTCGATGGATTGAGAACGAAGAAGAAGTGAAGGAATCTATGACAGGACCACGTTCTATGCTTGTAAGAGATCGTTATGATAACTATGTATTCTTATTTGAAAATGAGTTCGCCACTCGTTGGTTCCAGGACAAATATGAGCACATTAAGCTTTATAATTTACTTTAATATCCAAGAGGTTGCCTATAAGGTGACCTCTTTCTATTTTTGAAGGAAAGCATTTGCGATTGAAGACTTCTAATAATAAAGATATTTCATCTATTCGAGTCAATTTAATAAAAAAGTAATTAGTAGTGAAATCTAAACAATGTTTATTTACGCTCCATGCGGGCCCTTTAAGCGGGCACGGCTTAATCTCCTCGTACCAACAGGATGTTGGTCGCAAAGGCGTTGCCACACGATGCACCTAATCTTTGTCCCCTGAATGCGTTCCTGCGGGGCTTTCAGCTCGTGTACCTGACGCTTCGCTTTCGATGCAGAAAACATTTGCTGTTCCCACTTGAGTCGATGCCTTGAGCTCCAATCAAATATAAGTAGATATTAATTAGAAATTGAGCAGTGCATTTATTAAAAAAATAATGATTTAAAAAAGCATACTTACAGTAAATTAATTCCTTTAATAGTGATTTCCTTTTCTGTAGCAATCTATAGGATGTGCGGCTGTGGCAAGTGCACATCCGGGTAGAGAGCATCTATATGGGAAAATCTCTATCCTCAATCCTATTTACTTACGTTGGATTGTCGATTACTTTCGATTACTTTGAATATACTTGCGCTTTGCTATATCTTACATGCGGTCAAAACAGACTTACTTGCTCTCAATATAGATTTACTTACGAAAAGGAATATTTATCCAGTATCAATCTATAGGATGTGCGTCTTCCAAGCCGCATGAGCGCGAAGAATGAGACTTCAAAAAGGATGAAGGGGCGTAGCGATCATCCTGAAGGCTCATGCGTAGCGTGCGGCAAGCGCACATCCGGGAAGAGAGCATTTATATGGGCAAATCTCTATTTTCTATACTATTTGCTCGCGATAACTTTGGTTCATAAAACTCATCTTAATAGATCAACACTGTCAATGCATTACACGTGATAAAAATTTGAACTCTTCTTCTGTAGAGCATATGATAGAAAGAGCAAATAAGAAGGTGGTCCCCCGTAAATGAAAATTAGTGATTTTTCGATAAAAAGACCCGTATTTACAACTGTTATTATGTTCTTAGTCATAATTCTAGGTGGGGTTTCATTTTTTAAAATACCTGTTACCTTAATACCAGATTTAAATCCTCCTATTGCAGTCGTTGTCACGAACTATCAAGGTGCAAGTCCAATTGAGGTAGATGAAAAAATTACGAAGCCTTTGGAATCCTCCTTGAGTACTTTACCAGGTATTGAATCTGTGAATAGTACATCACAAGAAGGGGCTAATTTCATCTTATTAGAATTCGATTGGTCTACAGATATGGATGCAATTCAGTTAGATGTCATGCAGCGCATCGATATTACACCTCTTCCTGATGGAGCAGACAAACCAAGATTCTTGAAGTTCGATCCTGCCCAATTCCCAGTCATCCAGCTATCATTGAATACGAAGGATTCAAAAACGGATATTCAGCAGATAGCGAAGCAATTAGAGAAAGAATTGTTAAGAACAGAAGGAGTCGCAAGTGTCAATGTATCCGGTTCTTTGGTGGAAGAAGTACAGATATTATTGGACCAAGAGAAATTAAAAAACAAAGGACTTACACAAACAGATATTGTACAAGTCATTCAAGCGAATAATATCTCCCTTCCAGGTAATCCCATTGAAACAGATGAGGATAAATCATTAACTACTAGAATAATTAGCACGTTAACATCTGTCGAAGATATAAAAAAATTGGTAGTAACAGTTAATCCGTTGGATGGAACGGCAGTCACAATTGCAGATGTGGCGACTGTCGATTTAACGAAGCAAGAACAATTTTCTGAAACTAGAGCGAATGATGAACCGGCTGTTTTGTTATCTGTATTTCAAGAATCTAATGCTAATACAGCGAATGTCTCTACAGCTTTTCAAAATGAACTAGATAAGCAACTGGAAAAAGAAGCGTTCCAGGATGTCAACGCAAATATACTTTTCGATCAAGGGGACTATGTAAAAGTTGCCATTAATAATATTGGAACTACCCTAATTACGGGTGGGTTATTGGCGATGATTATTTTGTTTATATTCTTAAAAGGCATTAGAAGTCCAATTATTGTTGGAGCAGCAATCCCGTATTCCGTTATTGTAACGTTTGTTCTTATGTATTTTGCTGGGTTTTCGCTTAATATTATGACCTTAGGGGCACTAGCACTTGGCATTGGGATGCTTGTTGATAACTCCATCGTTGTTATAGAGAATATCGAAAGACATTTAGGATTAGGAAAGACACCTAAAGAAGCAGCAAGTATTGGTACGAAGGAGGTTGCTGGTGCTATTACTGCCTCAACTTTGACTACTATAGCTGTTTTTGTTCCTGTTCTATTTCTTTCTGGCTTAATAGGGCAGATATTTACCGAATTTGCACTTACGATTTCTTTTAGTTTGCTTGCTTCATTGGTAGTAGCTATAACTGTTATTCCAATGATGGCAAGTAAGTTACTGAAAAAGCCAAGAGGAAATCTGGAAGCTAAACGAAGAAGATCGAAAGCTTATAATAATTTTGAACGATCGATTAAGTGGACATTAGGTCATCGTGCAATGATTTTAATGATTACTGTTATTCTGTTAATTGTTTCCGTAATCGGTTTGCTCCGAGTTGGAACAGAATTTTTGCCAGCAACGGACGAAGGATTTGTCACTATTTCAGTAAATCTTGAAAAGGGCTCCTCTTTTACAGCGACAGATACAGTGGTGAATAAAGTAGAAGATATCCTACAAAAAGAAGAGGATATAGAAGTTTATGTGAGCTTTGTAGGAGGTAGTCAAGAAGGGCAGTCTAGAGGAAGCTCAAGTTCTAATACAGCTGAAATTTCAGTGAAGTTAAAAGCATTAGAGGATAGAAATCGTTCCGTTTTTACTTTTGTAGATGAAGTGCAGCCAAAAGTGGTAAAAGCTGTTGGAGATGATGCAGAAATTAATTTCAATGTGCAGACTGCTTCTGGTTCTTCACCAAATGTTGTGTCATTTACAGTGTCATCTAACGATAAGAGCATATTGGACGCAGCAGTAACTAACTTACAACAAGATTTAGGTAGCTTAGATGGAGTTGTCAAAGTTACAAATGACTTAAGCACTAAGATGGAAGAGGTCCAGATTAATGTCATTCGAGAGAAGGCTACAGAATATGGAATTGCTCCCGCCCAAATTGCGCAGACCGTAAATAATATGACGAGAGGGGTATTAACTTCTCAAATAATTGATAACAACGACAAAGTATTAGGCGTTTATGTGAAATATGATGAAATGTATCGAAGTAATTTGGAACAATTAAAGCAATTGCAATTACGTACTCCATCAGGTCAGTATATTGCACTACAAGAGGTTGCAAATGTGGAAATAGCAGAAGGGCCCATCGCAATTCGAAGTGTTGACCAAGCTAGTGCGGTGTCATTTTCAGTAAAATATGAGTCCATGTATTCACTTGGTGAAATGTCAGATTTAGTTGACGAGATTATACAGGATCAGAAATTTTCAGAGGATATTGCAATATCTTTTGGTGGTGACCGAGAATTATTGGATAACTCCAAGAATGATATGATATTGGCAGTATTACTGGCAGTAGTACTAGTATTTATTGTGATGGCAGCCCAGTTTGAATCATATAAATATCCTTTTGTTATTATGTTTACCGTTCCGCTTATAGTCATAGGTATTTTCATAGGACTCTTTACCACGAATTTGCCAATCAGTATTTCTGCCATAATTGGAATTTTGATATTGGTTGGAATTGTAGTAAACAATGGTATCGTCCTAGTCGATTATATTAATCAACGAAAAATGGATGGTATGTCTTCATACGAGGCAATTATTACATCTGTCCGTGATCGTGTTCGCCCCATATTGATGACTGCGTTGACGACAATATTAGGACTTGTGCCTTTAGCTTTAGGTATAGGAGAAGGTACTGAAATCAATCAGCCAATGGCTATAACTGTTATTGGGGGATTAGTAAGTTCTACTTTCCTCACTCTATACGTAGTTCCAATAATCTACAGTTTATTTGATAAAGAAACTAGAAAAAAAATATAAACGTAATATTCGGATAATTATTAGGGAGAGTCTTCAATTGGAGACTCTTTTTACGTATAATGGAAAAAAGGGGTGTTACACATGTCCATTGCTTTGATGACAGGATTTCCAGGATTTTTGGCAAAGAATATTATAAAAGAGTTAAGGCAGCAGAAAGCTTATTCAAAAATTTATGTACTTGTTCTACCTTCGCAGACAGGATTAGCAGAAAAAATGATTGAGGAAATTTATCAAGACCAATTACATACTCCATTAATTGAGATCGTAGAAGGAGATATAACCCTTCCAGAAGCCGGAATTCAAGAGGCTTTTCTTAAAAAGTTGCGAAACGATGTTGAATACGTTTGGCATCTTGCTGCTATTTATGATTTAGCTGTATCAAAAGAAATTGCCTGGAAAGTGAATGTCCATGGTACAGATATGTTTAATAAAGTAGTCACTCAGTTCTCCAAACTAAAACGATATGTATATTTTAGTACAGCATATGTGGCAGGTTTAAGAGAAGGTAAATTGTTAGAAACTGAATTAATTCGACCGGATGGGTTTAAAAATCATTATGAAGAAACGAAATATGAAGCAGAGTTACTTGTGGAAAAACTAAAAGAAACGATTCCAGTTACAATTATTCGACCTGGGATTGTAAGGGGTCATTCAGAAACTGGAGAAACGATTAAGTTTGATGGTCCTTATTTCTTTGTTAATATGATTTCAAAATTAAGGAAGTTGCCTATCATTCCGTATTTAGGTAAATCAAACTCATATATTAATGTTGTTCCAAGTGATTTTATAACTAAGGCATCAATCTATTGTTCCTTTAGTGACGAAGCGATTGGTCAAACTATACATTTAACCGATCCACAGCCTTATCCAGTTGAAGAGGTTTATAGAGCATTTGTGAAAGAAATTACCGGGAAGTTTCCAAAATGGAGACTCCCATTACCTATTGCAAAATCCTCTGTTGGATTGTATCCTGTTCGAAAATTTTTACAGGTAGAAAAAGAAACATTAGATTATTTAACTTGGAATGCTACATTTGATACGACAAATGCCGAATCCATTCTAGAAAAAGGAAAAATTTCATGTCCAGATTTTATACAATCTATTCCTTCTATGATCACATTTTATAATGCCCATAAGGACGATTCAGCATTTCATATTCCAATAAAGTAGTTATGAGTTTACAAAAGCTTTGAATATGTTATAATTAATTACATAATTAAATAGACTCTTGACTAACGTCAAAGGGGAGTAGCTATAGGGAAACCTATTTCATAGTCGTCATTACGTGGTATTGCCACCGGTTATGATAGCAATTTTATTATTTTTGCTTAGCAAGACCTTTGCCTTTTTAAAAGGCAGGGGTCTTTTTATATGCAAAAAGGAGGATTTTGATGGATACGTCAATATTATTGGAGTACGGATGGGTATTACTTGTGCTAGTAGGTTTAGAAGGTTTATTAGCAGCAGATAATGCAGTAGTAATGGCAGTAATGGTAAAACATTTGCCGAAAGCACAACAGAAAAAAGCGTTATTTTATGGTTTGTTAGGTGCGTTTGTATTTAGATTTTTAGCGTTATTTATGATCACTTTCTTAGTGAACATTTGGCAGGTTCAAGCACTTGGAGCGGCATACCTGTTATTCATATCGATTAAACATATTTATGATCAGCGGAAAACACCTGGGCCACACTTGGATGTTGAAGGTGTGGAACCTAAAAAAGGCTCTGGCTTTTGGATGACTGTTTTAAAAGTAGAACTTGCAGATATAGCATTTGCTATTGATTCTATGTTAGCTGCAGTTGCAATAGCTGTTACATTACCACATTTGGGAGAATTTGAAGTTGGTGGTATTAATGGTGGACAGTTCGCAGTAATGTTCTTAGGTGGAGTTATCGGTTTAGTAATTATGCGATTTGCTGCACATAAATTCGTTCAATTACTGGAGAAGATGCCTACATTAGAAACAGCAGCATTTTTAATCGTTGGATGGGTTGGGGTTAAACTTGCGGTTATGACATTATCTCACCCTGGTGTAGGAGTGTTAGATGAGCATTTCCCACATTCTACTCCATGGAAGTTAACTTTCTGGACCGTTTTACTTGTTATTGCTATTGGCGGTTACGTATTAGGGGTTATGAAAGAGAAAAAAACAGCGAAATAATTATAGGATAAGCGTAAAAAGATAGTTTTAACTATCTTTTTACGCTTATTTTTTTTACAATGAGATAATGATTACTCGGAATACCGAAAGGAATAAAAAAATGAAGAAGCCACAACTAAAAAAGAAATTGAAATTTACACCTGCTCAAGTCATTGTCACTTATTATTTCATTGCCATTGCTATTTCTGTTATACTTCTTCGTTTACCAGGAGTGCATAAACCTGGGGTTGAAGTAGCATTCATTGATAGTCTGTTTACCGCTGTGAGCGCTGTTTCCGTTACTGGTTTAACTGCGGTTAGTATTTTGGAAACTTACAGTGTATTTGGCTATTTCATGATTATTCTTATTTTACAACTTGGTGGAATTGGAATTATGTCGTTAGGGACATTTATCTGGTTGATAGCAGGAAAGAAGATTGGACTTCGTGAAAGGCAGTTAATAATGGTCGATCATAACCAATCCAACTTATCAGGAGTTGTTCATCTAATTAAAGAGATTGTTAAAATTCTGCTATTAGTTCAAATTATCGGTGCGATACTATTAACTTTATATTTTACAAAGTATTTTGATACGCTAGAACAAGCAGCAATACATGGAATATTCACATCTGTATCAGCAACAACTAATGCAGGGTTTGATATTACTGGACAATCATTATTTGCATACCATAATGATTATTTTGTGCAAACGATAACAAGTATATTAATCGTTTTTGGAGCAATAGGTTTTCCGGTTTTAATTGAAGTAAAAGAGTTTTTATCAAACAAAAACAAAAATTTCCGTTTTTCTTTATTTACAAAGTTAACAACCATTACATATGGAGTACTTCTGTTATTTGGAACAGTTATGATTTTTATATTAGAGCTTTTTCATTCCTTTAAGGGTATGCCATGGCATGAGAAGTTTTTTACCGCATTTTTTCATTCCGTATCCACACGCTCAGCGGGTTTAACGACTATGGATGTTACGTTATTTAGTGAGGGTACCAATTTTTTAATGAGTGTTCTAATGTTTATCGGAGCTTCTCCAAGTTCTGTCGGTGGTGGAATTCGTACTACAACTTTTGCCATTGCGCTCCTATTTTTAATCCATTTTTCAAGAGGAAAAGACAATATTCAAATATTTAATCGAGAAATTCACTTAATAGATGTTTATCGTTCATATGCTGTCATTATTCTTGCTTTAGTTATGGTTTTCACGGCTACACTGTTACTTTCCGTTACGGAGCCTGATGTACCAATTTCCTCTTTAATTTTTGAAATTACGTCAGCTTTCGGAACATGTGGTATGAGTCTCGGAATTACAGAGGATTTGTCAAATATAGGGAAAATAACAATTATGATTCTGATGTTTATAGGGCGAGTAGGTTTAATATCCTTCCTGTTTACTTTAGGAGGGAAACACAACAAAACAAAATATCATTACCCAAAAGAGCGTGTAATTATTGGGTAATATCAAAAGCCGAGCAATGGACTTATTGCTCGGTTATTTTTAAAGGAAAGTTTATAAAAATAGAGCGTGAACACTGGGTTCATAGTCCTTTAAAGAATTAAACGATACCGCTGATTTCCGTTTCAGGCTGGCGCTTTCCGCGGGGTGAGCGATGAACGATCACCGCCGCTTCGCGTTCGTTGTGATGTTACATCAGTCTCACTCATCCCGCCGGAGTCGACGATCTCCACTACAATCAATTATGTGAGTAAATACAAGAATTAGATTTAGCAAAGCCACACTACTTAGCGTTTTAGATGATAGGAAGGTGTAGTGAATGTATTATCATCCTGTAATCGCTGAAGCGACCAAAAATGTATCTTCGGGCGCTTATTCAATTAATAGGAAAGCATCTTTTCCCTAGTTATCCAAAAAGGCACTAACCTGTTTCTAAAAGTTGTAGGAGAGCGACGGAAAGATAAACTCCATAAGATTACCGAAAGAAGAGAGGCTGGTCGTGACGATAGTCACGACCAGCCTCTTCCTCAATTAAACCTGTAATAATATAGCAACCAGTCTATCCAAAGCACTTCGGAAAAAGATAGAAACAGGTTTTGAACTTAAAAGGCGTACTACGCTTTTCTTAATCATAGTTTTAAATCAACTAAATTTGGGAGGCAGTTATTTCATTAACAAAAGATAAATGAGGAGTCTCCGTTTTACCAAATGTAGTTAACAAATATCCTTCTTTTTTCTCAATAGTTCCTTGCATAAATGCATCTACATCAATAGAAATAGGTGTGATAAATGTTTGTTTATACAATTCTCGCTCATTCAACTGTAATGTAGTAAATGATTCTCCAGCTAGACTCGGATCCTCTAGTAATAATTTGTACATTTTAGATTGTTCTTCCTTACTAAGATCATTATTCCACCAAGGCTTTCGAGGCTGGAACTTTTGTTTTGATAAATAATCCAACTTCATAACACTTCGAATAGTTGGTAATGAAATATTATCTAGACTTTCTAAGAAAGCATAGAGTCTAGTATATAAATCCTCTAGTTGATGACCGATTTTAGACCAGTTTCGCTCTTCCCAGAATGTGCCGAACTGTTGGAAAAAATCGAACGGAGTTTCAAATACATGTTCGAATAAATACTCGAGTGTGCTATCCATCCGGTGTGCATTCCAATATTTCTCTAAAACATCTTCTACTTGTTTAATACGTAAAATATCATCAAAGTTTAATACATTATTAGAGAATATTTCGTATGGGGCTTGATCTACATATACGTAGCCATATTTTTTAGCTTCAACGCGTAGACCAGTTCCACGTAGTAATTTTAAAAATCCTAACTGAAGTTCCTCAGGACGCATCTCAAAAACCTCATTAAATGTATTTCTAAAAGAAGAATAATCCTCTTCTGGAAGACCGGCGATTAAATCTAGATGTTGATCAATCTTTCCGCCATTCTTAACCATCGTTACAGTTCGTTTCAGTTTTTCAAAGTTTTGGCGACGTTGAACAAGTTCATTTGTTAAATCGTTTGTAGATTGAACGCCTATTTCAAATCGGAATAATCCCGCAGGAGCATTTTCGTTTAAAAATTGAATAACTTCAGGGCGCATTATATCTGCTGTGATTTCAAATTGAAAAACTACTCCAGGTTGATGCTCATCTATTAGAAATTGAAACATTTCCATTGCATAACTTCGACTAATATTGAATGTTCGATCCACAAATTTAATAATTTTGGCGCCATTTTCCATCAAGAAACGAATGTCGTCTTTTACTTTATCCCGATTAAAATATCGTACGCCAACTTCTATAGAAGATAAGCAAAATTGACAAGAAAACGGGCAACCTCTACTTGTTTCCACATAGACGATACGTTTCGATAGATCAGGGAGATCCTCTTCAAAACGGTAAGGGGAGGGGGATAATCTTAAATCGAGTTTTGGTGGTAGCGGATTTAGTATAAATTTGTCATCTTGTACATAAGCTAAACCAGGAACCTTTTTTATCATTTGTTTCTTTGATAAAAAATCTAGCAAATCTTTAAACGATTGTTCCCCTTCGCCAACGATTACGTAGTCGATTTCTTTTACTTGTCGTAACCAGATATTTGTATCATAGGAAACTTCAGGACCTCCTAAAACGACAACAACGGATGGATCGACAGTTTTTAGCATTTTAATTACTTTTATCGTTTCTTCAATGTTCCAAATGTAGCAGCTAAAACCAACAACATTAGGCTTCTTTTGATAAAGATCGGCAACAATATTAAAAGTAGGATCTTTTATTGTGTACTCTACTATAGAGGGGTGATACTCGGGTTCTGCGTAAGCTTTTAAACAGCGTAGTGCTAAATTAGTGTGAATAAACTTCGCATTCAAAGTGGTCAATATTATATTCATGATTCATAAACTCCTTTTTGTATTTCTATTGTATCAGTCAATAATCCCGTCTACAATATAGGTCATAAGAATTATGTCAATCTATTCAATTATGTGGAATAATCAGAATAAATAAACAAATTTAAGCTAATCATATTTATAATTTGATGTAAGTAATTTTCAGAAAGGCTGGTGTATTGCTTGTATACAAAATACGAGTATAAGGAAAAGTTTGAACATATATTTCAGCTTTTTTCAAGTGGACTTATTTTTATTAATGACAAAGGAATAATTTTAGATTTGAATTCATATGCCGAAAAAATTCTGCACATAAACAAAAGCGACTTCATTGGCATGAATGCTCAACATCTATATAGTTTGTTCAATGAGACTCTTGAAGCAAAAGATAGCTTTTTAGAAAAACTTCTCAACGACGGATATTTGGAGACTCATGTTGAATTTCAAACTTTTGTAGGTGAATATAAATATGTACATCTAGTAATTTCAAAACAAAACGATAGTGGTTTATATTTGGTTGAGATAAAGGATGAATCAGAAAAAATCTATATGAAGAAAAGACTCGATCAGTCGGAATCACTTCGCACATTAGGACAACTAGCAGCAGGTATAGCCCATGAAATTCGAAATCCTATGACATCATTAAAAGGATTTACACAACTATTAACTCAAAATGCAACAGAAGATGCAAAGCGATACTTAACTGTTATAAATGACGAAATAAATAAAATGGAAGAAATCCTCACTCAATTTTTAGAACTCTCAAAGCCGAGTAAATCCAAGTTTACTGTCATAAATGTAGAAGATACAATTTTAGAAGTTGTCAATTTTATGGCTCCTCAAGCATTATTAAAATCAATTAATCTTAATGTTACTAGTCAAATAAACAAAGAGTGTCAAGTTTCTGGAGATAGTCAATTATTGAAGCAGGTATTTATAAATGCCATTAAAAATGGGATAGAAGCAATGCCTAACGGTGGAAATATCCACATTACTATTTCAAATAAGCTTGGAAACTTTGTTAGTATTTCTGTGAGTGATCAAGGACATGGGATTGAGGATGAACATATCAATAAAATTTTCCAACCATTTTTTACTACTAAACCAACTGGGACAGGTCTTGGATTATCACATGTCTACAAAGTTATAGAAGAACATGGTGGAAATATAGAGATTAAGAGTTTAGTTGGGGAAGGTACTACTTTCGATTTTATCCTTCCGTGCCAAAATAGTTTGTGAAGCTTTTTGACAATACAAACCATGGACCTATATAATAGTGGGTAATGTATTTTATATAGGTGAGGATGACGTAATATGACAGCTGAAAAACAAAACAGTGCATTAAAACTATTTATTGTATTGTCACGTGCCCACAAAGTAATTCATGAAAGTTCCAATCAGTTCTTTCAAGAAAATGGTTTAAATCCAACGGAATTCGCTGTGTTAGAGCTTTTATATCATAAAGGTAAACAACCACTACAGCAAATTGGCAATAAGATTTTATTGGCAAGTGGTTCTATCACATATGTTGTTGATAAACTAGAGGGACGAGGATACGTTAGACGAGTATCGAGTCCAACTGATAGACGTGTGACCTTTGCAGAAATTTCTGAAGAAGGTACAAAGTTTATGGATGAGTTATTTCCACGTCATGAGGAACAATTGATCAGACTCATGGATGCATTGCCAGAAAACGAGAAACTAGAAGCAATTGAACTCCTAAAAAAACTAGGTCTATCTATTAAAAACTTATCTTATTAATAATAGAAACTTCGAGCCTTGCAAATGGGATCGAAGTTTTTATTTATTCTTATAGCAAAATAAGTGTCTATCCAATAAAGAAAAAGAGATGCGCCCGAAATTGTATTTTCGGGTGCTTATTATATGAGAGAAAAATCGCTTCTCTAATTATCCAAGAATGCACTAACCTGATTCTAAAAGTTTTAGACGGGCGACGGGCAGTAAAATCCCATAAGATAACCGAAAAAAGAGAGGCAGGTCGTGACGTCAGTCACGACCTGCCTCTCAAAAAAATAAGTCGGTAATAAAAATCTGTCTTTAAAGGGTCTTGATCTTTTCTTATTTCGCTTTAATTGTTTCTGCCATCTGTACAAATGTTTCGAGGGCAGGAGAATCAACTGTGTCGAATACTGTTAGTTTAACAATGAGTCCTTCTCGTTCAAACACATAACCTGAAACCTTACCTTCAGGTGTATCAATCTGATGAGAGGAAGTATTTTCTATAAAATCTTTAGTAGGAATTAGGTTTTTATCTTTAATTTCAGTAACTGTTGCAGATTCATTGGATGCTTGTAAAGTAGCAATTAAATTTTCTTTAATTACTTCGATAGTTGCTTCATCTGCAGAGAAAGTTTCGATTCGCATTGACTGTAAATCGTTGTTTAGGTTGAATAACAAGTCTTTGTTAGGTTCTTCGCCAGTTAACTCATAGCCTTCCATAACAGTGATGGAATAGTTTTGGCTATCACTTTCCGTAGTAGTTCCTTCTAATACTTTTTCAGGAGAAGTAGTGGATTGTGATGCATCTGTTTCTGCTTCATTATTCTCCGTTTCCTCCGGAGAAGTAGTTTGTTCCGTATTTTCATTCCCTGTTACTTGGGTCTCATCCTGATCCTCGGTTGCTGTGCTTGTACCACAAGCCGCGAGAAGAACTGTTAGTAATAGAATAGAAAGCAATGTGTAAATTTTTTTCATCCGTTTTCAGCTCCTTTTATATATTGACGATAAGGGGTTTTCATTTGTTTCAAGTGAAAGGTAATACTAAAAACAATAGAACTAGCAATGTAATGTGTGCTAGAACAATAGCAGTGATACTTTTTTTCCACTCATATAGTATACCAAAGACGAGACCTACGAAAAATCCTCCTAATATACCTATCCAAAAACCAGTGAAAATGAACGACAACCCAAAAAGTAGGGAACTCAAGATAACAGCAAACTTAGGTTGCATATATTTTTTCAATTGTTGTTGGATTAATCCTCTCCAAAAAACCTCTTCCCCAGGAGCAATGATGAAAATTAGTAATAGATAATGCCAAATAGCTGTTGGTCCATAATGACTTAAAAATTTATCTATACTATTTGTCAAATAGGCTGGTCCCATGTCCATTATGAGATATGTTCCTAGAATACCCGCATAAGAGAGCAAACCGAACATTATTCCAAGAAAACTTAAGCGGATTGAATTGTTGTCTTCTTCCATTTTGGAAAAATAGAAAAAAGCTGCCATAAGGAAAAATACGGAAAAAGTATAAAAATACCAAAAAACTTTTTCATTTGAAAAAGTAATCCAGGATAGACAATAAGCAAGAATTAATGAAAGTACTAGTTGATATATCGGTGATTGACGAAACATAATACACATCCTTCTCATATTTAAAAAACCGTCCATCTTTTGAGAGGAACGGCATGACGTTTAATCTTCATTACTATATAATATTTTATAACGCTTATGATTGATAACTGTTTTCTCTTCTGTCTCCAGTTCGTTAAAGTTTTCCATATAAGTTAAGTTTACGATGACCGAGTTTTCATTGACTTTCTCTACAATACCTTGAAGACCATCTTTGAATTCAATAATATTCCCAACTTCAGCTATTTTCATAGAGTGTCCCATCCCCTTAAGAACATAATATAATACAGTTTGCCTTAAAATAAAGAGTACGTAAAGTATTTTGACTAAACTTCTTAAAAAAATATAAAAAATAATAAATAAAAGGATTGATACTTATGCAAGAATCATATGAAGAAAAACTTAATATGCTTCAAAATGGGGATATTAAAGACATTGTCATTGAAAAAAATGAATTTATAGCTTTTAGAGAAGTATTAGTTCTACGAGAGGATTTTAAACATTTTTCTGGTAATGCGAAACAAGGGGGGCAAGTAGCATATACCTATTTAAATATACCTAGAAGTTGAGAATGTCGTTAATTGTCATACATCTTATGGTTTAGTCCCATTCCTCAAAAGGTATACTGAAAAGAATATACATTGTTAAAGGGAGCGATTCAGTATGTCAGAGACAAGATTAAAAAGATTAGAGGCTACTAGAGAGAAAATGGTAAGATCCGCTTTAGAAAAAGGAATCTTAAACCATGATACGATTAAGTTAAGTGAAGAGTTAGACCAATTATTAAATGACTTTCAATTTATAGAGATGGATGAGGAAAATACTAAAAAAGAAGGATAATAGGGGAGAGAGTAAAATGAGTAGTATATCATTATTGCAACAAGAACTGAATGAAGCCATTGTTGGAAGAGAAAATGAAATTAACTTTATGCTAATGGGGTTATTAGTACAAGGTCATGTGCTATTAGAAAGTGTTCCAGGATCAGGGAAAACAATGATGGCTAAGGCGTTTGCGGAAGCGATTCACGGTGAATTTAAACGTTTACAATTTACACCGGACGTATTACCTTCAGATGTTACGGGTATTAGTTATTTTCATCCACAAAAACAAGAATTCGTTCTTCGGGTAGGACCAGTAATGAGTAATATATTACTTGCGGATGAGATCAATCGAGCAACACCACGAACTCAATCTAGTTTGTTGGAGGCAATGGAAGAAAAACAGGTTTCCATAGATGGGGAAACCATTCCTCTTTTAAAGCCTTTCATGGTTATTGCAACACAAAACCCAGTTGAATCGCAACAGGGAACTTTTCCTTTGCCAGCAGCACAATTAGACCGTTTTTTATTTAAATTGACGATAGATTATCCATCTCAAATAGAGGAAAAAAGCATTTTGCAGCAATTTGGTCGCACGCCAGGAAAAGTTAATATCGATAAAATCGTCTCATTAGAACAGATTGGAAAGTGGACAGAACAAGTGAAAGAAGTAACTGTACATGAGGATATCATGACGTATATCGTTCAAATCGTACATTATACAAGAAATCATCCATACATAGAACTAGGGCTCAGTAGCCGTGCTTCTTTGGCGATTTTACAAGCTGCGAAGGCACATGCTTTTGTGAACAATAGGACCTTCGTGACACCAGATGATGTGAAAAAGGTTATTGAGCCAGTATGTCTTCATCGGATGAAGTTATCATCTCAAGGTATGCTTATCCACAATCTAGCAGAGATTTTGAAAACAATAGTAGAAGAGGTGGAAGCACCTGTTGAGGCTAATGTACGATGAATTGGAATCGTCAAGATTCCGGTATGACCAAGAATAAAATGTACTTAGATATCCTCGTTTTTACTTTTATTTTTAGTTTTCTTTTTAAACAGTATATTTTTGTTGCGATTATTTCTTTCTTATTGTTAATCGGGCTAGTTCAAATAATTTATTATCGCAAAGTTGGGCAAAGGTTTGAATTTGTAAACGATAAAAAAAGAATACGATTAATGAAGAATACTTCCTCAGACCTTACACTGACTTTTAACAATAAAGGACTGCCAATTTGGAACGCAGTTTTAACTATATCTTTTCAAACAAATATAGTGCCAAATGGAATACCTAATACAAGAGTGGGTGACTTTCACGAAGTTAAAATTCCTTTTTCGATTGGCTATAAAAAAAGTGTCACATTAAAGGTTCCTATAAAAGGAGTGAGTAGAGGACTTGCCAGGATTAAGCAACTTGATGTCGAAATACCTCATCCTTTAACAGATGGTTCCATATTACTGGAGTTTAAACCATATATACTTTTGGATGCGATTGTGTTTCCAAATATATACGATATTAAGGATAATTTTGCTCCATCCAAACTGAAGCAAGGAGATTTGGCGTTGAATTCCTCATTGTTTGACGATCCTTTCTTTCCAGTAGGTACAAGGGAATATGAGCCTGGTGATCAGTTTCATCACATACATTGGAAGGCTAGTGCGAAGACTGGGCAGTTACAGACAAGGGTTTTTACACGTGTGGCAAATGTGTCTATATTATTTGTAGTCAATGTAGGTGAGAAGTATAGTGTTCTTTCAGATTTTGAAGATAAATTAGAGTGGCTTTCTTCTTACATCGATGCTTGCTACAAGGAAGATATCCCCTTTTCATTTGCGTTAAATGTTCGAACATCTGGAAAAGTCCCTTTTGTTTATCTCCCATTAGGTAGTGGGGATTCACATCGTATACAAGCAATGGAATTACTCTCGATCCTCTCGATTGCGCATAGTATTATTCCTTTTGATAAATTATTAGCATACTTAGATTTGAATGAGGAGCTACCAGTTGCAACTTATGTGATGACGCATCGTGTAGAGACGTATACACCGTTACTACAACGATGGGAGCAGCGAACAAATGTATTATATAAGTCGCCTACAGAGATAGGGGGCATATCTCATGGATATAATGACTAACAATGTAAAAGTTCAAGCACAGTCGCTGGGGAAATACATTCAAGATGTATGGATCGTTGCGCTACCTTTGGTTATTTTTCAGCATGAGACAACCTTCGAATTACCTTTTTTATGGTTAATTCTTCAAACTATCATTGCTATATGTATGCAAATAACAATGGATAGAACGGGTCCAAATCCAATCATTCCGTTTATTGTTCCTACCAGTGTTCTACTAATATTATTTTTGTTTAATAGCCCTCTCTGGTTATTTATGTTAGGTGCAGGAATTTCTATATGGCGTATACAAATAAGATTTAATAAAATGCAGGATGAGCAAACGGTTGAAAGTAACTATAATCTGAATTTCTTTTTAATATTTTTAGCTGTTCATTTTATTTGTTTTATCCTTGGATTAGAGAACTATATCTTTCCATTATATAGTGTAGTCATTTCAGGAGTTGTGTTGCCTGTCGCTTTGAGATTGTATGCTGTTTGGGTGAGCACGAATAAACAAAACTCAGCTTCTATGTCTCAGGTAATAGGCGGATTTTCCCTAGGATTGTTATCTGTAGCGAGCTTATCCACTGTGCTTTATTTTACGTTTCCGTTTATAAGAAAAGGACTTGATGTTCTGTTGGGGAAGGTTATGAGTATCGCCATCATTCCATTCATCCCATTGTTAGAATATCTAGACAAGTTGTTGAGTCGGTTAGAAATTAAAGTACCGGAAGAAAGTGAACGTATCCAGTCAGAAGAGCAAACGGAATTGGAGCCAAACGAAATAGTTTCGGAAAGTATTGGTAACGGTTTTCCGTTTGAAATAATCTTCTTTGTGTTAGCAATTATTGTAATTGTATTTTTTATCCGATTATTATTGAAAAATAAACCAGATACGTTATCGGCAGATCCTAGTGCTATTCATTATATAAATAAAGAGTTAGAGGAGGATAGGAAAGAGAAACAGTTGAATGCTCAGCAATCCCTGTATCTAGTGGATACGTCTCTATTAAGAGAGAAGTATAAAGAATTTGAAGTAGAGGCCACCTTATATGATTATGATCGAACTAAAAGTGAAACAGTACGTGAATGGTTCCATCGGATGGAATGGACAGTGAAAGATGAGTTCTTCCAAGTTTATGAGGAAGTAAGATATGGCGGTCGAGCTATTCAGTCGGAGAAGGCTGAATTTTTCCTATCAAACCTCGAAATAATAAAAACAAAATATTTTTTTGAAAAAGATGTTTAAAAATGTCTGAGCGGGGCATAATAATAAAGAACACAGCAACATTCTCATTTCCCCCTTTTTAAGGATCATCCAAAAGTTATATGGATGGTCCTCTTTTTTTTGGTACACTAAATGTATTAAGAAAATAAATGGAGGATTAAGTATGTCAAAACAATTTAAGGTTGGATTTATCGGTACGGGTGTGATGGGAAAAAGCTTGGTGAAGCATCTATTGAATGCTAATCATGAAGTAACAATTTATGCTAGAACGAAAGAGAAGGTAGCTGATCTTGTAAAAGAAGGAGCAAAAATCGTCTCATCTCCTAGCGAAGTTGCACAACAGGTAGAAATTTTGTTTACAATGGTCGGTTACCCTCATGACGTAGAAGAAGTGTTTTTTGGAGATAATGGTATTTTTCAAATAGACAATACCAATTTAACGGTTATAGATATGACAACGTCTACACCAACATTGGCAAAGAAAATTGATGAAAAAGCGAAAGAGAAAGGTATGCTGTCATTAGATGCCCCTGTTTCTGGAGGAGATATTGGGGCACAGCTTGGGAAGCTTTCTATTATGTGCGGTGGAGAAAAGTCTACATTTGACAAAGCTCTTCCAATATTAAATCTCTTTGGGGAAACGATTTTATACCAAGGGACTGCTGGTGCAGGTCAGCATACTAAAATGTGTAACCAAATAACTATTGCTACAGGCATGATTGGTGTTTGTGAGGCATTAGCTTATGGAAGGAAAGCTGGCTTGGATTTAGATCAGGTTTTGCGTTCCATTTCAACAGGAGCAGCAGGGTCATGGTCACTTAGCAATTTGGCGCCGAGAATGATAGCCGGAAATAATGAGCCAGGTTTTTATATAAAGCATTTTGTGAAAGACATGAGGATTGCTTTGGAAGAGGCAGATAAGATGGATCTTCAATTACCTGGTTTAACACTTGCAAAATCATTGTATGAGGACTTAATGAATGAAGGTTACGCAGATAATGGTACACAAGCCCTGATTAATAGCTATTTATAATATAGTAATTATTTACTAGTGCATGTTATAATAGCTGTAACACATATTATGAAGGTAGGCGACTCATCATGAACGACCAAAAAGGAATATTACTTGAAAGTGGCACAAACGAATTAGAAATTGTGGAATTTCAAGTTGGACAAAACAAGTTTGGTATAAATGTGATAAAGGTTAAAGAAATAATTCAACCTATTGGAATTACATTTATTCCTCATGCACATCCACATGTTGAGGGCATTGTTCAACTTCGCGGAGAGGTTTTACCTGTAGTAAGCATGAATAGAGTATTAGGTATTCCTACCCAAAACAAAAGCGACCAAGAAAAGTTTATCGTAGCAGAATTCAACAAACAACGGGTCGTATTCCATGTGGATAACGTCACTCAAATTCATCGGATCTCATGGGATCAAATTGAAAAACCATCAGATATTTATCAAGGCAGTGCTTCACATGTTATTGGGGTTATTAAAAGACAGGAAGAAATGATTCTATTAGTAGATTTCGAGAAAATTATTGTTGATATTAACCCAGATTCAGGTATTAATGTGGAGTCCGTTAAAAAGCTTGGAAAACGTGAGCGTTCAGACAAAAAAATTGTGATAGCAGAGGATTCACCCTTACTACGTAAACTGTTACATGATACTTTGGCGGAAGCGGGTTACGCAAACTTAGAGTTTTTTGAGAACGGATTAGATGCTATTAACTATTTAGAACAATTAACAATAGTAACAAGTGACATTTCAGAACATGTCCAAATTGTTGTAACAGATATTGAAATGCCTCAAATGGATGGCCATGCACTAACTAAAAAGATAAAAGAGCATAACAATTTATCGAAGTTACCTGTTCTTATTTTCTCAAGTTTAATTACGGATGATCTTCGTCATAAAGGAGATCAAGTCGGCGCAGAGGATCAAATTAGTAAACCAGAGATAGCGGAATTAGTCTTAAAAATCGATAAATTTATTTTATAAGCGTCGCTAATATGAAATTTAAAAAGGAATAAAAGTGCAATTAAACACAGAATTGTACCATTACCTTAGCATATATATGGAGGGTCGCGACTAGCATCGTGCTCTCCTTTTTTTTGGGTAGTCTTGTGGCGTTATTATCGGGCAATCATAAATCAACCTCGTTATTAATTATAGACCTTTTTTATAAAGAAACTAGGTGTTTAATGTGCACTTATCATGTTAGAAGGAAGGAAGTACCTTGCTACAAAAGTTCAATTTCTTTATCCAAAAATGGATGGCTGTTTTAACTCCTTTAAGTTTAGTACTAGGTGTATTTCTTGAAGATGTGGGTGGGTATCTCTTATTCTTAGTTCCATGGTTATTTGCATTCATGACTTTTTCCAGTAGTCTGAGTATGAAGCTTAGCGATATTAAGGTGTTTAGCAAATATCACAAAACTATTTTATTTAGTATCGCATTTTTACATATTTTGATGCCTATATGGGCTTTTTCCTTATCTAAAATTGTATTTGATGATCATTTGTTAACTATTGGATACGTTCTTTCTGTTGCTGTCCCTACTGGGGTTACCAGTGTAATTTGGGTTAATATGTGTAAAGGACATATTCCGCTTAGTTTATCTATCATTTTAATTGATACATTATTATCTCCAATAATTATGCCATATTTATTGCATATAATTGTTGGAGAAAGTATTGCTATTGATACAACATCAATTATCATAGATTTACTATGGATGATAGTACTGCCTTCCATTGCAGGGATTGCACTTAATGAACTGTCCAAAGGTTCTATCCAAAACACTTTAGGGAAACACTTAGCACCACTTTCAAAATTAAGTCTTTTTGGGATAATTATGATTAACAGTAGTGCCGTAGCTCCCTACCTAAAAGATATTAATTGGGAATTATTTAGGGTAATATTCTTTGTACTCATTCTATCTATCTCTGGTTATACTTTTGCTATGCTACTTGGTAGATTTATCTGGAAGGATACAAGTATTTTAACTACGTTCGTATTCATTGGTGGTATGAGAAATATTGCTGTAGGTGTTATTGTTGCTACCACTTATTTCCCTGCAAAAGTTGCCATGCCTGTAGTCTTTGGAATGTTATTCCAGCAAGTGCTTGCTTCATTATTTAGTAAAGTGATTCAAAAGAAACAGTTAAAGAATGATGGTCCATTGGAGATTTGAATTCAAGTGTACTTTTAATATGGACAGAAATAAATATGACCAGAATTCTCAAATAAATATTCAGATAAGCCTATCTAATGTACTTTCTAAGAAAATCGGGCTAAAATACGACCGGTACTTATGGTCAAAACCTGTTTCTATCATTTTCGAAGGTCTTTGGACAGACGTTTGCTATATTTATTACCGAGTGAATTTTTAGTGATATTGGTTGTGACCTCCGTCACAACCAATATCACTTTTTTCGGTAATCTTATGGCGTTTATCCCGCATTAACGGGCAGTAGATAACTGCCCGTAAAAGCCCGAATGGTTCAACTAACAATCAGTGGGGGAAGAAGCCCCACTGATTGAAGTTTCACTTTATCTGTCCGTCGCCATCCTACAACTTTTAGAAACAGGTTAGTGCGTTTTTGGATAACTGGAGAAAAGGTACTTTCTAATTTAGAGAAAAAGCTCTCGAAGATGCAATTTCGTTCGCTATTTCGCTTCTTTATGAGTCAATCACTTATTACTTTTCTTTATTTCCACTAGAATAAAAGAAAATCTGCTTTCTCCATCTATTATTGGATAATAACATTTCTAATTCAACTGCCATTACAGATGATTTTCACTATCTAAAGTTTAACTAATCTTATCATCTTAGCTATAGGCTATACTATATCCTTAGTACTACACATTATATTGATTGTAGTGGAAGGTGGCGACTCCGGCAGGATGAGTGAGCAAGATGAACCATCACAGACGAACGCGTTGCCACACGAAGTGGCGTTCTTAGCCATCGTACCCTTGTCTCCACCTGAAACGAAAATCAACAGTACTATTCCTTCAAGAAAGTCCCAAGAGCTCAGTGTTCAAGGGACATTTTAATATACTTTCTTTTCTTTTAAAAAAACTAGCAGGAAGATTAATTTCTTCCTGCTAGCCTTTTTTATATTTGCTTACTCTGACCACAATGTAAAATAAATTCAAGATTACTTACCTATCTAGATAGGATTTCATCGTACGCTTTTTTCGGTGCTCTCTCATGTAGGGCTTAGTACAAACAACAGGTTGTTTTGGGGACTTTTTCACAATAAGTTGAGGACCAATATATTCAGCAAGTAACTGTTTAGCTAACTTTAAATTCATCTTTCGAATTGGGTTTCGATAGGTGTCGTCTAAGTGTCCAAGATGAGGGAGGTTTTTAAAATCTTCTTTTACAGGAATCATATGAAAATAATAGTCGGCATACTGGATCAAGACAGAGGATTGTTGTTGACTATGTTTAGGGTTTCGAACGAAATGAAGACCAACTTTTTTGGCTTTGTTTTCGGCTAATAGTTTATCAATTGTTAACTTTTTTAATTCATAAAGCGGCTTGTTATCTATTGCTGTTTTCGCATGACGGTTTACTGTATAGATTGCGGTTGCTATGTTTTTTTCATCTAATATAACTGACATATAATCCCCCTTCGAAAGCTGCTCCATAAGTATATCATACCAATTCCATAGTAAATTGTGTACACAAATCAAAAAAATATTGAAAATAAATATATTTGGATAACATTTCTAAAGAATATAGTGAATAAACCGATAAAATGAAGTAAAGTTATTTATATAACAAGTACTTTTACGTAATCATTGGAGGACTATATGCATAATTCATCAGATAAAAAATTAGCTATCAGTGATTATTTAATAAATGTCATCAAGGAAAATCCCTCAATCCCAACATATATGCTGAAAAAAGATAAACAAAATGGATTTTCTGTTATTTATGTAAATGATGCTGCTACTTCTATTTTTCAACCATTTGAACAAAGCTCTCTAGAATCAGTGTCGAAACAACTACAAACACTACTTGTTAGCAATGGAAAGTATGAATTCCATCAAAATATCCCTTTTACTATTCAAAAAAAACAGTATACATATGATGTTACTATTATATTGCTAGAAGATGAAATAGAAACGATCTACGGTGTGACAATGTACGATAGAACGAAGGATGAGAAAGAAAAAAGTATGTTAAAGGGATATAAAGACAAATATCTTTCCCTTTTTAATAATAATTTGGATCCCATTATTTCGGTTAGTGAGAATGGAAATGTCTCCGACCTGAACGCTATAACATCAAAAATTTTAGGCTATGACCCAAAAATCTTAGTAGGTCAATCAATTGAACAGTTGATAGAGGAAAACTCGATGAGAAATTTTCAATTGATGATGAAGCAAACATTAACTGGCTATGCTACAGAAATGCAAAATTGCTTAATACAGCATGTTAAAGGTCATTATTTACCTATGTACATAAAAGCAATACCGCTGGAAATAAATAATAATGTAAATGGTTTCCATTTGGTTCTTCGAGATACAGCAACAGAATCAGATGAACAAGAACAATTGTATTATCTTGCTTACCATGATCATCTTACAGGCTTATGGAATAGACGTGCTCTAAAGGAGCATTTACGGGATACTTTAGTGAATGCGGAACCGGGTAGTGAAATATCGGTAGTACGGATTGATTTAGATAGATTTAAAATGATAAATGAATCGCTTGGCTACAATTATGGAGACGAGCTACTGAAAAAAATTGCAGATCGGCTTGGGTTATACATAGATAAATCAAGTAATTTATACCGTCAAAGTGGGGATGAATTTGTTTTTATCATTATAGATAAATCTAGAGATGAAACTAGTGAGTTTGCAGAAAATATTTTATTAGAACTTTCTAAGCCACTATACTTAGATCACCAAGAATATTTCGTCACAGCTTCGATAGGTATTTCTATGTATCCATACGACGGAAAAAAGATGGATGAGCTACTCATTAAAGCGGACCAAGCATTATATATTGCGAAGGATAGAGGAAGAGCGCATTATCGCTATTATCAAGAACAAATGAACTTAGCCTTTCCAAATGATGCCTTGATGGAATCGCATTTACGAAGAGCGATTGAGAAAGAAGAGTTTTCTATTCATTATCAGCCGCAGGTGAATCTAGTAACGGGTGAAATAAATTCATTTGAAGCGTTACTTCGATGGAATAATAGGAAATTTGGATATGTATCACCCATGAATTTTATACCAATTGCTGAAGAGTCCGGTATGATTATGCAAATAGGAGATTGGGTATTAGAAGAGGTTTGTAAACAGCTAAAGTATTGGCAAGAAAAAGGGTATCGACCAGTTAGAATAGCTGTAAATATATCGCCAAAACAATTTATACAAGACAATTTTGCTATGAAGATTCACGAAAAAATTCAAAAGTATGATATCAGTCCAAGTTCACTAGAAGTGGAAATCACGGAGAGTGCAATGACCGATATGCAGGATACTCTTACTACTTTAAAAGAATTGAAGGATATAGGAGTTTTTATTTCGATTGATGATTTCGGTACTGGTTATTCTTCTCTAAGCTATTTAAAGAAGTATCCTATCGATATTATCAAAATAGATCAATCATTTATCAAAGATATGGAATTAGATGATAAAAATGCAGCTATTGCTACAACCATTATCCAACTTGCTCACAGCTTAGGCATGGAAGTTATTGCAGAAGGAGTGGAAAAGGACCGACAAGTAGAAATACTTAAATCTGCTAATTGCCAAAAAGCTCAGGGTTATTTGTTTAGTAAACCTGTTCCAATTGAACATATCAACGAATCTTATATGCAATCTGAAAAGCCGTAAATTCCTTTGTTAAGAATTTACGGCTTTTTTTAATGAATGAAAGTATAAAATATTGTGTCTTGAAGAGTGATACAGGTATTTATGAAGAATAAAATCAAAATATCGACACAGTTGATTTTCGTTTCAGACGGATGCTTTCGCCTAACGCTGTTCCCAATACAATCAATATAGAATGTAGTACTCAACTATAAGATTTGGCAAAGTTTTTTGCATAGATGAAAATAGTAGTCAAAGAGCGAGAAGTCTGTCCAAAGCACCTTGGAAACGATAGAAACAGGTTTTGGTTCTTAGAATTTTCGGATTTTTTCGTTTGTGTATGGTAAAATATTGAGTGAGTGTTCATTCAATATTAAAGGGGTGTCTTATTATGTTGAAACAGAAAACGATAATTGTTACAGGTGGTTCGAACGGAATGGGAAAATACATGGCGATGAAGTTTGTCTCAGAAGGTGCAAACGTAGTCATAACCGGGCGTGATTTAGAAAGGTTAGAGAGAGCTAAAACGGAAATCGAAGCATATGGTAATACTATATCGTTCTTTCAAATGGATGTTCGCAATCCAGAGCATGTTGAGGCAATGATTCAATTTACAGACAAAGCATACGGTCATATTGATGGTTTAGTTAATAATGCTGCGGGCAATTTTATAGTAGAAGCAGAAAAACTTTCTCCTAATGGATGGAAAGCAGTAATTGACATCGTTTTGAATGGTTCTTTTTATTGTTCAAGTGCGATCGGAAACTATTGGATTAGCAAAGGAAGCAAGGGGTCTATATTAAATATGCTTGCCACATACGCATGGGGAGCAGGAGCTGGGGTAGTACATTCAGCCGCCGCAAAAGCTGGTGTGATGTCATTAACAAGAACATTAGCGGTTGAGTGGGGAAGTAAATATGGAATTCGAGTAAATGGAATTGCACCAGGTCCTATTGAACGTACAGGAGGAGCAGGAAAGCTTTGGGAATCCGAAGAAGCTGCGAAGAGAACACTTCAATCTGTACCGCTTGGACGTCTTGGAAAACCAGAGGAAATTGCAGAGCTCGCAACATTTATATTATCCGATAAAGCTTCTTATATGAATGGAGAAATTGTCACGTTAGATGGTGGACAATGGCTGAATCCTAATCCTTTCTAATAAAAAAAGAAAGCGATTTCATGGTTTTTTTATTCCTTTAATATGCTATGATAGTTACATAGGGTGTTTTCTTATGATGAAAGCAAACAAAGGAGTAGGATGCAATGATAACTGTGAGCAGCAAAGATTTTTTACAAATTCCGATTTTGGAATACATTATTTCTGCAGAAAAGGTTGCACATGTACAATTAGGAAATAACGCAGAACATGCTTTACTTGTACTCACAAAGACTGGGTATTCTTCTATTCCAGTATTAGATGTAAAATATAGACTTCAGGGCTTAATAAGCTCTCAACAAATTACAGATGAAATTTTAGGATTAGAACATATTGAATACGAACGTTTACCAGATTTAAAAGTAGACGATATTATGAAAACAGATATTGCTGTCATTCATGTGGATGAAAAATTTCAAAAAGGATTAGATTTACTAGTAAACAATCCTTATATTTGTGTAGTAGACGATGAGCAGACCTTTTTAGGGATTTTAACAAGAAGAGTCATTTTAAAACAAATGAAAAAGTACCTTTATCAAGCACAATAAAATCCCAGATATTTTTTACGCATGGAAGGCCAATCTTAGTTGGCCTTCTTTTTTCATAAGATTTATGGCATAGAAATTGATATTGTATAGAAGATTCGAGTGCTAAAAGATTTAAATAAGTAATGCTGATGATTTTCGTTTCATGCGGACGCTTTCCGCGGGCGAGGTCGAGCCTCCTTGGGCAGTATGATACTGGTTACAAATTGTCGACATTCGATGTGGCATTCTTAGTCTTCGTTCTTAAAAACACTCCTGAGGGGTCTCGACTTTCTCGTTTGTCCCGCTGGAGTCGCCGCATTCCACTTCAATCAAATAGTGAACAGATACTAACTAAATGATTGGTTAAGGCGCTTATAATAACACGATGATTATTAATAGAATTAATACAAGTTCGGGTTGTTGCAAAGTATGGATACTTATTTTAGAAAGTGTTGTCCTCTCAACTGTAATCACTAGGGTGTGCTCCAACAAGTCGTAGGAGCGAAACGACCACGTCCTTGTAGGCTCATGCGAAGCGTGCATCTGTGTAAAAAAACCTGATGAATAGATATTTTTATCCTACAAACATTTACTTACTTTGACACGTCTTTTACTTGCCTTCATGATGAATTTACTCGCTTACTATTATAAAATACTTTGGCTCACTGTTAGTTTACATGCTCACAAAGGAGAATTACTTTCGAAAGGGTATTTTAGCCATTAATCTCATGCTTTGTATCTCCATCAATTCATGAAATGCGCGTATCCTATTAGAATGCGCATGAATGACATCACAATCCCATTTGAAAAGAGGAAAGCCAATGGTAACAGATTTTCTAATTATTAGAACACTAGCTGAGGAACAAAATATGCGAAAAGCAGCAGAAAGATTGTTTCTATCTCAGCCAGCGTTATCTCTAAGACTTCAAACAATTGAAAAAGAGTGGAATGCGAAGCTTTTTTTAAGATCACAAAAAGGCTTAACTGCAACTCCAGAAGGAGAGCTTGTAATTGAGTTTGCTAACCAAATACTTCAGCAAAGGGAAGAAGTATATGAAACGATTCAATCATTAACATCGAAAGTACATGGGACCTTGAAAATTGCATGTGCTTCTATTGTTGGTCAAAACTGGTTACCAATGGTCTTAAAGGACTTCGTGCAAACTTACCCAGAAGCAAAAATTTCCTTGTTGACTGGATGGAGCTCAGAAATCGTTAAATCGATTTACGATGGAGAGGCTCAAATTGGAATAGTGCGTGGTCAATCTGATTGGAAGGGAAATAAAATTCATTTATTTAGAGATACTTTATATTTGGTGGACAAGGAGATGATGTCCATTGATGAAGTGTTGACTACGGAAAAGCCTTTCATCCAATTCAAAAGTGATTCTAACTACTATCAGGAAATTCAACAATGGTGGCAAAAGCATTTTTCGATTAATCCTAAAAGACAAATTATCGTCGATCAAATTGAAACTTGTAAACAAATGGCGCTAAATGGAATAGGTTATGCGATTTTACCATCCATCACATTAACGGGTCATGAGGAAGTGAACAAAATACCCTTAACGAATAATGAAGAACAATTTGAATTGACGAGAGATACATGGCTTATCGGCTATGACGCGTCATTCAATCTACCACAAGTTGATGCGTTTGTCGAAATTGTAAAAAAACATGCTAAAAATTTTCAATAATGGAACCTAACTAAGCCATTATCGTACTAATACATATAAAGACAAAGGGGGGAAAAAGATGCATATAAAAAAGTTTGTGATGGTTATTTCAGCATTTATGATTTATTTTATTTTAACGCCATCAATAGAAGCATTAGCAGCGCCTGAACTAAATGTAAAAGTGACAACTGGATTTAATGGAAAAGCAAAATATGGAGAAGGCTTGCCTATATCACTAACAGTGGAAAACAAAGGAGATGCGTTTTCAGGTGATATTGTTCTTGATCTAGCTGAGTCCTATAATTTAGGAAATGCTCAGTCTATTCCGTTCGAGATTGGAGCAGGTGAAACAAAGACCATACAAATTGCAGCAAGTGGGTTAGCGGAAGATTATATGTATCAAGGAACTAATGTTCAAATGATTCACTTTTTCGAAGGAGGATGGGAAAAAGGTAAGTCCATCGACTTCAAAGGGAATAAAACGTTCAGAACAAACTTTCAAGATCCAGCAACTATCTACTATTTAACATTAACGGAAAGTGCTGATCGCTTAAAGGTTCTCAATCAGCTTAAGCAACCAAATCAAGTTAACGATGAAATTATTCATGTAGCACAACAGAATAACTTTGCATTACCTGAAGAGGCAGTTGCTTGGGAAATGGCAGATTACATCATTATAGATGAGTTCGTGATTGCTGATTTAACTGAACAACAACAGCAAGCGCTTATCGATTATGTCTCTACCGGTGGAATAATTGTAGTTGGTGCTTCTGATAATGTAACTGCAGAGCTTGGGAATCTAAGCAACTACTTACCATTAAATTTACATACATCAACTCAAAGTATTACTGCTCAGCAAGCAAGTGCATTAACAGCGAATAACTTATTGACAAATGATCTAAAGATATATGATGCGTCATTAACTAGTGGATCGTCACCGTTGATACAACTGGATGGGACAATATTAGCAGGTAAGAAACAGCTCGGTAGCGGAACGATCATTCAAACTACTTTTTCACTAGGAGATGCTCCTTTGGCTGCTGATCCTGTGTATAGTGATTTAATGTCAACTATACTGCAGGCAGTACAAGTGAAAAATACACATAGTATGAACGGTTATAATAATCTAAAAGACGAGCTTGTATATAATTTAGGTGATACAAATTCGTTATTTAGTTCCTTTAAAGTATCAACACCATTAATGATTGGAATTGTCATTGTCTACATGATCATAATAGTTCCATTGTTATATATTATTTTGAAAAGAAAAGATAAACGAGAGTATGCCTGGGGTATCATTCCTCTCACAGCTATAATTGCATCTCTAGCAATTTTTGGCTACGGTGCAAAGGACAGAATTGCAAGGCCTCAAGTACAGCAATCCTCATTCCTTCAAGTAAATGAGGATAAGAGCCTGAATGGATACTATGCGGAATCGATTTTAAGTAATAAAAGCGGAGACTTCACTTTTGAGGCACCAATTACCACTACGATGGTTGCAAAGAGAAGTACAAACTCGTTTACGGGTCAAACTGCAAATGTGTATGAAAATGCAATAATGGAAAAACATGCAACGAATAGTGAGCTAACATTCCGTGATGTTGGTTATTGGTCTGTATCTTCATTGTTTGGAGAGACACAAATCCAGGACGTAGGTAATTTCGAGGTAGATTTAAGAGTCGATTCTAGTAAAATTCTCGGTACAGTTCAAAATAATTTTCCTTTTGGATTAAAAGATGTCGCTATTTGGTCAGGTAGTAAACTATATAAATTAGGTGATTTAGCCGCTGGAGAAAAGCTAGAGGTTGATAAAGAACTTGGTACAGTTATGCTTATGCCAACTTCGAACCCATATGTTAATGCAAATTACGGAGCATTTGCGAACAACCAAATCGATTTAATGTCCCAACGTAAACAAGCCCTATATTCATCAAGCATTATATTTAAAAACACTAATTCGACTCCAGCTATTACTGGCTTTGCAGAGGACAATATTCTTCCGGTTGAATTGAAGGATAAAAAAGTAGAGCTTTCTGCCTTACATTTAGTTATTCAACCTTTCACAGCTACTACTATTTTCTCGGGAGAGTTTACGCTTCCAGCTAATATGTTTACAGTCAATGTGAATACCGAGCAATACGGCAAATATATGGAGCCGGTTCAAAATAGTAACCTCGAATGGTATTTAGATGAAGGGGAATATAATGTGTATTGGGCAGTACCAGAAACACTTCCTTTAGACAAAGTCAATTGGACGCAGCTACAAATTGCGAATACAGATCGTAATTCCCATACAATTGAGATTTGGAACTTAAAAACAGAATCTTTTGAAGAAATCACTGAAAGCCGTTTTACTTTAACTGAAAATATTGATACGTATATCAATGAAACAGGAATAATACATTACAAATTGATCAAAAAATCAGTACAAGGTGATCCATATACACGACTTCCAGAAGTGCGTATGAAGGGGGAAGTGAAGTAATGATAGAAATTAAAGGATTAACTAAAAAGTATGGCTCCTTTTATGCATTAAATGATTTAAATTTAACACTACAAGAAGGCACGGTATTTGGTTTTGTTGGAGCAAATGGAGCAGGTAAGTCTACAACCTTTTCAATCCTGGCTACATTGCTTCAGCCGACCTCTGGAGATGCTTTTGTAAATGGTAAAAGTGTAAGGACAGATGCAAGTGAAGTGCGCAAACAAATTGGCTATATGCCTGATTTTTTTGGAGTGTATGATCAATTAAAAGCGAATGAGTATCTAGATTTTTATGGCGCAAGTTATGGAATTTCCGAAGCGGAAAGAAAGGTATTAATTCCGCAGTTGCTCGATCTTGTCAACTTGACCCATAAACGTTATGAATATGTCGATTTACTTTCACGAGGGATGAAACAGCGATTATGTTTGGCTCGTTCATTAATACATGACCCAAAGGTTCTTATATTGGATGAACCGGCTTCAGGACTTGATCCACGGGCACGTGTAGAGATGAGAGATATTTTAAAACAGCTAAAAGGGATGGGGAAAACGATCCTCATTTCCTCACATATATTACCAGAGTTAGCTGAAATGTGTGATGAAATAGGTGTGATTGATGGAGGAAAGCTTATTGCACATGGCTCTGTTGCAGATATTCAAGCACAGCTTGCAGGAGAAAGACATATTACAGTGAAGGTGAAGGGATTATTAGAGAATGTTGCGACCTTCTTTGAAGAGGATCCTTTTGTATCTTCAGTAGAATTACACACAGAGAAAAATTCAGTTACCTTCCATTATCGAGGGACTGAGGATGATCAAATCAATTTACTTAAAAAAGCGATGGATCATTCGATAAAAATTATTTCCTTTTCCGAGACAGAAACGGATTTAGAGGATGTCTTTATGGAAATCACGAAAGGAGCGAAATAACATGAAGCAGGTGTTTTCTAATCCAGTATTGGTAAAAGAAATAAAGTTGCGCTTTCGTTCCCCAAAAAGTTTCATAGGAATTCTATTTTATTTAATTGCTATGTGTATTTTTGTATTTGGGTTTATCATGCTAACTACTCAATTTTCGGGTACTGGTTATTTCCGCCCTGAGGAAAGCTTTTTTATGTTTACGATGCTCACCTATATTCAACTTGGGTTAATACTTTTCATCACTCCAGGCTTAACAGCAGGTGCTATTAGCTCGGAACGAGAAAAACAAACATTGAATATATTATTAACAACAGCGCAGACTTCATTTCAAATTATTTTTGGCAAATTAACTTCCTCCATTGCATTTTTACTTTTGTTATTAATAGCAGGCTTGCCTATTTATAGCATGGTTTTCTTATTCGGTGGGGTATCACCAGGTCAATTAGGCATTATTTTCTTATTTTTCTTTTTAACAATGCTTGCCATCGGAAGCATCGGAATTATGTACTCGACCATCATTCGTAAAACAATTGTTTCTATGATAGCGACATACGGGACAATGATCTTTTTAAGTGCGGTAACCGGTTTTATCTACTTAGTTATAACAGGCATGAATACTATGGTATCAGGTTCACTAGCATCATCACCAGTAGGTCATTTCTTTGCGAGTATTAACCCAGTTGTGTTAGTTCTGACGCTTGTATCACCAGGTTCTGATACTTTTATAACAGATACAACTAAAGTCGATTTCCCAATTTGGGCAGGCTATGCCATCTTTTATATTTGTATTACAGCATTTGCTATTTTTATATCGGTTAAAAAACTGCGGGTTAATATGAATCGGACAAAGTGAGGAGGACAATAGATGAATAGTCCAAAAAAGTTAATCCGGTACGTTACTAGAGCTAAAAACAGTCTGGCAGTGGAGCATTATATTAGAATGCTCCAAGCAGCCTTATTTTATGGCTTTAGTGCTACTGCGATGATTCTTTTAGTATCTCGTTTGTTTGTCTTTCCGTATTTTTTAAGAACTTCCATTCTTGTTGGAAGTTCTGTTTTTATAGGCACGTTTTTGTATGCTTTTTGGAAAAGACCTTCAAAAAATGAAGCAGTACAGAAGTTGGATTCCTTCTATTTGGATAATTTATTGGTGAGTGCTTTAGCTTTCATGCAGGAAAAATCTTTGCTCGTTAAAGGGTTAATAGATAAAGCTGAAAAAAACAGTGAAATTGCATTCCAGCTGTTCAAGAAACGTGATAAAAAGTACTTTTTACCTAAGTGTATTACGGGATTTGTTTTGGCGCTTGCAGTAGTACTCTTTTTGTATGCATTTCCAGCTGCTACGCAATTAGAGGCTAAGGATTTGGAAAAAGAGCAGGAAATTGTAAAGGAGCTAAAGAAAGAAGTAAGTAAGCTAGAGAAAAAAGAGTTATCAAAGTCAGTAAAAAAAGAATTGAATGATCTTAAAGAAAAATTAAAAGAAGCAGATACAGCAGAAAAAGCTTTACGTGAAGTAGTGAAAAAGCAAAAGGAACTAGCACTTAAAGAACAGAAGCTAGAACAAAAAAAAGAGGTGGCTGAGCAGGAAGGTGCATCTGAATCATCTTTAACAGCTGAGGAGCAAAAAGAGCTAGCTTCTTTAGAGGATATTAGTAATTCACTTGCAAAAAGTGCTTCTAATTCTCAAACTACTTTAAGTAAGATGGGTAAATCATTACCGTTCAGTTCCAGCGGGATAGCCCTGGGAAATAGCAATGCACAAACTTCAAGTAGCTCTAAAGGTCAACAGGGACAAAATCAATCGAGTCAAGGTCAAGGACAGGGCCAAGGTCAAGGACAGGGTCAAGGTCAAGGACAGGGCCAAGGTCAAGGACAGGGTCAGGGACAAGGACAAGGACAAGGACAAGGACAAGGACAAGGACAAGGACAAGGACAAGGCCAGGGCCAGGGACAAGGTAATGGCCAAGGAGCAGGTTTAGGTTCAGGAGGTAGAGATTTACTTTCTATTCCTACAAGAATTGGAGGAAATGGAGAAACTTCGGTCGATTCAGGTGGACTTGGAGAAGGAGATTCCGCTAGTGAGAAACCAGCGGATACACCTATTACTCGAGGTTCTGCAAGACCATATGAAGAAGTGGTCAACGAATATTCTGAGTCGTATATAAAAAGCTCCGAGCGTATGCAGTTACCATCCGATTTACAAAGGATTGTTCAAGATTACTTTTCATCAGTTGAAAATAGTGAATAACGGAGGGAACTATGACTTTTACAACAGAAGACTACATGTATATGAGTAAGCGTTTAGATGATGTAAGAACAGAAATAGGTCAATTTATCGTTGGTCAAAAGGAGGCAGTTGAGTTTTCTATCTATTGTGTGTTAGCTGATGGGCATGCCCTTTTAGAGGGATTACCTGGATTAGGTAAAACTATGCTCATACGAACAGTTTCGGAAGTGTTAGATTTATCCTTTTCACGTATTCAGTTCACCCCAGATTTGATGCCTTCAGATATCACTGGTACGAGTATGATTGAGCGATTAGAAAATGGAAAACAACAATTTACCTTTCAAAAAGGACCAATTTTTAGCCAAATGGTGTTAGCGGATGAAATAAATCGAGCAACACCGAAAACACAAAGTGCGCTTCTAGAAGCTATGGGTGAAAAAACAGTTACCGTTCTTGGAGAGACCAAACAAATGGATCGGCCATTCTTTGTGCTTGCAACGCAAAATCCAATTGAAATGGAAGGTACCTATCCATTGCCAGAAGCTCAAATGGACCGTTTCCTATGCAAGATACTCGTTTCCTATCCTTCCAAAGACGAATTAATGGAAATAACGAAACGTACTACTGGCGGACAAACGATTCAATTGAATAAAATAATGAATGCAGAAGAAATAGTGCATGCACAGCAGATGGTTAAGGAAGTACTTATAGCAGATGATATGTTGGAATACGCAGTGGATATCATTGCTGCTACACATCCTGGAGAAGCAAGTATTCCTGAAATTGCTCAGTATGTTCAATACGGAAGTGGTCCACGTGGCTTACAAAGTCTAATCAAGCTTGCCAAAGCAAGAGCATTAGTTGCAGGACGTTACCATGTATCGATTGCAGATATTAAAACAGTTGCTAAACCCGTATTGAGGCATCGTTTATTACTCAATTATGAAGGAGAAGCAGAAGGAAAAACGGCAGAAGAACTGATCGACCTTATCCTACAAACCGTTAAGCAAGGACAAACTGTATGAGTATCGAACAATTAGTTCCAAAGGATTGGGCAGGGAAGCTAAGTAGATTATCCATAACAACCAAATCAAAACTAAGAGGTCAGCATAAAGGTTCTCATCGCTCACAACGTTTTGGTGCCTCTCTAGACTTTTCAGACTTTCGGGAGTACACACCAGGTGACGATGTACGGCAAATAGATTGGAATGTATATGCACGTACCGATAAGTATTTTATCAAACGGTTTTTAGACGAACAAGAAATGCGGGTGCATATTTTACTTGATACGACTAAGTCTATGGGAGGTTCTATTAAATGGACCTTCGCTAAACAATTAGCAGCCTCGTTGGGAATTCTTGTATTACAAAGAGATGATCGATTATCCTTTTCAGCCGTTAGTGAAGGGAAAAAGCTTCCTTTTAGAAGAAAAGGAGCAACTTACCGGAAAGCCTTTATCCAAACTATTTCTGACATGGACGATCCAACCATGAGTTCCTCTTTTACAGATAATGCACTACCCTTTCTACCGAAAGATAGTACAGTTTTATTTGTCATAACTGATTGCTTAGAAAGTATTGAATCATGGGAACGATTACTTCAAAAACTGCCAAAGTTCGCTAGTGATATTAGAATTTTACAAGTAGTTACTAGTGAAGAGCTTGCTCCATCATACGGTGGAGATGTGCAATTAGAGGATATCGAAACATCGGAAAAAGTAAATGTATCCATATCTTCTAGAGTACTAAAAGCCTATCATAAGGAAAGAAAAGAGCATCAGCAACGAATAGAACTACTTTGTCATAAGTTTGGTATTAAAATACTTCAGGTAAATGCAGATGAAGGTATTTCGCATACTATGTTTCATCAATTACTACGAGCAAATTGGGTGCAATGAGGTGAAAAGGTTTGGGTATTAATCAGTTAATATATTCTTGGACAGCCATTTTACCAATCGCTGTGCTTCTGTATTATTTTTTTCGAAAAAAATATGTCAAAAAGTCTGTCTCCTCTACACTGTTTTGGCAAGAGGCAATGAAGGAAACGAAAGCTTCTCCGTATTTGCAGCATTTGCAAAGGAATGCTTTGTTTTATTTACAAATGCTGGCTATGCTTTTGCTTGTTCTAGCATTACTCCAACCATATTGGAAAACGAAAGCAATAGCTGGGGAACAGATTGTATTTATCGTAGATACTTCTGCAACGATGAAAGTAAATGCGAATAATTCTATCTCTCTTTTTGAACAGCATAGGGAGAAAATGCTTGAGCTAGTTGAACAGTTAGCAGGCAAGCCTCTTACATTAATCACTACCGGAAACGAACCAGCTGTCCTATTACGCCAAGAAATGAATACAGAGCAAATGATAAAAGAAATTAAGAAACTAGAAATAAGCTATGAAGCAGAAAATATGTCAAAATCTTTGGATTTTGCCCAATCCTTTTTTCAAAACAAAGCAACCTCTGTTTATATTTTTACAGATGAATTAGAAAGACAATCTCTTCCCTTACAACATGAAAATGTAAGCTGGAATGTAGAAGCTTTAACCACAAATATTACGAATGCATCTATTAAACGTTTTGGTGCAACAGAAACTGCAAATGGAATCTCGACGCTAGTTCAACTGGAAAATCAATCAAATAAAGAGGTTGTAACAGAGCTGACGATATCAAATGAAGAGAAGAAATTAGTCTCTGAGGTAGTTAAATTGCCACCAAAAGAAACGATTACATTATCTTTTGATGACCTAGTGAATTCAAGTTATTTGAAAGCAAATATAGACATACAAGATTCTTACCTTTTAGATAATGAGAATATTGTTTTCATGCAGGATCAATTGTCTAATGTTTTCATAGATAGCTCCATTCATTCGCTCGTTCGAACTGCCTTTCAGTCATTAGATATTAATGTGAGCAGTGTACCTTCAGAACAAGTAGGGTTGTTAAAGGAAGAGGGAATAATTGTCACCAATCAATTTGGAATAAAGGGTGAAACTCAGAAACCAACCTTATATATAGGGAGGAATGATGCATTTCCTAAAGAAGTAAATGGAATAGTTCAGACTACGGAATCTCCGTTATTTGCTTTTGCTAATTTATCGGATATATATGTGAGCTCGGTATATCCCCCTATAGACGGATATACTACTATTGCTACTATTGGAGAGGATCCTTTCATCCAAACCTCACCAACTGGAGATATTATTATTCTTGCAGATATTCAAATGACGGATTGGCCTTTGAGTCCAACGTTTCCACTTTTCATGTGGAGTGTGAAGGAGCATCTTTCAGCAGGAAGTGATTATTTAGGAACATTCACTCCAAACGAGCGAAAGCCTCTATCCCTTGGAGCTACGGCGGAGTGGGAAATTTATACAATGGATGATGAGTATGAATATGCCATTGAAAATGGTGGAAAATTCGTTGCACCAAGTGAACCAGGACTATATGTTCTGCGTTCAAACGACATCGTGAAGAATCTTTCTATTATATTGCCACAAGAGGAAAAAGTGATTGATAAAGGAACTTCGTATAAAGTGACTGGACAACAGATAAATGCTTCAGATGACCATCAAGCCCATTCCTTTGTTCCTTATATATTATTCTTATTAGTATTGCTATTTGTTATAGAGTGGGAGGTGCAAAGACGACGTGGATTTACGAGTTGACCAACCGCTATGGCTATTGTTATTAATTCCTATTGGTATTTATTTTATTTGGACTTGGAAAAAAGATAAGAAGAGCTTAAAAAGAGAAGGAAAAATAGTATTTTGTATACGAATTATAGCTATCCTATGTTTGATATTAGGTATTACTAATCCATATTTATTATTACCTATTAAAGAAGAACAGGTATTATTTTTGGTAGACCGTTCTGCTTCCCTACATGGAACTGATCAGCAAATAACGGAATGGATAGAAGAAAGTTTACAATCTAAAAAAGCTTCTCATCTAGTAGGTGTTTATACTTTTGCAGAAGACTTTCAAACTGAAATTGCCATAACAGATGGGGAAGTAAATTTACCTGTTTTTACCCCTATGTTAGAAGCCGGGAATACTGATTTAGCAAAGGCCTTACAGCTTTCAACAGGCATAGTAGAGCCTAATAAGGCAACAAGAATTGTACTCTTTACTGACGGACTTGAAACGACTGGATCTGTTAGTGATGAAATCGTCAAAATAGCTGGAGGAAATGTAACGATAGATGTTGTTCAAATGGCAAGACTATCGTCGGAGGATGTTGCGATAACTTCCTTTGAAACGCCACCAGTAGCTTTTGAAGGTGAGCAGCAACAACTAAATGTCACGCTAGAGGCGACGACTAATACAGAGGCAGAGTTACTTCTATATCAAAATGATCAGCTAATCACGCGAGAGCAAATTAGTGTAGAGCCAGGAACTAATACGTTTACATTTCGAAATGCCTCCAAGGGGGAAGGATTACTTAAGTATGAAGCTCAAGTAGTACTAGCAGAGGATGGGTTAATTGAGAATAACAAGTTGACAAGTGTCACGAATGTGGAGAGCTCTCCGAGACTATTAGTAGTCACTCATGATGGTAATTCTTCTAATATTGCGACTGTGATTGATCAGCAGGCGATTGCAACGGATGTTATTGATGCAAGTGTACTACCTTTTGATTTATCAAATTATTTAGCATACGATGCTATTATATTTGATAATGTACCTGGTCATGTCGTCGGAGAACAAAAGATGACGGTTATTGAACAGGCAGTGAAAAACTTTGGTGTCGGCTTTATGATGGTTGGCGGGAACAACAGTTTCGGTTTAGGAGGTTATTTTAAGAGTCCAATTGAACGATTATTACCAGTTGAGATGGAGATAAAAGGAAAACAGCAACTGCCTTCATTAGGGTTAATCATCGTAATGGACCGGTCAGGTAGTATGAGTGGAACTAAATTAGAATATGCGAAGGAAGCAGCGGCACGTTCTGTGGAAATGCTTCGAGAAGGAGACACTCTTGGGTTTATCGCATTTGATGATCGACCATGGGAAATTATTGAAGCCTCTCCATTAAACGATAAAGAAACCTCTGTCGAAAGTATACTTTCAGTAGGAGCAGGCGGAGGAACAGAAATATATACGAGTTTAGCTCTAGCATATGAAAAATTATCTCCTCTAAAATTACAGCGAAAGCATATTATATTATTGACGGATGGTCAGTCAGCTACAAGCAATGACTATCAAACGCTGTTAGAGGACGGGAAGAATAATTTGATAACCGTTTCCACTGTTGCTGTTGGACAAGATGCAGATAGAGCATTATTAGAAAGTTTAGCAGAAATGGGAGGGGGCACGTTTTACGATGTCCAAGATGAATCCACCATTCCAGCGATAATGTCCACCGAGACAGCAATGATTTCCAGAACCTATATTGAGGATAATCCATTCTATCCAACTATTTATGGGGACGCAGCATGGACGAGCTTATTTGCAGAAGGAGTTCCGCAAATGAATGCTTATATAGCAACAACTGCGAAACAAACTGCATCCGTTATTGCAGAAAGTGAAAAAGAAGACCCCGTATTAGCTGAATGGATGTATGGACTCGGTCGCACAATTGCATTTACATCGGATTCTACCGGTGAGTGGAGCGGAGACTTTGCAAGATGGAGTAATTGGGGAGACTTTTGGAATACGGCAGTATCGAGGTTACTACCAGCCTATAGTGAGGTGCCTTTTTCTATCCAAAAGTCATCGGATGAATCATTTACCGTTACGGATCCTACTGGCAAGTCATCATTTCTAGAGATAGCTGCTGTCAATGAAAAAGGGGAAGAGCTTTCAGTAACATCTGAAGCACTTGCACCTGGTAAAGCAAGAGTAACAGTAGACAGTGAACCAGGACTTGTGTTCTTTCGTATTTCCAATGAACAGGATGCTGTTTATCAAGCAGGTATTTCCATTCCCTATAGCGAGGAATACAAAATACAAAAGCCGAATACAGCTATTCTGGAGATGATTACTAGTAGAACGAATGGAAAGCTACTGACGGAAGCTTCTGAAGCTTTCCGTGAAATGGAGCTATCTAGCTCAGAGAAACAATCTATTCAACAATTTCTTCTAATGTTAGCTATCTTCTTATTTTTCATCGATATTACGATAAGAAGATTTGGTTTCAATCTATTGCTTGCTCCGTTTAAAAGAGCAGGTAAAAAAATGGATCCAGTAAATTCAACTACTACAACAAATGTAGAAAAATTAGTTAGAGAAAAGAAAAAAAGATAAATAGGATAAAAAACAATAAAGAAGGAGAGTAGCGCCAGAAATTGTATCTTCCGGCGCTTCTTTTATATGCAATTGTATCTAAAGTTAAAGGAGGGCGATAGGACAGACAAACGCTATAAGATTACCGAGAAAAAGAGGTGCTAGTCGTGACTGACGTCACGACTAGCACCTTTAAAAAATCAGTCGGTAATACTATAGCAAAAAGTCTATTCAAAGCACACCGTAAACAATAGAATCAAGTTTTGACCTTTAAGGTTACTCGTACTTTTTTTACAATAGAAGAACTCTTATGCCGCGTTGCAGTAATCTTTTTCTATTCAAGTACTGGTTTTTTTCTCTTAATCCAAATAAGTGTGATTGCCCAAGAACCTAATAAAATGATAGATCCTACAATAAATGGATAATTAATATTGATATCAAAAAACATTCCTGCAAGTGCTGGTCCAATCATACTTCCTAAACTCATATAGGCATTATTCATACCGGCAGCAAAGCCTTGCTCATTTCCTGCCAATTTAGATATAACAGTATTAACTGCTGGACGAATGAGCGTAGTAGCAGTAGAGAAAATCGATGCAACAAGTAATACTAGAGCGAAACCGTCTACGATGAAGAATAATAGAAATGCTATAGCAGCAACAACTAGATTGACCAAGATAACATTTAATTCACCAAAACGTTTAAATAGTTTCTCAACTACTAACGTTTGCACAATGACACCGATAAATCCTCCAACTGTTAAAACAACAGCTATATCTTGCGGAGTGTAATTATACTTATGATCTACATACAATGAAAATGTCGTTTGGAAATTTGCTATACCAAAAGTGAAAACAAATATAATAATTAACATCATAAAGTAAGGTGTCTTCACTGAATTTTTCATTTGTGTTAATATATTTTCACGTTTTTTAGGTTCCGGCGGAATTTCAGAAACTGCATTTTTAATATCGGGTAGGATAATGACTGAAATTATAGCTGCAATTACTGCTACTATTGAAGCCATATAAAATGGGAAAGTTAAACTTACTTTTGCTAAAAACCCTCCTATTGCTGGTCCAATCATAAATCCTAAAGACATGGATGCCCCTAAGAAGCCCATTCCTTTTCCACGTTCTTCTAGTGTGGTTATATCTGCAACAAATGCCATAGTCGCTGGAATTAAAAAAGCTCCTCCTATACCACTAATAAATCGCGCGGTGTACAACATCCATTCATGAGTAGCTAGCCCAAACCATAATTGAGAGGCTGAGAAGATGATCAGTCCTACAATGATGAGTTTTTTTCTTCCTAATGTATCAGATAGATCACCAGCTAGTGGTGAAAATAAAAACTGTCCAAATGCAAAGGAAGCAATGATAAACCCGAGTGCCTGACCTGCCACTCCAAATGTTTCTAAATATTGAGGCATAACTGGAATTACTAATCCTATACCAGACATTGCAATAAACATATTAAACATTAAAATATATAATGCAGAGTTGTTAGTTTTCTTCGCCATAAAATTCCTGCTTTCTATAAATACTTTTACGCATCTATCGATTCTACCATATTCTTCAAAGAATAAAAACTTTCGTGTAACGAATTATATGATTTTTGAAGACGAAGAAAATGAGCCGTCTAAGCGACGACTCACCAGTTTAGTTAGCACTCATTTTAAACTCTAAAAACAGCTCGTTATATTTACCGAGCATTTCCAGTCCTAAATTTTTGTACACTTCTAGGTTTTCTCTAGCCTCTTCTGGAGGATAGAATCGTTCATCAGAAGTAACTTCTTCATCCATTAACTCAACTGCTGCAGCATTTGGTATCGAATATCCAACATAATCTGCATTTTGTGCAGCAACTTCCGCATCTAACATAAAGTTGATAAACTCATGAGCCCCTTCGACATTTGCAGCCGTTTTAGGAATAACCATATTATCAAACCATAAATTAGAGCCTTCTTGAGGAACTGCATAATCTAAATCTTCGTTTTCCCACATCATATCAGCTGCTTGCCCGGAGAAGGTTATAGCTACAGAAGCTTCTTCATTAATCATTAATGGAGTTACTTCATCCCCAATGATTGCTTTTACATTTGGGGTTAATTCCTTCAGTTTAGCTGTAGCTTCTTGTAATTCTTTTTCATCTGTAGAGTTAAGGGAATAGCCAAGGCTGTTTAATCCCATTCCGATGATTTCGCGGGCACCATCTACTAGTAACACTTTACCTTCTAAGGAAGGATCCCAAAGTGTATCCCAGCTTTCAAAAGTTTGTCCATCTAGTAGGGTAGGATTATATACAACACCAACTGTTCCCCAGAAATAAGGAATAGAGTATTTATTTTTTGGGTCGAATGCTAAATCTAAAAAGTATGGATCCATATTGCTCAAATTCGGAATCTTTGAATGATCAATTTCTAGCAATAAATCTTTTTCTTTCATCTTTTCAATAGCATACTCTGAAGGTACCGCAATATCATAAGATGTGCCACCCTGTTCAATTTTTGTCATCATTGCTTCATTGGAGTCAAACGTTTCATATACGACTCGGAAACCCGATTCTTCCTCAAATTGAGTGATTAACTCTGGATCAATATATTCACCCCAGTTAAAGATAGTCAATGTATCACTACTAGCATTTCCGGAGCTTTGATTTAAATATTTGTTAACACCAAACAAAATAATACAAACTATAACTATTGCTATAGCTGCTCTTGTTATTTCTTTCATTTTCGAACCCCCATTCCGACAGGGTTTTTCCCACGTTGGCTAACAAAATAATAACCAACAACGAGAAGAAGTGTCACGATAAAGACGATTCCAGATAAAGCATTAATAGTTAACGTAATACCCGTTCTTGCCATAGAGTAAATTTCGACTGAAAGTGTGCTAAAGCCATTTCCTGTTACAAAAAATGTAACCGCGAAATCGTCTAATGAATATGTTAATGCCATAAAAAATCCAGCAAAAATCCCAGGCTTAATAAATGGGATAATAACGCGAGTCAAAATATCACGCTTTGTTGCTCCAAGATCTGCTGCTGCATCTATTAGCGTGCTATTCATCTCTTGTAGCTTTGGTAATACCATTAATACTACAATAGGAATACTAAATGCAATATGTGATATTAGTACGGATGCAAATCCAAGTTTTACCCCAATGGCAGTAAATAGGATTAAGAAAGATGCACCAATTACAACGTCTGGACTTACGATTAAAACATTATTTAAAGAAAGGATAGATCTACGTAGTGATTTATTTCTCATAAATACAATACCGATCGAACCGAAAACACCAATAATTGTTGCAATTAATGCCGAAAGTAAGGCTACAATTACTGTGTTTATAAGAATCATAATTAGGCGGGTGTCTGAAAATACAGCGGCGTAATGTTCCCAAGTGAATGATTCAAAGCTATTCATGCTGCCACCACTATTAAAAGAGTAAAAAATCAAGTAAAGAATTGGTGTATATAATACGATAAACACAAGGGCTAAGTAAAACTTCGCTGACTTACTTGTTTTTTCCATTTGAAGTGGCCCCCTTATCACGTTGACCAGTAATGATCATAATAATTACCATAAATATGATTAAGAAAACTGCGATAGTGGATCCCATTCCCCAGTTTTGCGTAACCAAGAATTGCTGTTCAATAGCTGTACCTAAAGTAATTACTTTATTCCCCGCGATTAAGCGAGTAATCATGAACAACGATAGGGAAGGGATAAATACAGCTTGAATCCCTGCTTTAACACCATTGATAGTTAAGGGTAAAATAACCTTTGAAAAAGTAGTCCAGCTTGATGCACCTAAATCTCGACTGGCATCTATTAAGGATGGATTTAATTTATCCAAAGAGTTAAAAATAGGTAAGATCATAAATGGGATAAATATATATACAGCTACAAAGACGAAACTAAAATCTGTGAATAAAATTTGTGTTTCCCCAAACCCAAATACATTTAAAAATGCATTCACTGGACCATACAAGCCGAAAATTCCGATAAATGCGTAAGTCTTTAATAACAAATTGATCCAAGAGGGAATGATGATCAACAGAAGCCATAATTGTTTATGTCTCGTTTTTGTGAGCAAATATGCTGTTGGATATGCAATAAGTAAAGTGAAGAATGTTATTAGAAAAGCATACCAAAACGAACTAAGTGTTAGCTTTAAGTAAACAGACGTAAAAAAGTTTAAATAATTGTCTAAAGTGAAATTTCCACTTAAATCGAAGAAGGAATAATATGCAATTAATGCAATTGGAGCTACAACAAATAACACAATCCATACATAATATGGTATTAAATAAAACGCTTTTGTAGTTTTAGTTTGCATATGCGTCTTCTCCATAAGACTCGAGACGTTTATCAAATTCTTCTTCTGTTTCATTTAAACGCATAACGTGAATAGCCTCCGGATCAAAATCTAAGCCAATAAACTCTCCAACGTCTGCTTTTTTTGTTGAGTGTACAAGCCACTCATTTCCTTCGTCATCGTATGTAGAAAGCTCATAGTGAACTCCTCTAAATAATTGAGTATCTACTTTTACCTTCATTTTCCCTTTTTCGACAGCTGTTATTTCTAAGTCCTCTGGACGAATGACAATGTCTACTTTTTCGTTTGGATTAAGTCCTTGGTCCACACATTCAAACTCTTTCCCACCAATTTTTACTCGGAAATCTGCGACCATTGTGCCAGAAACAATATTAGACTCCCCAATAAAATCAGCTACATAACGATTAATCGGCTCATCGTAAATATCCATTGGGGTACCACTTTGCTCAATCTCACCTTCATTTAAAACAAAGATTTCATCAGACATTGCCAATGCTTCTTCTTGGTCGTGTGTTACAAAAATAAATGTTTTGCCAAGTCTTTGTTGAAGCTCACGTAGCTCATATTGCATCTCTGAACGTAATTTTAAATCTAATGCAGAAAGAGGCTCATCCAAAAGAATGATTTCAGGGTCATTTACAATTGCACGTGCGATTGCTACACGTTGTCTTTGTCCACCTGACATTTCAGCAATCTCTCTTTTTTCGTAACCTACTAAGTTAACAAATTTCAATGCTTCTATAACTTTTTGATCAATTTCTTTTTTGCCAAGTTTTTTAATTCGAAGACCGAATGCTACATTTTCAAATACATTTAAATGCGGAAACAAAGCATAGTCCTGAAATACTGTATTTACTTGTCGCTCGTTGGCAGGGACGTTATTGATAACTTTACCATTAAAATAAATGCTCCCACTTGTGGGCTGCATAAATCCTGCAATTAAACGTAAAATAGTTGTTTTTCCACAACCCGATGGACCAAGCAACGTGTAAAATTTCCCGCGCTCTAGTTCCAAGTTGATGTTATTCAATACTGTTGTTTCTGCGTCATATGATTTTGAAACATTCTCAAAACGAATAATAGTATTATCAGACATAATTTACCTCCATTGTTATATATCAAAATTTCTTACAAATAAGAATTAGTAACGACGTAGATTACCTTTGCAATTTCTTCTGCTGCATTTTCTAGAAGATGATTGTCAGATGCTTCAAAATAAAGGGATTCACCCGCCGTTGCAATATAGTTTTGCTTACCTAGTGTTAGGGTCACTTTTCCTTGTAGCACGTAGATGAAAGTTTGGGAAAGAGAAGGCTCAAATTGTTTAAATTGTCCCCCTATATCCAGTGAAACCAACACTGGTTCCATTTCATTTTCATTGGATTCTGAAATCAGCCAGTGGAGCTTGTACTTTTTTTCTTCATCCAAGTAAATGGTCTGTTCTTTTATTGGATAAACCACTTTCGTGCGATATTGTTCATCATCAAAAAAGTCTTTTGGCTTGGAGCCGAGAACATTCAGAATTGAAAATAGTGTTTCTATAGAAGGAGAGTTTATATCTCTTTCTAATTGAGAGATAAAACCCTTGCTTAAGTCTGTTCTTTCTCCTAATTCTTCTTGTGTAAGACCTTTCTTTAATCGTAACCTTTTTATTTTTTTCCCAATTTGCATATTTTTAGGCTCCTTCGGAAATAAAATAACATATTTTGAAACAAAGTTTATTTTAACACAACTTAAAGTTTACTTTAACAATTTATTTGATGAATTTCAAAATTTTTTTAGGTAGTTGAATATACGCTATTTTTTGCGAACGCATATACTAATGAATGCTTATAGAAAGAAGGGATATACGTAGTGAAGTTACGTACTAAAATACCATCATTTCCAACAGATGCAAAATGGATAAATGGACGTATAAACAATGAAAAGTTAATAGGGGAAAAGCCTGTTCTCGTTTACTTTTGGTCAGTAAGCTGTCCATTATGTGGAGGAGCTTATAATTACATTCGACAGTGGAAAGTAAAATATGGGAAAATGTTCCACGTTATCGGTATTCATATGCCAAGATCTAAAGAGGACTTACAGGAGAAACGCATTCAAGATGCAATTCAAAAGGGACAGATGGAAGATTCCATTTATTTAGACCACGAATTGATAGTGACTAAACAATTTCAAAATCGAATAGTTCCATCTTTTTATTTGTTTGATAAAAAGGGATTATTACGTCATATACAATTGGGAGAAGCAGGAATGATGATGTTAGAAAAAAGACTACTTTTACTGATGAATGAGAACAAATAATATCATATTGATTTCGTATCAATAAACGGAATGGATGTGGTAAACTTAATGCACTAGATATGTAGGGGGCATTAGAATGCACAAAGAATTTGTTGTAGTCGGTTTAGGAAGATTCGGCGGTAGTATTGTAAGAGAGCTTATTGACCAAGGAGCGGATGTTATGGCAATTGATATAGCATCAGAGCGAGTGGATGAGTATGCCACTATCGCAACGCAAGCAGTAGTAGCTGATACAACAGACGAAGCTGTGCTGAAATCACTAGGTATTCGAAATTTCGAACATGTTATTGTTGCTATTGGTGATGATATTCAATCGAGTATTTTGACAACCTTAATGCTAAAAGAAATAGGTGTTAAGAAAATCACTGTGAAAGCACAAAATGACTACCACGAAAAAGTGCTACGAAAGATCGGGGCAGACCAGGTAGTACATCCCGAAAGAGATATGGGTATTCGGATCGCCAACAATATCTTGTCTAATAATGTATTAGACTACCTTGAGCTTTCAGATGAGCATTCTATTATGGAAATAAGAGTGAATGAGAAAATAGCAAGTAAATCGCTTATTGACTTAGATATCCGAGCACGATATGGCATTAATATTGTAGCGGTCAAACGTGGAAATAATATTATTGTTTCTCCACAAGCGGATGAAAAACTAATACTAAATGATGTTCTAATCATTATTGGAGCAGACGTGGACATCAATCGTTTTGAAAAGAAAGTTCTATCTTAAGAGAACAGACCGAATTAATAAAAAGAAATACCCTTCGATTCTACCTGAATCGAAGGGTATTTCTTTTGTTAGCTATTTACTTAGACTTCCATAATAATTGGAAGTATCATTGGACGTCGTTTCGTCTTTTCATATAAATATGGACTTAGTACATCCGTAATTTCATTTTTCAATTCTGCCCACTCTGTTTCTTTACCTTGAATAGTGTATCTTAAATGTTTGTTTAACATTTGTTGAGCCTCATTAATCATTGTTCCTGATTCACGCATATAAACGAATCCTCGTGAAATAATATCAGGACCTGATACGATTTTTTTCTTCTCCATATCAGCACTTACAACAACAATGACCAAACCTTCTTCTGATAAAATACGGCGATCACGAAGGACAATATTACCAATATCACCAATTCCACTTCCGTCGATATAAATATCACCAGAAGGGATTCGACCAGCGACATGTGCTTCATTGGCACTTAAGGCAAGTACTTCTCCGTTTTCCATAATGAATGTATTATCCGGATCTACATCACAATCAACGGCTAACTCTGTATGAATTTTCAACATACGATATTCTCCATGAATCGGCATAAAGAACTTCGGCTTCATAAGGCGAAGCATAAGCTTATTCTCTTCTTGTGAGCCATGACCAGAAGTATGAATATTATTTAATGAACCGTGGATTACTTCTGCTCCAGCTCGGAATAGAAGATTAATCGTACGATTGACACTTGCTCTATTTCCAGGGATAGGAGAAGAAGAAAATACTACTGTATCTCCAGGTTGAATTTGAATTTGTCGGTGTGTACCGTTAGCGATACGCGATAATGCTGCCATCGGTTCACCTTGACTACCTGTACAAAGGATCAGTACCTCATTTGCCGGTAATCGATTCAATGCACTTGCATCCACAAACGTTTCTTTAGGAGCAGTAATATAGCCAAGTTCACGACCAATCGTCATAGCATTGTCCATGCTTCGACCAAATACAGCAATTTTACGACCATGTAGAACAGCCGCATCTGTTACTTGTTGAAGTCTATGAATATTAGATGCAAAAGTAGCAAAGATAATACGACCGTCTACTTTACGGAAAATAGAATCCATGCTTTCTCCAACTTTACGCTCAGACATTGTAAAGTTAGGAATTTCGGCATTTGTACTATCTGATAGTAAGCATAAAACTCCATCACGACCAATCTCAGCCATTTTTGTTAAATTAGCTGGTTCTCCAACAGGAGTAAAGTCAAACTTAAAGTCACCAGTGTGTACAATATTACCTGGTGGAGTTTTTACAACAATACCAAACGCATCTGGAATACTATGTGTTGTACGGTAGAAACTTACGGAAGTTTTTCTAAATTTAATAACATCTTCTTCTTGAATAACAATCATTTTTGTTTGACGAAGTAAGCCGTGCTCTTCTAATTTATTTCGTAATAAACCAAGTGCTAGCTTTCCACCGTAAACTGGTACATTAATTTGTTTCAATAGATAAGGAATACCACCAATATGATCTTCATGACCATGTGTTATAAATAATCCTTTAATCTTATCAACATTTTTTACTAAATAAGTGTAATCAGGAATTACATAATCAATACCTAGTAAGTCATCCTCTGGAAATTTAATACCAGCATCGATTAAAATAATTTCATCTTGAAATTGAACACCATATGTGTTTTTGCCGATTTCGCCTAGTCCGCCGAGGGCGAAAACTGCAGTTTGGTCATTTTTTACAAATTTCATATGTTAAATCTTCTCTACTTTATAATTTTCGCTAGCTTGTTCGTACTCTAAATGATTACCTTCAAGCAACTGAATTAATTCGATATTGTATTTGCGGTCTATTAAAAGGGCACGAACTTCGCGCTCACTTTCAGCCTCTACATATAAACATTGTGTGTTTTCGCGAACTGGCACTTCTAGAACATTCTCTTGATAATAAACTTTAAAAATCATTTTATACTCTCCTTTTTCACGTTCAAAATAAATCAATTCTCTTTATATTATCACGACACTTATTTAAAATAAAGAAAAGCCCTCCATTTTAAGAGGGCAAAAGTATTTATCCCGCGTTAACTGTCCGTAAACGCTTGATTGATTAAACTAACAATCCGGGGGGATGAAGAACACCCGGATTGAAGTTTTATTTTTAAGCGATCGTTTTGTTTCTGAGCATTCCACCGAGCCGTCTCAACAATTTCCTTTTCAGGCGTTTCAACATGGCTATTCACTCCTTATAGAGTATTATATACTCAAGGAAGAAATGTGTAAAGGATTAAGACAGAAAAGTCAAATAATTTGTATCTTAGAATGGAGGATTTTTATGAAAAATAAAATTTTATTTTTTGATATTGATGGAACTATTTTAGATCACGACAAAAATATTCCGGATGGGGTAGAGGAATCACTACAAAAAGCTAGAGATAACGGACATGAAATTGTCATTTCGACTGGACGCTCACCTTTTACTGCTCAATCTGTGTTAGATCAATTAAAGGTAGATTCTTTTGTTTGTTATAATGGGCAAATTGTTCAGTTTAAAGGAGAAATACTACATAAGGGAATTATTGAGAGGCAAGAGCTGAAGCGGTTAACGGATTTTGCGAACGTAAAGAATCAACCACTAGTTTATATGGATAGTGATGAGATGGTTTCTAATTTCCCAGATCACCAAGATGTATTTGATAGTATTTCTACATTGAAGATAAACATTCCGCGTTATGTAGAAGATTTCTTTTTAACAAATGATATTCATCAAGCGTTAATCTTTTGCAACTTGGAAGAGCAAAAGGAATATGAACAAGCTTTTCCTAACTTGAAATTCGTCCGTTGGCATCGTGTTTCCTGTGATGTCCTTCCGAAAGGCATTTCAAAAGCTAAAGGAATGGATCTATTATTGAAGCATATTGGTAGAGGGCCGGAGGATGCAGTTGCTTTCGGAGACGGTTTAAATGATATAGAAATGCTTCAATTCGCTGGGACAAGTGTCGCTATGGGGAACTGTGTCGAAGAGTTAAGAGAACACGCTACCTTTGTTACGGATCATGTATCAGAGAGCGGATTATCCAACGCAATGAAAAAATTAAGTTTAATCTAAAGGAGTTTACTAGATGTCCAAAAAGTTTGTCCTCATATATGGGGATGCGTTTGTCGATTATATTGCGGAGGATCAGAGCAATAGTCGATTTTCAAAGTTTTTAGGCGGGGCTACGGTTAATGTTGCCGCAGGTGTTGCCCGTCTCGGTGCAGCATCCTCGTTTATAACTGTAACAGGAGAAAATGAAACCTCTGAATTTGTTAGAAATGAATTGATTTCTGAAGGGGTTGATTTATCCTTTTCACAGATAGTGCCAGAAAAAGAGGTAAGTGGAGTTTACGTGCATCTTTTGGAAAATAATGAACGTCATTTTGAACGTTATGTAGATGCGACGCCTGACATCCAAGTAGACTTTTCCTCTATTAAAAGCGAGGCAATTCATCAGACATCTGTCTTTCATTTCTGTTCTGGAACACTTTTTCATCCGACTGCTCTTGCGACTACAAGAAAAATTGTAGAGAGTATGAAAAAATCGAATGTTCTTATATCCTTCGATGCTAATATCAGACCATTACGCTGGAAGAGTGAAGAGATTTGTAGGGAAACGATATGTTCTTTCTTTGATTTTGTAGATATATTGAAGTTGACCGAGGAAGAGTTATTCTTTTTAACGAAAACGACAACAATAGAAGAAGGAGTCACTTACCTACAGCAGTATAATATCGAGGTATTACTTATTACAATTGGCGCTGAAGGTACCTATGCAGTGATTAACGGGGAAGCGGTACATGTTCCAGTGGAAAAAGTAATTCCGATTGATACCACTGGAGCTGGAGATGCTTTTGTTGCAGGTATTCTTTCTAAAATTTATTTGGATGGTCACCCCTCAACAAAAGAAGCTTGGATTAGATATATCGCGTTTGGCAATAAACTAGGCGGAATCTGCGCTACTAAGTCCGGTGCATTATCTGCCATGCCAAGATTAATAGACCTACAACAATGAAGTATTGATATAAATCGCAAATTCAAAGCTTCGAATTGCAATATAATCTGTTCAAAACGCAAGTTCGATACGATGAATCGCAATATAACAGGCAAAACGCCAGTCCTACAATTGTAGGACTGGCGTTTAACTTAAGAACGATCATATGGAACAGAATCCGGAATAGGAGCGTACGGATTCTCATTATTAATATGGTCATAAAACATGATGCCATTTAGATGATCTAGCTCATGCTGGAAAGCAATTGCTGCTAATCCTTTTAATCGTTTCTTGAAGGGAGTTCCATCTGGGAAAAATCCTGTTGCAGTAATACGTGCGTATCTTGGCACATATCCTTCAATTACTTCATCTACAGACAAACAACCCTCTCCAGCAGAAATATAGGTTTTTTCCACAGAGTGACTAATTATTTTGGGATTGACTGCCACAAAGCTAACTTCTTCATTGTTTTCATCTTCTAAATGAAGTGCGAACATTCTTTTGTTAGCATTTACCTGTGGAGCAGCAATACCAATTCCTGGACGTATTTTGTATTTCTCTACCATTTCATCATCTTGACTGTTAATGACATATTCCAGTAAATCGTTTGCTAGAGTTAGCTCTTCTTCTGATAAGGGGAAAGTTAATTCCTCGGTTTTTTTTCGTAAAGATGGATGTCCATCTCTGACAATATTATTCATTAGAATCATTTTAATCGTCCTTTCAATGTTCATATATCTATTATAGCGAAATTTGACCATTTACTAAACAAAAAACAGCCTTTTTGTCAGTTGAATTTAATAGTTAATACAATTATAGTTGAATGGGTATAGGGGGTTACATGATGAAAATAAGCAAATATATACTCATCTTCAGCAGTATATTACTACTCGCTGGCTGTAATTTTGGTGAGTCAACAGAACAAAAGCTATCAAACATCTTAACAGAAATTTATGATTCAGAAGCCGATTATAGAGATGTGCAAGAAGAGTTAGCTGAAACTGAATCAAAAGAACAAGCAAACTTTCAACAGATGATGGAACTGACCAAGGATCAAAAAGAAGAACTTACTAAAATGGTTGAAGATACTGCAACTCTATTAGCAACTAGATTAGATTTAGTAGAGAAGGAAGCTGCCTCTATAAACTCTACTTCAGACGGCATCAAACAAATTAGTACACTTATTACTGATACAAAAGATGTTTCTGAAAAAGAAAGTCTAAAAGAAATGGAAACTTCATTGAAAGACCGTATTACAGCGTATGAAGAAGTGACGATTAACTATAATGAGTTGGCTACAATGCAACAAGATTTATATAATATGTTAATCGATGAATCTGCAGATGTTACTGCAATACAAGAACAGGTTCAAGAAGTAAATAAGTATAATGAATTAGTTCAACAATCTGTCCAAAAGTTTAATGATGCAACTGTAAGGGTAAATGAAGTAAAAGAAGAAGTATTAACTTCTTTACAGAAAGAAGAAAAATAAAAAAGCAGCTCTACACAGAGCTGCTTTTTTATATAATCATAGTAATCTGATATAGTACAGACATAATTTAAGAGTGATACAGATTACGAAAATTTCAATGTTCCGACAATTAAATTCGTTTATTTCATATGATTGACCCCAGATTTATTCTTGAGTATACTAAAAAGGAAATATTGTTGTACTACTATATTTAAATGAAAATTTTAATACAGAAGAAAAGGAGAGATGTAATAATGGCTGCAAACAATCCAGCGCAGTTAGACCCTATGAAAACGCTTCACGAAATTGAAGAAAAGTTTGAAATGTTTCAGATTTTAAACGAAGATGGGGAAATTGTTAACGAACAAGCAAATCCTAACTTATCAGACGAGGAATTAGTAGAGTTGATGAGTCGTATGGTTTATACACGTATCTTAGATCAACGTTCTATTTCTTTAAACAGACAAGGACGTTTAGGTTTCTATGCTCCAACGGCAGGTCAAGAAGCATCACAACTAGCATCTCAGTATGCGCTAGAAAAAGAAGATTTTATCTTACCTGGTTATCGTGATGTACCTCAAATTGTTTGGCACGGCTTACCTTTGTGGCAAGCGTTCCTATTCTCACGTGGGCATTTTATGGGGAACCAAATTCCTGAAGGTGTAAATGTTTTTCCACCTCAAATCATTATCGGTGCCCAATTTATCCAAGCAGCTGGAGTAGCTCTTGGTATGCAAAAACGTGGTAAAAAAGCAATTACTATCACCTATACTGGTGACGGTGGATCATCTCAAGGGGATTTCTATGAAGGTATTAACTTTGCTGGGGCTTTCCGAGTACCGGCAGTGTTTATCGTTCAAAACAATCAATTTGCGATTTCAACACCTCGTGAACTACAAACATCTGCAAAAACAATAGCTCAAAAAGGTATTGCTGCTGGTATTCCGAGTGTTGTAGTAGATGGCATGGATCCACTTGCTGTTTATGCGGCTACGAAAGATGCTAGAGAACGTGCTATTAAAGGAGAAGGACCTAGTCTGATCGAAACTGTATGTTACCGTTACGGTCCACACACAATGGCAGGGGATGACCCGACTCGTTACCGTACTTCAGAAACTGATTCTGAATGGGAAAAGAAAGATCCATTAGTTCGTTTCCGCAAATATCTAGAAACAAAAGGTATTTGGAATGAAGAAAAAGAAGCAGAAGTAATTGAAAAAGCTAAAGAAGAAATTAAAGAAGCAGTTAAAAAAGCAGATGCAGCACCAAAACAAAAAGTAACTGACCTCATCAATATTATGTATGAAGAAAATCCATATAACTTAGATGAGCAATTAGCTTACTACACAGAGAAGGAGTCGAAGTAACCGATGGCACAAATGACGATGATTCAAGCAATTACGGACGCACTCCGTACTGAGCTTAAAAATGATGAAAACGTTCTAGTCTTCGGTGAAGACGTAGGCGTTAACGGCGGGGTTTTCCGTGCAACAGAAGGATTACAGAAAGAATTCGGAGAAGATCGTGTGTTTGATACACCACTTGCAGAGTCAGGTATTGGTGGTCTTGCAGTAGGTCTATCATTACAAGGGTTCCGTCCTGTTCCAGAAATTCAATTCTTTGGATTCGTTTTTGAGGTTATGGATTCTATAGCTGGTCAGCTAGCTCGTATGCGTTTCCGTACTGGTGGGGCATTTAATGCACCTGTAACTATCCGTTCTCCATTTGGTGGCGGTGTTCATACACCAGAAATGCACGCAGATAGTTTAGAGCTTCTTATGACTTCAACACCTGGTGTGAAAGTTGTTATTCCTTCTACTCCATACGATGCAAAAGGGCTATTAATCTCTGCAATTCGTGATAATGATCCAGTAATTTATTTGGAGCATATGAAATTATATCGTTCATTCCGTGGCGAAGTGCCTGAAGAAGAATATACAATTCCTCTTGGTAAAGCGGATGTTAAACGTGAAGGATCGGATTTAACAATTATCTCTTACGGTGCGATGGTACATGAAAGCTTAAAAGCTGCAGAAGAACTTCAAAAAGAAGGACATTCTGTAGAAGTAATCGATTTGCGTACAGTGCAGCCGTTAGATATTGAAACAATTATTGCCTCTGTAGAAAAAACGAATCGTGCAATGGTTGTTCAAGAAGCGCAGAAACAAGCTGGTATTGCAGCAAACGTTGTAGCGGAAATTACAGAACGTGCTATTTTAAGTTTAGAAGCTCCTGTACTACGTGTAACTGCTCCAGATACTGTTTTCCCGTTCTCTCAAGCGGAAACAGTTTGGTTACCAAGTTCTAAGGATATAGTAGAAACAGCTAAAAAAGTCCTAACGTTCTAATATAAAATCTGTTATAGAAAGGGTGAATACATTGTCATTTGAATTTCGATTACCAGATATCGGTGAGGGTATACATGAAGGTGAAATTGTTAAGTGGTTTGTAAAAGTTGGCGATGAGGTACAAGAGGACGATATTTTATGTGAAGTACAAAATGATAAGGCCGTTGTTGAAATTCCTTCTCCTGTAAAAGGGAAAGTTACGGAAGTTCTTGTAAGTGAAGGAACAGTAGCTATTGTTGGAGATGTGCTAGTTAAGCTTGATGCACCTGGTTATGAAGACCTTAAATTTAAAGGCGATCATAGTGATGAGGAAAAAGCAGAAGAAAAGACAGAAGCACAAGTTCAAGCAACTGCAGAAGATGGTCAAGCAGTAGACAAAGAAAAAGTAGAGACTTCTGACAAAAAAGTAAATTCTACTAAAAACTCTAACACAGCACCTAAAGAACAACCAAAAGGTGATACACGCGTTATTGCTATGCCTTCTGTTCGTAAGTTTGCACGTGAAAACGAAGTGAGCATTGCGGATGTGACTGGTTCTGGTAAAAATGGTCGAGTTTTAAAAGAAGATATTGAAGCTTTCTTATCCGGAGATCAGTCTTCAGCAGTAGAAGAAAAAGCTGAAACAACTACTGAAGCACAAGTTGAAAAAACGGCTAAAAAATCTGCTCCGCCAGTAACTTTTGAAGGTGAATTCCCTGAAACAAGAGAAAAACTTTCACCGATGCGCAAAGCAATTGCTAAAGCTATGGTACATTCCAAACATACAGCTCCACATGTTACATTGATGGATGAAGTAGATGTAACTGAACTTGTTGCACATCGTAAAAAATTCAAAGAAATTGCTGCAGAAAAAAATATCAAGTTAACTTACTTACCTTATGTAGTAAAAGCTTTAGTAAGTACACTTAGAGAATTCCCTGCGTTAAACACATCTTATGATGATGATACAAACGAAGTAATCCAAAAACATTACTTCAATATAGGTATCGCAGCAGATACGGATAAAGGATTATTAGTTCCAGTTATCAAAAATGCTGATCGCAAGTCTGTTTTTGCAATCTCGGATGAAATCAATGCACTTGCAGGAAAAGCACGTGATGGTAAACTTGCTGCTGCCGAAATGAAGGGCGCTTCTTGTTCTATCACAAATATTGGATCAGCGGGCGGGCAATGGTTCACTCCAGTTATCAATCATCCAGAAGTTGCTATTTTAGGTATTGGTCGAATTTCAGAGAAACCTGTAATAAAAAATAGTGAAATTGTGGCTGCACCTGTGTTAGCATTATCATTGAGCTTTGATCATCGAATGATCGATGGTGCGACTGCTCAACATGCGTTGAATCATATGAAGCGTTTGCTTAGCAGTCCAGAATTATTATTAATGGAGGCGTAAAAAATGGTAGTAGGAGATTTCCCAATCGAAACAGATACACTTGTAATAGGTTCAGGCCCTGGAGGATATGTTGCAGCTATTCGCGCAGCACAAACAGGACAAAAAGTTGTAGTTGTGGAAAAAGAACATATCGGAGGAGTTTGCTTAAACGTGGGATGTATTCCTTCTAAAGCATTAATCTCTGTTGGTCACCGTTTTGAACAAGCGAAACACGCTGATGATATGGGAATTACAGCTACAGATGTAAAAATTGATTTTTCTAAATCGCAAGCTTTTAAAGACAGTGTAGTTAAAAAACTAACTAGCGGAGTTTCTGGATTGTTAAAAGGAAACAATGTGGAAGTAGTTATGGGCGAAGCTTATTTCGTTGATGCTAACACTGTTCGTGTAATGGACGAAAAATCTGCGCAAACATATACATTTAAAAATGCAATTATTGCAACAGGATCTCGTCCTGTAGAAATTCCAACTTTTAAATACTCTAAACGTGTATTAAACTCTACGAGTGCATTAAGCTTACCTGAAATTCCAGAGAACTTAGTTGTAATTGGTGGAGGATACATTGGTACGGAACTAGGTTCTGCTTTTGCTAACTTAGGTTCAAAAGTTACTATTGTTGAAGGTGGCGACGATATTCTAGCTGGCTTCGAAAAACAAATGACAACAATTGTTAAAAAAGGCTTGAAGAAAAAAGGCGTTGAAATAGCAGTTAAAGCATCTGCAAAAGGTGTGGAAGAGTCAGATACTGGCGTAGTAGTAACTTATGAAGTTGGCGGAGAAGAGAAAAAAGTCGAAGCTGATTACGTTTTAGTTACTGTAGGTCGTCGTCCAAATACTGATGAAATGGGTCTAGAAGAAATTGGTCTTAAATTTGCTGAGCGCGGATTATTAGAAGTAGACAAACAGTGTCGTACAAACATATCTAATATTTATGCAATTGGTGATATTGTTGCTGGTCCTCAACTTGCTCATAAAGCCTCTTATGAAGGAAAAGTAGCTGCAGAAGCAATCGCTGGTCAGACATCTGTTGTGGATTACTTAGCAATTCCTGCTGTTTGCTTCACAGATCCTGAGATGGCTACAGTTGGTCTTAACGAAGCACAAGCAAAAGAACAAGGGTATGACGTTGCTGCTGGGAAATTCCCATTCGGAGCTAACGGTCGTGCACTAGCTCTAAATGCTACAGATGGTTTTGTTAAACTTGTTTCTCGTAAAGAAGATGGTTTATTACTTGGAGCGCAAATCGTTGGTCAAGGTGCTTCAGATATGATCGCTGAACTTGGTTTAGCTATCGAAGCAGGAATGACTGTAGAAGATATTGCAATGACTATTCATGCTCACCCAACATTAGGTGAAATTGCTATGGAAGCTGCAGAAGTAGTTATGGGTCACCCGATTCATATTCTTTCTAAATAATTTCCCTCTAGGGTTAAAAAATAGACTTGTTCGCTTTTTGCGACAAGTCTATTTTTTTTATATGAATGGAATTTAGCTCTTAAGTGGCAACAAAGAAAATGTTATTTAGTTTTCTTGAGTTTGTTCGTTAACGAAGGAATTATAGAGATATCTGTCGAATTTTAAAAAAAGGGGGTGATAAATGTGGACGAAATCTCGAATGAGATTGTTAAAAGTGAAGTAAAAAGCAAAATGCACGAGGTGTTTGAAAATAACAAAGATGTTCATCTTCATATTCTGTATAAGTACCGTGGAATAGAAAATTACATTATTCAGATTTTGAGTTATATAGAAGATGGTGTTGCAGCTGGTGATTACGTGATTCTTATTGAGAATTCTCGTCTTTATCCTATTATTCAAAAAGAATTAAGCACACGTTTTACGGTAGATCAATTAGAGTTAGTTCACTATGTAAATAGTCTCGATTTCTATTGGTCGAGTGGTAGTTATCATCCTCCTTCAATCGCGGATTACTTTAGTAAAACGGTTCAGCCTTATGTGGAAAACAAAATCTCTTTCCGAGCTTGGGCTCATGTTGAGTGGGCTACTATGGAAGAGCCATTGCATCTCATAAAAGATTTAGAGGAAATTGTAGATGAAGCTGTAAATCTGCTTGCCTTTCCATTGATATGTGCATACGATGGTGAGAAATTACCAGATTACCTCAAAACAAGTTTGATGGAAACACATCCTTATGTTCTACTGGAAGACGATTTCATCGTCTCGGAACAATATCAGTCTTCTAAAACACACTAAGGAAATTATTCTTAGTGTGTTTATTATTAAATTGCTATATTTATTAATGAAATTATAGTTGACTATTACGCTCCATACCATCATTCCCTTGTGAAGAGAAAAACTGTCGGAAATAATATTGTCTCAAATACTCATTTTCAGTATTTATGGATTTAATGACCTATATGTTTGTGATTAGGAGAGTAAAAGTAGTAAGGATATACCCTACTATCCATCTCATTCCACTGTTAAAATATAGAGGAAGGGACAGGGTGATTAGATTGAAACTTACAACTTGGATAATACCAGCAGTTATGTTACTTGGACTTTCTGCATGTAGCGTTGCAGATGAAAAACCTGAAGTAGAAAAAGAAACGGAAGAGACAACACCAGTATCTCAAGAGCCTGTAGTAGAAGAAGTGGATGAGGCAGTAGAGGAGGAGGTAACCATTAAGGAGCCTGAACCCCTATACGAATTAAACGAGGCAAACTGGACATTCCAGCCAATTGAAGATGCAAATCCAAAAGCAGTTTTACTTACCATCGATGATGCACCTGAAAAATATGCAGTAGAAATGGCAAAAACGTTGAAAGAATTAAATGCCCCGGCTATCTTTTTCGTGAATGGACATTTTATAGATACAGATGAAGAAAAGACTAACTTAAAGGCTATATACGATATGGGATTCTCTATCGGTAATCACACACAAACACATGCTAATTTAAAGGAAAGCTCTGAAGAACAGCAAAAGGAAGAAATTTTAAAAGTAAATGAAACAGTAGAAGCAGTAATTGGAGAAAAGCCTAAATTTTTCCGTGCACCATTTGGAGTTAATACAGATTTCAGTAAGTCTCTTGTCCTACAAGAAGGAATGCTTTTAATGAATTGGACATACGGATATGATTGGGAAAAACAATATCGAGATGCTGAAAGTTTGACTAATATTATGTTGAACACTGAATATTTGACAGATGGCGCAAATTTATTAATGCATGATCGTGAATGGACTGCAGAGGCATTACGAGGTATTGTTGAGGGTCTTCGTGCAAAAGGGTATGATTTAATTGATCCGAAAACGATTAAAGGAATTTAATAATCTACACACCTTTGGATAATCCAAAGGTGTCTTTTTACATAGACAGGGTTTCATATTAAGCGTAAAATTATTCCCTATATACCATTGGAGGTGAAAGCTTTATGAAAGATCTTTTAAAGTGTATATATGGTTAGGATTATTCGTATTGTGCTTCAAGTAATTATTTTATACCTTTTCTCGTTTATCGGATCTTGGATTGTACAAATTCTATCCCTTCAATTTCCTGGAAGTATTATTGGATTATTGTTACTTTTTGGCTGCTTATATTTTAACATTATTCCGGTCCAACTAATAAAAGATGGAGCAGGATTTTTATTGACCTTTCTTGCGTTGTTTTTTATACCTGCTACTGTTGGAATAATGGACTATCCAGAACTCCTATCCTGGGCTGGTTTAGGGATGGTTCTATCAATTGTCATTAGTACGATAATAACTATTGTTATAACAGGTAAATTTTGTCAATATCTCGAGCGGAAACTATTAGAAAAGGAGCAGATTGAATGATTGCGTTTATGATGATAATCGGAACAATTGTGCTTTTTTATGTAATGAATCTCATATATAGAAGATTTACATATCCGTTATTAATTCCTATTTTCTCTACAACGGTGGTAATTGTGATTATTTTAGTAATAAGTAAAATACCATATGATACATATATGTCGGGTGGAAAGTGGATTAATGAATTATTAGGACCAGCTGTTGTTAGTATGGCTTATCCTCTTTACATTCACCGGGAGAAAATTTTCAAATACAAAGTTCCAATTCTTTTGAGTGTATTGACTGCTCTGTTTTCGGGTTTAATCAGTATTACAATATTATCTAAGTTAATGTCATTGGATGATCATATATTATTATCCTTATTACCGAAATCGATTACGACTCCGGTTTCTATTCCGATTAGTGAGGCAATAGGGGGGATCCCAACATTAACAGCTGTTTTCGTTATTTTTGCAGGTATTGTTGGAGCCATATTTGGGCCTGTTATTTTTAAGATTTTTCGTATAGATAAAGCGATAAGTCGAGGAATATCAGTGGGTAGTGCTTCCCACGGTATCGGAGTTTCCAAACTAACTGAATATGGAGAGGAAACATTGACGATGGGATCTGTTTCTATGACTTTAAGTGCGATATTTGGATCTTTTGTTTGCCCATTGTTTGCGCTATTAATCTAATTACAGTTTTTACAACTTCTCGGAGTGATTCTAAGTTTATATGGTAAGTAGTCGGTAAAAAATGCTAGACGTACTTGAGAGTTCAAAAACTTAAACGCCAAAACATAAAAGAATCCCCTTAATAGAGGTTCAGAAACAACGGAGAAACAATAGAATTAGTGTCGGAAATCGAGTATGGAATCGCAAAGATTTTATACTCGATTTTTATTGATATTTAAGGGTTATTCCTGTTTTTTTGTTCTTGTTCTTTTAACGAAATAGGAGAGTCGAAGAGTGATGTTAATCATTACTAAGCGATGTACTTAAATTACCTAGTAGATTAAGGTAAGTAATTTCACAAAAAAGGGGGATAAAAATTGGATTTATTACTTTGGATAACCGTTGGTTTCATCGTAATCGGATTTGTTGTTCTCGCTTTTATAAAAAGAAATATGGAAAGTAAGAAAAGTTCAACTATCCAATCTACAGTTTGGTTTATAGTGGGAACAACAGTTTTTGGGGTAGTGAGCATCATTCTTATTGGGTTGTGGTTTAGTAAAATTTAGTGAGTTTTTGGCAATGGTTTTAGATGAAAATAGTTTATTTTTGTGAAGAAATTTACTATACAAACGGGGACTTAAACGGGGACTTTAATGTAATTACTTCCCTAAAAAGAAAAGCACAGAGCAATTAGCTCTGTGCTTTTTTCGCGTCCTATTAATATGTGGTTTAAATCTGTGAATTCAAATGTTATTCCGCTTGTTATTTAGTTTCTCCACAATAACTGAACTACTTACATTAATAGGAGTTCCTTTTATGTTTAGCCCGTATAAACGGGCAGCTGGTCACTCTGGCATTGCTACATGACACGGTAATATTAATATTTAAGGTCAATTTTTCAATCAGTGAGGGAACGAAAACCACCAAGTTTCACTTTATTAAAATATCGCTTGATGTTCTTTAATGACGTGTATCATCTCAAGAGTGTCATCTTCAGGACCTTGCACAGGTAACCCTGCTTCGATATTCATCGTAATATAGTCGATATTACCTTGCGTAATTATTTCCCCGGGAATAAAAATCGGGATACCTGGTGGATAAACCATTACGAACTCTGCAGAAATACGGCCACTTGCTTCTTTTAGTTGAATAGATTCTGTAGCAGCGTAAAAAGCATCCCTAGGGGACATAGCTAGTCCTGGTATATCCGGCAGAGTAACAGATGGTTCTACGACAACTGCATCAGATTCATGAGCAGCTACCATTCTTGAGAGAGCATTAACAAGTAGGTTAACTTCTTTTTTCGTATCTCCAAGTGTGATCAAGCATAGAATATTATACAAGTCAGAAAGTTCTACTTCTATATTTGCTTTTTCTCTTAACCAGATTTCCGCATCATACCCTGTCATTCCTAAGTCTTTAACACTTATTAATAGTTTAGTTGGATCCATATCATACGTAGCAGAAGTTTTTAATATTTCTTCCCCTACACAGCGGATATGTGGGATTGCGTTAATACGTTTACGTGTATCTTTTGCAAGTCTAATTGCATCTCCAATTAAATCCTCACCATGGATAGCTAGTTGACGTCTTGCAGTATCTAAAGATGCAAGCAACGGATAGGATGTGGAAGTTGTTGTTAACATAGACAAAATAGACTGGACACGCTTAGTGGATACTAAACCTTCTTTTACATTGAGAATAGAACTTTGAGTCATCGATCCACCTAATTTATGAACAGATGTTGCTGCCATATCAGCCCCAGCTTGCATTGCAGAAACTGGAAGTGAATCGTGGAAATGAATATGAACTCCGTGTGCCTCGTCTACTACAACAGGAATCCCTTTCTCATGTGAAAGCTCTACAATCCTTTTAAGATCCGCTGCTAAACCAAAATAAGTAGGATTAATAACTAATAATCCTTTTGCGTCCGGATGTGCCTCTAATGCCTTTTCTACCGATTCAACCGATATACCGTGAGAGATTCCTAATTCTTTATCTACCTCCGGATGGATAAAAACTGGAATCGCGCCAGCAAACACAATTGCGGACATAATCGATTTATGAACATTTCGTGGAACAAGAATCTTATCTCCGGGTCCACAAATTGTAAGTATCATAGTCATAATTGCACCACTTGTCCCTTGTACAGAGAAAAATGTTTCATCAGCACCGAACGCTTCAGCTGCCAATTGCTGTGCTTTTTTAATAACACCTTTAGGTGAATGTAAATCATCTAAAGGAGCAATATTGATCAGGTCTATAGAAAGTACATTATCTCCAACGAACTCTCGAAATGCAGGGTCCATCCCTTTCCCTTTTTTATGTCCAGGAATGTGAAACTGGATTGGATGACGATTTCGATGCTTTAATAATGCATCGAATAATGGAGTTTCTAATTGTGACAACGTTCATACCACCTCTAGTTAGAATTTATAAACAAAAGAAATTATAGCACTTCAATAGCCGTAATACTATTAAAATCATTGTAATTTGTATCATTAGATTAAATTCATTAAACTATTAATATAAGGAGGAGGAGAGAATGGCTTTTCATACAAGGGTTACAAAATTATTAAGTACGAAGCTTCCAATTGTTCAAGGAGGGCTTGCTTATTTAGCGTATTCTGATTTATGTGCAGCTGTTTCAAACGCGGGAGGTTTAGGACAGGTAACTGCCATGAGTTTAAAGACGCCAGAAGAATTACGGGAAGAAATACATAAAGTCAGAAAGTTGACGGACAAACCTTTTGGTGTAAATTTTGCAATTGGTCAGACAGGGAGACCTTATGATCATATGTTACAAGTGGCTATAGAGGAAGAGGTTCCGGTAATATCGATGACTGGAGGAAATCCAGCTCCAATATTAGAAAAACTCGCAAGTACATCGATTAAAAAGCTAGTACTTGTTGCTGCTAAACGACAAGCTCAAAAAGCAGAGGAGCTTGGTGCTGATGCAGTTATGGTAGTGGGACAAGAAGGTGGAGGGCATCTTGGAAGAGATGATGTCGGATCTATCGTGTTAATCCCTCAAGTAGTGGATGCTGTTTCTATTCCAGTCATTGCTTCTGGTGGTATAGCAGACGGGCGGGGATGGATGGCTGCTCATGCACTAGGGGCAGAAGGGATTGAAATGGGTACCAGATTCATCGCTACAAAAGAATGTATTCATGCTTCACCTGCTTATAAAAATTCATTAATAAATAGCGGAGAAATGGATACTGTAATTATTAAGAAATCCATCGGTGCTCCTGCAAGAGCTATAAAAAATAGTTGGACAGATTCGATTTTAAGTATTGAAAGAGCGAATCCAACATATGATGCTCTTAAGGACTATATTAGTGGTGAAGCTAATAAGCAGTTCATTTATGAAGGTGATGAAGATAAAGGCTTTGGTTGGGCAGGGCAGTCAGTAGGGTTAATAAAGGATATCCCTTCCGTACAAGAATTATTCGATCGCATGGAAATGCAAGCAATGGATATACGAAATAAGTGGAAATAATAGGAGGTAGTAAAAGATGGAATACACATACCCTTTTTCATTGGATTGGTCGACAGAAGAAATAGTAGATGTAGTGCAATTTTTTGAAGCGATAGAAAAAGCATATGAAAATGGAATCAAACGAGAAGAACTAATGAAAAGATACCGAAGATTTAAAGAAATAGTACCTTCTATTGCAGAAGAAAAAACTTATTTTCGTGAATTTGAAAAAGAAAGTGGTTATGTAAGTTTCCCTATTATAAAAAAGATGAAAGAACTACCGGATAGTGCAATTATTAAAGGATAAAAATTCCTCCTATACCCATTTGAGTATAGGAGGGGATTACTTATTTCATTTGGATCATTGTTTTATATATTGGCATTAAATAATCAAATGTTTCTTCTGCAAGTTTTAGAAACTCCTCCACGGAAAGCTGTACTGCTTCTTCTTTACTAATATGACGACCTACTAAAAATTCTGCTTTTTTTACATCTTTTAAACGGACCAGTAGTTGCTCAAGACCTTCTTTCTTTTCCTTTTTTAACAGGAATGCTTCTGGCTTCATATGATCTCCGGAAATGATAAAGTCGGCAGGCAATTTGTTAAATAACGCTTTTTTCTTTAATAATCGTTCACCAATAGTTACTTTATCGGGCGCTTCATAAATAACCGCCAATATGATAAAAGCATGGCTACCCCATAATCCTATTTGGAAGTGAGGTAGAGCTTTATACCCTCTCTTATAAGGTGCAAATGCGACCCAGCTATCCTTTGGAGGGTTAACTGAACGTCTTGCATGCTTTGCCACGTGAGGATAATATTCTTGTCCAAGTATTGTAGAAAAATAATGACTATAATGATTGCCTAACTCCTCGAATTTAGGTCTTACTTTTTCGATCAATCCAGCCATTCTGTTTTCAAGTCCATCTATTTGAAAGACATCAAAATCTTCTTCAGTCCAAAATGTTTTGCTCATATGTAAACTCCTTTCAACTTCTATGTTTATTTTATAGGAATTTTGGGTAAAAATCTTGTAAGTAGTATTTTTCAGTAGACATTATTTATATGGTAGCATATTTTATTATAAAGAATCTTCTGAATATTACGATATTAAAAAGAAGGGGTGGCAGTGATGAGACAGGTAGTGCATATTATTCGTAAAGAAGACTTGGAAAAAGAAAAAATTCGAACATTAAAGATGGAGTTAGATTATGAGCTGGCAACTTTATTTGACGCAATGACGAGTAAAAATGATAAAGAAATAAGTGCTTCTAAAACCCGACTAGCTGAAATTCACCAGCTTTTGGAGGAACTCAATGCTCTCGATTAATGTTCCAATTATAGGAGTACCATAAAAAACACCTGCTAATGAAAAGACAGCCGGTGTTTTTTTCTTTATACTAAAAGCATAGGTGTTAAGAAGGGGTGGGACGATTGGATATACACAAGCTTGATACATACGCGAAGTCGTTAATAAAGGAAGCGGCATATAACATTAAAACTTCCTTGTCTTCCGAGCTCATCATTGAATCGAAGTCAGAGGCAAATGACCTAGTTACTAATATCGATAAAGAGACTGAACAATTTTTTATCAGGCATATAAAAGCAGATTTTGCAGGGCACCGAATATTTGGAGAAGAAGGATTTGGTGATGACATAAAGGATTTAGACGGCTATGTATGGTTACTTGATCCAATAGATGGTACAACAAATTTCATTCATCAAAAACAAAATTTTGCTATTTCATTGGGGATATATAAAGATGGAGTAGGTATCCTAGGATATATATATAATGTGATGGAGGATACTTTGCTTAGTGGGTCCTTAAATGGTGGTGCATATCTTAATGATATGCGTTTGCCGAAGTTACACGCTTCCTCGGTTGAGGAGGCAGTTGTTGGTATAAACGCTAGATGGGTAGTGCCGAATAGATATGTACAAAATGAAGGGATGGTGAACTTACTTAAAACCGTCAGAGGTACTAGGTCACTTGGTTCAGCAGCAATCGAAATATCGTATGTAGTGACTGGAAGGTTAGATGCCTATATATCTATGCGGTTATCACCTTGGGATGTAGCTGGCGGAATGGTTTTAGCAAAAGAAGTTGGGGCAATTGTTACGAATTTAGCATTTGAACATCTAGATTTACTAGATGCTGATAGCTTTATCGTTTCTAAACCAGGATTACATGAACAATTATTGACAGATTATATTCAATTAAAACAAAATCCAGCAAAATAAATTTTGCTGGAGAGGATTAGGTATTTAGAGCAAACCTGCGTCACGCATTTTTTTCTTTGTTTTGAAACCAAATCCCATAATGACGAATAATAAGATAAGGAATACAAAAATAAGTGGAATATTTCGTAGTGCAATAGCAATCCCAATAAGTGCCATTGATAAAATTGCGCCTAGGGAATAAAGTGCGAAAATCCATTTAATATTACCCAAAATGATTACCTCCAAAAATAAATGATAAAAAATAATATTACTTTAGTTTCACTTGTGATATAATAACACAGTTATGGACTCGAAAAAAGAATATGGAGTGGAAATATGACAAATATACGTCAAGATTTAAGAAACATTGCAATTATAGCACACGTTGACCATGGGAAAACGACATTAGTCGACCAATTATTAAAACAATCAGGTACTTTTCGTTCAAATGAACATGTTGATGAGAGAGCCATGGACTCTAATGATATAGAGCGTGAACGCGGTATTACAATTTTAGCAAAAAATACAGCAGTCGATTACAATGGGACACGTATTAACATCCTTGATACGCCTGGACATGCTGACTTCGGTGGCGAAGTAGAACGTATTTTAAAAATGGTAGATGGTGTTTTACTAGTTGTCGATGCATATGAAGGTTGTATGCCTCAAACGCGTTTCGTATTGAAAAAAGCGTTAGAACAAAAGTTAACGCCAATTGTAGTAGTAAACAAAGTAGATAAAGATTCAGCTCGTCCACTAGAAGTAGTAGATGAAGTTCTTGAATTGTTCATAGAATTAGGTGCAGATGAAGATCAACTAGAATTCCCAGTTGTTTATGCTTCAGGTGTAAACGGTACTGCTTCTTTAGATGAAGATCCTGCTAAACAAGAAGAAAACATGAAATGTCTTTTCGAAATGATTATTTCTGCGATTCCAGCACCAATTGATAACTCGGATGAGCCATTACAATTCCAAGTAGCATTGCTAGATTATAATGACTATGTGGGTCGTATTGGTATTGGTCGCGTATTCCGCGGTACAATTGAAGTGGGTCAACAAATTTCATTAATGAAACTTGATGGAACTGCTAAAAATTACCGTGTAACAAAATTATTTGGATTCTTCGGTTTAAAACGTGATGAAATCCAATCGGCTAAAGCTGGGGATCTAATTGCTGTTTCTGGTATGGAAGATATTAACGTAGGGGAAACAGTTTGTCCTACAAACCATCAAGAAGCTTTAGTTCCATTACGTATTGATGAGCCAACTTTACAAATGACTTTCTTAACAAACAACTCACCATTTGTTGGCCGTGAAGGTAAATGGATTACTTCAAGTAAAATTGAAGAGCGTCTTCGTTCTCAATTAGAAACAGATGTATCTTTACGTGTTGAAGATACTGATTCTCCTGATGCTTGGACTGTTTCAGGTCGCGGAGAGCTTCATTTGTCGATTTTAATCGAAAATATGCGTCGTGAAGGTTTTGAATTACAAGTTTCTAAACCAGAAGTAATTATTCGTGAAATTGATGGCAAAAAATGTGAGCCAATCGAACGCGTTCAAATTGATGTTCCAGAGGACAGTGTAGGTTCAATTATCGAATCTATGGGTACTCGTAAAGGCGAAATGGTCGATATGGTCAACAATGGTAGTGGACAAGTTCGTTTAATCTTTATGGTTCCTGCTCGTGGATTAATCGGTTATACAACAGAATTCATGTCCCTTACTAAAGGTTATGGTATTATCAACCATACTTTCGATAGCTATCAACCAGTAGTTTCTGGTCGTGTTGGTGGACGTCACCAAGGTGTGCTTGTTTCTATGGAAACAGGTAAATCAACAACTTACGGTATGATGGGTATTGAAGACCGTGGTACTTTATTCGTTGAACCAGGTACTGATATTTATGAAGGTATGATCGTCGGTGAAAATAATCGTGATGCCGATATCACTGTAAATATTACAAAAGCAAAACAAAAAACTAATATTCGTTCAGCTAACAAAGATCAAACGAACGTGATTAAGAGACCTCGTATTTTAACTCTTGAAGAAGCAATTGAGTTCTTAGGAGATGATGAGTATTTAGAAATTACTCCTCAATCGATCCGTTTACGTAAAAAAGTTCTTGAGAAGAGCGAACGCGAACGTGTAACGAAGAAAAAGAAAAATGCAGAAGTTGAATAAAAGCTGAAAGGGTGAATAACCTTGGAGGAAAAGCAATTCGTATTTGGTAGAATGTCTAGTATATCGAGATATATTTATGAGGTTATGCCATCTTACGATATAGCTGGATATGTACTATTTATTTTAATCTTCTTGCTTTCTGTGCTTGTGTACAAGCTTGGATTTGCTAAGAAATTGCGTTTTAGTCAAAATGCTGTCATTTACGTATTCTTGTTATTAGGTTGTCTGATGTTGACGTTCCTCGCATTTTTCCTTCCAGTTGTGGAAGGGTTAATCGTGGCAGCGTTGATCCTAATCATTTATAAAATACGCTTACGACTTGAGAAAAGACAAAGCTCGACTACTTAAATGTAGCCGAGCTTTTTCTTTTGCAGCAAATTACCATTTCACTAGTAAATTTCATAAAAAGTAATTAGTAGTGAAATGCGAAAAAGCACTGATTTCTGCTTCTACACACTTTCATGTTTTGAAGGGTACAGCTTCAATCTCCTCCGCTCTATAAAATGTTGGCTACGAAGGCTTCGAACACTCTGTGGCGTTCTAAGTCTATATCCAGTGAAGAAAATAAAAATGTACCGACTACATTGTTTATATGGGAGAAAGAAAGAAAATACTACTAATTTCCGTTTCAGGTTAAGGAACTAGGGCTAAGAGCGCCACTTCGTGTGGCACCGCCTTCGTGACCAACCTCTTGTTGGCCTCTGCGGGCGTTGCCTCAGCCTCCTCGCTGCGCTGCGGGGTATTCGCCTACCGGTTTCCCGCTGGAGTCGCCACCTTTCACTACAATCAATATAATGAGTAGTACTTCACTATAAGATATAGCACCACGTATAGCTTAGTTTATAAGCCTAGGAAAAGTTAATAGAGGGATATAACAGTCTGTTGAATTAGAGATAATATGTTGTAATGAGGATGAAAAGGTAGATTTTCTATAACACTAGTGGAAATAAGGGGGATAGTAAATGTTTTCTAAAAAAAGATGCTGGTTGGTTGTGACGAACGTCACAACCAACCGGCATCTCCCAAAAATTCAATCGGTATTCATATAGTAAAACGTCAGTCCAAAGCCCTTCGAAAGCAATAGAAACAGGTTTTGGTTTATAGCTAATTTACAATGTTTAAAACTCATTTTCAATTAGACGTGAACTCTTATAAAAAACAAACTTCCCAGTTGCAAGACGACTGTTAGTTCTTTCTTCAATACGGTCATGACACTCTGGACACATATACGTGTGAATTGGACGATTTCTGAGCTTCTTAGCAAGAGGTAAATCATCTGGAAGTTCATCAATTCGATCACAAATGGCACATTGTACTTTCATCTATACATCTCCTATTCTACACGAAACGCAGTGACACATTTTAACGGAGTATTAATATTTGATCCATCTTTTTTCAATACATGTACAGGGCCATCCTCACGAAGTGGTTTACCCTTATGACTAAACTTTAACAATAGCGTATCTAAATCTTCTAAAGCAAATATATGTTCACCCTCTGTCGTTTCGACCACAACTCTTGTTGCGTTTGGCAAAGGTTCAGAATTCAGGATAAAAGGTTTCATATCAATTCCGAAAGTACTTGTTAGTACTTTTGTACGTTCATATTTTTTTTCTGTTTGTAAAGTTGGTGGGTTTGTAGATCCTTCAATGATTTCACGTGACCAGTGAGCCGATGTGACTTTTGTATACTCTTCTAGCTCATCTTTGTACTCATACTCACCAGAAAAAAACTCATCCAAATCGATTTTACGATCATCGAAAATCCAAACGGTAGGGTCTAACGTAATATTAAATTTAACTGCACCTTTAACTGGTATGATAAGTTCCAACAAAATTGCCTCCTTTAAACTATCTAATCTTTATCCCGCATTAACGGGCAGTATGACTACCACTTCAAGGCTCGACCCAAGTAACAAATCATAAGTGGGGGATAACTGCCCGTAAAAGCCCGCCGTAGAACATAGACGAAAAGCGCCACTTCGTGTGGCTTCGTCTATGTGACTCGCATCAGCGAGCCTCGGGCCAACAGGACGTTGGTCACTCAGGCATTGCCACACGATGCGGCGTTAATTGACTGAGTTCAGTTTTTCATTCAGTGGGAGATGAAGAAACTCACCCACTGATCGAAGTTTCACATATTAAGTATACCTTTAAATTGAAAAGTTCTAAAGAATATTTAATTATTTCCAAAAGTAAAATAAGAGAACACTTGCAATTTTTCCGTGCAAAAGATACACTTTAGGGAGATAAATAATAAGAAATAATAAAAATGGGGGCGTCCTCATGGATACTAATATACAAATTTCGTATCAAGATAAGGCTTTAGAGCTTTTGAAAAAAGATGCAGAAAAGATTGCACAGCTTATTAAAGTGCAGATGGATAACTTAACGATGCCTCAATGTCCTCTTTATGAAGAGGTTTTAGACACACAAATGTTTGGATTATCACGTGAAATAGATTTTGCGGTAAAACTTGGTCTTTTAGAGAAAAGTGAAGGGAAAGAGATTATCGCTTCTCTTGAAAAAGAATTATCCGTTTTACATGAGATTCATACAGAAAAATAATTATAAAACTCAAACAAAACTATCTGTTTGAGTTTTTTTTCTATATAAAGAAATAGAGGTATAATATATGATTTCATATTTAAAACGTTATGCAAGAAATTTTGATTACCCATTATTTTTTGTCTACTTAGCTTTGTGCTTATTTGGTTTGGTAATGATTTATAGCGCAAGTATGGGCTGGGCAGTAATGAATTACGGCTGGGAGCCTGATTATTTTTTCAACAAGCAAAAAACAAATTTATTACTTTGTATTCCAGTATTCTTCGTAACCGCCTTTTTTCCTTATAAGCATTATAAAAATAAATCAATGATGCAACTGATGCTTCTAGTTATGTTTACACTTTTATTTTTAGTGCATATTATCGGAGTCGGTGGGGAAAGTGGTTCCCAAAGTTGGCTCGACTTAGGGTTTAACCTACAACCATCGGAAATTGCGAAACTAGTGATAGTTTTATATTTCGCTGGGATATTTGCAAAAAAATCAGAAAATGGTACATTAGATAAATTAAATGAATCAGTTGGTCCACCATTAATTGTGCTATTTTTTGTTTTCGTGTCAATCATGATGGAGACAGATGTTGGCAATACAATGATTATTAGTTTTGTAGCTATTTCAGTAATTGCAGCTAGTGGAATTAAATTTAAATCATTTTCCAAAATAATCGGATTAATTGGTATAGTTATAATAGCGGGACTATTTGCAATCTATATGATGAAAGATGCATTGTTGACTCCCCATCGTAGAGGAAGATTAGAAGCATTTTTCAATCCTTTTGATTACGAGCAAGGATATGGATATCAAATTGTGAATGGTTATATTGCTATTGGATCAGGTGGTTTAACAGGCTTAGGTTTAGGGAATTCCAATCAAAAATATGGATATTTGCCCGAGCCACATACTGATTTCATTATGTCTATCATTGCAGAAGAGCTTGGTCTTATTGGGGTATTAATTGTTTTATGTGGATTGTTCTTTATTGTATTTAAAGCTATTAATATTGCTTTACATACAAAGGATCCTCAAGCTCGTATGATTGCTGCGGGTATTGGCAGTATTATAGGATTTCAAACATTTATAAACTTAGGAGGAATGCTTGGGATTATCCCGCTGACCGGGGTACCACTTCCATTTATAAGTTACGGAGGTACTTCTATTATTATTTTATCGGCAGCAATTGGGATATTGATGAACGTATCTATGTTCGTGAAGCATGAAAAAAAATAGACAATAAGGGGTGCATGGGATGAGAAAGATTAAAAAGATTGTAGTTGCAAACAGAGGGGAAATAGCAATACGAATTTTTCGAGCATGTACGGAGTTAAACCTTCGAACAGTAGCAATATATTCAAGAGAAGATAGTGGTTCGTTTCACCGATTTAAATCCGATGAGTCCTATTTAGTTGGAGAAGGTAAGAAGCCAATTGATGCTTACTTAGATATTGAGGATATCATTCGAATTGCTAAAGAAAGTAAAGCCGATGCAATCCATCCTGGGTATGGTTTTCTTTCGGAAAATGTAGATTTTGCGAAAAGATGTGAAGAGGAAGGAATTATCTTCATCGGTCCTACCTCTGTGCATTTAGACATGTTTGGAGATAAAGTGAAAGCTCGTGAACAAGCAGTACTAGCTGGTATACCCGTTATTCCAGGGAGCGATGGCCCTTTAGATACTGTTGAAGAGGTGCGGGCCTTTGGGAAAGCTCACGGCTATCCTTTAATGATTAAAGCGTCCTTAGGTGGTGGCGGTCGTGGAATGCGCGTCGTTCAAACTGAAGACGAGCTTGAAAGTGCATTTGAACGTGCTAAATCGGAGGCGAAAGCTGCTTTTGGATCAGATGAAGTATATGTTGAGCGCTGTATTTTCCAACCTAAACATATTGAAGTTCAAATCCTTGGAGATACGCAAGGGAATTTAATCCATTTATATGAACGCGATTGTTCCATTCAAAGAAGACATCAAAAGGTTGTGGAAATAGCACCTTCCAATTCTTTAAATTCAGAATTGCGCGACAAAATATGCGAGGCAGCTGTCCAATTAATGAAAAATGTATCCTACATAAATGCTGGAACAGTAGAATTTTTAGTGACGGATGATGAATTCTTTTTTATCGAAGTAAATCCACGTATTCAAGTGGAGCATACGATTACAGAAATGATTACCGGTGTAGATATAGTACATGCACAGATTAAAATAGCGGATGGTATAGCTCTTAATAGTGAAGAAATGGGAATTCCAAGTCAGGAAAACATGCCGTTATTTGGATTTGCGATTCAATCCCGTGTAACAACGGAGGATCCATTGAATAACTTTATGCCTGACACAGGTAAACTAATGGTTTATCGCTCGGGTGGTGGATTTGGTGTACGCTTAGATGCAGGAAATGGTTTCCAAGGGGCGGTAATATCACCATATTATGATTCATTGTTGGTGAAAGTTTCTACTTGGGGCATGTCCTTTAAAGAAGCTGCAGCTAAAATGGACAGAAATTTGCAGGAATTCAGAATCCGAGGAATAAAAACGAACATCCCGTTTTTAGAAAATGTTGTAAAACATCCAAGTTTCATTTCTGGTCAATTTAATACGAGTTTTATCGATTCAACACCTGAATTATTTTTATTTCCAAATCGCAAAGACCGTGGGACTAAATTATTGAATTATATAGGAAATGTTACGGTTAATGGTTTCCCAGGTATCGAGAAAAAGTCTAAACCTATATTTGGTCCAACAAGAACACCTAATTTTGACTTAAGTACTGCTCCTCCAATGGGCACGAAGCAAATTTTAGATGAACAAGGTGCTGCTGGCTTGATTAAATGGGTGAAGGAACAACAAGGTGTGTTGCTTACAGATACAACTTTCCGAGACGCTCACCAATCATTATTAGCAACAAGAGTCCGATCTTACGATATGTTTGGAATAGCGAAAGAATCTGCGCATGGGATGCATAATTTATTCTCCTATGAAATGTGGGGAGGAGCAACTTTTGATGTTGCATACCGCTTCTTAAAAGAAAATCCGTGGGATCGTTTGCTGAAAATGAGACAAATGATTCCAAACGTATTATTCCAAATGTTATTCCGTGGCGCAAACGCAGTAGGATACAAAAATTATCCGGACAATGTTATTAAAGAGTTTATACAAAAATCTGCGGATGCTGGCATAGATGTATTTCGAATATTTGATAGCCTAAACTGGATAAAAGGAATGGAAGTTGCGATTGATGCAACTAGACAATCAGGTAAAATCGCGGAAGCAGCTTTATGTTACACTGGAGACATTTTAGATGACTCTAGAGACAAATACACGGTACAGTACTACAAAGATATGGCAAAAGAATTAGAAAGCGCTGGGGCGCATATTTTAGCGATTAAAGATATGGCAGGGCTATTGAAACCAGAAGCAGCTTATCGTTTAGTGAGTGAGTTAAAAAGCACGGTTGATATCCCTATTCATCTTCATACACATGATACTAGTGGTAACGGAGTATATACGTATGCAAAAGCAATAGAAGCTGGAGTAGATATTGTTGATACTGCATTAGGTGCAATGGCAGGTTTAACTTCCCAACCGAGTGCAAGTAGTTTGAGTTATGCACTTAAAGGTTCTAATAGAGAGGTTATAGGAAATATCGACGCATTTGAAAAAATCTCTTATTATTGGGAAGATGTTCGTAAATATTATCAAGATTTTGAAAGTGGTATGATGAGCCCCCACACTGAAATCTATGTTCATGAGATGCCGGGCGGACAATACAGTAATCTTCAGCAACAAGCAAAAGCGGTAGGACTGGGAGAGCGCTGGGAAGAAGTAAAAGAAATGTATTCTCGCGTAAATCTATTATTTGGTGATGTTGTGAAAGTTACACCTTCATCTAAAGTAGTGGGGGATATGGCTTTATTCATGGTGCAAAATAATTTAGATGAAGTTTCTGTCATAACGAGAGGGAAGACAATCGATTTTCCGGATTCTGTTATTGAGTTTTTTGAAGGATATATTGGACAACCTTATGGAGGATTCCCACAAGAATTACAAAAAGTAATACTAAAGGATCGACAAGCGATAACAGTTCGTCCAGGTGAATTATTGGAGCCTGTGAACTTCGAGGGAATTAAAGAAATGCTATTCCATAAATTAGATCGACCTGTAACCAGTCAAGAGATTCTTGCTTACACTCTATATCCAAAGGTTTTTGAAGAATATAGCGAAACGGAAAAAAACTTTGGTGATGTTTCTGTATTAGATACACCTACATTTCTGTATGGATTGAGATTAGGGGAAGAAATTGAAGTAGAAATCGAAATCGGAAAAACGTTAATCATCAAGCTTGTATCTATAAGTGAGCCGACCCATGATGGAAACCGAATTATTTACTTCGAATTAAACGGTCAACCGCGGGAGATTTCTATTCAGGATATGAATGTAGAAGTTAGTCATTTGGCTAAGCCAAAAGCAGATTTGACGAATGATGGTCATATTGGGGCAACTATGCCAGGTACTGTTCTAAAGGTGGCCATTTCTACAGGTAGCAAAGTAAAAAGAGGTCAACATCTCCTTATTACCGAGGCTATGAAAATGGAAACTACTGTACAAGCTCCATATAATGGAGTTGTTAAAGAGATTCATGTTGTCGCTGGAGAAGCGATTGCAACTGGCGATTTATTGATCGTTATGGAAAAAGAATAAACAAAAGGCTGTTAGACATTCTTGTCTGACAGCCTTTACTCTGTTTAGTCGTTCAATTTACTTCTGGATAATAATAGAATCATATAACATAACAAACCGAATAATAAGGATATAAACAACGAATGCAGTAAAGCTATATAAAGATTTAGTTTAGTCAACACGACTAACATGCCGGTAATTACCTGGCAGGAAACTAATATTAAAGAGATGGTCCATCCCCAGTAAATTGCCCGTTGCCCTTTATAATTCCGCATTACGTGAATTGCTATGATTAAAATCCAAATAAATATTAATCCTGCAGCAGCCCGATGCCCCATTTGTACCCACTCATATAAATTAGAAGGGAGAGCAAATTGGTCATTATTACATAATGGCCAGTCATTACATATAAGACTAGATTCGGTATGTCGAACTAATGCACCAGTGTAAACGACAATATAAGAATAAAGTGTTACACCAATTGTATGGAATTTTAATGTTTTGCCGATTCTGATTTTATCTGTATCAAACTTCCGGTCAATCTCAAAAACTAACAAGGTTAGTAATAAAACGGAAGCGAAGGAGATAAGAGATATCCCGAAATGAAGGGCCAATATAAAATCGCCTTGTCCCCATTTTACCTGTGCCGCTCCTATCAATGCTTGAGCGACTAAGAAAAATACCGCCATTGCCGATAAGAATTTAGTTTCTCGAACATGTCCAAGTGCCTTCCATGCCCAAACTGCTAGTGCGACGATTAATATACCAACAGCCCCTGTAACTAAACGGTGTGAGAATTCAATCAATACTTCAGCTGTGATTACATCGGGTATAAGTTGTCCGTTACAGCCCGGCCAGTGTCTACCGCAACCCATACCACTATCGGTTTTAGTAACTAATGCTCCTCCTAAAAGAATGAGCAGCATACCAACTGTAGATGCAACAGCTAACCATTTTAAATTTTTATGAATATGCAATACGCCACCTACTTTATGTATCTTGCTCGTCTTAAAAGACGGTATCTGCTTTTTGATGATATCGAATCACGGCGAAAAATACAATGTATAACCTTTAAACTAATAGGTAGAGTAATTGTTTTTCACAAATTGTTCATAAATTCGTACTCGAACATTCACAAACAATCTGCGTAAATGCTTTACTATTGATATGTTCTAAGTATATTAATGAGTATCTCAACTATTTATGCGAAAATTATCATTAACTGTAGAAATTACTAAAGATTTTCGTTATAGTAAAAGGTAGCGGAATATGCTTACAACTTTGAAAGGAGGGGCAGCATGTCAAATGGTCATTCAATAACCGCAACTAATGAGACTGAAACTGAACAGGTAAACACTACATTTTTTCAAGATTTTCTTTCGCTCATTAAAATAGGTATAGTCAATTCTAACTTATTCACAACATTTGCTGGTATGTGGCTAGCATTTCAATTTACTGATCGAAACTTTCTTAGAGAGTTAGACATATTATTTTATACGCTTATAGGGTCCGGATTGATTATCGCAGGTTCTGCAGCTATGAATAATTTTATCGATCGTGATATAGATCCTGTCATGAAGAGCAAAAAAGGAAGACCAACAGTTACTGGACGGTTTAGTCCATCAGCCGTGCTAATAACTTCTTTTTCACTAATGATTGTAGGTGAAATATTATTATTTTTGGCCTCTACTTCAGCTGGAGTTTGGGGACTAGCAGGAATCGTCAGTTACGTTGTGTTATACTCGATGTGGTCTAAACGAAAACATGTGAGTAACACAATAGTAGGTAGTATATCCGGTGCAATCCCACCGGTGATTGGATGGGCAGCTGTTGAACCTAGTTTAGGTTTTGGAGCACTAGCTTTATTCTTGATCATGTTTGCATGGCAACCTCCACATTTTTATGCACTTGCGATGAAGCGTACGGAAGAATATCGTGCTGCAAATATTCCAATGCTACCTGTAGTAAAAGGTTTTAAACGTACAAAAGTGTCTATACTTTTATGGATTCTACTATTATTCCCATTACCATTTTTATTAATGGAATTAGGGGTAATATTTGTTGTTTTGGCAACGGCACTTAATCTGGGGTGGTTATACTTCTCCATTAAAGGTTTCCGTGCAAAGGATGATATCAAATGGGCAACAGGAATGTTCATATATTCCTTAAACTATATGACGATATTATTCGTAGCTATAATTATTTTTTCTATCTTTATTTAATTGCTGGAATTCTTTCTTTAGTCAACAAGAATTCATATAAACAGAACCACAGTCCAAAGAAACATGAAAACAACTATGAAAGAGGGGTTTGATTTAGCTATGATGAGAGGGCTTAAAAAATGGCGACTTTTTTCACTGTTAGCAGCTCTAACGATTTTCTTATCGGGTTGTGGCGAAGAATACTTATCAACGCTTACACCTGCAGGACAAGTCGGAAGAGATCAATTTAACTTGTTATTACTATCTTCTGCTATTATGGCTTTAGTTATTATTGTAGTAGTAATTATTTATGTTATTGCTCTAGTGAAATTCCGTCGTAAAAAAGTTGGGGAAGATGTTATTCCTAAACAAGTAGAAGGAAGTCATACGCTTGAGATAATATGGACAGTTATTCCAATATTACTGTTAATCGTCCTTGCTATTCCAACTGTTTATTATACTTATAAACATGCTGATGTAGCTGCGATGGATCAAGTAGATGAAGAAGGAAACAAAACAAATGTAACAGTAAATGTTAAAGCAAGTCTTTATTGGTGGGAATTTGAATATCCGGATTTAGGAATTGTTACTGCTCAAGAATTAGTAGTACCTACGGATGAAAAAGTCTATTTCAATTTAAAAGCTGCTGATGTGAAACACTCATTCTGGATTCCTACAGCTGGCGGTAAAATGGATACAAACGTCGAAAACGTTAACCAATTCTATTTAGAATTTGATGATGCATCTGCTAGTTTAGAACAAGGTGTGTTCTATGGTAAATGTGCGGAATTATGTGGTCCGTCACATGCTCTAATGGATTTCAAAGTTAAAACATTAGAACGAGAAGACTTTAATAATTGGGTTGAATCAATGAAAACTTCTGAACATGTTGCAGAAGGCGAACTTGCAACTCAAGGAGAAGAAATTTTCAATACTAGCTGTATCGCTTGTCACGCAACTTCAGGTGCTGGTTCTACCGGCGGAATGGGACCAAACTTAGCTTCATTTGGTGATCGTAATCGTGTTGCTGGATTTATGTCTCATGATGAAGAAAGCTTGAAAAAATGGATTAATGATCCTCAAGAATACAAACCAGGTAACTTAATGCCTCAGCCAGAAACTATTAATGATGGCAAAAAGTTTAGTGAAGATCAATTAGATGCTCTTGCAGCATATCTAATGGGACTATCTGTAGAAAAATAAGTTCCACAGATAAATTATGAGGGAGGTTAAAGTTGTGAGTTCTATCGCAAAGAAAAAAGGCTTTGGCGCAACTCTATGGGACTATTTAACAACAGTAGACCATAAAAAAATTGCAGTCATGTACCTTGCTGCCGGCGGTTTGTTCTTCGTAATCGGTGGTATCGAAGCAATGCTTATTCGAATTCAATTAGCAAAACCAGATAATGATTTTGTTAGTGCGGGTCTATTTAACGAAATTATAACAATGCATGGTACAACTATGATATTCCTTGCAGCCATGCCTATATTATTTGGATTTATGAACGCAGTCATGCCACTTCAAATTGGTGCACGTGACGTAGCGTTTCCATTTCTAAATGCACTTGGTTTTTGGTTATTCTTGTTTGGTGGTATTTTCCTTAACCTATCTTGGTTTATGGGAGGAGCACCTGACGCAGGATGGACTTCTTATGCATCATTATCATTAGCATCACCTGGTCATGGTATTGACTTTTATGCTCTTGGGCTACAGATAGCCGGTGCAGGTACTTATATTGGAGGTATTAACTTCCTTGTAACAATTATTAATATGCGCGCTCCAGGTATGACTTACATGCGTATGCCATTGTTTACCTGGACTACATTTGTAGCTAGTGCACTGATTTTATTTGCATTCCCACCACTTACTATTGGATTATTCTTCTTAATCTTTGACCGTATGTTCGGTGGTAACTTCTTTGATCATACAATGGGTGGTAATACGATTATTTGGGAGCATTTATTCTGGATTTTCGGGCATCCTGAAGTATATATATTAATATTACCTGCTTTTGGTATATTCTCAGAAATATTCGCCTTATTCGCACGTAAACGTTTATTTGGATACTCATCCATGGTTTTTGCAACTGTATTAATCGGTTTCTTAGGATTCATGGTTTGGGCTCACCATATGTTTACAGTTGGTTTAGGACCAACAGCCAATGCTATTTTCGCAGTTGCTACTATGGCAATCGCTGTTCCAACAGGTATGAAAATCTTTAACTGGCTGCTTACAATTTGGGGCGGAAGTATTAAAGTTACGACTCCAATGCTATATGCGTTAGGTTTCATCCCTTCATTCGTAGCGGGTGGGGTAACAGGTATTATGCAAGCAGCAGCTCCGCTTGATTACCAATTACATGATTCGTACTTTATCGTTGCCCATTTCCACTATGTAATAGTTGGAGGAGTAGTGCTAGCAATTTTAGCAGCAGTACACTTATATTGGCCGTTAATGTTCAATCAAATGTTAAGTGAAACATTAGGTAAATGGACGTTCTGGTTCTTCTTTATTGGTTTCCACTGTACGTTCTTTATACAGCATTTCTTAGGACTTATGGGTATGCCTCGTCGCGTATTTACTTTCGGAGCAGACCAAGGTTGGGATACTTTCAACTTAATCAGTTCTATAGGTGCTATATTAATGGCAATTGGTGTAATTATACTAGTGATTAACATCATCATTACAGCTGTTAAGAATGAAAAAGTTGGAAATGACCCTTGGGAAGATGGACGTACATTGGAGTGGGCTATTCCACAACCAATCCCGTTCTATAACTTTAAACAAACGCCACTTGTTCGTGGATTAGATACTTTCTGGATTGAAAAACAAGAAGGTAACAAAGAAGGTATGACATATGCAGAACCACTTTCTGATATACATATGCCAAACAATTCTTTCATTCCTTTTGTTATGACAATTGGTTTGTTTATCGCAGCCTTTGGAGCACTATACAATGGTGAAAAAGATTGGGCAGTTCCAGTCATTGTTTTAGGTTTAGCAATTACAATTGGTTCTATGGCTGTTCGTTCGATTAAAGACGATCATGGATTTCATGTTCACAAAGAAGATTTAATGAATGATGAAGGGGGTAAATAATTATGGACTTTAATAAAAAGTACACCCCACAAACTTGGCCAGATCATCCTGAGCAAGTTACTTTAGAAGGTAAGAATAAATTTTTAGGATTTTGGTTATTTCTAGGTGGAGAAACTGTACTATTTGCAAGTTTGTTTGCTACTTATTTAGCATTAAAAAACAAAGGCCCAAGTGGTATGACGTTCTCAACAGATACCCTTTTTGAATTACCTTTAGTATTTGTTATGACGATGTTATTATTAACTTCGTCATTAACAAGTGTTTATGCAATGTATCACATGAAAAATCATAATTTCAGAGGTATGCAAACTTGGTTAGCTATAACTGTTCTTTTAGGATTAGCTTTCTTAGGTTTAGAAATTTATGAGTTTAATCACTACGTACATTTAGGTTTTACTTATGGACAAAGTGCTTTCTCGTCTGCATTCTTTACGCTTGTAGGTACTCATGGACTGCACGTAGTAATTGGACTAGGATGGATTATTCTATTGATGTTACGCAATGCAAAACGTGGATTTAGTTTGTATAATGCACCAAAATATTATACTGCTTCCCTATACTGGCATTTTATTGATGTAGTGTGGGTATTCATCTTTACAGTAGTATACTTGATGGGAGTTGTTGGTTAATATGTCACACGACGCTCAAGTTTATATGAGATCACAAACAGAATTTGAATATATTAAGCAAAAACGTAAAAAAGATATGCGTAACCAAGTTACAACATTTGCGATTATGATATTCTTAACATTAATTGCTTTTACTGCTGTAGCTGCTGGTTTTTCCGTATATTTAATAGTTCCAGTTATTTTGTTGCTTGCTGGAGTTCAAGTAGTATTACAGCTTTACTACTTCATGCATATGAGTGAAAAAAATCATCAGGTGGCTGCATTTTTCTTATATAGCGCTTGTTTGATAGCATTCACATTTATCTTAACTTTCCTTACAATTATTTGGTGGGGTTAAACAATTTAAAGCCGAGACAAAGTTAAACACTTTGTCTCGGCTTTTTTTAGGTAAGAAAGTATATGAAAATGTCCTATGAACATTGAGATCATGGTAATTTAACAAGTGAAAAGTATTGGAGATTTTCGTTCCGAGTCGTTTATAATGCTTCATCTGTCTCCCTAATCCCGTCGAAGACACTGCCTTTCACTTACTATCAAGTGAGTAGTACTTGTAAGGTGTCAAGAGCCATTTAAATACCATTTTCATAGCGATTCAGAATTAGTTTTTTTTAATACTAGTGTCAATTTTAACATTCCTCTATCAAAAAATGGTTGAAAGAGAGTTTATGCTTTTAAGTGAACGTAACGTAGAGGGGATGGATCTGTTAGAAAGTTGCCTTTAAGAGGGGTGTTTGTACATATTACAAGTCAATAGAGACATCTTGAAATACTTAATTGTCATAGTTCGTTCATTGAAGTTATTGGGCTTGACCTATATAATAAAGGAAGTTACCAAAAAGGAGCGATGATACTTATGCCTATAAGTATATTTGGATTCCAAGCATTGTGGAGCCCTGTTATGATTGGAGTATTAGTGTTTTTAACTATTTTATATTTTTTAATAACAGTCAAATGGCGAAATGACTTTAAAGTATCAGAGCCACTGAAAAAGAAAGAGGCAGCTTACTTTCTAGTCAGCATAGTTCTTTTATATATTGTAAAGGGTTCACCTGTGGATTTAATGGCACATATTATGTTTTCATTTCATATGGTCCAGATGGCTCTTTTACTATTATTAGTTCCGCCGCTACTAATGAAGGGGATACCGTGGTGGGTATGGAAAGCTGTAATAGAATTGCCAGCAGTTCGTAAGGTTTTTCCAGTACTAACAAAGCCATTACTTTCTCTAATTGTCTTCTCGGGATTGTTTTCCTTTTACCACATCCCTTTATTTTTCGATTATATCAAATTGGATGAAGGATTACATGGAACGTACACGTTTATTTTATTCCTATCAGCGCTTTTCATGTGGTGGTCTATCGTTGATATAGAGGGAGTTAGTCAACGTTTGCATGGGTTAAAAAAAATTGGCTTCATTATTGGAAGTGCAGTTTTAATAACTCCTGCATGTGCTCTAATTATCTTCACTGGAACACCTTTGTATGATACGTACACAAATTCAGATGCATGGTTGAAAGCTATGGAGCTATGTGTTCCAGCAAGTACATTAGCTGGACTATCATTAAGCGGACCTGAATTATTTTCTAATATGTCACCTATCGATGACCAGCAATTAGGTGGGATACTGATGAAAATTGTACAAGAGATAATTTATGCAGTATTCTTAATGTCTATTTTCTTTAAATGGTATAAAAATGAGCAGGACAACGCGGAAGAAATTACACAAAAAGCTCTAGATGATTTGAAAGTACAAGCTAATCTTTAAACTTAATAAAGTAATTCGAGGAGAATGATTGATGAATTTACCCGTTCTACCAACTATAAGTACATTTTTTATCGTATTAAGTGCTGTTCTAGTAGCGATTGGTTGGGCACTCATAAAACAAAAGAAAATTGAAGCCCATAAAAAAACAATGATTGCAGCTGCAATTTCAGCATTAATATTTTTCATCATTTATGCATCACGAACTATTTTCATCGGGAATACAGCTTTTGGTGGACCAGCAGATATTAAAATTTACTATACAGTCTTTTTAATATTCCATATTACATTAGCAACGACTGGTGCTGTTTTTGGATTGGTAACTCTATATTTAGGGTATAAAAATAATATTCAAAAGCATCGTAAAATTGGACCAATCACAAGTGTTATATGGTTTTTTGTCGCTATTACAGGTGTTGCTGTTTATTTACTGTTATACGTATTTTATACTGGTGGAGAAACAACATCGGTTATCAAAGCAATAATCGGTGGATAAAACAAATAAAAAGCCAATACTCTAAAGGAACTCATTCCAAAAGAGCATTGGCTTTTTATTGTATTTTTAATATAGATCATATTCAAATTTTAAAGTTAAGTTTTAACATTCCTGATTCTTTAGCAGTTATAAAAATAATAACTACAAGAGGACCTATCATAAATCCGATGAATCCGAAAAGCTTTGCCCCTATAAACATGGCTATTAAGATAGCTAGGGGAGATATACCCATTTGAGAACCCATCAACTTAGGTTCCACAGCTCTACGTATTACTAATAATACTACTGCTAATATAGTTAACTTGGTTCCCATTACCATATCACCTGTTAAATAATGATAAATAGCCCAAGGCGCTAAAACAGCGATGGAACCCAATATAGGAATAATATCGATAATCCAAATGACAATAGCCATTATCAAAGCATATTTTGGCGTGATTATTAGCAAAAGACCGATGAATGAGGCACCCAAAATAATGAAACTTGCAATAATCTGAGCTTTCATAAATCCAATAGCCACTTTCTTTATACTAGCAAACATAAAACGTACTTTACTCGCAGTATTATCAGACAAATAATGAAAAAATTTAACTTGTAAATTCTGCAAATCTAACATAAATAAAAAAAGAGCAATAATAAACACTATAAAACTAACTAAAAAGTTCGGTATATTCGTCAAAAGTGCAGAAATATTACTGTAACTGAGAATATCTAGGAGGGCATCTCTCATACTTACTAAAGTAGAATCAAATTTATTTTGAATCGATTCGACAACTTCTTTTGGGAGACCTTCTGTATATTTAAATAAGCTATTTTGCATATCGATCCATAACCCTGTCCAGCTATTTATATATGTAGGAATGGTCTGTGATGTATAAATGAGTTGGCTAAAAAGTTTTGTAATCACTAGGTACAATAGTCCGGAAATGACGCTTATAAAAAGAACAAAGTTAGTTATGACAGCAGGTTTACGTTTCCATTTAAACGTTTTTTGAGTGAACTTGACGACTGGCTCCATAATAATAGCTGTTAATAAAGCGAGTATAATAGGAATAGATACTGGAAGTATGAAGATAGCTAATAATAAGAGCATAACGGATAGAACAAAATATTTAATATATTCCTTTTTAAAAAAATTTAAGACCATTGTATGCTCCTTTCTTCACGCTTATTAATAGTATAGACAAGTTTGTAATTTTTGAACAGAAAAAACGCAAGAGAATGAAACTCTTGCGTTTTAGGATTTTCCTATTATGCGTGAATTTCAAAAGCAGCTAATTCAGCTTTTACAGCAGCTAATGTTTGTTCACTTGATTTTAGAAGATGTTTTGGGAAAACTTCATTTTCACCATATTCAACACCATGCGGGTAATAGTGTTTCCCTATAACCGGTTTTAAAAGAGTAATGTTTGCATCGTGTGCACCTACATCACCATCTTTTGTAAAGCCAAATACTCGAAGATAAAATGTACCTTCTTTTATCACATACTTCTTATCATAAGTTACGCGTTCATAATCCCATTGACCTGCACGAACTAAACCTTGTTTTTTCATAAGATCATCTAATATATTTAGATCAATGACAGTGTTTTCTATACCAGTGTTTTCGAAATACATTGAATTGTCCTCCTTCACGTTCATACTCCAAATAGAATCTGTTCCTATTAATATTAATTCAAATTTGATAATGTTGCAATGGTAACATTGTGTCTTTCTAGCTAACCTTTGGTATAATAGGAGAAATGATGGGAGAATAAGGAGAAAAAGCTATGATGAATAATCTAATCCGAATTGTTATTGCTATAGCTATAGTACTAGTAATATTTATATATTTTGATAATCCTGTACATGAAAATGAGCTAATTACTGGTTCAAATAATACAGGACAGGTAATTCCAGATACTTCTTCAGAAACGGTGGAAGTCGAGACGGTATTTACACGTCCGAAGGTAGGAATCTCAACATTAGTAGGAGGTTCGACCCAAGCAGTTATTGAATTGTTAGGGAAACCCGCTCGGACCGAACCATCGGCATTTGGATATGAGTGGTGGGTATACAATAAATCTCTTACGACCTATTTGTTAATCGGAGTAGAAGATGATAAAGTAACACAAGCCTTTGCTGCAGGGGCTAACGTAGAAGTTGCTCCTTATAAGATTGGTCAGGACTTAGATGAAATTTATCGATTTACGATAGTGCAATCTGAAATTACATTTTCTATAGATTCAAATACTTATACTTTTTCTCTTTCGGAAGAAGATATAGACAATAGAATATTAGTTCAGTTTGATAATTTATTTGCTATGTTATATATAGATTCAGAAAGTCGACAGCTAGAGGCAGTTAGATATACAGATCCTAAAACTATTTTACTGCATAAGCCATATGACATTCTATATAATGGAGTCATGGTTGAAACTAAAACTCCTGACTCCCTCTTCCAAGCTGCAATAGACCGTGCAAATGAGAGACAGATATTTGAACTCACAAATGTATATCGTTATCGTAACAACCTCCGATTACTTGTTTCAGATAATGAATTGCAAAATATTGCGATGGAGAATAGCGAAGAAATGGCCAAAAATAATATTGTTGTCAATGAAAAATTTGAAGTATCTAAGTTTAGTGATCAATTAAAAGAGTCCTCAATTGAATTTTCGAGTGCCGCTGGAAATACTGCCGCTTTTTATTTTGATGCGGGAGAAGCTGTAAATGGTTGGTTGAATTCTAAAGATCACCGAGAAATCTTATTAGGTCAAGATTATACACATACTGGTATTGGTGTATATGGTAGCTATTATACGCAAAACTTCATTGAACGAATAGCTGTAAATACTACAAAAGAAATTCCTCAATAATTAGTTGGAGACAAAGGTACCTTCACTATCTTGATATAAAGATCGGATATGCAAAGGGACTTGATGAAGAGCAGCAAATGTGGCTGCTCTTTTTTGTATGACTTCGACAGGCTCATCAATCTTTTCTTGAAGTTCCTCATAGGTCATAAAAGGAATGAGTTCCACGTTCTTGCTAGTAAACGGATCTGAAGTCATGATACCAGGGACGTCTTTGTAAAATTCAACTAAGTCAGCATTTAAATAATAGCCATAAACTACGGCAGTTAAATCGCTACCACCTCTACCTAATGTTGTGAAATTGTGCGTACTCTCTGAGACACCTTGAAAACCTGGGACGATGACGCATTGGAAATTTTCAAATGCTTGATGTACAGTGCTTAAATCTACTTTTTTAATAAGTGCATTTCCATACGTATCGTTCGTAATAATGCCGGCGTTTTTACCATACAGAAGGGTAGAAGATACTCCCTCTGCTTTTAGTTCTGTTGTTAATACAGAACTTGATATCAACTCTCCGCATGCCGAGAGCAAATCGGTTTCAATGCTATTGTCGGGGAAAGGAATCAAATCCAATAGCGTATCGGTAGCATAGGGTTTCCCCCTTCTTCCCATTGCGGAAACAACAACAAGCACCTTTTGATGGGTATTAATTGCTTGCTGGATTCGCTGTATTACTAATTGTCTGTTCTGATGATTTTGCATGGCGATACCGCCAAATTTTTGAACAATCATAATCTCAACCACTCTATTCGTGACATTTCAAACACTCCGTTCATACGATACAGGGAATTCATTTTACTGTATGCGATTTTACAAGAATGGTGTAGGGAGTGTGTTACTATTTATCCGTTAAATGAACTTTTAAAAGGATTAACATATAGTGTAATTGGCAACTTTTCACTATGTCGTATGAGCAGAATCGTAAATTTTTCAAAGCAGGTTAAAGAAGGGGATATATTTATCTCCGAAAAAAATAATCGTCGCATTTTAGATGAAGCGATTCAACTAGGGGCGATTGCAGTTGTGTCAGATGTTTTTATAGCTGATTGTAGTATTCCACAAGTTATTATTCCTTCTGAAATGGAACGATTAAAGGAGCGAATTGGTAAAAAAACCTATGAATTATATGGAAAGAAAGTGAAGACAGTAGCGATAACTGGAACAAATGGTAAAACGACAGTCGCTTTTTTCGTTGGTCAATTACTCATGCAACAAAGGAAATCGGTTTGTGTAATCGGGACATTAGGCGTGTTTATAAACGGACAGCGGTTGGAACAAAATTTCCGCAATAATACAACATTACCATTCTATGATTTTATACAAATAGTACATTATTGTTATGAGCATTCCATTGAGTTCATCATTTTAGAGGCATCTTCGCAAGGATTATTGGACAATCGCTTGGGGAACTATCCGATAGATATTGGAGTGTTCTTGAATATTGGAAAAGATCATCTTGAATTTCATGGGGGGATGGTCCCCTACAAAAAATCAAAGGAATTACTCGTACCACTATGTACCAAACTAGTAGTAAATGCAGATGATGAATGGTGTAGAACAGTCGCTCAAAATTCTTTTTTACCTATTATAAGCTTTGGTTTAGATGCTCGTAACACGGTTGTGTTTCAACAGAAAAACGACAATGAAGATGAAATAATGTATAAATTTAAAGTAAAGAATGAAGAAATAGAAGTACAAATGAGGAATAGTGGATTTTATAATGGGATGAACCTCGCTGCTGCACTTGCTTCTTTATGGGCTTTGAACATCCCAGTTCAAAACATAAAACCTCTTAGCCTTCCAACAGGAAGATTTCAACATGTGGATAACGATAAAGGGATTAAAGTGCTAATTGACTACGCACATACACCAGATGCCTTGGAAGCCTGCCTTTCAACTATTAAATCCTTTGCAAAAAAAAATATATACGTTGTATTTGGTTGTGGAGGAAATAGAGATAAGAAAAAACGAAACGAGATGGGAAAGGTAGCTACAGCTTTTGCAACACAAGCTATAATCACCTCCGATAATCCACGAAATGAGAATCCATTAGATATTATTAAAGAGATTGTAAGAGGATTGGATAACAAGAAGTTTCGAATAGAATCCGATCGTAAACAGGCCATTATTTATGCACTACAAATGGCAGAAGCAGGGGATATCGTATTAATAGCAGGAAAGGGACATGAGCAAGAGCAAATTTTACATGACCTTGTAGTCCCTTTTTCTGATCGTGATGTAGTCAATGCTTATTTTGCAGAAGAGGGAGGATTAATCACAAAGAATGATCCCGTAGCATAAGCTATTTTTCTTCCGTCAGGTTGTGTTACGGTGCATTCCATTACTATTGTTTGACGACCTTTATGTAAGTATTTAGCAGTTGCAATTAACGTTTTTTCCGTTGAAGACTTAACATAATGAATTGTCATATTCGTTGTAACTGCACCCTTGCCTTCTGGGTGTAGATCCTTGTTTATCAAAAATCCCATTGCGTTATCAGAAAGTGTAGCGATAATCCCGCCATGAGGCATATTAAAACTATTATATGCGATTGGAGTTATTGGCATTGTGACGATGCATTGATCTTGTTCATACTGAGTATCCATTTGAAATACAGCATTTAAATATGTAGGTACCTTGTTTTGTTGTTTTTGCTGAATCGCATTTAGAAAATCATTTACTAAGTTTAGTTCTTGTTCAGATGCCTGCGCTGTTACTGTTTCAAATAAATTTTGTAGTTTGTTCATTATTTTCTCCTTACAATAAGTTAATAGTTTGGCATTTATTTTTACTTTTCTGGTATGATTAACAGGATTGGAGGTTAATCAAATGATTATGACAAACGAATGGGTCGATATAATGGACCAATCGGATATATTATGTACTATGATTCTTTCCTCTGAACAATTTTACCAATACTTAGATGCACATCGTGCTGTATATACAGATACATCTTTAGTAAGTGAGGTTAATAGCTTCACTAGGCTAAAGGAGCAATACGAAGAGGTTCAACGTTTCGGGAAATACCATCCTGATTATTCGAAGGTTATGAAAGACATCCGAGTAACTAAACGAAAATTGGATATGGTAGATGCAGTGGCCAACTTGAAGGTCGCTGAGAACGAATTGCAGGACCTACTGGACGAAGTGAGCTTGTTAATTGGTAAATCTGTTTCAGAAGGTGTTAAAGTTCCTGTTAGTAACCCATTTTTTGCTTCCGCTGGCTCTAGCTGTGGAAGTGGATGCGGTACAGGTGGATCTTGTTCTTGTTCTGCCTAAGACTAAAATGATTGGATGTGTGCAAAAACTGCACACATCTTTTTTTAAAAGACAATTATATGCATTACGGGGCTTCGAACCCTGTGTTCATAGTACTCTATTGTATTAAACGTTACTGCTGATTTCCGTTTCAGGCGGACGCTTTCCGCGGGGTGAGCGATGAGCCATCACGTCGCTACGCTTCGTTGTGATGTCTCATCTGTCTCACTCATCCCGCTGGAGTCGCCACCTTTCACTACAATCAATGAAGTGAGTAATATACAACAAGAAGAACTAGCATAGCCTGTCGCTAAGCCGATTGGATTATTCAAAGTTAATGAAGTGATACTACCAACCTGTAATCCTTGTTACCCTAAACATTAGTTTATTGGAGCGCAGGCGGCGACTCCAGCGGGAACAGCACGAGCTGAAAGCCCCGCAGGAACGCAGTGACGAGGAGATTGAAGCCGTGCCCGCGGAAAGCGTCCGCCTTGCGCGAAAATCAAAGTTGTTCGAATTTTATTGAAATTCACTTGATTAAAAATTGACTCAGATAGCTGAATCTCGCTTCTTCTTATTGTTATTAATCTAATTTTAGAACTTCCATCGCTAAATCTGGTCGATCTGTAATTATACCTTTTGCACCGTTGCTAATAAGTTTTTTCATAGTCTCTGGGTCATCGATTGTCCAATAGTGAACAGGGATATTTAATGAATTTAAAAATTTTATAAACCCTGGATTATCAAGTGGGAATACATTTGATCTTACAGGAATCTGAAAAACATCTGCCTTTGGATGATATAAGTGTTTAAATTGACTCGTGTATGCTGCGTACGCTTTTCTTACTTCCTTTTCACTCGCACCTAGTGCAACAGAGTTTTGTGCATATAAGTTAAAACGATCGAGTTGATCATCATAGAAACTAGCAACCACTACGCGATCAAATGCTTGGTGTTCTTCTAAAAGTCTCCAAAGTTTGGAAGGCATTAAACTACCTTCATAAGTTTGAGGTGCATCCTTCATATCCATGTTGATAAGCATCTGTGGATATGAATTTAGTAATTCTCCTAAAGTAATAATTTTTTCTCCACAGTTTTTATAAGATGTGGCTCCTTCTACATCCAAAAAATGATGTCCAAGGTCCGCTTCTTTTAATTCCGCTAATGTATAATCGGATACCTTACCGGTAAAGTTAGTAACTCTGTTCAACTCTTCATCATGAAATACTATTATCTCTTCATCTTTTGTTAGTCTTATATCGATTTCAAAACCATGTACCCCAAGTTTTGCAGCCTGTTCGAATGCAGAAGGAGAACATTCTGGAGCAAGTGCTGATCCTCCGCGATGAGCCAATATAATAGGTTGTTCGTATTCCAATGCTTTTTTAGTCAGTCGACTTTGAGGCTTGGAAAGTGCTTTAGTACTAGCCCACGCTGCACCTGCTGCGGCTGCAAACGCGAAAGCAACATTTGATTTTTTACCCATCAATCAATTCCTCCTTTTTAGAGTGAAATGTATTTTTATAAAAATACATTTCACTTATTTTCTATTATTTTTCCCGTATATTTTATTTGCTAAAGTTATTTTCTTATTATAGCCAAAGTACACAAAACTGTCAGCTAGTTGTTGTTGCTAACAAATTCCTCCATATGTTATTCTTGAGAGTAAGAAATGAGGGGAAAAGTATGACAGAAAGACAAGGACTAATTGTCTATGTGCATCATTTAAAACAAGCTAAATCCTTGCGCAAGTTTGGTCACGTTCATTATATTTCTAAAAGACAAAAATATGTCGTATTATATTGTGATCAAGATCAAATCGACGTAGCCAAACAAAAGATGAACAAACTGCCTTATGTCAAGGAAATTTTAGAGTCCTATAGACCATTTTTGAAAACAGAATTTGAAAATAGTAAACCAGATAAAGCAAAAGAATACGATTATAAAATTGGACTATAAATAAGCCTATTGTAGCGGTGGTATTAAATTATTTAAACGTAAAATACCAATTATATACTGATAATATAAATTTACATCCACATAGACGGAAGAATGTTTTATATCGACTTTAATGGGTTGGATTGATAACTCGTTTAAAACTTCTTTAAATATTGTGAGTCTTTTTGGCTCATGTTGGGTTTCTACTATACCCTCTCGGCATATATATATAGGAAAAAAATTTGCAGTATTTACTGGTTTAAGTGCAATTGCGATGGAAAAATAGGTTATATTGTCTTTAGTTGAAGTAAAAATAAATGCTTGGTGTATACGTTCTTTGTTTACCCTTGCAAGTTCACAAAGTTCGTAAATATCGCCATAACCTTCGCCTAGTTCTATAAAACGTTGAATCAATTGAAAACACTTCCTTTCTCATATATCTTACCACTTTGTTGGAGGACAATTCTATGAAATTTGTTTTAAGTTTTTTATGCCTATTCCTTGTTGTTACTAATAGTGTTTTACTTTTGTTTCAATATGATGCTTACTCTTCTGGATTAGAAGAGGAGGGACAAGTATTCTTTTATGAACAAGAAGTGGAAATGAAAGTAAAGAAGGATAAGATTGTTATTAAACAACATTTTAACGATATGCCAAAGGAAGAAGTTACTGTATCGTGGCCGATTATAAGTGAAAATAGAAGCTGTGAATTGGATACTAGTGAAAGTTGCAACCGCCTAACTGAAGATATGTCTACGTTTAAAGCAGGAGAGAATTCTAAACAGAGTATTTCCTATGAAATACCTTTAGAAGATGGTTTAATAGATGGTCAATTAATCCAAAATTTCCTAGTTAAACTGGAAACAGGAGGTGTCTCGCTCACTTCACTTCATATTACGGATGAAATGAAAAGAGGGGGTATGTGGGTATCCGGATTACCTGTAATCGGTAAAACTTCTCTTGAGTTAATCGATTATACACTTTCTCTTGGTGCCGGAGATGTACAAGAATTATATTGGCAGCAAGAGGTATTACCGATTCAATATGAAGATGATTACTTCACTATATATGCTTCTAACACTTTACCGGATGAAATTACTAACTTACTCGGGGAGTTAGATTTTACTAATAACGAACATTTAGCAGTACTTTTTGAGGGAAATAGGAATAATATTGATGCTTCTCGTATTGTATTTATACAAAATGAGGAAATTGCTTCAATACAACAGGAGCTAATCATTAAGAATATACAAGCTCAATATGATTTATCTCAAGATGATCAGCTGATTGCAGAGGTTTTAAGTAGCTTTTTGTTGAAAATACCTGTCGGTTCAGCGAAGTCCATTTGGATGTATGAAACGGTAAATAATTATTTAACACCCGAACAACGAGTGGAGTTTCAAACTGCTTTACTAAACAATAACAAAACAACTGCAGCGAAATTTGATGAGATATTGACAGATATTATCGATTTAAAAACTTCCTTCTTCGTGTTGAATGAACAAGCAGGAGCAGAGAACTTCCCACTATTATTTGAAGACTATAGACCTGTATATATCAATGAGCTACATTATGAAGAGATGAAAGTTCTATTTAAGGATGGCAAAGTTTTATATGCGGCTGAACCATTATTAAGTAACATAGGATATACATTTAATGACACAGACAAGGGCTTATATGTTCAAAATGCTACGAGAGCATTTCGTTTTCCTATTCAAGAACCATTCTATGTATTGAATAAAAAAAGGTATGATGCGTTATCTGAACCATTTGAAGTTATTGGATCACAATTATATATTGAAGAAGCGTGGATGATACGTTTGTTTTTATTGAATATTGAAAAACAAGACAAACGTATTAATATTACACAATCCGCACTATTTTAGGATTGGAGTGTAGAGATGAGAGTTATATCAGGTTCGAGAAAAGGACTGCCATTAAAAGCAGTCCCTGGGATGAATACACGACCTACAACAGATAAAGTAAAAGAGTCCATATTTAATATGATTGGTCCCTACTTTGATGGTGGTATTGCCGTTGACCTGTTTGCAGGCAGCGGTAATTTAGGGATCGAATCCTTGAGTAGAGGTATTGATAAATGTGTTTTTATCGAAAAAGACCCAAAAGCTGTGCAAACTATTAAAGATAATTTGACGAAGTGTCGTCTAGAGGACTCAGGTGAAATATTCAAAGCTGATGCGACAAGAGCAGTTAAAGCTTTTGAGAAAAGAGAGCTTAAAATTGACCTGTTATTTGTAGATCCACCATATAACAAATTAATGTATTACGAATTAGTACAATCATTAGTTGATAAAGGATGTATGAGTGATACTGCGATTATTGTTTGTGAACACGAGAAAAATGTCACACTTGAAAAATCCTATGGTGACTTTGAATTAGTGAAAAAAGAGATATATGGCGGTACGGTTATCTCTATTTATCGTTGCCTTAAAGAAGAGGGGAATTAAATTGGGAAAAATAGCTGTAGTGCCAGGTACTTTTGATCCGATAACTAATGGTCATCTAGATATTATTAATCGAGGGGCGTCCATTTTTGGAGAGGTTTTTGTCGTTGTTTTGAACAATTCTTCCAAAAATCCCCTTTTCTCCGTTGAGGAAAGAATGCAATTGATCATAGATGCTACTTCACATTTACCAAATGTCAAGGTTCAAACATTTTCCGGCTTATTGATAGATTATGTTGAAAGTGTAAATGCCAGTGTTATTATTCGTGGTTTACGTGCTGTCTCTGACTTTGAGTATGAAATGCAAATTACGTCTATGAATCGTGTACTAAATGATAAAATAGAAACATTTTTTATCATGACCAAAAATCAATACTCTTTCCTAAGTTCGAGTATCGTAAAAGAAGTAGCTAGGTATGGTGGTAAAATAGAGGAACTTGTTCCGCCTCATGTGGAGAGAGCATTAAAAGAAAAATATAATACATACTAATCAAACTAGAGAACCTTGCCAATGGCGAGGTTCTTTTTGAAAGATAAGCAAGTATATAAAAATGTAGCGCGAAAACTGGGTTCACGGAAATTTCAAGAATGAATAATCCTGCTGATTTCCGTTACATGTGGCCCTTTCCACGGGCGAGGCGGAGCATCCTCAGGCTATCAGGACGTTGGTCACGAAGGCGTTGCGATCGTGAGGTGGCGCTCTTAGCCAGTGTTCCTTTGAAACGCTACCTGCGGGGTCTCTACTTTCTCGCATATCTCGCTGAAGTTGCCACATTCCTCTACAATCAAAATAGGGAGTAGTGCTCTACTATGTGGTTTGGCAAAGCATATTGCTTAGATGATAAGATTTCCCTTATTAACTAGCGCTTATTTCATCATGATTTTTTATCCTATAATACTCGTTTATTTAGCTGATACTATTTACAATTATCCGTTTTTATAAGGGAAACGTTTGTTGATTGGAGCGCAGGGCGACTACTCCAGTGGGAACAGCGAGCTGAAGACCCTGGACTGAGCGGAGCGGAAATCAACGGCATATCTGGGTTTTTGTTCTTAGAGAACCAGGCGTTTTTTTGTCCGGTGTTCTACGAATATTGAAAACTTCTACTTGCCTTGGTAGGAGTTTATTGCGTTACATTCGAATTTACTTGCTTACAAGCTCTATATTTGCGAAACGGAAAATTCATCCGTTTTCACTCTCTATCCTGTGAGTATTACCCGCAACTATAAGAAAAACAATATCGGAATGATAAGAATATGAAGAAAGCGGAAAAGGATATATTTACGGATAGGAATATTTGCTTTCTGAGCAAGTACGATTATTTGCATATGAATACTTATGCCACTAAAAGCAATAATAATTGCAACTACAAAAGGTAAAAACGTGGAGCCTGATAACATTTCCCCGGCTAAGCTAATCCCGCCAGTCATTTCGAAAAGAGACGCTACAAAAACAAGTAGAATAGGTGAAATATTAGGTAGAATTTCTTTGACGGATTCAAATACGATAAAGCTTACTGTAGTGAAAAATATGACAGTAGTTCCAATTAGCAATAATATTTGATAGGTCTCTTTAATACTTTCTTGGAACGGTGAATCAGAAACCTTTTGAACATGCGTGTTTTCATGGATAGGCGGAGATAAAATGATAAATACTAATAAAAACACTAAATTCACCGCATGAATAATAAGTAAAAGTTTAATGCCCGCAATTTCAGCGTGGAAGATCTCAATCCCGACAAACCCAATAACAAACATTGGACTAGGGGCATGGCATATTGCAAGCAACCAACTAGCATTACTCTTATTTAAAGTACCTAGATCTTTTAAAGAAGCTATAACAGCAGCACCACTAGGAAACCCACCTATAGCACTTAATAAATAGACATTAAAATACATTTTAAATTTATTCGACGTATTTAAAAACGAGTTTTGAGAACGTATAAACATTTGCGTTATTACTAAATAGGGTAGTAAGTAAGGTAGTAGAGCAGTTGTGAAAATCCTCATTCCTTCTACTGCACCTTTATGTGCAATGCCGGGCTGTAAAAATAAAAGGATAATAAGTGCCCAGCTTCCAATCGTTATCAGTCTATGCATGAAAAATTCATCCTTTGTTCACATATATTTTGTCAGAAAAAAAGGGAAGTGATAAACTAATATTCAAATGTGTTATAGAAAGAGAGGGATATTTTGATGAAGAAGAGAAATCCTATAATCCTTCTTTTCATAGTAGTGATAGTTTTGGCATTAGGTTTCTATCCAATGGAATCTTATATTTCTAAACCAGGTGGTGCATACGAGCTGGATCCATTTGTAAAAGTAGATGGTGGGGATCAGGATGACGAAGGTACATTGAGTCTCCTAACGATAGCCCTTGCAAAAGCTACGCCTCTTACATACGCCTATGCCAAAATTACGGATAGTCAAAAAATTTACAAAGCAAATGAAATTCGTCAGGAAGATGAAGATGAAAAGGAATATAATGTTCGTCAATTAAAGCTTATGTCTAATTCTCAATTTAATGCTATTTCAGTTGCATTTAACCGAGCAAATATGCCTTATACTATATCAAATAACGGAATATTTATTTTTAATGTAGTGGATGAAGGTGCAGCTGATGGAATATTAGAGGCCGGAGATAAAATTTTACAAATGGATGATATCGATGATCTAACTGAAGAGTCTATTAGAGCCTATCTAGCTGACAAAACAGAAGGGGATATTATTCATTTAAAGGTTGAGCGTGATGGAGAACAGCTGAATAAAGAAGTTTCCCTTAAAACAATCCCTGGAGTGCTTGAAAAGCCAGGAATCGGTATTAGTTACACTGCGGATAAAAAAGTTGAAACAACTCCAGAAGTGCATATTAACTCCGAAGATATTGGCGGACCGTCTGCGGGGCTTATGTTCACTTTAGAAATTTTGAATCAGTTATTACCAGAAGATATAACCAAGGGTTATAAAATAGCAGGAACTGGTGAAATGGGACCAGATGGAACAGTAGGTAGAATTGGAGGGATAGATTTAAAAGTAATAGCTGCAGACAATAAAGACATGGAAATAATGTTCGCTCCTGACGATGATATTGATCCTACTGTTTTGGCAAATAACCCTGGACTAACGTCTAATTATGAAGAAGCCTTAAAATCTGCAAGAAAAATAGGTACGAAAATGAAAATCGTACCTGTGAAAACGATTGATGATGCTCTTGCTTATTTAGATCAATTAGAGCCCAAGTAGTCTATTCTTGAATAATAGGAGCAATGCGAAAATCACTGCCAACCATGCTTTGACCATACGAAGACTGTAACCCTAAGTAATATAGGTCAGCGGTTTTAATATCTAATTGCAACTGTTTATCATTTTTACTTGCTGCTACTCTACTTATAAGTGGGAGCTGCAAGTCTTTTTTTATGCTCTGTAAATAAGCTTGTCCATTCCTGTTCATTGCTAAAGGTCTAATATAAGTGGGAAAATGGATATTTCGTAATTGGTTCCAAGTAAAATCTGTATAAATATGTGTTAGCATTCGTTGAATCCTTGTCCAAGTAAAGCGTTTTGATTTTATTTGTTGCATAAATGATTCAAAATTAGAATGTGCCATTGCAGATTTCCAAATAGCATTTTCCATCCCTTCGGTAATCTCTGCTATTTGTGCTAACCTTTCCTTAGTTGAGCGAAGTATGAGTAATCGTAATGTCGGATAAAACTGATCCCAGCTACCAAAAGAATAGTTAGTACTTTCCCATTCCTTTAGGCCATTTAAGCTCGTATTAGGCATGTAAGTATTTACTTCTGAGAGCTTTTGACCTTCAAATAGTAATTTTCGAATTCCAGTTGCACTTGCTATAGTTTCGGTATTGCTAGCGTCATCATGATAATTTGCAATGACACGTTGAATTGTCTCTGGCTGAATATTACTATTTAAAAGGTTTGCAGCCTGTATGTAATGGTAACCTAATATATTATTTGGTTTGGATAGATCTACTAAAGGGGCAGTAGTGGCTTTAGAAATTTCATTGTACGCTTCATTTAATGCTTTAGGATAACTGATACCCTTTTTCATATAATTTGCAATGGCTGTATTATATTCGTCTTTTTTGGTTGATAATAGATTATATGTTTGTTGAAATGCTTCTAATGATCCTTCTTCACTACCGAAACAAAAGGAATGACATTTCAAAGCATCTAATAAGAAAATAGCGCCTTTTGCAAAATCACTTGCTTGGGCTGTAGCAAATGCATAAGGAAGTTCAATTACTAAGTCAACACCCGCAGCAATTGCCATTTTTGAGCGAGTCCATTTATCAACAAGGGCTGGTTCTCCCCGTTGAAGAAAGTTACCAGACATGACGGCAATGACTATATCGCTATTCGTTTTTACACGAGTTTGCTGTAAGTGATGCAAATGACCGTTATGAAATGGATTATATTCTACAACAATTCCAGTTGCTTTCATCTTTAAATCAAATCCTTTCCTTAATGCAAGTATAATGTTAAACTAATGTAGTGACAAGAAATTATCTTGACATCTAAAATCAGTCATTATATAATCAACTTTGTTGTCTTGAGGTGATAATCGTATGAAATGGGCAATTCATCAGCTATCTAAATATCGTGAGAACGGACTAACTTTAGATGAATTCGTGGAACTCGAAAACGTGAAGAAGCGGAACCAGGACGTTCGAAGGATTTCACCCGTTCACGTAAAAGGGCACTGTACATTTGGTGCAGCGCAAATGACTTGTCACTTTCAGCTTTCAGGGACTCTTATTTTACCATGTGCACGCACGTGGGAAGATGTAGAATTTCCATTTGAGATCGAATCTGATGAAATCTTCAACTGGTCTGAAACAGCACTCGCTTCTGCAAGAGCATATGATAATTTTCATGTTGTAGAAGGTGATGTTATTAATGTAGACCCAGTTCTAGAAGAATTAATTCTTTTAGAAATTCCAATGCAAGTGTATAAAGAAGGTGCAGACCAATTTAGACATGAGGGTGGAACTGGTTGGAGTTATACAACAGACGAAGAACTCAAAGAAATGCAGGAAGATGAACAACCAAAAGTAGATCCAAGACTTGCTGATTTAGCAAAGTATTTTGATCAAACAGACGAATAATAGATCTGTAAGGAGGTGCCACCTATGGCAGTACCAGCTAGAAGAACTTCTAAAACTGTAAAAAGAAAACGTCGTACACATTTTAAATTATCCGTACCTGGTATGGTTGCTTGTTCAAATTGTGGTGAAATGAAATTGGCTCACCGTATTTGTAAATCTTGCGGTCAATACAAAGGGAAAGAAGTATTGAGCAAATAATTCAGTATTTGTTCCTTAAAAGACTACCAAAGAGACCATGGCTCTTTGGTAGTCTTTTTCTCTATATTCATTTTCTAAAAGGAGTGTAAAGAGATGGCTTATACGTTAGCGAAAAGAGAAGAAATAATCATATTCGAAATAAACAGACCTGCCATACATAATGCGATAAACATGGAAGTCTTAGAAGGTTTTAAAGAGTTAGTACATACAGTAAGAAATGATCGATCGATCAAACTAGCAGTAATTACGGGAGCGGGAGATAAGTCTTTTTGCTCAGGTGGTGATTTATCTGTTCTACATAAGTTGAAAACAGAGCGAGAATCGTATGAAATGTTAAGTGACACAGCAACTATTTTATATGATGTTGCTACACTAACCATCCCAACTATAGCATTAGTTAACGGCACCGCAGTAGGCGGAGGCTGTGAGATTGCAACTTTATGCGATTATCGATTAGTAAAGAAAGAGGCAAGATGTGGATTCATTCAAGGCCAATTGGCAATTACTTCTGGATGGGGTGGAGGAACCTATTTGTGGGAAAAAGGAATGCGACAAGATCATACGCTCCAAATGCTAACAGAAGCGGTTCCCTATTCATCTGACAAACTTGAAGCTATTGGCTGGGCAACAGAAGTTTTTGAAGGAAATAAATACAATGCACTAGAAGTATTTATACAAAAAATGATTGTGCCACATGAGGCAGTTTTAAAAGCATACAAAATGCAATTAATTCGAAAATGGCAACAGACCAAATTATTCGAACGAATTATAGAAGAGGTTAGAACTTGTTCCGTACTTTGGGAGCAAGAAGCACATCATCAAGCGGTCGATTCATTTTTATCTAAAAAGAAATAATATGAGAGTCTATTTGTACCCACTTTGCATATATTAATAAAAAAGCAAAGGGTGATCCAGATGAATGTAAAATTGAGAAAAGATAGTTGGACTGAGGAAGAAGATAATCTTCTAAAAGAAATAATTTTGAATAAAATTAATCAAGGTCACACGCAAATTTCTGGTTTTCAGGAAGCGAGTGTATTGTTAGGACGTTCCAAACAGGCATGTGCATTCCGATGGAACAAAAATCTACGCCCTCAAATTATAAAAAAAGAACATAAACCAACCTCTTATTCTACTAAAGAATTAGCAGATTCCTCCTCTCTTCAAAATCATCTGCAATTGGCGATGGAAAGTTATGATGAGATGAGGCACTCTTATGATGAAATTTCAAGCGCATATAATTTGTTGAAAAATGATTATGAACAGCTATTAAACTGGGTCAAACAAGGTATTACACATATTGAACGCAAGTAAAAGAAGCCTTATTTAGGGCTTTTTTTTTGTTATATAGTACACGGTAAACTAGAATTTAGTTGAAATCGCTTTCATAATTCGTATAGACTAATATAGATGGGGTAAATGTTCAAATCGAGGGGGAAGTAATATGAAGAAAGTTTTGATAGCAAATAGGGGAGAAATAGCTAGACGTATTATTAAAACATGTAAGAGATTAAATATTGAAACAGTAGCAATCTATTCCGAAGCAGACAAAGATCTGCCTTATGCGAAAGAGGCTGATTATGCTTTTTTAATAGGGCCTAGTCAAGTTCAACAATCCTACTTAAAAGTAGATGATATTATTGCACTGGCGAAAAGGGAGAAGGTTGATGCAATTCATCCAGGATATGGATTTTTATCGGAGAATGCTGAATTTGCTCGTAAGGCAGAGGCTGCAGGAATTATCTTTATCGGTCCAAAGCCAGAAACAATGGAAAAAATGGGAGACAAAATAGGTTCACGACTTACGATGATTAATGCAAACGTCCCAGTTGTTCCAGGAACGGAAGAAGGACTTGCTTCTGTAGAAGATGCAATAGAAGCTGCTTCTTCGATTGGATATCCGATCATGCTTAAAGCGAGTGCTGGCGGTGGTGGTATTGGAATGATTCGTTGTGACGATGAAGCGACCCTTCTTAAACATTTTGCATCGATTAAGACACGAGCACAATCCTATTTTGGTAGCGATGTAGTTTTTCTTGAAAAATTCATTGATTCTTCTAGACATATTGAAGTACAAATTTTTGGGGACACTCATGGGAATATTGTTCATTTATTCGAGCGAAATTGTTCTGTTCAGCGTAGAAACCAAAAAGTAATGGAAGAGGCACCTTCTCCAAATTTCCCTCAGGAAGCTAGGGAAAAGTTATGGGAAGCAGCTGTAAATGCAGCAAAAGCTGTAAATTATATAAATGCTGGGACAGTTGAATTTATAGTGGATCATAATCATCAGTTTTATTTCTTAGAGATGAATACTAGATTACAAGTGGAGCATCCAATTACGGAAGCTATCACGGGGTTCGATTTAGTGGAGTGGCAGTTAAAAGTTGCCGCTGGGGAAGAATTACCTGTGAAAGACCAATCTTCGATAAAATCTAATGGACATGCTATTGAATTTAGAATATATGCGGAAGATCCAAAAACATTTTTCCCATCACCTGGAATTATCACTTCCCAAAGCTTTGAAACAGAAGAGGATATTCGAATAGATGCAGGTTACGCGGAAGGCGATAAAGTCACTCCGTTCTATGATCCAATGATTTCTAAAGTAATTGTTCATGCGGAAAATAGAAAATTAGCGATAGAGTCTGCACAAAAAGTGTTTTCTTCTGCTAAAATAGAAGGTGTGAAAACAAATATTCCACTATTCCATCAGTTTTTGGAAGATGAAAGTTTTACAAGTGGTGAGTATTCAACATCCGTTTTAGGGGAATGGATGAACAAGCAAAGGGAGGAAGTTTCAAAATGAAAAATTTAGAATCGACTATGGCGGGAACAGTATTTACAGTAAATGTAGCAGTTGGAGAAGAAGTGTCAGCTGGACAGGTAGTCATGGTATTGGAATCGATGAAAATGGAGATTCCAATGGAAGCGGAAACAGCAGGGAAAGTTGCTACAATTAATGTAAATGAAGGCGATTTTGTAAATGAAGGCGATATACTAGTGACGTTTGAATAAAGGGGGCTTTACAACGTGGGAGAAACAAAAGGGTATAATGATAGATTAGAAGAAAAGCTAGCATCCGTTTATTCGGGTGGACATGCAAAGTATCATGAAAAAATGAAAGAACAAAATAAATTATTTGTACGTGATCGTTTAGCGCTACTTTTCGATAATGGGGAATATATCGAGGATAGCCGCTTTGCGAATGTCGAAGCAGGCGATTTACCGGCAGATGGAGTTGTAACTGCCACTGGTAAAGTAAATGGGCAAACTGTATGTGTTATGGCAAATGACTCCACTGTGAAAGCTGGATCCTGGGGATCACGTACTGTAGAAAAAATTATTCGTATTCAAGAAATAGCGGAAAAAAATAGAGTGCCAATGTTGTACCTAGTAGACTCAGCTGGAGCGCGTATTACCGATCAGCTAGATATGTTTCCTAATCGACGTGGAGCAGGAAGAATATTTCATAACCAAGTAAGACTTTCTGGTTTTATACCACAAGTTTGCTTATTATTTGGTCCTTCTGCTGCTGGGGGAGCCTATATCCCAGCTTTTTGTGATGTTGTCTTTATGGTTGAAGGTAATGCTTCTATGTATTTAGGTTCACCGCGAATGGCCGAAAAGGTTATCGGTGAAAAGGTAACACTGGAAGAAATGGGTGGAGCCCGTATGCATTGTACGGTCAGTGGTGTAGGGGATGTACTTGTTTCTACAGAAGAAGAGGCAATTTCAGAGGCTAAACGCTACTTAAGCTTCTTCCCGTCAAACTACACAGAGAAACCAAAACAAGTGGAACCAAAGTCTATAAAAGAAGGAAGAACGCTTGAAGAAATCATTCCAGAAAACCAAAATGCTCCGTTTAATATGTACGAAGCAATTGATGCGATTATCGATGAAGGGACCTTCTTTGATGTGAAGAAGCTATTCGCTCCTGAGCTAATTACAGGATTAGCACGAATTGATGGTCGAGCAGTAGGAATTATTGCCAATCAACCAAAAGCTAAAGGTGGAGTTCTCTTTGTTGATTCTGCCGATAAAGCGACAAAATTCATCTCACTTTGTGATGCATTTTCTATTCCATTAATATTCCTAGCTGACGTTCCTGGATTTATGATAGGAACGAAAGTAGAACGAGCAGGTATTATTAGACATGGGGCGAAGCTGATTGCAGCGATGAGCTCTGCAACAGTTCCGAAAATATCTGTTATTGTTCGTAAAGCATATGGAGCAGGTTTATATGCAATGGCTGGTCCTGCGTTTGAGCCGGATGTGTGCATAGCTCTACCTACAGCGCAAATTGCTGTAATGGGACCAGAAGCGGCAGTAAATGCTGTGTATTCAAACAAAATCGAAGCAATCGAAGATCCGAAAGAGCGTTTGAAATTTGTTCAAGAAAAGCATGCAGAATATAAAGAGGAAATTGATATTTATAAACTTGCTTCTGAAATGATCATCGATGAGATTGTAGCGCCAAGTAATCTACGTTCGGAGCTTGCAAATCGTCTGCATTTTTATGAAAACAAACAAATAGTAAATGCACCTCGAAAACATCCGGTGCTTCCTGTATAATAATTCTAATACTAAGGTCTACCTCAGAGGTAGGCCTTTTTTAGAAGATAGGAAAGTATATAAATATAGAGTGCCATGTATTTTGAAGTATAGGATCTATCTAATAATACTGCTGATTTCCGTCTGAGGCGGACCCTTTATAGTTAAGCATTGCCTCAGCCTCCTCGTTTTGCTGCGGGGTCTTAGCTAAACGTTTTTCCCGCTGGAGTTGCCGCCGTTCACTACAATCAATGAAGTGAGTAGTATCCAACAAGAAGATTTAGCGTAGTTTATCGGTAAGACTATTGGATTATTCTAAGTTAATGTAGGGATTATACCAATTGTGTAATTACTATTGAATTAGAGATGATATTATTTTTCTAAGTTCTGGTGGGATTTAGCACATTAATACTATCTATGCTTAAAGGATGTTAATGTCATTTATCTCCTATTAATTAGCAATTCAGGAAGTAGACTGATTTTATAGTAATGGAATTACAATGAATAGTTAGTGTTTATCCAATAAAGAAGGAGGGTGCGATCGAAATTGCATCTTGGAGACCCTCACGATGCGGGATAGGAAATCGTTGCGAAATGCCCTTTTATTTTGCGAAGAGCTTCGAACAGGAGCACCACGATGTCGTGTCCTTAGACTGTCATCCTTTTCAAGGGTAGGAAAGAGATACTTGTTTTCTTCCCAAAAGCAGTACTAGATCAGTGCCTAAAGTTGAAGAAAGGCGACGGACAGATAAATGCCATACGATCAGCCTCTCTAATAAAATCAGTAGGTATAATATAGCAACAAGTCTGTCAGAAGCACTTCGAAAGCGATAGGAATCAGTTTTTGACCTTAAAGAGTGCTTGCCACTTTTTTAGAACGCAGGGGTGAATTTATGAATATTGGTATTATTGGTGCAGGAGCAATAGGGTTACTATTTGGTTCTTATTTATCGGAAGCTGATCATCACATTACTTTCTTAGTCCGAGAAACTAGTATAGCCAAGCAATTCTACATAGAAAAAAACGCTCAAGAACCACAACAAATTACTAGTGATATTGTTTCAAACATAGCTGATTTAAAAAAGATGGATCTTATTGTTATTGCCGTGAAATACCATCATCTTACACAAATTGAAGACCAGTTAAATTCTTTACCACAACATATCCCTCTTCTATTTATACAAAATGGATTATCACATATAGTTTTTCTAAAGAATTTAAAACAAGAAACTATTATGATCGGTTCTGTGTTACATGGTGCTGCGAAAAAGAATTACTCTACAGTTCAACACTCCGGGATAGGTCCAACTTATATTGGGTTTTATAAAGGTGAATGGCATTCCATTAATAAGTTTGTGGAAAATAATAACGACCAATTTCCATTAATCTTAACCCCGAATATTGAGCAAATGCTTGTTAAAAAAGCGATGCTAAATTGTTTGATCAATCCATTGACTACTATTGCTCGTGTAACTAATGGTGAACTTATTGTAAATCATTCATACAAAGTTATATTGAGAAGTATGTACGACGAAATGATGGAAGCATTTGAAGAATGGAAAGAAAGACTACCTTGGGATGAAGTCGTCGCATTGTGTGAGAATACTGGAGCAAATCGTTCTTCCATGCTTAAGGATTTTGAGAATGGTCGGATGATGGAGTTAGATACAATAGTTGGAGCTATATTAGAAAGAGCCGCACAAAGAAAGCAAACATTGCCGATCTTACAAACATTTTATTTATTATTAAGTGAAATAAATAAAGAGGGTGATTCTAATGGTTAATGTTCTTTCCGTTTTTGTCATATATCCAATAGTTGTTTTTTTAGTTGTATTTCTATTTTGTAAATTTATATTACATAAAAGAAAAAAGTCGATTGGGATAGCATCTGATGTTTCGACTTTCTTTTTATATTTTTCGATTACAAATTTGTTTTTTTTCATTTTCTTAAAAGAGATTGGTTGGTATCTTGTTATTTTTTCTATTATTTTAGCAACAATTATGACGTATCTAGAATGGCGCACTAAAAAAGAGATAGAAGTAATCCCGTTATTAAGGAAAATTTGGAGATTATTATTTCTACTATTATGTAGTCTATATGCGTTATTATGGTTATTCGGAGTTATCCGATATGTTTTATCTTATATAAGCTAATAATTTTCACACATTTATAGTAAGTGATATACTCTTAAAGTATTTAAAATGATAGCTTTGGTGAATTTTCACCAAATGAATTTGAAAATAATAGAGGTGGAAAAAACGTGCGATTAGAGCAGTACACACAACCATTCGCTTCCTCATTTTATAAGAAATATTTAGAGGATATAACTGATTTATCTTCTTTCTTTCATTATGAATGGAATCAAAAGGCACTAAACAAAAGGATTAAAGAAGCTGATTTTAGCAAACATAAAAGAACTGAACTTGCTGAAGTCATAACTTCGTATATGAGTAAATATGGTATATCAGAAAAGAGTAGCCAGCATATAGATGAACTTAGAAACAATGGGATTGTAGTTATTGGTGGCCAGCAAGCGGGGATTCTTTCTGGACCTTTGTATTCAATCCATAAAGCAATTTCCGTTATTGCCTTGGCAAAGCAACAAAGAGAAATACTCGGAATACCTGTTATACCTGTTTTTTGGATTGCTGGAGAGGATCATGATATTGATGAGATTAATCATGTATACATAGAAAGAAGCCGAACACTTCAAAAGCTTGTTTATCCAGAAAAAACTAGAACTAAAAAAATTGCTTCCGAATCTGCTTTTGATCTGAAGCTAATGGATAGCTACTTGGATGAAATTTTCAAAAGCTTACCAGAAACCTTATACACGAAAAATCTTAAATCAAAGGTTATCGAGCTTTTAGAAAATAACTTAACGTATACAAGCTTTTTTACGGCCTTGATGAACGAACTTTTTCAAGAGGAAGGGTTGCTGTTATTAGACGCTGCATATGAACCATTAAGAAAACTGGAAAGTGATTATTTCCAGTTACAAATATTACATGCTCCAGAAATAGCTAAGGTTGTATTGGAGCATGAGAAAAAAATGGAACAAGAAGGGTTTGGCACTCCAATCCAAGCAAAAGAATCAGCAGCTCACTTATTTTACATCGAAGAGGGAGAACGTTTCTTGTTGGAAAGAGTGAACGATCAATTCATCCATGAGGCAAAGGGATTCTCGTTTACATTAGATGAAATGATGGAAATTGCAAGAGAACATCCTGAAAAGTTAAGTAATAATGTTGTGACTAGACCAATAATGCAGGAAATGGTCTTCCCGGTGTTAAGTTTCATAGCTGGACCTGGTGAAATTGCTTATTGGGGTACACTAAAAACAGCATTTGAGCTCTTTGATATGAAAATGCCTGTTCTAATGCCACGTATTAGTATTTCGATTGTAAATGCAAAAACGCAATCCTTACTAGAAAAGTTATCCTTTACTATTGAAGATGTGTGGGATGGATCGCTGCAGGATGCTAAGTTGAATTATATTAATAATAATCGTAACGAAGAAATCCCTCATTTGATTGAAGAAATTAAAGAAGACCTTATAGAAAAGTATGACAAGTTGGAGAAGCTTTTAATGACCGACGGTTTGAAGCTATCTCCATTAGTGCAAAAGAATTTACAAAATCATGAAAAACAGCTGAAATTTATCAAAAATGCAATTGAGGATACATTCTTAGGTAAAATAGATGCGACTATTAATCGCTATGATCATATTAGTATGAGTCTTGTACCAAACGGTGGTCTGCAAGAACGAACATATACACCGATTCAATTGTTAAATGAATTTGGTCCATCTCTGATTCAAGAACTATTGGAGGTCCCATATGAATTTAACGGTAAACATCATGTGATATATATATAATTCGATGTCCCCACTCTCATTAGTGGGGATTTTCAAATTGCAAGCGCTCGAAGATACAATTTCTGGCTCATGTCTTCTCTATTTGGCAAACACTTATTAATTCTCTATGATTCCACTAGTATAATAATAAACGTAATTCTGAATTGCTACGAAAAAGTTAGTTAAATGACGCTAGACACTTATAATCTTACATCTTAGATTGGCTGTATTAAAACTCACTATAAGTACAAATCACTTGATTGTAGTGTAGGGCGGCGACTCCGGCGGGATGAGTGAGACAGATGAAACATCACAACCGACGCGTGAGCGACGGTGATAGTTCGTCGCTCACCCCGCGGAACGCGTCCGCCTGAAACGGAAATCTGCAGGAGTATTCATTTTGTTAAAGTAGCGTGAACCCGGTGTTCATGCTACTTTTTTATATACTTTCTTATATTTCAAAAAAGTAGGAAAAAATCACTTCTGGTTTCAAAAAGTTGTGGAGGGCAACGGACGGAAAAAGCAATAAGCCTCTCTTAAAAATCAATCGGTAATAATATTGCAGCAAGTCCGTCCAAAGCTCACCGAAAACGATAGAAGCAATTTTTAAACTTAAAGGGCCTCCCGCTTTTCAAATGAAACGCCATTTTTCAACCAACAGTTCTGAAATTCCAATTTACCTTGCTATCATTCCAACTAATCACCAGATTTATCTTTTGGTGATTAGTTTCATGACACCTGCCCCCACTTTCTGTGTAATTTCTTCATTAAAGTGGGGGATTTGCAATTAAACACATATAAATATATCAATTTTTCACGTCTTAAGTTCTATGATTACTTTGTTGAATTTGCTAGAAAAAACGTCTCAACAAGTACTATTTACACATTTTAAAGAAATATTGTCCTGTTTTTAAAAAAACGGTGGAGGAAAGTGGGGCGATGTGGTATGTTATTGACATAAAGTGGGGTGAGTAGCATGTTCATGGGCGAATATCAACATAACGTTGATGCGAAGGGACGGTTAATAATTCCTTCTAAATTCCGAGAGCACTTAGAAGACAATTTTGTCCTAACACGTGGTCTTGATAATTGCTTATTTGGTTATCCTATGAATGAATGGCGAAAACTCGAAGAAAAACTAAAAGAACTCCCCGTTACGAAGAAAGACGCTCGTGCATTTACTCGTTTTTTCTTCTCCGGTGCAACTGAAGTAGAAATAGACAAACAAGGTCGTATCAACATCCCAAATAATCTCCGTAGCTATGCAAAAATGGACAAGGAATGTATCGTACTTGGAGTATCAAATCGTCTTGAAATTTGGGCTAAAGATGCTTGGGAAAATTATTTTGTGGAATCTGAGGATTCTTTTAATGATATTGCAGAAAATATGATTGGCTTTGACATATAACTAAACTCAGCCGGGCATTGCCCCCGTTGAATTTAGTTAAAGCCTTTGGCTGTTGTTACAGATTACATCGAGCAAGACCAATATAAATCTGAACAAACATACGCCAAGGAGAATTTGATTAAGAGGAGGAAACAGCTTGTTTCATCACACAACCGTATTATTAAAAGAAACAGTAGATGGACTAGCTATTCGTCCTGATGGGGTCTATGTAGATTGCACTCTAGGCGGAGCAGGCCACAGTGAATATTTAGTACAACAATTGAATGAAAAAGGTAGACTTATTTGCTTCGATCAAGATATGACGGCTATTGAAAATGCCAAGATAAAACTAGCACCATTTTTAGATAAAGTCACATTTGTACATGCTAACTTTCGTTATTTAAAAGATGAACTTTACCAAATTGGTATCGAAAAAGTTGATGGTATTTTGTATGACTTAGGTGTATCATCTCCACAATTAGATACACCAGAACGTGGATTTAGCTACAATTATGATGCTCCGTTAGATATGCGGATGGACCAAACAAGTGAGTTAACTGCTTACCATGTGGTCAATGAATGGTCATATGAAAAACTACTTAAGATATTTTTCCGTTACGGAGAAGAGAAGTTTTCTAAACAAATAGCACGTAAAATTGAAAAAGCTAGGGAAATAGAGCCAATTGCTACGACTTTCCAACTTGTAGAACTAATAAAAGAAGGTATTCCTGCCGCTGCTAGAAGAACAGGTGGACATCCTGCAAAACGTATTTTCCAGGCAATCCGAATTGCTGTAAATGACGAATTAGGTGCAGCAGAAGACTCCCTAGAAGATGCAATTAAGCTTATAAAAGTAGGAGGAAGAGTAAGCGTTATTACCTTCCATTCTTTAGAAGATAGACTAACTAAAACAATTTTTAAAGAAGCATCCTCTATACCTGATTTACCACCAAATTTACCAATGATTCCTGTAGGCATGGAGCCAATGTTAAAACTGGTTACAAGAAAACCGATTGTCCCGTCGGAGGAAGAATTGGCGGTAAATAATCGTTCACGTTCAGCTAAGTTACGCATTGTGGAAAAATTAATCGAAAAGGGGAGTGTCTAAATGGCTATACGTAAACAACAGTCACATTCATACATAACGCGGACTTCTTACCCTGAACAACCACATGTAAAGAAGCCGGCAAAACAACGTAATAAACTGATTTCCCGAGGAGAAAAAATCCTATTTGTTGGATTGTTAGCTGTAGTTACCGTTCTGTCTTTAATGATTATTCAAACTCAAACTGCTGTACGGGCTACAACTACCGATATTTCTCTGCTAGAAAAGGAAATTGACTCTACAGTGAAAAAGAATACTGACTTGTCTATACAAGTAAATGAATTATCTACCTATGATCGCATTTGGAAAAAGGCGGAAGAGCTCGGTTTGAAACTGAATGAGCAAAATGTAAAGGTAGTGCCAGGACAATGAATAAGAAATTTCGTTTTCAATGGGGAGCCTTTCTAATGTTTTTACTATATGGAGGGCTCTTTTTTTTATTACTTAGTCGTTTTGTATTTATACAGTATACAGGCACAGCAGAAGGACAGGAATTATCAACAAAAGCAGAGAACAAATATAGTAGAGAACAAACTCTTCAAGCGAGTAGAGGTGAAATAATTGATCGTAATGGTGAAATTATTGCACAGGATACACTTAGCTACAAAATGATTGCTGTGATTAGCCCCAGTGCCACTAACAATAGTAGTATACAAAGACATGTTAGTGATACAGCAAAGACTGCTGAAGTTCTATCGAATTATATAGATATGACAGAACAAGAGATTACAGATTTACTAGATAAGAATATAAAAGCTGAGAAGTACCAAGTGGAATTTGGAAAAGCTGGTAGGGATATTAGTAACCAGCTAATGGAAGAGATTAAAAGTAACAAACTGCCTGGAATTATTTTTATAGAGGATTTGAAAAGATTATACCCAAATGGCCAGTTTGCTTCTCATTTAATAGGTTTTGCTCTAAAAGAAGAGAAGGAAGATGGGACAGCTGAATCAGTAGGAAAAATGGGGCTTGAATATATTTATGATGAAGAGCTGACAGGTACGCCAGGGAAAGTAGAATTCAAGAGTGATACAAAAGGTTTTTTACTTCCGAATGCTGAAAAGATGGTGACGGAGGCACAGGATGGCTTGGATATCCACCTAACGCTAGATAAAACCATTCAAAACTTTCTAGAAGATGCGATGAATAATGCACAAGAAAAATATGAACCAGAGCGGATGACGGCTATTGTAGCAGATCCGAAAACAGGGGAAATATTAGCTATGTCCCAGCGTCCTACCTTTGAACCGAATACTAGAGAAGGATTATCAACCAACTGGTTAAATGAAGTAACAGAGCAGACGATTGAGCCAGGATCTACCTTTAAGATATTCACACTAGCCTCTGCTATTGAAGAGGGAGTATGGGCACCTAATGCTACCTTTAAATCTGGGTCCTATACTGTATATGATACAACAATTCGTGATCATAACGTAGTAGGATGGGGAAATATATCGTATTTAGAAGGATTTCAACGTTCTTCAAATGTATCTATGGCTTACTTACTCAACCAAATTGGAGAGAAAACATTCAATGAGTACATTAAACTCTTTGGATTTGGACAAAAGACTGGCATCGACCTTCCACATGAAGCAACTGGAATTATAGCAGATTCTGGTCCAGTTGAACGTATTACTACAACATATGGTCAGGGGACAACTGTGACACCTATACAAATGGTGCAAGCTATGACTGCTATAGCAAATGAAGGCAAGATGATGCAACCCTATATTATTGATAAAATTGTCAATCCAAATACAAATGAAGTAGTACAGAATCATAAACCGACTGAGAAAGAATCTCCTATTTCTGCAGCAACTGCACAACAGGTAAAAGAAATACTGGCGAGCACCGTAACATCAGAAAAAGGTACTGCCAAGAAATTTAAGTTAAATGGATATACATCAGCTGGTAAAACAGGTACTGCCCAAATAGCAAAACCAGGTGGTGGTTACTACTGGGGAAGAAATGATTTTCTATATTCTTTCTTAGGGATGGCTCCAGTTGAGGATCCGCAGTTAATCGTGTATATCATGGTTCATCGACCTAATTTGGAGTTAACAGAATCAGGCTCCGATGCGACATCAGAAATCTTCAATACAGTGACGGAAAGAAGTTTGAAATATTTAAACATCGAACCTGAGAATTTGGAACTTGCGAATCCAATTGAAATACCAAATGTAATTGGAGAAAATATGATAGAAAGTCAAAGCAAACTGGAAGCACTTGGGTTGAAAACTGTAGTTATTGGTCAGGGCGACAAGGTAGTAGAGCAGTATCCAGAGGCTAATACATCAACTATTTCAAATGGCACAGTCTTTATAAAGGGACAGGGAGATATTCAATTGCCTAACTTTAAGGGATGGTCAAAAAGAAATGTCATGATCTATAAATCATTATCCAATTTACAGATTGATATTGTTGGAGAAGGATTTGTAACAGAACAGAGTCTGACTGGAGGATCGATTGTAACTGCTGATACTCCAATCGTCGTCCAATTTGCAACTCCAGAGGAAGTAACGAATATGGAGACAAATAGAGAAGAAATAATAACAGATCTTCCTCAGGATTAAAAGAGGGAGAGAATAGTTAGGGTCATTTTCTCATAAGTTATCTAAAACGGACTAAAGGGGATTTGGCAATTTCTAAAATAAAACAAATTATGCGTCTACGAATGATTTGGATTATGATTATTTTTTTATTCTTGTTGGTACTTTTTAAATTAGTTCAACTTCAATTTTTTCAATTTGATGAGCTTACGACGAAAGCGAAAGAAAGCTGGGATAGAGAACTACCCTACGCCTCGCTTCGTGGAAACATCTTGGATCGTAATGGAGAAGTAATTGTTGGAAATAAGCTTGCACCTACCTTATTTTATATGCCATCTCAAAATGATGATCCTGAAAAGGTAGCAGATGAAATTGGATCATTAATTGGTATGGACAAAGGTGAACTTTTAGAGCAAATAAACAAAAGAAGTTACTTGGTAAAAATTGCACCAAAAGGAAAAAATATTTCTAGTGAACTAGCAATGGACATACAAGATAAGAATATTAAAGGATTGTATGCAGGAGTCGATTATATAAGAGACTATCCTTATGGTAATATGTTATCTAGATTAATAGGATTCACAGGATATGATGCACAAGGACTTGCTGGAATCGAGTATCAATATGATTCAATTTTAAAAGGTGAATCTTCCGCTGTTCGAATGTTTACTGACGCAAAAGGAGTACCACTTCCACATGTGGACGATGGCTGGAAAAATGGCGTAAAAGGTAATCATGTTCAACTTACAGTAGATTTAGATATTCAAAATGTGGTTGAACGTGAGCTTACTCAAGCTATGCAAAAGTATGAGGCAACCCAAGCGATTGCAATCGTTATGAACCCTAAAAACGGTGAAATTTTAGCACTTGCTTCTGCTCCAAACTTCGACCCATCTAAATACCAAGAGGTGGATTCAACTATTTATAACCGAAACTTACCAGTATGGATGACCTTTGAACCTGGTTCAACTTTTAAGATTATTACATTAAGTGCTGCATTAGAAGAGAATGTAGTAGACTTAGAGGAGGATCACTTTCATGATATTGGTTATACCATGGTTGAAGGATCTAGGCTTCGTTGCTGGAAACGTGAAGGGCATGGAGATCAAACATTCTTAGAGGTTGTTGAAAACTCTTGTAACCCTGGTTTTATTGAATTAGGAAATAGAGTTGGTGCAGAGAAGCTGTCAGAATACATACGTAACTTTGGCTTTGGTGAATCAACAGGATCAGGGATGGCTGGTGAATCAACGGGTATTCTATTTAGTAAAGAGAACTTTGGACCAGTTGAACATGCTACAACATCCTTCGGCCAAGGGATATCTGTTACTCCAATTCAACAAGTGCAAGCTGTAGCTGCGGCAGTTAATGGTGGTTATCTCTATAAGCCATATATTGTGAAAAATACAATCGACGGTGAAACAAACGAAATATTAACAAGTAGCGAGCCGGAGATGAAGCGTCAAGTTATTAGTGAGGAAACTTCGGCTATTGTACGAGATGCTTTGGAACACGTGGTCGCGGAAGGATCAGGTAGAAACGCGTATCGTGACCAGCTTCGCATTGGTGGAAAAACAGGTACAGCGCAAAAAGTTCAAGACGGCAGGTATATGGAAGGTGAATACATCGTTTCCTTTATCGGTTTTGCACCTGCAGATAATCCAGAACTTATTGTATACGTGGCAATTGATAACCCAAAACATAGCAGTCAATTTGGAGGAGTCATTGCAGCACCTATTGTAGGTCAAATTTTGGAAGACTCCCTGAAGACAAAAGGTAGTGGCACCCAACTGGAAAAAGAATATAGATGGGGAGATGTGGAGCAAGTTCGTACACCAAATCTAGTGGGAACGAAAAGAAAAGAAATCACGTCCTATATGTATCCGTTCACTATTGTTTGGCATGGTGATGGAGACGAAATAATATCCCAATTACCAAAAGAAAATGGGCTCATCCCATTAGATGGGACGATACATGTTTACACAAATAAATAAAATAGTACATTCATTAATAGTTGATCGTATTTAAGGAGATTTTTTCATGACATTATCTACAACGGTTATTACACTTATTGTTAGTTTTTTACTTTCTGTTATTCTTGCTCCAATCGTTATTCCATATTTAAGAAAAATGAAATTTGGTCAAAGTATAAGAGAAGAAGGCCCTCAGTCGCATCAAAAAAAGGCGGGTACTCCTACAATGGGAGGGCTAATCTTCTTAGCTTCCATTATTATTTCTACACTTGGTCTTTCATTTTATTTTGATAAGTTAACGACTCAGTCAATTGTTTTATTAGTTATTTTGGTAGGATTTGGTGTCATTGGGTTTTTAGACGATTTTATAAAAGTTGTATTGAAAAGAAATCTAGGTTTAACATCAATTCAGAAGCTAATTGGTCAAATCCTTATTGCAGTTATCGCTTACTTCTTACTAAAGCAAGGTCCATTTGATACAACAATCGAAATACCGTTTACACAAATGGAACTACCTTTAGGTCAATTGTATATAGCGTTCCTAATATTCTGGCTAGTTGGATTTTCAAATGCGGTCAACTTAACAGATGGCTTGGATGGTTTAGTAGCAGGAACTGCAACGGTTGCCTTTGCGACATTCGGTGTTCTAGCGCTTGCTTATGAACAAACAGATATAGCTATATTCACATTCAGTGTTTCAGGTGCGCTTTTAGGCTTTTTATTGTTCAACAAAAATCCAGCGAAAGTCTTTATGGGAGATACGGGTTCTCTAGCGTTAGGTGGAGCACTAGCCATGGTATCCATCCTAGTTAAACATGAATTGTTATTACTCCTAGTTGGGATTATTTTTGTAATTGAAACGTTGTCGGTAATATTGCAGGTAATTAGTTTTAAAACAACCGGCAAACGTATATTCAAAATGAGCCCGATTCACCATCATTTTGAATTATCAGGGTGGAATGAGCGTAAAATAGTTACCGTATTTTGGGCAATAGGTTTTATAGCTGCAATGATTGTAGTCTGCTTGGAGGTTTTGTGAGATGAAGAAATTACCAATTGTATTTCATAAAAAAATACTCGTTTTGGGATTAGCAAAAAGTGGTACTGCAGCTGCAGAAACTCTTCATGATTTAGGAGCTTTCGTTACTGTAAATGATTCAAAGCCATTTGAGCAAAATGAAAATGCTCAGTATTTGTTATCCAAAGGGCTAACTGTTATTTGTGGAAGTCATCCGGAGGATCTTTTGGACGAAGGGTTTAGCCTGATCGTCAAAAATCCTGGGATACCTTATACAAATCCAGTCATTGCGGAGGCAAATAAAAGAGGTATTCCTGTATGGACGGAAGTAGAGTTAGCATATCGCATTAGTGACGCCCCTATGATAGGAATTACCGGCTCTAACGGGAAGACTACAACGACTACATTAATATTTGAGATGCTTGCCGCAGCAAATAAAGAGCCAAAAATAGCTGGGAATATTGGGACGGTGGCAACTAGTGTTGCAAAAGAAGCGACAGCTGACAATATTATCGTAACCGAATTATCTTCGTTCCAACTCATGGGTACTGAGGAGTTAAAACCAAAAATTTCCGTATTATTAAACTTGTATGAGGCGCATTTAGATTATCATAAGGATTTTCAAGAATACACAGATGCCAAATATAAAATTACTCAAAAACAAGATGCTACCGATTGGTTAGTTTTTAATGGCGAACAGCAAATTGTTAAAGACTATGCCCAAAAGAGTATGGCATCCCAAATACCTTTCTATGTAAGCAGTAAAACAAAGGAAGGTATTAGTGCGGATGATCTATACGTTTACTGGAACGGGGAACCATTATTTGAACGATCGATCATTGCCCTACGAGGTAAACATAATTTAGAAAATGTATTAGCTGCTACGGCTACTGCATTAACGATGAATTGTTCAGTAGAAGCTATTACAAATGTGTTATCGACTTTCCACGGAGTTAAGCATCGTACTCAGTTCATCAGGGAATGGAAGGGGCGTAAGTTTTACAATGATTCAAAAGCTACCAATGCACTTGCCACTAAAAGTGCTTTGGAGGGATTTACGGAGCCAGTTATATTAATAGCAGGTGGTGTGGATCGTGGCCATTCATTTGATGAACTAATACCATACTTAAATCGAGTGAAAGCTTTAGTCCACTACGGTGCAACTAAAGATCGACTGCAAAAATTTGGAGAAGTGCAAGGAATACCTTCAGTAGTTAGTGTCCAAACATTAGGTGAAGCATTTGAAATGGCAATAGACGCATCTTCAGAAGGGGATATCGTATTATTATCCCCTGCATGTGCAAGTTGGGACCAATACGAAAGCTTTGAGATACGTGGAGAAGAATTTATCGACCGAGTTATTTCTTTAGAAGAGTAATGAAAGGATGACCTAAACGAAAGATACAAGAAAATTTATTTTCCTATCTTCTGTACTGTTTTTATCCATCATTGGTATTTTATTTGTTCATTCAGCGGGATCCTATTGGAGTGAAGTCCATTATAAAGGGCAAATGCCTTTTGCGCTAAAACAAGCAGCGTATTTAGTTGTAGGGATCATTGGGGCCTACATTATTCAAAGATCGAGTTTCATACGGTCGGATGTATTTTGGAAAGGTATATATGTAGTTGCCATACTTTTGCTAATTGGCGTTTTGATCCCAGGCATTGGAGTAGTTCGAAATGGATCTCAAAGCTGGATCCCACTAGGGTTTATGAATTTTCAGCCAGCTGAGTTAGCTAAAATAGCTGTTTTAGGAGTTTTAGCTATCTCTCTAGCAGATGAAAAAAAATCTAGAATGAAAACGTATATTCAAAGTGCAGGCCTCCTATTATTGCCAATTGGCTTTATAATGGTTCAACCAGATTTTGGATCAGCATTTGTATTGGTCGTTGCTGTATTCTTTTTATTGTTTGCAGCAGGTCTTCCGTTTAAATTCTTCCTTTGGATTGGCATGAGTGGAATTATTGCCTTTGTGTTATTAATCGTTTCAGCGCCATACAGACTTGTACGAATACAAGCCTTTTTAGACCCCTGGAATGATCCTCTTGGCTCCGGGTTTCAGGCTATACAATCATTGCTTGCAATAGGGCCAGCTGGATTATTCGGGTTTGGTTATGGAAATAGCCGTCAAAAGTTTTTATATTTACCGGAACCTCAAAATGATTTCATCTTTTCCATCTTGTTGGAAGAGTCGGGTTTCATCGGGGGTTTCATAATCGTACTTGCATTTGTGATCTTCTTTACGACCAGTTTCACGATGGCTGCACGTGCAAAAACACGTGAACGTCAGTTAATGATAATTGGATTTACCTCCCTATTAGCGGTACAAACATTTTTAAATATGGGAGTAGTTACTGGCCTTTTGCCAGTGACAGGAGTAACTTTGCCATTCATCAGTTATGGGGGATCTTCGTTAGTGATGACATGGGGGATTATTGGAATTATTTTAAATTTAGCCAAAGAAACTGATAAAGAAGGGAGGCGGTAGAATGGAAAAAATCATCGATATTGAAGATCGTATACCTACTCTAAAAGAGCGCAGAAGACGTAGAACAAATAAAAAATTTTCCATTCTACTTTTTCTCTTTGTTACTACGCTATTGATTGTTTTATATTTTCAATCTTCCTATAGTCAAATTCAAACGATATCCCTTGATGGTGCAAAGCTTGTTCCTGAACAATTGTACATAGAAGAAAGTACATTAGTTATCGGCCAATCGATGTGGAGTTTTAATGAAAGTAAAATTGAAAACTTATTGGCAAGTAATGCTTGGGTAGAATCAGTGCGGGTCCAACGTGAATGGTTAACAACCGTTCATATACAGGTAAATGAATTTAAACAAATAGGATACTTAGAGGATGGAGATTTTCTTCATATTATTTTAGAAAATGGACAGATTATTAAAACAGATGGACAAGTTATACCTAAGGATGGTCCCATATTTACTGGATTTGAAAATGAGAAAATTCGTCAAAGAATGATCAAAGAATTAAAACTATTAGACAGTGAAGTGTTAACGGGTATTTCGCAGATAAAGTATACACCAACGGAAAATGATGCCTATTCCATTCAAGTATATATGAATGATGGCAATGAAGTTCAGGCAATCATCCCATCATTTGGAGAAAAAATGAATTATTATCCCTCTATTGTTTCTCAACTGAACCCGGAAGTGAAAGGGATTGTAGATTTAGAAGTAGGAACATTTTTTCAACCATATGTAGATGTGTACAATGTACCAGTAGAGGAGGAGGTTGTGGAAAATGAGGAAGACCAAACTCCTTAAAGTGCCATCGCGAGGGCTTATTACTATATCGATGGTGAGTTTAGTGTTAGGATTTATACTTGCATATTCGTATAGCATTTCCTCAGATGACAAAAAAGAAAACGCTTCAGGTGTCTCGGGGTTCCATGAGCAAGAAAAATATAGAGAAAAATTAGTAGAACAAAAAGAACGAAATAAAGAGCTAACAGAAGAAATTATCGTAAAGCAGCAAAAAGTTAGGGATTATGAACAATCCTTTGTAGAGAGCGAAGAAAGTGTGGAAGAGCTAGTTGAAGAAGCAGAATTACTTCGATTATTAATTGGTGATATTCCATCACAAGGTAAAGGAATTATTGTTTCATTGGAAGACGGTGCTTATAATCCTTCACAAGAAAACCCAAATGATTATATTGTACATGAGAGTCATGTTTTTAAAGTGATCAATGAATTGAAAATCTCAGGTGCTGAAGCTATATCCATTAATGGACAGCGACTTCACGCAAACTCCTATATACGATGTACAGGTCCTGTAATTGTGGTGGATGGGAAAACTTTTCCTGCTCCATTTACAATTGAAGCAGTAGGAGATCCAAAAGTATTACTTGCCTCCGTAAATCTAGGTGGAGGCGTTGTAGACCAACTTACTAGTGATAATATAGTGGTAACTGTCGGAGAAAAAGATTTAATAACTATGCCTGCTCTGCGGGATGATGATTATAGTTGACGAATAAAAGGAGGCCGAATAATGAAAAAAACCGTCTATATTCGGTTCACCATAGTTTTGTTAATTATTGGTTTTATGTTAGCGGTACAATATAACACTGTTCAAAATCCAGAAACTAGAGACACGCGTGACATATGGGCTATCCGTCAAGAACTGTCCAAAGAAACTGAAACCCACTCCGAATTACTATCGGAAGTTTATGTGTTAGATCAGACAATCCTTAAATATGAGAACATGGCGAGTGAAAGTGCTGCGTTTGCTTTAGAAGATACAGTGGAGCAACTAAAAGAAGATATCGGTCTAGTTCAATATTCAGGTCCAGGACTCACTATTAAAGTGGAACCATCATTAGAAAGCATTGCATTTGGACAACCTGTAGAAGGTATTTCACCAGATTTACTTATTCGTCTAATCAATGAAATTAATCGTTTTAAAGCAAAAGATATAGAAGTGGACGGTAAACGTATTATATATTCTTCACCAATAAGAGATGTTAATGGTAAAACTACAGTGAATAATATACCCGTAAGAAATGCTCCATTTACGATTAGAATCGGAACCTCCACTTTTGAAGATGCACAAAAAATGTACAATCAGTTAGAGGCTTCTACTATTGGCGATGACTTCTATATCGACAATTTAAAACTTAAGATTGGTGAGCCCGAGCACATTATCACGATCTCAGCTTATGACCAAACTGTAAACAACCAATTTTTAAAAGAAGTACGAGAAGGGGAGTCATAAAATGTGGTTGCCATTATTAGGGCTGATACTTGGGATTTCCCTTGGTTTATTAACTGAAATACAGATTCCTGAAATATACGAAAGCTATTTATCGATAGCAGTATTAGCAGCTCTCGATACTCTATTTGGAGGAATACGTGCTCATCTTCAACATGTCTATGATGACAAAGTGTTTGTTTCAGGGTTTTTCTTCAACATTGGCCTTGCTGCAGCTTTAGCGTTTTTAGGGGTGCACTTAGGAATCGATTTATACTTAGCTGCAATTTTTGCGTTTGGGGTACGATTATTTCAAAATATAGCAGTTATTCGTCGAATTATGCTTACGAAATGGTCTGAGAGAAAAAATCAATAAGTTTTATATACAAATTGACTATTTCTTTAGAAAATTTTAGACTTTATACTATTTTTACACTAGAATAATAAATAAAGAGTTTTTAGGAGGTGCCACGGGTTGAATCAATCAGAATTGTACGTATCACTAGATATTGGGTCGTCATCAATTAAAGTCTTAATCGGCGAAATGAATGATGACTCGCTGCATGTAATAGGTGTAGGAAATGTAAAATCAAATGGAATAAGAAAAGGCACCATTGTAGATATAGACGCAACTGTACAATCTATAAAAAAAGCCGTTAGTGAAGCCGAAAGAATGATCGGCATGTCTATTAATGAAATCGTATTAGGCATTCCAGCAAATATGGCAAATATACAAAATGTTAAAGGAGTAGTAGCTGTTAATCGTGAGGATAGAGAAATAACAGATGGAGACTTAGAACGTGTGATTGAGTCTGCTCAAGTGATGTCTATCCCTCCTGAGAGAGAGCTTATTAATATAGCACCAAAACAGTTCATCGTTGATCACTTAGAGGAAATTAAAGATCCACGAGGGATGATTGGCACTCGTTTAGAATTAGACGGTATTATGATGACTACATCCAAAACAATTTTACATAACGTGTTAAGATGTGTGGAAAGAGCTGGTCTCCAAATAAGAGAGATTTATTTACAGCCTTTAGCTGGCGGTCATTTTGCATTAACTGAAGATGAAAAAAATCATGGCACAGCTTATATTGACATAGGCGGGGGTTCTACTACGATTGCCATATTCAATGAAGGACATTTAATCAATACTTCTGTTATTCCTGTTGGTGGGGACCATATTACAAAAGATTTATCGATTGTATTGAAAACACCAACAGAACAAGCTGAAATGATTAAACTAAAATATGGACATGCCTTCTATGATGATGCTTCAGATGATGAACTATTTGAAGTACCAGTAATAGGGGCAGATATGAAAGAACAATACTCACAACGGTATATTGCTGAAATCATTGGAGTTCGACTAGAAGAACTATTTGAATTGGTTCTGGAAGAATTCTATCGACTTGGTTTACAGGACTTACCAGGAGGAGTAGTTATTACTGGTGGGGTTTCTAAACTAGAAGGCTTGGGGCAACTGGCCAGACATATTCTTCAAACAAGAGTAAGATTATATACTCCAGATTATATTGGGGTTCGTGAGCCACAATATACGACAGCTGTTGGTCTTATAAGATATGCCTATAAAGAAGATCTTTTCTATGGTAAAATTGGTAATAGCCATGCGTTAGCGCATTCGGTTCCAAATGAAGCAGTTGCCGTATCTAAAAAACAAAAACAATCTGCTCAAACGACAAATGAACACAAAGATAGTGCAATGACAAAAGCAAAGAGATTTTTTGACAAGTTTTTTGAATAACAAACCCTTTATCATAGCAGAGAGAGCATAGGAGGCAATAGCATGTTAGAATTTGAAACAAATGAAGATCAATTAGCGATCATTAAAGTTATTGGAGTAGGTGGTGGCGGTAATAACGCTGTAAATCGTATGATTGAACACGGTGTTCAAGGTGTAGATTTTATCGCTGTTAATACAGATGCACAAGCTCTCAATATGTCAAAAGCCGAAGTAAAACTACAAATTGGTGGAAAACTAACTCGCGGTCTTGGTGCAGGAGCAAACCCTGAGGTAGGAAAAAAAGCTGCAGAAGAAAGTAAAGAATTGATCGAGGAAGCTCTTAGAGGAGCAGATATGGTATTTGTCACCGCGGGTATGGGTGGCGGTACAGGAACAGGTGCAGCACCAGTCATTGCTCAAATAGCACGTGATTTAGGGGCATTAACAGTAGGTGTAGTAACACGTCCATTTACTTTTGAAGGTCGTAAACGTTCTACACAAGCCGTTGGTGGAATTAGTATGATGAAAGAGTCAGTAGATACGTTAATCGTCATTCCAAATGACCGTTTGTTAGAAATTGTAGATAAGAACACACCAATGCTAGAAGCATTTAGAGAAGCCGATAATGTTTTACGTCAAGGGGTTCAAGGTATTTCTGATTTGATCGCAGTACCTGGTCTTATCAATCTTGACTTTGCAGATGTAAAAACAATTATGTCCAATAAAGGTGCAGCTCTTATGGGTATTGGTATTTCTGCAGGAGAAAATCGTGCTGCGGAAGCTGCGAAAAAAGCTATTTCAAGTCCACTGCTTGAAACATCAATCGATGGCGCGACTGGTGTGTTAATGAATATTACTGGTGGTTCTAACTTAAGTCTGTTTGAAGTTCAAGAAGCAGCCGATATTGTTGCCTCTGCCTCAGATGAAGAAGTTAATATGATCTTTGGTTCGGTTATTAATGATAACTTGAAAGATGAAATAGTTGTAACAGTAATTGCAACTGGATTCAATGAAGAGCTTTTAACACAAAAACAGCCACGAAGCACAGGATTCGGTGGAAACAGAGCACCACAACCAACTGCAGCACCTATCAGAGAACAACGTAAAGAAGAAGTGCAACAACAAGCACCTCAACAAGATAGACATGTAACTCACAATCAACAAGAGGATGCGTTAGATATCCCAACATTCTTAAGAAATCGTCAACGTAGAAACTAATAGAAAAACAATAGCAACCACTTCGGTGGTTGTTTTTTTGTATTTAAAAGAAAGTATAAAGTTTTGTAGACCTTGCCCTAAGTGATCCTGGTATGTGTATGACTAAATTCATATTGTAATCGCTGTTGAATTAGAAATGTGATTATCCAATGATAGAGCAAGAAAGCAGATTTTCTTTTATACAAGTGGAAATGAAGAGAAGTAGTAACCCCAACTAATTGTTAGTTGAACCATTCGGGCTTTTAGGGGCAGTTATCTACTGCCCGTTAATGCGGGACAAATGCCATAAGATTATCAACTAGCATCTATAAAAATTTACACGGTAATAATATAGCAACTGCTCTGTCTAAGGCACTTCGAAAACATTAGAAAAGGTTATGAACTAAAAGTACCGGGCGTTTTTTTATTCATTTAAAGGTTGGGGAAAATCTCCTTTTGAAAAGTATTTGTTAATTGAAAGTAAGTAAATCAATAGATACCGCGGATAAAACATCCATCAAGGCAAGTAAACTGATAAAGAGCGAGTAAATAAACCTCAAAAGTAAGTAATCCATGGAAGAAATGCAACCCCATTTCGAAAATCTCAAAATCCATCCTTCATTTCATTTATTATTTGTCGTAAAAAAAGAACGTTTTCGAACGTTCTTTTGACAAATTTCTTACACTTTAGATGCTAAGCTTTAGTCAAAAGGAGGGAAATTATGTACGCGGAAGTAATGATTGTAACCAATACTTTTTTCAATTATACCGTTTTGGCATTTGCCAATAAAATAGGGTGGATTGAAAATCAGAAAAGGTATTTATTCCTATCTGCTTTAACTGCTGGAGTAATCACAGTTGTTTTCTCTCATTCTATGAGTACAATATTTTTATCTTTTTTTGTAATGATTGCTATCGCTTTTTGGAAAAAACGTTCACAAATAGTTAAGGCAATAATACTAACGTTACTTGCGAGTGTTTTTGCTGGTGGTTTACTTACAGCTATTGCTCCTTTGTATGATAATAGTAGTAATTTGTTTATGATTATCAACTTTGCTTTGATTGCTACTGGTGGTTTATATTTTTTGACCAAACATGTCCTTCATTTGAATATAGCTCACGGAGAAAGGGAGCTCTTATATTCATCTAACATTACGTTATTTGGTGTTTCTAAGGAGCTAACACTTTTTATAGACTCAGGAAATGTATGTACAGAGCCGTTATCCAATGATCCTGTCCACTTTGTGGCAGCAGAAATGCTGCAAGAGGTCTTGCCACAGGCGTTATTTAAAGCAATTAGTGATTGGGAGTTTAATGGGAGGGATGGATTGGACAAGATTCCAAAAGAATATGCAAGTAAATTACGGTTAATCCCAATTGCAACGATTCACAAGCATAAAACATGGGTTGTTGGTATTAAGTATGATCAGTGGCTAATTGGCGATCAGACATTACCTAAAGGATATATTGTAATGACGAAAGCAAAAGAAAAGTTTCCACATGAGGCAGATGGAATATTGCATAGTTCATCATATTTTCATTTGAAGAAAAGGAGTGTAGGGTAATGCTGATGAAATGGTTGCGTAAGATTTACTATTGGGTACTTTCCTTTAGAAGAAAAAGTGTACATTATATTGGTGGCAATGAATCATTACCTAAGCCATTATCGAGAGAAGAAGAGCGTGAGATGCTACTGGCGTTTATGGATGGGGATGAACATGCCAGAGATGTATTAATCGAACGAAACTTAAGATTAGTTGTATATATTGCGAGAAGATTTGATCAGACAAATACGAATATAGAGGATCTTATAAGTATAGGTTCTATTGGTCTGATAAAGGCTGTAGAGACGTTTAATCTAGAAAAAGGTATCAAGCTTGCAACTTATGCTTCCAGATGTATAGAGAACGAAATTTTAATGCATTTACGAAAGACCAATCGTATGAAGTCAGAAGTCTCTTTTGATGAACCTTTAAATTCTGATTCTGATGGAAATGAACTATTACTATCAGATATTTTAGGTACTAGTGAGGACTTAATCATTGAAGATGTGGAGAAAAAACTAGAGCGCCAACATGTATTCGAAGCAATAAACTTACTGGGCAATAGAGAAAAGTATATTATGCAATGTCGGTTTGGGTTAAACGGTAAAGAAGAAATGACCCAAAAAGAAGTAGCCGATCATTTAGGTATTTCGCAATCATATATATCTCGTTTAGAAAAGAAAATCATTTTAGATTTAAAGGAGCTGTTAAATGAACCAATTGCCTAATGGGTGAAATTGGATAGTACGTTTTAGAATAATCTTTTCTTTCCCGGACAAACTGACTTAGAACAATTAAAAAGTCCGGAGGAAGATCTATGACGAGAACAAAAGTAGAATTATGCGGCATTGATACATCTAAGCTTCCTTTACTTAAGCATGAAGAAATGAAAGAATTGTTTATTCGATTACAAGCTGGTGAAGACTCTGTTAAAGATGAGCTAGTAATGTGTAATTTAAGGTTAGTTTTAAGCCTGGTTCAAAGATTTGCTTATAGGGGAGAGCAAGCAGATGACTTGTTTCAAGTTGGTTGCATTGGACTCATTAAGTCTATTGAGAATTTTGATCTAAAGCATAACGTCCGTTTTTCTACGTATGCAGTTCCTATGATTATTGGAGAAATAAAAAGACACTTACGTGATCACCATTCAGTACGAGTATCAAGATCGTTAAGAGATATTGCATATAAAGCTATGAAAGCAAAGGAACAGTTTATAAACGAGCATTTACAAGAGCCAACCTTGGAAGATTTGTCCAAAGAGCTTGATATTTCGGTGGAGGATATATTAATTGCTTTAGATGCTATCCAGGATCCAGTATCTTTGCAAGAGCCAATATTCAGTGATGGTGGCGACGCTATTTATATGATGGACCAATTATGCGATAATGATGTATCCGAAGATCAATGGGTCACTTATTTTACTGTGAAAGAAAGTTTTCAGAAGCTAGATACAAGACAAAAGAAAATATTAACGAAGAGAATTTACTATGGAGCTACACAAACAGAAATAGCGATGGACTTAGGTTTATCGCAGGCACAAATTTCCCGATTAGAGAAGAGTGCTTTATCAACTATTCAAAGCCAATTGAATCCATAAGGTTATTTTATTTAAACAAGCGCTTTTTTCTTTCTAGAAAAAAGCGTTTTTTTGTTGCTAAAATATCTTTGGAATAAAATTACCACTATAAACTATTAATGATTATTCTACGCAGATGTGCTCTTGCCGCGCGCTACGCATAAGCCTTCAGTATGTGTCGCTTCTCCCTCATCCTTTGAAGTCTCATTCTGCTCTATTATCTAGTTAATATCTACTCACTTATTTGATTGTAGTGAAAGGTGGTGACTCCAATTGGAACAGCGAGTCAGTTGAGACCCCACAGGGAGCGTAGCGAACGAGGAGGCTCGGCCTCGGCCGCGGAAAGCGTCCACCTGTAACGGAAATCAGTATCGTTTTAATCAAATATAATTTGTTCTTCAATAATCTGCGTTTTTTTCATTTTCATTCATATAATGAATAAAAGGGGGTTTATGATGAAATTTTCAGATGCACAGCAAAAAGAAGTAATAGAAGCGAAAAGTGGGCAATTACTAGGCTATATTGTGGATGCGGAAATTGATAAAGACACTGGTCATATTATTTCATTTCTAGTAGAGGAAAATGGCGCTTATCCAACTTTTTTTAATAAAAAAAGAGATACGAAGAAAATAGCGGTACAAAATATAGCGATAATTGGAAAAGATGTTATAATTGTATCAAAAACTTAGAGTAATAATGTTCATCATTGATAAAACGGCATTTCATTGATACAATAAACAAAAAACAATTGATGAAAAGTTGGGTTTCGAATGACAAACGTACAACAAAACTTAGAACAAATTCAACAACGTATGCAAAGTGCATGTGAACGAGCTAATAGAAAATTAAAAGATGTTACATTAATAGCTGTAACAAAAGAAGTTTCTGCAACTCGAGCAAACGAGGTAATTGAGAATGGTATTCTGCATTTAGGAGAAAATAGACCAGAGGGTTTACAGAAAAAGTTAGATGCCATTTCTAATGATGTGCAATGGCATTACATAGGTACTTTACAAACAAGAAAAGTTAAATCGGTTATTAACCATATAAATTTCCTACATTCATTGGATCGGATTAGTTTAGCCGATGAAATTGAGAAAAGAGCTACATCCACGAAGGATTGTTTTGTACAAGTAAATGTATCTCAAGAAGAGTCAAAACATGGGCTTGCATTTGATGAAGTGGAAGCATTCATAGAACAACTTAAAAATTATGAACGTATTCGTATAATTGGGTTGATGACAATGGCTCCAAATACGGAAGATGAAACAATCATCCATGATGTTTTTCGGAGATTGAAACAACTCCAAAGTAAAATTGCATCTAAACAAATAGCCAACGCACCTTGTACAGAACTTTCCATGGGAATGTCTGGGGATTATGAAATAGCGATAGAAGAAGGTGCTACTTTTATAAGAATCGGAACAGCATTGGTAGGAAAAGAGAGGGAGGGAATTGTATGAGCATGAAAAACTGGATGAAAAATTTCTTCTACCTAGATGAAGAAGAGGAAGCATCAGAAGCGCAGCAATCAAGACCTCAGCAGCAAAAATCAGTAGATAATAATATAAAACAGCAAACAGTAAAGTCTGCACCTAAAGAACGTAAATTCAATACAATTCCTAAGGATATGAACACTTCTAATCTTGTTAGTATTCAAAACGTACAAAAGTCATCCAAGGTGATATTGATAGAGCCACGAGTGTATGCAGAAGCACAAGATATATCGGAGCACTTAAAAAGTAAAAAAGCTGTAATTGTAAATCTGCAACGTATAGATAAGGAGCAAGGAATTCGAATTATCGACTTTTTAAGTGGAACAGTGTACGCTTTAGGTGGAGACATACAAAGAATAGGTACGGATATATTCCTTTGTGCACCAGATTCTGTAGAAGTTGATGGTGCTATATCGGATTATTATTATAACGACCTAGATTAACAGAGGAGTAATTAACTTATGGGATTAGTTTTATATTTATTAAGTTTGGGTGTTCGGATTTATACGTATGCATTAATAGGGTATATTTTAATGTCATGGGTACCGAGCATTCAACAATCAAGCTTCGGGAAGTTTTTAGGAAGAATATGTGAACCTTATTTAGAACCGTTTAGAAAGATTATTCCTCCACTAGGTATGATTGACATCTCACCAATCGTGGCGATTTTTGTATTAAACCTAGCAATGACGGGTATATATTATATAGCTAATATAGTTGTCTAACCTCACTTCTGTGGGGTTTTTTACTATAGTTGAAAGGGAAATATTACAATGGAAAATGTATTGCAACATTTTAGAAAAGAAGAACAGCCTTTTATTGAACAGGTTGTGAGTATGATGAGGGAGGTAGAGGACCGATATGCTCCTAAGTTGACGGATTTTCTAGATCCAAGGCAGCAATTTATCGTCGATTCGATCCGTCGGCAATATGGAGATATTGAATCTAGTGCTAAAGGTGCCCTAGAAGATGCGGAGAGAAGAAGAGTTCTGCTGTTTCCTTCTTACTATACTCCTTCAGATAACGATTACTCAATGAAGGTAGTAGAAGTCCATTATCCTACTAAATTCGTAACGTTAAAGCACAAGGATGTTCTTGGTTCGATGATGTCACTTGGAATTGATCGTAGTAAATTTGGAGATATACGAGTACAGGATGGTGCCATTCAATTCGTTGTTGCCTTTGAGGTATTGGATTATGTTCGAGCTAACTTTACATCCATTGGGAAAGTGAAAGTTCATCTGGCAGAAATAGTTAATCCAATCGATTATTTTGCACAACAGGAGGAATGGATAACTGAGACTTTAACGGTTAGTTCCCTGCGATTAGACACGGTGATTGCCTCGGTTTTTAATATTTCTCGTCAAAAATCAGCGTCCCTAATTCAAAGTGGAAAGGTCAAAGTGAACTGGTCAGAAAAGGATCAGGTATCTCTTGAGTTACAAGAATTAGATTTACTTTCTATAAGAGGACATGGAAGAGTAAAATTAATAATGATTGAAGGAAGAACAAAGAAAGATAAAATTCGACTACAAATAGGTAGGTTAGAACTAAAAAGTTAATTTTTATAAGAATATTTCAAATATAGATGTATTCACCTTCTTAGAAATGTATAATGGTAGAAAGAATAGTAGTAAAGGAGATGTTAAAATGCCACTAACACCACTTGATATACATAACAAGGAATTTGGTAAAGGATTTAGAGGATACAATGAAGACGAAGTAAATGAATTCCTTGATCAAATAATGAAAGACCTTGAAATTTTGATGAAAGAAAAAAAGGAATTAGAAACCAAGCTTAAAACTTCAAGCGAAAAGGTTGGTCATTTTACTTCGATTGAAGAAACACTACATAAGTCAATTGTCGTTGCTCAAGAGGCAGCAGAAGAGGTCCGTCGAAATTCACAAAAAGAAGCTAAGCTGATTGTGAAAGAGGCAGAGAAAAATGCTGACCGAATTGTCAATGAAGCTCTAACAAAAGCTAGAAGGATTGCATTGGAAATCGAGGACTTGAAAAAACAATCAAAAGTTTTCAGAAATCGTTTTAAAATGTTAGTCGAAGCCCAATTAGACTTGATCAATACAGATGACTGGAATCATTTAATGGAATATGATGTGGATACAGAAGCGATTGATCGTATTTCAGTTCCAGAAGATTAACTTTTCTTGACTCATAGCTATACTTTACCTATAATAATTTCATATCATATAATATGCGTAGAAAAAGACGCCTAAATTTGTTTTCGATAAAGCGACTTGAGGGTGGTGAGAGCTCAGGAAGAGAAACTAATTTAGGATATCACTTTGGAGCAAGGGCACTGAACTTTTAGTAAGTGTCTTCGGTTAATGCCCCGTTATGGCATTCTAAGCGGCGATTTTTAAATAAAATCGCAAGTAGGGTGGTACCGCGAGCATAACTCCTCGTCCCTTTTTGGGATGTGGAGTTTTTTTGTTTTCGGCACTGCTTATCCTGGTTTAACAGGCTCTAAAATAGGTGGGGGATAAACATCTGTAAATCCTCTATATGGAAGTTTCACTTTATGAAGTACTCATGCTTTTATTAATCAGGAGGTAATTAGATGGAATACAAAAACACGTTATTAATGCCAAAGACTGATTTCCCAATGCGCGGAAATTTACCTGTGAAAGAATTAGAAATTCAAGAAAAATGGGCAGAGCAGGATATTTATAAAAAAGTACAGGATCATACAAAAGGTAGACCATTTTTTGTATTGCATGATGGACCACCATATGCGAACGGCGATCTTCATATGGGTCACGCATTAAACAAAGTATTAAAAGATATGATTGTCCGTCACAAGTCTATGGCAGGTTTTCATGCGCCTTACGTTCCAGGCTGGGATACACATGGTCTTCCAATCGAGCAAGCGCTAACGAATAAAGGCGTAAAACGTAAGGAAATGTCTCTTGCTGAGTTTAGAAAGCTTTGTGAAGAATATGCATATCAACAAATTGATAATCAACGCTCACAATTCAAACGTCTAGGTGTTCGTGGTGACTGGGACAATCCGTATGTTACATTGACTCCCGCATTTGAATCACGCCAAATCGAAGTATTCGGTGCTATGGCTAAAAAAGGATATATTTATAAAGGATTAAAGCCAGTTTACTGGTCACCATCAAGTGAATCGGCATTGGCTGAGGCTGAAATTGAATACCAAGATAAAAAATCACCATCTATTTATGTTAGTTTTGAGGTGACTGAGGGTAAAGGCGTGCTTGAAGAAGGAACGAAATTTATCATTTGGACTACAACACCTTGGACAATTCCTGCAAACCTAGCTATTTCTCTACATCCTAAAGTGGAGTATGCTGTTGTTAATACAAAAGGTTCTAATTTTGTTGTTGCATTAGATTTAGTAAAATCTGTAGCGGAAGAATTAGGCTGGGAAGAATATACAGTAGAACGCACGCTAGAAGGGAAGGAAATGGACCGCCTAGTTGCAAAGCATCCATTATACGATCGTGATTCTCTTATCATTTTAGGAGAGCATGTAACAACTGAGTCTGGTACTGGATGTGTCCATACTGCTCCTGGCCATGGGGAGGATGACTTTTACGTAGGTAAAGCTTACGGATTAGATGTTCTTTGTCCTGTTGATGACCGTGGTGTAATGACTGCTGAAGCACCTGGTTTTGAAGGGTTATTTTATGACACAGCTAACAAAGCAATTACAGAAGCGTTAGAGGCTGCAGGTGCACTTGAAAAACTTACATTCTTTACACATTCATATCCGCATGACTGGCGTACGAAAAAACCTGTTATTTATCGTGCTACAGCACAATGGTTTGCTTCTATCGAGGCGTTTAGAGATGAATTACTACAAGCAATTCGAGATACAAAATTCACTCCAGCATGGGGAGAGACTCGTCTATTTAACATGATTCGTGATCGTGGAGACTGGTGTATTTCTCGCCAACGTGTATGGGGAGTTCCGATTCCAGTGTTTTATGGGGAAGATGGAGAACCGATTTTGACAGAAGAGACAATTTCACATGTTTCTAAATTATTCCGTGAGCACGGTTCAAATATTTGGTTTGAAAAAGAAGCGAAGGAATTACTACCAGAAGGATTTACACATATTGGAAGCCCGAACGGTATCTTTACAAAAGAAACAGATATCATGGACGTTTGGTTTGATTCGGGTTCATCTCATCAAGGTGTTCTAGAAGAACGTGATGATTTAGTATTTCCAGCTGACTTATACCTAGAGGGGTCCGATCAGTATCGTGGTTGGTTTAACTCTTCTTTAATAACTAGTACGGCTATGTTTGGTCACGCACCTTATAAAGGTTTGTTAAGCCATGGTTTCACATTAGATGGAAATGGTCGTAAAATGAGTAAATCATTAGGGAATGTAATTGTTCCTTCTAAAGTGATAAATCAGTTAGGTGCAGATATTGTACGTCTATGGGTAGCTTCAGTTGATTATACAGCTGATGTACGTGTTTCTGATGCGATCTTCAAACAAGTTTCCGAAGTTTATCGTAAAATCCGTAACACATTCCGATTCTTACATGGTAATATCAGTGATTTCCATCCTGTTAATAACCGTGTGGAATTTAAAGATCTTCGTGAAGTAGATCAATATATGTACATGAAGCTTCAAGAAGTTATTACTAGTGTAAACGCTGCATATGATCGCTATGATTTTGCAAGTGTATACCATACAGTAAATAACTTTGTATCAAGTGAACTAAGTTCATTCTATTTAGATATTGCAAAAGATGTTGTGTATATTTATGGTGAAGACCATCCAGATCGTCGTGCTATGCAAACAGTTATGTACGATACATTATTAGCGTTATTAAAATTAGTAACACCTATCCTGCCTCATACAACAGATGAGCTTTGGGCTTATTTAGAGCATGAAACAGCTGAAAGTATTCAATTAACGGATATGCCAGAAGCAGTAGATTATCCAGAATTCAAAGAACTAGCGGCTAAGTGGGAAAAAATCATGGAATTACGTGATGATGTATTAAAAGCATTAGAAGAAGCACGTAATGCAAAAACGATCGGTAAATCATTAGAAGCAAAAGTGGCTTTATATGTAAACGATGACTATAAAGCATTATTTGAAACGAATGCTATTGACTTAGCTCAATTGTTCATCGTTTCTAAGTTTGAATTAGGCGGTGTTCCATCCGAAGCACCTGCAAACAGCTTGGCATTAGAGCATGCTTCTGTTGTAGTAGAAAAAGCAGACGGTGAAAAATGTGAGCGTTGCTGGACAATTTCCGAAACAGTTGGAACAAGCGAAGCACATCCTACCCTATGTGCACGTTGCGCAGAAGTTGTAGTGACATTGTAAATAAGTATAGAAAATGTGATCCTACTTCTAGTTGGATCACATTTTTTTGGTCTGGGATAAGGATTATAGATATTGGTGAAAAATTGAAGATGATGATTTCCGTTTCAGGCGAACGCTTTCCGTGGGCGTTGCCTCAGCCTCCTCGCTTCACTGCGGGGTCTTCGACTAACGCTTATCCCACTGGAGTCGTCGCCTTGCACTCCACTCAATCGGATAAGTAGTACTCAAGTAAGAAGATTAAACAAAAGCTTATGGCTAAAGCAAAATAAGTTTGCAAAGTAAATGAAGGTTAAGATCAAAATCTCATTTAATAATTTCTGTGATTCAAAATTGCATTTCAAAAAATGCTGAATTTTGTTTCTTGAAATTCAAATTAAATGCACACGAATTCCTATTTTTCAATTCTTAACTCTTTTAATTGCTTTCAATAGGCTTTTACTTTCTAACAATGGAAATATCCCTGCAATCGATTAAGTTTACTTTACGAAGCGGTTCAATAATAAAATCACTTAGTTCCTCCATCCACAAAGATAGTGTAAGAATACTTAATAGCATAATTACCTTACAAAACTCTACCAAATTCATTTGCTCGAGCAGTAAACTTTGCCAAAACTTTATTTAGAGTACAGCTCATAATTTTGATTGGTGTGTAGAGCGGCGATTCCAGTTGGATGAGTGAGACAGATGAAACATCACAAGGTACCCGCAGGGGCGGTGATGGTTCATCGCTCACCCCACGGAAAGCGTCCGCTCGAAACGGCAATCATTAGTATTTCTGAAATCTCATACCTGTCTCTTTTACGGATGGTGAGGTCTGTGTTAAACTAAGTGGAGAGTGTCCAATTTTGCTGAAAAGAATTTGTTATGTGGGGGAAATAATGTGTGGAAATTTTATGGACTGGCAGCTTTTGTCATTGCGTTAGATCAATGGACAAAATGGCTAGTCGTTAAAAATATGATGCTTGGTGAACGAATTATTATGTGGGACCCTTACCTAGCGCTACTTTCTCATAGAAATAGAGGAGCAGCCTGGGGCATTCTACAAGGAAAAATAGGATTCTTTACCATAGTTACTATCATCGTCATCATTGGAATTATCTATTATTTTCATAAAGAAGCAAAAGGAAAGCCAGTGTTTCAAGCTGGTTTGATGATGCTACTTGGAGGAGCAATAGGAAACTTTATTGACCGACTTTGGAGAGGCGAAGTAGTAGATTTCGTCGATGTTTTAATACCTATTATCAATTATGATTTCCCTATTTTTAACGTGGCGGATGCTGCACTAACTATTGGTGTTGTAATTATAATATTATTCGTATTTCAGGAAGAACGAGCTGAAAAGAAAAAGGTGAAGTAATGGAAGATTTAACATTTATCATTGAAAATGAACAAGCAAAAGAGCGTATAGATAAAGCAATAGCATCTTTTGAGTCAGATTGGTCCCGTACACAAATCCAAAATTTTATAAAAGATGGCTTTGTTACAGTGAACAATGAACCGGCCAAAACAAGCTATAAAGTGAAAGCAGGAGATGTTATTGTCGTTACACCTCCAGACGCTGTACCACTCGATATTGTTGCTGAGAATTTGAACTTAGAAATCATCTATGAGGATGAGGATGTAGTGGTTGTCTATAAACCCCGCGGAATGGTTGTGCATCCTGCACCAGGGCATACTACTGGAACGCTAGTTAATGGTCTGATGTATCAGATTAAAGATTTATCTGGTATTAATGGGGTTATGCGTCCAGGGATTGTGCATCGTATAGATAAAGATACGACAGGTCTTTTGATGGTAGCTAAAAATGACGTAGCGCATGTCTCGTTAGTTGATCAACTTGTAAAGAAAACAGTCACTCGTAAATACACTGCACTTGTGCACGGTCGTATTGCTCACGATAAAGGGACAATTGATGCTCCTATTGCTCGTGATAAAAAAGAAAGACAAAGTATGGCAGTAGTGGATAATGGTAAACATGCTGTAACACATTTCCGTGTCATAGAAAGATTTGATAAATTTTCATTAGTTGAGTGCCAATTAGAAACCGGGCGTACGCATCAAATTCGTGTGCATATGAAATATATTGGTTACCCACTAGCTGGAGATCCAAAATATGGTCCGAAAAAAACGATTAGTTTTGACGGACAAGTTTTACATGCGGGATTATTAGGTTTTATTCACCCCAAAACGGGAGAATACTTAGAGTTCTCTTACCCACTTCCAGAGGATTTCACTAATTTAATACAAGATTTAAAAACTCAATCATTGATTAATGAGGAATAGTATATTATACTAAGAAAAACGCAAGCATCTATACTGCTGCGATAGTCATTTTAAAATTATATAGCTTCACCTTTAATAACAGTCCAGAGAGGCTGAGAAGGTATATGTGAACGTGACTCACTATCAATCTGCGGATTTATAGGAATCACTCTACTTTATTACGCATTTATAACCTTCTGGGCTCTCGAGCCTTAGAAGGTTTTTTATTTTGTTCAAAGGAGATGAAAAGTTGATGGGAGAAAAAGCAAATATTCTTGATGAGCAAGCGATTAATCGAGCACTGACAAGAATTGCACATGAAATTATTGAACGTAACAAAGGGATTGAAGAGTGTATTCTAGTAGGCATTAAAACTCGTGGAGCATTTTTAGCAAAACGTCTGGCAGATAGAATTGAACGTATTGAGGGGAAGCCGATAAAAACAGGAGAGCTTGATATTACGTTGTATAGAGATGACCTATCTTTAAAGAATGGTACAGAAGAGCCATTAGTACAACAAGTTGATATAACACATGATGTAAAGGATAAAAAAGTTATCCTCGTGGATGATGTGTTATATACCGGACGAACTGTCCGAGCGGCAATGGATGCAGTTATGGATTTAGGAAGACCATCTCAAATTCAGCTAGCAGTTTTAATCGATAGAGGGCACCGCGAGCTACCAATTCGAGCAGATTATGTAGGAAAAAATATACCAACCTCTAGCAGTGAAAGAATCGTAGTAAAAGTTACGGAAACAGATGAAGTAGATGCAGTAACCATTTACGAATAAAAATCTATTTAAAAGGTAGGAAAAGTTCATGTCAAACGCCGTTTTAGATGTAAATGATAAGCCATCAGGTGGACAACTCATCACCTTAAGTTTTCAACATATGTTTGCAATGTTCGGATCGACTATATTAGTACCGCAGCTTGTAGGTTTGAGTCCTGCAATTGCATTGTTAACAAGCGGAATTGCAACAATAATCTTCTTACTCGTAACTAAATTTCAAGTGCCAGCATATTTAGGGTCGTCGTTCGCATTCATCGCACCAATAATTATCGCAGTAAATGGATTAGATGAATCTGGACAAGCTATAAATCCAGGCAATGCAATGATCGGTGCCGTTTTCGTTGGATTGGTTTATGGCATTGTGTCCCTTATAATTTGGAAAAGCGGGTATAAATGGATTATGAAGCTTTTACCAGCAATCGTTGTTGGACCAGTTATCATGGTTATTGGTCTAGGATTATCTGGTGTTGCAGTCGATATGGCGATGAATATTACAAATGCAGATACAGGCTTAAAAGAATATAGCTTCCTGCATTTCTCCGCAGCTTTAGTTACTTTGTTTACAGCGATAATCTGTACGGTATACTTCAAAAATATTATTAGTACAATGCCAATCTTAGTTGGATTAGTGGTAGGTTACATATATTCTATCGCCATTGGAATTGTTGACTTTACCCCGATAAAAGAAGCAAAAATATTCGCTTTACCTGACTTTTTAATACCTGGAGTACATTATGATTTTGTTATAACTTCTAATATTTTGCTAGTGATGGTTCCAATTGTCATCGTAACTATCTCCGAACATATTGGGCATCAGCTCGTACTTGGAAAAGTTGTAGAAAGAGATTATATAAAAGAACCTGGACTACATAGATCTTTACTGGGTGATGGTTTAGGGACCTTAGTAAGTGCATTTATCGGTGGTCCACCTAAAACGACTTACGGTGAAAATATTGGAGTTTTAGCAATAACTCGTATATACAGTGTTTATGTCATTTTAGGTGCAGCTGTAGTGGCTATCCTGCTTTCATTCTTTGGAAAAGCAATGGCAGTCATTTCTACGATACCAACAGCAGTTCTAGGTGGTGTATCCATCCTATTATTTGGGATAATCGCAGCAAGTGGGTTACGCATGTTAGTAGATGCAAAAGTAGATTTCGGCAATAGTCGTAATTTAGTCATTGCTTCTGTAATCCTAGTAATAGGAATCGGAGGGGCAAAGTTCATCGTTACAGAGGCCCTTAGCATAGAGGGTATGGCTTTAGCGGCAATTATCGGGGTTATACTAAATCTCATCCTACCTGGAAGAAAAAAAGCAGAAAGCACAGATTTACATCAAACTGAATAATAGACCTTTTAAGAAGTTGAACAGTGAGTCAGCAAAAGGTTCGAATAGCAAGTTGGGACATGCAACATGATCCTGCTACTTGTCTATGCAAAAACGAACCTTCTCGAGACTTTTTCGAGGAGGTTTTAAATTTTGTAGAAAGTAGTTTACTAAATAAGCCTCCTGCGGATGTCACAGACTTTTTAGAGGAATTTATCGAGCTGGCTCGATAAAAGTCTGGATGCAAATACACTAAGGCGTATTTGATGATAAAGAAAGGTGGATATTCATGAAAAATTTAGTATCAATGAAAGACTTATCGGTAGATCAAATACATGCGATATTAAAGCAAGCGCAAGCGTTTCGTGATGGTACCACCTCTACACTAACAAATAAATACACAGTTTCGAACCTCTTTTTTGAGCCTAGCACACGAACTAAGATGAGCTTTGAAATGGCTGAAAGAAAACTAAATTTAGAAGTCCTTCCTTTCGAAGCTGGCTTCTCTAGTACATTAAAAGGTGAAACACTTTATGACACAGTAAAAGTTCTAGAATCCATTGGCCTGGATTTATTAGTAATTAGGCATGAGCAAAATAATTATTTTGAAGAGTTAGTTGGAAAAGTTAAACCTGCGATTATCAACGGTGGCGACGGTACAGGAAATCATCCAACGCAAAGCCTTCTAGATATTTATACAATTTGGCAAGAATTTGGTACTTTACAAGATAAGGTAATTACGATTGTAGGAGATATCACCCATAGCCGTGTAGCAAGATCTAATGCAGATGCACTTACAAGATTAGGTGCACAAGTTCGGTTTGTTTGTCCACCCGAATGGCAAGGTGAGTTCAAAGCGTTTGCTGAATTCGATGAGGTAATAGAAGATAGTGATGTTCTCATGATGCTTCGTGTTCAGCACGAAAGACATGATGGGAAGACGACATTTTCTAAAGAGCAATATCATCAATTATTTGGTCTAACAATTGAGCGAGAGCGGAAAATGAAAGAACATGCAATTATCATGCATCCTGCCCCTTTCAATAGAGGTGTGGAAATAGCTAGTGAATTAGTAGAATGTGAACGGTCAAGGATTTTTAAGCAAATGGAAAATGGTGTTTATGTTCGCATGGCTGTCATTGAAATGATTTTGAGAGGGAGAGAATAACATGACAAAAATTATTCAAAACGTTCAAATAGTTAACAATGAAGGGGAATTAGAGTCGGCTGCTGTTTTAGTTCAAGAAGGCAGAATTGCAGCAATCGGAGCGAATGTTACATCAAATGATGCACAACAAATAGATGGGAAAGGACTTTTGCTTTCTGCAGGTTTCATCGATGTGCATGTACACTTACGTGAACCAGGTGGAGAGCATAAAGAAACGATTCAAACAGGAACAAAAGCTGCAGCAAAAGGTGGTTATACAACCATTTGTGCTATGCCGAATACAAGACCAGTACCTGACACTGTAGAAAATTTCTCACATGTTCTAGATTTAGTAGAGAAAAATGCACTTGTTCGTGTCCTACCTTATGGTTCTATTACAATCCGACAAGCGGGTAAAGAAAGAACAGATATCGAAGCATTGAAAAATCTTGGAGCTTTTGCTTTAACAGATGACGGTGTTGGTGTCCAAGAGGCTGGGACAATGCTAGAAGCAATGGAGGAAGCAGCAAAATTTAATATTCCAATTGTTGCTCACTGTGAAGATAACACACTTATCTACGGGGGCGTTATGCATAAAGGAAAACGTAGCAAAGAGCTTGGGTTGAAAGGTATTCCCTCTGTTTCTGAATCAGTACATATTGCAAGAGATATACTACTCGCAGAAGCAGCAGGGGCTCATTATCACGTATGTCATGTCAGTACAAAAGAGTCAGTTCGTGTCATAAGAGACGCTAAAAAAGCTGGTATTCATGTGACAGCAGAAGTAAGTCCGCATCATTTATTGCTTTGTGAGGATGATATTCCTTCAAATGAAGCAGCCTGGAAGATGAACCCTCCACTTAGAGCTAAAGAAGATATGATGGCACTTAGAGAAGGATTAGAAGATGGAACTTTAGATTTTATAGCGACGGATCACGCTCCACATACAGAAGAAGAGAAGTCATTAGGATTTGAAAAAGCTCCATTCGGAATTGTTGGATTAGAAACAGCATTTCCACTATTATATACTCACTTTGTAAAAACTGGCGATTGGACACTCAAGCAGCTATTGAATTATTTAACGGTTAAACCAGCAGATGTATTTGGTTTTGAGTTTGGTAAGCTTGAAGTAGGGGCACCAGCTGATTTGGTATTGATTGATCTAGAAAAAGAACAAAGAATCGATAAAGAAGCTTTTGTATCAAAAGGAAAGAATACTCCGTTTAACGGATGGGCTTGCAATGGTTGGCCACAACTTACAATGTATAACGGAGAGATCGTATGGCAGGAGGAACAAGCATGAAAACAAGATACTTAATATTAGAAGACGGTACGGTATTTAAGGGAAACGCATTCGGAAGTGAAGCGGGAACAATTGGTGAAGTAATCTTTACAACAGCTATGACAGGCTATCAGGAATCGATTTCAGATCCTTCTAATTGTGGACAAATATTAACGTTTACGTATCCGATGGTTGGTAACTATGGTATAAATCCAGATGATTTTGAAGCTATTACAATTGGGCTTTCCGGAGTAGTAATAAGAGAACTTGCTGAACAACCATCGAATTTCAGAAATACTGGTACTTTAAGTGAATTTTTAAATGCTAAAAATGTTCCTGGAATTGAAGGAATTGACACTAGAAAGTTAACTCGTATTATTCGTATGCATGGTTCATTAAAAGGAAGACTTACAAATGCTGATGAAGAAGTAAACGTAGAACAAGTAGTGAAAGAACTTCAGACTACTGAAATCCCAAGAAACGTAGTAGAACAAGTTTCGATTACTCGACCATATCCAAGTCCAGGACGTGGAAAAAGAGTGGTACTTGTCGACTTCGGTATGAAACACGGTATTTTAAGAGAACTAAACAAACGGGATTGCGATATTATTGTTGTCCCATATAATACATCCGCTGCTGAAATATTAGGGATGTTTCCCGATGGAGTCATGTTATCCAACGGACCTGGAGATCCAACTGATATTCCAGAAGCAATCGAAATGGTAAAAGGAATTATAGGTAAAGTACCTATTTTTGGAGTATGTCTAGGACATCAACTTATTTCACTTGCAAGTGGCGCTACATCCTTCAAATTGAAATTTGGCCATCGCGGAGGAAATCATCCAGTAAAAGATTTAAGAACAGGAAGAACAGAGTTAACTTCTCAAAACCATGGTTATGCAATTGATGCAGATTCCATTGCACAAACAGATTTAGAAATAACACATATAGCGTTAAATGACGGCACAGTTGAAGGGGTAAGACATACTAAATTCCCGGTATTTTGTGTTCAGTTCCACCCAGAAGGATCATCAGGACCAGAAGATTCAAAACATCTATTTGACGAGTTTATTGAATTAATGAATCTAGAGAGCAAAAAGGAGAATTCACATGCCTAAACGTAAAGATATAAAAACAATATTAGTAATAGGTTCAGGTCCAATCGTTATCGGCCAAGCTGCTGAATTCGACTACGCTGGTACACAAGCATGTATTTCACTAAGAGAAGAAGGCTATAGTGTTATTTTAGTGAATTCCAATCCTGCGACTATTATGACGGATACAGAAATTGCAGATAAAGTTTATATTGAACCCCTTACACTACCGTTTGTTAGTAAAATTATTCGTAAAGAGCGTCCAGATGCAATTTTACCTACACTTGGTGGACAGACTGGATTGAATATGGCAATTGAGCTTGATGAATCAGGTATTTTAGATGAACTAGGAATCGAAATATTAGGTACAAAATTAGAAGCAATTCACAAAGCAGAAGATCGTGATCTATTCCGTACTCTGATGAATGAATTAAATGAACCGGTTCCAGATAGTGATATTATCCATAATCTTGAAGAAGCGAAAGCATTCGTAGAACGTATTGGGTATCCAGTTATCGTCCGTCCGGCATTTACAATGGGAGGAACAGGCGGTGGTATTTGTCACAATGATACTGACTTAGCTGAAATTGTAACAAGTGGTTTAAAATATAGCCCTGTTACTCAATGCTTACTTGAAAAGTCGATTGCTGGATATAAAGAGATTGAATATGAAGTAATGCGTGATTCCGCAGACAACGCAATTGTTGTATGTAATATGGAAAACTTCGATGCTGTTGGGATTCATACAGGAGATTCAATCGTAGTTGCGCCTACACAAACATTATCTGACCGTGAAAACCAAATGCTTCGTAATGTATCTCTAAAAATTATTCGTGCACTTAAAATTGAAGGTGGATGTAACGTACAATTAGCACTTGATCCACATAGCTTCAACTACTATATTATCGAAGTAAACCCTCGTGTAAGTCGTTCATCTGCACTTGCATCAAAAGCTACTGGTTATCCAATTGCGAAACTTGCAGCTAAAATCGCAGTAGGTCTTACATTGGATGAGATGATGAATCCAGTTACACAAAAAACCTACGCTTGTTTTGAACCAGCATTAGACTACATCGTTGCAAAAATTCCAAGATGGCCATTCGATAAATTTGAATCAGCTAAACGTAATCTTGGAACACAAATGAAAGCTACGGGAGAGGTAATGTCACTTGGACGTACATTTGAGGAAGCGATACTTAAGTCAGTTCGTTCCCTTGAAACAGGTCATTTCCATATCGAAATGAAAAACAGTGAGTCCATTACAGATGCATGGATGGAAAAACGTATTCGTCGTGCAGGAGATGAGAGACTCTTCTTCATAGGAGAAGCACTTCGACGTGGAGTAACTGTTGAGACAATTCATGAGTGGAGCCAAATTGATCTATTCTTCTTAAACAAACTTCAAAATATCGTGAAATATGAAGAAGTTATCCAAAAAAATGCTTTTAATCAAGAAGTATTATATAAAGCAAAACGTATGGGCTTTGCAGATAAAACTATTGCGAAATACTGGAATGTGACTGAATTAGAAGTTTATAACTTTAAAAAAGAAAATGGAATTGTACCAGTTTACAAAATGGTCGATACTTGTGCAGGAGAGTTTGAGTCAGAAACACCTTACTTCTATGGAACATATGAAGAGGAAAATGAATCCATTCGTACGGAAAAGGAAAGCGTAATTGTACTAGGGTCAGGTCCGATTCGTATCGGTCAAGGGGTTGAGTTTGACTATGCAACTGTACATTCTGTATGGGCTATTAAAGAAGCAGGCTATGAGGCAATTATTATAAATAATAACCCTGAAACAGTTTCAACCGACTTCTCCATTTCGGATAAATTATATTTTGAACCACTTACTCTAGAAGATGTCATGCACATCGTTGACTTAGAGCAGCCGAAAGGTGTAGTGGTACAATTCGGAGGACAAACAGCGATTAACTTAGCTGCTGGACTTGAAGAAAGAGGCGTTAAAATTCTAGGCACAACGCTAGAAGACATTGACCGTGCCGAAAACCGTAACAAGTTTGAAGCAGCTCTTCATGAAATAGATATTCCTCAGCCACTCGGAAAAACTGCAGTATCTGTGGAAGAAGCAACTAAAATTGCCAACGAAATAGGGTATCCAGTATTAGTTAGACCTTCTTATGTACTTGGTGGTCGTGCAATGCAGATTGTATATACCGAAGATGAGATCAAACACTATATGGAGCATGCGGTAGAAGCGAGCCCTGAAAAACCAGTTCTAATCGACCGTTACTTAACAGGAACAGAAATTGAAGTAGATGCAATTTGTGATGGGGAAAATGTATTAATACCAGGAATCATGGAACATATTGAACGTGCAGGTGTTCACTCAGGTGATTCAATTGCTGTATATCCACCACAAAAACTATCACAACAACAGATTGATACACTGGTAGATTACACAACAAGACTTGCAAAAGGACTGAAAATTGTTGGATTGATGAATATTCAATATGTCATTTCCAAGGATGAGGTTTACGTAATTGAAGTAAATCCACGTTCAAGTCGTACAGTACCGTTCTTAAGTAAAATCACATCCATCCCTATGGCGAATATTGCAACAAAAGCGATTTTAGGTCAATCAATCATTGAACAAGGGTACACACCAGGACTTGTCCCAAATAGCCCAGGAGTATATGTAAAAGTACCGGTGTTCAGTTTTGCGAAACTTCGTCGAGTGGATATTACGCTTGGACCTGAGATGAAATCTACTGGGGAAGTAATGGGGAAAGATATAACGATCGAAAAAGCGTTATATAAAGGACTAGCGGCAGCAGGAATGGAAATCAAAGATCACGGAACAGTACTAATGACTATTTCGGATAAAGACAAAGCAGAAGGCACAGAAATTGCGAAAAGATTTTACGCAATAGGATTCCGCATTATGGCTACACAAGGTACTGCTGAAGCAATTAAAAATGCAGGAATTCCAGTAGACATCGTGGATAAAATCGGCGCAAAAGGAACTACATTACTAGACGTAATTCAAAAAGGGGAAGCACAATTTATTATCAACACGCTAACTAAAGGAATGCAACCTGAACGTGATGGATTCCGTATTCGTAGAGAGTCTGTAGAAAATGGCATCCCTTGTTTAACATCATTAGATACTGCAGAAGCAATGCTACGTGTTATTGAATCAATGACATTCTCTACTGAGACTATGAAACATCAGGAGGTTAAAGCATGATTAGACAAGAACAAATGCAAGTCGTACAACAAAGATCAATTGCGACGAACATTTTTGAACTCACATTGACTGGACAACTAGTACTGGATATGAAACAGCCAGGTCAATTTGTCCATCTACGAGTGTCTGATCAAATGGAGCCTTTGCTAAGAAGACCAATAAGTATTTCATCAATAAATAAAGAAACATCAGAATTTAAAATGATTTACCGAGCAGAAGGCAGAGGAACTGTGCTTCTATCTGAGAAAAAGCAAGGGGACCAGGTCGATGTACTTGGACCTCTTGGAAATGGTTTTCCTATTGATAAGGTAGAAGCTGGTCAAAAGGCTTTACTAGTTGGTGGAGGAATTGGTGTACCGCCTCTATATGAATTATCCAAAATACTTGTGGAAAAAGGTGTACAGCCTATTCATGTGTTAGGATTTCAATCCGAGGATGTTGTTTTTTATGAAAAACAATTTCAAGAACTTGGAGAAACCCATATCGTAACAGCAGATGGTAGTTATGGTCATACCGGCTTTGTAACAAATGTATTAGAGACATTGAAGGATGATTTTGAGGTTTACTACAGCTGCGGTCCAACACCGATGCTTTCCGCTCTAGAAAAATTGTATCCTGAAAGAGAAGGATATTTATCTTTTGAACAACGTATGGGTTGTGGAATTGGTGCATGCTTTGCATGTGTTTGCGACACTACAGAGAAAATAGATGCTGATTATGTGAAGGTTTGTTCAGATGGTCCAGTGTTCCCGTCAGGAGTGGTTCGAGTATGAATAGATTAGCTATAGAATTACCAGGTCTTTCTTTGAAAAATCCAATTATGCCAGCCTCTGGATGCTTTGGATTCGGAAAGGAATATGCAAAATTATATGATTTGTCTAAGTTAGGTGCCATTATGATTAAGGCTACAACCCCTGAAACTAGACTTGGTAATCCAACACCACGCGTGGCAGAAACACCTGCAGGAATGTTAAATGCAATTGGTCTACAAAATCCAGGATTAAAAAAAGTGATGGAAAACGAACTTGTATGGCTTGAGCAATATGAAGTACCGATTATTGCAAATGTAGCAGGCTATACAACAGAGGATTATGTCACTGTAGCAGAAGTGATTTCAAAAGCTCCCAATGTCCATGCGCTTGAACTAAATATTTCTTGTCCGAATGTAAAACAAGGTGGGATTACATTTGGAACAGACCCTTTAGTTGCAGAAGAATTAACTAAAGCTGTAAAAGCAGTATCTTCTGTACCTGTATATGTAAAGCTATCTCCAAACGTAACCGATATTGGAGAAATAGCAAAAGCGGTAGAAGCGGGTGGAGCTGACGGTATTACAATGATTAATACATTACTTGGTATGCGCTTAGATACTAAAACTGGTCGACCGGTGATTGCAAATGTAACTGGTGGTTTATCAGGTCCTGCTATTAAGCCTGTGGCACTTCGTATGGTTTATGATGTAGCGAAACGAGTGTCAATACCAATTATCGGAATGGGTGGAATTGCAACAATTGATGATGTGATTGATTTCTTATCAGCTGGAGCAAGTGCAGTTGCAGTAGGAACGGCAAATTTTGTAGATCCATTCATTTGTCCAAAGCTAATCGAACAGCTTCCAGAAAAGTTAGATGAACTTGGATTTGAGACAGTAACTGATTTAGTTGGAAGGAGTCATAGATTATGAAAAACAGTCCAATTATTGCATTAGACTTTGCCTCAGCTGGAGATGCATACAAATTTCTAACTCCATTTGAGCAGTCATTATTTGTAAAAGTAGGCATGGAATTATATTTACAAGAAGGACCTTCCATCGTGTATAAATTGAAAGAAATGGGTCATGATGTATTTCTTGATTTGAAATTACATGATATTCCACACACAGTAGGCCAAGCGATGAAAGGTCTCGCTCGATTAGGAGCAGATTTAGTGAATGTGCATGCTGCTGGTGGAGCGGCTATGATGATTGCTGCACGTGAAGGGTTAGAGGCAGGTACACCAGTTGGTAATAAAAGACCTTCCATTATTGCAGTAACTCAACTAACTTCTACATCTGAACAGCAAATGCAACAGGAACAGCTGATTCAAACGACAATTGATGAATCCGTTGTAAATTATGCAGAACTAGCTAAAACAGCTGCTTTAGATGGAGTCGTTTGTTCCGTATTGGAAGCAAAAAAAATTGCTGATGCATGTGGACAGGAATTTTTACGTGTAACTCCTGGTATTCGTTTAGAAGAAGGAGACGCACATGATCAGGTTCGTGTTGCAACTCCAGCAAATGCGCGAATACTTGGTTCATCCCATATTGTTGTGGGACGAGCAATAACAAAAGCGGAAAACCCAGTACAAGCATATAGAACTATTTTGAAAATGTGGGAGGAAAATGCATGAGCTTAGAAAACAAAATTGCCAAGGCGCTTCTTGAGGTGGGTGCAGTTGCATTAAAACCTAATGACCAATTCACATGGGCTTCTGGTATCAAATCCCCAATTTACTGTGATAACCGAATTACAATGTCATCACCGGCAATTAGAAAAGAAATTGCTCAAGGCTTAGCAAAAGCAATCGAAGAAAACTTTCCAGGAACAGAAGCAGTAGCAGGTACTGCAACAGCAGGTATTCCTCATGCTGCATGGGTGAGTGATATACTGGAACTTCCGATGATGTATGTCCGGTCAAAAGCAAAAGAACATGGACGTGGCAATCAGATTGAAGGTAAAGTAGTGGCAGGGCAAAAAGTTGTAGTAATTGAAGACTTAATTTCCACAGGTGGAAGCAGTCTAGTGGCAGTTGATGCACTGCAAAAAGAGGGATTAGAAGTACTGGGTGTAGTTAGTATATTTACTTATGAGCTACCAAAAGCAGAGCAAGCATTTGAAGAAGCAGGTATTTCTTTTGTTAGCTTAACAAACTATGATGCTTTAACAACTGCCGCAAAAGAAGCTGGAACCATTTTAGAAGAGGATTTACCTATGCTTTCAAAATGGCATAATGACTTAAAAAGTGGACTGCTTAAATAGACTTTAGTGTAACGATCTCCTCAAAGGGGGTCGTTTTTAGCTGATTCGGCTTTTAATAATGCTTGAAATATGTGTTTTTAAAAATGCAATTCACATTACATTTTACTCGTATTCTTTATCGAAAGTATTTGTCTATTTAAATGAATACAGGCATTTAGATTACTAGTATATACAATAGTGTTATTATCATTGTTTTATTGTGGTGATTGGCTTAAGGATAGCCACTATTATTTGGGTGTTGGGAGGAAAATGTAGACCAACCAATAAAACGAGAACTGTAACTCTTCCTTATAATGAAAAATTTGATATACAGAAGTGCTATTTTCTATGGTATTTGTTATATTATGAGTTAATGATGTTTAGATTTTCGTTTAATATAAATTGGTGGGAACATACACGAGGGACTATTAATATGTAACTTGTTAGTGAGAGGGCGAGTGTAAGGTATGAAGAGTTTAATGGTGACAGATCTTGTGAATAGATTTTCTTTGGAAGTTTTATCTGGTCACAATCAATGCCATCGAGTATTAAAGAAAACAAAGGTTCGACGTCCAGGCTTGGAGTTTATGGATAAATTCGATTTTATAGCAACAGAACATGTCCAAATTTTAGGGAAAAATGAAATAAATTATTTACATACACTTCAAGAAGAGGAATGTAAGTTACGAATAGGCAATATTATTAAATACGATCCCCCCTGTATAGTAATTACTTCCAACCAGGAGGAGCCACCTGGGCTAATACAATATTGTGTAGAAAATGATATACCGTTACTGCGCACCCCTGATTCCACAAGCGAAGTAAGTGCAAAACTTGATGCATTTGTAGTAAAAGCTATGGCTCCAGAGATTTCGATACATGGTGTTTGTGTAAATGTATCTGGCATGGGAATATTGTTGCGAGGTAAATCTGGTGTCGGCAAAAGTGAAACAGCTCATACATTAATAGGGCGTGGTCATAGATTAGTTGCAGATGATATCGTTGTTTTAAAAAAGCTAAGTCCACAGACCCTTCTGGGATCTCATAATGAGAAAAACAAAGAATTCTTGGCATTACGAAGTATTGGGTTGTTGAACGTAGTCCGCTTGTATGGTCGTACTGCATTTCAAGAGGAAACTCGAATTGCATTAGATATTGAGTTAACTAAATGGGAAAGCAATACATTGAATAATGAATTAGAGTTGGAAACTAAATTTATGGATTATATGGGGGTTCAAATTCCTCATATTCAAATCCAGTTACAACCAGGTCGTGACGTCGCCGGTCTAATTGAAGCAGCTGCAAATAATTGGTATTTAAAGCAGCAAGGATATAGTGCTGCGGAAGAATTTGTGAAAAGACTAGAGCAAGAAATGGAAGATTAGTTATAGATATATACTTAAAAAGTACCCACCGTGTCTATATGAACGGTGGGTATTTTTCATTCTTGTAAAAAAGTTAAAACATTTTTTATTTTCAAATAAATTTATAGACTTGGAAGCGTTTTCCAGTTTATTATTTTCTAAAAGGTACCTCAAAATAATCGAAAGCTCTATTTGGGGATTCCACTTTAATAGAAAGGATATGTGGTCTAAGCGAATGAAATAATATTAATAATTCGGAATGGGGGATGTTAATGGAAAAGTTATTTAAAAAAGAATTTTCTATAGTTTTATCAATTATCCCAAAGATGTTGCAAATGTTTCTGAATTTCTGTCTAGTATTGTTAGCGCTAATTTTATCCTTTTTACTTATTAAAGAGTTAACTGTATTCTTTAAAATTTTGATAACTGTTGGGTCCAGTGATTACAAGCAATTCCTTGCAAATATCCTCATTTTCTTTTTATATTTTGAATTCATTACGATGATCGTTAAATATTTCAAGGAAGACTATCATTTTCCACTCAGGTATTTTTTATATGTAGGAATTACTGCTATGATTCGGCTAATTATTGTCGAGCATGATCACCCTATAGATACATTAATTTATTCTCTAGTTATACTTATTCTAATTGTCGGTTATTTCATTATGAATATTACACCTCTAGAAAGACCAAAGCGTCATTATTTTAAAAGTAGTAGGGAGTAAATCAGCGATGTTCAAAGAAATGAAAAACGTGCAGCGTATTAATCGAATAAACGACTAGTACGCAACACGTTATCTTTTGGTAGTGCATCTTAATTATAAAAAATTCGTGAATAGAATAATTGTTCCCTTTTCTACCACCACTTTTTTTACAGTGTTATTGGAGAATATTTGGAGTAGATGTATTTTTTTGTCCAGTCTTGGAAACTGCATCTATGACGGATGAATCTATGTTTGAATTCTTAGCAGCTCCATCTAGCTGCGGTTTTGTATCTGATTTTGGAGAAGCAGCTTGCTTATTATTAGAACTAGAGGTTGTTTTCGTATTGCTACCATTTGCAGAAGCATCTTTCTTCTGCGTATTTCCATTTGTTTCTGGTTTCTTATTGCCTGCTCCGCTCGCTCCAGAGGCACTTTGTGAACTCGCCATACCTGCTACGTCTTTGACCATTTGACTAACTTGTGGTGCGACAGTTTGAGCAATGCTGCCGATTGTTTGAGCATTGGCACCCATAGCATTTTGGCCAGTACTGCTGCTATTTTGGTTACCTCCCATACTTTGTGAACCAGAAGTACTTTGAGGCGATTTCGTGCTAGTTAGTATTTGTGCAATATTTCCAACCATCTGCATGATGTTTCCACTTTTTTGTCCAGCATTGCCACCTGAAGCATATTGTCCAGATTGAGTTCCGCTCGCCATCGTATTACCAGCATTAGCTTGAGCACCTGGATTTGCATTTTCACTCGCTAGGTTTTCCATAATAGTACCTATTGCTTTAGTTGGGCAAAATTTTGTTGCTCCTTCAGCTGCTTTCATAGAACCAAAAAGGACAAGCATCTTTCCACTTCTGCTTTTGGGTTCACGTAAAAGGCGCAGGGTACCATAAGTGGTCATTACTGAACCTACCATGAGCCGGTAGAATGCAGTTCCTGGACTTAGATTTTGTTGGTTAAATGCCATCTGTCAAGACCTCCTATTATTCATTTCATTATTGCTTGGGAAATACTACAAAGGAATGTAGTAAAATTAAGAAACAGATATTGACTTGATACTCATCCATTTCAGCCTTATAATCCCCATTCAATCGATTTTTATACGATATTATCGCTCAATTGTGGAGAGAAAAAATTTATTTCTTAATCATTTGTTCTTGAGCCATTCTAACCATTTCTTTTACCATACTTCCTCCAATTGGCCCTCCAATTCTTCCTGCCTGTTCTGAAGTAAGTTTACCGTTATATTCGTTATTTAAGGGAATACTTAATTCATCTGCAATTTCGTATTTTACATCATCTGGATTATTACTTTTTACCTCATAACCTTGCTCTTTCATCACCCTAACCTTTAATTTGTCTAATTCCTCACGTGCAGAAGGTACTAATATTTTATTTTTGTTTGCCATATTTTCTTCACTCCTTCATTGGGTAGTCTTTCCGCAAAATGAAATTTTACTCTTTTGGTATGTACTACCAATGAAACAAATATTTTTTTAGCCTTGTTTTTAAAAATTGGAGGTATATTTTTGTATAAACCATTTAACCCTAATATTCTAAATGATTTTAATTAAAATAATTCATTTCATTAATATTGAAATAGATACTATAATATCATTTGGCGGCGAATAATATCGTCTTTTAGATCGGATTCCTATACAATATGAGGAATATTATTCGTATGGGGGGATTTACTGTGGAACTTCGCAATTTAAAAACCTTTTTGGTTGTGGCTGATTGTGGTGGATTTACGCGAGCTGGTGAACAGTTGGGTTATACACAGTCGACAGTAACAAATCATGTTAGAGCATTAGAGGAGGCTGTTGGAAATCGCCTTTTCGATCGGCTAGGAAAAACGGTTGTTTTAACAGATGCTGGTACACATTTAGCATCGTATGCAAAGGAAATATTGCACCTTTATCAGGAAGCGGTCGATTCTTCCCGGTTAAATACCGAGCCTTCCGGTACAGTTTTAATAGGAGCAAATGAATCTTTAATGGTATATAGATTGCCGACCATTTTGTATGAGTTTAAAAGAATGTATCCGAATGTCCAACTTATTTTGCAACCTTCCGAAAGTCAGGAGCTTAATAATGAGTTGAAATCTGGAAAATTTGACCTGGCTTTATTTACAAATCCTGAAAGACTAGGTCCAGACATTATTACGAGTAATTTAGTGAAAGAGACATTGGTAATGATTGCCCCTGCAGGTCACCGATTATGTGGTAAAGCGGTAATTACTCCAAACGATTTGGAAGATGAAGTATTGCTTTTGACGGAGACTGGAAGCTATCGTGACTTGCTCGAAAGATGGATTAAAGACGAAGGTGTTGGTTGTTCACGCATTGCTTTTTGGAATATAGAAGCTATCAAACAATCAGTGAAGTGTGGGCTAGGTCTTTCCTATCTACCTTTGATGACTGTGAGAGAGGAACTGGAGCGAGGTAGCTTAGTTGCATTACCTTGGGAGCATAGCGAGGAGTTCGTGACTACTCAACTAGCGTATCACAAAGATAAATGGCTTACGCCAGCAATGAATAAATTAATTGAAATAATCGAGAAGCACGCAAAGAAATGGGAGTCGGAAGACCGCCAGTAAACTACATAGAGTAAAACTTCCATTAGTGAGGGATTACAGCCTGTTAAAACGGGATAAAGTAGAGTTTTGCTTGGTTATTGGTAGGAGGAAATTCATAACATGGCACAACAACGTATCAAAGAAATATTATTAATTATTATTGGATCCTTATTATTCGCAGTCGGTATTAACTATTTTGCAATCCCATACCGGTTATCTGAAGGAGGGGTAATTGGGGTCACTGTTATTACATATTATTTATTCCAATGGTCACCAGGTGTTGTGAACCTTATAATCAATGCTATTCTTTTAGCGATAGGTTATAAGTTTTTTGATAGAAAGACAATGATTTATACGGTACTTGGAATTATTTTTTCCTCCTTATTTCTATTTATAACAGAAGACGTTGGCCATCAATTGAATGGTGATACATTACTAGCTGCTCTTTTTTCAGGGGTGTTTGTTGGCCTTGGTCTTGGTCTAATGTTCAGAGCTGGTGGAACTTCCGGCGGATCTGCCATTTTAGCTCGTTTAGCAAATCAATATTTAGGATGGAGTCTGGGAAAAGGTGTCCTTATTATTGATATTGTTGTAATTGCTGGATCAGTATTCATCATTGGTCAGGAAAAAGCAATGTACACGCTTATTGCTGTATTTTTAGGCTCTAAAGTAATTGATTATGTAATTGAAGGACTAAATAGTAGAACAGCAGTGACAATTATTTCCGAGCACTCCGAAGAAATTCGCCAATTTATAGTATCTAAAATGTCGCGTGGGGTAACAATTCTAGAAGGTCGCGGCGGCTATAGCCAGGACCAAAAAGAAGTTCTCTATATTGTTATAAACCAACAGGAACTAGTACGCCTGAAACAAACCGTCAGCAGCGTGGATGAACAGGCATTCGTTGTCGTTCACGAAGTCCGCGATGTATTAGGTAGTAGTTTTAGTGTTAGTTAACATGAAAGGTTAGTTGTAGTATCATTGACCTTTATAAAACGTAAACCCTATTAAATAGCCAATCCCATGGGGAAACCTGCTATTATATTGACCACTTGATGTTGATGCATCAAGTGGTTTTTTATGTAGTCTGGCATTACTTTTTTAATATAAATAAATAGAGTGTGTCTTTTGTATTTCAATTATTTTTAAAATTTTGAAATATCAAGAAAAAACATGAAAGTTAACGGGATGATGCAAAGTGGAACTCCATTATAAAATGTTTAAATCTTACAAATTCAGTCTAAACTTTTTATAAATTGGTTAAACTTGAAATATTTTAGAAGAGTGGGTCAATTACATAATGAATTAATTAGTAGTAATACCCGAACAAGGTTGATTTCCGCTCCAACGCCCTTTCATGTTTAGAAGCTAGCGTAGCGATGCAGAAACAGGTGGACGCTCTTCATGGGATCGGCTTCATTCTCCTCGGGCCAATAGGATGTTGGTCACGAAGGCGTTGCGATTGCGTTGTGGCACACTTAAGCCTTTGTCACTTTCTAACGTTCCTGCGAGGCTTTCAGTTCGTGCACCCGACGCTTTGCTATCGGTGCAGAAAACATTTGATGTTCCCACTGGAGTCGCTGCCTTGCGCTCTAATCAACGAAATCCACTATTCGTGTTTTATATTGAAATAAAGGGTTATTTCCTTTATGAAGAGGTGTTATCCCTATAATTTTATGAATATGGTAATGTAATGACTATTTTGGGTTCTAAAAACTAAATATATTTTACTTAAATATGAAAGAGGTGCTTAAATGAGCTTTAAGATTGCAATAATTGTTTGTTTGACTTTAATGTGTCTAGTTGCTTGTATTACCTATTTTTTAGGGAAAAAGGTATCTAAAAACTTGATGAAATATATTCCGGTGTTTTCTTTTGGGATAGGAATGCTCTTTTTTTATATTAAACTCAACTTTATTTCTGATAACCCAAATTCCTTCGATAGAATTTCCGATATGATTGTAATTATTATACTTCTTATTGTATTCAGTATTGCTTTGTTAGAGGCGGTCATCATTGATATAGTAGAAAATACAAAAATATTTGGAAAAGGTTTTATGGGTTTACGAAAAGCTATGAAATTAGTAGTCGTAAATAAAAAACAGGTCCGATTGAAGTAACGAAACTACTTCCATCAGACCTGTCGTTCTTAGTATACATGTGTATTAAATGTACGGTTTAAATTTCTATTTTTTCATATGTCTAATTTTCTCTTCATCCGGAGTTACAAAAAGAGTTGTCTGCTCAAAATAAATAACAAAACCAGGTTTTGCCCCACTTGGCTTCTTTACCTGTTTAATCACTGTATAATCCACTGGCACCGACGCAGATTCACGTGCCTTACTAAAATATGCAGCTAGATTCGCCGCCTCTAAAAGTGCAGTTTCCGACGGATTTTCTGAATGTATAACAACATGTGATCCAGGGATATCCTTTGTATGAAGCCATGTATCGGTTTTACGAGCTAATTTAAAGGTAACAAAATCATTCTGTTTATTGTTTTTACCGACCGAAATCTCGGTGCCATCTGATGCAAAATATTTTTCTGGAGTTGGTTTTATAGGCTTTTTCTTCTTTTTCGATGCCCTTGCTTTTATTAAGCCCTGCTCCATAAGTTCTTCTCGAATTTCTTCTATGTCGGTTGGAGATGCTTGCATTACTTGTTGAAGTAATAATTCGAAGTAAGCTATATCTTCTTTGGTTATTTCAAATTGCTGTTCAATTTTTAGTAATGCAGTTTTTGCTTTTGTATAGCGGCTATAATACCTTTGTGCATTTTGTGTGGCTGTTTTTCTGCTATCTAACGGTATTACAATTGTTTTTTCATTTTCATCATAATAATTTACAAGTTCTACTTCCTTCAATCCTTTTTCAATTGCGTAGGCATTTGCCATTAATAGCTCACCGAATAGTTGATACGTATCTAAGTTCTCAGCTTGTTCAAAATCTTTTTGGAGTTTTTTCATTTTTAATTTCAATTTGTTTAATTCATTTTGAAGCCAGCGTTCCAAATCTCCAGCTTGTTGTTTCACGCGGTCTCGCTCTGCTTTGGCAAAATAAACGCGATCAAGTAGATTACCTAAACTTTCTTCATTAAATTTATTGCCATCTAAATGTGTAAGTGCATTGGGTGAATAGAAGTTTTTCCCGTTTAATTCTACAATTTGCTTAGTAGAGCCACCTAGCTTAATCTCTTCTATAAATTCTTTATAGATTTTCATTCTATTCTTCGAATTTTGGAATCTATACATTAATTCCTTGGCATGCAGTGGAGAAAAACCAGAAATTTGGTCCATAATTTCTTTAGGATCACTGGCGGATTGAAGTACTCCTTCAAGTGCTTCCGAAATTTCCAATGGATTCAGCTTATTTTGAGAAGGCGGTGCGATATATGGTTGACCAGGTAAAATAGTACGATAACTATTCATGGAAGGGGACAGATGCTTAATACTCTCCAAGATTAGATTACGAGAAGGGTCAACTAAAAGTAAATTGCTATGACGTCCCATAATTTCCATATGAATTTCACGTGTGATATCATCACCAATTTCATTTTTGCTTTGTATTTGGAAAATAATAATTCTGTCGCTTTCATGTTGGTGAATGCAGGTAATAATTCCACCTTCTAAATGCTTTCGTAACACCATGCAAAAAAGTGGAGGTTGGGCTGGGTTGTCGAGTGTTTCATTGGTAATTTGTACACGCGAATAGGATGAATGAACAGAGAACAAAAGTTTATAATTTTTACCTTGAGCTCTTATGTGCATTAATATTTCCTGTGCATTTGGTTGGTGTATCTTAGAAATACGACCTGTCACGAGTTGCTGTAATTCAGTTGTCATTGATATTGTAAATAAACCATCAAAAGCCATAAGTAATCCTCTTTCAAAACATTATTTTTTGTTTAGCGACCGGCGCCTACCGTCAATCTAAAAAGGCGTCTTGTGCTTTTCTATATATCTTATCATTTTCCACCATACTTGTGTTATAATCAGTTAAGTATGTAATTGGAAGAAGTCGACGTAGTATGACTGTATTTGAAGGAGACGTTATGCGAAGAGAAAAAGGTATATTGATCGTTTTATCAGGTCCGTCAGGAGTAGGTAAAGGGACAGTTAGAAAAGAATTATTTTCAGAGCCAGGTACAAACTATGAGTATTCTATATCCATGACTACGAGAAGTCCTCGTGAAGGTGAAGTGGATGGAGTAGACTATTTCTTTAAACAAAAAGACGAGTTTGAACAGCTGATTGAAGAAGGTAAGTTGTTGGAGTATGCATCCTATGTAGGAAATTACTATGGGACGCCTATCGACTATGTAAATGCTACGTTAGATTCTGGACGAGATGTGTTTTTAGAAATCGAAGTCCAAGGAGCAGCGCTTGTTCGTGAAAAAGCTCCAGAAGCACTATTTATTTTCCTTGCGCCTCCAAGCCTGTCTGAGCTCGAGCAAAGACTTATAGGTAGAGGAACGGAAACGGAAGATGTCATTAGTTCAAGGATTAAAGCTGCACGACAAGAGCTTGAAATGATGCATTTATATGATTATGTTGTAGAAAACGATGAAGTAGCTAAAGCATGCGCGAAAATTAACGCAATTGTAGTAGCAGAACATTGTCGACGTGAACGTGTAGAAAAAAGATATTCAGCTATGCTGGAAGGAGAATTATAAATGTTATATCCATCTGTAGATTCTTTAAAAACCCAAATCGATTCAAAATATTCTTTAGTGAGTGTTGCTTCTAAAAGAGCACGTCAGCTACAAGAAGAAGGCGGCGAACGCCTGATTTCATATGTTTCTCATAAGCAAGTTGGGAGAGCGTTAGAAGAAGTTGCAGCTGGTGAACTTACTATACAATCATCTAGTGATTCTGTAGTTTATGAAGACGAAGTATAATATTTAACAATACGCAAGTAGATGTCTCAACAAGCTGCGGATTAACTGCAACCTCCCAAAGAATGTACGGTTCTTTGGGAGGTTGTTGTTTAGAGGGGAGAATTCATGTTGTTAACTTCTAAAAAAATTCTTGTTTGTGTTACCGGTGGTATTGCCGTATATAAAGCGGTTGCATTGGTTAGTAAATTGACACAAGCAGGGGCAAATGTAAAAGTAATGATGACAAAATCGGCGATGGAATTTGTTCAACCATTAAGCTTTCAGGCTATGTCTAGAAATGATGTGTATTTTGATACATTTGATGAAAAGGACTCTAGCGTTATTGCGCATATCGATTTAGCAGACTGGGCAGATTTAGTGATTGTAGCTCCTGCAACTGCCAATTTAATCGGTAAACTAGCAAATGGTATTGCGGATGATATGGTGACTACTACATTATTGGCAACAACTGCGGATGTATGGATAGCACCTGCAATGAATGTACATATGTATGAAAATGCTGCTGTTATACGTAATATTACTCAACTTTCAAGAGATGGTTATCAGTTTATCGAGCCTTCTGAAGGTTTTTTAGCCTGTGGATATGTAGGTAAGGGTCGGTTAGAAGAACCAGAGAAAATAGTACAGTTGGTAGGTGCGTATTTTGCGCCGAAAGAACTACCTTTAAAAGGAAGCAAAGTTGTCGTAACGGCAGGTCCAACTAGAGAGAGAATTGACCCTGTCCGATTTTTGACTAATTTTTCAAGTGGAAAAATGGGATATGCTATGGCCGAGGCTGCGGCAAGTCTGGGAGCAGAAACTATTTTGATCTCTGGTCCTGTCAGTTTGAGTGCTCCAGCAAACGTAACGCTTGTTTCCGTAGAAAGTGCAAAAGAAATGCTAGATGCCGTGTTGCTTCATTTTGAGACAGCTTCGATAGTTATAAAAACTGCTGCCGTGGCAGATTATAAACCTAAAGAAGTTTATTCTCAAAAGATGAAAAAGCAAGCTGGTGATTCTACTATTTTATTAGAAAGAACTACCGATATTCTTTTGGAACTGGGTAAACGAAAAAAGGACCAATTATTAATAGGCTTTGCAGCAGAAACAAACGATGTGATCCATTATGCTAAAAGCAAGCTAGTTAAGAAAAATGCGGATTATATTATTGCCAATGACTTGACCGAAGCGGGTTCAGGATTTGGAACAGATACGAATGCTGTAACGTTAGTTGGTAAAAATATGGAACAGTATTTTCCTCATCAAAGCAAGAAAGAGCTTGCGCTACAAGTACTGCAAACCATTATTCAATTGGAGAAAGATGATTCTAAATGATAGTAGAAGTTATTGTAGATGTATCAGCTTATCCTATTGATCGGCCTTTTGACTATATTGTACCTGAAGAATTAGAAACAGTTGTAGAACGTGGAAGTCGTGTACATGTTCCTTTTGGAAATAGAAAAGTACAAGGATTTATAACGAATATTAAAGAGCATTCTGATTTAGATGTGTCCAAGCTCAAAGAGATTATTTCTATAATCGATGTGGAACCTGTAATAACCGAAGAATTATTACAACTTTCCAAATGGATGACCAATAAAACGCTATGCTATGAGATAGATGCACTTCAAGTAATGCTACCAGCTGCTCTCCGTGCTACATATAAAAAAGAAATATTGTTAGTAGAACCAGACGGAGTAGATATAGGGACACTAGCATTATTTGGTTCAAAAGAAACGATTTCTTATGAAGTATTTGAAAAAGCTGGACTATTACGGCAGATGAAAAAGTATTTAGATCAAGGTAACTTCCAGTTGGAGACTGTTATTAAGCAACATGGAAAGGTAAAAACAATCGCTAAATATCGTATGGTGGAAAACAAAGAATTAGTTCATACCCTACTAAGTGAACTCCCCAAAAATGCGATTAAACAAAAAGAGCTAATCGAATGGCTTTTAATGCAAAAGCAACCTTTATATACAATGGCAGAACTTAAAGATAGAGCACAGACAAATAATCATACGGTTAAAGCTTTAATCGATAAAGGAATTTTAGAAAAAGAAAACAAAGAAATATACCGTGAAATAAGCAGTCTTGAGTATAGCGACCGGGACCATAGATTTAAATTGACGGATGAACAACAAGAAGCTCTAGACCAGATCAATGAAGCGCAGGATAAGAATCAGGATACTACTTTTCTTCTACACGGCATTACCGGTAGTGGGAAAACAGAGATTTATTTGAATGCTATTGAAAAGTCAATCAATGAAGGCAAACAGGCAATTATGCTTGTACCTGAAATATCATTGACACCTCAAATGACTAGAAGATTTAAATTGCGTTTTAACGACCAAGTAGCTGTAATGCATAGTGGGCTATCAGTCGGTGAAAAATTTGATGAATGGCGTAAAATTTGGCGTGGCGAAGTGAAGGTTGTTGTCGGTGCTAGATCTGCAATATTCGCACCTTTTAAAAATCTAGGCTTAATCATTTTAGATGAGGAGCATGAATCTACCTATAAACAGGAAGATACACCAAGGTATCATGCGAGAGATGTAGCAATTTGGAGAAGTAGTTTTCATCAATGTCCAGTAATTTTAGGAAGTGCAACACCTTCACTTGAATCCTATGCACGAGCTTCAAAGGGAGTGTACAGTTTATTAACTTTGCAGATGCGTGCGAAAGAACAGTCTTTACCATTCGTAAATGTTGTGGACATGCGTGCAGAGTTAAAAAACGGAAATCGTTCTATGTTTAGTTTAGATCTTGCGGATGCTATCCGAGAAAAGTTAGATAAAAAAGAACAAATCGTTTTATTTTTAAATAAAAGAGGATTTTCCTCATTTGTATTATGTAGAGATTGTGGAACAGTAGTAGAATGCGACAATTGTGATATTTCGCTTACCTATCACCGAGAGGGCGAGCAGCTTAAATGTCATTATTGTGGACATGAAGAACCAGTACCGAAGCAATGTCCCGAATGTTCTAGTGAGCATATTCGATTCTTCGGAACAGGTACTCAAAAGGTGGAAGAAGAGATTACAAAGCTATTCCCTTATGCAAGAGTTCTTCGAATGGATGTAGATACCACTAGAACGAAAGGGTCACATGAACGGATTTTAAAACAATTTGGAGATGGCGAAGCGGACATCTTACTTGGAACCCAAATGATTGCAAAGGGGCTTGATTTTCCCAATATTACGCTTGTTGGTGTATTAAATGCTGATACAACTTTGCACTTAGCCGATTTTAGAGCGGCCGAAAAAACATTTCAGTTAATGACGCAAGTTAGCGGACGAGCTGGAAGACATGATAAAGAAGGTCAGGTGTATATCCAAACGTATACACCGGAGCATTATGCAATAGAATATTCGAAATCGCAGTTGTATGAGCCGTTCTATCATAAAGAAATGCTGGTGCGAAAACAGTTCGAATATCCACCTTTCTATTATTTAACACTTGTTCAGGTAACACATGAAAATGTCCTGTTAGCCTCGGAATATGCAAAATTAGCAACTGATTGGTTACGTGAGAATTTATCTTCCACGACGATGGTAATTGGACCAACTTCTAGTGCAATTAGTAAAATACAAAATAGATATCGCTACCAATGTTTGATAAAATACAAAAAAGAACCAATATTAGTGGAAAAGCTTCAACAATTAATAAAAATATACCGAACCGAGTGGATAAAAAAAGGAATCATTTTAACAATTGATTTGGATCCTTCCACAATTTTATAAGGTGTTTGAAATGAGGAAAAGAAAAATGGCAATACGTTCAATTATTACACATCCAAATGATGTACTATTAAAGAAATGTGAAGAAATTACTGAATTTGATGCCAAATTGGCTAAGCTTTTAGATGATATGTACGACACGATGGTCGCTTCTGATGGAATCGGAATAGCTGCACCTCAGGTCGGAGAGGCAATTCAAGCAGCAATCGTTGATCTAGGTGAAGGTCAAGATATTATCGAAATGATCAATCCAGAAGTAGTGGAAATCGGAGGGTCAGAAATAGAAGTGGAAGGATGCTTAAGCTTTCCTGACGTTTATGGAGAAGTAGAACGTCCATTTTATGTAAAAGTAGAAGCTCAGGATCGAACAGGAGCTTTATATGAATTACAAGCAGAGGATTATGAAGCAAGAGCCGTTTTACATGAAATAGATCATTTACATGGTGTTTTATTTACAACAAAGGTTATTCGTTATGTAGAATTGGAAGAACTTGAAAATGAGGTGGAAGAAGTATGACATCTATTATCTTCATGGGTACCCCAACATTCTCCGCACCTATTTTGAGAATGTTAGTGGATGAAGGCTATAAAGTAAAGGCTGTCGTGACTCAACCAGATCGACCAGTAGGTAGAAAAAAAGTATTGACCGCACCTCCTGTAAAAGAAGAAGCCATTCAACTTGGTTTGCCTGTAATTCAGCCGAATAAATTAAAAGGATCAGATGAACTAGATCAAATTATCGCCCTAAAGCCAGATTTAATCGTTACTGCCGCTTTCGGTCAGATTCTCCCGAAAGAATTGTTAGAGGTTCCTGAACTTGGTTGCATTAATGTTCATGCATCGTTGCTACCTGCTTATCGTGGTGGTGCACCAATTCATCAGGCAATAATAGATGGGCAAAGTAAAACAGGTGTAACAATAATGTATATGGAAGAAAAATTAGATGCTGGAGATATAATATCGCAAAGTGAAATATCTATTGAACACTCTGATGATACTGGTCTGTTATTTGAAAAACTAAGTGCAGTTGGTTCTGAGCTACTTAAAGAGACATTACCTTCCATTATCGCAAAAACGAATAATCGTACTAAACAGGATGACACAAAAGTAACTTTTGCTAAAAATATTTCACGTGAACAAGAAAGAATAGATTGGAATAATTCAGCGTTGCAATTGCACAATCAAATTCGTGGGCTTCACCCTTGGCCAGTAGCCTATACAACATTAGATGGACAAGTTGTGAAGATTTGGAAGGCGGATACTACTTCGATTCAAACGAATGAAAAACCTGGAACTGTTGTGAAAATTGAGTCAGAATACTTCGTTGTTCAAACTGGAAAGTCAGAAGCGATTCGGATTAATGAGTTACAACCAGCTGGTAAAAAGAAATTGTCCGCAGAAGATTATTTGCGCGGCGTAGGCTCGAAATTGCGAATAGGAGATATATTTGAATGACGAAAAAAAGCGAAAAAATTTGGACAGGTAATGTTCGAGATGCTGCACTTACTATATTAATGGCTGTTGAAAAGCAGCAAGCATATAGTAACTTACTATTACACCAAACGATAGAAAAGTATACGATTGACCCGAAAGATCGCGCGTTACTTACGGAACTAACTTATGGCACCCTTCAATATAAAATGACACTAGATTATTATTTACAACCGTTTATTAAAGGGAAATTAGATGACTGGGTTAAGCAATTACTCCGCTTATCCCTATATCAAATCCATTATTTATCGCGTATTCCTGATCATGCGGCTGTTAATGAAGCGGTCGAAATCGCGAAAAGAAGAGGACATAAAGGAATTGCCTCAGCAGTTAATGGTATATTGCGGTCTATTTTAAGAGAAGGCGTTCGTTCAACGGAAGATATTAAAAATAGAGAAGAGCGATTGTCCATCGAGACAAGCCATCCACTATGGATGGTAAATCGTTTCATATCACAATATGGTTTTGAAACGACGGAGAAGATGTTGAAGGAAAATAATGAGCCGCCTGTTACGACGTTGCGAGTAAACTTATTTAAGCGTACGGTTGATCAAGTACTTCATCTGATGACACAAGAAGGGCATGTAGTGGCTAAAAGTGAAATCATTCCCGAGTGTATTTACTTATTTAACGGACAAGCAGCTAGAACAACTGCTTATCAAGAGGGCTTTGTAACAATTCAAGATGAAAGTTCTATGATTCCTGCTTATGTTCTTCAGCCAGAACCTGGGATGACCGTTTTAGATATGTGTTCAGCACCTGGTGGTAAAACTACTCATATTGCCGAAAAAATGAAAAATACAGGGAAACTTGTGGCAATGGATATTCATCAGCATAAATTAAAGCTAGTGAAAGAAAATGCAGAGCGTTTAGGCTTTAGTTTTATCGAAACAGTGGAGATGGATGGAAGAAAAGCTAGCGAAAATTATGCACCACAATCATTTGATCGCATACTTGTGGATGCACCATGCAGTGGACTTGGCGTTATGAAACGTAAGCCTGATATTAAATATACAAAAAAAGAAAAAGATTTTGCTTCCTTAAAACCAATTCAGATGAATTTATTAGAAGAAGCGTATAAACTTTTAAAACCGGATGGATTAATGGTATATAGTACTTGTACAGTCGATTTGGAAGAAAACGAAGGAACGACACAGCTATTTCTAGATGCACATCCTGATATGGAACTTCAACATTTCCCAAACGTTATTAAACGTATAAAGAAACAGGAAAAAGAAGGAACGCTTCAGATTTTCCCGCAAGATTTACGTAGTGATGGATTTTATGTAGCTCTATTTCAAAAAAAGAAATAGAGACCACTCTTTGCCAAATTCAAAAGAGGTGAATGATAAGATGAAGTTTGTTGTGAAGACGGATGTAGGAATGAAAAGAACTGTAAATGAAGATAGAGTAGAAGTTTTTATGCGTGAGGACAGTCGGTTATTGGCTGTTGTTGCCGATGGTATGGGTGGTCATAATGCGGGAGACGTTGCGAGTGAGCTAGCTGTTTCTGAGTTTAAAAAGTATTTTGCTGCATTCAATCCGTTTATAGTAAAGGCAAGAGATTGGTTAACCTATACATTTCAATCGATCAATCAAACTGTTAGTAGACATTCTAAAATGAGCGCAGAATGTGCTGGTATGGGAACAACATTAATCGCAGGGTTATTTGAGAAACACCAAGGGATTATTGCTCATGTTGGGGATAGCCGCGTCTATTTGATATCAGCAGAGCAAGTCCTTCAAATTACACGAGACCATTCGTATGTTAACGTCCTCATCGATTCTGGGGAAATAAGTGAGGAACAAGCGAAGACCCATCCCAATAAAAATGTATTAATGAAAGCAATTGGTACTGAACGAACAATTCAACCAGACTTTTACGATATCGCTTTCCAACCAAACTCTTATTTACTTTTTTGTACAGACGGTTTAAGCAATAAGATAAGTGAATCATTTATGCAATCCACTTTATATTCCAATAGGACGCTTGAAGAAAAAGGGCAAGATTTAGTAGATGAAGCAAATAATTCAGGCGGAGAAGATAATATTTCTTTAATCCTATTATCTAACAATGACGAGGAGGTGTAAGGATGCTGATAGGTAAACGAATAAGTGGCAGATACAAGTTGCTTGAAATGATTGGTGGAGGCGGTATGTCAAATGTTTATTTGGCACATGATATGATTTTAGATCGTGATGTAGCGATTAAGGTGTTACGTTACGATTTTTCTAATGAAGAAGAATTACACCGTCGTTTTCAACGTGAGGCCCTTTCTGCAACTAGCCTTACTCACCCCCACATTGTCAATATTTATGATGTAGGGGAAGATGAAGATATTCACTATATTGTCATGGAATATGTGAAGGGCGACACGTTAAAAGAATACATACTGCTGAATGCACCGGTTTCTCCAACCAAATCTGTAAAGATTATGAAGCAACTTACGTCGGCTATTTCTGCTGCGCATAATAATCATATTATCCACCGTGACATTAAGCCACAGAACATTTTGTTGGATGAAGAGGAAAATGTAAAGGTAACTGATTTTGGTATTGCGATGGCACTTAGTGCAACATCTTACACTCAGACAAATTCTGTATTAGGTACAGTACATTACCTATCACCTGAACAAGCACGCGGTGGTACAGCAACGAAACAGTCAGACATATACGCATTAGGTATCGTGTTATTTGAACTATTAACTGGACAACTCCCATTTTCAGGAGAGTCCGCGGTATCCATCGCATTAAAGCATTTACAAACAGAAACGCCATCTATCCGAAAAATTATTCCTTCTATACCGCAAAGCATTGAAAATGTCGTTTTGAAGGCTACTGCTAAGGACCCGAAAGATCGATATCTTTCCGCAGAAGAAATGGAAGCAGACTTGGCTACGGCGTTAACTCCTGAAAGAGCAGGAGAAGAGAAGTTCGTAGTAGCAATTGATGATGATGCAACCAAGGTGTTACCTGTTATTAAAGAACCTGTATCATTTAATGAGGTTTCTGACACAAAAAAAATGTCGGCATCAAATAAGGTACCTAAACCGGTAAAGCCAAAAACTAAGAACAAGAAACGGAAAGTAATTGGAGGGGTAATAGGTGGAGTTATCCTATTATTATTGCTAATTTTCATCGTATTTCCAGGTCTGTTTAAAGCGGACAAGATACAAGTTCCGGATGTGTCAAACTTAGAATTAGAAGAGGCTATTGAACAACTAGAGTCAGAAGGATTTACGATCGGTGATGAAACATTAGAGGTATCAGATGAAGTGGAAGAAAATAAGATAATTCGAACGTCACCCGAAGCAGGAAAGCTTCGTGAAAAAAATAGTGAAATTCATTTATTTGTATCCTCGGGTAAAGAAACCTTTGTCCTTGAAAATTATGTCGGTAAAGATATAGATCAAGTACTAATATTGTTACAAAATCAAGATCTTAGAATAGATGTAAAGGAAGTATTTGATGACCAGCCAAAAGGAACTATCTTAAAGCAAACACCGGTTGAAGGCGAAGAGGTTATTCCAGATGAAACTGATATTCTATTCACTGTAAGTAATGGACCTGACTTACGTACAGTTAGCAATTTGACTGATTGGAATGAGAAAGCTTTAAGTGATTATGAAAAATCATCTGGGTTTAAAATTAGGGTGGCAGAAAGACGAAATTCTGATTCCATTCCAAAAGGTAACGTGATTGACCAGAACCCAAAACCAAATGCAAAAGTAAGTCCAGGAAGTACAATAGAAGTAACTCTTTCTGATGGTCCAAAGGCCAAGCCTACTAAATTTGTTGTGAAATCTGTTACGATTCCATATGAACAACCTATAGTAGAAGAAGAGAATGAAGAAGATGATAGTGATGAGGAAGAAAACAAGGAAAAACCCGTGGTTCAGGAGCAGGTAGTTCGAATTTACATTGAAGATAATACACGTTCAATGGCGGAGCCTATCGAGGAATTTGTCTTAACTGAAACGGTTGTAAAACAATTGAAATTAGAAATTAGTGAAGGTAAAAAAGCAGCATATCGTATTGAGATAAACTCTACAGTATTTTTACAAGAAACAATTGCGTATGAAGATTGAGTATAGGGAGGTTTCGGATGCCAACAGGTCAAATTAGAAAAGCGTTAAGTGGATTTTATTATGTTTATGATAATGGAAAAGTTGTTCAATGTCGTGGAAGAGGTGTATTTAGAAACAGAGGTGAATCGCCTTTAGTAGGGGACTTTGTCGATTATACAGTAGAAGGAAATAATGATGGAACAATAACAGTCATCCATGAACGAAAAAATAATTTAGTTCGTCCACCTATTGCAAATATTGATCAAGCAATACTGGTTTTTTCCATTAAGGAACCAGATTTTAATACAATTTTATTGGATCGCTTTCTGGTAGTATTAGAATCATTTCATATTGAACCGATTATTTGTTTGACGAAAAGTGACTTAATGGATGAGGAACTAGAAACTCAGATTAGGGAATACATGAAGGATTACGAAAAAATAGGTTATCAGCTATTTATGACTTATAAAGACGACCCTGAGTTTGATGAGAAAATAACTCCTTTATTAGAAGGTAAAACAACTGTTTTAGCTGGTCAATCTGGGGTAGGTAAATCGACTTTATTAAATACGATTTTACCTTCCCTAGACTTAAAAACAGGTATAATTTCTAATGCATTAGGTAGAGGTAAACACACTACAAGGCATGTGGAGCTTATTGAGGTTTGCGGGGGATTACTTGCTGATACACCAGGCTTCAGTTCGTTTGAGTTTGACTTGATGGAAAAAGAGGAACTTTACCGTTGTTTCCCAGAGTTTGTGGTAAAACAAAATGACTGTAAGTTTCGAGAATGTATGCATGTGAAAGAACCAAAATGTGCAGTAAAAGAAGCAGTAGATACCGGTGAGATAAAAGCGTATCGATACAAACATTACTTACAATTCTTAGAAGAAATTATAGATAGAAAGCCGAGGTACTAAATTATGGTGAAAATAGCACCTTCAATACTAGCAGCAAACTTTTCTAAGCTAGGTGAAGAAGTATTAGAAGTAGAAAAAGCGGGAGCAGAACTAATTCATATCGATGTAATGGACGGGCATTTTGTTCCGAATATTACAATGGGGCCAATTGTTGTTGAAGCACTACGCCCGCTTACAAAACTACCTTTAGATGTTCATTTAATGATTGAAAATGCGGATCAATATATTGAATCTTTTGCCAAAGCAGGAGCAGATTACATTACGGTTCACGTAGAGGCATGTCCGCATTTGCATAGAACGATTCAATTAATTCGTTCATTTGGTGTAAAACCGGGTGTTGTACTAAATCCTCATACGCCGATTGAAACAATACAACATGTATTAGAAGATATTGATATGGTACTTTTCATGACTGTTAATCCTGGATTTGGAGGTCAGAAGTTTATCCATTCTGTTGTCCCTAAAGTAAAGCAATTATCGGATATTATTAAAGAACGAAATTTATCAATTGAAATTGAAATTGATGGCGGTATCAATGAAGAAACGATTAAACCTTGTGTAGAAGCAGGAGCTACTATATTAGTTGCTGGATCTGCAATTTATAACGCTCCTGACAAAGCAAAAGCTTTACAAGCGATTAAAGAAGCTGGTTTAAGTGTAGTTCCAAAATGAAGCGAGTAGTAGTTTGTTCAGGTGGGCCATCTAAGGAAGTTGTTGATTTTAAACAACTTCCTTTTCATACAGATGAAGTTATTTTTATAGGTGCTGATCGAGGGGCACTGCAGTTGTTAGAAGAGGGAATACTGCCAAATGAAGCTATAGGAGATTTTGATTCATTGACACAAGATGAACAAAATTTCATGAAGAACAAAATACAAAAAGTAACAGAACTACAGATGGAAAAAGATGAAACAGACACTCATATTGCCATACTCACTGCTTTAAAATATAAACCTGATGAAGTAATAGTAACAGGAATAACTGGTGGACGTTTAGATCATTATGAGGCGGCTCTACATGATATTTGTCGTTTGCAATTAGAAAATCCAACAATTACTTTCGTCATTCAAAACAATCAAAATATCATTCGATTTTTACCCTCAGGAACACATACGATAAATTTTGATAACCATTACAAGTATGTTTCATTTTTCTCTTTTGGAGAACATGTGGAGAATATGACTTTACAAGGATTTTTATACAATGTAGAAAATGAGTATATTAATGTAGGGAATGCTAAATTTACAAGCAATGAACTTAAGGACCAAACAGGTACTATCTCTTTTACCGCGGGCATATGTTTAATGATAAGAAGCAGCGACTAAAAGGGAGGAATTGTGTGAAGGTCTACACATTTAGATTGCCTAAATCCGTGAGTAGTTTTGTGAAGGTTTGTATACGGCTATTTAAAAAAGAAGAGAAGAAGAAATGAAAAAATGCCAGGTCGACGATAGTCGGCCTGGCATTAATTATGAGTGCGATTAAACGCGCTCAATTTTTCCTGATTTTAAAGCTCTCGCAGAAACCCATACACGTTTTGGTTTACCGTCTACAAGAATGCGTACTTTTTGAAGGTTAGCTCCCCACGTACGTTTAGTAGAGTTCATTGCGTGAGAACGAGCATTACCCGAACGAGCTTTACGCCCAGTGATTGCACATACTTTTGGCATTATATTTCCTCCTTTAAAAAAGAAGCTGAAAGATTTTTCAGTTCGATATTTCACATACTTTAATAATTTACCACAGACCTTAATGAAGTGCAACACTTATCAAGAAAAAAACCTTTACAGTATAGAAGAGAGCGCAAGACGTTATTCAGTATAAAAAGTACAGATACCTTAAATAAGATCTATACTATAATACCGCTATGATTTCCGCTTCAGGCGGACGCTTTCCACGGGCTTGACTTCAGCCTCCTCGTGAGCTGCGCTCCTGCGGGGTCTTCAGCTCAAGCTAATTTCGCAGGAGTCGCCGCCTTCCGATACAATCAATTAAGCAGTAGTCCTTAATCATAAATATAAATCAAGCGTTTATGATAAACACGATGAATATGCAGGATAATCTAAAGGACATTATCCATTGCAGCCGAAATAGAAAGTAGAAAACAACTTTATGTAGTTCGATTCTACACATTTAGGCTGTGAATTAGTAAAGTGTTTTGGGAAAATTATCCGTTCCGCAAGTAATAGGTAATAGATCGCAAGTAAATCCTTTACGGCAGCAAGTACGCTCCAGGTGGAAGCAAGTAAACAATAAGTGAGAGCAAGTAAATATAAAATAGGATCAAATCAATTATAAAAGCTAAGAAAGCATATGCTTCTTGAGTGCACAAAGTCAGCGCTCCTGGTACTTTGAATGATTAGGAATACAATGGGGTTACGTCATAAAAATAGATGGAATCTATCGTATAGAATAGTGCTAGAGCAATCGAAATTGTGTCTACGAGAGCTTCCTGATTTATCAAAATGTTCTAAATATTATTCTTTCAGTAATAGGTGAGTGATGGGCATACAACGCCATAAAATTACCGAGAAAAGAGGGACTGGTCGTGACATAAGTCACGACCAGTCCCTCTGAAAAACAATCGGTAATAATATAGCAACTAGTCCGTCCAAAGCTTACCGAAAACGATAGAAACAGGTATTAATCTTAAAGGACACTTGCGATTTCTAAAAAAGTATAATCTAGTTTTAAACTAGCACATAACTCCAAAACATTGAAAAAGTGGACGAAAGTAAACGTCTCTTTTATAATTTTAATGGGTGTAGTACAATAAAGGATAGTCAAAAAGACTTGGGAGGTCTTATCATGTCAATTGAATTGAAAAATGAATTCGGACTAATTGATATATCACAAGATACAGTTGCTCAAATTGCCGGTGGAGCCGCAATTGAATGCTATGGGATAGTTGGTATGGCATCAAAGCATCAAATTCGAGATGGATTAACAGACATATTAAGAAAAGAAAATTTCACTAAAGGTGTTTTAGTGAGACAAGAAAAAGAAAATCTACATATTGATATGTATATAATTGTTAGCTACGGCACGAAAATTTCAGAAATAGCCTATCAAGTACAGTCAAAAGTAAAATACACACTAAACAAATCTCTTGGTATGTCCGTGAAATCCGTTAATGTGTATGTTCAAGGAGTTCGCGTGGCAAACGTGTGAAATAAGGAGAGAAAATAATGAAATCAATCAATGGTATCCAATTTGCAGACATGGTCCAGATGGGAGCACATCACCTTTTCCAGAATGCGGATTATGTAGATGCATTAAATGTTTTTCCTGTTCCAGATGGTGACACAGGGACTAATATGAATCTATCCATGACCTCAGGTGCAAAAGAAACAGCTGCGCATACAAATGAACATATTGGAAAAACAGCTCAAGCACTCTCTAAAGGTTTACTAATGGGGGCCCGTGGAAATTCAGGGGTTATTTTATCACAATTGTTCCGTGGCTTCGGTAAGTCGATTGAGCAATTTGATACGTTAAATGCAAAACAATTTGCAGACGCACTTAATTATGGTGTTGAAACTGCATACAAAGCAGTGATGAAGCCAGTAGAAGGTACTATCTTAACAGTCGCAAAGGATTCTGCTAGAAAAGCTGTAGAGGTTAGCGAAGATGTAGAAGATATTCGAGAGCTAATGGAAGCAATAGTAGCAGAAGCAAAAAAATCTTTGGACCGAACACCAGACTTATTACCTGTATTAAAGGAAGTCGGAGTAGTTGATAGTGGTGGACAAGGGCTAGTATTTGTATATGAAGGATTTTTAGCGAGTTTGAAAGGCGAAGAGTTGCCAAGTAAGACGATAGGGTCTTCAATGGATGATCTTGTAAGTGCTGAGCACCATATGAGTGTTCAAGGATTTATGGATACTGCAGATATTGAATTCGGCTTTTGTACAGAATTTATGGTTCGTTTCGAGGATGGCAAAAAAGCATTTGATGAAACGACTTTCCGTAATGACTTAAGCGAATATGGTGATTCTTTACTTGTTATTTCTGATGATGAAATTGCGAAAATTCATATTCACTCAGAAACACCTGGTGAGGTTTTAACATACGGCCAACAATATGGTGACCTCATCAAGATTAAAATTGAAAATATGCGTCAGCAACATACTGAAATAGTTGGAGAAGGATATTCTACAGGAGAAACAACGAAAAAAGCAGAAATTCATCCATATGCAATTGTTACTGTAGCGATGGGCTCTGGAGTTTCGGAACTATTAAAAAGCTTAGGTGCATCAGCAGTTATCGAAGGCGGACAAACAATGAATCCATCAACAGAGGATATTGTGAAAGCCATAGAAGCGGTTGGAGCAGAGCGTGTGTTAATCTTACCGAACAATAAAAACATTGTGATGGCTGCTGAACAAGCTGCGGAAATACTGGGAATTGAAGCTGCTGTAGTTCCTACTAAAACTATCCCGCAAGGAATGGCTGCAATATTAGCCTTTAACCCACAAGCAACCGTTGAAGAAAATAAAAACAATATGACTGAATCGTATGCACAGGTCAAAACTGGACAAGTAACATTTGCTGTTCGTGATACGTCAATAGATGGAGTCGAAATTAAAAAAGATGATTTCATGGCTCTTGCAGAAGGAAAAATTGTTCTTTCGAATCCTTCCTTAAAAGAAGTAACTACTAGCTTGATCCAAACATTAATGGACGAAGAGGCTGAAATAGTTACTGTCATTTACGGAGAAGGCGTAAGTGAAGAGGAAGCAAATGAATTCGCTGCCTTTATCGAAGCAAAGTATGGTGAAGTAGAAGTAGAAGTGTATAATGGCAAACAGCCGTTGTACCCATATATTTTATCTGTAGAATAATTCAAAAACCATGTGGAGAAATTCCTTTACATGGTTTTTTTGTCGCTTTATAAATAAATTAAAATAAATGGACTAGCCAATTTAAAGCTAATCTATTTACTTTCGCGCCCAAGTAAGTAAGGTATGAACGCAATTAAACCCTAGAGTTCGGCAAGTAAATTCAGCTGTAACGCAAGTAATTGTTAGTGCAAAGCAAGTGTTCTCAAGGGAGATTTACTTGAGAAACGGAAATTATCTATCAACTAACACAGATCATGTAGGATACTAGCCTCTCCTCCACACGGTATCAATTGTCTTGATTCACATTTTAAAATATATACTAGATAATTTATCCTCGCATCTCCTTTGACCTAGACTAAACAATATACAATACTTTGTTTATTTTGTGCTTTGAGTGTAAAATGGTATTACTAAAACATCTTGTGGAGGTTTAATCAATGAAATTTAAATCTGTTTTTGATATTATCGGACCAGTCATGATTGGTCCATCCTCCTCTCATACTGCTGGGGCGGCTCGTATTGGAAGAGTGGCTAGAGACTTATTCGGAATTCAGCCTACATGGGCTAAAATACATTTATATGGATCTTTTGCAGAAACATATAAAGGACATGGAACAGACATAGCAATTATTGGCGGATTGCTAGATTACGATACATTTGATGAACGTATAAAGACAGCGTTTGCGGATGCAGAACAAGCAGGGTTAACATATGAATTTATTCCTGAAACTGCACATACCGAGCATCCTAATACCGCTCGCATCGTCATTGGTGATGAAAATCGAGAAATGTCTATGGTCGGAATTTCAATTGGTGGAGGAAAGACAGAAATTACGGAGTTAAATGGTTTTCCACTACGTCTTTCTGGAGATATGGCTGCTATTTTAGTAGTTCATGAGGATCGTTCGGGTTGCATTGCAAGTGTGTCAAACTGTTTAGCAAAATATGATATTAATATTGGACATATGGAAGTTTCGCGTCGGGAAAAAGGAAATATGGCATTAATGGTTATTGAAGTCGATCAAAATGTGAATGCACAAATATTAAAAGAAATTGGCGATTTACCTAATATTACGCAAGTAACAAGAATCGCCGATTAAGGGGGAATACAAATGGAAGTTCTATTTCGTAATGTTCGTGAATTAGTGGAGCGAGCAACCCAGGAAAATAAACTTATCTCTGAAATAATGATAGAACAAGAAATAATGATTACAGATCGTTCCAGAGAAGAAATAATGGCTCAAATGGATCGCAATTTAACGGTCATGGAAGAGGCTGTAGAAAAAGGATTACGAGGCGTTCATTCTACTTCAGGCTTAACTGGTGGAGACGCTGTTCTTTTACAAAACTATCTTAAAAAAGGGAATACGTTAACTGGAGAGCTTATGTTAGATGCAGTAAGTAAGGCAGTTGCGACGAACGAAGTTAATGCTGCCATGGGTACAATATGTGCAACTCCGACAGCGGGTTCGGCAGGAGTAGTTCCTGGTACTTTATTTGCAGTGAAAAACAAATTGAATCCTACGAGAGAACAAATGATACGTTATTTGTTTACATCTGGGGCTTTTGGATTTGTGGTGGCAAATAATGCTTCTATTTCAGGAGCAGCGGGTGGTTGTCAGGCGGAAGTTGGATCTGCCTCTGGAATGGCTGCTGCAGCAATCGTTGAAATGGCTGGTGGGTCTCCTGCTCAATGTGCTGAAGCTTTTGCGATTACCTTAAAAAACATGCTTGGCTTAGTTTGTGACCCTGTAGCTGGGCTAGTAGAAGTGCCTTGTGTGAAAAGAAATGCGATGGGCGCTTCCAATTCTTTAGTGGCAGCAGATATGGCACTTGCAGGAGTGACGAGTCGAATTCCTTGTGATGAAGTAATTGATGCTATGTATAAAATTGGGCAGACGATGCCAGCTTCCCTAAGAGAAACAGGTCAAGGTGGTCTTGCAGCAACTCCTACTGGCAAGTGGTTAGAAGCTAAAATTTTTGGTGGAGCAGTAGTGGGAAGTGGAAACTAGTAGAAGTGATTTAGTTACTTCCTTAAAGGGAGTGGGAAGTGGGACAGCTAACGCTTTACAGGACCTAGGTATTATTACATTAGAGGATTTAGTCATGACATTTCCATATAGACATGAAGATTTCCGGCTGAAAAACTTAGCAGAAACGGCGCATAATGAACGTGTCACAGTAGAAGGAAGGGTCGAAAGTGAGCCTTCACTTCTTTTTTTAGGGAAGAACAAATCCAGAATGCAGGTTCGAATACTTGCAGGACAGCATTTAATAAAAGCAGTATTTTTCAACCAAGGATATTTAAAAGACAAGATTATTCCTGGTTCTATCGTTACAGTATCAGGTAAATGGGATCGGGGCAGACAGGTCATTAATGTCTCCACCTTTTCAATTGGTCCAAAAACAGACTTACAAGATTTTGAACCAGTATATTCACTAAAAGGTTCGATCAATCAAAAAACATTCCGAAAATTTATGAGACAGGCCTTAAATCAAATAAAGGAATCCCTTGTAGATCCATTACCAGAGTCTATTAGACTACCATATCGTTTACCTGATATATCAGATGCTCTAGAAGGTATTCATTTTCCGCAAGACGCAGATCATTCCAAAGATGCTAGAAGACGTTTTGTTTATGAGGAGTTATTAGTATTTCAACTAAAAATGCAAGCTATTAAAAAGGTTCGAAAAGAACAAAACGTAGGGAATGGGATAGCCTTTCATAATGATTTAGTAAAAAAATTAATCGAAACATTACCCTATGAACTGACAAATGCTCAAAAAAGAGTTGTCAATGAAATATGCCGAGACTTACGTGAACCTCATCGTATGAATCGCCTACTACAAGGAGATGTTGGTTCAGGAAAAACAATAGTTGCAGCTATTTGTTTATATGCTGTGATTACTGCAGGTTATCAAGGAGCACTAATGGCTCCTACAGAAATATTGGCTGAGCAGCATGCTAGCTCGCTTGATGAATGGCTAGCCCCTATAGGTGTCAGAATTGCATTGCTAACAGGTTCTACAAAAGCTAAAGCAAGAAGAGTGGTATTAGAAAATCTAGAAGCTGGGACTATAGATCTGTTGATAGGAACGCATGCACTAATTCAACCGGATGTTGCATTTAAAAAGCTTGGCCTTGTTATAACAGATGAGCAACATAGATTTGGTGTAGAGCAACGTAGAGTACTAAAAGAAAAAGGTGAAAATCCGGACGTGCTATTTATGACTGCCACTCCAATCCCTCGCACTTTAGCAATCACGGCTTTTGGTGAAATGGATGTTTCCATTATTGATGAAATGCCTGCTGGTCGTAAGAAAATTGAAACGCATTGGATGAAACCTGAACAGCTACATAAATTGATAGCTCGATTAAAAAATGAACTGGCCACTGGAAGACAAGCCTATATAATTTGCCCTTTAATCGAGGAGTCTGAAAAGCTTGATGTGCAAAATGCGGTAGATGTGTATAACATGATGGCAGAGGAACTCAAGGGCAACTCCACAGTTGGTTTAATGCATGGTAGACTCCATTCAGATGAGAAAGAACAAGTAATGAGAGATTTCTCTGAAGGGAACATCCAAGTATTAGTTTCCACTACTGTTGTTGAGGTTGGTGTGAACGTTCCGAATGCAACATTTATGATTATTTTCGATGCAGAACGTTTTGGTTTAGCTCAGCTACATCAATTACGTGGTCGAGTTGGTCGAGGAGAGCATCAATCGTATTGTATATTGCTAGCTGATCCGAAGTCAGAAGAAGGTAAAGAGCGAATGATTTCCATGACCGAGACAAATGATGGATTTATACTAGCTGAAAAAGATTTAGAGCTTCGAGGTCCTGGCGACTTTTTTGGAAAAAAACAAAGTGGACTTCCAGAATTTAAAGTAGCAGATCTTGTTCATGATTATCGGGCTTTGAATACTGCTAAGGTAGACGCTGAAAGGTTATTAGACTCTAAAGAATTTTGGAATTCGGAAGAACTTGCCGGACTTCGGGAAATGCTTACAAATTCAAAAGCTATGGATGGTGAACGAATTGATTAAAGAGAATGTAAGAATGATTTTGAATCAATTCTTGCATTCTTTTTTTAATATTTATATACTGATATTAGTACCAAGTGCTAAAATGGTGGTGAAGAAATGAAATACTCCAAAAAAGATAGGCAGAATCTACTTCTAGAGACACTAGAGAAAAATCCGTTTATTACAGATGAAAATTTAGCATCTAATTTTCGTGTGAGTGTTCAAACTATTCGATTAGATAGAATGGAATTATCTATTCCAGAACTACGGGAGCGTATTAAATCAGTAGCTGCTCATAATTTTGAAGAAGAGGTCAAATCTCTTCCAATTGATGAAGTAATTGGAGAAATTATTGATATAGATCTTGATAAGCAAGCCATTTCAATATTGGATATTACAAAGGATCATGTATTTGCTCGAAATGGTATAGCAAGGGGACACCATTTATTTGCCCAGGCTAATTCATTGGCTGTTGCAGTTATAAATGATGATCTAGCACTTACACGGAAATCTAATATAACATTTGTCAAACCTGTAAAAGCGGGTGATCGTGTAATTGCAAAAGCGGTAGTAAAAAACAGTGATGCTGAAAAGAATAGTACGTTAATAGAAGTGACCAGCAAAGTTGAAAATGAGACGGTTTTCGTTGGTCAATTTAGCATGTACAGAGTAACGATGTCATAAAAAAGGTGATTAAAAATGAAAATTTCAATAGATGCAATGGGCGGGGACAATGCTCCTTATGAAATTGTAAAAGGTGTTTATGAGGCGTTAGAAGCGTTCGCTGATATCGAAATTCAACTATACGGCGATGAGGAAAAGCTTGCTTCTTTAGTTAAGCAACATGAACGTTTAACCGTAATACATACAGATGAAGTAATTGAAGGAACGGATGAGCCCGTTCGTGCAATTAGAAGAAAGAAAAACTCCTCCTTGGTTAAAATGGCGGAATCAGTGAAAAATGGAAGTTCAGATGCATGTGTATCAGCGGGGAATACTGGTGCTTTAATGGCTGCAGGATTATTTATTGTTGGTCGTATCGATCAAGTAGATCGTCCTGCTCTAGCACCTACCCTACCTACACTTGATGGTAAAGGGTTTGTTATGCTGGATTTAGGGGCAAATGCAGATGCTAAACCAGAGCATTTAGAGCAGTTTGCGGTTATGGGTAGCATATATGCAGAGAAAGTTCGAGGTATCTCGAATCCTCGTGTTGGGCTATTGAACATTGGGACGGAAGATATTAAAGGAAACGAGCTAACCAAAGCGGCATTTACTTTGTTAAAAAACGCACCGATTAATTTTGTAGGCAATGTGGAATCCCGAGATTTACTTACTGGAGTAGCAGACGTTGTTGTAACAGATGGTTTTACTGGTAACATGGTACTTAAAACGATTGAAGGTACAGCTTCGGGTATATTTACTTTGTTGAAGGAAGCTTTTAATACATCTGCTAAAACAAAAATTTCTGCACTATTAGTAAAAAATGAGCTTAAAGGATTAAAAAACACATTAGATTACTCCGAATACGGTGGTGCAGGATTATTCGGACTGAAGGCTCCTGTTATTAAAGCGCATGGGTCGTCGAACGGTCGTGCAATTTATCATGCAATCAGACAAGCACGAACAATGGTGGAGCATAATGTTGCAGACATCATATCTACTACATTACGAAAGGAATCATCCAATGACTAAAATTGCTTTTATCTTTCCTGGACAAGGATCTCAATCAGTAGGGATGGGTCAACAATTAGTAGAAAATAATGCAGATTGCCGTACTTTTTATGAGCAGGCAAATGAGGTATTAGGATTTTCTTTGAGTGATCTTATGTTGAATGGACCTGCTGAGGAACTTACTAAAACATATAATGCTCAGCCAGCATTGCTAACTACGAGTTCAATGGTTGCCCACAAACTAAAACAAGCTGGCATCATTCCGCATTTCACTGCTGGTCATAGTTTAGGTGAATATTCTGCCCTTGTTGCTTCAAATGTTTTAAGCTTTGAAGAGGCTGTTTTATTGGTCCATCAAAGAGGTTTGTATATGAACGAAGCAGTGCCTGCTGGAGAAGGGGCAATGGCTGCGATACTAGGATTGGGTAGAGATGAATTGTCAGCTGTCACAGCTGCAGTTTCGGCAAATGGTGAGGTAGTCCAAATAGCTAACTTGAATTGTCCTGGACAAATTGTTATTTCTGGAACCGCTGCTGGAGTAGAAGAGGCTTCGAGTAAAGCAAAAGAAGCTGGTGCTAAAAGAGCAATTCCTCTAGTAGTTAGTGGACCATTTCACTCCGAATTAATGAGACCTGCAGCGGAGCAATTAGATGCTGCTATTTCAGCGATAGAATTACAGCAAGCTTCTATACCTGTAATTTCAAATGTCACTGCTGAACCGGTTACAGATGCTAGCCATATTAAAAATTTACTTGTTGAACAATTGTACTCGCCTGTTCGCTGGGAGGAGTCAATTCAACAGATGATTGAGCAGGGAACGACTATTTTTGTGGAATGTGGTCCTGGAAAAGTTTTAAGTGGATTAGTGAAAAAAATCGATCGATCTGTAACCACCTATTGTGTGTATGATGAAGTGACGTTACAGCAAGTTATTACAGAGTTAGGAGATGAGCAAATTGGGTAAATTAGATGGGAAATCTGCAATTGTAACCGGTGCTTCTCGAGGAATTGGAAAAGATATTGCTCTATACCTAGCAAAAGAAGGAGCAAAGGTTGCAGTAAACTATAGTGGCAGTAAAGATAGAGCAGAAGCAGTTGTAGAAGAAATTAAGGCAACTGGTGGGGAGGCGTTTGCTATTCAAGCGAATGTTGACCAAGCCGATGATGTTCAAAATCTAATAAGCGCAACGATGGAACAATTCGGTTCCATTGATATTTTAGTAAATAATGCAGGTATTACTCGTGATAATCTTCTTATGCGTATGAAAGAGGCAGAGTGGGATGATGTACTTAATACGAATTTAAAAGGTGTCTTTCTTTGTACAAAAGCTGTGACAAGACAAATGATGAAACAACGTGCTGGAAGAATTATTAATATTACCTCCATTGTTGGTGTATCTGGTAATGCAGGTCAGGCCAATTATGTTGCTGCAAAAGCAGGAGTTATCGGTCTAACTAAATCATCGGCTAAAGAGTTGGCAAGTCGCAATATTACGGTGAACTCGGTTGCACCGGGATTTATAACAACAGATATGACTGATGCCCTTCCAGAGGATATAAAATCCCAAATGCTTAGTCAGATTCCGCTCGCTAAGTTTGGAAATCCAGAGGATATTGCAAAGGCTGTTGCATTTTTAGCCTCAGAAGACGCAAATTATATAACTGGTCAAACGATTCATGTAAATGGCGGAATGTACATGTAAGACTCCGCGGTAGCACAGCTCACGGTTCCGTCCGCGGAAAGCGTCCGCATGTTTCTGCATCGCTGCGCTAGCTTTGAAACATGAAAATGAGTTGCAACGAAAATCAATAGTAGTGGTTAACAGGATATTAAATTGCAATAGCTCTTTCATTAGAAAGTAGTTTTTTGTATAATCATTGAGGGGAGGTGACTAATGTGTCAACTGTTTTAGAACGCGTAACTAAAGTAATCATTGATCGTCTAGGAGTAGATGAGAGCGAAGTAAAATTAGAAGCATCTTTTCGTGAAGATTTAGGTGCTGATTCTCTAGATGTGGTAGAATTAGTAATGGAATTAGAAGATGAATTCGATATGGAAATTTCAGATGAAGATGCTGAACAAATTTCAACTGTAGGTAGTGCAGTTAAGTATATTGAAAGCAAACAAGGTTAAATTTTATTTAGCAGTTCTAGATGGCTACATAAAATCTAATAGTAGCAGAGACGTTCTACTTATTCCATGCGAATAATACAGAACGTCTCTATTTCTTTTTGCACATTAGTATAGAAACGGGTAAACTTAGAAGGACATTTGATAAGTGAGAAAGGCAGATAATTCATGAAAGTAAATCATAAAAAAAATAGTACACGTAAGGCCATTTTTTCAGAAACTGTAAAAGAACAATTTGAGCAGTTTCAGGAGCATTTTCAGATTAGGTTTCATAATTCAACATTATTGTATCAAGCCTTTACCCATTCATCTTATGTGAATGAGCATCGACGGAAATTTTTTACCGATAACGAACGTTTAGAGTTCCTTGGAGACGCAGTATTGGAATTGTCTGTTTCTCAATATTTATTTCAACAGTATACAGGTATGAGTGAAGGTGAGTTAACTAAACTTCGAGCAGCAATCGTTTGTGAGCCTTCACTTGTCTTATTTGCAAATGAGTTAAACTTCGGCAAATATGTATTGTTAGGAAAAGGTGAGGAACTGACGGGTGGTCGTGAAAGACCAGCGCTTCTAGCGGACGTTTTTGAAGCATTTATCGGTGCTTTATACTTAGATCAGGGATTAGAAACAGTTATAGAGTTTTTAGAAAAAGTTGTTTTCCCTAAAATTGAGCTCGGTGCTTTTTCGCATGTGATGGATTATAAAAGTCAATTACAAGAAATTATTCAACAACAAAATAATGGTACTTTAAGCTATGAAATTGTAGAGGAAAAAGGTCCGGCTCATAATCGAACTTTTGTTTCTCGGGTTATTTTAAACACTAAAGAACTGGGTATTGGAAATGGTCGTTCAAAAAAAGAGGCAGAACAACAAGCCGCAAGACTTGCAATACTCGCATTAAGGGATTCAGAACAGGAGGAATAATCATTGTTCCTTAAAAGATTAGAAATTGTTGGATTTAAGTCATTTGCAGACCGTATAGGAATTGATTTTGTTCCTGGAGTAACTGCAGTAGTAGGGCCAAATGGTAGTGGAAAAAGTAATGTTACAGACGCAATTAGATGGGTGTTAGGTGAGCAATCTGCTAAATCCCTTCGAGGTGCAAAAATGGAAGATGTCATTTTTGCTGGAAGTGATTCTAGAAAAGCATTGAACTTTGCAGAAGTGACCTTGATATTAGATAACGCAGATCAGCGAGTTGCTCTTGATTTTGCGGAAATTAGTGTGACTAGAAGGGTGTTTCGTTCGGGAGACAGTGAATATCTGTTAAACAAACAAACATGTAGACTAAAGGATATTACCGATTTATTTATGGATTCGGGACTTGGAAAAGAAGCTTTTTCTATTATTTCTCAAGGACGAGTCGATGAAATATTAAATAGTCGACCAGAAGATCGTCGTACAATTTTTGAGGAAACTGCAGGTGTCCTAAGGTATAAGCAACGTAAAAAGAAAGCTGAATTCAAGCTAATTGAAACAGATGATAACCTAAACCGTGTGCTAGATATATTGCATGAACTAGATGGTCGTATGGAGCCATTGCAAATCCAGTCTTCTTTGGCGTCCGATTATTTAATGATGTCGGCTGAACTTAAGGATATTGAAATTGCGGTAATTGCCCATGATTTAAGACTATTTGTTCAAGAAAATATGGAGTTACAAAAAAAACTAGAAGAACTCCAGCAAATCAAACAGTCTTTGCTATTACAAATAGATGAATTGGAAAAAAATATTCAACAACATAGAAAAGTGATGTCTGATATCGATGAAAAGTTAGATACAGAGCAAAGCGAACTAGTTGAGTCAAGTTCTGAGCTAGAACGCTTAGAAGGCAGAAAACTGCTTTTGGCTGAAAAACAGCAAAATGCTAGTCAGCAAATATCGCAGCTAAAAAAAGCGCTAGAAGAAGAACTGCATAAAGTCCAAACACTTGAAGAGCAATTGAAAACTAATAGTATAGCCAAATCAGAAAAACTAGCTCAACTCAAAGAGCTTCGTGCCAAGAAAGTTCAAATTGATCATGTGTTAAGTAAATCGGCTTCCGAAATGGAAGAAGAAATTGAAGATTTGAAAAGTACGTATATCGATTTGTTAAATGAAGAAGCGACGATGAAAAATGAAATGAAGCATATGGAGCAACAACTTCACTTTGAATTAGTTTCTTCTGAAAAAATGATTGCAGATTATCAGGAAATCAAAGTCGAATTAGAAAAACTAACAATCCACAAAAATGAACTAGATCCATTATTGGCAAATTGTCAAAAGGAGCTACAACAAAAACTTGCGGATTATAAAAACAAACGAGAAGTTTCAGAACGCCTGGATGGCACATTCGAAGAACAACAAACAATGCTTCAAAAAGCCTATCAAATGAAACATCAAATGCAAGCAAGAAGAGATTCATTGGAAGAGTTAGAGTCTGAGTTTTCAGGGTTTTTCCAAGGAGTTAAAGAGGTTCTTATTGCGCGAGATAAAAAGGAACTAAAAGGAATTCACGGAGCAGTTGCCGAGCTAATTCAAATACCGGAATCGTATATGACTGCAATTGATACTGCTATTGGACCCCAATCTCAGCATATAATTACAGATAGTAGTCAGGATGCAAGAATTGCAATTGATTGGTTAAAAAAGAAAAGAGTGGGGCGAGCAACATTCCTGCCGCTGCAGGTTATGAAATCTCGTAAAGTAAACGAATTCACACTAAATTCTATCAAGGATCATCCGTCTTTTGTAGATACGGCGGATAAACTTGTAAATTATTCAGATGGTTATCAAATTATTGTAGAAAATCTACTTGGTAATATTATTATTGCCAAAGATTTAAAAGGAGCCAATGAAATGGCTGCTCGACTGCAATATAAATTCCGTTTCGTTACTTTAGATGGTGATGTAGTGAATGCGGGAGGTTCCTTAACAGGGGGTTCTGTTAAACAGCAATCTTCTTTATTTACTCGTAAAGCAGAGCTAGAGCAACTAAATGTTAAACTGGTGGAACTAGAAAAATCCGTTTTGGAAGCGGAAGTTTCTGTTTCAAAAAGAAAGCAAGAAGTACAAGAATTGAAAAAAGATCTTGAAGAAACTCGACTCTCTGGAGAACAACTAAGAGAACTTGAGCACAAACTGCTCTCGGAATCTAGAGAATGTGCAGCAATAATTTCTAGATTGACGAGTCAGTTATTAGAATATGATGAAGAAAAAACAGAAAAGAATCATCTACATGAAGGCTTAGTTCGTAAAAAAGAACAAACTGCTTCCAGAAGCGTAGAAATTAACGAGTCATTGACTTCTATTCAGAAAACAATTGACGAATTGCAGATGTTGAAACAACAATCCCTACAGGAGAAAGACAAATTCCAAAATGAATTAGGTGAATTACTATCTCTAATCGCAGTGGTCAATGAACAAATTTCTCAACTAGAGAAAGAGAATGTTCTTTTGGATCAAACTAGCGTAACGAGTATACAAAAAGTAGCAACCTTACAGAAGGAAATTGCCTGGTATGAAAACGATGACCAGGGTGGAACATCTCCAGAAGAATTGATGAAACTAATAGATCAACATAAACTGAAAAAAGAACATTTGGTTGTCCAAATTCAAACAGGTAAAACGAAGCGTACAGGACTTGCACAAACAATTTTACAAGCAGAAATTACATTAAAACAACTGCAACAACAAGCTAATATACAACTTACGGAAGAACGTACATTAGATATAAAACAAAGTAAAATAGAAGTAGAAATGAAAACGTTACAAAATCATTTAGAAGAAACATATGAAATGACATTAGAAGAAGCAGAGCGGGATTATCCATTTGAGATGGAAGAAAATCTAGCCCGTAAAAAGGTTAAATTATTGAAACGCTCTATCGAGGAATTAGGGCCAATAAATCTCAGTTCGATACAGGAATATGAGCAAGTAAATGAACGCCACTCATTTTTGACGGAGCAAAGAGAAGATCTGTTATCTGCTCAAGAAACATTACATGAGGTTATCAAAGAAATGGATGAAGAGATGACAATTCGTTTCGAAACAACCTTTAATGAAATTCAACGTCATTTTAAAGTGGTGTTCCGAGAATTATTTGGTGGTGGTCAGGCAGATTTAGTGTTAACAGATCCTACTTCATTACTTGATACGGGTATTGATATATTGGCTCAACCACCAGGAAAGAAACTACAAAATCTTTCTTTATTATCTGGTGGGGAACGAGCACTTACGGCCATTGCGTTACTATTCTCTATTTTACGCACACGTCCAGTTCCATTTTGTATTTTGGATGAAGTGGAAGCAGCGCTGGATGAGGCTAACGTAACTCGTTATAGTGACTATTTAAAGAAATTCAGTCATGATACGCAGTTTATCGTTATTACACATCGTAAGGGGACAATGGAGGGTGCAGACGTCCTGTATGGTATTACAATGCAGGAATCTGGTATATCTAAATTAGTTTCTGTTAAGTTAGAAGCGGAACTAGTAACTTAAAAGGAGTTTATATATGAGCTTTTTTAAAAAATTCAAAGAGAAAATGTTAGGTTCTACGCCAGAATCGGAAGAAACAGTTTCGATTACAAATAAGTTTAAGGAAGGGCTTTCCAAAACAAGGAACCAATTTACGTCAAAGGTAAATGATTTAGTTGCCAAATATCGTAAAGTGGACGAAGACTTTTTTGAGGAACTGGAGGAAATTTTACTTCAAGCAGATGTGGGTTTCGAAACAGTTACAGAATTGATGGATTCTTTACGATTTGAAGTACAACGCAAAAACATTAAAAATACTTCTGGAATTCAATCGGTCATTTCTGAAAAATTAGTAGAAATTTATAAAGCTGGAGAGGACGACATAACGGAACTTCAACTAGAAGAAAAAGGATTGTCTGTTATTTTGTTTGTCGGAGTAAACGGCGTTGGTAAAACAACGACTATCGGCAAACTCGCCCATCGTCTAAAAGGGGAAGGGAAAAATGTCATGCTAGCGGCGGGAGATACTTTCCGTGCTGGGGCAATCGAACAGCTTCAAGTCTGGGGAGATAGAGTAGGAGTCGAAGTCATTAAACAATCTGAAGGCTCAGATCCTGCTGCTGTTATGTATGACGCTGTAAGAGCCGCTAAATCACGTGGTGTCGATGTCTTAATCTGTGATACAGCAGGTAGATTGCAGAACAAAGTAAACTTAATGAATGAGCTTGAAAAAATTCATCGGGTAATTTCTCGTGAGATACCTGATGCTCCGCATGAAGTGCTACTAGCTCTTGATGCTACTACAGGGCAAAATGCACTTGTTCAAGCACAAACATTTAAAGAAGTAACAAATGTGACGGGAATTGTATTAACTAAGCTAGACGGTACTGCAAAAGGTGGTATAGTGCTCGCGATACGCAATAAACTTCATATCCCAGTAAAATTTGTTGGTCTAGGAGAACAGATGGATGATTTACAACCATTTGATGCCGAGAAGTATGTATATGGACTTTTTGCTGATGGATTAGAATTAGAAGAAGAAAAAGGGGAAGAGTCAGACAAGTAATTTTACTTGACAGAAGTATCTTCTCTTACTAAACTATAGTATGACAGGTGATTTGCGTGTGAAAGACATCCACGTAATCACTAGCCTCCGGCAGATGTCACAGATTTTGAAAGGTTTTAAAAGGATGTTAGCCTAAATACGTCGCATCCATGCGACAACGGCTAAACTGACCTGCATCACGCAGGACCTAGCACAATTCAAAATCTGGACGCAATTACGCTGTGGCGTAGTTGATATGGTAAGGAGAGATGGAAATGATTGAAAAAACAACTCGTATGAATTTTCTCTTCGATTTTTACCAGGCTTTATTAACAGATAAACAAAGAAGCTATATGCAACTTTATTATTTAGATGATTTATCCCTTGGAGAAATTGCGGAAGAATATACTATTTCTAGGCAGGCAGTATATGACAATATACGTCGAACTGAAGCTATGTTAGAAGAGTATGAAGAAAAACTTAGTCTATTTTCTAAATTTCAACGTAGACAAGAAACTGTAGAACAACTGCTTTCTCTTGTAAAAGATCAATCATCTGAAAAAGAACTGATTCAACTCATTAATCAATTAAAAGAATGGGATTAGGAGGCGAGCGAGCATGGCATTTGAAGGATTAGCTGAGCGACTCCAAGGCACACTTCAGAAAATAAAAGGTAAAGGGAAAATTTCTGAAGCCGATGTAAAAGAAATGATGAGAGAAGTTCGATATGCACTTCTTGAGGCAGACGTTAACTTAAAAGTAGTAAAAGAATTCGTCAAAAATGTATCGGATCGTGCCGTTGGGCAAGACGTGATGAAAAGTTTAACTCCTGGTCAACAGGTTGTTAAAATCGTTAAAGATGAATTGACGGAGCTGATGGGGGGAGAACAAAGTCAAATTTCTTTCTCTACTAGACCTCCAACAGTTATTATGATGGTCGGTTTGCAAGGCGCAGGGAAAACAACAACAACAGGTAAACTGGCCAATGTTCTGCGTAAAAAGTATAATAAAAAGCCATTATTGGTTGCTGCGGATATTTATAGACCGGCGGCTGTTCAGCAACTGCAAACCATTGGGAAACAGCTTTCACTACCTGTGTTTGCATTAGGAACAGATATTTCTCCTGTTGAAATAGTCAAACAGGCTATGGAGCAAGCTAAGGAAGAACATCATGATGTAGTTATTATAGATACTGCAGGACGTCTTCATATTGATGAGACACTTATGCAAGAGTTAAAGGATATCCGTGCGATTAAAGAACCTGATGAGGTGTTTTTAGTTGTAGATGCAATGACTGGACAGGATGCGGTCAATGTAGCGAATAACTTTAATGAAGCTATAGGCATTACTGGTGTCGTTTTAACGAAGCTAGATGGAGACACACGCGGTGGTGCTGCACTATCTATCCGTTCCGTTACTCAAAAACCGATTAAATTTGTCGGGATGGGTGAAAAAATGGATGCGTTAGAGCCCTTCCACCCGGAACGAATGGCTTCTCGAATTTTAGGTATGGGCGATATGATGTCACTGATCGAAAAAGCCCAGGCAAATGTCGATGAAGAGCGAGCGAAGGAATTAGAAGAAAAATTCCGTACGCAGAGTTTTACATTTGATGATTTCTTAGAGCAAATTGGCCAAGTGAAACAAATGGGACCTTTAGACGAAATTCTAAAAATGCTTCCAGGTGCAGGTAAAATCAAAGGATTGGAAAATGCGAAGGTGGATGAAAAACAGATGGATCGTGTAGAAGCCATCATATATTCTATGACTACGCAAGAAAAAACAACTCCTGAGATAATTAATGGACCAAGAAAAAAGAGAATTGCTAAAGGATCTGGTACATCTATTCAAGATATAAACAGATTACTGAAACAATTTGAAGACATGAAAAAAATGATGAAACAAATGACCAACATGCAACAAAAAGGCAAGAAAAAGATGAAATTGCCTGGTCTAGACTCATTGTTTAAGTAAAAAATATAGGGTGTTAAGAAAAAACACTTTACAAACAAATAAAAGCTTGATAATATACTATCTTGTGTGAAACTATTCGGAGGTGCAATGAAAATGGCAGTTAAAATTCGTTTAAAACGTATCGGAGCAAAAAAGTCTCCTTTCTATCGTATTGTAGTAGCAGACTCTCGCTCACCGCGTGATGGTCGTCAAATTGAAACAGTAGGTACTTATAACCCACTTACTAAACCAGCTGAAGTTAAAATTAACGAAGAATTAGCGTTAAAATGGCTTCAAGACGGTGCGAAACCATCTGATACAGTACGTAACTTGTTCTCAGAACAAGGAATTATGGAAAAATTCCATAACGCAAAACTCGGCAAATAATCGGAGGGGACAATGTGAAGCAGCTGATCGAAGCAATCGTTAAACCGATAGTTGATTATCCAGAAAATGTGAAGGTTGAAAAAGATGAAAGTGTAAACCGTATAGTTTATAAACTTTCTGTTCATCCTGAAGATATGGGAAAAGTAATTGGCAAACAAGGGCGTGTCGCGAAAGCAATTCGTACAATTGTTTACTCAGCAGCAGGCAGTCACCAAAAGAAAAAAACATATGTCGACATATTAGATTAAAGGGAGAACAATTTGTTCTTCCTTTTTTGATAGGTCAGAAAACTTTATACTACTCAGTACACTGGGTTCATGGGACTTAAATTAATGAAACTACTGATTTCCGTTTCAGGTGGACGCTTTCCGTGGGGTGAGCGATGAGCTATCACCGTCGCTAGCGCGTCGATGTGATATCTCATCTGTCTCACTCATCCCACTGGAGTCGCCACCTTTCACTACAATCAATATAATGTGTAGTACCCAACAAGAAGATTAAGCATAGCTTGTCGCTTAGATGATAAGATGTTCAAATTTTTAGTGATCAATTCAAATTCCTTGTAATCTTTTTTTAATCAGAAATGCTATCCAATGATAGATGAAGAAAGCAGAATTAAATTTATTTTTATACAATTAGTATAGAGACAGCCTGCTTATTTATGTGATATTGTATTCAACTTTCCTTATTAATAAGTGGTTATTATTGATTGTAGCGCAGGTCGGCGACTCCAGTGGGACAGCACGAGGGAGAGACTACAGGCTCGACTGTGCCCACGGAAAGCGTCCGACCGGAGAGGAAATCAATGGCATTTCTATGTTTTTGTTCTTAAAAACCTGGTTTTTTTGCCCGGTTTATCATACAAGGAGGTAATCTTAATGGAATGGTTTAATGTAGGTAAGATAGTAAATACACATGGTATTTGGGGAGAGGTTCGAGTGATCTCTACTACGGACTTTGCAGACGAACGCTACGAGGTTGGAAGCGAATTAGCTCTACATAAAGCTGATGGTTCAAAACCAATTATCGTTAAAGTGGCAAGCCATCGTCAACATAAGAACTTTGATTTATTAACTTTTGAAGGATATTCATTGTTGAAGGATGTTGAAGCATTTCGAAATGCAATTTTAAAGGTTTCTGAAAAATATCTTTCAGAATTAGAAGAAAATGAATTCTATTTTCACGAAATTATTGGCTGCACAGTAGTATCTACTGAAGGTGAAATCATTGGAACAATATCGGAAATTATTCAAACGGGTGCTAACGATGTTTGGACCGTCCGACCTGAAAAAGGGAAAAAAGACCACTATATTCCATATATCGAGGACATAGTGAAATCAATTGATATTGAAAACAAGAAAATCACAATTGAAGTAATGGATGGTTTACTGTCATGATGAGCATTCACATTCTTTCTCTTTTTCCGGAGATGTTTACAGGTGTATTTAATTCATCGATTTTGAAAAAGGCTCAAGAAAAGAATGAAGTAGCGATAAATGTAGTAAACTTTCGTGATCACTCTGGCAATAAACATCATCAAGTTGATGACTATCCTTATGGTGGGGGAGCTGGAATGGTGTTGAAGCCAGAACCTATTTTTAATGCAGTAGAGGCTCTTCCGCCGAGTCAGGGGACAAGTAGACGCATTATTCTTTTATGTCCGCAGGGAGAGCGTTTTACGCAGAAAAAAGCAGAAGAACTAGCACGAGAAGAAGAACTTGTTTTTATTTGTGGTCATTACGAGGGCTATGATGAACGAATTCGAGAGCATTTAGTGACGGATGAAATTTCCATAGGAGATTTTGTTTTAACAGGTGGCGAGCTCGCAGCTATGACTGTTGTGGATAGCGTTGTGAGATTATTGCCGAATGTACTAGGTAATGCAGAATCGCATGAAAAAGATTCTTTTTCTACTGGTTTGCTTGAGCATCCTCATTATACCCGTCCAGTGGAATTCCGAGGTTTTAAAGTTCCAGACGTTTTAATATCTGGAAACCATGCTGCAATTGATAAGTGGCGCAAAGAACAATCATTAAAAAGAACTTACATGCGCAGACCGGATTTATTGGAGCAGATAAAATTAACTTCCGATGAGGAGCGTTTATTAAAAGAAATAAAAAGATAGTAATAATTATTGCATCCAATAATTAGTTGTGTTATATTTTACTATGTACTTTTATGAAAAGTACTGATTTTGGGTGTTCCGCTGCAACAGCAACTGTGTGTAAGAGCATTCTACAGAAGGAGAGAAAATGATGCAAAACATTATTTCAGAAATCACTAAAGAACAATTACGTTCAGACCTTCCTACATTCCGTCCAGGGGACACAGTTCGTGTTCACGTTAAGGTTGTTGAGGGAACTCGCGAACGTATCCAAATGTACGAAGGTGTTGTAATTAAACGTCGTGGTGGCGGAATCAGCGAAACTTTCACAGTTCGTAAAATTTCATCCGGTGTTGGTGTTGAACGTACATTCCCTGTACACACACCAAAAATTGCAAACTTAGAAGTTACTCGTCGTGGTAAAGTTCGTCGTGCTAAATTGTACTACTTACGTGACCTACGCGGTAAAGCAGCTCGTATTAAAGAGCGTCGTTAATAGCAAAAGTAAATGTTGTAGCAAGAGTGTTTCTACTTTTGCTACAACATTTTTTATTTTGACTATGATCAAGAATTTCAAAAAAATGGAATTCATATTAAATGTACATAATAGATTCAATAGAAGGTAATCTCTATACAGCTCGTGTTAGAGATTACTCTTGTTAATGAATTTAGCCAAGTATTGAAAATGAATCACAGTTTCTAAGTCATATCAAAAGGGTAGCAATTCTCTTATGATCGTTATTTGCTTGGACATTTCAAATACTTGTGTTAATAAGTATATTACTCGCTCCTAATGCTGATTCACTTGCGAAACTGGAAAATTATCTATAATTTTAGGGCATTATCGGTGAAGAGGTGAAGAGTTTCACACAGGGGACAATGTGGTCAATCTTGAAAATTTATGTTTGGCTCTTAGATAGTGCATATCTGTATAGCAAGCATAATTACTAAGCATGCTACATATAAACAAAACACACAAACAACGAGAAAAATGGACATTTGTTTTTGCTTGAAAAGAGTTTTCCTTGTACAATAAAGACAATAACTAAAGGGGGCAAGTTGATGGAACAAGTAAAAAAAGAAAAGAATGAATTATGGGAGTGGTCAAAAGCTCTATTAATTGCTTTTGGGCTAGCAGCAATAATTCGCTTCTTTTTATTTACACCTATCGTAGTAGACGGAGAATCGATGATGCCTACTTTAAAAAATGGAGATCGTATGGTTGTTAACAAAATCGGCTATATGGTTGGTGAGCCAGATCGATACGACATAGTAGTATTTCATGCCCCAGAGCAAAAGAATTACATTAAGCGTGTCATAGGGCTCCCTGGTGATCATGTTGAGTATAAAAATGATCAGTTATACATTAATGGAAAAGCAATGGATGAACCCTATTTAGATCAATACAAAAGTGAAATAACGGAAGGTACACTTACAGATGATTTCACTTTAAAAGAGATTACTCAGGAGGAAGAAATTCCTAAAGGATATATTTTTGTTATGGGAGATAACCGAAGATATAGTAAAGACAGTCGACATATCGGCCTGGTTGCTATTGATGAAGTTATTGGTAATACAAATATTGTTTTTTGGCCTCTGAATGAAATTGGTTTTATTAAGTAAAAAGGAGGTGCACTATGACAATTCAATGGTTTCCTGGTCATATGGCCAAAGCAAGAAGAGAAGTAACAGAAAACTTAAAATTAGTAGATATCGTTTTTGAATTAATAGATGCACGTTTACCGCTATCATCTAGAAATCCAATGATAGATGAGGTTATACATCAGAAAACGAGATTACTCATATTAAATAAAATGGATATGGCAGATGAAACGCAAACTAAAAAATGGATTGCCTATTTCGAGGAAAAAGGACATCCTGCAGTGGCGATTAACTCTTTAGAGGGAAAAGGTCTCCAAACTGTATTTAAGGCAGCAAAAGAGCTGTTAAAGCCTAAATGGGACCGCATGAAGGACAGAGGTATAAAACCTAGAGCGATACGTGCAATGATTGTTGGTATACCTAATGTAGGAAAATCAACTCTAATTAACCGATTTGCAAAGAAAAATATTGCGAGAACAGGTAATACCCCTGGTGTAACGAAAAGGCAACAATGGATCAAAGTAGAAAAAGAAATTGAATTGCTTGATACTCCTGGTATTCTATGGCCGAAATTTGAGGATCAGCAGGTCGGGTATAAGCTTGCTCTTACTGGTGCTATTAAAGACGCGGTGATCAATATGGAGGATTTAGCGGTTTACGGCTTAAATTTTTTGCAGGAACACTATCCAAAAAGGATGGAAGACCGTTATCAGGTGAAAGAAGTCAGCGAAGATTTGGTGGAAACGTTTGACCATATTGGTAAGTTAAGAAGATGTTTTTCAAATGGTGGAGAAATAGATTACGACCAAGTGGCGGAGCTAATTGTACGAGACGTTCGTAATCTTCATCTAGGTAGATTAACATTTGATTTTGTGGAAGAATATTAAGCAAACATACTACCCTTTTTGCCAAATGGTAAAAAGGGTTTTCTCTTTTTAAAAGAAGCATTCACTGTTTGTGAAATTATTCAATATAATACATAATTGTCGATACATAGATTAAGAAATAGAAAGAATGTGAGAGAATTGTTAAGTTTAAAAGAGATCAAAGACAAATTGGAACAATCAACGGGCTCGGAAGCCTGGATAACTGAATTAGAACAGGATGAACGAATTGGTGCTCGAAAACTATGGACAAGCTGGAAAAGAAAACAACAGCTACTTCTACTAGAACGTCAATCGCATGAAGAAAAAGTCGTCTTCGATAGAAGTTATTGTTCTCAAACAAATGATTTAGTGGCAGGAGTAGATGAAGCCGGTAGAGGACCTTTAGCTGGACCAGTAGTGACAGCGGCTGTAATACTTCAAAATAATACAGAGGATTTAATAGGTCTTGATGATTCTAAACAATTGTCACGAAAAAAGCGAAATGAATTAGCTGAATGTATTAAGCGAAATGCAATTGCGTATTTCATTCACTTTCAATCAGTTGAAAAAATAGATCAACTCAATATTTATGAAGCAACTAAACAATCCATGACAGAGGCTGTATTAAGTCTAAAAACAAGACCAAATGTTGTTTTAGTAGATGCAATGAATTTGCCAATCGATATCGAAGCTCATTCCATTGTAAAAGGTGATGCACAAAGCTTAGCAATTGCAGCGGCGTCCATATTAGCAAAAACGGCTCGAGACGAATACATGGACCAATTACACGAGCAATTTCCAATGTATTTATTTAACAAACATGCAGGCTATGGCACAAAGCTACATATCGAAATGATCGAACGGTACGGCCCAACCCCGCATCATCGAAAGACTTTCGAACCGATTAAATCTATATTAAGAATGAGGTGATAACGTGACTTCGACATCTTTTTCAATTATTCAATCACAAAAAACTTCTGGGATCACTTCTCAGTTACAGACTCCTATGAAGGAAGGACAAGTGGTTCACGGGACTATTAAAAAACTGTATCCAAATCAAACAGCAGAAGTCCAGATTGGCAATCAAAAAGTAATTGCTAAATTAGAGACTCCGCTAAAAGCTGGAGATTCTCATTTTTTTCACGTAGAAAAATCAGCACCTGAATTACAATTAAAAGTAGTTACAGGACCTCTTACACAGGGAAATACATTGGCGCAACAAGGCCAACAATTATTACAAGCAATGAATTTACCAAAAACAACTGAAATGCAAGCGGCGGTACATTTTTTTATGAAACAGCAATTACCCGTTTCTAAGGATACATTAATGCAAGTAGAACAATTATTAAAACAGCTGCCAAAGGATATAACGATGAAAGCGGCGCTCGAGACAATTCAAAAGATAATTGAGATGAAATTGCCTTTAACGACTTCAATTCTACAGACAGTATTGAGTGGTAAATCTACCGATGGCTTGCATACTATCCTTCAAAATTTGCAAGTTCAATTACAACAAGATCAAACGGTAACGCCAACATTGAAAAATAATATCCTCCAAAATCTACAAAAGATAGCAGAACCATTTAATGGACCAGCTGCTGGAGCGATGCTTGGAAAACAAGTAGAAATCCTTCAGAATCAGCAACAACCTTTAGCTTCACGCTTACCGATTCTGCAAGCACTAAAAGAATCCAATATTTTATTGCCAACTGCAAGTCTTGCCAATCCAATTCCGGTTACTGGGCAGCAAGCGATTGCGAATTCTGCTGGAGATCAATTGGTAAAGCTTGGCCAGGCTGCTCCTACGGAAAAAGGACAAGTATTAGAACTATTACGCAATTGGGTAAGTGGGCATCCTTCTTTAACGACAAGCCAAAAAAGTGAAGTGATTGCATTATTAAAAAATGATAATCACCCCAACCAAATGCAAGTAGTAAATAATGCACTGACAAAAGTATTTGCCGAGCAAAGCCAACAAGCAATTTTCTCAAAGGATATGAATGGTTTAACTCCTAAGGATCATTTGGTGTCATTGGTAGGTAAAGGAACAACCGTAGAATCGATAGCTCAGACTCTGCAGCAAGTAACGGTTATAAGTAAAAATTCTGCAAGCAGTAATGTGTTGGCTCAAACAATAGTTCAAGCAGAACAACAAGTTATGCAACAACTAGATGGAAAAGCATTCGAGCATGCTATGAAAGAGGTATTGAAATCTCTAGGATTCGGTTATGAAGCGAAGCTCGGAGGTAATAGTGAAGAAATAAGACAATTAGCTTCCCAATTAAAGCCGCAAATTGTAGAGCTATTGCAAAATCAGACCATTTCCTCAGCAGTTAGAGAAAGTGCGGAAGTGGTACTCGGGCGCATGAATGGATTGCAAATATTATCTAATGAAAATGGACCACAACACCAGCTGTTGATGCAAGTTCCATTGGAGTTTTTAGGTAAAAAAATGGATGCGACACTTGAGTGGAATGGTCGTATGAAAGAGGACGGTAAAATCGACTCTGATTTTGCAAGGATAATGTTTTATTTACAGTTGGATACTTTAGAAGAAACTGTGGTAGATATGCAGGTTCAAAATAGAGTAGTATCGATTACTTTGTTTAATGACGACCAACAGTTAGGTCTATTTGCTGAAAAATTTAAAGAAACATTAAAGGTAGGACTATCCTCTGTCGGCTATCAACTATCAGGAGTATTCGTAAAAACTTTTGAGGAACAAAAAATGACATCTATTTTGAAGTCAAAACCAAACACGTATGACGCGCAAGGAGTAGACATTCGTATATGAAAGAGGAAAGATATGCTCGAAAAGAAGCAGTAGCCATAACGTATAACCCGGGGTTTAACGATGCACCAAAGATAGTTGCTAAAGGAAAAGGTAAAATAGCAGAAAATATTTTAGCAAAAGCAGAAGAATTTAATGTTCCTGTCCAGGAGGATGCCAGTTTAGTAGAACTTCTTGGACAATTAGATATTAATCAATCGATTCCAGAGGAGCTGTATCAAGCGGTAGCGGAGGTTTTTGCTTATATTTATAAAATAGATAAAGAAAAAGGAACTAAAGTTAAAACGTTCGACAGATAATCTGAATATTTGTTGTTTTAAGCAAATATCATACTTTTGTGGACAAGATGTGACACTTTTAATACAATTAGAAAGGTAGTAAATTACTTGACATAAGTTTGATTGGAGGATGTAAGATGAATATCCATGAATATCAAGGTAAACAACTCCTTAGACAATATGGCGTAGCAGTTTCTAACGGAATTGTAGCTTTCTCACCTGAAGAGGCAGTGAAGGCGGCAAAGGAATTAGGATCAAGCGTTATTGTTGTTAAAGCTCAAATTCACGCAGGTGGACGAGGTAAAGCTGGTGGAGTAAAAATCGCAAAAAATCTAGATGAGGTACGTGAATACGCGAAGGAACTATTAGGTAAGGTACTTGTTACTCACCAAACTGGTCCTGAAGGTAAAGAGATTAAACGCTTACTTATCGAAGAAGGAAGCGACATCAAGAAGGAATATTATGTAGGTCTAGTTTTAGACCGTTCAACTTCACGTGTAACATTAATGGGCTCTGAAGAGGGCGGTATGGACATTGAAGAAGTAGCTGAAAATAGTCCTGAAAAACTTTTCTATGAAGAAATCGATCCAGTTGTAGGCTTAACGGGCTTCCAAGCACGTCGTATGGCGTTTAATATGAATATCCCAGCTAAACTTGTGAACAAAGCAGCTAAATTTATGCTTGGTTTATATCAAGTTTATAAAGAAAAAGATGCTTCAATCGTTGAGATTAACCCATTGGTAGTAACTGCTGATGACAATGTTTTAGCACTTGATGCAAAATTCAACTTCGATGGTAACGCATTATATCGTCATAAAGACATTTTAGAAATGCGTGATTATGATGAAGAGGATCCAAAAGAGATTGAAGCTTCAAAATATGACCTAAGCTATATTTCTTTAGACGGAAATATCGGTTGTATGGTTAATGGAGCAGGACTTGCTATGGCAACAATGGATACGATTAGCTATTACGGCGGATCACCCGCAAACTTCCTTGACGTTGGGGGCGGCGCGACAGCTGAAAAAGTTACAGAAGCATTCAAAATCATTCTTTCTGATAAAAATGTAAAAGGTATTTTTGTTAATATCTTCGGTGGAATTATGAAGTGTGATATTATCGCTGAGGGTGTTATTATTGCAGCCAAAGAATTAGGTTTAGAAGTACCACTTGTAGTTCGTTTAGAAGGTACTAACGTAGAACTAGGTAAAAAATTATTAAATGAATCCGGCTTAAATATCGTTGCAGCAGATTCAATGGCTGACGGTGCTCAAAAAATCGTTAATCTTGTAGGATAAGAAAGGCAGGGACAAAAAGTGAGCGTATACATTAATAAAGATACTAAAGTAATTGTACAAGGAATTACGGGCTCAACTGCTCTTTTCCATACAAAACAAATGTTAGAATATGGAACTAAAATCGTTGCTGGGGTAACACCTGGTAAAGGTGGAACAGAAGTAGAAGGAGTTCCAGTTTTCAATACAGTTGAAGATGCTGTTAAAGCTACTGGCGCTAACGTTTCAGTAATTTATGTTCCAGCACCATTTGCTGCAGATGCGATTTTAGAAGCTGTTGACGCGGAATTAGATATGACTATTTGTATTACTGAACATATCCCAGTACTTGACATGGTTAACGTTAAACGTTACATGGAAGGTAAGAAAACACGCCTAGTTGGACCGAACTGTCCGGGTGTTATTACTGCAGATGAATGTAAAATTGGTATTATGCCAGGTTACATCAACACTAAAGGTCATGTAGGAGTAGTTTCTCGTTCAGGAACTCTAACTTATGAGGCTGTACTTCAATTAACTGATGCAGGTATCGGTCAATCTACTTCTGTGGGTATTGGTGGAGATCCAGTTAACGGAACTAACTTCATCGATGTTCTAAAAGAATTTAATGATGACCCTGAAACATATGCAGCAGTTATGATTGGGGAAATTGGTGGAACTGCAGAAGAGGAAGCAGCTGAATGGATCAAAGCAAATATGACTAAGCCTGTCATTGGATTCATCGGTGGTCAAACTGCACCTCCTGGTAAACGTATGGGTCATGCTGGAGCTATTATTTCCGGTGGACAAGGTACTGCAGAAGGAAAAATCAAAGCAATGGAAGCAGCTGGCATGAAAGTAGCGGCAACTCCATCTGTTATTGGTGAAACTTTAATCGAAGCGATTAAAGAAGCAGGTATTTACGATTCTTGTAAAACACATTAATATAGAAGTACGGCGCATCAACTGATGTTGCCGTATTTTTTTAAAAGAAAAAGTATATATAAGATTTGGCAAAGCGTATCGCTTAGATAAAAAGATTAGTCAAAGTGAATGTAGGGATAAAATCATCTGTAATCGATTTTAAATTTTATATGCTATATCCAATGATAGATGAAGCCAGTAATAATTCTTGTACTAGAATCCATTTCAGCATTTCTTTTTTCCGTGTACACTATGAATAATCAGTGCAATTGTATTCAATTATCCGTTTGTTTAAAGTGGACTTTGTTGAATGAAGCGCAGGGCGGCGACTCCAGCCGGAATAGCATGAGCTGAAGACCCTGGACTGAGCGTCTATTTTGCACGGTTTTTCTTAAATAATTCTACGCTTGAAAGGACAAACAATACTAAACTAGTCGTATAATAAAGGAGGAAACCAATGAGTAAAAGTCAATTTACTAACCGCTTTTTAGCTTTACATTATGTTTATCCTGTACCATTAAATAAGCTACAAACTTTACTTGAATATGATCCGAATTTAGCTCAATTTGAAAAAATATCCCCGCATTTATTGTCGAAGTTATGTAAAATCTCCCTCGAACGCGCTAATAAACTCCAAAAAATGTTTCAAGAATTTGTCGAAATTCCGATGCTTCAAATGTATGAAAAGCACTCGATTATCCCCATTCTTTTTTCCGATCCCAATTATCCTAAAAGTCTATTAAATTTATATGATCCTCCCGCTGTAATATACGTAAAAGGTAAGATAGAATTACTTGCCACCCCTAAGAAACTAGCAATTATTGGTTCAAGAGAGGCAACGGATTATTCCGCCGAAAGTATTAAAACAATACTGCCTCCCTTAATAAACGAAGAGTATGTAATTATTAGCGGTCTTGCTAAGGGAGCAGATACATTAGCGCATGAAATAACAATGAGCTTAGGCGGAAAAACGATTGCAGTGCTGGGAACAGGATTATTTCATGTATATCCTAAACAAAATCTTAAATTAGCTAACGAAATGGAGAGAAATCAGTTATTATTAACTGAGTACCCCCCATATATAACACCACAAAAGTGGAATTTTCCTATGAGAAATCGAATTATTAGCGGGCTTTCCAGAGGTATAGTTATTACAGAAGCGATAAAAAAGAGTGGTACTGTTTCCACTATGGAGCATGCGTTAGAAAATGGTAAGGAGATTTTTGCGATCCCGGGATCTATACACTCTCCGCTTTCTATTGGTCCGCATTTGCTTATATTAGAAGGTGCAAAACCAGTCTGGAACGGGCATCAAATACTTGAAGAGTTAAATAAATAAAAAACAAAAAAATGAAAAGTCTTGCTTTTATAAGAAAACTGGTATACATTTTGCAACAGGTATTTGTTTTGAAGATTAAAGCGAGTTACCTTCTATAAGGAGGGAAATTTATGTCGGATTATTTGGTAATTGTTGAATCGCCAGCAAAGGCAAAAACAATAGAAAAATATCTTGGAAAAAAATATAAAGTTAAAGCATCTATTGGTCATGTACGTGACCTTCCTAGAAGTCAAATGGGTGTCGATACGGAAAATAATTACGAACCAAAGTATATAACAATCAGGGGTAAAGGCCCGGTACTACAAGAACTAAAAACTGCAGCAAAAAAAGCAAAGAAAATTTATCTCGCGGCTGACCCCGACAGAGAAGGGGAAGCAATAGCTTGGCACTTGGCAAACTCTTTAAATGTAGATATTGAATCGGATTGCCGAGTAGTGTTTAATGAAATTACAAAAGAGGCTATCCTAGAATCCTTTAAGCATCCTAGACCTATTAATATGGATCTAGTCGATGCACAACAAGCGAGAAGAATTTTAGACCGACTTGTAGGATACAATATTAGTCCAATTTTATGGAAAAAAGTAAAGAAAGGTCTGTCAGCAGGCCGAGTGCAATCTGTAGCTCTTCGTTTAATTATTGATCGGGAAGATGAAATCAATAATTTCACACCAGAAGAGTACTGGACAATTGAAGGACAATTCGATAAAAATAAGAAAGCTTTCGATGCGCTTTATTATGGAAGTGAGAAAGAAAAAAGAAAACTTTCTAATGAAGAAGAAGTAAAAGAAGTACTAAAGCTTATGAAGGGCAAAAAGTTTGAAGTTGCTAATGTTGTGAAAAAAGAACGAAAACGCAATCCAGCCCCTTCCTTTACTACATCATCCCTTCAACAGGAAGCAGCAAGAAAACTAAATTTTAGAGCTAGAAAAACCATGATGCTTGCACAGCAATTGTATGAGGGAATCGACTTAGGTAAAAAACAAGGAACGGTCGGGTTGATTACCTATATGCGTACGGATTCTACAAGAATATCGGATAGTGCGAAAGCAGATGTACAGGAATATATAAAAACTGAATTTGGTGCAGAATTCATTTCTACGAAAAAGGTAGAAAAGCAATCGAAAAAAGCACAAGATGCCCACGAAGCTGTTCGACCTACGAGTGTTCTAAGAACTCCGAATGAACTAAAAGCAATTCTATCTCGTGACCAACTAAAATTATACAAGTTAATATGGGAGCGTTTTATAGCTAGCCAAATGGCATCTGCTATATTAGATACAGTAGCTGTTGACCTTAAAAACGGGGAAGTTTACTTTAGAGCAAATGGTTCACAAGTAAAATTTCCTGGATTTATGAAGGTGTACGTGGAAGGTTCGGATGATCAAACTGATGACAAGGACAAACTATTACCAGTTTTGGAAGTCGGGGATAAAGTAAATGCGTTGTCTATTGACCCGAAGCAACATTTTACTCAGCCTCCTCCAAGATACTCGGAGGCAAGACTTGTGAAAACGTTGGAAGAGTTAGGGATTGGTAGACCTTCTACTTATGCTCCAACTTTAGATACGATTCAAAAACGTGGGTATGTAGCTTTAGAGACGAAGCGTTTTGTTCCTACCGAGCTTGGAACAATCGTCCATCAGCTTGTATTAGAGTTTTTCCCTCAAATTTTAGATATAGAGTTCACTGCCCAGATGGAAAGAGATTTGGATAGTGTAGAAGAGGGACAAGTAAAATGGGTGGAAGTAATCGATGGCTTCTATCAGGATTTCGAGAAGCGTGTCATATATGCAGACGCTGAGATGGAGAAAATCGTTATTAAAGATGAACCAACGGGAGAAGATTGTGAAAACTGTGGTTCTCCAATGGTTTATAAATTAGGACGATATGGGAAATTTATGGCATGTAGTAATTTCCCGGAATGTCGAAATACAAAGGCGATCATCAAGGAAATAGGTGTCCCTTGCCGAGTGTGTGGAGAAGGACAGATTGTGGAGCGCAAAAGTAAAACGAAGCGTTTATTTTATGGGTGTAACCAATATCCAACCTGTGAATTCGTTTCTTGGGACAAACCAATAAATAGACCATGTCCAAAATGTAATGAGATGTTAGTAGAGAAGAAATTGAAAAAAGGTATACAAATACAATGTGTTGCGTGTGATTATAAAGAAGATCCGCAAAGTTAGAAAGAAGGATACGACATGACTGAAATAGTAAACGTTATTGGTGCAGGACTAGCAGGAAGTGAGGCTGCATGGCAAATAGCTAAAAGAGGTATAAAAGTACGTCTTTATGAAATGCGCCCCGTTAAACAAACTCCAGCGCATCATACTGACAAGTTTGCTGAATTGGTTTGCTCCAATTCACTAAGAGCTAATAACTTAACTAATGCTGTAGGCGTTATTAAAGAAGAAATGCGTATGTTGGACTCAATTATTATACAATCAGCAGATAACAGCAGTGTACCTGCTGGAGGCGCACTTGCTGTTGACAGACATGATTTCTCTGGAAGAGTTACAGATGCTATACGTAATCATCCGTTAATCGAAATTGTCAATGAGGAAGTAACAGAAATCCCAGAGGGTATTACTGTTATAGCGACGGGCCCATTAACCTCTCCAGCTCTTGCCGAAAAAGTAAAAGAAATGACTGGTCAAGATTATTTGTATTTCTATGATGCAGCAGCACCAATTGTGGAAAAAGATAGTATCGATATGGATAAAGTTTATCTGAAATCGAGATATGATAAAGGCGAAGCTGCTTATTTAAATTGTCCAATGACGGAGGATGAGTTTAATCGCTTTTACGATGCATTGATAGCAGCAGAAGTAGTACCATTAAAAGAATTTGAAAAAGAAATTTACTTTGAAGGCTGTATGCCTGTTGAGGTAATGGCTGAGCGTGGTCGTAAGACTTTATTATTCGGTCCGATGAAACCTGTAGGATTAGAAGATCCGAAAACAGGTAAACGTCCGTATGCAGTGGTTCAGCTTAGACAGGATGATGGTGCAGGGACGCTTTATAATATTGTTGGATTCCAAACACATTTAAAATGGGGTCCACAAAAAGAGGTATTGAAGCTAATACCAGGACTTGAAAACGTGGAGATTGTACGTTATGGTGTCATGCATCGTAATACGTTCATTAATTCGCCATATGTTCTAGAACCGACTTATCAGCTAAAAGCAAATAAACAAATTTTCTTTGCCGGTCAAATGACGGGTGTAGAAGGTTATGTAGAATCAGCAGGAAGTGGGTTATTGGCGGGTATAAATGCAGCTAAGCTAGCAAAAGGCGAAGAATTAGTAGTACTCCCGGCTGAAACTGCACTTGGAAGCATGGCTAGATATATTACAGAAGCGAATCCAAAAAACTTCCAACCTATGAATATTAACTTTGGTTTATTCCCTGAACTACAACCAAAAGTAAGGGATAAAAAAGTAAAAATAGAACAATTAGCAAATCGAGCATTGACGACAATTCAAAATTTTATGAAAAGTACTGCGTTATAATTGCTAAAAGCCTCTTAAAAGTTGTATACTTTTAGAGGCTTTTACAATGGAGATATACTGGAGTGGAGTTGATAATCATCATAGGGTTAGAAGAACTTCATGCTTTTATGGAATACATACAATTAGAAAGAAATTATTCGAATCTTACTGTTCAGGAGTACGATAAAGATATAAGGCAATTTTTGTCTTTTTTAGACATCGAGGGCGTTACTGATTTAAATGAGGTAGAGTATATTCATGCGAGATTGTATGTGACTAAATTATATGAGGAGAAGCTAGCAAGAACTTCTATTTCTAGAAAGATATCCTCTATTCGCTCTTATTATAAATTTCTACATAAAGAATATAATATTCGAGATGACGCATTTCAATCTTTGTTCCATCCCAAAAAAGAAAAAAAACTACCACATTTTTTTTATGAAGAGGAAATCGGGCAGTTGTTTGAAGGGAATAGAGGAACTGATTCTTTATCTATCCGTAATATTGCTATATTAGAATTGTTGTATGCGACTGGAATACGTGTGAGTGAACTTACATCGATTGAACTGCGTCATATAGATAGTAGCTATGGTGTCGTGCGAGTGATGGGAAAAGGTAGAAAAGAGCGGTATGTTCCTGTCGGTGATTATGCATTAGCAGCAATAGATGATTATTTGGTGAATAGTAGACCAAAGCTAATGAAGAAAACATCTCATACATTTTTATTCGTTAATAATCGAGGAGAGCATCTAACAACAGACGGTGTAAGATATATTTTAAACCAAATGTTGAAAAAAGCCGCTATAAATTCAACTATTTATCCACATATGCTAAGACATACATTTGCTACTCATTTATTGAATAATGGAGCAGATCTTAGAAGTGTGCAGGAGCTATTAGGACATTCCAGCTTATCTTCCACACAAATATATACACATGTAACAAAAGAGCATTTGCGTAAAACTTATATGAATGCGCATCCGCGTGCGTAAATATTGGAGGTAAATAAAATTGGGTAATATTCATGCAACCACGATATTTGCAGTTAGTCACAATGGTAGTCAGGCAATGGCAGGAGATGGTCAAGTGACTTTAGGCAACCAAGTAGTGATGAAACATACTGCTAAAAAAGTAAGAAGGCTTTTTAACGGTCAAGTTGTAGCAGGTTTTGCAGGCTCTGTAGCAGATGCTTTTACGTTATTTGAAATGTTTGAAGGAAAGCTTTTAGAATATAACGGAAATTTACAAAGAGCAGCAGTTGAGCTTGCTAAACAATGGCGAGGGGACAAAATGCTACGTCAATTAGAGGCAATGCTTCTAGTGATGGATAAAAATAGTCTATTACTTGTTTCTGGCACGGGAGAAGTGATTGAGCCAGATGATGGTATACTAGCTATTGGTTCTGGTGGGAACTATGCATTAGCTGCCGGGAGAGCTTTAAAGCAATATGCAGGAGAGAATATGACGGCACAAGAAATTGCTAAAGCGGCGCTTACTACAGCTGCAGATATATGTGTATTTACAAACCATCAAATTATTGTGGAGGTATTAGGTGAATGAAGGAAACTAACTTAACCCCAAAACAAATTACTGAGCATTTAAATAAATACATCGTTGGTCAAGAAGCTGCTAAAAAAGCAGTGGCTGTTGCACTTCGAAATAGGTATCGTCGACAATTATTGGATGAAGAGATGAAAAACGAGGTAATTCCGAAGAATATTCTAATGATTGGACCTACGGGAGTTGGAAAAACAGAAATTGCTAGAAGGATTGCTAAACTAACGAAGGCTCCATTTGTAAAAGTAGAAGCAACAAAATTCACTGAAGTAGGTTACGTCGGTAGAGATGTTGAATCGATGGTAAGAGATTTAGTAGAAGCAGCTATCCGAATTGTTCGCGAGGAAAAGATGGAAGAAGTAAAAGACCAAGCAATTCGTTTGGCAAACGATGCAATCGTTAAACTGCTTGTTCCTTCCTTGAAGAAAAAGAACGCTAATTCCAATCCATTCGAAGCATTATTTGGAGGGAAAGAAGAAGATACTGCTGATGTTGAAGATACAGATGTACGTATAAAACGCTCTCAAATTGCCGAAGATTTAAGAGATGGAAAATTGGAAGAGGAGCTTATAACTGTGGAGGTTGTTGAACAAACTCCATCACTATTTGACGCATTACAGCCAGGTGGCATGGAAAGCATGGGGATGAATATGCAGGACGCCCTATCTAATCTTATGCCAAAGAAAAAGAAAAAACGTAAGATGAAAGTAAAAGATGCACGCAAAGTATTAATGCAAGAAGAAGCGAACAAGTTGATAGACAAAGATGAACTTTCTCAAATAGCCATTGAAAAGACAGAGCAAACTGGTATCATATTTATTGATGAAATGGACAAAATAGCAAGTAAAAACGGTGCTGGATCTTCTGCAGATGTATCGCGAGAAGGTGTTCAACGAGATATTCTACCAATTGTAGAAGGATCTACAGTTACTACAAAGTACGGTGCAGTAAAAACGGACTATATTTTGTTTATAGCAGCAGGAGCTTTCCATATGGCAAAGCCGTCAGATTTAATACCCGAATTACAAGGTCGTTTCCCAATTCGTGTAGAATTAGAAAAATTAACAAAAGAAGATTTTGTTCGTATTTTAAAAGAGCCGCGCCAATCACTGATTAAACAATATGAGGCTCTATTAGAAACTGAAGGAGTCACAATCACGTTTTCGGAAGAATCTATTGAAAGAATTGGTGAAATCGCTTATGAAGTCAACCAAGAGACCGATAATATTGGAGCTAGACGTTTACACACAATTTTAGAGAAGATTTTAGAGGAGCTTTCATTTGAAGCATCTGAAATTTCGCCGGCTCATATTCAGATTACCCCAGCTTATATAGATCAAAAACTTGACAATATTGTGAAAAACAGAGATTTATCTCAATTTATTTTGTAATATCGATGCAAATAAGTATCTAAAACAATTTAAAACCTTTAGAATATTAAAATAAATAAGAAAATTAAATGGAGGACTATATTTATGAATTTATTAACTAAAACAAGAAAGATTAACTCGATGTTACAAGCATCTGCTGGTAAGCCAGTGAACTTTAAGGAAATGGCAGCTACTTTAAGTGAAGTAATAGAAAGTAATGCTTTCATCGTATCTAGAAAAGGGAAATTATTAGGATTTGAAGTTCATCAGCAAATTGAAAATGAACGTATGATTAACATGATGGAAGAACGCCAATTCCCTGAACAATATACGAAAAATCTTTTCCACGTGGATGAAACATCTTCAAATTTAGATGTATATAGTGAGCACTCTGTATTCCCTGAAGAAAACCGTGAGTTATTTAAAGATGGTTTAACAACTATAGTTCCAATCATTGGTGGCGGTGAACGTTTAGGTACATTAATCCTAGGGCGTCTTAAACAAGAGTTTGAAGACGATGATTTGATACTTGGTGAGTATGGTGCGACAGTTGTAGGTATGGAAATCTTACGTGAAAAATCAGAAGAAATTGAGGAAGAAGCTCGTAGCAAAGCCGTAGTTCAAATGGCTATCAATTCATTGTCTTACAGTGAATTAGAAGCAATCGAACACATCTTTGAAGAATTAGATGGCAGTGAAGGTCTTTTAGTAGCATCTAAAATAGCTGATCGCGTAGGAATTACAAGATCTGTAATAGTAAACGCACTACGCAAACTAGAAAGTGCTGGTGTAATTGAATCTAGATCTCTTGGGATGAAAGGAACATATATCAAAGTATTAAATGATAAGTTTCTTGCAGAGTTAGCTCAACTTAAAATGAAATAATGAAAAATAATCGATCTCTTCCACTTTATGTGGAAGAGATTTTTTTGATAGGAGGAAAATATTCGTTTTACTCAGTATTGCCCAGTTCTATATCTAAGTCTCTTTGGGATTTCGGTAAAAGCAAAGAACGCGCTTACGTGAAGTCCTTTTGGGGCGTTTGGGAGGTCAACAGGATGTAGACTGACTTCCGACTTCCGCTTTTCTTCAAGAATAAGGAAATACATGAATACTGAGGTATAGTACCTTAACCAACTCATAACACGACAATATTCCGTTTAGTGCGAACATGTTCTGTTTGGAGTGCGATGAATCATCACAGTCGCACACGCGTTGGGTTATCTGTCTCCCTCATCCTGTCGAAGTGCCTCCCTTCGCTGCAATAAAGTGAGTAGTACTTAAGATTATATTGTATAGTGCCATTTAACTGCCTTTTCAAAAGTAATTAAGAATTAAACTAATTTTTTTAGACAATAATATTATTTTTTATAAAGGGATAAAAGCTTTAGGAGTTAATAGTTTATTTTTACTAGTAAGATGTGTAAATATAAGAAATTGACCAGAATTGACACAAAATGTCGACTATTATCAAATAAAAAGGAATAAAGACCTATTAAAATACTTAAAATTCAATAGACACAATGTTACATAATCATTACAATTAAATTATTATGATATTCAAAGATAATTACTAAAAAATATGTAGAATTATTTATGACGAGGTGAAAAAAATGAGTATATTTGGTGGAGCAATTTCAAGTTTAGAGCAAGGATTGGATTTCTCAGCGACAAAACAAAAGACAATTGCGCAAAATATAGCAAATGTCGACACTCCGAACTATAAAACGAAAAGTGTTAGTTTTAGTGAATATTTATCCAATGCTAAACAATCGACTATTTCTGCACATAGAACGCAGGAAAAACATATAGATTTTCAAACAAAATCTAGTACATCAGGTGTGTTCGATTATGCCAATTATAGCTATAACCACAATGGCAACGGCGTAGATATGGATAAAGAACAAGCAAATCTAGCGACCAATCAAATCTATTATAATGCGTTAATAGATCGGATGAGTGGCAAGTTAAATACTTTACAAACTGTTATTAGAGGAGGAAGCTAAGTATGTCGATTTTTCATGGTATGAATACAACAGCGTCAGCATTAACTGCCGGGCGACTTAGAATGGACGTAATTTCCTCCAATATGGCGAATGTGGATACAACAAGATCAAAGCTTGTAAATGGAGAGTGGCAAGCATATAGAAGGAAGTCTGTGACATTAAAGCCGTTAGAAGGTAATTTTTCGAATTTCTTAAATGTGGCCATGGGTTCTTCGGACAATAGAAGTGTTGGAAATGGAGTAAAAGTTAGTGATGTAAAAGAAGATACAGAAACACCTTTTAAATTGGTATATGATCCGACACATATTGATGCAGATGAAGATGGGTACGTGGAAATGCCAAATGTCGACCCTTTAAGAGAAATGGTTGATTTGATATCAGCTACCCGATCTTATGAGGCGAACGTAACAGTTTTTAATGCAAACAAAGCTATGTTATCTAAGGCATTAGAAATAGGAAAATAAGAAAGAAGGTATAGTTTAAATTGCCAATAGAATCCATATCATTATTTAATCCTTCACAAATAAACCCAGTTTCGACAACTTCAAAGTTAAGTCCTGCAGAGGCACAAGCTGATTTTGGTGATTTTTTGAAGACTGCTATTCAATCTGTTAATGAAAATCAAAAAGCGTCCGATGTAGCTACCGAAAAGCTAATAAATGGTGGGGATATCGAGTTACACGATGTAATGATTGCTTCTCAAAAAGCAAGTATTACATTAAATGCGACATTAGAAATTAGAAATAAGGTAGTAGAAGCATATCAAGAAATAATGCGTATGCAAGTGTAACCTCTTTCGGTTATCGCTAAATATCGAGCAAAAATATTCACCATAACCGGAGGATAATAATGAATGAACGTATAAAAAAAATGACGAGCGATGTAACCACGTTTTGGAAAAGTCGCACTAAAATGCAAAAAGGAACAATAATCGGTAGTGTGTTAGGGATTATCATTATAGCTACCGTTATTACTTTAATGATGAATAAAACTAACTTTGTTCCGCTTTATACAGACGTATCTCCATCTGAAATTGGACGTATTAAAGAAACATTAGATGCACAAGGAGTGCCAAATGAAATTGCTCCAGGTGGAACATCCATCTTAGTACCAGCAGAGCAAGTAGATTCATTGTTAGTACAACTAGCTGCAGAAGGATATCCAGAATCAGGTATGATCGACTATAGCTTCTTTTCCCAAAACGCTGGATTTGGTATGACAGATAATGAGTTTAATGTGTTGAAATTAGCTTCTATGCAAACCGAGCTTGCGAAATTGATTAAAGGTGTAAAAGGGGTAAAGGATGCTCAGGTAATGATTACCTTACCTGAAGAAGGGGTTTTTCTATCTCAAAGCAATGAAACGGCGAGTGCAGCGATAGTTTTGAATACAGAGGCTGGATACAAATTTACAGATGCACAGATTTTGTCCTTATATAACTTAGTATCCAAGTCAATTCCTAACCTAGCTACAGAAGATATTAGCATTAGAAATCAATACTTAGAGTATTTTGACTTAGATCAAGCAAATGCAAATACTGCTGGTGCAAATGTAAGCGATCAAATGTCGATTAAGAAAACAGTTGAACGTGATTTACAGCGCCAGGTACAAACAATGTTAGGTACATTAATGGGACAAGACAAAGTAGTTGTCTCTGTTACTACAGACATTGACTTTAAGCAGGAAAATCGCGAAGAAAATTTGGTTGAGCCAGTTGATGAAGAAAATATGGCTGGAATTGAAATTAGTGCTCAACGTATTTCAGAAACCTTTACTGGTGAGAATCCTGTAGCAGGTGGTACTCCGGCAACAGAGGATTCAACTGATAACTTTACCAACTATGTAGAAGGTTCAACATCAAATGGTGATTATGAGCGAATTGAAGACACGATTAATAGTGAAGTAAATCGTATTCGAAAAGAAATAGTAGAAAGCCCGTATAAAATTAGGGATATAGGCATTCAAGTAATGGTAGAACCACCAGATCCTGAGGATGCTGCTTCTATGCCAGACGGTGTAGAACAAGATATAGAACAAATTCTCGCGACAATTATCCGCACTTCTATCGATGAAGAAGCAGGTGGTGAATTGACAGAGGAATTACTACAGGAAAAAATTGTTGTTTCTGTGCAACCGTTTAATGGTAAAGCTGCGGCAGTGTCGAGTACACAATCGTCCATTCCTTGGTGGGTATATGTAATCGGCGGAATTTTACTTGTTGCAATAATACTGCTAGTAATATCCTTACTACGCTCTAGAAAAACCGATGAAGAAGAAATGATTATTCTAGAAGAGCAACGAGAAGAGCTTAATATAGACGATATCAATACAGAAAAAGAAACCGAATCGACTTTAAGAAGAAAACAACTAGAAAAAATGGCGAAAGATAAGCCAGAAGAATTTGCGAAGTTATTACGTACTTGGATAGCAGAGGATTAACTTACTTTACTTTCGTAGTATAAAGTTAAAGCCTCCGGCGGATGTCTTAGATTTTAAAAAAGAGTGAACCCGGCTTGTCGGGTTCAAAATCTGGAGACAGTTACGCTGAGTCGTAATTGATTGGGGGGACGGCTATGAACAAGAAAGAAAAAGATTTAAGTGGTAAACAAAAAGCCGCGCTCTTATTAATTTCTCTCGGACCTGAAGTGTCTGCTTCTATTTATAAACATTTAAATGAAGAAGAAATTGAGCGTTTAACTCTAGAAATTTCAGGTGTTAAAAAAGTAGAACCTGAAATAAAAGAAGATATAATAGAAGAATTTCACAATATAGCTTTAGCACAAGATTATATTTCACAGGGTGGTATTGGATACGCAAAAACAGTGTTAGAGAAAGCATTAGGCACAGATCATGCTCAAGCAATTATTAATCGACTTACTTCATCTTTACAAGTGAGACCTTTTGATTTTGCAAGACGTGCAGAGCCAGCTCAACTGTTTAACTTTATCCAAAATGAACATCCGCAAACGATTGCTTTGATCCTATCTTATCTAGAGGCACAGCAAGCTGGAATCATTCTTTCGTCATTACCACAGGAAGTACAAGCAGATATTGCAAAAAGAATAGCTACAATGGATTCTACTTCACCTGAAGTAATTAGTGAAATTGAATCTGTACTAGAACGTAAGCTATCTTCGACTGTAACGCAGGATTATACAGAGACCGGTGGTATCGATGCAGTCGTAGAAGTGTTAAATGGTGTAGACAGAACAACGGAGAAAACAATTTTGGATGCTTTAGAAATACAGGATCCAGAGCTTGCAGAAGAGATCAAGAAAAGAATGTTCGTGTTCGAAGATATTGTTACACTTGATAATCGTTCTATCCAACGTGTTATTCGTGACTGTGAAAATGAAGACTTATTACTTTCTATGAAGGTTTCTAGTGAAGAAGTTAAAGATGTTATTTTCCGCAATATGTCCGTACGTATGGCTGATACATTTAAAGAAGAAATGGAAATTATGGGGCCAGTTCGTCTACGTGACGTAGAAGAAGCTCAATCTAGAATTGTAACAGTAATTAGAAGATTGGAAGACGCAGGCGAAATAATAATTGCTCGTGGCGGAGGAGATGACATCATTGTCTAAAATTTTCCGAAATGTATATTTGAATGAAACAAAGGAAAATTCCAAGCCTATTCAAATAAGGAATTTACATGTTCAAGAAATGTTGAACACAGACGAGCCGTTGACTCTAGATGTACTTACACAAGAACGAAGTAAAATGATAGAAGAGGTAGACCAAGAGATAGCAAGAAAGCGATCAGTACTAACAAAAGATATCGAAGAAACAAAACAGTATATCGAAGACCAATTAAATATTTGGGAAGAAGAGAAGATTGCTTATCAGCAAAAAGCATATGATGAAGGCTTTGTGCAAGGATTAGAAGAAGGTCGCTTAAAAGCACAAGCTGATATGCAAAATTCACTAAAATTAGCTAACGATGCAATGAAAACTGCTCATGAGAATGCTGCAAATTATTTACAGCAACAGGAACAGGTCATTTTAGAACTATCTATACGAACTGCAGAGCGTATTATTGCAACGAAGCTAGATAACAACGAGGAATTGTTTTTATCAATTGTTAAAAGAGGTTTAAAAGAGGCAAGAGAAATGAGAGAGATTAAACTTTATGTTTCGCCCGTCTACTTTGAACTTGTATCTAATAATAGAGAAGAACTCTCCTCCATTTTCCCAGTAGATGTACCATTTATGATTTTTGTTGATGAAGATATGAATGAAACAGATTGTTATATAGAAACCAACCATGGAAGAATCGTCGTCAGTATTGACGAGCAAGTTCAAGAGTTGCGACGCAAGCTAGTAGATATTCTAGATAGTATGGAGTGAATGTGATGAAGGCTGTAGATTTAATTCAACAAATTTCGAATATACCTACCTTTAAAAAATATGGTCGAGTTAGTCGAGTAGTTGGATTAATGATTGAATCACAAGGTCCTGAAAGTTCAGTTGGAGATGTTTGTAAAATCCATATAAACTCAGCCAAAACAGGAGCTTCGATTATTCTTGCTGAAGTAGTTGGTTTTAAGGAAGAGATCGTCGTATTAATGCCCTACACTAATATTAGAGAAATATCTACTGGCTGTTTAGTCGAAGGGACGAATAGTCCATTAGAGATTAAGGTTGGTTCGGAACTAATAGGGAAAGTGTTAGATTCTATGGGGAATCCAATTGATGGATCTGTCTTGCCAAAAGGCTTGATGACAGTTGGAACCGAAAAAGATTCCCCGAATCCATTGACAAGACCACCAATAGAAGAGCAAATCGAAGTTGGTGTAAAGGCAATTGATGGAATGCTAACGGTCGGAAAAGGCCAAAGGGTAGGTATTTTCGCTGGTTCTGGTGTAGGAAAAAGTACATTACTAGGAATGATTGCTAGAAATACTAACGCAGATTTAAATGTCATCGCGTTAATTGGGGAACGTGGCAGAGAAGTACGTGAGTTTATCGAGAGAGATTTGGGAAAAGAAGGACTAGAAAAATCGATTGTAGTAGCAGCTACCTCTGACCAACCTGCTTTAATGCGCATTAAAGGTGCTTTTACGGCTACAGCAATTGCTGAGTACTTCCGGGACAAAGGGTTAAACGTTATGCTCATGATGGACTCTGTTACACGTGTAGCGATGGCGCAGCGTGAAGTGGGTCTTGCAGTAGGAGAGCCTCCAGCTACAAGAGGATATACTCCATCTGTATTTTCCATTTTACCTAAGTTGTTAGAACGCACAGGTACAAACGAATTTGGAACGATCACAGCATTTTATACAGTACTGGTAGATGGTGACGACATGAATGAACCAATTGCCGATACTGTTCGTGGTATTTTAGATGGTCATATTGTGTTGGATCGTTCACTCGCTAACAAGGGGCAGTATCCAGCTATTAATGTTTTGAAAAGCATTAGCCGATTGATGAATCATATTTCAGACGAAAAACATGTGAAAGCAGCGGAAAGATTGAGGGATTTATACTTTACGTACAATAAATCAGAAGATCTGATCAATATCGGAGCGTATAAACGTGGTACATCTCGTGAGATTGACGAAGCTATACAGTATGAACCTTTAATTACTTCATTTTTAAAACAAGGATATTTAGATAAAGTATCTTTGGATTCCTCGGTAGATGAATTAGTGAAATTATCAGGTGGTGTTTCATAAAATGGTTGCTTATCAATTTAAATTTGCTAAAGTTTTAACGATTCGTGAACAAGAAAAGTCGGAAACAGAATTGGCATACAAAGAATCTGTATCTGTTTTCGAAAAAGTTGCAACGGAACTTTATAATTTGTTGAAGAAAAAAGAGGATACAGTAGACACTCAAAACAATCTTCTTGTTTCTGGTCTATCCATAGACAACATCCATCATTATTCAAGCTATATCGAAGGACTGCAAAAAAGAATTGATATAGTTCAAAAGGAAGTTATCCAAGCAAGATCTAAAATGAATTGGATGGAAGAAAAACTTCTTGAAAAGTCATTAGAGGTAAAGAAGTTCGAAAAGATAAAAGAAAAAGGCTTAGAGCAGTTTCAGCAAGAGCAACAAAGACTAGAAACAATTCAATTAGATGAAATATCTTCTTTGAAGTTTCAAAACAAAGAGATTAGGTGAGTAGAAGCATGGCTAAACGGAACAAATCAAATAAAAGCATTGAACAAATAAATAGCGAAACAAAGAGTATAAGTAAAATAAAAATGTTTTTTTATTTGTTTATCATTCCTTTTTTATTTGCTTTACTTCTCTTACTAGTAATTGCTCAGATAGCAAATATAAACGTTTTTGAAAAAGCAAAAGAGTTAACTGGTTTTAGTGAGGAACAAGTTTTAACAGAAGACAAAAAAACGGATGTACTAGAAGAACGAGTTGTCTCTTTACAAGCAAAAATTCAAGAAAAAGAAGCTCAAATTGACAAAGTACAAGCAGAACTAGATAATTCAGCAACGGAAAAAGAAGCTCTGTTAATAGAACAAGAACGATTATTAGATGAAATTGCAACATTAACAAGAGATCGAGAGAGTGCTAAACGTGATTATGCAGAAATCGTTTCTACCTTTGAAAAAATGTCTGCAAAAACAGCAGCTCCAGTTATAACTAAAATGAGTGATGCAGAGGCTTTACGTATTTTAACAAGCCTTAAGCCAGATACTGTGGCGAGCATTTATGAAAAAATGACACCAGAGGATGCCGCAAAGTATACAGAATTGATGACTAAACAATAATACTTTCTATTGAAGGGAGGTGATAATAATCATGAATATCGCAATGGTCGTTAACACAAATTTAAATGCTACAACTCAAGTAGCAAATAAACTTCAAGTAAATTCGAATAACGGTCAAAAGTTTGGAACTGTATTTGGTCAGATCTTATCCAATCAACAAATCCAACAACCAACTGCTGTACCACAAGCAGTTGCTGAAGGAAATGCATTGCAGGATTTGTTAGCAATTCTTAATGTAAATTCTCTAGAGGAACTTGAATCACTAGTAGGTTCAGGCGAATTAACTGTTAATCCTAAGGATTTAAAAGATCTTTTGGATAATTTATTAGGCGCTGAGAGTGAAAAAAATACAGATACTAATGACGAACTAATCGTATCAAATGTTTGGGATTTACTTGCAGGTATAAATGAAAAAGCAACTAAAATTATAGATGCAATCATTTCATCCCTTAACGGACAAGGACCGAGCAATCCAGTTGATGCCAAACAAGCTGTGGAGTTACTAAAAACGGTACAGTTAATCGGAAACAAATCAGATTTAACGATTAAAGAAGAATCCACACTATTTGATATAAAGCAGTTGCTTGAAAATGTGAAGGAAACTGTGGGCAGAATACCTACAAATAATACACCTTCGTCACCACAACTATTAAAACAACCGATTATTCAAACTCAAATGGTAGTCAAACAGACGTCTCACTCTGTTCAACCAGAGATTGTTACTGAAACGAAAGAAATTACATCAAATGTGCAAGGCAGTACTACTACAGTGATTCAAACTAAAGTAGAATCAGTTTCTATGACACTACCAACAGAGAAGGCTGCACAGTCAGAAGAATTTATTAAAGAATTGCAAAAAGTGATGAACCGTGTCCAGTTTGGACAAGCAGGTGGAGCAAATAGACTAGTTCTAAAACTATTTCCTGAGCAACTTGGTACAATTCGAATTGAATTGATTCAAAAAGATGGTATGCTGACAGCAAAAATATTAGCATCAACAGCATTAGGTAAAGAAATGTTGGATTCTAACTCAAGTCAATTGAGGCAAGGTTTTGCAGGTCAAAATATTCAACTGGAGAGGTTAGAAATAACTCAAGCTTTGCAAGAATCTACTAGACAAGAAAAGAACCAAGACTTCCAACAGTCATTTAAACAGCAAGATCAGCAGCAACAACAAGAAAATAATAATGAAGAGCTAGAAGAACCGTTTACTTTTCAAGATTATTTAGAGGAAATGGAGGCCTAAGCTATGGCTGAAATGTCTAAAATTACAGACAGTATGTATCTATCAAACCAAGTGAAAAAAACTACTACAACTGGGAATAGTACATTAGGTAAAGATGCATTTTTAAAAATTCTAATGACACAGCTTCAAAACCAAGATCCGACAAAACCGATGGATGACTCACAATTCATTGCACAGATGGCGCAATTCTCTTCTTTAGAGCAAATGACAAATTTAACTACTGCTTTTCAAGAATTTGCTGCAGTTCAAGAGCAAAGTCAAATGATTGAATTTAGTAACTTTGTAGGTAAAAATGTAAAATGGCATGAAATGACAGACAAAAAAGATGACAAAGGTAATCCAATTATAAACGAAGGTACTGGTACTATTATAGGTATTAAGTTTGTGGCAGGAAACGTAGAATTCACGTTAGCAGATGGAAAAGTCATTAACCCTGGAAATATTTCAGAAGTTCTTTCGGGTAACTCAAGTTCTAATTCTAATAGTTTAGTAGAGGCAAGTATGTTAATTGGTAAAACAGTTAGTTATATTCCCGCTAAAACGGAAACTAATGAAGATGATGCAGAAACAGAAACACCAACTGAAATTACGGCAACGGTTGAATCTGTTAGCAAAAAAGATGGAAATATAGTCTATAACTTAAGTGATGGTACTTCCATTACGGCAGATCAAATTACTTCAATAAGCAAATAAGAACGGAGAATTGCAATGGACAACATTTCGATAAATCGTGTTCCGCTGCAAACAACTATCCGTCAACCAATCTCATCAAGCAAAGTAGCTTCACCTAAACAATCTTTCTTACAGCATTTACATGAAGCATCTGCAAAAACAGAACTAAAGGTAAGTAAACATGCAAACCAACGTTTACAAGAAAGAAATATTTATATTTCAGATGCGGAATGGCAAATAGTAAGTGAAAAGGTATCAGAAGCACGCTCAAAGGGTGTGAATGACTCATTAGTATTGATGGATCAAGCAGCATTAATCGTCAGTGCAAAAAATTCCACTGTCATTACTGCAATGAATCGCACGGAAGCGAAAGACCAACTATTCACAAATATTGACGGTACAATCGTACTAAACTAACAAAAAAATTATAGCAGGACCTGTAAAGGAAGCTATGTGCAGCCGACTGATTGAAGCTAGCACGCAAATTGAAGGGAGAAAAATTAAATGATTCGCTCATTGTATTCAGGTATTTCAGGTATGAAAAACTTCCAAACGAAATTAGACGTAATAGGTAACAATATCTCTAATGTAAACACATACGGATTTAAAAAGGGACGTACCATTTTTAAAGATCTTATCTCGCAGACTACTTCGGGGGCATCAGGTGCAACTGGTACACGTGGTGGAGTGAATGCTAAACAAGTAGGTTTAGGATCACAATTAGCTTCTATTGACACAATTCAAACAGGAGGTTCATTACAATCTACGGGAAATACTTTGGATTTAGCTATCTCAGGTGATGGTTTCTTCCAAGTAGCCGATTCTGATAAACTTACTACTGATATTTCCTATACTAGAGCAGGTAATTTTTATATGGATAGTAATGGTGACTTAGTAAATGGTGATGGAAAGTATTTAATAGGTGTAGGTTCAGTAATTTTAAATATTCCTACAGATGCACAGAGTATGTCAATTGGTCAAGATGGAACAGTCACTTATGTCGATGTGGACGGAGTACTTCAAACAGAAGGGCAAATTGAATTAGCCAAATTCCCAAATAGCGGTGGGTTAACTAAGAGTGGTTCAAATTATTTTATTGAATCACCTGCTTCTGGTGAACCTGTTATAGGGGCCCCTCTAACTTCGGGTCTTGGGACTATCAATTCTGGTTTCCTAGAAATGTCCAACGTTGATTTATCTGAAGAATTCACAGACATGATTGTTGCACAACGTGGTTTCCAAGCAAATACTCGTATAATCACAACTTCAGATTCTATCTTGGAAGAGTTAATTAATTTAAAACGATAAATTAATATGATTCAGTTATTTTAATAACAACTGAATCATATTAGAGCCACCGGCGGTTGTTACAGATTTTGTAAAAGAGTTAATCGTGCAAGCACGATACAAAATCTTGACGCAATTACGCCAAGGTGAAATTGATTAAAAACATATTGTAAGGGAGGGTTGGGCCGTTCCTGTAGTGCCCGGCCCTTTTATATGATTACTTTAACAAGATTGAACGGTAAGGAGTTTTCGTTAAATGCTCTGTACATAGAGACGGTGGAGTCTTTCCCAGACACGACGATTACACTCACAAATGGTCATAAATATGTAGCGTTGGAATCTAGGGACGAGGTACACTTCAAAATTTCTCAGTATTACAAAGAAGTACATATATTATCGAACCCGCATATAAGAGGTGAACAAGATGAAGAGTAAAAATAAACTATTAACCATTATGCTTATAATTTTAGTTTCGATTACGTTAGTAGGAGTAGTCGCTTTGCTAATAATTATGCAATTAAACAAAACAGACGAAAGTAAGGAGCCGACAATTGATCAAATTATCGAATCCTCGGTAGATATACCAGAAATAACTACTAATCTAGCGTCGAATAAATTTATCCGCATATCTTTAAAGGTTCAAACAGATAGTAAAGAGGCTGCCGAAGAGTTAACTAAACGGGATTTCCAAGTGAACAATATTGTGATTACGGAACTATCTGAATTGACTCCTGAAGAGTTAGAGGGTAAAGAGGGGAAAGCGATGTTTGAATCAGCATTAAAAACAAAAATTGGTGAGCTAATGGATAGTGGAGAAATTCAACAAGTTTATATTACTTCTTATATTATACAATAAAGTAATTCTTTCGAATGGAGGTGGGCAGATTGGCAGGAGATATATTATCTCAATCAGAAATAGATGCGTTGTTAAGTGCACTCTCAACAGGTGAAATGACAGCAGATGAGATGAAAAGTGAACAAGAGGCTAGAAAAGTAAGGACGTATGACTTCAAAAGAGCACTTCGCTTTTCCAAAGATCAGATTCGCAGTTTAACGAGAATCCATGAGAACTTTGCTCGTCTATTAACTACATTTTTTTCTGCCCAGTTAAGAACATATGTACAAATTTCGGTCGTGTCAGTCGATCAAATACCGTTTGAAGAGTTTGTTCGTTCGGTACCACATATGACATTAATCAATGTGTTTGAGGTTCCACCGCTAGAAGGGAATATCCTGATGGAGATAAATCCAAATATTGCATATTCCATGCTAGATTTAATGATGGGTGGTAAAGGACAAGCACATACAAAAGCAACTAATTTAACGGAAATTGAAACGAAGATTATGACAAATCTATTTGAACGTTCATTTGATAATTTACGAGAAGCATGGGTAAATATTGCGGATATTGATCCGATACTTACAGAGCTAGAAGTAAACCCTCAATTTTTACAAATGATCTCACCGAATGAAACTGTAGTTGTTATATCCTTTAATACTATTATTGGTGAAACAAGTGGAATGATAAATATTTGTATCCCACACGTAGTGTTGGAACCGATTGTTCCTAACTTATCTGTACGTTATTGGATGCAAACCAATAAAAAAGAAGTATCACCTGAACAACTCGCAGTTCTAAAAAAACGTGTAAAAGCAGCAGAAATTCCTATTGTCGCAGAGATTGGGACAACGGATATATCGATGGAAGATCTATTGTACTTACAGCTGGGAGACGTCATTCAGTTAAATACTAAAATTGATGATCCACTAACAGTTAATGTTGGAGGTATTCCTAAATTCATTGGTCAACCTGGTAAACTAAAAAAACGAATGGCTGTCCAAGTCATTGAAACTGTGAAAGGAGGAGAGGATGATGATGAGTGATGATATGCTCTCCCAAGAAGAAATTGAAGCCCTCCTTAGAGGAACGAATATAGATGAGGAAAGTGCGAAAGAGAAAGTTACAGAGGACGTAAATGTAGAAGATTATTTGGATTCATTTGCCCAGGATACACTCGGAGAAATCGGTAACATTTCATTTGGTAGTTCGGCTACAGCCCTTTCTTCTCTTTTAGGACAAAAAGTAGATATTACTACACCGAATATTAGTATGATTAACCGCAGAAAACTAAATGAAGAGTTTCCTCAACCGTATGTAGCGGTACAGGTACAATATACCGCTGGACTAATCGGTATGAATCTTCTCGTTATAAAACAGTCAGATGCTGCCATTATCGCAGATTTGATGCTTGGAGGAGATGGTTTAGATCCCAAGCCTGAGCTTAGCGAAATTCAGTTAAGCGCAGTTCAAGAAGCGATGAACCAAATGATGGGTTCGGCCGCTACGTCAATGTCTACCGTTTTCAATAAAAAAGTAGATATTTCACCACCTACCATCGATCTTATGAATCTAATGCAAGGTGAAGGAACAGACGCCATTCCAGAAGATGAATTACTTATTAAAATATCTTTCCGTCTTAAAATTGGAGAGCTAATAGATTCTAATATTATGCAATTATTGCCATTAGAATTTGGGCTTAACTTAGTGAAGTCATTAATAGGTGAAGAGGAACCAGAGGTAGCTGCTACTATTACAGAAGAAAAAATATATCATGCGCCGGTTCAACAGCAGCAATCTATGCAAACACAACAAAAACCTGAAGTACAGTCACAGGCGCAGGTGCAGTATAGTCAGCAGCAATCACGTCCACAAGCACCACCAGTGAAAGTTCAGCAAGCTCAATTTGCTAGCTTCGAGTCACCAAGTTTATCGCAAAATGAGTCAAGAAATTTAAATTTACTACTTGATATTCCCCTCCAAGTAACAGTAGAATTAGGTCGTACTAAGAGAACTGTAAAAGAGATTTTGGAACTAACAAGTGGCTCCATCATTGAACTCGACAAACTGGCTGGAGAGCCTGTAGATATTCTCGTCAACAATCGACATGTAGCCAAAGGAGAAGTCGTTGTTATTGATGAGAATTTTGGTGTTCGAATTACAGATATTTTAAGTCAAGCAGAACGTATTAATAATTTAAGATAAGCACTGGAGGAGACATACTATGTCGAAAAGAATTTTAATAGTAGATGATGCAGCATTTATGAGAATGATGATTAAGGATATTTTAAGTAAAAATGGTTTTGAAGTAGTAGGAGAAGCTGGAGATGGCGTTCAAGCAATTGAAAAGTATAACGAACTTAAACCTGATTTAGTTACGATGGATATTACAATGCCAGAGATGGATGGAATTGCAGCTTTAAAAGAGATTAAAGCGAAAGATCCAACAGCTACTATTATTATGTGCTCTGCTATGGGTCAACAAGCGATGGTAATTGATGCAATCCAAGCAGGAGCAAAAGATTTCATCGTAAAACCATTCCAAGCTGATAGAGTAATAGAAGCAATTTCTAAAGCTTTAGGGTAATGATATGATGAGGAAATTCTCCCTCGTTTTAAGTGTGCTATTTTTGCTAACTTTCGGAATTCAGCCAGATGCAGAAGCAGAATCAGATTCGAATGAAAGTGTAGATGAGTACTTAAAGAAACAGAACGATAATGTTAATAATGAAAAAGAGTCAGAAGCTAATATAAATGAAACTCCAGAAACGACTGAGGAACCCGTTTCTGTGGGTGTTTCTGTTACAGCTTGGGATTATATCAAAATGATTTTTGCTCTTTTGTTTGTTATTGCTTTACTTTATGGATTACTTCGTTTTGTAAATAGCAGAAACAAAACCTTTCAGACCAATCAGCTAATTCATAATTTAGGTGGGGTTGGAGTTGGACAGGGAAAATCGTTGCAACTTATGCAAGTTGGTAATTCCATATACTTAGTTGGCATTGGAGAAGATATTACTTTGTTAAAAGAAATAACTGATCCAATGGAAATAGAAAACCTAACTAAAATATATGAAGAAAAAGTAGATATTGGAAAAAGTATTCCATACATATCTGAACTTATTGGTCGCCTGAAAGAAAAAGGAACTTCAAAGACGAAGAGTGAGGCTAAGGAACCTTCGTTTGAAGAGACCTTTCAGAAAAGATTACAAGAAATTCAAAAAGACCGTAGTAATGTATTAAAGGATTGGAAGACGAAGGAGCGCGATAACAATGAATGAATTTGTCCAGTTTTTCTCGGACAGCGACCCATCAAATCTCTCCACTTCTATAAAATTAATGCTATTGCTAACGGTCTTATCTTTAGCTCCTAGTATATTAATATTGATGACGTCCTTTGCTAGAATAGTAATTATATTATCATTTGTTCGAACGGCACTTGCGACAAACCAGATGCCGCCGAACCAAGTGATAGTTGGTTTAGCATTATTTTTAACATTTTTTATCATGGCACCAACATTACAGCAAGTAAATGAAGAAGCATTAACACCTTTGTTCGATGAAGATATTACTTTAGAGCAAGCGTATGAAAATGCTAGTGGTCCCTTCAAAGAGTTTATGAGTAAGCATACAAGGCAAAAAGATTTGGAACTTTTCTTAAGATATTCAGAAGCAGAAAGACCTGAAACAATTGAGGATATCCCGTTAACGGTTATGGTACCTGCTTTTGCACTTAGTGAAATTAAAACAGCATTCCAAATTGGTTTTATGATTTTTATCCCTTTTCTAGTAATTGATATGATTGTGGCGAGTGTACTGATGTCAATGGGTATGATGATGTTACCACCAGTTATGATCTCTCTACCATTTAAAATATTATTATTTGTATTGGTAGATGGATGGTATTTAGTTATGAAGTCTATATTACAAAGTTTTTAGGAGCTGATTGTATTGAATAATGAAATGGTAATTTCAATTGCGGAACGAGCAATTTGGGTCATTCTTCTTGCATCAGGTCCTCTTCTTTTAGTTGCCTTAATAACAGGTCTTGCAGTAAGTATTTTTCAGGCCACTACGCAAATACAAGAACAAACACTTGCATTTGTACCGAAAATAGTTGCAGTGTTAGTAGCTATTGTTTTCTTTGGTCCATGGATGCTATCTCAAGTAACTTCATATGCAGCAGATATTTTTGAGAATCTAATACGATACATTGGTTGATTCAATGGATGCAATTTTACCAAACCTTACTGTTTTACTACTAATTATTGCTCGTGTTTCTGCTTTTTTTGTAGTGTTACCACTATTCTCGCATCGGACAATACCTGCTACCCACCGGATCGCTTTTGCTGTAGTGCTTTCCTGGATGATGTATTATACCCTCGATGTAGAACCGTTTGAAATAAATGGTGATTATATTCTTTTAATTATTAAAGAAGTCATATTTGGATTATTTATAGGTTTACTTGCGTATATCATTATGTCTGCAATTCAAATTGCAGGTGGATTTATCGACTTTCAGATGGGTTTTGCAATGGCCAATGTTATTGATCCGCAGACAGGTTCCCAAAGTCCGTTAGTCGGTCAATTTTTAAACACCTTGGCATTGCTGTTGTTATTAGCTTTAAATGGACATCATTTATTGCTGGATGGTATTTTCTATAGCTATCATTTTATGCCAATGGAAATGACGTGGCCAGCTTTTGGGCAAGAAAATTACGTAGAATTCATTATGAAAACCTTTGCAGGTGTTTTTGCCGTAGCGTTTCAAATGTCTATACCAATTGTTGCTACACTATTTCTTGTCGATATAGCACTTGGGATTACAGCAAGAACGGTACCTCAGTTGAATATCTTCGTTATAGGATATCCGATAAAAATAGGTGTTGGGTTTTTAGTACTTCTCGTTATGATGGGAGTACTATTGGCTGTTGTACAGAAGATGTTCGAAATTTTGGTTATTGCTATGCGTGATTTAATGATAATTTTAGGTGGTGGCTAATATGATTACTCTACGCTTAGATCTCCAGTATTTTGCGGGAGAAAAAACAGAAAAAGCTACACCTAAAAAGAGAGAGGATTCTCGTAAAAAAGGACAAGTATTAAAGAGTCCAGATGTCACAAGTGCGATTGTATTACTCGCTGTTTTTGTATTTCTATTTTTCTTTGCTAGTTTTTTAAGAACGGAGATTTTTTCGTTCTTCAGCGTTACGTTTACTAAGTATATGTTAATAGAAACGTTGACCATCGATACAGCAATAATCATTTATAAGGATATGCTTCTTGAAATGGCTATGATTTTATTGCCAATAATGTTAGTTGCTGTGGTAGCTGCTATAGCTGCAAATTTCTTTCAGTTTGGTTTATTGTTTACTACAGAGCCCTTGAAGTTTGATTTGAAAAAGATTGATCCTATAAAAGGTCTCAAAAGGATCTTTTCGCTTAAAGCAATTATAGAGCTATTAAAATCTATTTTGAAAATATCATTTATTGGTTCTGTAACTACTTTAATATTGTGGATGAATTTGGAGAAGGTTTTATCCCTATCATTCAAGACAGCTTGGGATACACTGTCGACTGTTGGCTGGTTAACTGGAACAATGGGGATTGCTGCTTCATGTGTATTATTATTTATTTCAATCCTGGATTTCTTTTATCAAAAGTTCGACTATGAAAAAAATCTTAAAATGTCCAAGCAAGATATTAAAGATGAACATAAAAACTCTGAGGGTGATCCAATTATTAAGTCTCGTATACGGCAAAGACAGCGGGAAATGGCGATGCGTCGTATGATGCAGGAAATTCCTACAGCGGATGTCGTTATTACGAATCCTACACATTTTGCCATTGCTTTAAAATACGATGATGAATCGATGGATGCTCCAACAGTAGTAGCAAAAGGTGCAGACTTTGTTGCACAAAAGATAAAGTTAATTGCGAAGGAAAATAATGTCGTCATGGTAGAAAATAGACCACTTGCTCGATCGATGTATGATCAAGTAGAGATTGGGCAACGAATTCCAGACGAATTTTTCAAAGCAGTTGCCGAAGTATTAGCTTATGTATATCGTATAAAACAAAAAATTTAAAGGTAAAGTTAGAGGTGGAAGTATATGCAAGTCCGCGATATAACCGTATTGGCAGCTGTAATATCTATTGTGGCGATGCTCGTAATACCTCTCCCTCACTGGTTGATAAGTTTTCTTATTATTATAAATATTACGATAGCCTTATTAATATTGATGACCGCTATGAATATGAAAGAAGCTTTAGAGTTCTCAGTATTCCCAACAATCGTTTTACTCGTTACATTATTTAGACTTGCTTTAAATATTTCCACGACAAGAGCAATCTTAGCTGAGGGTGACGCAGGTAAAGTAGTTGAAACCTTTGGTACATTTGTTACAGGAGGAAATATGCTTGTTGGTCTAGTCGTTTTTGCTATTTTAGTTATTATAAACTTTATCGTAATTACGAAAGGTGCAGAGCGTGTTTCTGAAGTTGCTGCTCGTTTTACATTAGATGCAATGCCGGGTAAACAAATGAGTATCGATGCGGATTTAAATGCGGGGATGATTTCGGAGAAAGAAGCACGAGAAAGACGTGAAAAGGTTAGTGGTGAAGCAGACTTTTACGGAGCTATGGACGGGGCAACAAAATTCGTAAAAGGAGATGCTATAGCAGGTATCATTATCGTAATTATCAACTTATTATTCGGTATTATTATCGGGGTTGTACAATTTGGACTACCTTTTGGTGAAGCGGCAGTACTATTTTCAACACTAACTGTCGGGGATGGTCTCGTTTCCCAGATTCCTGCATTATTAATCTCAACAGCGACGGGGATTGTTGTAACAAGAGCTGCATCTAAAGGTAATCTTGGTGGAGATATTACAGGTCAATTGTTTAATCAGCCAAAACTTCTTTATGTTGCAGCTGTGACAATAACGCTTCTAGGTATTGTCACACCAATTGGCTTAGTTTTAACTTTGCCAGTTGCAATAGCACTTGCAGTAGGTGCTTATATGATAAGTAAGGCAAGTAAAGAAGACCCAGACGAAATAGAAGAATTTGAAGAGGAAGTAACAACTGATAATATGAAAAGTCCTGAAAATGTTATTAATCTGCTAAATGTGGATCCAATCGAATTCGAGTTTGGATATGGATTGATTCCGTTAGTGGATGCTGCACAGGGCGGAGATTTACTTGATCGTGTCGTAATGATTCGTAGACAGCTTGCACTTGAATTAGGTGTAGTTATTCCAGTAGTTCGCATTCGTGATAATATTCAGCTTCAACCAAACGAATATCGTATCAAGATTAAAGGCAATGAAATGGCTAGAGGAGAGCTTCTTTTAGATCATTATTTAGCAATGAGTCCTGGTGACGATGATTCGATCGATGGTATTGATACAGTTGAACCCTCCTTTGGTTTACCTGCAAAATGGATTACGGAATCTGTGAAGGAAGAAGCGGAAATACTAGGATATACCGTTGTCGATCCGCCAAGTGTTGTTTCCACACATATGACTGAAATCATCCGAAATAATGCACATGAATTATTAGGTCGCCAAGAGACGAAACAATTAATCGATCATATTAGAGAGACTTACCCTATTCTAGTAGACGAATTAACACCTACTCCATTGACAGTAGGAGAAATTCAAAAAATATTGAGCAATCTATTAAGAGAGCATGTATCTATTCGGAATTTGCCAATCATTTTTGAGACCCTTGCAGACTATTCAAAAATGACGTCGGATGCCGATGTATTAACTGAATACTCCAGACAATCTTTAGCGAAACAAATTACAACACAATACGCTGGAAATAGTAATGTTCTAAAAGTGTTAACGGTCTCTGGTAAAGTAGAAAAACTAATTGCCGACAGTATTCAACAAACAGAACATGGAAACTATTTATCTATAGATCCAAGTGATTCTCAAGCAATATTAGAGTCTATGGCAAAAGAAATAGAGCGTGCTTCCATGATGGAACAGTCTCCAATCATTCTTTGTTCACCTGCAGTAAGAATGTATGTTAGACAAATGACTGAAAGATATTTCCCACATGTACCAATTCTTTCTTATAATGAACTAGAATCCTCAATCGAGGTACAAAGTGTCGGGGTGGTGAATGTAGATTGAAGATGAAAAAATATACGGCGAGTACAATGCCAGAAGCTATGAAGTTAATACGTAAAGAACTTGGTGACGACGCAGTTATTTTAAGTTCAAAGGTAGTCTACTCGAAAGGTTTTTTAGGCTTGTTTAAGAAAAAATCTATCGAAGTGTTAGCTGGAATGGATACATTCGAGCAATCCAGTAAAACATTTGAGGTGCCAACTATGGTACCTCAAGAACATCAAAATGTTTCTGTGGAGATAAAAAAAGAATTAGAAGATTTGAAACAACTAGTAAAGAATATTCAACGTCCAGAAATGTTAAGTTCATATCCAGCAGAAATGAAAACTCTTATGGACTATTTACAAGAGCAAGAATTGTCAGAGGAGCTTATCACACCTGTAAGTGATGAGCTTTTTGTGCATCTAAAAAGTAATACTGAAGATTTTGAAATAAAAGATCAAATTACTATAACGAAAAATCTACTCAAAACAAAAATTGAGCATCTTCCGTTCGGTGGAGTTTCGTATACGAAGAAATATATAAATGTTCTCGGTCCAACAGGTGTTGGTAAAACGACGACGATAGCTAAAATGGCTGCACGAGCGGTTTTAGAAAAAAAGAAAAAAGTAGGCTTTATTACGACGGATACATATCGAATTGCAGCAATTGAACAACTAAAAACATATGCAGGTTTACTTCAAGCTCCTCTCGAAATTGTCTACAATGAAAAAGATTTGCAAGAAGCTATGGTAAAGTTTGATAATTTAGATATTGTATTTATAGATACAGCAGGTAGAAACTATAAAGAAACTAAATTTGTAAGAGATTTGCAAAAACTAATTGAGTTCGAAGTGAATACGGAAACCTTCCTAGTACTCTCTTCTACGTCTAAGCAAAAGGACATGGAAGTGATAATAGAACAATTTAGTGAATTTCCTATTGAAAAATTTATCTTTACTAAGGTTGATGAAACAAATACTATTGGCTCAATTATCAATTTAATGGTTAAATATAATAAGGGACTTGCTTACTACACGGATGGTCAAGAAGTCCCGGAAGATATTATGGAAGCTAGTCTTGAAGAATTACTCAAATTATTTTTAAAGGGGATTCGCTATGAGAGATCAAGCTGAAGAACTAAGAATGAAAATGCTTCGGAACCAAAATAGGCTAGGGCGATCAATAGCAGTAGTTAGCGGTAAAGGTGGAGTTGGAAAAAGCAATTTTTCCATAAATTTCACCACAACTTTAAGTGGGCAAGGTAAAAAAGTTGTACTCATTGATATGGATATTGGAATGGGAAATATTCATATTTTACTTGGTAAATCAGTACCCTTTAATTTAAAGGACTATTTAGTCGGAGATCAGCCATTAGAATCAGTGATGTTTGAAGGTCCGAACGACTTACAATATATATCTGGTGGTTCAGGGTTAAGTGGCGTTATGGAGTGGACCGAGGATATGTTCAATCGGTTGATAGAGGCTTTCGAATATTTACAGAAAAACTATGATTATATTGTGTTTGATATGGGGGCAGGTGCTACTAGTCAGACATTGGATTTGTTAGTCTCTGTAGACGATATTATTGTCATAACAACGGCAGAGCCTACATCTATAACAGATGCTTATTCTATGATGAAATACATTTACTATAAGGATTCTGATAAAAACTTCTTTCTTATTTGCAACAGGGCGTTTACCGATGAAGAAGGGGCAGATACTACTGCTAGATTAAAGCTAGCTATGTCCAAGTTTCTATCCAAAGAGATTACGGTATTAGGTGTATTGCCTGAAGATTCAGTTGTTCGGAAAGCTGTAAGGGAACAAATACCATTCTCTATTTTATATCCTCAAGCAGAAATAACGAAAAAGCTAAAAAAAATAGCTTCTGCATTTACTGATTTTGAAGATACGGAAGATGATGTTCCTAAGCACAATAAATTCATATCTCGATTAAAGAGTCTTTTTTCGCAGAAGGGCGTGAGATGATGGACGTTAGAACAAAAAAAAAGCTGTTAATAGTAGATGATTCTGCATTCATGCGAAAACTTATAAGTGATTTCTTTGTGGATAACAAAACGATAGAAGTAATAGGTATTGCTAGGAATGGAAAAGACGCAATTGAAAAAATAAAGACTCTGCAACCAGATGTCATTACAATGGATGTTGAAATGCCAGTGATGAATGGTTTGGATGCACTACTCAGGATAATGACTGATATGCCAGTTCCAGTTGTAATGCTATCTAGTACAACAAAAAGTGGGGCGGAAAGTACGATGCAAGCGATGGAATATGGCGCCGTTGATTTTATCGCAAAGCCAAGTGGCACCATTTCATTAGATTTACATAAAATTAAAGAGGAATTAATAGAAAAAGTAGAAAATGCAGCACAAGTATCCATAAAAAAAATGAAAAAACGTTCCCCACAACCTATAAATAATAGGGCATCCGAAAATGTAGTAGTAAAGAAAATACCTGACTCACCTAGTTCTATCAAGTGGAACAAGACGAACAAGAAAATGGTCTTAATTGGAACTTCAACTGGAGGACCGAGAGCTCTTCAAGAAGTGATTACAAAACTTCCAAGCAATATGAAAGCTCCAGTTTTAATTGTTCAACATATGCCTGCTGGATTTACAAAGTCATTGGCACAAAGACTCAATCAATTATCTGAAATTGAGGTAAAAGAAGCGGAAGATGGTGATTTGCTTCAAGATGGACATGCGTATATTGCCCCTGGAGGCTATCATATGCGCATTCAGAAACGAGCATCATCTTATTATATTGTTCTAAATGACAAAGAAGCTCCACGAAACGGACATAGGCCGGCTGTAGATATACTTTTTGCAGATAATAGTCAGTTTAATGATTTTGATAAGATTGCAGTTATTATGACAGGAATGGGATCTGATGGATCTCTCGGTCTTAAAGAGTTGAAAAAGAGCGGAAATGTCGTGGCCATTGCTGAAGCAGCGAGTACATGCATTGTATATGGAATGCCAAAGGCTGCCGTAGAAACAAATTTAGTAAATGAAGTAGTGGATTTAGATCAAATAGCAAAAACCATCATACAATATCTACCTTAAAGGGGTGTCAATCAATGGATACAAATCAATATTTGGAAATGTTTATAGAAGAGAGCAAGGAACATTTACAAGCTTGTAATGAACATTTATTAGAATTAGAAAAGAATCCTGAAAACATAGCAATAGTCAATGAAGTATTCCGCTCTGCACATACTTTAAAAGGTATGTCAGCAACAATGGGTTATGAAGATATCGCAAATTTAACGCATAAGATGGAAAATGTTTTAGATGAAATTAGAAATAGCCGTTTGCATGTAACCGCTGAATTACTAGACGTTGTTTTCGTTGCTGTCGATCAATTGGAAGAAATGGTATTGGATATTGCGGCAGGAGGAAAAGGAAAGCTAGATGTAACAGATACTGTACAAAAGCTACATAAAATAGAAACTGGGGAAGAAATTCCAGTTGCTGCTACAACAGTAGAACCCGTTGTTGTAGGTAATATTGCTCAAGAGAACTGGTTAACTTATGACGATTATGAAATGACTGTCATTCAACAGTCAGTTGAACAGGATTTCTTTACGTATGAAATTTCTGTCAAACTACGTGAAGATTGCTTACTAAAAGCTGCAAGAGTATATATGGTTTTTGAATTGCTAGAGAAAATGGGAGACGTTATAAAATCTTCTCCATCTGTGGAAAAATTGGAGGGAGAAGATTTTGATGAAATTTTCTATGTAGCTTTAGTTACAACTGAACCTTCAGAAGATGTGCAAAAGAAATTGATGAAAGTCTCTGAAGTGACAGAAGTACTAGTGAACACAGTAACATTAGAACAACTTAAAAAACGAAATAATTTAGAGTTAGACAAAGTTGAAGAGAATTCAGTTGTGGAAATTGCTGATGTCATAGAAGATAAGCGACAAATAGTGGAAGTAAAATCTCCTGAAAAATCTACTACATCTAAAAATAATCAAGTTCAATCTAGTAAAACTATTCGTGTGAATATTGAACGATTGGATATATTGATGAATTTATTTGAGGAATTAGTAATTGACCGTGGTCGTCTACAGTCAATCTCCGAAGATTTACATAATAGCGAGTTAGATGAAACAGTAGAACGTATGTCTCGTATAACTGGAGATCTACAAAATATTATATTAAATATGCGTATGGTTCCTGTTGAAACAGTATTTAATAGATTCCCAAGAATGGTACGCCAGTTAGCACGTGATTTAAACAAAAAAATCAATTTAGAAGTGATTGGTGCTGAAACAGAATTAGATCGAACAGTAATTGATGAAATTGGGGACCCTCTTGTACATTTAATAAGAAATTCCTTAGATCATGGGGTAGAAAGCCCTGAAATCCGTTTAGCTAAAGGTAAATCAGAGGAAGGCACAGTCGTACTTCGTGCATACCATAGCGGAAATCATGTGTTTATCGAGATTGAGGATGATGGTGCAGGTATTAACCGTGAGAAAGTCTTGAAAAAAGCTATCTCAAAAGGAATTGTTTCAAACGAAGTGGCTCAAACGTTAAGTGATAAACAAGTAGCAGAGCTTATTCTTTCTTCTGGGTTCTCTACAGCTGATGTTATTTCAGACGTTTCGGGTAGAGGCGTTGGATTAGACGTGGTAAAAACGACGATTGAATCTCTTGGTGGTTCTATTGATATTTCATCGACGGAAGGGAAAGGGTCATTATTTTCTATCCAATTACCGTTAACACTTTCTATTATTTCAGTAATGCTAGTAGAACTTGGTGAGGAAATATACGCTATACCGCTCTCTTCTATTATCGAGACAGCGATTATTCGCTCTTCAGATATATTAAATGCTCATAACCAAAAAGTGATAGATTTCCGTGGGAAAGTTGTTCCTTTAGTATTCTTAGAAAATGTATTTGATGTTCCTAGAGAAAGTACAGATGATGAATTTCACTCTGTTGTTCTTGTCCGAAAAGGAGATAAAATGGCTGGCCTAGTTGTAGATTCGTTTATCGGTCAGCAAGAAATCGTTTTAAAATCACTTGGTGCATATTTATCAAGTGTATTCGCAATCTCTGGTGCAACTATTTTGGGTAATGGTAAAGTAGCGCTAATTGTAGATTGTAATGCATTAATCGGTTAAATAGCATCTACTAGAAAGGATGAGAGAGCATTATGACAGTAGCAGTAGACTTTGAAAATTTAAAAGTAGTAGTTTTTCAACTGGCAGACAAAGAATATGTGATACCTGTAAGTCAGGTTCAAGGTATTGAAAAACTTATTTATATTACACGTGTCCCTAAAACTCCTTCATTTGTGAAGGGAGTTATCAACTTACGAGGGGTAGTTACTCCTATTATTGATTTGAAAAATCGCTTTGGACTAGGAGAGAGTAGTTTAAGTGAATCTACTCGTATTATTATAATAACGTTGGACGATATGGATGTTGGGGTGATTGTTGACTCTGCTAATGATGTATTAGATATTCCAGTTGATTCAATTGAACCACAGCCTGAGGTAGTTGGGGGTATGGAACAAGACTTTATAGCTGGAGTTGCAAAAATCGATAGCCGTCTTTTAATCCTTCTTCACTTAAATCATGTATTAAATCCTATTAAGTCAGGAGTTTAAATGATGTATGACAGTAAAATAACCTCCATGCATTTAGATGTTTTAAAGGAAATAGGGAATATTGGTGCTGCACATGCTGCAACTGCATTGTCGACATTATTAAATAAAAAAATTGACATGAAGGTACCAAAGGTGGAAATGGTTTCATTTGACGATATGATGGATTTAGCTGGTGGACCAGAAAGTGTAGTTGCTGGCATTTATCTTCGTATAGAAGGTGATGTAACTGGCAGTATGTTTTTTGTCCTACCAGTAGAGCAAGCGAATCGATTCATACGAAGATTGGTACAAGATGAAACCTTCGATTTTCAAACAGGTGAAGTATCTGAAATAGGAGCCTCTGCAATGCAGGAACTTGGTAATATACTTTCTGGTTCCTATCTATCTGCATTATCAGATTTTACACGTTTAAAAATATACCCAACTGTACCTGCCCTGAGCGTAGATATGGTTGGTGCTATCATTAGTTTTGGATTGGTAGAGTTATCTCATATAAGTGATTATGTCATTGTAATAGATACAGCTATTATTGAAGAGGACGTTCCAAATGAAGAAAGTGTGAAAGGGCATTTCTTTTTATTGCCAGATCCAGAATCATTTGATGCTATTTTTAAAGCTTTAGGAGTTAACTAATATGAACGCACAAGGTCAAATAGTAAAAGTCGGTATTGCAGATATGAATATTGCAAAAGCCCCGGATAAAATACGTACTTCTGGGCTTGGTTCGTGTGTAGGAGTTGTTCTATATGACGAAAGATCAACAACAGTGGGCATGGTCCACGTTATGCTACCGGATTCTAGTCTTGGTAGAACTGAAACGATAAATATTGCGAAATTTGCAGATACGGGAATTACAGCGATGGTGGAGCAGTTAAAAATAGAAGGTATTCAATCTTATAAGCTAAAGGCTAAGATAGCTGGAGGAGCTCAAATGTTTCAGTTCTCTTCTACAAGAGATACAATGCGAATTGGGCCACGAAATGTCGAGGCGGTAAAAGAGTATTTAAAAAAATATTCTATTCCTATTCTTGCAGAAGATACAGGAGGAAATAGTGGCAGAACTATCGAGTTCGATCCCACTACCAAACTATTAAATATTCGAACAGTGAACCAAGGAGTGAGAAATATATAATGGTAGGAACTATTCTCTCTAACTTTTGGATAGCGCTTATTGCTTTTAGTGTATATTTTTTATATTCTTTTCCCTTTATAGAAGGAATGGGAATTATTCTTAAAGCGTGTATTGTTGCTTTTGTATTCTTTCTTCTAACATTTTTAGCTAGAGCAATTATTAGTTATATAATAAGTAATCCACCGGAAGAAATTGAAGATGTTCTTGTTGAGAAGGATGCTGAAATTTTAAAATCCGAAATTTCTCCAGAAGATTATGCAGAGTTAGTAAAGACAATGTTAAAGGAAGATGAGCAGCCCAACTCACAGACTTAATAGGTCGTGATGAATGGAAAACAAGGGGAGTCGATAGTTTCGACTCCCCTTTTTAGTGAGATTTTTGTTATAATAACCATAATGATCAGATATATTGGAAAGGGGGATAATTGTGGCAAATCAAGATTCGACAGATGAGCAGCTTCTATGGAAGAGTTGGACTGAAAGCAAAGATCCTCAGGCCGGAGATTTACTCATGAGAAAATATATACCGCTAGTTAACTATCATGTGCAAAGAATCGGTGCAGGTATCCCTAAAAATATATCTAGAGAAGAGCTTAAAAGTTTAGGAATGATGGGATTATTTGATGCTATCAATAAATTTGATTATAGTAGAGAGCTAAAATTTGATACGTATGCTTCGTTTCGAGTTAGAGGGGCTATCATTGATGGATTGAGGAAAGAAGATTGGCTTCCACGCTCTTCGCGAGAAAAAGCAAAGAAATTAGAAGCTAAAATTGAAGAACTCGAGCAAAAGTTAATGAGACATGCATCTGCTGAAGAAATAGCGGAATTTGTCGAAATGCCTGTAGAAGATGTATATCATACAGTACAGGAGCATTTTTTCTCCAATGTACTGTCAATCGATGAGCAACTACAAGAAAGTGAAGAACCTGAAAACAAATCATATGTCATTCGAGATGACTCTCAGAAAACTCCTGAACAACAAATGGTTAAGCGAGAGTTAATCGATGATTTAGCCGATCAAATTCAACAATTAAATGAAAATGAGCAATTAGTGTTAAGTTTGTTTTATACAGAGGAATTGACGCTCACGGTTATTGGAGAGATGCTAGGTTTATCTACTTCTAGAATATCTCAAATTCATTCGAAAGCACTTTTTAAACTTAGAAAACTATTAATGAATGAAATGATGAATGTCTGAGTCTATTTCATAATTACTTACTATAATACAAGAATATTTATGTGGTTTTATATTCAATTATCCATTTATTTAAAGTGGACTTTGTTGATTGGAGCGCAAGGCGGCGACTCCAGCTGGAACAGCAAATGTTCTCCGCGCCGAAAGCAAAACGACAGGTGCACGAGCTGAAAGCCCCGCAGGAACGTTAAAAGGGACATTGGCTAAGAACTCCACAACTTCAAAAGGAAGGCAATCTAAGTTCGCCGCGTCCTGCGGCAACGATTGTATAACCCACATCCTGTGGGCCTCAACGCTTTCGTGACCAACATCCTGTTGGCCCGAGGAGATTGAAGCCGTGCTGAGCGGAAAGCGTCCGCCTGTTTCTGCATCGCTGGGCTAGCTTCGAAACATGAAAGTGCGTTGGAGCAGAAAACAACTTTGTTCGGATTCTACTACTAATCACTTAATTATGAAATTGACTCGTATAGAAAAAGGGGATACTACCATGAGCTTAAAATTAGCGGAACTTCAAATAGCTATTCCTAAAACGTTTGATGCCGGTAAAGTAGCCGATCAAATCCAACAACAAAGTGCCATCCATCAATCTAATGCGCAAGCAGCTTCGGAAAGACAGTTAGAAAAAAATAGAGAAACCGTCACAAAGTCTAATGAAGCTTCGGAGACAAGCTCGGAGGAAGAAAGAGAACGAACGGAGCAAGAGCGGCAGAACAGAGAAAAGAGAGAACGGGAAATAAAAGAGACAAAGCATCCTTTCAAAGGGAACTTTGTAGATTTTAGTGGTTAGGAGCAGTTATGATAACGACTATATTAATAATATTATTCTTATTGCAAGTTATAAGTTTTTACTTTATTGCTCTATTAAATGCCAAGATTTCAAGATTTAATAATATGGAACAAAAGCAACAACAAGTCTTAATTGACATTGAAGATTCTTTTAGTGCTTATATCGCAGAAATTACAGATGAAAATAATAGACTTTTACAGGAACTGCAAAATACAGATGTACCAAAAACTACCGATCCAGAAGTTTCAGAAAAACCGTTCATAAAAGCAGCAACAACTTTCGAACCTCCAATTTCTTTTGTATCTAAACAAATAGCAGCAAGCAGTTATTTGAAATCTGTCCAAACAACTACAAAAAAAGTGCCTGAAACTGTGAGAGAAAAAGTATTATTTCATCATGAAGAAGGGAAAAATTCTGACGAAATAGCAAAAATGCTACAAATAGGGAAGACGGAAGTAGAGCTTTTTCTAAAATTTAACGACTAAATAGTTGAAAGTATAAAAATCATATGTTATATTAGAAAACGGTATGAATACACACGCAGTTCGGATGGATTTAGCAGGTGCTCTATATATAGAGTAGCTAATGAAAAATGATGAATGCGGAAGACTAAACCAAACCAGGAGGAAATAAATCATGTCAGTAATCTCAATGAAGCAATTATTAGAGGCTGGTGTACACTTCGGTCACCAAACTCGCCGTTGGAATCCAAAAATGAAAAAATACATTTTTGTTGAACGTAACGGTATCTACATCATCGATCTTCAAAAAACGGTGAAAAAATTAGAAGAAGCTTATGATTTCATGCGTCAAGTAGGTCAAGACGGTGGGAAAGTTCTTTTCGTAGGAACTAAAAAACAAGCTCAAGAAGCTATTAAAGATGAAGCTGAACGTTCAGGTAACTACTATATTAACCAACGTTGGTTAGGTGGTACTTTAACAAACTTCGGTACAATTCAAAAACGTGTTGCTCGTCTAAAAGCGATTGAAAAAATGGAAGAAGATGGTACTTTTGAAGTGCTACCTAAAAAAGAAGTTGTTCAACTTAAAAAACAACATGAGCGTCTAGTTAAATTCTTAGGCGGTATCCGTGATATGAAAGCTATTCCGGACGTAATGTTCGTTGTTGATCCACGTAAAGAGCGTATTGCTGTTGCAGAAGCTCGCAAACTAAACATTCCATTAGTAGGAATCGTTGATACAAACTGTGATCCAGATGAAATCGACTACGTAATTCCTGCAAATGATGATGCAATTCGCGCGGTTAAATTATTGACTGCTAAAATGGCGGATGCATTACTTGAAGCAAGACAAGGTGAAGACGAAGAAGTAACTTCTGCTGAAGTTGCAGCTGAGTAATACCTGAGTAATACAAATTGTACTTAACAGGTGATAAGCGGCCAAACCTCTTATCACCTTTTTTTGAGAAAATGACACTAATTGTACTAGGAGGAATTTATAATGGCAGTTACAGCACAAATGGTAAAAGAATTGCGTGAAAAAACTGGTGCAGGTATGATGGACTGTAAAAAAGCTTTAGTAGAATCTGATGGAAATTTAGAAGCAGCAATCGACTTTTTACGTGAAAAAGGTCTTTCTTCTGCAGCTAAAAAAGCAGATCGTATTGCTGCTGAAGGAACTACTTATATTCAAGTTGAAGGAAACAAAGCTGTATTATTAGAAATGAATGCAGAAACTGATTTCGTTTCAAAAAATGAATCTTTCCAACAATTAGTTCAAACAGTTGCTTCTCATTTATTAGCAACAGAGCCAGCTTCAGTTGAAGAAGCTTTAGCTTCGACAGTTGAAGAAGGGGTTACTGTTGAAAACTTAATCTCTAACGCAGTTGCTAAAATTGGAGAAAAAATTACACTTCGTCGTTTCGTAATCGAAACTAAAACAGATGCAGATACATTTGGACCATACCTACACATGGGAGGACGTATCGGAGTTCTTACAGTAGTAGAAGGGTCAACAGATGAGCAAGCTGCTAAAGATGTTGCGATGCACATTGCAGCATTAAACCCAGCTTATATTTCACGTGATGAGGTTTCTGCTGATGAAGTAGAACGTGAACGTAAAATATTAACAGAACAAGCTTTAAATGAAGGAAAACCTGAAAATATCGTTGCTAAAATGGTAGAGGGTCGCCTTGGTAAATATTTTGAAGAAGTTTGTGTATTAGAGCAATCTTTCGTTAAAAATCCAGACCAAAAAGTAAAAGTATTTGTTGAATCAACTGGTGGTAAACTAGTTTCATTCACTCGCTATGCTGTTGGTGAAGGAATCGAAAAACGTGAAGACAACTTCGCTGAAGAAGTAATGAGCCAAGTAAAAGGGAATTAATATAAGAAATGCGAAAGCGCCTATGTTTGCCCCGACAGGCAAATGTTCTTAAACCAAAGAAGACGGCCTTTGTCTTCATTGATGTAAGGTTATTTGACCCCGAGGGGCAAGGCGCTGGAGCTAGACAATAAAAAAAGCGAAAGCGCATAAGTGCGTCTTTGCTAGAAATAATATGCAATAACAACCGGGGAGCACGTAATTTGTGTTCCCTATTTTTCAAGATAGAGATGGAGGATACCTATGAGCAAACCACAATACGAAAGAATCGTTTTAAAATTAAGTGGCGAAGCATTAGCTGGAGAACAGGGTTTCGGTTTATCTCCTGACATTATTAAATCTGTAGCTGAACAAGTGAAAGAAGTTGTAGATCTTGGCGTAGAGGTTGCGGTAGTTGTTGGTGGAGGAAATATTTGGCGAGGTAAAGTAGGAAGCGAAATGGGCATGGATCGTGCTACTGCGGACTATATGGGTATGCTTGCTACAGTTATGAATTCACTGGCACTACAAGATTCACTTGAAAAAGCAGGTGTCGAAACACGCGTACAGACATCTATCGAAATGCGACAAGTCGCAGAGCCTTACATACGTAGAAGAGCCATTCGTCATTTAGAAAAAAAACGAGTAGTTATTTTTGCGGCAGGAACAGGAAATCCATACTTCTCAACAGATACAACAGCAGCTTTAAGAGCAGCAGAAATAGAAGCGGATGTTATATTAATGGCCAAAAATAATGTAGACGGCGTATACTCTGCTGATCCTAAAACGGATAGTACAGCAGTAAAATATGATAATCTTTCATTTATTGAAGTGATTCAGCAAGGACTCCAAGTTATGGATTCTACAGCATCTACTTTATGTATGGACAATGACATAGCTCTTATTGTATTCTCGATTATGGAAAAAGGTAATATTAAAAAGGCTGTACTAGGGGAGACCATAGGTACAGTCGTTAGGAGGAATTCATAATGCCGAAAAAAGTGATAGAGCAAACAACTGATAAAATGGCAAAAACGATATCAGTTTATAGTAGAGAATTATCTACTATCCGTGCTGGCCGTGCAAGTGCTTCTTTACTTGATAAAATTTCTGTAGACTACTATGGCGCACCAACTCCAATCAATCAAATGGCTGGTATCTCTATACCTGAAGCTCGCTTAATTACAATCCTACCTTATGATAAAACAATTCTAGGGGATATTGAAAAAGCGATTATGAAATCTGATTTAGGGATCACTCCAACTAATGATGGAACATTAATTCGTATTGCAATTCCAGCATTAACGGAAGAGCGCCGTAAAGAATTAGTTAAACAAGTGAAAAAAGAAGCGGAAGAAGCAAAAGTAAATGTTCGTAACGTTCGTCGTGACGGCAATGATGATCTGAAAAAACTTGAGAAAACTGGTGTAATTACAGAAGACGAGTTAAGAAATTATACAGATGAAATTCAAAAACTTACAGATGCTAATATTGAAAAAATCGATGCAATTACAAAAGAAAAAGAAAAAGAAATTTTAGATGTTTAACCTTTTAGAAGATGTGATTAGGGTTAAAGTTTTAAATAATACCAAAATCTTCTTCAAATGATTAGTCTAGGTTAAGTACTTCTGAACTTTTATTTAAAAAAGGCGTCCTTTGAAGGGGACGTCTTTTTATATGTACGTTTATTTGTTATGATAGGTATAGACGTTCGACTTGGTAGATTGGGGGTTTCTAAATGTTTAAAAAACTTATTCGTAAAAATAATAATAGAACCAGTATTCATTTAGATGAACGAAAAATAAATGCCCAAAAAGAACAATTGCCCAGCCATATTGCAGTTATTATGGATGGGAACGGTAGATGGGCTAAAAAAAGGTCACTTCCCCGTATTGCTGGTCATCATGAAGGTATGAAGACTGTTAAAAAAATAACGCGATTTGCAAATGAACTCGGAATAGATACGCTAACTTTGTATGCTTTTTCCACAGAAAATTGGAAGCGTCCAAAAATGGAAGTAGAATTTTTAATGAGACTCCCCGAAGAATTTTTAGGGACGTATTTACCAGAGTTAATTGAGCAAAATGTTCAAGTACGTATGATGGGGAATTTAAAGATGCTGCCTGAGCATACAAAAAGAGCTATTAACAAAGCGATGGATGAAACCGCACAAAATGACGGTCTCATACTAAACTTTGCTATGAACTATGGAAGTAGAGATGAGATTGTGCAGGCAGTCAAACGTATTACTAAACAAATACAGCAAGATGAAATTTCTGAGGAAGAAATTACGGAAGAATTACTGACGAGTCATTTAATGACTAAGGACTTGTCCGAACCTGATCTTCTTATTCGAACGAGTGGCGAAGTTCGACTGAGTAACTTTATGCTATGGCAGCTCGCTTACACTGAGTTTTGGTTTACTGATACACTGTGGCCAGACTTTGATGAAGCTTGTTTGCTAGAAGCTATTGAAGGATATCAAAAAAGGAATAGAAGATACGGTGGACTTAAGGGGGAAGAAGTGAATTGAAACAACGTATTATAACTGGTGCTATTGCATTAGCACTATTTCTCCCAATTGTTTTATTAGGCGGGTCTGTTTTCACTATATCAGTATACATAATAGCAACAGTTGGATTGCATGAGATGCTTCGTATGAAGGGTATAAAATTATTTTCATTCGCAGGTTTAGTTTCGTTTCTGCTCCTGTTTCTATTATTATTGCCGTCATCCTTAGCGGAGGAGATATTACCATATACAGGACACACAAAATTAGAATGGGTGTTTGTTGGAGTTTTCTTAGTGTTAATCTATACAGTTTTAGTAAAAAATCGTTTTACTTTTGATGATGCAGCATTTGTAATTTTGAGTACACTTTACGTTGGAATTGGTTTTTATTATTTTATAGAAACAAGAAATGAAGGTTTGGCATACGTTATTTTTGCATTGCTTATCGTATGGACAACAGATTCTGGTGCTTACTTTACTGGTCGAAAAATTGGGAAAAGGAAATTATGGCCTGAAATCTCTCCAAATAAGACCGTAGAAGGATTTATAGGTGGAATCATATGGGCATTAATCACTGCTTTTATCATTCAATGGATAAGCCCACTTACTTCATCAATGCTAGTTTTAATAGGAATTACCATTGTTGCTTCTATATTTGGACAACTAGGGGACCTAGTGGAATCGGCGATAAAAAGACATTATAATGTGAAAGATTCTGGTAATCTGTTGCCAGGTCACGGTGGAGTTTTGGATCGTTTTGACAGTATCTTATTTGTCTTACCGCTTCTTCACTTTTTACATTTTATATAAGGAGACGACATTATTTCATGGCGAAAAGAATAAGCTTATTAGGAGCCACTGGTTCTATCGGGATACAAACACTGGATATAATAAAAGAACATCCAGAACAGTTTAAACTAGTAGCATTTTCAGCGGGGAAAAATATAGAAGCTACAAAGCAAATAATTCGAGATTTTACTGTTCCTTTAGTTTCTGTTTTATCCGAGGAGGATGCCATTCAATTAGGAAAAGAGTTTCCTCAAATAGAAATAGTTTTTGGTGAACATGGACTAATACAAGTTGCTGCTCATTCAGATGCAGATGTTTTAGTGAATGCAGTACTAGGTAGTGTAGGTTTAAGACCAACATTAGAAGCCATCAAACAGGGAATTACAATTGCAATTGCTAATAAAGAGACGTTAGTGACTGCAGGACACTTAGTAATGAAAGCTGCTAAGGAACATAATGTGCCAGTTCTTCCAGTCGACAGTGAGCATTCCGCATTATTCCAAGCAATGAACGGAGAAAAACGTTCGGAAATTGCAAAGCTAATAATCACTGCATCGGGCGGAAGCTTTAGAGATCGTACGCGGGAAGAGCTAAAAAATGTAACTGTACAGGATGCACTTAATCATCCGAACTGGTCTATGGGTTCGAAAATTACGATTGATTCTGCCACGATGATGAACAAAGGCCTAGAAGTAATTGAAGCCCAAGTTCTATTTGATATTGCTTATGATGATATCGAAGTGTTACTTCACCGAGAGAGTATTATACATTCGATGGTTGAATTTCAAGATACTAGTGTTATTGCTCAGCTAGGAACTCCGGATATGCGTGTACCAATTCAATATGCATTGTCTTATCCAGAAAGATTGACAAGACAAACGGCCCCGCGACTTAACTTGGCTCAAATAGGCAAATTGCATTTTGAAGAGATGGATTATACACGTTATCATGCATTGAAATTGGCCATTGATGCAGGACGAGCAGGTGGAACAATGACGACGGTTCTAAATGCTGCAAATGAGGCGGCTGTAGCATTATTTTTACAAGAAAAGATTGGCTTCTTAACAATTGATGAGTTAATAGAGCGAGCAATGGATGAACATGTGAACCTTTCGAATCCAGATTTAGAAACAATTCTTCATGTAGATGCTAAAACAAGAAAATCCGTTCAGAACATGGTAAAATGATGAGATGTGAAAGCATAATCAGCTAGAAACTAAAGGTGGGGTATAATGGAGACAGCCATTGCGTTTATAATTATATTTGGAAGTATTGTATTTTTCCATGAGTTTGGGCATTTTATCTTTGCTAAAAGAGCAGGAATAATGGTGCGTGAGTTTGCGATAGGTATGGGACCTAAAATCTTTGGATATACAAAGGGCGAAACTCTTTATACACTGCGATTATTGCCAATTGGTGGATATGTTCGTATGGCGGGTGAAGATATGGACTCTGTTGAGCTACAGCCTGGCTATCGTTTAGGGATACATCTAAATGATTTAGACGAAATCGATCAGATTTTATTAAATCAAAACAAACAGTTTCCAGATATGTTGTTTTTAGAAGTAGAAAGATCTAATTTAACCGACCAAATGTTTATCGAAGGATACAATGAAGAAGAAAAGTTAGTGCGATACAAAGTAGCGCGAAATGCTGTCATAAATGAAAAGGGCAATAAAACAATAATTGCACCTGCTGATCGTCAATTTGGTTCGAAGTCAGTTGGACAACGAACAATGACTATTTTTGCAGGACCCCTTTTTAACTTTATTTTATCTTTTTTCATATTCTTAGCGCTTGGATTGTTTCAGGGAGTACCAACATATGAACCTGTCATTACAACTGTAGTTAAAGACAGTCCTGCTGAACAAGCTGGTATGCAAGATGGTGATTTGGTAACGAAGATTGATGGAGCTTCTATTACTACATGGGACGAACTATCTGAAAAAGTGAAGGTTAGTTCAAACGAGCTAATGGAATTTACAGTAGAACGTGATGGGCAAGAAGTAAATCTATCTATGACGCCGAATGAAGTTGTAGCTGGGAAAGAAAAAGTGGGACAAATTGGTGTACAATACTCTAGTCCGTTAGAGAAAAATCCTGTTAAGGCAGTTGTCTACGGGGCAGAACAGACATATGAATGGACTAAACGTATATTTACTATACTTGGTACATTAATAACTGGTAATTTTTCAATTGATGATTTATCAGGTCCTGTTGGAATATATAAAGCGACAGAAGAAGTTGCGCAATATGGTGTATACAATTTAATGCACTGGGCTGCAATTCTTAGTATAAATCTTGGTATTATGAATTTATTGCCATTACCAGCATTAGACGGAGGAAGATTATTATTCTTCTTGTTTGAAGCTTTACGTGGGAAACCGATAGACAAACAAAAAGAAGGTATGGTCCACTTTGTGGGAATTATGCTGCTTATGGTATTAATGGTTGTCGTTACATGGAATGATATACAAAGATTTTTCTTCAATGGGTAAAAAATTTAGGGGGGGAGTTCAATTATCTGAACTTCCTTTCTTTTTCTGCAAAAGGAGGGATACGAGCTATGGATGACGGGAAAATGAGGATGCACTTGTTATTGCAACAACTGGATTTAACAGAGGATTCTTTCGTAAAGCACTTTGAACATGCATCCATCGATCGATTCACTGTACATAAGAAAAATAGACAATGGGATTTTCAAATTCAATTACAGGCTATACTACCAATAGATGTATTTACGATATTCCAAACAAGACTAATAGAAAAGTTCTCCGGTATAGCTAATATATTGCTCACTATTCAAAGTGAGGGCAAAGAAGTTTCGCAGGAACTGATCAACCAATATTGGCCGTTAGTTCTTAAAGAATTAAGTGATATGGCTCCACCTTTAAAAGAACGCTTGTTAAAACAACAACCTGAATGGAACGGTCAGATGATTCACTTAACCTGTGGGCAGGAAATTGAATTGCGTACATTTAAAAAGAAATATATCGAACAATTATCTGATGTATATGTCGGGTTTGGGTTTCCTAAAATTGCATTCGACTTCCGTTTAGTAGAAGATACAGAAGCAATTGCTAAAGCACAGTCAGAGTTTTTAGAACAACGCCGTATAGAAGAAGAGAAACTTGGTCAAAAAGCGTTAGAAGATATGCAAAAACGTGACCAAAATAGACAGGAAAACGGCAACCAAAATACAGACGGTCCTTTCCAACTGGGAGTACCGCTTAAAAAAGATGAACCTATTATTGATATTAAAACAATCCAGGATGAAGAACGTAGAGTGACGATTGAAGGCTTTGTATTCGATGTAGAAGTTAAAGAATTGCGAAGTGGACGTTCTCTTTTGACTGCGAAAGTTACCGATTATACAGATTCCATATTAGTGAAGATGTTCTCTAGAGATAAAGAAGATGCTCAAATGATGGAGCGACTGCAAAAAGGAATGTGGATAAAGGTTAGAGGTTCAGTGCAAAATGATACTTTTGTAAGAGATTTAATCATTATGGCACAAGATATGAACGAGATAAATCCAATGGTCCGCATGGATACGGCTAAAGAAAAACGAGTAGAGCTACATCTTCATACACCAATGAGTCAAATGGACGCTGTTTCCTCTGTTTCGTCGTTAGTTTCACAAGCAGCTAGATGGGGTCACAAAGCTATAGCCATTACAGATCATGCTAATCTACAGTCATTTCCTGAAGCGTATGCAGCAGGTAAAAAGAATGGTATTAAAATTCTGTATGGCTTAGAAGCGAATCTTGTACATGACGGAGTTCCTATTGCTTATGATGAACAGCATACTGCATTAGAGGATGCAGTATATATAGTATTTGATGTAGAAACTACGGGTTTATCTGCCACTTACGACAAAATAATTGAATTGGCAGCTGTAAAAATGCAAAACGGCAATATAATTGATAAATTTGAACGATTTGTTAATCCGCATCATGCTCTTTCTGCAACTACTATCGAGTTAACTGGAATTACCGATGAAATGGTTCGTAATGCGCCTGAGATAGAACAGGTTATTAAAGACTTTTACGAGTTTATTGGAGATGGCATAATTGTTGCACATAATGCATCTTTTGATATGGGCTTCTTATACGAGGGTTATCGTAGAACTGGAATAGATCATTTCAATCACCCAGTAATTGATACTTTAGAGCTTGCCCGGTTATTACATCCTGAGATGAAATCTCATCGTCTTGGTACTCTAACAAAAAAATTCAATATTGAGCTGACACAAGCCCACCGAGCAATCTTTGATTGTGAGGCAACAGGCTATTTATTGCTTCATTTATTAAAAGAAGCAGAGGAACATAAAATAGAGTATCACGATGATTTTAACAAGCATATTGGACAAGGTGATTCTTATAAGAGAGCTAGACCTACCCACTGCACAATCTTGGCAAAAAATGAAATTGGATTAAAAAATCTATTCAAATTAGTGTCACTTGCTCATACTACTAGCTTCTATCGTGTACCAAGATTAAAACGATCTGTGCTGCAAAAGCATAGAGAAGGACTTATCATTGGATCAGGATGCGATAAAGGTGAGGTTTTTGAAGGTCTTATGCAAAAACCATTAGAGCAAGTAGAAGAGATTGCTCAGTTCTATGATTATTTAGAAATACACCCTAAAGAAGTATACGCTCATTTAATCGAGGCAGAATTAGTTAGAGACGAATGGAATTTAGAAGACATCATCCGTAAAATGATTAAACTCGGCAAAAAATTAGATTTACCAGTTGTAGCAACTGGGAATGTACATTATTTACATGAGAATGATGCTATTTTTAGAAAAATATTAGTAAACTCTCAAGGTGGGGCAAATCCTCTAAATCGCCACGGGCTACCTAAAGTACATTTCCGTACGACAAATGAGATGTTAGATGCCTTTGCATTTTTGGGAGAAGAACTAGCAGAAGAGATTGTAGTGAATAATCCTCAGAAAATAGCAGATTCACTTGACGACATTAAACCAATTAAAGATGATTTATACACACCTAAGATTGAAGGGGCAGATGAAGAGGTAAGATCCCTTACTTATTCTAAAGCAAAAGAAATTTATGGCGAAGAACTTCCTGAAATAGTAGAGGCACGTATTGAGAAGGAATTAACATCCATTATTGGTCATGGTTTTGCTGTTATTTATTTAATTTCTCATAAATTAGTAAAAAAATCATTAGATGACGGCTATTTGGTTGGATCAAGGGGTTCGGTAGGTTCTTCTCTTGTAGCAACAATGACGGAAATTACTGAAGTAAACCCGTTACCACCTCATTATGTATGCCCAAGTTGTCAGCATTCAGAGTTTTTCCAAGATGGGTCAGTTGGTTCTGGCTTTGACTTACCAAACAAAAATTGTATTAAATGTGATACCCCTTATGTAAAAGATGGGCAAGATATTCCGTTTGAAACTTTCCTAGGATTCAAAGGGGATAAGGTTCCCGATATAGATTTAAACTTTAGTGGCGAATATCAGCCTATAGCGCATAACTATACGAAGGAATTATTCGGAGAAGATTATGTATTTCGTGCTGGTACAATCGGAACAGTCGCTGAAAAAACGGCATATGGATACGTAAGAGGCTATATGAACGATAACAATATGGCTCTTCGCGGTGCAGAAATAGATCGTTTAGTGCAGGGGTGTACTGGTGTTAAACGAACAACTGGACAGCATCCAGGTGGTATTATTGTTGTTCCGGACTATATGGATATATATGACTTTACACCGATACAGTTTCCGGCAGATGCACAGGACTCTGAATGGAAAACAACTCATTTTGATTTTCATTCCATACATGATAATTTACTGAAACTAGATATTCTAGGGCACGATGATCCAACTGTTATTCGTATGCTCCAAGACCTTTCAGGAATTGATCCTAAAACAATACCTACAGATGATCCAGAAGTGATGAAGATATTTAGTGGGACTGCTTCATTAGGTGTGACGGAAGAACAAATTGATTGTAAAACTGGTACTTTAGGAATTCCGGAATTTGGGACTCGATTTGTTCGACAAATGCTAGAAGAAACAAAACCTTCTACTTTTTCTGAGTTAGTCCAAATATCTGGTTTATCGCATGGAACAGATGTATGGCTTGGAAATGCTCAGGAGCTAATCCAAGCTGGCACTTGTCAGCTTTCTGATGTAATTGGATGTCGTGATGATATTATGGTTTACTTAATCTATCAAGGTTTAGATCCTTCCTTAGCGTTCAAAATCATGGAGTCCGTGCGGAAAGGTAAAGGGCTATCTCCAGAATTTGAAGCAGAGATGAAGAAACAGGGAGTTGCCAATTGGTATATTGAATCCTGTAAAAAAATTAAGTACATGTTCCCGAAAGCTCATGCTGCCGCATATGTATTAATGGCGGTTCGCATTGCATACTTTAAAGTTCATTATCCCATACTATATTATGCAGCGTATCTTACAGTTAGGGCGTCTGATTTTGATTTAATCTCTATGGTAAACGGATCTCAAACAATCCGAGCTAAATTAGACGAGATTAACGCAAAGGGACTTGAAGCATCTCCAAAGGAAAAGAACTTATTGACAGTATTAGAAATTGCATTAGAAATGTCTGAACGGGGCATTAGAATACAAAAAGTAGATTTATACAAATCGCATGCCAATGAATTTATAATTGAAGGAAATACATTAATTCCTCCTTTTAATTCGATACCAGGATTAGGTACAAATGTTGCTTTTCAAATTGCTAAAGCAAGAATTGATGGCGAATTTTTATCGAAGGAAGACCTTCAACAAAGAGGTAAAGTATCGAAGACAATCATCGAATATATGGATGCGATGGGCTGTTTAGAAGGCTTACCAGATGCCAATCAGCTTTCTCTGTTTTAGTAGGAAATTTGCAAGGCTACATGATGTATGGTAATATAAAACTACCAATGTTTCATAGTTCTGTGACGAAAGAGTGGGATTTCCCGCTCTTTTCTGTTGTTATATAGAAAATCATTGTTGTGTAGGAGGCTTATATGAGTAATATTACAAGTAAAATTGAAGAACTTGTATCGCCTATTTTACAAGAGTTAAATTTAGATCTTGTAGATATAGAATATGTAAAAGAAGGCCGAGATTGGTTTTTACGTATTTATATTGATACTCCAGCTGGCGGTATTGATATTGAACAATGCGCTCAAGTTAGTGAAAAGTTAAGTGAAAAGCTAGATGTAGAAGATCCAATATCGGAAAATTACTTCTTAGAGGTTTCTTCTCCTGGAGCAGAAAGACCTTTGAAGAAAGATGCTGACTTCACGAATGCAATTGGCAAGTATGTTTATATCAAAACATACGAACCAGTGAACGGAGCAAAGGAATTTGAAGGGACATTACTTTCTTATTCAATGGAAGAAGGCGTATTAATCGAAGTACGAGTTAAAACTAGAAGAGTAAAAATTCAAATTGAAAAAGAGAAAATTGCGCTTGCTCGTTTAGCAATCGATTTCTCTGCATAACGTATATGGAGGAGTGAAAGCAGTGAGTAGTGAATTATTAGATGCGTTAACTGCGCTCGAACAACAAAAGGGAATTTCAAGAGATGTTTTAATAGAAGCAATAGAAGCTGCTTTAGTGACAGCCTACAAAAGAAATTTTAATCAAGCCCAAAATGTTCGAGTGGATATTAACTTAGCTACTGGTACTATGCTGGTTTATTCAAGAAAAGATGTAGTAGAAGAAGTAGCAGACGATCGTTTGCAAATTTCTTTAGAGGATGCGCAGACTATAAACCCACACTATGCAATTGGTGATGTAGTGGAAGAGGAAGTAACTCCACGTAATTTTGGACGTATTGCAGCTCAAACAGCTAAACAAGTTGTAACTCAACGTGTACGCGAAGCTGAACGTGGTCTTATTTACGAAGAATATGTGGATCGTGAAGATGATATCGTAAATGGTATCGTTGAACGTTTAGATGCACGGAATATATACGTGGGATTAGGAAAAGTTGAGGCAGTATTACCTGCAAATGAGCAAATTCAAACAGAGACATACCGACCTCATGAACGTATCAAAGTGTATATTACCAAAGTAGAACGCACAACTCGTGGTCCACAGGTATTCGTTTCTAGAACACACCCTGGTTTACTTCGTCGCTTGTTTGAAATGGAAGTACCAGAAATCTTTGAAGGTATTGTCGAGATTAAGTCAATTGCTCGTGAAGCAGGGGATCGCTCTAAGATTTCCGTTTTTGCACATAATCATGAAATTGATCCAGTTGGTTCATGTGTTGGGGCAAAAGGAGCTCGAGTTCAAACAATTGTGAATGAGTTAAGTGGAGAGAAAATTGACATAGTTGAATGGTCTGAAGATCCAGTAGTGTTTGTAGCAAATGCACTAAGTCCTTCTAAAGTAATCGACGTTCAAGTAAATGAAGAAGAAAAATCCACAACCGTTGTTGTTCCTGACTATCAGCTATCTCTTGCAATTGGTAAAAGAGGTCAAAATGCTCGTCTTGCAGCAAAACTGACTGGTTGGAAGATTGATATTAAAAGTGAAACAGATGCAAGAGAACTTGGTATTTATCCCAATGAAAATTCTCCACAGCTTATAATAGAAAACTTGGACGAAGAGGAATTGGATGATTTCGATTTTTATAAAGAAGAAGAATAAGCAAGGATGGTGATTTTGTATGGCGGTTCAAAAGAAAATACCGTTACGTAAATGTGTTGCTACTGGTGAAATGTTTCCGAAAAAAGAAATGATTCGTATAGTCCGGTCGAAAGAAGGAGAAGTTTCCGTGGACCTAACAGGTAAAAAATCAGGTCGTGGTGCTTATGTATCTAAATCTATCGAAGCGGTAAACCAAGCGAAAAAGAAAAATTCATTAGGCACTCATTTAGAAGCACCAATTCCAAATGAAATATATGATCAGTTAATCGTCATTATTGAAAGAGAAAAACTCAAATGACAATAGAAGAACAAATATCTAATCTATTGGGTTTAGCGACTCGAGCAAGAAAAACAATAACTGGTGAAGAATTAGTAGTAAAAGAAATAAGAAGCCAAAAGGCAAAACTAGTTGTTTTATCGAATGATGCTTCTAAAAATACAGCAAAAAAAATTAATGATAAATGTGCATCTTTTAACGTTGAGCTGCATGTCTTTGGAGACCGGCACGATCTCGGACATGCGACGGGAAAAGAGGCCAGGGTGGCAATAGCCATTATGGATGACGGTTTCGCTAAAAAACTGTCCGGCCTTCTCAACGAATATAACCGGGGGTGAGCTAATGACTAAAATCAGAGTTCATGAATACGCGAAACAAATAGATAAATCTAGTAAAGAAGTTATTGAGCAACTAGGAAAGATGAATATTCAAGTAACGAATCATATGTCTACACTTGAAGGAGATGCTATCAGTAAACTTGATGGTATTTATAAAAAGTCATCGCAACAAACAACAAAACCTGCTCAAACATCTGCAAAACCAGTACAACAAAATCAATCAAGACCTACAAGTCAAGGTCAACAAAGATCAAATTCACAAGGACAGTCTAGACCATCGAACCAAGGTCAACAAAGACCAGCTTCACAAGGCCAATCTAGACCTTCTAACCAAAGTCAACAAAGACCGTCGTCACAAGGGCAATCAAGACCATCTAACCAACCTACTACGGGTAGTAGTACTCAAGCTAGCAGTACACAAGGAACTAATAACCAACCTAAAAAGACTTTTACTAATAACAAAGCTCCAGCAGGTGCTTATCGTCCGGGTGGTCAGAATCGTCCAGGTGGCAATAGACCAGGTCAAAAATTCCAAAAACGTAGAAAAGGTCCTACTACACCAGTTCAACCACCAGTACCAAGAAAAGAACGCGAACTTCCTGCGAAAATTACGTTTACCGATTCTTTAACTGTTTTAGAACTTTCGAAAAAAATTGGTCGTGAACCGGCTGAGATTATCAAAAAATTATTCTTACTTGGCGTAATGGCAACAATAAACCAGGTATTAGATAAGGATGCAATTGAACTTATTTGTGCAGACTATGGTGTAGAAGTAGAAGAAGAAATTCGAATCGATATTACTGATTTAGAGGTTCACTTCGATCCTACTCCAGAAGATAGTACCAATCAAACAGAGCGTCCACCGGTTGTTACAATTATGGGTCACGTTGACCATGGTAAAACAACGCTTCTTGACTCCATTCGTCATACAAAAGTAACTGCTGGGGAAGCAGGCGGTATTACTCAACATATCGGTGCCTACCAGATAGTAGATAATGACAAAAAGATTACGTTCTTAGATACACCAGGACATGCTGCATTTACGACAATGCGTGCACGTGGTGCGAAAATTACGGATATCACGATTCTTGTAGTTGCAGCGGATGATGGTGTTATGCCTCAAACTGTAGAAGCTATTAACCATGCTAAAGCAGCTGAGGTGCCAATTATCGTTGCGGTAAATAAAATGGATAAACCTTCTGCAAACCCTGACCGTGTTATGCAAGAGTTAACAGAGCATGGTTTAGTTCCTGAAGCATGGGGTGGCGAAACTATCTTCGTGCCAATCTCAGCACTAAAAGGGGAAGGAATCGACAACCTATTAGAAATGGTATTACTTGTTTCTGAAGTTGGAGAGTTAAAAGCAAATCCAAAACGCCTTGCATTAGGAACTGTAATTGAAGCTCAACTTGACAAAGGTCGAGGTTCTGTTGCTACATTACTAGTTCAAGATGGTACGTTAAAAGTTGGAGATCCTATCGTTGTTGGTCATGCATTCGGACGCGTAAGAGCAATGGTTAATGACCTTGGTCGTCGTGTGAAAGAGGCAGGTCCTTCTACTCCAGTTGAAATTACTGGCTTAAACGAAGTCCCTCAAGCTGGAGATCGCTTTGTTGTATTTGAAGATGAAAAAACAGCTCGTCAAGTTGGAGAATCTCGTGCATCAGAAGCACAAGTTACTCAACGCTCAGAAAAAACTCGTGTGACATTAGACAATTTATTTGATCAAATGAAACAAGGGGAAATGAAAGAGTTAAACTTAATCGTCAAAGCAGACGTTCAAGGTACTGTTGAAGCGATGGCTGCTTCCCTTATGAAAATAGATGTAGAAGGCGTAAATGTTCGCATCATTCATACTGGAGCGGGAGCAATTACGGAATCAGATATTAGCCTAGCTGCTGCATCGAATGCAATCGTAATCGGATTTAACGTCCGTCCAGATACAAATGCAAAACGTATGGCCGATCAAGAAGGCGTAGATATTCGATTACACCGTGTTATTTATAAAGTTATCGAAGAAATCGAATTTGCAATGAAGGGGCTACTTGACCCTGAATTCCAAGAGAAAATTATCGGTCAAGCCGAAGTTCGTGAAACTTTCAAAGTATCTAAAGTTGGTACGATTGCTGGTTCTTACGTAACGGAGGGTAAAATTTCTAGAGATAGTGGTGTTCGTGTTATTCGTGAAGGCATTGTTATTTTTGAAGGCGAACTAGATACTTTAAAACGTTTCAAAGATGATGCCAAAGAAGTTGCTAAAGGATATGAATGTGGTATTACGATTAAAAACTTCAATGATATCAAAGAAGGCGATATTGTAGAAGCATATATCATGGAAGAAATTAAACGATAATGATTGTATATGCAGACTGCGAATTTCTCGTTCCCACTGCACATTCTTTAAAAGAAAAAAGAGCAGTTCTTCAACGAATGCTCACAAGAACTAAACAAAAGTATAATGTTTCTATTTCAGAATTAGACCATCAAGATACGTGGCAGCGTACAACTATTGGAATCGTTTCAATTGCATCCCAAAAAGATGCAGCTGAACGAGAACTTATGAACGCCATCCGTTTCTTGGAATCTAATCCTGAATGGGAATGCATTAATATAAGTAAGGAATATTTATAAAGAAAATGAGGTGTAGCGATCATGTCAATGCGTGCTAACCGAGTTGCTGAACAAATGAAAAAAGAGTTAGGCGAAATCATCGGACGAAAATTAAAGGATCCACGTATCGGTTTTATCACTGTCACAGATGTAGCTGTAACTGGTGATTTACAACAAGCGACTATTTACATCACTGTGCTTGAAGGAAACCGAGCTGATACTTTAAAAGCTTTAGAAAAAGCGAAAGGATTTATTCGTTCTGAAATAGGGCAGCGTATTCGCTTACGTATCACGCCTGAACTAATCTTTGAATATGATGAATCTGCAGCTTATGGTAATCGTATAGATGATTTATTAAGACAAATTAATAAACCATCTGAGTAATAAAATAAACAAAGAAGTCTGCTTATTTAATGAAGCAGACTTCTTTGTTATGTATAATGGGGGTGAACTGTATGTACGAAGGAATATTGCCTTTATGGAAAGAAAAAGGAATGACCTCACACGATTGTGTATTTAAACTTAGAAAAATTCTTAAAATGAAACGAATTGGTCATACAGGAACGCTGGATCCTAGCGTTGAAGGAGTTTTACCCATTTGTTTAGGGCAAGCGACAAAGGTGTCTGAATACATAATGGATCAAGGAAAAACGTATGTAGCTACTATTTCTGTTGGTACATCAACGACGACTGAAGATGCCGATGGTGATATCGTAGAAAATGACTTAACTTTAAAGTCTTTTTCCCGAGAACGGATTTTAGAAGTATTAGCGGAGTTGACAGGAGAAATTACGCAAATTCCGCCTATGTATTCTGCAGTCAAGGTGAATGGGAAAAAACTATATGAATATGCCCGTGAAGGAAAAGAAGTGGAACGTCCAAGTAGAAAAGTGATGATTCACAAAATTGATTTACTGGACGAAAAAGGTATTTTTTCAGGACAGGAAGTTACGTTCAATATAGAAATTGCCTGTGGAAAAGGAACCTATATCCGTACACTCGCTGTTCAAATTGGTGAGCTACTTGGATATCCTGCACATATGTCTTCTTTGGTCAGAACTGCTTCGGGAAGTTTTACAAAAGCTCAATGTTTAACTTTAGCCGAGGTCCAGGAAGCGGTTGATGAAAATTCATTAACTGAAACCTTACTACCTATAAGAGAAGCAGTATCTGCTTGGCCAACAGTTGAAATAAATGAAGAAAATAAAAAAAGTATTATGAATGGACAAGTAGTACAAATACATCCATTTCTAATCGAACATGAGAAAATTGTATATGTATTACTGGAGAATCCAATTGCAGTATATATTAAACATCCAACAAAAAGTGGTATGATGAAACCAGAAAAAATGTTTTCATCTGAAAAAGGAGAATAATATGGACGTATATCACTTATCCTATCCAAACCATTTATATATAAATCCTACAAACGAATCATATTCCTTAGCTGTCGGTTTTTTTGACGGTGTTCATTTAGGGCATCAAGCAGTTATTCAGGGAGCAATCGATAAAGGAAAAGAGTTGAATATCAAAACAGCAGTAATGACATTTGACCCTCATCCTTCATTAGTGCTTGGTGGTAGAAAAGAAAAAGTATTTTATATTACACCCATTCAAGAAAAAATAGAAATATTGAAAAGTTTAGGTGTGGATGCAGTTTTTGTTGTTCGGTTTACTTCCGATTTTGCAAAGCTAACACCCGAAAAGTTTATCGAATACTTTATAATCCAAACAAATGTAAAACATGTTACTGCCGGCTTTGACTTCTCATTTGGAGCTTTTGGAAAAGGAACGATGAAGGATATGGAGCATCTTTCCGAAGGGAAATATTCCGTATCAGTCGTAGATAAAAAAGAGCTCATTGGTGATAAGATTAGCTCTACTCGTATTAGAGCAGAGCTAACTGTTGGTAATATGGAGCAAGTAAGAGAATTATTAGGTAGGCCTTTTAAGTTAACAGGAGTAGTAATCCATGGAGACAAAAGAGGAAGAACTATAAACTTCCCGACGGCAAATGTCGAACCAACTGAAGGACAATTTACACCTGCAACTGGCGTATATGCAGTTAAAATTTGCGTTCAGGAGACTTGGCATGAGGGTGTATGTAATGTGGGCTATAAACCAACATTTAATAATCCCGAAGAGAAAAAGCTTTCAATAGAAGTACATATTTTCAACTTCGATCAATCCATTTATGGTGAAGAAGTAACGGTCTATTGGTATAAGCGTATTAGATCAGAGCAAAAATTCAATGGAATTGAAGAGTTAAAAGAACAAATCGGAAAAGACAAGCAAGTTGCAATCGAGTTCTTTAAAAAAGAAGAAGAATAAAAAAAGAAGGGCTACCGGCATTTAATTTCGGTAGCTTATTTAATTGAATAAGAAGTATAAAATTTCCTGTTGAATAAATCTAGTGTTCCAAGTTTATCGAAGAATGAGACCTATTCAATATTTCTGCTGATTTCCGTTACAACGCACTTTCATGTTTCGAAGCTAGCGCAGCGATGCAGAAACAGGTGGAACGCGTTCCGCGAGGTGAGTGATGTGCCATCACTGTAGCTACGCTTCCGTTGTGATGGCTCATCTGTCTCACTCATCCCGGAGGAGTCGCCGCCTTTCACTCATAAAAGCCTTTTCTAAACAGATGACCACTGCTTAATGATTGGAGTGCAACGCGGCGACTCCAGCGGGAAAAGGAAATCAGAGCATTTTTTATCTACTATAAATATAAAAATCCTTTAAGCTACCTGATTTTAATCCATCTAGATAGAGTGGATTTATCAAAAACATAATTGCAAAGGTATTCCAATTAGTTGCCTCAGACCTTTTTTTATGATAATCTTTAGAAGTACAATACCGTACTTAACCTTTCCTTGGCTTTTTCGATTCTCCAACGATTGCTCAGGAGTAGGGGATAATTAGAATTTTAGGAGGAAAACAACATGGCAATTACACAAGAACGCAAAAATGAATTAATCGCTGAGTACAGAACACACGAAAGTGATACTGGATCTGCTGATATTCAAATCGCAATTCTTACAGAAGAGATTAACTCTTTAAACGAACATTTACGTACTCATAAGAAAGATCATCACTCACGTCGTGGTCTATTCAAAATGGTTGGACGTCGTCGTAACTTGTTAAAATACTTACGTGAAAACGAAGTATCACGTTACCGTGATCTAATCGCAAAACTTGGATTACGTCGATAAGATTCGATTTAGGAAAGCGGGATTTATCCCGCTTTTTCTTTTGCATAAAAAACTTCGCATAGTTTAAAGAATTTTGATACACTACTTATGATACATATAACTTTTATATACCCTTTTTTTAAGGAGTTTTTGAAGTCGAGAGGAGTCCAGATTACATGAGTGAAAAGAAAGTATTTACGTACGAATGGGCAGGACGCCCGTTGCAAGTAGAGATAGGACAACTTGCAAAACAAGCGAACGGAGCAGTACTAGTAAGATATGGTGATACAACTGTATTATCTGTAGCAACTGCATCTAAAAATCCTAAGAATTTAGATTTCTTCCCGTTAACAGTGAACTACGAGGAAAAATTATATGCTGTAGGTAAAATTCCAGGTGGATTTATTAAACGTGAAGGACGTCCTTCGGAACGAGCAATCTTAACTAGTCGTTTGATTGACCGTCCAATCCGTCCTTTATTCCCAGATGGATTCCGTAACGAGGTGCAAGTTATTTCAATCGTTATGTCTGTTGACCAAAACTGTTCATCTGAGATGGCAGCAATGTTAGGTTCATCTTTAGCGCTTAGCGTTTCAGATATTCCTTTTGATGGCCCAATTGCAGGAGCACAAGTAGGGTTAATAGGTGAAGAACTTATTATTAATCCAACAGTAGAGCAAATGGAGAAGAGTACTTTAGATCTTACTGTTGCTGGAACAAAAGATGCGATCAACATGGTTGAAGCAGGAGCTAAAGAAGTTTCCGAGGAAACGGTGCTTGAAGCAATTATGTTCGGTCATAATGAAATTATCAAGTTAATCGAATTCCAAGAAAAAGTGGTAGCTGAAGTTGGTAAAGCGAAAAAAGATATTCCTCTATTTGAGTTAGATAAAGTACTTTTCGAAGAAGTGAAGGGCATTTGTGAAGCAAAACTTGTACAAGCAATTCAAGTACAAGAAAAACATGCTCGCGAAGATGCTATTACGGAAGTAAAAACAGAAGTTTTAGAACAATATACAGAAAAAGAAGCAACGGACGAAACGTTGAAGCAAGTGCGTGAAATTTTAGACGCAATGGTAAAAGACGAAGTTCGTCGTTTGATTACAGAAGACAAAATCCGTCCTGATGGTCGTGGAGTTGCAGAAATCCGCCCACTATCTTCAGAAGTTGGAGTATTGCCTAGAACACATGGTTCTGGATTGTTTACACGTGGTCAAACACAAGCTTTAAGTGTATGTACTTTAGGACCTCTAGGTGATGTTCAAATTATTGATGGTATTGGTCTAGAAGAAACAAAACGCTTTATGCACCATTATAACTTCCCACAATTTAGTGTTGGAGAAACTGGTCCTATTCGTGCTCCGGGTCGTCGTGAAATTGGACATGGTGCATTAGGAGAACGTGCTCTAGAAGCAGTTATTCCGGATGAAGCTGATTTCCCGTATACACTTCGCTTAGTAGCAGAAGTATTAGAATCGAATGGTTCTACATCACAAGCTAGTATTTGTGCGTCTACTCTAGCTATGATGGATGCAGGTGTTCCATTAAAAGCACCAGTTGCAGGAATTGCAATGGGACTTGTGAAAAAAGGCGAAAACTATACTATTTTAACGGATATACAAGGGATGGAAGATCATCTTGGAGATATGGACTTTAAAGTAGCTGGTACGTCTAAAGGAATTACAGCACTTCAAATGGATATTAAAATTGATGGACTATCAAGAACAATTCTGGAAGAAGCGCTTGAACAAGCAAAAATTGGCCGTATGCAAATTTTAGAAAGCATGCTTGCAACAATTTCTGACCCACGTGAGAAATTGTCAAAATATGCTCCTAAGATTGTCGTTATTAAGATTAATCCGGATAAAATCCGTGATGTAATTGGACCAGGTGGTAAACAAATTAATAAAATCATTGATGAAACTGGCGTAAAAATTGATACAGAGCAAGACGGTACAATTTATATTGCTTCAGCTGATGAAGATATGATTGCACGCGCTAAAGAAATTATCGAAAACATCGTGCGAGTTGCCCAAGTTGGCGAATACTACCTAGGAAAAGTAAAACGAATTGAAAAATTCGGTGCTTTCGTAGAAATATTCACAGGTAAAGACGGCTTATTGCATATTTCGGAAATTCAAGAAGAACGTACGAAAAATGTCGAAGATGTCCTTAAATTGGGTGATGAGCTACTAGTGAAGGTAATCGAAATCGACAATCAAGGTCGTGTCAACTTATCCCGTAAAGTTGTACTTAAAGAAGAAAAAGAACGTGCTGAACAACAAGAAAACAAATAATTAATTACATCAGCACGACATAAAAGGTTGACCGTAGCCATATAGCTACGGCAACCTTTTTAAATAGCTGAATAGAATAAACAGAGGTGTTAATTTGATAAACAAAATTACATGTAATAATGGACTTCGAATTGTGTCTGAGCATATTCCATATGTACGTTCTGTAGCTGTGGGGATTTGGGTGCAAGCTGGGTCAAGATATGAGCTGCCAGAAGAAAATGGGTTAACTCATTTCATTGAACATATGTTATTTAAAGGAACTGAAACTAGAACAGCGAAACAAATTGCAGAAGAATTCGATCGCATTGGTGGAAATATCAATGCCTTCACATCTAAAGAAAATACGTGCTACTATGCTAAAGTATTGGATCATCATGCAGAACACGCCGTAGATATACTTGCAGATATGTTTTTCCATTCACAATTTGATGCAAACGAAATAGAGAAAGAAAGACAGGTTGTTCTAGAAGAGATTAACATGGTAGAGGACACACCAGATGATATCGTGCATGAATATTTATGGCAAGCAATGTACGAAAATGATCCTCTAGGTTCACCTATTTTAGGAACAGAGGAAACGTTGAATAGTTTCACAAAAGAAACGATCTTGGCATATATGAAAAAACATTATACTCCAGAAAATGTTGTCATTTCAGTTGCGGGTAATATTCCCGAAGGACTAATACAGCATATTGAAACGTTATTTAGCCGGTTAGACAATAAAAATAATGAGAAAATACATGTGGAAACTCCAAATTTGAAAGCAGTGCATGTGGAAAACTTTAGAGAGACAGAGCAAGCACATCTTTGTTTAGCTTATCCAAGTTTAAGTGTAAAAGCGGATAATATTTATAGTCTAGTAGTGATGAATAATATTTTGGGTGGTAGTATGTCTTCTAGGCTTTTCCAAGAAATTAGAGAAGAAAAAGGTCTTGCTTACTCTATCTATTCTTATCATTCTTCCTATGAAGATACAGGGGCACTTGCTATTTATGGTGGTACCTCAAGCAACCAACTAGAGGAACTATCAGAGTCTATTCAGCAAACGATACAAAACGTCCTTGAAAAGGGGTTTACTGAAACGGAAGTCTCCAATGCAAAAGAGCAACTAAAAGGTAATTTACTTCTTGGGTTAGAGAGCTCCAATGCTCGAATGAGCCGTAATGGTAAAAATGAATTACTCTACGGAGAACATCGTTCATTAGATGAAGTAAGTGAATCAATTGATGAAGTCACATTACAATCAGTAATGGATCTTGCTGCAGAGACATTCACTCATAAACCAGCCATATCCATCATCAAACCAAAAGTCGATCAAAACTGATCGGCTTTTTTTTATGAAAGTATATAAAAATAGCAGTGAACACTGGGTTCATAATAATTTAAAGAATTGTTAATACTAGTGATTTTCGTTTCAGGTGGCGCTTTCTGCGGGCACGGCTTCAGCCTCCTCGTCGTTTCACTCCAGCGGGGTCTTCAGCTCGCGCTGTTCCCGCCAGAGTCACCACCTTGCACTACAATCAATAATGTGAGTAGTACTCCACTATAGGATTTGGCAAAGTGTATCTTAGATAATAAGTTTAGCCCAAGTTAATGTAGGGATAAAATGATTTGTACTCGCTGATGAAGTGGAAATACTATTATGCCCTGATAGAGGAAGGCAGACAATTTTCTTTTACTAGTGGAAATAAAGAGAAGTAGTAAGTGTTTGTCGCATAAAGAAGCGAAGTAGCTCACGAAATTGTATCTTCGTGGGCTTCCTATATAAATTGGAAAGTATCATTTCTCTAGTTATCCAAAGACGCAATAACCTGTTTCTAAGAGTTGTAGGAGAGCAATGGGCAGACAAACACCATAAAATTACCGAATAAAGGATGCTGGTTGGTTGTTACGTGCGTCACAACCAACCAGCATCCCTAAAAATTCATACGGTAATATTATAGCAACAAGTCTGTATAAGCTCTGTGAAAAAAATAGAAACAGGTTTTGAACTAAAGGACCTGGCGTCATTTTAACCGGTTTTTCTTTTATTCACTTTGTACTACGAAATGGCATATATATAAATAGAAATCAATAAGGGGGAGAATGATTGTTACTTTCGGAACTTGCAGAAAAAGAACTTATTCAAGTTAAGGACGGCGCAAGATATGGCAAATTAGCAGACACTGAATTACTCTTCAATCCTGAGAATGGGAAAATTGAGGGGTTCGAAGTTTTTCAAAAAACAGGATCATTTTTTCAAGGCAGCAAGTCTGGCAAGAAAAAGGAATTTATTGCATGGGAAGAAATTATTCTTATTGGAAAAGATAGAATCCTGTTTAATGAAGCTAACAATGAAATTGGAGATAGTGAATATTCGTGAAAAATAAATGTGCAATCGTAGGTACAGATGCCCGTCTACCGTTTTTACAGGAAACATTAGAAAACATACTAGATGTGAAATTATTTCCAACGATGATTTGGACGGAAGAACTCAAAGCTGCAATAATCGATTTTCAGCCTACCATTATCTTTTTACCTATACCACCATTACAAATAGAAAGTTCTTTCGTTTTGCCAGAGTCATGTCTTCTCCTTTTCGTTGGAAAAAAGAATATACAAATTGAACAGGAAATAGAAAATAGCCAGGTCCATGCTTTTAATTATTTAGAGGATGAACAGTGGATTTGGGAAAATGCAAATCTTACAGCAGAGGGATTCATCAATGACTTTTATAGAAGCGAAAACGAATCAATTTATAACAAAAAATTCATCATTACAGGCTATGGAAGAGTAGGGAAAAGACTGGCTTTTGCTCTGCATCATTTAGGTGCAGAGGTAATTATCTCGGTTCGTTCTGATCATCAGTTATTTGAAGCAAAAAGCTATGGGTATCAGATTGAGCAATTTGAGCATGTAGCTAAAAATCAAGATGCGCTCTCGACCTATCTGATTAATACCATTCCATATAGATGGCTTAGTCCGTCCGATACGACTAGATTTAAAAAAGTGTATGATCTAGCTTCAAATCCAGGATGTCTACTCGAGTCAGCCGATTCGATCCCTACAAACTATAAACATTCTACTAGCTTACCAGGCTTGTATTTTCCGAAAGATGCGGGATATTTAATAGCAAAGACTGTGCAAACTCAATTGGCTATACTGGAGGGGGAAAAATAGTGTTAAAAGATCTACGGATTGGGTTAGGAATAACTGCTTCTCATTGTACCTATGAAGAAGTTATCCCAATGATTAAACAGTTTACAGAAATAGGAGCTACTGTAGTTCCTATTATTACGTATTCTGTATTAACCGCAGCAACTCGTTTTGGAACAGGTGAGGAATGGATACAGAAAATAGAAGAGGCAAGTGGAAGTAAAGTGGTATCAAAAATAGTAGAGGCAGAACCATTTGGGCCAACAAATCCATTGGATTGTATGGTAATCGCACCGATGACTGGCAATTCTATCAGTAAGCTGGCCAACGCCCAAACAGATTCGCCTGTGTTAATGGCCGCAAAAGCTACATTGCGCAATGGAAAACCGGTAGTGCTCGGAATATCCACAAATGATGCATTAGGATTGAATGGTATGAACATTATGAAACTACTTTCTACCAAAAATATATACTTTATCCCCTTCGGCCAAGATAATCCTCATAACAAACCAAACTCACTTATTGCTGACTTTGCGAAAATAGTACCAACGGTGGAACACGCAATTCAATTCCAACAGCTCCAGCCTTTACTTATTACTCATAAATTATAAATATTGATGAAGATGTATTTTCATGTATAATATAATACAATATCAAAAAATAGCATTGGTCTAGGAGGAGAGCTTTTCATGTCACAGGGTTATACAGTAGCAATAGTTGGAGCGACAGGTGCAGTCGGTCAAAAAATTATCGAAAAATTGGTAGAAAGAAGTTTTCCTTATACAACATTAAAATTATTAGCTTCCAAAAAATCAGCTGGTAAACAAGTAGAAGTAAATGGGAGCTCCTATACAATAGAAGAAGCGACACCTGAGGCTTTTGAAGGTGTTGACGTAGCATTTTTCTCTGCTGGTGGTTCTATATCTAAAGCTTTAGCAAAAGAGGCTAGTAATAGAGGTGCAATAGTTATCGATAATACAAGCGCCTTCCGGATGGATAAAGATACGCCGCTTGTCGTTCCAGAAGTTAATAAACAAGCGTTGCATGAACAAACAGGGATTATTGCTAATCCGAATTGTTCTACTATTCAGATGGTTTGCGCACTTGAACCAATTAGACAGAAATTTGGTTTAAACAAAGTTATCGTTTCTACTTATCAAGCAGTGTCTGGTGCTGGAGCAGCTGCAATTAGTGAATTGACAATACAAAGTGAAGACCTAAAAAATAAGCAGGCAAAACCAGAAATTTTACCAGTGAAAAGTGCTGAAAAGCATTATCCAATTGCAGGAAATGTTATCCCTCAAATCGATATATTCACCGAAGATGGTTTTACATTTGAAGAACATAAAATGATGAATGAAACAAAAAAAATTATGTCTCTACCAAATCTTGCAATCGCAGCTACATGTGTAAGGGTACCAGTTGTGACGGGACATTCTGAATCCGTATATGTCGAAGTGGAACAAGAGAACGTCACGCTAGATCAGGTAAAGCAACTTCTTTCAGCTACTGAAGGTATTACTTTGCAGGATGCTCCAGATCAACAATTATACCCTATGCCATACTACGCAGAGGATAAGGACGATGTATTTGTAGGTCGTTTAAGAAAAGATCCTTCGAATGATAAAGGATTTCATATGTGGATTGTATCAGATAATTTATTGAAGGGCGCAGCACTTAACTCTATACAAATTGCAGAAGCGCTTATTTCTGAAGGTATATTAAAAGAGGTGTAAAAATGAATATAGGTCCTATTGCTACGGCAATGGTTACCCCATTTCAAACAGATGGTTCTATCAATTATGCACAGACAGAACTATTAATCGAACATTTACTTGCGACAGGGACTGACTCTATTGTCATTAGCGGGACAACAGGTGAATCTCCTACTCTATCAACCGAAGAAAAACTAAATTTGTTGAAATTCGTTGTAGAAAAAGTGAATAATAGAGTTCCTGTTATTGCAGGTACAGGAAGTAATAGTACAGCAGCATCTATTGACTTATCTCTAAGGGCTGAGGCTCTTGGAGTAAATGGACTAATGATCGTCACACCATATTATAATAAACCAAATCAACGAGGGTTGGTTGCCCACTTTGCAACAATTGCAAATGCAACAACTTTACCGATTATCGTTTACAATATTCCAAGTCGTTCAGTAATAAATATGGAGTTGGAAACAGTTGTAACGTTAAGTCAAATTCCATCTATTAAATTTCTAAAAGAAGCTAGTGGCAATTTAGATCAGATGACTAGAATTATGACTAAAACAAAAGGTAATATAGAAGTATATAGTGGAGATGATTCACTCACTCTTCCATTATTAGCAATTGGTGGTTCGGGAGTAGTTTCGGTTGCTTCTCATGTTGTTGGAAATGATATGAAGAATATGATTTTAGCTTTCCAAAATGGTAATCATTCGGAGGCTGCACGAATTCATCAATCATTATTGCCGCTAATACAGGCGTTATTTAAACATCCCAATCCGATTGTCGTAAAATATGCACTTTCTAAAGTAGGAATTGAGGCGGGAAATTTACGCCTACCACTTGTTGAAATGGCTGAAAGTGAAAAACGGGAATTTGATATAATTTGGGAACAATACTTGAATACTAAATAATTTTGGCAGAAAGGCTGAAGATTTCCTATTTCAGCCTTTTTTTTATTTGTGTGAATCGTTGACGTCCGATATAATGAAAATTAGTGGATGTTGGTCGGGTTACCTTCTTCAGCAAAAATTTAACAAGCTAACGTAGGAATAGATATCTCTCAGTTCTGGAGAAAGCGGAGAGATTAATACTAATATGTAATAACAATTCAGTAGGTACTAGCACTTGCTGAAAAGTTAAGCCTCCGGCGGATGTCACAGATTTTGAACGGACTCTTAGAATGTTGTTAGCCTAAAATACGTTGTATACATGCGACGGCGGCTAACTGACCTGCATCAAGCAGGGCTAAGTACAATTCAAAATCTGGACGCAATGCCGAGGCGTAATTGATTTATAGGAGGAAAAGATTTGGTAAAAGTAAAAAATGAACTTATTCGAATTATACCGCTCGGTGGAGTTGGGGAAATCGGAAAAGCAATGTATGTAGTAGAAATAGATGAAGAAATATTTGTCGTAGACAGTGGATTAATGTTCCCAGAAAATGAAATGCTAGGAATAGATATCGTTATACCGGACATTACTTATCTAGTGGAAAATAAAGATCGAGTAAAAGGGATCTTTTTAACGCATGGCCACGAAGATGCGATTGGATCAATTTCTTATTTACTTCAAAAAGTACAAGCACCAGTATATGGTTCTAAATTGACGATAGCTTTGGCAAAGACGCATTTAAAAGCGTTACCGACGAAGCAACCAGTCAAATTTTTTGAAGTAACAAATAAAAGCCGTATGAATTTCCAAGGGGCATATGTAACTTTTTTCCATACGACGCATAGTATACCAGATTCACTTGGAATCGTGTTCCATACATCTGAAGGTGCAATTGTCCATACTGGGGAATTTAAGTTTGATCAATCGGCTAAAGGAAAGTATCGTCCAGATATAGCGAAAATCGCCGGTTTAGGAGAAGATGGTGTATTTATTCTTTTATCCGATTCAACTGAAGCAGAAAGACCAGGTTATACAACTTCAGAAGCAGTAATTGAAAACCAATTATCAGAAACATTCCACGCTGCTAAAGGTCGTATTTTAGTTGCTCTATATGCATCAAACTTCATCCGTATTCAACAAGTAATTGACAAAGCAATTGAAACAGGGAAAAAAGTTGCGATTGCTGGGAAAAGTTTAGAAAATATCTTTGAAATTGGTTTAGATCTAGGTTATTTCACTGTAGAAGAGGACACAATTATTTCTATCAAAGAAATCTCAAAACACAATGATGAGAATGTTGTCGTTATTGTATCTGGTACGCAAGGTGAACCGTTAGAAGCTTTAGAAAAAATGATTCGCAAACACCATAAAGATATTAAAATCAAAGATACAGATACTGTTTTAATCACTTTTACCCCATCTCCTGGTATGGAGGTAGGAATGTATAATACGATGAACCAAATCGCAAAAGTTGGAGCGAAAGTATTAACTTCCGAGAAAAATGTCCATGTATCCGGTCATGGAAGTCAAGAAGATTTGAAAATGATGTTGAATTTAACAAAACCCAAGTACTTTATACCAATTCAAGGCGAATATCGTATGTTAATGGCCCATTCAAAATTGGCGCAAGCAACTGGAATGTCCAAATCGGAAATTTTCATTGCCGATAAAGGCGATATTGTAGAATATAAGAGCGGTAAAATGAGAATGAGTGGTCGAGTTCAGGCAGGAAATGTACTAATCGATGGAATTGGTGTTGGTGATGTGGGCAACATCGTTCTACGCGATCGTAAGCTACTCTCGCAAGATGGTATATTTATTGTAGTGGTCACGTTAAATCGAGCACAGAAGAAAATTGCTTCTGGGCCAGAAATTCTTTCGAGAGGATTTGTCTATGTTCGTGAGTCAGAGGAGCTAATGGACGAGTCTGCTAAGCTAGTTAGAACAGTTGTTGAAAAATATGTGAATAAAGAAACGTTTGAATGGACAAACATTAAACAAGAAATCCGTGATACGCTAAATTCATATTTATTCCAACAAACAAAAAGACGTCCGATGATCATCCCGATTATTATGGAATATTAATGTGAACAAAGGATTTCCTTTCCGAATGCGGAAGGAAATCCTTTTTATCTTAAACAATAGAAAGTATTTAAAAATGTAGTGTGAACACTGGATTCATTGTACTTGAAGGAATGATAGCGAACGAAATTGTATCTTCGAGAGCTTTCTTTCTGAATAGGGAAGTATCTTTTCTCTAGTTATCCAAAAACGCATTTACTTGTTGGTAAGAGTTGTAGGAGGGCGACGGACAGGGAAACGCCATAAGATTAACGAAAAAAGTGATATTGGTTGTACCGGCGTCACAACCAATATCACTAAAAAATCACTCGGTAATAATATAGCAACAAGTCTGTCCAAAGCACTTCGAAAACAATAGAAACAGGTTTTAAAATTAAAGGACCGGGCACCTATTTGTCCGGTTTTTCTTAAAAGTGATATTAATGACAATTTAGAAAGTAGGTGACACTTTGGCAAGGAAGAAAAAAAGACCGACAAAAAAACCCGCAAAAAAAACAATGCACCCGCTACTTTATGAAATTATTGGTCTTCTAATTATTGGATTATCTATCATTTCGTTTTTTGAATATGGGCTTGTAGGAGAATTTTTGGCTTATATAAGTTATTTCCTATTTGGAAATTGGCATATTGCTGTTCCGTTTATGCTAATCGTTTATGCACTTATAATCATGATCAAACAATCAGTCCCAGCATGGAATCATCGACTACTATTAGGCTGTGCATTTATATTAAGCAGTTTACTATTGTTTAGTCACATCGCTTTATTTCAACAATTATTTGAAGGAAAAGCATTAGTAACAAATTCCGTTTTAAGAGAAAGCTATCGTGTTCTAGTTGAAAGTGGTGGAATCATCGATAGAAATAGTTCGTTAGGTGGGGGAATGATAGGTGCAATATTCTTTGCGACATTCCATGTTCTATTTGATTCAGCTGGAGCAAAAGTAGCTGGATGGCTTATGTTATTTATAGGGATCGTATTACTAACTGGAAAAGCACTTGTTCCTTACTTAGTAGAGACATTTCCGAAACTAAAAGAAAGCTTCCTAAATAGACCAAAGAAAAAGAAAGTAAAACCAGCCCAAGCTCCACCTAGGAGTCAGTCCCGTCGAAGCAAAAAACAAGCTGCTCAGGAAGAAGCGGTTACAGTAATAGAGTCAGTTCCTATTGATACAGTTTCTATAGAAGCAGAAGAAGTAGAGCAATCCTCATCACCTATTATATCTGCATTCACTGAACGAATAGCTAGAAAAGAAGTCGTGGAAGAACATTCTGAGCCTGTTGAACCATTGGAAATTAATATGGAAAATGGAACAGTAGAAAACGAAGATTATCAATTACCTTCTATTAACTTGTTAGATGCACCTGCTCATAGTGACCAAAGTGGAGAACTAAATGCGATTCAAGCAAATGCCAAAAAATTAGAGCAAACATTTTTAAGTTTTGGAGTAAAAGCAAAGGTTACTCAAGTTCACTTAGGACCAGCAGTAACAAAATATGAAGTTTTACCTGATGTTGGTGTAAAGGTTAGCAGAATTGTTAGTCTACATGACGACCTTGCCCTAGCGTTAGCTGCAAGAGATATTCGGATCGAGGCACCTATTCCTGGTAAATCTGCGATAGGTATTGAAGTACCGAATAAGGAAGTAGCAATTGTAAGCTTACGAGAAGTTCTAGAATCTGAAGAGAATGATAAACCAAATCTGAAGCTACTAATAGGTTTTGGGCGAGATGTTACAGGACAAGCTGTTCTTGCACAATTAAATAAAATGCCACATTTACTAGTAGCAGGTTCCACTGGTAGTGGGAAGAGTGTATGTATCAATGGGATAATTACAAGTATTATGATGCGCGCAAAACCTCATGAAGTAAAAATGATGATGATCGATCCAAAAATGGTAGAGCTTAATATGTATAATGGTATTCCACATTTACTTGCACCAGTAGTAACCGACCCAAGAAAAGCATCACAGGCTTTGAAGAAAATCGTATCTGAAATGGAAAGAAGATATGAATTATTTTCACATACGGGCACACGTAATATGGAAGGCTATAATGAGCATATTGATAGATGGAATGAAGAAAATGAAGAAAAACATCCGAAACTACCTTTTATTGTTGTAATTGTTGATGAGTTAGCAGATTTAATGATGGTAGCTTCTAATGATGTAGAAGATTCAATCACCCGATTAGCCCAAATGGCTCGTGCTGCTGGTATTCATTTGATTATTGCTACACAAAGACCAAGCGTAGACGTTATAACAGGGATTATTAAAGCTAATATTCCTTCTAGAATTGCATTTGCGGTATCTTCAGCTATTGATTCCAGAACCATTTTAGATATGGGGGGAGCAGAAAAATTACTTGGTAGAGGAGACATGTTATTCCTCCCAGCTGGTAGCTCCAAACCAGTCCGAGTGCAGGGAGCATTTTTATCAGATGCAGAAGTTGAAAGAATTGTAGATTTTGTTATTGAACAACAAAAGGCAAATTATCAGGATGAAATGATTCCTGATGAAGTGGAAGAATCTGCAGAACAGATAGATAGAGATGAATTATATGATGATGTTGTTCAGCTCGTGACAGAAATGCAAACTGCTTCAGTGTCCTTACTTCAAAGAAGATTTAGAATTGGTTATTCTAGAGCAGCTCGAATTATTGATCAGCTAGAACTTAGTGGAGTTGTCGGACCTTATGAAGGAAGTAAGCCAAGACAGGTTTTAGTCTCCAAACATCCTGTAGATGATGATATAATTTAGGCCAAAAGGGTAATTAGTATAACACTTTTCAAAAAAAGTATGACAAAATCATTACAAATGAATAAAGTTTTTGTAACAACTTTTAACCTAATGTGAATAAAAGTATTTATTTCATGTTTTAAAAATGGTATAGTATGACTGATTAGTAGGAAAGTTTTACATCAGAGGTCTGATCTCTTCAAAATGGTGGTGTTTTAGATGACAATAAAAGTAGACCATCGTCATTTATATCTGCAAGTGATTGATCGTCTTAAACAAGACATCGATAAGGGCATATTTAAAGAAAAGGAAAAACTTCCTTCTGAATTTGAATTAGCCAAGTCGCTAGGAGTAAGCCGTGCAACTTTAAGAGAGGCTCTTCGCCTATTGGAAGAAGAAAATGTAATTGTCAGACGACATGGAGTGGGCACCTTTGTAAATTCGAAGCCCATTTTCACATCGGGAATCGAACAGCTTTCTAGCGTTTCTTCTATGATTCGTAAAGCTGGAATGGAGCCGGGTACTATTTACTTGAGTTCTATGCAAGCGATTCCTTCTGAGGATGATATTTTAAGATTTCAATGCGGTGATGAGCAATCGGTTGTTACGATGGAACGTGTCCGTACTGCAAATGGCGAACCAGTTGTGTATTGTGTCGATAAGGTTCCGAAAAATTATTTACCTAATGATTTTCTCATTAGAGAAGAAGGCTCTATTTTTACTGCATTAGAAGAGTCTGGGGAAATACGTATTTCGTACGCGGTGACGTTTATTGATCCTGTGGGTTATCACGAGATCGCATCACCAACTTTGAATTGTGAGCCAGAAACTTCATTGCTTGTTTTAAAACAACTCCATTACGATGAAAACGATCGTGTGGTTTTGTACTCGAAAAATTATTTTCGAGCAGATAAATTTAGCTTTCACGTTGTTCGGAAAAGGGTGTAAAATGTAACAATTCCTGCTAATAAGAAAAAAAATGGGGGTTTTCAAATTGACAAAGCGTAAATTTGGATTAGGTCTATCACTAGTACTAGCTGCTGGAACAATCCTAGGAGCATGTGGTTCTAAAGATGAAGAAACAACTACACCAAAAGATTCAGATGGTAAAGGTTCTGAAGGCACAACTGAAGCAGTAGATTTTTCTCTAGCAATGGTAACTGATGTTGGTGGAGTTGATGACAAATCTTTCAACCAACTAGCTTGGGAAGGTATTGAAGCTTTTGGTCAAGAAAATGGTCTTGAAAAAGGCACTGGTGGATATGACTACCTTCAATCTTCTTCAGATGCCGATTATATTACTAACTTAAATAACTTAGTACGTCGTGACTTTGATGTAGTTTATGGTATTGGTTTCTTAATGGAAGAACCAATTAAAACAATTGCTGAGCAACAACCTGAAGCTCAACTTGCAATCATCGATTCAATCGTTGATGCTCCAAACGTTGCTTCTGTAATGTTCAAAGAGCAAGAGGGATCATTCCTTGCAGGTGTTGCAGCTGCTCTAATGTCTGAATCTAAACAAATCGGTTTCGTTGGTGGAATGGAAATTCCTGTAATTGAACGTTTTGAAGCTGGATTCCTAGAAGGTGTTAAAGCTGTAGATCCATCTATTAAAGTAGATGTACAATACACTGGTAAATTTGATGATGCTGCACTTGGTAAAACAACTGCTAACCGTATGTATTCTTCAGGCGTAGATATTATTTTCCACGCTGCTGGTGGTACTGGTAATGGTGTATTCGCAGAAGCAAAAGAACGTAAAACAAAAGATGCTAATGCAAACGTATGGGTAATCGGAGTTGACTCTGACCAATACGAAGAAGGTGCTGTTGGTAACACGAATGTAACACTTACTTCTATGCAAAAACGTGTAGACATCGCAGTTCAAAATATTGCTAAAGAAGCAATGGCTGGTAAGTTCCCAGGTGGAACAACTGTAACTTACGGTTTAGCAGAAGAAGGAGTACAGCTTGCTGATTCTCGCGGAGCAATTCCACAAGAAATTTTAGACCAAGTTCAAGAGTACTCAGACAAAATTGCTGCTGGGGAAATCGTTGTTCCTGAAACAGTAGAAAAATAGTATTATCCAACATCATAAAGGCCGATTTCTCTCGGTCTTTATGATATTTTAAATTAATAGATGAAAGATTTTAACTATTCAGAAGTATAAAGTCTTTCCTGTATTAATTTAGTACTAGAATTATAGTAGGGAGTGAATTCATTGGATTATGTAATAGAGATGCTTGGCATACGGAAAGAGTTTGGATCGTTTGTTGCAAATGATAACATTACCCTTCAGTTAAAAAAGGGAGAAATTCATGCACTTTTAGGAGAAAATGGTGCTGGTAAATCCACGCTTATGAACGTTTTGTTCGGATTATATCAACCAGAGGCTGGCGAGATAAAAGTAAAAGGGAAAACCGTTAAAGTGACTGACCCGAATGTTGCAAATGATTTAGGCATAGGGATGGTCCATCAGCACTTCATGCTCGTTGAGAATTTTACTGTAACGGAAAATATAATATTAGGTAATGAGTTAACAAAAGCAGGCGTCGTCAATATTAAAGATGCAGCTAAGAAAATACAAAAGCTTTCAGAAATGTACGGACTAGATGTAGATCCTACTGCAAAGATTGAAGATATTTCTGTTGGGATGCAGCAACGAGTGGAAATATTGAAAACGCTTTATCGCGGAGCTGATATATTAATTTTTGATGAACCGACTGCTTCACTGACTCCTCAAGAGATTAATGAATTAATTCAAATTATGAAACGTTTAATTCAAGAGGGTAAATCAATTATTTTGATCACGCATAAGTTAAAAGAAATTATGGATGTTTCTGACCGAGTAACGGTTATTCGTAAAGGTGAAGGAATTGGTACAGTTGTTACTGCAGAAACAAATCCAAATGAATTAGCCTCCTTAATGGTTGGTAGACAAGTAGAATTCAAAACTGTGAAAAGTGAAGCAAATCCTGCTGACGATACACTTGTCATTAAAGATCTAGTTGTAGCAGATTATCGTGGCATTGATAAGGTTAAAGGACTAAACTTAACGGTCCGTAAAGGTGAAATTTTAGGGATTGCTGGAATTGACGGCAATGGTCAAAGCGAGTTAATCGAAGCAATAACAGGTCTGCGAAAATCTAAATCTGGTTCTGTATCGATTAACGGAACGAATGTGACCAATCAAAAACCGCGTAAGATTACAGAGTCTGGTGTAGGGCATATTCCACAGGATCGTCATAAGCATGGATTAGTTCTAGACTTTTCTATCGGTCATAATATTGCATTACAAACTTATTACCAACATCCTATTTCGAAAAATGGAATAATGAATTATTCAAAAGTTTCCGAGCTAGCGCAAAAAATTATTAAAGATTTTGATGTGCGAACACAAGGGGAGCACACACCTGCACGTGCACTTTCTGGAGGAAACCAGCAAAAAGCAATTATTGGACGAGAAGTTATACGAGATCCAGAATTATTGATTGCGGCATTACCAACACGTGGACTTGATGTAGGTGCTATCGAATTTATTCATCAACGTCTTATTGAACAACGGGATAACGGAAAAGCGGTACTTCTGCTTTCATTTGAATTAGATGAAGTTATGAATGTATCTGACCGTATTGCAGTTATTTATGATGGACAAATTGTAGATACATTGTTGCCAAAAGAAACCTCTGAACAAGAGCTTGGGTTATTGATGGCAGGTCAAAAAAAGAATTCAAAGATAGTTAATCAGGGGGAAACAACTCATGTCGAATAGACTAATAAATATACTTGTCCCTGTAATTTCTGTTATTTTAGGGTTGCTTGTAGGAGCAGTTGTTATGCTGGTGAGTGATTATGATCCAATAGCTGGCTATGCTGCACTATGGAATGGTATTTTTGGGGATGCCTATGCAATTGGAGAAACTATTCGTCAAATAACTCCATATCTACTTGCAGGTTTATCCGTAGCATTTGCTTTCCGTACGGGATTATTTAACATCGGGGTTGAAGGACAATTATTAGTAGGCTGGTTTGCAGCAGCTTATGTAGGGATTGCATTTGATTTACCTATGTATATCCATTTACCATTTGCTATTATAGCAGCAGCTTTAGCTGGAGCTTTATGGGCCTTTATCCCGGGTCTTTTAAAGGCCAAATTACAGGTACATGAAGTAATTGTAACAATTATGATGAACTATATTGCTTTACATACAACGAATGCTCTAATTAAAGTAGTGTCGGATGGTGGGGACAATACAGGTACAATTAGCGCAACTGCTTCATTAAAATCAGCATTTTTTGAAAGTATTACAGATTACTCTCGTTTGCATTATGGTATTTTTATAGCACTTGCAATGGTTTTACTGATGTGGTTTATATTAGAAAAAACAACAACTGGCTACGAGTTAAAATCAGTTGGATTTAATAAACATGCATCAGAATATGCAGGTATGAATGTAAATAAAAACATAATTCTTTCTATGGTTATTTCCGGTGCATTTGCGGGACTAGCAGGTGCAATGGAAGCTTTAGGTACTTTCCAATATGCAAATGTTAAAGGTGGATTTACTGGTATTGGTTTTGATGGGATTGCAGTTGCCTTATTAGGTGCCAATACACCACTGGGAGTAATTTTCGGTGCGGTACTGTTTGGATCGTTAAAATATGGAGCTCTCAATATGCCGAACGAAGCTGGTATTCCAGTAGAAATCGTTTCTATTGTAATAGCTATTATCATATTCTTCGTAGCATGTGGTTACGTTATTCGATATTTCCTTGAAAAAGCGAATAAGAAAAAGGAGGCGAAATAATATGAGCTTCTTAGATGTATTATATTTTATTATCCCTTCTGCTATTTTCTATGCAGCTCCTTTAATCTTTACAGCAATCGGTGGAGTTTTCTCCGAACGATCTGGTGTTATTAACATCGGATTAGAAGGTTTAATGGTTATGGGTGCATTTATCGGTATTCTATTTAACTTAATGTTTGTTGATACATTTGGTGCAATGACTCCATGGGTTTCGTTAATCGCAGCAATGATTGTTTCAGGATTATTCTCAGTTATGCATGCTGTAGCATCGATTTCTTTCCGTGCGGATCAAACAATATCTGGGGTTGCGATCAATATGTTAGGGGTTGCAATAGCTCTTTTCTCTGTGAAAATGATCTATGGTAAAGGACAAACAGATTATATTCAAGAACGATTTATCCGTTTTGATATACCATTATTAAGTGATATTCCAGTAATTGGACCAATGTTATTTAAAGATGTATATGGTACTTCTATTTTGGCAATCGGTATCGCTTTGATGGCTTGGTTTGTAATTTATAAAACTCCATTTGGATTGCGCTTACGTGCTGTTGGAGAACATCCGATGGCAGCAGATACAATGGGGGTAAATGTTACTAAAATGCGTTATATTGCCGTTATCTTGTCTGGTGCACTTGCAGGATTAGGTGGAGCAGTATACTCTCAATCGATTTCTGGTGAATTCAGTCACACTACTATAAATGGTCAAGGGTTCATGGCTCTTGCAGCAATGATTTTTGGTAAATGGCATCCGCTTGGTGCACTAGGAGCGGCATTGTTCTTTGGATTTGCTCAAGCATTAAGTATTGTTGGTGGACAGATTCCATATGTGAAAGAAGTTCCAACTTATTTCTTGCACATCTTGCCTTATGCTTTGACTATATTGGCGGTAGCAGGATTTATAGGAAGAGCAAACGCACCAAAAGCAAGTGGAATACCTTATATCAAAGGGAAACGATAATTCAAAGTTTCGTAGTTACAGTCTAAAACTTTCATTTATTAGTGTGGAGCGAGGAAAGCGTCCGCCTTCCTCGCAAACCAACAGTATGTATATTGACGTAAATTAAATAGAAAATGGAAAAGGGACCAATTAATTGGTCCCTTTTTATATGTACTGATATAATTAGTACATGTATAGTGAATCACTATCTGAGATACACTAGAAAGAAAAGGGGGATCACTTATGTTTCAACAATTCGAACTTGCAAGGGGCGTTAAGCTGTTTGTGAGACCTACAGAACAATTCAAAACGATTAATATCTCGTTTAAATGGAAACAGCCTTTAACAGTAGAAAAAGCGTCTATTCGTGCAGTATTAGCGAATATATTACAATTCAGCAATGAGGTATATCCAACAAACGTAGCTTTTAGAAAGCGTTTAGATGATTTGTACGGGGCTGTTCTATACTTTGATACGACGAAAAAAGGTAGTCATCATATTTTTTCATTGAACGCGGAAACCGTAAACGACGCATACTTATCCAATGAAAAAATTGTCGATGAAGTTTTTTCTTTATTACATACCGTTATTATTAAACCAAATTTAGTGAATGGCAAATTTGATGATTCAATCGTAAAGCGAGAAAAAGAACAAGTGATTGAACGTATCCAATCGATGTATGATGATAAAACGAGGTATGCACAGCAACGTTTGTTAGAGAATATTCGCCCTAATAATGCAGCTTCTATTACATCTAATGGTACAGTGGAAGCTATTAAAGCGATTACAAACGATCAACTTGTCAATATGCATCATGATTTACTAACAAAAGATGATTTATCTATCTACGTAGTTGGGGATGTAAACGTGCAGGAAATAAAAGAAAAAATGAAGAGTCATTTTTCCTTTGCTGATCGTACAGAAAAGATAGAAAAAGCAGTAGATGTACCAAACGAAACGAATAACAATAAATTTCTTCACGAAATACAAGATATGAAACAAGGTAAACTCCATATTGCCTATCAAACACCTATCACTTTTTTCTCAGAAGAATTTCCAGTTATGCAGCTGACTAATGGTATTTTAGGTGGATTTTCACATTCTAAGATTTTCATGAACGTACGAGAAAAAGAAAGTATGGCTTATTATGCATCGAGCAGCTACTCTTCACTTTACGGATTAATATTTGTGCTTGCAGGAATAGATTCTAATTTACAGGAAAAAGCAGTTGCATTAATCGATGAACAGCTAAAAGCATTGCAAGCCGGCGATATTTCCGACTTAGAATTAAACCAAACGAAATCCATGCTTACCAACCAACTGAAAGAGGCTTTAGATTCAGCACGTGCTCAAATTGAAATATACGACCAGTATAAAGAATTGAATCCATCCTTTACCGTAGAAGATTGGCTAGAAAAGTGGAAGCATGTAACGAAAGAACAAATACAACAAATGGCATTAACTATTGAAAAGGAATTTGTTTATTTCCTTTCAGGTAAGGAAGGTGCAGCAAATGAATAAAACGTATTTTGAACAATTAGAAGAAACATTATACAATGAAACACTTCCGAATGGTTTAGATGTCTACATCTTGCCCAAAAAAGGGTTTTCAAAGACGTTTGTCACTTTCACTACAAAATATGGTTCGATCGACCGTGAATTTATTCCTTTAGGTAAGGATGAACCTGTCGTTGTTCCTGATGGAATTGCTCATTTCCTAGAACATAAAATGTTTGAAAAGGAAGAAGGGGATGTATTTCAAAAGTTCAGTGAGAAAGGTGCATCTGCAAACGCATTTACTTCTTTTACTAGAACTGCGTACTTATTTTCCTCAACTGACCATGTATTGGATAATACGAAAACGTTATTGGATTTCGTTCAACAACCCTATTTTACGGAACAAACGGTAGAGAAAGAAAAAGGGATAATAGGTCAAGAAATTACGATGTATGATGACCAGCCGGATTGGCGTTTATACTTTGGAACAATCGAAAATATGTATAAAGAACACCCTGTAAAGATTGATATTGCTGGAACGATAGAAACGATTAGCCATATTACAGCTGATCATTTATATGAGTGCTATAACACGTTCTATCATCCGTCAAATATGGTTTTATTCGTTGTAGGAGCAGTTGATCCCAAAGAGATGATGGACTTTATCAAAGCAGATCAAGCAGCGAAGTCATTTGAGGAACCCCAGGCAATTAAACGATTCTACCCTGACGAGCAAAAGGCGGTAGATATAAAAGAACGTACTCTACAGATGGATGTTCAAAAACCTAAAGTATTATTTGGCATTAAAGCAAGTAATACCGATATTTCTGGTGACGAAATGTTAAATTACGAACTAGCGATGCAAGTTGCTATTGAAATGATATTTGGCAGAAGTTCTGCATTTTATCAAGAAATATACGAAAACGGATGGATTGATGAATCTTATTCCGCAGATTTTTCAATGGAGCAGGGATATGGTTTTACAATGATTGGTTCAGATTCTGTCAATCCAACTGAACTGACCGAGAAAATAAAAGAGACTATTAAGAGCTACGCTTCTAATTGGAATGTAGAAGATGAGGATTTACAACGTATTGTCCGTAAAAAAATTGGCTTTTTCTTACGAGCATTAAATTCCATAGAATATATTGCAAATCAATTTACACGTTACTCTTTCAATGACATGAATTTATTTGATGTAGTTCCTGCTTTAGAGAAACTAACAATGGATCAGGTGAGAGCAGCATTCCAATCGTTAACAGATGAAAATGCTCATACAGTATTTACAATCTTACCTTTAGAGAAAAATAATGAGTAAAAAATTTGCATTGGTGCTAGGAGCATCTGGTGAAATTGGTCACGCGATATGTCGTAATCTCGCGGAAGTCGGTTGGTCCATGTACCTGCACTATGCTAATAATAAAGAAAGCTTAGAAAAGTTATTAACAGATTTAAACGAGTCCTATCCTGAGCAAGAGTTTATCGTTGTTCAAGCGGATATGAGTAATCCGAATTGTATAGAAACAATAGTCGATTCAGTCTTTACACTTCAAACGATCGTATTTGCGCAAGGACATAGTCTATACAAAGCTTTAGAGGACACTAGCTTAGATGATATTCGCCTATTGTTTCAAGTGCATGTGGAGCATCCTATGGCTTTATTGGGAAAACTAAATAGCAAGCTTCGGAAACAGGATAGTAGTTCAGTCATATTTGTAGGGAGTATATGGGGAGATACAGGTGCCTCTTATGAAGTTGCCTACTCTGCTGCTAAAGGAGCTCAGCATGCCTTTGTAAAGGCTTATGCGAAAGAGGTTGCTTTACAACGAACAAGAGTAAATGTGGTTGCCCCAGGCTTTATCGATACAAAAATGAACGCTCATATTGAAGAAGAAGCTCGTCAGCTGATTCTTTCAGAAATTCCTGCAGGTTTTTTGGGATCCGCGCAAGATATAGCGAATGCCGTCGAATTTTTAACTAGTGAAAAGGCGAATTATATAACAGGTCAAATTATTCGAGTTAATGGTGGTTGGTATATATAAGTGGAGTGCCCGCCTAAAAAGGATATCAACGGAATAGTTTAACTGAGATAAAAAGAAAAGAGAGAAATACACGCTCTTTTCTTTTTTTCTTTTATTCGACTACAAAATCATATATGATAGAACTAATCATGAAGTGAAACGTCATCTATAGAGAAGGGAAAGATATAACATGGCTAGTGAATGGTTTTTTGAATATGAAATTCAAGTTAATCGTCCAGGACTTTTAGGTGACATTTCTTCTTTACTTGGTATGCTTCGAGTTAATATTGTAACGATCAATGGTGTAGATGAAGGCAGACGGGGTATGCTTATAAAAGCAGAGAAAAAAGAAAACATTGAACGTTTTGAACATATTGCTTCCACTATGGAAACGATTCAATTGACTAAATTTAGGGAACCTAAGCTTAGAGATCGTCTTGCAGTTCGCCATGGTAGATATATTCAACGTGACGCAGACGATAAAAAAACCTTTAGATTTGTTCGGGATGAACTTGGTCTTTTAGTAGATTTTATGGCAGAAATTTTTAAACAAGATGGTCATAAACTTATTGGGATTAGAGGAATGCCCCGAGTAGGCAAAACTGAATCGGTGGTAGCATCAAGCGTTTGTGCAAACAAAAAATGGATATTCCTGTCTTCTACAATGATCAAGCAAACAATTAGAAGTCAATTGGCAGGGGACGAGTTTAGCGATCGTAATATTTTCATATTAGATGGTATTGTAACGAGAAAATCAAATGATGAAAAGCATCTTCAGTTAGTAAGAGAAATGATGCGGATGCCGACTATCAAGGTTGTGGAACATCCTGATATGTTCATCCAACATTCTGAGTATTCTATTGATGATTTTGACTATATTATCGAACTTCGTCACACTCCTGATGAACAAATCACATATGAAATGATGGAAAAAAACCACGGAATGTCTGACAAAGGAATGACAGGCTTTGGCGGATTTGGTGGATTCAATTTTTAACGGGCAGGTGTTTTAGTTGACTGAACTTGGGGCTCGCTTAAAAGAAGCGAGAACAGCAAAGGGTTATAGTATCGATGATTTACAAGAAATAACAAAAATTCAAAAACGGTACTTGGCAAGTATTGAAGAAGGTAATTATGCAACTATGCCAGGTGCATTTTATGTTCGCGCATTTATAAAACAGTATGCAGAGGCAGTTGGATTGAATGGAGACGAATTATTAGAAACATATAAATCAGAGATTCCCTCTCCATCCAACGAGGAAGTAACAAAAAGTATTCCTGCAACTCCGTCTAGAAGAGCTTTGGGAGGACGATCAACTAGTAAGTTGATGGAGATTTTCCCGATGGTTATGGTAGTAGTATTTGTTATTGCAATTATCGTAATGTCTTGGTTTTTATTTCAAAATAGACCGGATGATTCAGAAGAAAGTGTCACAAACGACGAGTTGCTACAAGAGCAAAAACCGACGTTTGAGGACAATGAAAATATACAACCTGATGATGTAGATGAGCCAGAAGAGGAAGAAGTTGTTGAAGAGGAGGTAGAAGAACCAAAACCTACCCAACAGCTAACTTTCGTAGATATGCAAGGTGTAACTTCAACATATAATTTAGATAATGCTGAAAGCTATTTAGTAAAATTGGTTGCAGTAAATACTACATGGTTGAATATTAGGGATGAAAACGACAAAATTCTTGTGGATCAATCTGTAAAGGCCGGAGAAACCTTCGAATTTGATGCAAATGCATTTTCTAAAATCCGTATACGTCTTGGGCATGCTCCTGGGAATACTGTTACAATAAACGATGAAGTAGTAGAGTTTAAAAGTACAGAGATTACTCAAAACGCAGTAATACAGTTCAACAAATAGTCATCTTAATGATGGCTATTTTATTTGATATTGAAAGGAGTTATTTTTATGAAAATGAATATACCAAACCAAATCTCTTTGTTTCGTATATTTTTAATCCCTATTTTTATGTTTTTTATGCTAGTAGATTTTAATTGGGGAGATGTTACACTACTGGGGGCAACAATTCCTGTAGGACATCTAGTTGGAGCAATTATTTTCATAATTGCATCGATTACGGACTTTATCGATGGGTATTACGCAAGAAAATATAACTTGGTTACAAATATGGGGAAATTTCTTGACCCTCTTGCAGACAAATTATTAGTTTCTGCTGCTTTAATCATTTTAGTTCAGTTTGGAATGGCGCCAGCTTGGGTAGTTATATTAATTATTAGCCGTGAGTTTGCTGTAACTGGTCTTCGTTTAATATTAGCGAATGAAGGGGAGGTAGTGGCGGCCAATCAATTAGGGAAAATAAAAATGTGGACACAAATTGTTGCGATTTCTTCACTTTTATTGGGTAATATATTCTTTGAAATGTTCCATATTCCTTTTGATATGATCATGCTATATGTATGTCTATTCTTTACGGTTTGGTCTGGATGGGATTATTTTTATTTGAATCGCAAGGTGTTACTAGATTCTAAGTAGGAAGGAAGTTCTTCATGAAAGCAGAAATTATTGCAGTAGGCTCAGAACTATTACTAGGGCAGATTTCTAATACAAATGCCCGTTTTATATCCACTCAACTTGCAGAAATCGGTCTGGACGTATACTATCATACGGTAGTCGGAGATAATGCGGATAGGCTGTTAGAATCGATTCAAATAGCAGAAAAACGAGCAGACCTTATTATTTTCACGGGCGGATTAGGTCCTACAAAAGATGATTTAACAAAGGAAACTATAGCGAAGCATTTAGGTATGAACTTAGTGCTAGATAATCATGCAATCATGTATATTGAAGATTTCTTTAAGCGCATGGATCGTAAAATGACGGAAAACAACAAAAAACAGGCACTTGTTTTAGAAGGGTGCACTGTACTTGAGAATAAACATGGAATGGCACCGGGAATGTTACTCTCTACGGAAAGTCATTCATATATACTACTTCCCGGACCTCCAAAAGAGATGGAGCCTATGTTCCAATTCGAGGCGAAGCCATTATTACCGAAGCTCCTTTTGGATGAAAGTGTTATTATGTCCCATGTTATTCGCTTCTATGGAATAGGGGAAGCAGAATTGGAAACAGAAGTGCAGGATCTGCTAGACAACCAAACGAATCCAACACTTGCACCACTTGCCTCTGATGGTGAGGTTACACTTCGATTAACGGCAAAAAGTAATTCGGAAGAGGAAGCTTGGAAAAAGATTGAAATATTACAAGCTGAAATCCTCAACCGTGTTGGCAAATTTGTTTATGGCTATAATAATGATTCTTTACCATCGAAGCTGAGGGAAATCCTTATTGAAAATGACCTCACTATCTCAGCGGCTGAGAGTATGACGGCAGGACTATTCCAATCGGAGCTTGCTGCAGTACCGGGAATGGGAGAAGCTTTGGTAGGTGGAATGATAACCTATACAGAAGACGTGAAGATCAAGCAATTAGGTGTCCATGCTGATATTATCGAGAAATATAGCGTAGTTTCTAGTCAATGTGCAGAGCAAATGGCACTTCGAGTAAAAGAAATATTTCAGACTGATATAGGTGTAGGCATTACTGGAGCAGCTGGTCCGGATGGTCATGGTGGTCAACCAGCGGGTACAATTTGGATTGGAATCGCATTAGGTGATATTAAGCCGGTAACGTATAAACTTAATCTATCAGGTTTACGAAACACGAATAGAATTAGGGCAGTGAAATTTACGATCTATTATTTGATACGTTTACTGCGAGAACAAAAATTAGCAGGAATTTAATTTTGATTAACAAAAACGGCCCAAAATTTAATTTTGAGTCGTTTTTCACGCCCAAAATTAAATAGATGCAAAAAATAAACGAATGAACGTTCGCTTTTTTCTTGTAAATTTCTCAAAGACCGAGTATAGTAAGAATAGAAATAAAAAACATCATCATTTCTTTTGAGGAGGAAATATAATTGGCTAATAATGATCGTAAAGCAGCTTTAGATATGGCGTTAAAACAAATAGAGAAACAATTTGGTAAAGGTTCAGTTATGAAACTAGGTGAAAAAACAAATCTTGAAATTTCTACTTCTTCTAGTGGTTCTTTAGCATTGGATGCAGCACTAGGAATAGGCGGATATCCAAGAGGACGTATTATTGAAATATATGGTCCAGAGAGTTCGGGTAAAACAACCGTTGCTCTACATGCCATTGCAGAAATACAAAAAACTGGTGGTCAAGCAGCCTTTATTGATGCTGAGCATGCATTAGATCCAGTCTATGCACAAAAACTTGGTGTAAATATTGATGAATTACTTTTATCTCAACCGGATACAGGGGAGCAAGCACTTGAAATAGCGGAAGCACTTGTACGTAGTGGCGCAATTGAGATTTTAGTAATTGACTCGGTAGCTGCTTTAGTACCAAAAGCTGAAATTGAAGGAGAGATGGGAGATTCTCATATCGGACTTCAAGCACGTTTAATGTCACAAGCATTACGTAAGCTATCGGGTGTTATTAATAAATCGAATACGATTGCAATATTCATTAACCAAATTCGTGAAAAAGTTGGAGTAATGTTCGGAAATCCAGAAGTTACACCAGGTGGTCGTGCACTTAAATTCTATAGTTCTGTCCGTTTAGAAGTAAGACGTGCAGAAGCTATTAAACAAGGTACCGATATTATGGGTAACAAAACGAAAATTAAAGTAGTGAAGAACAAAGTAGCTCCACCATTTAAAACTGCAGAAGTAGATATTATGTATGGTGAAGGTATTTCTCAAGAAGGAGAAGTAGTTGACATAGGATCAGAGTTTGACATAATTCAAAAAAGTGGTTCTTGGTATGCGTACAATGAAGAGCGCATAGGTCAAGGTAGAGAAAATGCTAAACAGTACTTAAAAGAAAATCCTTCTATTAAGGCTGAAATCACTGGTAAAATCCGTGAATCTCTTGGAATGGCAGCAAGTTCCTTAACGATTGGTGGTCATGAGATCGAAGAGGAAGAAGACGAAGAATTTGAATTATTATTAGATGAAAAATAAAATCCTGATAGTCTCTCATTCATTTGAGAGACTATTTTTTGAAAGAATGTATATGAAATATACTATGAACAATTGGGGTTCATAGTACTTTGAAAATTGATAAAGCCTGCTGATTTCCGTTTCAGGTACACGTTCCGTGGAGTGAGCGATGAATCCTCATCGGAGTTGCCACCTTTTACTACAATCAATGAAGTTAGTAGTACCCAATGAGAAGATTTAGCACAGCCCATCGCTAAGACAATAGAATTAGTTTAAATAATTGTAGTGATAATAATATTCTGTAATCGTTGTTTAATGGCGGCCACTACTATTGGTAGTGGACTACGGAGAAATAATAAGCGTTCACGCAATAAAGAAGCGAAATAGCGAACGAAATTGTATCTTCGTGAGCTTACTCTACGGATTAGAAAGTATTTTTTCTTTCATTACACAAGAATGCACTAAAACTGTTCTTAAAGTTTTAGAAGGGCGACGATCAGTCTCTCTAAAAGATCAGACGCTAATAATATAGCGAGATGTCTGTACAAAGCACTTCGATAACAACAGATACAGGTTTTACCTTAAATGCACTTGCACTTCTACATAGTTAAAATTTGAAGGGCTAATTTTAGAATCACTAGTCGAACAGTCTTAATTTTTAAAAATACACAAGTACAGGTGTTTATTTTGTCCTACTTTTCATATATTATACCTCCCTTCCTTGACAGAGTATTTCTACATCTATACAATTAAAATTGTATAATTTCTTTATTATTAAATGATTATAGGCATTACGTATATGTTTTTGTATATACGTGCCGACTGAAACTAAAAAGTATAGCAATAGGGGGTGTTCGAATGACAGAAATTATCATCTCCGCTTTGCTTGGTCTATTTGTCGGTGCCGTTGTTGGTTATATTTATCTGAAAAACGTGAACGATTCAAAAGTGACTGGTGCAAAACAATCTTCAGCAATCATCATAGATGAAGCAAAGCGAGAAGCGGAAGCGTTGAAGAAAGAAGCACTTTTAGAAGCCAAAGATGAAACTCACAAATTACGAAATGAAGCAGAATCTGACATCCGTGAACGCCGAGGCGAACTGCAAAAACAGGAAAATCGGTTATTACAAAGAGAAGAGAACCTTGATCGTAAAGATGATGCTCTAAACAAGAGAGAAGTAGGTCTTGAGCGTAAAGATGATGCTCTAACTGAAAGACAACAGCATATCGAACAGAAAGAAAACAAAGTGGATGAACTAGTTAACAAGCAACAAACTGAACTAGAAAGAATTTCTACTTTGACTCGAGAAGAAGCGAAAACAATTATTCTCCAAGAAGTAGAAAATGAGCTTGCGACGGATATTGCTGTGATGACAAAGGAATCGGAAACTAGAGCTAAAGAAGAATCCGATAAAAAGTCTCGTGAAATTTTATCCCTTGCGTTACAACGTTTTGCAGCAGATCATGTTGCTGAAACAACCGTTTCTGTTGTTAACTTGCCAAATGATGAGATGAAAGGTCGCATTATTGGCCGTGAAGGACGAAACATTCGTACACTTGAGACGTTAACTGGTATTGATTTAATTATCGATGATACGCCAGAAGCTGTAATTCTTTCAGGCTTTGATCCAATTCGAAGAGAAACAGCCCGTTTAGCACTTGAAAAACTGGTACAGGATGGACGAATTCATCCTGCACGAATTGAAGAAATGGTAGAAAAGTCTAGAAGAGAAGTAGATGAACAAATTCGCGAAATTGGTGAACAAACTACATTCGATATTGGTGTTCATAATTTACATCCAGATCTTATGAAAATTCTAGGTAGACTCCGTTATCGTACAAGCTATGGTCAAAATGTGTTAAAACACTCAACAGAAGTTGCCTATTTAGCAGGGTTGTTAGCTGCAGAACTTGGTGAAGATGTAACACTTGCAAGACGTGCAGGGTTACTACATGACATTGGGAAAGCAATTGACCATGAAGTAGAAGGTAGCCATGTAGAAATTGGTGTCGAGTTAGCAACAAAATACAAAGAACATCCAGTAGTTATTAATAGTATTGCTTCCCATCACGGGGATACAGAAGCTACATCTGTTATTGCCGTATTAGTGGCAGCTGCCGATGCATTATCTGCAGCAAGACCAGGTGCGAGAAGTGAAACATTAGAAAACTACATTCGTCGTTTGGAAAAACTTGAGGAAATTTCTGAGTCCTATGAAGGTGTAGAAAAATCTTTTGCTATTCAAGCAGGTCGAGAAATTCGCATAATGGTTCGTCCAGATCAAATTGATGACCTAACAGCTCATCGTTTGGCGAGAGATATCCGTAAACGAATCGAAGAAGAATTAGATTATCCTGGTCATATTAAAGTGACTGTTATAAGAGAAACTAGAGCTGTAGAATACGCTAAATAGCATACAGTAATGGTGTTCTAATGTTTCATAAGTTAGTATTAACAAAAAGGCTTCGAATTGAAGCCTTTTTTTCGTGAAAGGAATGAAATAGTAATGAGAATATTATTTATAGGTGATATCGTTGGATCAATGGGTCGCGATACGTTAGAAGATTATTTACCAAGACTAAAAAGAAAATATGATGTGGATGTAGTTATTGCAAATGGGGAGAATGCAGCTGCAGGTCGTGGGATTACGAAAAGTATTTTTCAGTCATTGCTCCATATGGGGGTAGACGTAGTAACAATGGGTAACCATACTTGGGATCAAAAAGAAATTATGGACTTTATTGATGACACGGACTATTTAATCCGCCCTGCCAACTTTTCAGAGGATGCTCCTGGTAAAGGAATGACTTCCATCTCCAAAAATGGTCATACCATTTCAGTGATCAATATGCATGGTCGCACATTTTTACCACCACACGATGATCCATTTAAAATGGCTACGGAAATGGTTGAAGAAGCCAAAAAATTATCACCTATAGTCTTTGTAGACTTTCATGCAGAAGCTACAAGTGAAAAGATTGCATTTGGTTGGCATCTAGATGGAAAGGCCTCTGTCGTAGTTGGAACACATACACATGTTCAAACGGCAGATTCTCGTATATTACCAGGAGGAACAGCTTATATCACAGACGTTGGTATGACAGGTCCGTACGATGGTGTTCTAGGCATGAAAAAAGAAGATGTACTCTACCGTTTCCAAACAAATATGCCAGCTCGTTTTGAAGTACCTAAGATTGGACGTTCTGTACTTAGCGGTTTCTTCGTGGAAGTGGACAATACCACTGGGAAAGCAATACACCAAGAACGAATTTATATAAACGAGGATTACCCGTTTAAAGGCTAAAAAGTCTAAAAGATTACTCCTGCGCATACGTTAGGTTATGGACCAGAAGCAAGTTCATAATATAGCGACAAAAGGAGAAATGATAGTGGATTCTTTAAAAGTATCTTCCCGTTCAAACCCAAATTCAGTTGCTGGGGCATTAGTTGCAGTAATTAGAGAACAAGGGTATGCAGAAATGCAAGCAGTAGGAGCAGGAGCATTAAATCAGGCTATCAAAGCGATAGCGATTGCCAGAGGATTTGTTGCCCCAAGTGGAACAGATCTAACTTGTTCTCCAGCTTTCACCGATATTGTCATATCTGGTGAAGATCGAACAGCTTTAAAGTTACTTGTTGAAAAAAAGGCAAAATAGACAGGGGGTCGCTACTTTTATAGTAGCGACCTCTCTTTTTAAAGAAAGTAAATTACTGCCGATTTCCGCAAGGTGATCGATGAAACATCACCGCTACTTACGCGTCGCTTGTGATGTTTCATCTGACTCACTCATTGCGCCAGAGTCGCCGCTCTCCGCGGATATCAAAGAAGTGAGTAGTACCTGTGAGTTAGATTAGACAGCCTAGCAAAAATTAACCGGTAATAATATAGCTACAAGTCTGTCCAAAGCAACTCGGAAAGGATAGAACCAGGTGTTGACCTTTAGAACTCACTCATATTTTTCTTAGATGGTAATATTTTCATTTTATAATTTTTAAGAATAATTTGTGACGATACGTTTCCGTCAAAGGTCTGAATTTCAATAAAAATACGGGGAATACATAGTGATAAACGCTACTTCATGATAAACTAATGAAGGAAATTAGCATTTAATCGAATAGTAAGGAGATGTTTATATGTTGCAACAGCTTTCTTGGAAAGTAGGAGGGCAGCAAGGAGAGGGTATTGAAAGTACAGGAGAAATATTCTCTATGGCGATGAACCGCCTAGGATACTATCTATACGGATACCGTCATTTCTCTTCTCGAATTAAAGGTGGCCATACAAACAATAAAATCTGTGTACGTCCAACGCAAGTTCGTACAATTCCAGATGATTTAGATATTTTAGTAGCATTTGATCAAGAAACAATTGATGTCAATTACAAAGAGTTAACTGAAAAGAGTATTATTCTGGCAGACGCAAAATTCTCACCAGTAGAACCTGAAGAATGTAAAGCGCCTATGTATATTGTCCCTTTCACAGAGATAGCTGCAGAGCTTGGAACATCTCTTATGAAAAATATGGTTGCAATTGGTGCAAGTGCCGCATTACTTAACTTGGATAAAGCTGTATTCCAAGGTGTGGTAGATGAAATTTTCGGGAAAAAAGGACAAGAAGTAGTAGAAAAAAATATGCAAGCTATTCAACAAGGCTTCGATACAATGGCTGAACAGCTAGGAGATCGTCTAGGAGAGTGGGAAATAGCTCCGGCCGACGGAAAACACCGTATGTTTATGATAGGAAATGATGCAATTGCACTTGGCGCATTAACAGCGGGTGTTCGTTTTATGGCAGCTTATCCAATCACTCCAGCTTCCGAAATAATGGAGTATATGATTAAAAAGCTACCACTATTTGGTGGAGCAGTTATTCAAACAGAGGATGAAATTGCCGCTGCTACAATGGCAATAGGTTCAAACTATGGTGGAGTTCGTGCGTTTACTGCATCAGCAGGTCCGGGACTTTCACTTATGATGGAAGCAATCGGTCTTTCTGGTATGACCGAACAACCGCTTGTGATTGTAGATACACAGCGTGGAGGACCTTCAACAGGACTTCCGACGAAGCAGGAGCAATCCGATTTAATGCAAATGATTTATGGTACTCATGGAGAAATTCCAAAAGTTGTTATTGCACCGAGTACTGGGGAAGAAGCATTCTACGATACAATTCAAGCCTTCAATATTGCAGAGGAATTGCAGCTTCCTGTAATTATCTTATCGGATTTACAATTGTCACTTGGTAAACAAACAGTGGAGCCATTTGATTATTCTAAGGTTGAAATCCGTCGTGGAAAATTAGTAGAAAATGAAGAAATTCCTGTAGCTGAAGATAAATCGTACTTCAAGCGTTATGAACTAACGGAAGATGGGGTTTCCCCACGTGTTCTACCAGGAACCGAGCACGCTATTCACCATGTAACTGGAGTAGAGCATGATGAAACAGGTAAGCCATCTGAAGCGTCTACAAATCGTAAAGCTCAAATGGATAAACGATTAGGGAAGCTGAAGCATATTAACTTTAAAGAGCCAGTATATGTGAACGCACCATACGAAGAAGCGGATATACTATTTGTTGGCTTCAATTCTACTAGAGGAGTGCTAGAAGAATTACAGCAAACACTTATTGAAAGTGATGTTAAAGTAAACCATGCACATATTCGTTTAATCCATCCATTCCCTGTAGAGGAAATGCTACCACTAGTTGCGAAAGCGAAAAAAGTAGTAGTAGTCGAAAATAACGCAACAGGCCAATTAGCAAGTATCATTAAAATGAATGTTGGCGGTCATGATAAATTGGTCAGTGTTACGAAATATGACGGCACACCATTTTTACCATTACAGCTTGCAAAACAAGTAAAGGAGTTGCTAACAGATGGTAACATTTAAAGATTTTCGTAATAACGTAAAACCTAACTGGTGTCCAGGTTGTGGTGACTTCTCAGTGCAGGCGGCTATTCAACGTGCTGCAGCAAATGTTGGCATTCAACCACATGATTTAGCAGTAATTTCTGGTATCGGCTGTTCTGGACGAATTTCTGGTTACATTCATTCATATGGTTTTCATGGTATTCACGGTCGTGCACTTCCAATAGCTCAAGGATTGAAAATGGCAAACAAAGATTTACACGTTATCGCTTCTGGCGGTGATGGTGATGGATTTGCAATAGGGATGGGTCATACTATACATTCTATACGTCGTAATATTGATATAACATATGTTGTTATGGACAACCAAATCTACGGATTAACAAAAGGTCAAACGTCCCCACGATCAGCAGAGGGCTTTAAAACGAAGTCAACTCCTGGTGGAGCAATTGAACCTTCTGTTCAACCATTAGAACTGGCTCTTACATCTGGCGCAACATTTGTAGCACAAGGATTTTCTTCTGATATTAAAGAGCTAACTGCTATTATCGAAGCAGGGATCAATCATAAAGGCTTCTCGTTCATCAATGTGTTTAGCCCGTGTGTAACATACAATAAAGTAAATACGTATGATTGGTTTAAGGAACATCTTACAAAGCTTTCTAATATTGAAGGATATGACTCTACAAACAGAGAAGAAGCTATGAAAGTAGTAATGGAAAGAGAAGGACTTGTAACAGGTATCATTTATCAAGATGAAAATGCACCATCCTACCAAGAACAAGTTCCTGGTTACGCACCTACACCACTAGTCGATCAAAATTTGAAGATGAGTGAACAGGAATTCAATGCATTACTTCAAGACTTTATGTGATTAATATTTAGCTCATGAATTTTAACGTTCATGAGCTTTTTTATTATTTGGAAATAATAAAGTTACAAAATTATTTTGATTTCCGTTTCAGTCGGACACTTTCCGCGGGCGATGCCGAGCCCCCTCAGGCAAATATGATATAAATAATGAAGGCTTTATGTATGTGATGTTGTTAGTCTACGTAACCTTATTTACTCCCAGGGGGTCTTGACTTTCAAGCCGGAGTCGCTGCCCTTTATGTGAAAAACATATATGCAGGATCTATATCTAGTTTTAGATTGGCAACGCACATCCGTTTAGACGATCCCACAATGGAGGGATATTTTGTATTGAAAAATATTTACGTGTTTTTTGATTGAATACTCGTGCCGTCCTTAAGAATTCCCAATAACAAATAAAAATTTGAACATAATTTGTCTAATTAAGAAATTTTAAGCTGAATGCCTTGTAGGAACAGAGAACTATTCAGTATAATAGGAGGGATATTCGTACTTTTCACGAATGAAGGAAAGGAGAGTTCTTATGAACGAGGAATCACGTTTACAAAGTACTCAAGTGAAGGAAGCTAGCTCTTTGGATAAAAAATCCGAAAAGGATTATAGTAAATATTTTCAAGCAGTCTATACTCCGCCATCATTAAAAGATGCGAAAAAACGTGGCAAAGAAGAGGTAGAATACCATAACGACTTTGCTATTGCAGAGCAATTTAAAGGCATGGGTCAAAATAGAAAATTTTATATCCGCACATATGGCTGTCAAATGAACGAGCATGATACAGAAGTAATGGCAGGTATCTTCATGCAACTAGGATATGAACCTACGGATACTGTAGATGATGCAAATGTTGTTTTACTTAATACTTGTGCCATTCGTGAAAATGCAGAAAACAAAGTATTTGGTGAGCTTGGTCATTTTAAGCATTTAAAACAAAAGAATCCAGATGTCTTGATCGGTGTCTGTGGATGTATGTCGCAGGAAGAATCAGTTGTCAACAAAATATTAAAAACTTACAATCAAGTAGATATGATTTTTGGTACACATAATATTCACCGTCTTCCTAACATACTAAACGAAGCATACCTTTCAAAAGAAATGGTCGTGGAAGTTTGGTCTAAAGAAGGAGACGTTATAGAAAATTTACCGCGTGTACGTAAAGGTTCGATTAAAGCATGGGTTAACATTATGTATGGCTGTGATAAATTCTGTACATATTGTATCGTTCCATATACACGTGGAAAAGAGCGTAGTCGTCGCCCGGAAGATATTATTCAAGAAATTAGACATCTTGCTGCGCAGGGATACAAAGAAGTAACATTGCTTGGTCAAAACGTAAATGCATACGGAAAAGACTTTGAAGATCTAGATTATCGCTTTGGTGATTTAATGGATGACCTTCGGAAGATTGACGTAGCTCGCATACGTTTCATGACTAGTCATCCTAGGGACTTTGATGACCATTTAATCGAAGTGCTTGCAAAAGGCGGAAATTTAGTAGATCATATTCATCTTCCAGTACAATCTGGATCATCTGATATACTTAAAATAATGGCTCGTAAATACACAAGAGAGCATTATTTAGAGCTAGTTAGTAAAATAAAAGCAGCTATCCCAAATGTATCATTAACAACAGACATAATTGTTGGGTTCCCAAATGAAACAGACGAACAATTTGAGGAAACAATGTCACTATATAAAGAAGTCGGTTTTGAAATTGCCTATACGTATATTTACTCTCCACGCGAAGGTACACCTGCTGCTAAAATGGTAGATAACGTACCGATGGAAGTGAAAAAGGAAAGACTTCAGCGTTTAAATAAGCTTGTAAATGATATGTCGGCTGAAGCTATGAAAAAACATGCTGGACAAATTGTGGAAGTTTTAGTAGAAGGTGAAAGTAAAAACAACCCTGATGTACTTGCAGGCTACACAAGTAAAAGTAAACTAGTTAATTTCGTGGGTCCTAAAGATATTATCGGCCAACTAGTTAAAGTAAAAGTAACAGAAGCAAAAACATGGTCACTTACTGGGGAACTAGTAAATGAAACAATAGAGCAAAAGGTGGGAGTATAATGTCTACTACAAAATATACTAGAGACGATATTATTGAAAAAGCAAAAGAAATTGCAACAATGATTGCAAATACTGAGGAAGTTGAATTCTTCAAACGTGCAGAAGAGCAAATCAATGAAAATACAAAGGTACGTGAAAAAATAGCGAGTCTTAAAAGCTTACAAAAACAAGCAGTCAACTTTCAGCATTTAGGAAAAGAAAAGGCACTTACACTAATTGAAGGTAAGATTTCAGCAATCGAAGAAGAAATTGATAGCCTGCCGATTGTACAACAATTCAAACAATCTCAAGGTGACGTAAATAGTCTGCTACAATTAGTTGCAAATTCAATTTCTAATAACGTAACAAACCAAATTATTGAAGCAACAGATGGTGATTTATTAAGAGGTGAAACCGGCTCTAAGGTAAAAAACACAACATACGATAGTTGTTCATAATTAGAAAATCCAATAAGGCATACATTTGATCCTAACACGATTAAATGTATGCTTTTTTTTGAAACCACTTTACCCTCTATAAAATACCGAAAATACTAAATAGGTTGACAATTAAATAAATTTATATGTTAATATTAATAAGTGCAAGGGGATTATATATAAAAAGGGAGGAAATGGAATGAGGAAAAGACAGTTAAAGTTTTTGAGTATACTAAGCGTTTTAGTATTATTGATACTTGCAGCTTGTGGTTCAACAGATGGGGATTCTTCTGACAGTGGTTCAGAAGGCGATTCAGGTAAAACAAAAGATGATTATAAATTTTTAAGTATGTTAACTGGTGGAACGCAAGGTACTTACTATCCACTAGGTGGAACTTTTGCAGAATTAATCACTACGGAAACAGGTGTTAAAACTACTGCAGAGGTATCTCAAGCATCTGCAGCTAATATGACAGCATTACAAGAAGGTGAAGGTAATATAGCTTTCGTTCAAACGGATATTGCTTACTATGGTACTGAAGGAATAATGATGTTTGAAGGTAAGAAAACAGATGCGGTTTCAGCATTAGGTGCGTTATATCCAGAAACAGTTCAATTAGTTACATTAGCGGATTCTGGAATTACTTCATTTGAAGATTTAAAGGGGAAAAAGGTTTCTGTTGGTGCACCAGGGTCTGGTACCTATGCGAATGCAGAGCAATTGCTTGAAATCCATGGCTTATCAATGGACGATATTGAAGCACAAAATTTAGATTTCGGTGAGTCAACAGATGGTATTCAATCTGGACAAATCGATGCAGCATTTATTACAGCTGGTTATCCAACTGGTGCTGTGGAAGCACTAAATGCTACAAACAAAGTTTCTATCATTCCAGTAAGTGATGAAAAAGCAGACGAATTAATCGAAAAATATCCATATTACGCGAAGGATACAATTCCATCTGGTACTTACGGTTTAACAGAAGAAACTCCAACAGTCTCTGTACTAGCTATGCTAGCAGTAAACAAAGAGCTTCCAGAAGACCTAGTATATGAAATGACAAAAGCAATCTATGGAAATACTGATAAAATCAGTCATGCAAAAGGTGAGTTTATCAAAGCCGAAACTGCTTTAGATGGTATCGGAATTGAAATTCACCCAGGAGCACAAAAATATTTCGATGAAGTCAATAAATAATCTAACAGTTATAAGGGGCTCTGTTGCGAATTGCTTCGAGTCCCTTTTTGTTAACAAAAGTGAGGTTTAACAACTTCATGAAAAAAATAATCGGATTGGTTTTGATTTTTCTTTTAATTATTTTTTGTTTAATCCCTGTCTTTCCGGCGTTTACTTTTACGGAGACTAGAACGGAGCATCCAACTATTCACTATATTTCAATAGAGAAACAGAATAGCTTTCAAATTATTTTCACACATACTATTCACCTTACAGATGTGATAGAAAGCTATAAAGTACTAGAGTCGAATGAAATTCAGTTGGTATCCATGCAATATAGTGATGTTTCAATTGGAATGCCTGGTTATGCCGAGAAAGGTCAAACATTGACTTATGAGAATGGTGTATACACGCTCAAATACGATGAAGCAGTTTTGAACGATTTTATTTTACATATTGGAGATGTAGACAAAAAATTAGATTTTATTTACAACGAGAAACATTTCAATTTAAAAGAAGAGCTCGAAAGAGGTAAGTCGTACGAATTTAAAGTAAAGAAAATCTCGTTGTTTGAAAAAGTGAAAGGAGTCAAATTGAATGGCAGATAAGAAAAATCAAAATATACAAGACAATCAGTTTGAAGAGCTGTCTTTGGAAGAACAACAAGAAATTTTAGAGAAATATGATCTGGAGTCGAATACTCGTACTTTAGATGGTGTGCTTAAATACATTATCTATTTTGGTTTAATGGCATTTTCCTTATTTCAACTTTATACAGCCATTTACGGTCAATTTCCTGCTCAAATTCAACGAACTGTCCATTTAGGATTTGGTTTAGTTTTTATCTTTTTACTATTTCCAGCACGAAGAAAATTTTCTAAGTCGAAAATAGCATGGTATGATTTCATATTAACAGCTGGTGCTTTGTTAATCGGAAGCTATTGGACGATAAACTATACTCGTTTAGTACAAAGTTTAGGTTCCTTAGAGACTATGGACTTCATAGTAGGTTTACTAGCGGTGTTACTTGTCTTAGAGGCATCTAGAAGAGCAGTTGGTTTGCCTATTACAATAATCGCCGCAATCTTTTTGGTATATGCATACTTTGGAGAATATTTCCCTGCATTTATGGCTCATAGAGGTCAAAGTGTCGATAATATTGTCAATTTAATGTTCTACACAACTGATGGTATTTTAGGAACACCTCTTGCTGTTTCATCTACCTATATTTTTGCATTTTTGCTTTTTGGTGCATTTTTAGTAAAAACAGGAGTAGGTCAGTACTTTAATGATTTATCAGTTGCAGTTGCAGGGAAGCTTATAGGGGGTCCAGCGAAGGTTGCAATTTTCTCATCTGCCTTACAAGGAACAATTTCAGGAAGTTCTGTTGCAAATGTTGTTACTTCTGGAGCTTATACGATTCCAATGATGAAATCGCTTGGCTATAAAAAGGAATTTGCTGGGGCAGTTGAAGCATCATCTTCCACTGGAGGCCAATTGATGCCTCCAATTATGGGTGCGGCTGCATTCTTAATGGTTGAATTTATCGGTCGTGGCATAACATATTGGGATATTGCCAAGGCAGCTGCCATTCCAGCAGTACTATATTTTACCGGAATTTGGATTATGACACATTTTGAAGCAAAGCGTTTAGGATTACGTGGATTAACAGATGAACAAATGCCAGATCGGAAAGAAATATTTAAAAAGATCTATTTAATCCTGCCTATTTTCTTGATCATTATTTTAATGATGGTAGGAGTTCCTGTTATCCATTCAGCTTTATATGGGATACTAGCTTGTATAGTAGTAGGACTGATAAACAAAGACACAAAACTTGGTCCAAAGGAAATTTTGGACGCCCTAGTTGATGGAGCAAGAACAGCATTAGGAGTTGTTGCAGCTACTGCATGTGCTGGTATTATCGTTGGGGTAGTTGTAAAAACAGGGTTAGGTTTAAGCTTAGCGACAAGCTTGGTTAAATTAGCTGGTGGAAGTATCATATTAACATTATTCTTCGTTATGATTGCTTCCCTTATTTTGGGTATGGGTGCACCGACCACTGCGAACTATGTTATTACTTCTACAATTGCAGCACCGGCTATAATTACTTTGTTAGCTCCAGATGTTGCCCAAAGTGCTGTACCAATTGTTGTATTATTATCCGCACATTTCTTTGTTTTCTATTTTGGAATAATCGCAGATATAACACCTCCTGTTGCACTCGCCGCCTTTGCAGCTTCAGGGATATCTGGTGGTGATCCTATAAAAACTGGACTTGAAGCTTCCAAATTAGCAATTGCAGCTTTTATCATTCCATACATGGTAGTGTTTTCTCCAACATTGTTGATGATTGATACAACATTGTGGGAAATCATCTGGGTTACATTTACTGCACTAATTGGGATGATTTCTATTGGTGCAGGAATGATAGGCTACTGGTATAGAAAGGTTAATTGGTTGGAAAGAATTTTTGCAGTAGGAGCAGGGTTGTTATTGATATACCCAGAGAGCATGTCGGATGTTATTGGACTTGTCGTATTCGGGATATTATTTGCAATTCAACTGCTTACACGCGAAAAGAAAGATTCGAAAGTAATAGCACTCTAAAATTGTGAAGAATGGATTTCACCTCATTTAACATGAAAAAATTTACTTAAAGTAAAAACACGAGCCCATTTACGGCTCGTGTTTTTATATAATAGAGATAAGATAGATAGAATTGGGGTATATTACATGTCGCTAAAATTTATACAAGCTGAAAAGCAAATGAATGATGCAATACTTTTTCCAGAGTTTAACTTAACAATAAATGAGAGTGAAATTGTTGCACTTTGTACAAACGTCAATGTTCGAGAGCAGCTATTATTCACATTATTAGGGAAAATCAAGTTATCAAAAGGGAACATAGAATATAATCCTAAGCAAAAGCTAGGTTTTTATTTCCTACGTGAAGGGGAGTATGAAAGACTTACAGTGAAGGAATCACTCCAATTCTTCCACCGTATTCATCAATCAGATCAGTCAATTGAAGAGGTTTTACAGATAGTGCAGCTAGATGCCTTAAAGAATAAGAAAATAAAAGAACTTACATATTCAGAAAAGAAACGTGTTCAACTTGCACATTTACTTATCCAAAATCCTGCAATATACATCATGGAAGAACCAGATCAAAACCTAGACATGGAGTCTAAGAAAGTCTTAATAAATGCACTTAGACACCTAAGTTTGTCACATAAAACTATTCTCATTTTAACAAATCAAATAGAAAGTGCTTTGGCTTATTCCGATAAAATATACCGTTTGGATGAAAAAGGACTTCATCCAATTCAAATGGAAGTAGACACACAAGAAGATTCGAATATGAAATTAGAAAATGATTATGAAGAAAAGATAGTTCAGCCTATTCGTTTTGAAAAAATACCAACTAAAGTAAATGAAAAAATCGTATTATTTGATCCTCCAGAAATCGATTATATAGAAAGCATGGAAGGGCAAACCTTTTTACATATTAAAGGAGAAAGTTTTCAGTGTACATTTACGTTAAATGATTTAGAAGAAAGATTATTACACTTTGGATTTTTCCGTTGTCACAGATCTTATATCGTGAATTTACAAAAAGTGCGTGAAGTAATTACGTGGACTAGAAATAGTTATAGTTTAGTTCTGGATGATTCGGAAAAATCATCTGTTCCACTTTCGAAGACGAAAATGGCAGATTTAAAGGGAATGTTGGGCCTCAAATAAGCTCCATTCACCCCAATTTTAACTCCATTCACCTGAAATATAAGGTTTTTAATGAGAATATCTCTTAATCTTAAGTTGTTCATACAAAATGCTCAACAAACAATTAGGAGGGTTTCAATTGGAAAATGCAATCGAAGTGAAGGGCCTAGCAAAATACTATTCAAATTTTAAAGCAATAGAAGATGTTCAATTTGAAGTAAAAAAGGGAGAGATTTTTGGATTTCTTGGACCTAGTGGATCTGGTAAAACAACAACTATTAAAATCTTAACGGGACAATTAAATGCAACAGAAGGAGATGCTTTCGTTTTTGGAGAGAACGTGTCTGTCCTGAAAAATCCAAAAGCTCGGAAAAAATTCGGTGTTCTAACAGATAATAGTGGGTTATATGGAAGACTCTCAATAATTGAAAATCTTCAGCTTTACTGTAAACTGTATGATTTACCCATTTCTAAGGTGGATGAGGCACTGGCGTTTGTGAATTTAAAAGAAGCGGGAAAGAAGAAGATTTCTACTTTATCTAAAGGAATGACACAGCGAGTCAACTTAGCTAGAGCGATATTACACGATCCTGAGTTGTTATTTTTAGATGAACCGACCTCTGCATTAGACCCAGTAAATACACTACATATATACAACGGCTTACGAGCGTTAAACAATAGAGGAACAACGATTTTCCTGACTACTCATGACATGCAGGAGGCAGATACACTGTGTGATCGAGTAGCTTTCCTTCACAAGGGGAAAATTCAGCTTTTAGATAAGCCGAGTGAGCTGAAAAAACCATTCGCTGATGGGACCTTAACTGTAGAATTGTTGAACAATGAAAAAATTGTACTCCAAAAGGATTCAGTTGGTGCAGAAGAAATGTTCCAGCTTATGAAAGAAAATCAAATTCAAACCGTACATTCAAACGAACCAACTTTAGGAGACATATTTGTAAAGGTGACTGGAGGAGAATTGGTATGACGTTTTCATGGAAGAGAGTAAATGCAATTTTTCAAAAAGATTTTAAGGATTTTTCAAGAAATATAGCAGTGTCAATCGTTATTTTTTTACCTCTAATTTTGGCTGCATTATACGAAAGAATGGGAATAGATTCAATTCAAGCTCATTTTATGATTATTAATATGACATTTACAATGGTTGGTACATACGTTCAATGCTGTTTAATAGCAGAAGAAAAAGAAAAGAATACTCTTCGCGGACTTATGCTATCTCCCGCTAGCACATTAGAAATTCTTGGCGGTAAGAGCTTGTTATCATTTATATTAACCATTGCTATAGTTTTCCTCTGTGCATATTTATCAGAATATCGTCCAGCTAACATCGCAATCGTTGCAGTTGCAATTATTATTTCATCTATTTTCTTCATTGGATTAGGAACTTTACTGGGACTTATTGCAAAATCAGTTATGGAATCCTCTGTAATTGTCCTTCCTGTCATTACAATTTTTACAATGGGATCATTTGTAACGGAATGGGCTGATAAGTATCCAATATTGCAGGTAGCTGAATATTTACCAAATATTCAGCTCATCGAACTTGCAACAAAAGTGGAACAGGGAGCAGGGTTCGGTGATGTATTTTCAAACCTAGCCGTAATTGTGATTTGGGCAGTGTTGGTCTATCTATTGACAGCTATTGTGTATAAAAAACGAATGGTGGATTAACTTTAAAAATGATATAATTTGGAAAAATGAAGCGAGGAAATGAAGGAACTTTGCAAATCCCCCTAAGTTCCTTCCGCTTGCTTGAAAAAGGAGCCTGGTATATGAATTGTCCAATCTGATCCCTAAAATCATGTTAAAAAAAACGTGAAATTTAATGTGGGGGATTAGAATGAAGTCAAATAAGAATTTTATTTTATTAGTAACAGGGCAATCTATAGCCAATCTTGGGGATATATTTTATATAGTTAGTGTAATTAGTATTTTATATAATTTAACAAGCTCAGCCGCAATATCAGCCATGGTTCCATTTACGATAACCTCTGCAATGTTTCTTTCCAACTTATTAACTCCATTATTGCTTGGGAAATATCGTTTAAAAACATTGTTAGTCTGGACTCAAGGCTTCAAAACTGTATTGTTAGTCGGACTATTAATATTTGTCCATGTATTTTTAAATGGATCTAATTATTGGGTCATTTACTTCATAATCGGATTAATTGGTTTTTTTGATGGGTGTGCCAATCCTATCATGCGGACTTTTCTACCTTATTACGTAGAAGATAGATTACTTGTTAAAGCAAATGGTATGCTGGAAACACTTACACAAATGATTCAAATAGTCGCTTGGCTTTTTGGTGGTCTGTTACTTCTTGCTGTAAGCCCTATCCAAATGATTATGATTGTCAGTTTCTTGTTTTTAATATCAAGTATAACTTTAAGTCTTCTTCAACATGTAAAATATGAAGAAGAAAAAGAAAAAGAAGCTACCTTCTGGTCAAAGCTCACTGAAGGATGGAGAAGTATAGGTGCTACGCCAGTATTAAGAAAGATCATGCAGATGGATATGATTGAGACAATAGCGGGGACAGTGTGGATTGCAGCAATTGTTTACGTATATGTGGAAGAGGTACTTGCAGCAGGAGAACAATGGTGGGGTTTTATAAATGGATCATTTTTTATAGGATTTTTGGTTGGAAGTCTTTACTGTTTAAAATTTCCTGACTTAGTAGAAAAATATAAATTTTATTTTATTTGTTTTGGTGCGCTGATAAGTGGGATGCTGACGATAGTATTCGGCTCTATTAGTCATCCTGTAATTGCTTTATTTCTTTCGGCAAGTATTGGCCTATTCAGCCAAGTAAAAAATATCCCACAGGAAACAGTTATTCAACGAAGTGTTGCTATAGAAAAACTTGTTACTGTATATACCTCACTCGGAACTGTAGGTAGTGGGATATTTGGTGTATCAGCTCTAGTTATCGGAATTACTACTGATCTAATTGGTGTAAGAGCAGTATTTGTTATTTCAGGTTTACTATTGGTTATTGTGACCTTAATTGTTTTTTTGAATAAAAAATTATTTGTTTAGTAATTCATGGGATGCCTTTAATGGGACCTTAAAGAATGAATAATACAACTGATTTCCGTTTCAGGTGGAGACAAAGGAACGAAGGCTAAGAACGCCACCACGCGAGCGCAACGCCTTCGTGACCAACATCCTGTTGGCCTCCGCAGGGTGAGCGATGAACCATCACCGTCGCTTGCGCGTCGATGTGATGGTTCATCTGTCTCACTGATCCTGCCGGAGTCGCCACCTTTCACTACAATCAATTAGTGTGTAGTACTCCACCATAAGATTTAGCCTCGCTTATCGCTTAGATGATAGGATTGTTTTACGGGCAGTTATCTCCCGCTTATGCTTTTGTCGCTTAGGTCAAACATCGAAATGGGAGTGTACTGCCCGTTAAAGCGGGACAAACGCTATAAGATTACCGAAAAAAGGGATGCTGGTTGGTTGTGACGTTAGTCACAACCAACCAGCATCCCTAAAAATTCATTCGGTAATCATATAGCAAAACGTCTGTACAAAGACCTTCGAAAACAATAGAAACAGGGTTTGAACGGAAAGGACAGAGCATCTTTTAGCCCGGTTTTTCTCAAATTATAAGATAGAAGCAAGAAAAGCGTATTTTCACCAAGTAAGTGTATAATAATATAGAGAAAAGTAACAAGTCTGATTTTATCACTATACAGATAGGATGATACGATGACAGAAGATAATATAAAAGTAGGTTGGAACCTGGAAAATACCTATACCAGCCTTCCCCATATAATGTTTACAGCTATTAATGTAAATCCTGTAAGCGATCCAAAATTAGTCATCTTAAATGATGTATTGGCAACTTCGTTAGGGTTAGATACTAACGCACTAAAAAGTAGACAAAGTGTTGAAGAACTCGCAGGTAATCGCGCATTAGAAGGTGGTATACCATTAGCACAGGCTTATGCTGGACATCAATTTGGACATTTTACTATGCTAGGTGATGGAAGAGCTCTATTGCTTGGTGAACAAATTACGCCCTCAGGAGAACTATTTGATATACAGTTGAAAGGCTCTGGTAGGACACCATATTCACGAGGCGGAGATGGTCGAGCAGGACTTGGACCAATGCTACGTGAATATATTATTAGTGAATCTATGCATGGGCTTGGTATTCCAACAACACGTAGCCTCGCCGTAGTCATCACTGGGGAAGATATTATGCGGGAAGTTGTCCAACCCGGTGCTATTATGACGCGTATAGCTGCAAGTCATCTACGAGTAGGTACATTTCAATATGCTGCAAAATGGGGAAGTATAGACGATCTAAAGGCATTAGCAGATTATGCAATAGAGAGACATTATCCAATATTTATGGATAAAGAAAATCGTTATCTTTTATTACTTCAAGAAGTGATTGAACGCCAGGCCGCTTTAATAGCCAAATGGCAACTTGTCGGTTTTATTCATGGAGTGATGAATACTGATAACATGACAATAAGTGGGGAGACAATCGATTATGGTCCATGTGCTTTTATGGACATTTATAACCCTAAAACAGTATTTAGCTCAATTGATACTCATGGTCGTTATGCTTATGAAAATCAACCGAATATTGCCGCTTGGAACTTAGCAAGATTAGCAGAAAGCTTATTGCCTCTTATTCATGAAGACCAGGATGAGGCTCTGGAACAAGCGCAAGAAGCGATGACAACTTTTCCGGAAAAGTATGAAGCACACTGGCTAACAGGAATGGGAAATAAGCTAGGGATTTTTAATATAGAAGAAGAGGATATTTCATTAATTGATAACTTACTTCAACTTTTGAAGAAATATGGAGCAGACTATACTAATACATTCCGCTTATTGACTCTCGGTAAATTAGAAGAGACAGTTTTGGTTGGCAAAAAGGACTTTGAACAGTGGCATGAAACTTGGCAAGCTAGATTAGAAAAACAAGAAGTATCTAAAGAATTTATAAAGCAACTAATGCAAAAAAGTAACCCTGTAGTCATTCCCCGTAATCACCGGGTAGAAGAAGCACTTGAAGCAGCTGTGGTTAAAGAAGACTATAGTGTATTAGAGAATCTTCTTAAAGTAATATCCAACCCTTACGATTATAATTCGGAATATTTGGACTATACTTCACTTCCTCTAGATACCTCAGGACCATACAAAACATTTTGTGGTACCTAATAAAAGCGAAAGACAAGCCTGTAAACGTTATAAGTTTACAGGCTTGTCTTATGGTTGTGTTTCAAATTCACAATTGTATTATGTGTACTAATAGTGCTTGGTAGTAAGATTCTGACTTGTAACCAACCTATTTTTTCTTTAAAATTATAAAATGAACAATCTTTGTTCAATCTGTTTATTATAAGGGAGTTTTTCAAGCGTATGCAAAAGAACAAAGTGGCGGACACAATCCGTAAAATAATTATGATTGTAATAGGTGCAGCAATTGCGGCTTATGCACTTGAAGCAGTTTTAATACCGAACTCAGTTATTGATGGTGGAGTAACAGGAGTTAGTATCATGGGTATGTACTTATTTAACATTCCTCTTGGAGTATTATTATTTGTGTTAAATATTCCGTTTGTGTACTTAGGTTATAAACAAGTCGGTAAAACCTTCGCAATAATGAGTATTATTGGGATTGCATCATTATCTATATCTACAGTTTTAATGCATCATATTGAGCCAATTTTAAGTGCACAGGATCCCTTATTAGTAGTAATTTCTGGTGGTGTTATGCTAGGTGTTGGTATTGGAGTTGTCCTACGTAACGGTGGAGCACTCGATGGAGCAGAAGTTCTCGCAGTCCTTGTTTCTCGCAAAGTACCTTTTTCAGTAGGAGATATTATTCTTTTCATAAATGCGTTTATTTTCGTAGGTGCAGGTTTTATTTATGGATTAGAAAGTGCTCTATATTCAGCTACAACTTATTACATAGCTAAAATTGTTATAGACGTTATTCAAGTAGGACTTGAAAATTCAAAATCTGTTCGGATTGTTAGTAAAAAATCGGAGGAAATTGGTTCTGCAATTCAGGATCGTTTAGGTCGTGGTGTTACATATTCCAGTGGCCGTGGTGGTTTTTCTAATGAAACAATGGACATTGTCACATGTGTAATCACTCGAATGGAAGAAAACAAATTAATAACGATTATTAAAGAAATGGACCCAACTGCTTTTGTTGTTATCACTGAAGTGGCAGAAGTAAGAGGTGGTAGCTTCAAAAAACGAGATATTCACTAATACAAAATACCCGTTAAATGAGTATTTAATCATTTAACGGGTATTTATTGTATAGAAATTATTATCGTTTTTTCTTCCCAAGATCCTTAATAGAAGTTTTATTTTTATCCACAACTTTTTCAAATTCTACTTGTACTCGGATACCATTTTCTTCTGTTTCTTGAACGCTAATTATTTTGCCTTTTCTTCCTTTAATTTTTAGTTCCTCATCTACTGCAGGGATAACTCTTAATACTTGAGTTAAAACAATTATATTTTTCTCCATAAAATGAACTGCAAACATTTCCATTTCCCCCTTTTTTTCTAAATTAGAATCTATGTATTTTATGATTTTCTAAAAGATATAGAACTTCGATAAGTTATAAAACATATTAGTTTATCGATAAATAGTTTAGTGTTAAACTATATTGGAAATAAAAATTTATTAAAGGAGTGTTACGAATGAGTAAACTTCAAGACAAAGTTGTAATTATTACTGGTGGTGCCGGAGGAATTGGGTTCGGAATGGCAAAAGCAATGGTGAAAGAAGGAGCAATCGTTACGATTGTAGATGTTAATGATGAAACAGGAAATGCAAGTGAAAAATTATTGCAAGAAATTTCTCCAAAATCTATGTTTGTAAAAGCTGATCTTATGGATCGTGAAAACTTACCTAATATCATTAAAACAGTAGTTGATAAGTACGGTAAGATAGATGTACTTGTGAATAATGCACATGCATCGAAACAATTGACGTTTGAGAACATTACACAAGCTGATCTAGACCTATCATTTGGTACTGGATTTTATCCTACATTCTATTTGATGCAGGCAGCACTTCCTTATCTAAAAGAAACGAAAGGAAATATTATTAACTTTGCTTCTGGAGCAGGGCTGGCCGGGCATGAAACACAAGCGGCATATGCAGCTGCAAAAGAAGCTATTCGCGGAATATCTCGAGTTGCAGCAAATGAATGGGGTCGCTTTGGCATTAATGTAAATATCATTAGTCCGCTGGCAAACTCAGAAGGGGTACAAGCATGGGCACAAGCACAACCTGAATATTATGAATCTGTAGTAAGTAAAATTCCAATGGGTCGCTTTGGTGATGTGGAAGAGGATATTGGTCGTGTAGCTGTGTTTTTAGCAAGTGAGGACTCTAGGTATATGACAGGTCAAACAATGATGGTGGATGGCGGATCCATCATGCTCCGCTAAATAAGAGTGATTTGTATGGAAAAAACAAATTTATTTAAACTTATTCATTCAAGTGAATTAATTTCAAACGAAAATATTGTCAAGTTTTCCTCTAAGTTTGCATATCCAGTTGGAATATCAGCAATTTTAGTATTAGCTCAGTTACGTACAAATGGACCGAAAAAACAAAGTGAATTAGCAGACATTCTTCAATATTCAAAAGGAGCAATAACCAATATTTCATCAAAACTTGTGAAATTTGAGCTTGCTGAACGACTGTATGATGAAGAAGATCGCAGGACGATCCATCTGAAGATAACCGCTAAAGGTCAATCAGCTCTAATTGAAGCACAAAAACTAGGTGAAGAAATATATGTGGAGTTATTTGAAGAATTAACCGAGGAGGAGCTTGACCAATATTTAAGCATACAGAAGAAAATATTAAATGGTATGAAAAATAAAAGATTGTCAATATAACCTTCTATTTACACAAATTTGTAATTCGTCAATTACCTTTAAATGAGGGAATTGGCGTTTTTTTATATCGTTTTCTTATTTTATTATTTTTTAGATAAGGGTGAGTCATCGTAATAAAAGTCTAACTTCCTTGCAAATAAATTCAAGTCTTGCTATTCTAATATCAGTTAAATAAATTATCCTTCGGGGTCGGGTGAAAGTCCCAATCGACAGTAAGAGAGTAATCTCGGAGCCTGTGAGCCGTAAAACGCATGATTTGGTGTGAATCCAAAGCCGACAGTTACAGTCTGGATGGGAGAAGGAGTAGGTCGCCTATTGTCTAGGTTTTTTTAGTTCTGCTAAAAAGACTTAACGAAAGGGCTTATTAAAGTATGACTTCTCTCGCATCCGATAAATTTTGGATGCGTTTTTTAATTGAATAATTATCCTTCGGGGTCGGGTGAAAGTCCCAATCGACAGTAAGAGAGTAATCTCAGAGCCTGTGAGCCGTAAAACGCATGATTTGGTGTGAGTCCAAAGCCGACAGTTACAGTCTGGATGGGAGAAGGAGTAGGTCGCCTATTGTCTAGGTTTTTTTAGTTCTGCTAAAAAAAAACGTAACGAAAGGGCTTATTAAAGTATGACTTCTCTCGCATCCGATAAATTTTGGATGCGTTTTTTAATTGAATAATTATCCTTCGGGGTCGGGTGAAAGTCCCAATCGACAGTAAGAGAGTAATCTCAGAGCCTGTGAGCCGTAAAACGCATGATTTGGTGTAAATCCAAAGCCGACAGTTACAGTCTGGATGGGAGAAGGAGTAGTTCAATGCTTTTTGAGAGTTAATGACAAAAGGCTTATTTGAATCTACCTAATTTTCCTCCGACACCTATGTGTACGGAGTTTTTTATTTATATGGGATTTACAATTTTCGCCTTAAAATACTTAGTAAAAGGAGGAAGCAATGTTTACAGGAATTATTGAAGAGCTAGGCACAGTAAAGAACGTTCAAAAAAGTGCAAGCAGTATGCAACTTGTTATACGTGCCGAACGAATTTTAGAAGACATAAAATTAGGTGATAGTATCGCAGTGAATGGTGTTTGTTTAACAGTAATTGAGTTTTCACAATTCCAATTTACAGTAGATGTTATGCCAGAAACGTTTCACGCGACTACAACAAAATTATTAAACAGTGGTTCAGCTGTAAACTTAGAAAGAGCAATGGCGGCAAATGGTCGATTTGGTGGTCATTTCGTTTCAGGGCACGTTGACGGAGTCGGTACAATTTTGAAGAAACGTCCTACTGCAAATGCAGTTTATATTGATATAAGTGTACCAGAAGAAGTGAGTCACTTTTGTATACCAAAGGGCTCCATTACGATTGATGGCACAAGCTTAACGATTTTTGAAATAAATAAATCGACAATAACCGTGTCCCTAATTCCCCATACAAATAAGGAGACCGTCCTAGGGATGAAAAAAGAGCGTGAACTAGTCAATATTGAATGTGACATGCTAGGAAAGTATATGCATCAATATGTTACAAATAAGGAATCGACTATTACACGAGATTTTTTAAAGCAGAACGGTTTTTAAGGAGATAATAACATGCTAAATACGATAGAAGAAGCAATTTCGGATCTAAAACAAGGAAAGCTCATTATTTTAGTAGATGATGAAAACCGCGAAAACGAAGGTGATTTCCTTTGCTTAGCAGAATTTGCAACACCAGAAAATATTAATTTCATGGCCAAGTATGGTCGAGGATTGATTTGTATGCCAATTCATGAGGAAATCGCACAGGAATTGCAATTACAACCGATGGTTTCTAACAATACAGATTTTCATCAAACTGCATTCACTGTGTCGATTGATCACGAGACCACATCTACAGGTATTAGTGCATTCGATCGTTCAGAAACAATGCTGCAAGTCATTAATCCACAAGCAAGTGCACTTCAATTTAAGCGACCTGGACATGTCTTCCCACTAATTGCAAAGCCTGGTGGTGTATTAGAAAGACGTGGACATACAGAGGCTGCAGTGGATTTTGGAACACTTTGTGCTTCAGCTAAAGCAGGTGTAATTTGTGAAATTATGAAAGATGACGGATCAATGGCACGTCTACCGGATTTACTTGAATTTGCCCAACAATTCCATATGAAAATTGTAACAATCGAAGAATTATCAAGTTATTTAATAAATATTAAAGCTAGCTAAAGGAGAGAATAAAATGGTAAAAACAATAGAAGCAAATTTAATTGGCACAGATTTGAAAATAGGTATTGTCGTAGGGCGTTTTAATGATTTCATCAATGCAAAGTTAGTTGATGGTGCAATTGATGGATTAAAACGTCATGGAATAGCAGATGATAACATTGAGGTTGCTTGGGTTCCTGGTGTATTTGAAGTTCCTTTTATTGCGAAAAAAATGGCTGAATCCCATAATTACGATGCTGTCATTGGTCTTGGAACTGTAATAAGAGGATCTACCACACACTATGATTATGTATGCAATGAGGCGGCAAAAGGAATTGCACAGGTAGGTTTACAAACTGGGGTACCGGTTATTTTCGGTATTGTTACAACAGAATCCATTGAGCAAGCAATAGAACGGGCAGGTACAAAAGCTGGAAACAAAGGATACGATGCAGCAATCTCAGCTATTGAGATGGCAAACCTTTTGAAAATAATGTAACTTCCGAGTCGTAATGTGAGAGAAAGCCAATGACATGCATGATTGGCTTTCTTAATAATTTTAGTGCTAATGTCTAAAAAACAATGAACAAAATAGTGCTTAAATTTATCCTAAATTTCTTGGATTTGAATATTAAGTAGCTCATCAGTCTCTGTCTTAAATTCAATTTTTACAGAGACTCCAAATTCTTTGTCACTATCTTTTAACCATAATCTAAATTTTTCAATTGTAGTATTTCCTTTAGATTCTCTTCCTTCGTGGAGGTAGTCAATAATACTCGCATTGGGATATTTGGATTGAGTTTCTTTTATAGCGAGCTGTCCCCACTTAGCGTAGGCAGGTATTTCTTGTTGTGCGAGAGCAATTGTAGGTATATGTGTTGAAACTGATTGGGTGGAAGCGATAATTCCAAATGCAACAACTATTTTCTGCATAATTGATTTCATCTCCTTTACCTTAGGATGTGTCATTTACTATAAATCATTCTGTATCTAGTATGTTTACTGAAAAACAACACACAACTATAATGTATATACATTTAGAAATAAAGTACTCCCACTTAAATTCTAATCTTTATAATTGCTTTACTAAGAAAGGAAATATATGATGTTTATGTAGGTAAATAATTTTTTGTATCACAATTATAGTGGAGGTTACATGTCATGAAAATTAAAGCAGCAGTTACACCGGGACAAGGGGAAGCATTCCAAATTGAAGAAGTTGATCTTGCTAATCCAAAATCAAACGAGGTATTAGTGAAAATTGTTGCAACCGGTGTTTGTCATACAGATGCAGTTGCACGTGATTTAGCAATTGCTCCACTTCCAGCTGTACTTGGTCACGAAGGATCAGGAATTATTGAACAAGTTGGTGATGGGGTTAAGGGACTAGAGGTTGGTGATCATGTTGTCCTATCTTTTGCTCATTGTGGTTCTTGCTCGAATTGTTTAACAGGACATCCAACAGTTTGCGAAACGTTTAATGATTTAAACTTTGGTGGAGTTCATGATGATAATACAAAAAGGTTAAGTAAAGACGGAGTTGAACTTTCAACGTTCTTTGGACAATCTGCTTTTGGGACATATGCAATTGCACACGAACGTAATGTTATTAAAGTAGACAAAGATGTAGATTTGGCATTACTAGGACCTCTAGGGTGTGGAATTCAAACAGGTGCAGGTACTGTTCTTAACCGTATCCAGCCTGAATTTGGTTCGTCAATCGTAATTTACGGAAGTGGAGCTGTTGGTTTATCAGCAATAATGGCAGCAAAAATTGTTGGCTGCAAGCATATTATTGCTGTGGATGTACATGATTCACGTCTTGAATTAGCCAAAGAGTTAGGAGCAACACATACATTGAACGGACGTAACGTAGATGTAGTGGCAGAAGTGAAGGCCATTACTAATGGTGGTTCTAATTATGCAGTTGAAACAACAGGTGTACCTCCAGTCGTTAAACAAAGCTTAAATGCCCTTCGCCCTCTTGGTACTTGTGCAATTGTTGGGGTAACACCAGAAATGCCAATAGATATACATAATGATTTAATGGCAGAAGGTAAAACAATGATGGGGGTTATCGAAGGAGATTCAGTGCCACGAGTATTCATACCAGAACTTGTTGCATACTACAAAGCAGGGAAGTTCCCATTTGATAAACTAGTAAAATTCTATGACTTCGATCAAATTAACGAAGCTTTCGAAGATTCTAAATCTGGTATTGCAATTAAACCTATATTAAAAATTAGCTAATTCATAAACCCAGTACATATTTTAGTGTACTGGGGTTTTATATGACCTGAGCAATAATTCTGACAAATGATAAACTTGTAATATAATGAAAGATGAACAAGATTACTGAATTAGAGGAGGGCAACACTATGGAATTAGGGTTATCAGGAAAAGTAGCGATAGTAACTGGTTCAAGTAAAGGGATAGGTTTACAAACTGCTTTACAATTAGTCCAAGAAGGAGCTAATGTAGTTCTTTGCGCACGTGGAGAAGAAGAATTAAAAGAAGCAGCAGCGTTCATTAAAAGTGAAACTGGAACAGAGGTATTAATTGCTCCTGCTGATATTACAAAAGAGGATGCGTGTAAAGAAATTGTTCAAAAAACAGTAGATCGTTATGGACGTATTGATATTTTAGTTAATAATGCCGGTACTTCGTCCGCGAATCCTTTTGAATCAGTTGATACAGATTTATGGCAAACAGATTTAGACTTAAAATTATTTGGAGCAATACATACTTCAAAAGCCGCTCTACCATATATGAGAAAAGTAGGCGGGGGAGCGATTGTGAACGTAACGGCAGTTTTGGGGAAAACACCGCCTGCCAATTCTTTACCAACGACAGTTAGTCGAGCAGCTGGTATGGCATTGACTAAAGCTATGAGTAAAGATTTAGGAAAAGACAATATTCGTGTTAATACAGTTTGCATTGGCCTAATCAGAAGTAATCAAATCGAATTAAAATGGAAAAAAGAAGCTCCTGAACTTACTTGGGAGGAATATTCAAGAAATGTAGTTGGCCCTTCGGTTCCACTCCAACGAATTGGTGAAACAGCAGAAGCAGCAAATGTCATTACTTTTTTAGTCTCAGATGCAGCATCTTATGTTACTGGAACATCTGTAAACATCGACGGTGGATCTGGTGGAACACTTTAAACAAAAAATGAACCCGAATGGAAGACCTATAAACGGTCCCATTCTGTTCTTATATGGGGAAATTAACTTCTGAAATTGATTGGCTACAAATTTTAACAACAGATCCACTTCCTCGTAGCTTTTGCCTATCGTGTCTGATTCTAAAGACATAGAGAATGGAACCATAAATAAGTATCTAGTAGGTGGTATGTTACAGATTCCCAAGAAGAGATGGCATTGAAAACAGTGAAGCTCTACTATTTTGAGTGAGGAGACAGCTTTGTTTATTTTATAGTCACACCTTAACTAAAATAGTAATAATATAATGCTAAGAACAGCCTAATGCATTAGGAGTGAGAGTATGCCGGCTATAACGGGGAAACAGTATATTGATCGGATTGACCAGTTGAAAACGGACGTTTGGATAGACGGAAAGCCTGTCACAGGGAATATTTCGGAGCATCCTGCGTTTAAAGGAATTATCAAAAGTCAGGCAGCATTATATGATCTGCAGCATCATAAAGACTTAATATGTGTTCTAACGTATTTGTCACCAATTAGCAAAAACCGGATAGGTATGTCGTATTTGCAGCCGAAGACAAAAGAGGACTTAGTGGCAAGACGTGAAATGGTACAGCACTGGGCTAAATCGAATAATGGATTAATGGGAAGAAGTCCAGATTATATGAACACAACATTAATGGCTTTAGCTTCATCCGTTCATTTGTTGCAGGATCAAAAGAACTGTTTTCCAGATAATCTGCAATCATTTTATGAATACGCAAGAGAAAATGATATCTCCATGACCCATACTTTTATAGAACCACAAGTAAATCGAACACTACTGTATGTGGAGCGTTCGAATGAACCGATTGCCGCAAAAATAATAGATAGGAACGAAGATGGAATCATAGTAAAAGGTGCACGACTCCTTGCGACACAAGGTGGAATAACGGATGAATTATTAGTAATCGCAGCAGGAGGGAAAGTAGAAGAGGATAATAGTTTCGCATTTTCCATACCTAGTAATACAAAAGGGTTAAGGTTCATATGTAGAGAATCATTTGTTGGAGGGGATTCCTCTTTTAACTATCCATTAAGTTCGAAATATGAAGAAATGGATAGCGTTGTAGTGTTTGATAATGTCTTAGTTCCCTGGGAGCGCGTATTTTATTATGATAATATCCATATATCAAATAATTTTATGAAGTCGAACTCGTTCCTACCCTTTACACTTCATCAAGTAGTATCTAGGCAAATTATAAAAACCGAATTCATACTGGGGATTGTCCAATTAATTATCGATGCCATTAATATTGATGAATACCAGCATGTGCAAGAAAAAGCATCTGAAATAATCATAGCTCTGGAGACGATGAAAGCATTAGTGATAAAATCAGAGGTAGAGGCCCAAATAGACAAAGGGGGTTGGATGCAACCAGATCGCGCCACATTACAAATTGCAATGAATGTATTTCCACACATTTATCCGAGGTTTACGGAAATCATTCAGCTCTTAGGTGCGAGTGGATTAATGTCCATCCCAACCGAAAGTGCATTTCAATCACCTATTAAAAACGAGTTAAATCATTACTTACAATCCAGTGAGGACATTGGAGAGGACCGTGTGAAACTTTTTCGATTAGCATGGGACTTAACGATGAGCGCTTTTGGCACAAGACAAACTCTATACGAACGTTTTTTCTTCGGGGATCCTGTCCGACTTGCTAGTCAGCTATACTATTCCTATGATATGGATGAATATGTGCAACGAGTGAAAAATATATTGGAATGAGTCCACAGAACTTTGAAGCTTTTTGCGTTTGCAAGGCTTTTTGTCATAAACACTGGTTTTCAAATGAATCAAAAAATGGTTAGTATTAACTTGAACTTATTCATTCATTAATGTAGAAATTGAAGGCTTCTGATACTGAGCAGTTTGCGGCTAATATAAACACTATTAGCATTCGGAAAAATAATTGACACTATTTACTAAATTTGTTATAGTACTATTCAATAAAAGCATATAAATTCGTTGAAGAGAAAGAGTAATGTATCTATAAGTTCCCCAGAGAGCTGACAAATTGGTGAAAGTCAGTGTGCAAGTGATACATGAATATCCTCTCTGAGAAGAAGAGCTGAAGATTTTAGTAAGCTTATCCGGGTGTCTACCGTTAAAAAGAACACGTATGATTTGTACGTTGCTAAGTGCTATTGGATCGGCTCAATAGAATTAGGGTGGTATCGCGGTTAACCCCGTCCCTTTACTCGGGACGGGGTTTTTTGTATGCCTTTTATACAAAATGTATAGGAGGAAAAGTTATGAGCATGCATGAAGTAAAAGAAAGTAAAGTAGAACGGGAACAAAGAATACGTGAGTATTGGCAAAACAATAATACCTTCGAAAAATCTGTACAAAATCGGGAAGAGGCTACACCATTTGTCTTTTATGAAGGTCCACCAACAGCAAATGGACTTCCACATGTAGGCCATGCACTCGGAAGAACGATTAAAGATGTCGTAGCTCGCTATAAAACTATGCAGGGATACAAAGTAAAGCGAAAGGCAGGATGGGACACACATGGTTTACCAGTTGAACTAGGGGTGGAGAAACAGCTAGGAATCTCAGGTAAACAAGATATCGAAAATTATGGTATTGAGGATTTTGTTAAGAAATGCAAGGAAAGTGTATTCACATATGAAAGAGTTTGGCGTTCCTTTACGGAGGAACTAGGTTATTGGGTAGACATGGATAACCCTTATTTAACATTAAGTAACGATTATATTGAAAGTGTATGGAATATTTTAAGTAAAGTGCATCGCGATAAATTGCTCTACAAAGGTCATCGTGTGTCACCTTATTGTCCTAGCTGCCAAACATCCCTGAGTTCACATGAAGTGGCGCAAGGTTATAAGGATGTGAAAGATCTCTCAGCCACTGTTAAATTTAAACTCGCAAATGTTAATGAATTTTTTCTCGGTTGGACTACAACGCCTTGGACGTTACCAGCTAACGTAGCGCTTGCTATGAATCCTTCTCTTGTTTATGTCCGAGCTAAGGTAGAAGATGAAATATATATAGTTGCAAAATCATTAGTTCCTGCTGTATTAGGAGAAAAAGCTATCATCCTAAGTGAACATTCAGGAGACGAATTTGATGGTGTTCCTTACCTTCCTCCATTCCATTATGTAGACGTACCAAAAGGGCATCTTGTCGTGTTAGCAGATTATGTAACAGAAACGAGTGGTACAGGGATTGTGCATATTGCCCCGGCATATGGTGAGGATGATTATCGAACAGTGCAACAAAATGGACTTTCCTTTGTAAATGTCGTGGATCAGCGAGGGTGTTATACAGAAGTAGTCACGGATTTAGAGGGTAAATTTGTGAAAGACTGTGACGTTGAGATTATTAAGCTATTATCGACCAAGGGGTTACTATTTCATAAAGAGAAATATGAACATAGCTATCCCCATTGTTGGCGATGTGATTCTCCACTTCTTTATTATGCAACGGACAGTTGGTTCATCAAGATGTCAGCATTAAAAGAGCAACTAGTTGAAAATAATGAAAAGGTTAATTGGTACCCTGATCACATTAAAAATGGGCGCTTTGGTAATTTCTTAGAAAATGTAGTGGATTGGAATATAAGCCGTAATCGTTACTGGGGAACCCCTTTAAACGTGTGGATTTGCTCAACTTGTGGAAACGAAGAGGCACCGACAAGTGTTGCATCTTTAGCCAGACTCGCATCTCAGCCATTACCGGGAAATTTAGAGTTGCATAAGCCATATATAGATGCCGTTATCTGTACTTGTCCAAAATGTAGTGGGGAGATGCTACGTACGCCTGAAGTAATAGATGTATGGTTTGATAGCGGATCGATGCCTTTTGCACAGCATCATTATCCATTTGGTGATAATAAACAATTTAACGAACAGTTCCCAGCGGATGTAGTGATAGAAGGAATTGACCAAACTAGAGGTTTCTTCTATAGCTTACTAGCGGTTTCAACACTTTTTACAGGAAAGGCACCTTATAAAAATGTATTATCACTTGGCCATGTATTGGATGAACAGGGACAGAAAATGTCAAAAAGCAAAGGTAATGCATTAGATCCACTCGAATTAATGCATCAGTACGGTGCCGATGCATTGCGCTGGGCATTATTGGTCGATAGTTCTCCATGGAATCCAAAACGTTTTTCAACAAAGATTGTCCAAGAAGCGAGTTCAAAGCTACTTGATACGCTTGATAATTTATATAAATTTTATTCACTATATGCAAATATTGATCAGTTTTCCTTTGATACAACAAAACCCGGTAACCAAACAAAAATGGACCGATGGATTCTTTCGCGGTTGAATAGTACGATTCAAAGGGTAACAATATATATGGATGATTATCAGTTTACCCAAGCTACTCGTGAAATCGCTGAGTTAGTAGAGGAAGTAAGTAATTGGTATGTACGTCGGTCAAGACAACGGTTTTGGGCAACAGGTTTTTCTGAGGATAAGCGTGCAGCCTTTAATACGTTATACTACGTATTAAGTAATGTTAGTAAGTTAGTTGCGCCGTTCAGTCCTTATATCGCAGAGGATATTCATTTAAAATTACACAATAATAGCGTTCATCTACGGGACTACCCAAAACATGACAGTAGTTTAATCGATGGAAAATTAGAGGATGATATGAATGCTGTATTGAAGATCGTTGAGTTAGGTCGCAGTATCCGTAGTTCATATAACTTGAAAGTGAAACAGCCACTAGCTGAAATGGTCATTTGTACAAACTTATCCAACGAAAGCTTGAAGGACTTTGGCTCCATTATTCAAGACGAATTAAACATAAAAGTATTAACTTGGGTAACAGATTTAAATGAATTAGAAGAAATTTCGTTTAAGTTAAATTTCAAAGTAGCTGGTGCTATATTTGGTAAAAATGTGAATAATGTAAAAAAGTATGTGGAGAATTTAACAGCTACCCAAAAACAATTATTGTTATCAAAAGGAAGTATACCAATAGTTATTTCAAATGAATCCTATGAATTATTAAAGGAGCATGTAATTACAGAAACCCATGTAAAAGAGGGCTATGCATTTGTAGAAGATGGTATTTATAAGGTACTTATTAATACGAAGTTAACCTCTGAGTTATTAGAAGAAGGACTGATTCGTGATTTTATACGAATCATTCAGGACACACGTAAAAAGTATAATTACCCAATTGAAAAATATATCAACCTTTCAATAAATTGTAGCGAAGATTCCAAATCATTAATCCAGCGCTTTGAATTTTTAATAAAATCAAATGTCTTAGTCCATAATATACAGTTTGTTTCAGAGCTTGTAACTGAATCAGCAATAACTGTTATGTTGAATAACCAAGAAGTAACCCTTAACATGCAGTTAGAATAATCGCTAAAAAGCAGCATTCGACAATTTATTATTGTTGAATGTTTTTTTTATTTAAAGAACATTATTAATGTCTACTTTTATCGAGGAAATTGAACAATATTAAAATAAAGGAATAGTATGGGGAAACTTATTATTTTCAATTAGTGAAACTTTCTTTTATAAAAAACGTATTTCTATTACCGTTTTTATAAACTAAATATTATGCAATTTAAACTAGATAATAAATCATCTTTAAAAGAATGTGAAAAAGTGATTATAAAAAAGAGAGCTATGCTGCCGGAAAATTCACTTACGCAGCAATTTAGTTTTACAAAGGAAAAGAATAAATTGAGGTGAGGTAATACTTATGTTTTTTGTACAAATGTCTGGCTTCCCAGGCTCCGGTAAATCCACTCTTGCACGACAAATTTTTAAAAGAACTGGAGCAGTTATCATTGATCATGATATTGTAAAATCGGCTTTATTACATTCTATAGAGGAAGGTGTTATTGATTTAAATCTTGCTGGTAAGATTTCATACAATATTGATTGGTCTTTAATTGAATTTCACTTATCACAAGGACAAGATGTAATATTTGATAGCCCTTGCTTATATCAAGAAATGATTGATAAAGGAACATCTTTATCTAAAAAATATAATGTGAAATATAAATATGTAGAGTGCTATCTTAACGATATTCATGAAACTAATTCTAGGTTAAAAAATCGTGAAAGAATGATAAGCCAAATAATAGAAATAAAGTCTGAAATAGCTTTTAAATCCACGATTGAAAATAGTAAAAAACCATGGGGATATAAGTACATGACTGTTGATACTGGACAACCATTAGAAAGTTACATCCAAGATGTAATGAATTATATATACGAATAGTGAAAGAAATTTTGTTTAGTCACCTTAACTTCTTGTTTATCTACTGCAATCGAAGCAATTGTTATTTCCTCCCTTATCCCTAAAACGAGGCGGTTAAATAGAAGGTTTTAGGTCTCTTGTTTTTAGTAAAATTGTTTTCGTTCACTAAAAAAATAGTAGCGCAAACCACTACAATGGTTTGTGCTACTTAAGGTTAAAAATTATCTGCATTCAGTAAGATAAATTCTTTTACAAACGCTACAACTTCATCTATGGGCTGTTTTAAATCATAGCCTATATGATAAATATTTCCTTTGTAGTAGGTGTACAATTCATTTGCAGATGTTACATTTACAGAAATGAGATCAGTCGCTTCATCATAATCATAATAACGATATACAAGTGCAGAGGGGGTTGTGCGAATTTGATGCATAAGGTATACCGATTCAGAGAGAGATTCCATTTGAACAGAATTGCCAACCCCATCCTCTGTTATTTTTGTGAAATCATTCAAAATAAATGGATTTATATCACTATTGCTCACCGAAATCACTAAAAAATCGGTAATTTTTTTATATTCATCACGTTTATCAAACATGAACTGCGTTTCGAATCCTATGTCACTTTCCACAACTATTACCGTGGAATCATATTGTTTTAGTTGAATGGAAGTTTCTGGAATTTTTATTGGGGATAGTGCCGCATATTCCTCTAAACTTATCGGTCGATAATACGTCAATTCACGATCAGCTTGATCATCATAATGTCTAAACATTTCACTGCTTGTAGCACCACCTAGACTCTCTACTTCAATCAAATTTTCCGAAAGGGAGGAATAAGTAGGAGGTAATGAAGACTTCACTACATTCAAAACAATAAAAATCATTGCAATAGTGACTACAGTAACAGTTAATCTATAAACAAGATGGTTTGTTTTCTTCGGACGATGCATGTTTGTTCGTACATATTGTTTCACGGATTGTGCCTCTTTTGTTATATCTTGAAGCTCCTTTAATCGAAAGTTAGCCATTCAATAGCGCCTCCCAATCTGCATTTTTTAATTGTTCTCTTAAACGTTCTCTTGCTTTATTTAGTCGAGATTTAATCGTACTTTCAGGTACTTTTAACAAATAGGAAATTTCTCTTGTCGTATATCCTTCAAAATAATAGTAGGTAATGGTTTCCCGTTGTTTTAGTGGTAAAGAGAAAATAGCTTCACTAATTTCATCCTCTTCCTCTTTCTGTATGAGGTGATTTGTATCATTACTGGATTGCGAGAACATTTTTTCGACTATTTTCATTTTCCGATAATGCCAGCTTTTTAAGTAATCCTTTGATTGATTAATAACCATCCTCAACAAGTAAGGCTTCATTTCCTCATCGAATAATGCAATTTGTTTATGATAAAACCTAATATACACTTCCTGTACAATATCTTGCGCTGTATGCATATTGTGCGTGTAATAATAACTCACACGAAGCAATTCTTTTGTATATTGCTGCATGAGCCGCTCTAATTTATCTTCGTCTATCAAGAAATTACCCCCTCTACAAGGAAAACGATTCTACTATTCAAAAAGACGACTTATTAAAAAATAACTTTTCAAATTTAATTAACCTTTTTTCTCCATTATAGAATAAATCGGGAACTATTCAGAATTGTTTTTGTTACTAATACAGGGAGGTTACTAAATCTACTTGGACAGCTTTTTTGATATGACTCACCCAATCCCACTGAGTTGAATACGATGTAAAGGATACAAATATGCACATTGTTTTTTGATTGGTATTTAGATAGGGGAGTGAAGTATAAGCATATGAATAATTTTTCAAATGGCGGATTTATCTATATTGTTCAACCTGGAGATAATTATTGGAGAATCGCACAGAGGTTTAATACAACTCCAGAGAATATTTTTACTGTTAATCGAGGTGTTAATCCGTACTCCCTTTTAGTAGGACAACATATTTTCATCCCAGTTTCACAAACAGCTATTCAAAATGTAGGACGAAACGAATGTATTAATCAGTCAGCAGTGGATCTAATGAATGATAATCGTAGTTTGTGGGAGGAGCATGTGGCATGGACTAGAATGGCGATTATAAGCCTTACATTTAACCTGCCAGACGTAGATTTTGTCATCGCACGTCTCTTGAAAAATGCGACAGATATGGGAGAAATGATTCGACCATTATATGGGGATGCTGCAGCTGACAGGTATGCAGAACTAATTAAGGAACATCTTACTTTTGCAGCTGATTTAGTAAAAGCAACGTTAGCTAAGGACCAGGAAGCAGCGAGAATTGCAGAACAAAAATGGTATGCTAATGCGGATGAAATCGCTGTATTTCTTAATAGCATTAACCCGTATTTACTGGAAGAAGACGTAAGAGAAATGTTCTACCACCACTTAGATTTAACAAAGCAGGAAGCTGTTTATATGATAAACAAGGATTATCAGAAAGACATTGAAGTATATGATAAGATTGAGGAACAAGCAAGGGAAATGGCGGATACCATATCGAAAGCAATGATTAGATTATATCCTAATATGTTTATGAAATAATTTCACACTATTTATAGAGGGATAGAATACTTAAATCTAACTTATACATGCTGAAGTAAAATGATTCTGATTGAGTTTGTGACGAACATAACTGTGATAAACAAGAAGCAACCCTTAGCATGCAGTTAGAATAATCGCTAAAAAGTATTCGATGATTTAATATTGTTGAATGCTTTTTTTATTTGAAGAACATTATTATTGTGATTAATTATTAAAGGTTTTTTGCCATTTTTATTGAAATAGTGGATTAGCAATAATCTTTAAAAGTTTGTTTTCTTTGATTGTCTACATATTCTAGGTGAACTTTTGAATTTTCGACTACTAGGTTTAATTTATTTGATAATACTTCTGTTGGAGAGAATGGTTGAATTATTAAAGCACCTAACATCTGTATAATCACTTTCATTGTATTAATGTTTTAATCTAGCTGCATATGGGAAAGTGGAGTTAAAAGTTTAACGAATATATATTTATCAATTGTTGGTTAAAATAGATTATCTTAAAGTTTTTTTATTTATCACAGATTTAACCGGAGGTGGAACCATATGGGGTATTTATTTATTTTAATATATTTAACCATTATTTTAGTTGTAATAGAAATTAATACCCTCCTATTTACTTTTACAGGACTTAAAAAGCATATTGCCAGATTTCAGGTTATCTCCATGCTTACAGGAACTGGATTTACGACTGGGGAATCAGAACTAATTATTGATCATCCCATACGCAGAAGGCTTGGTGCTTTTTTAATCCTCTTTGGTGCATTTTCATTAGCGGTTATTATTTCTGCAATTAGCAGCATACTGTCAGATGAATTTTTCACTATGAAAATAGGCTATGTCGCAGGAGTATTGGTTTTTTTCCTATTTGTTTTGAAAGTAGGTAAAGTAAAGAACAGACTATCCGACTTATTCGAGCGTGAATTGGAAACAAACTTTGATATTCAAGATTTGACAATAAAAGATGTCTTCCTAACAGAAGAGAATGATTACTTAGTGGAAGTTCCTCTACACAGTACTTCCAGCATGATTGGAGGGAAACTAATAGAAAAATTAAATTCAGAGGAAGACATAAATATTCTATTAATAAAGCGTGGTGAAATCATTATCCGAAAGGGAAGACTAAATACTGAACTTCAAGCTGGAGACTTCATCCTAATGTTCGGTGACAAAGAAGTGATTAGGAGTATGTTTAAAGCGGAACTGAAAGAACATGAAGCGGAGGCGAAGGGCGAAATTGATCGAAGGAATAATATCCAATCCTAAAATATATAATTAGAGATATAAAAAAATTGATGGTAAATTAGAAGCCGAATATGTAGGAAGTCTCCAAATTAGAAAACACTTTTATTTATATGAAGGTATTCTTTTATTTGTGAGAAACTTTACAATAAACACTTTGGTTTTTCATTATCTTATTGGACAACCGCCTAATAGTGGTAAAGCTCCGATTGGAACGAATTTAACGCCACCTGGTACACCACAATGGGGGAAAGAATTTAAAAAACAATCTTTATTCTATCATAATCGTTCGTTGACATTAGTTAGTCAAAAAGCGACGTTACCGTATAAAAATAACTATCTTGATTTAGACCCGATTTACAAAGATGAAAATGGAGATCAACTAATTCGCATTACGTGGGATTATTCCGATAACGATCGTGAAATTCATGCATTTATTCAAGAAAAGCAAGTTGAAATAATGGAAAAGTTGGGTGCCACACATTTGCTACCAGTTCTTATGGCTGAACATTATGCTGGAGGACTTGCTTATCAGTATAATGGAAGCGGCGTCATTATGGGTTCCGAACATAATACAAGTGCCGTAAACAATTATCTTCAAATGTGGGATATGGAAAACCTATTCGTATGTGGTGCTTCGGCATTCCCTCACTTTGGTGTAACAAACCCAACAACAACAGCTGCAGCACTCATTTACCGCGCAACTGAAGGGATGATTAAATACTTAAAAGATGGTGGCGGCCTGTTAGTTGAAGCAAGATTGAATAAAAACTAGTTTGATATATTGAAAATGCTCCCTGTGTTAGAAATAAATCGAAAACTATTCTATACTGTTTTGAATTGTATTTAACACAGGGAGACTTCAAAGTAGCCAAACACTATAGTTGGTTCTATCTTTCTTTTTTCTGATTACACTTAATGTAAGAAAGTGTGAATGGAGTTGAAGTGCATTTGAGGAAAAAATACGGAATTACTGCTCTTTTGTTATTTGGGGTATATGCATTAGTAATGTATGTATATATTTTTCATAGTAATAGTGGGGGGATACCAGGATCTTTGAAAGGTACGGTTGCAGATCCACAGGTTTTTATGTCGGAGCAGGAATTGTACCTTAGTGAGGAGTATTCAAAAATAAAGAATTTCCTCTTTTTTGTAGCTACACCTTTCGAGTGGCTTGTCTATATATTTGTATTATCTACTGGACTTTCTCGAGCATTTGAAAAATGGAATCCTTTGCGAAACAAATGGGCAATAGTGCAAAACGGAGTATATTTATTTTTGCTTTCCCTTTTTATATTTATCGTATTCTTTCCTTTAGACTACTACAGATATTCTTTAGGTAAGAGCTACGGGGTTAGTACCCAGGTTTTCGCTTCCTGGATGCGGGATAATGTAATTGGATTTTGGGTGGACTTCGGAATGACTGTAGTAATTGTGTCCGTTCTTTATTGGTTGATTAAGAAAAGTTCCAAAAAATGGTGGCTACTAGCTTGGCTATTAATGATTCCTTATTCCATCTTCCTTATGTTCATCCAACCAGTAGTAATCGACCCATTGTATAATGATTTTTACCCACTAACCAATAAAGAATTGGAGACGAAAATACTCACTTTAGCCGATCAAGCAAATATTCCAACCGAGCATGTGTATGAAGTGAATATGGCGGAAAAGACAAATGCGCTAAATGCTTATGTTACAGGTATTGGTAGTAATTCCAGAATCGTATTATGGGATACGACGTTAAACCGCTTATCAGAAAATGAAATTCTCTTCATTATGGCTCATGAAATGGGGCACTATGTGGAGAAACATATATATTTCGGAATAGCTGAATATATTTTAACTATGTTTCTGGGGCTCTGGTTAACAGCGAAAATAATGCCTTGGATCGTCGCTAGGTTTGGGCGTAGTTTAAAAATAAGGCAGATAAATGCTATTCACTCGTTACCATTGTTTTTACTAATTACATCCTTTCTATTATTCGCTTCAAGTCCACTTTCAAATTATATTTCTAGATATCAAGAAACAAGGGCTGATCAGTATGCAATAGAGTTAGTCGCAGACCCAAGTGCTGCTGTGAGCACTTTTCAAGAACTTACAAGAGCCGGGTTAAATGAAGTGAATCCTCCACTCCTTGTAAAATGGTTTCGATATTCCCATCCGACAATGCTGGAAAGGATTAATAAAGTAGCCAATGAAATAAAATCTAAAGAGTAAATAAGAAGATAATATAAAAGACTTGTCCTTTATAAAAGGCAAGTCTTTTAAATCTTCCTCCTTCTAATCTAACGAGAAAGAAAACAATCAACATGATTAACCTGGATGTAGAAGGATACAAGTCATAACTCTCTACTGCCTTTTATAATTTTCAATTTAACAGGAAAGAATTCATTTTGAATAACCTTCTATATATTCATTTTTTATTAGAATACATAGGATATGGACAATTCTAGAATGAAAACCACAATGACTTTTGAGATAACCAATGAGTAAAAAGTTGTTGAAGGGAGAAAGGGTGTTTAATATTTTTCAAAAGTAATTGGAATAGGTTTCTAATTTTAAAAAAAAGGGAAATATAGTGTAGGAACTCGTTTAATGAAGAGGTGTTTTTTGTGGATAAATTCTTTGCCATTCTTGTTTTTGCGGGTGTGCCATTAGTTCTGGTAGGTGCATTTCTCAATTGGTCGGATATGGTTATGTTCATTCTTTGTTGTGCAAGCATTATTGGTCTTTCAGGGTACATAGGGCGAGCTACGGAAAGTCTTGCAATTGTGAGTGGACCAAGAATTGGGGGATTGTTAAACGCTACCTTTGGAAACGCAGTTGAACTTATTATTTCTATTTTTACGTTGAAGGCAGGCATGGTTGGAATCGTTTTAGCTTCACTGACGGGATCCGTTCTTGGAAACTTACTACTTGTACTTGGGCTTTCATTTTTTGCTGGAGGTATCAAGTTTAAACGTCAAAAATTCAGTGTTCATGATTCCAGATATAATGCAGGGTTGCTTATTTTTGCTGTTATCATCGCTTTTGTAATTCCTGAAGTATTTTCAATGGGGATGGATTCGCAAAAAACGTTGAACTTGAGCATTGGAATCGCCGTTATTTTAATCGCACTATATCTTGCGGGATTATTTTTCAAACTTGTCACACATCGAGGGGTCTTCGCTTCCTCGGACCAACCAGAAAAGGAGAAAGAAGTGCCGGAATGGACGAAAGGTAAAGCCATTTTAATACTTCTATTAGCAACTATAGTGGTCGCTTTTGTATCGGAACAATTAGTCCATACATTTGAAATGCTTGGCGAGAAGTTTGGTTGGACAGAATTATTTATCGGGGTCATTATCGTAGCGATTGTTGGAAATGCAGCTGAACATGTTTCCGCCATTACAATGGCCGTCAAAAACAAAATGGATGTATCAGTGGAAATTGCAGTCGGTTCAACATTGCAAGTTGCCATGTTCGTAGCACCAATATTAGTTATTGTTTCTTTGTTTATGCCAGAACCAATGTCGCTCGTTTTCACATGGCCCGAACTTGTGGCGATGGTTACTGCCGCACTTCTCGTGATTAACCTTTCAAATGACGGGGAATCGAATTGGTTTGAAGGTTTGACCCTTTTCGCCGCATACTTAATCATGGGAATCGGTTTTTATCTTCTGTAGGAGTGCAAAGAAAAAAGTCAGTGTCCGAGAGATGGATGCTGACTTTCTGTTGTTAAAAAACAGGCAAGGTGCTGGCAGTTAAACAAAGAATGGAAGAAGAAAAACGTAGTGTATTTTGATTTAAATAATGTAAGGCATCGTACAGGCAAAAAAGCTAAACTACATTTCTAATTCGTAACTCTAACTTATAACGCTTCACGTTTGGCTATGGATAGATAAAACGAAAAGTTTTGTTAACAGCTTAGTTTTAAAAACCAAGAAAAAGGTCAGTACAATAGTCTACGTTTTTTAAAAAGTAAGATTTATGAAATTGACTCACATATATTAATTTCTATAATTTAAGAGGCTAGAAATTGAAATAAGAAAAATTATTATCTCAATTTCTAGAATACATAGAATATGGACAATTCTATAAAGATATCCAATATGTTGTTTGAAATTATCAATGAACTGAAACAGGAATCACAAATGTTGATAGAATTGTCAATATACAAAAAATAGTTCCAAATTATTTAGGCAGTAAACATGGCGAATCAATGGGAAAGTCTAATTAAAAGAGTTACCGTATTAATACAAGCCTTTTTACTTCAGGTAAGAAGGAAATTGCCAGAAAACCAGGTAGAATAAGTTGTTCAAATAATTCAATCCAATTAGACTGTTTTAGTATCCATCACTTATGAAGCAGATACCTTGAAGAATTTATTACTTGGTTCTATTATCAAATGGAGATGTTTGAATAACGAAGGGAAGTAAGTATATGAATAAAAAACTTCAGACCGTCCCTGTATCGGTCTTGGATTTAGTAGCCGTAAAAGAAGGACAGACAAATAAAGAAGCTTTTAAGGATATGGTTAATCTTGCTCAACATGCTGAAGAGCTCGGCTACAATCGTTATTGGCTAACGGAACATCACAATTCACCTACCGTTATTAGTTCTGCTACTTCTATTTTAATCGGTCATGTATTGGAAAAGACAGAAACTATTAAAGTAGGTTCAGGTGGGATTATGTTACCAAATCATGCACCAATTGTTGTTGCAGAGCAGTTTGGTACACTTGAAACCATCTATCCGGATAGACTGGATTTAGGCCTGGGCCGCGCTCCGGGAACTGACATTCAAACTGCTCATGCTCTGCGCAGAACGACACAGGAAACTTCTTTTTCTTTCCCGCAGGATGTGGTGGAATTGCAAAATTACTTTAAATCATTAGATCATCAAGGTGGAGTTCGTGCATTTCCAGGTGTAGGTGTTAGTGTACCAATTTACATTCTTGGTTCAAGTACTTCAAGCGCGGAATTAGCTGCTCGTTTAGGGCTACCTTATGCATTTGCTGCACATTTTGCCCCTCAGCAGTTAGAGCTAGCGATTCAAATTTACCGAAATAAGTTTGTTCCTTCTGAATATTTATCTGAACCGTATGTGATAGTTTGTGTAAATGTAATAGCAGCAGATTCAAATGAGGAAGCTAAAAAGCTCGCTACATCTAGTGATCGTTTTTATTTAAATGTAGTAACTGGTAAAAAGGACTTGTTGCAGCCTCCAGTTGATACAATGGATGGTCTATGGAACCATTTAGAAGAAAATGCGGTACGTAGGATGTCGTCTTATACGTTTAAAGGCGACCAAAATGTTATCACCGAGCAATTAAAATCATTCTTGGGAGCATTTCAAGTAGATGAATTGATGGCTGTTACCTATGTTTATGACCAGCATGCTAGAAGACGTTCATATGAAATATTTAAGGAAGCCGTTGATCAACTTTAAGGAAAACACTTCCTGCCAAATTGAATTCTTACGCTTCAACTAAAAACTCAGGATCTGTGTTTCCAATAGATGGCGTTGGACGGATAGTTTAATAAAAAAGACATTCCTTTTGGAATGTCTTTTTTTTGTAGAAAAATCCAAATAATTAGGTAATTACCCTTATAAGAATAACAATGCAAAATAAATTGCACAGTTTCTATTTAATAGTAGAAAATCTATTTGTTAGATTGCTCGCTAAAAATTTTCTTGTAGAAGTTAGTACTAACTAACCTCCATAATATTTAACTCTATGGACTTAACCACTATATCCTTTGTTGGTAGTGTAAGAGGCGCGGATTATTTTTTAGTTGTTCAGAAGCGGAGTAAATTAAAACAACTTACCGGACATAATTTAATGAATCTAAAAATAATAATTTATCGTTCAAATATTCTAGGTCAATAGACGTAATTTTTGAAAAAAATATAGGTTTATATATTTAGGGTAAGTTTTTTAAGCTCAATCTAAAAGCCTGTTTCTTATAGTCTTAGAGGATAAATTTTCTTTTTGATGAATATACACTTAAGTAATAATCTAAAAATTCAAACAAGTGGGGGAAAATCATGAAGAAAAAATGGATTACCATGGTGATGACTTGGGTGTTAGTTATGGGTATGTTAAGTTTTCAAAATGCTGCTCAAGCAGAAGAATTAGTAAAGGAAACGTTAAATGATTCTATTACTAGGATTGTAGAAGAAAAATTACCAGGAGCAAATGTGAGTATTACTGTAAGAGACCGATTCTCCGGAGAAGCGATTTATGACTACAATGGTCTTGCAACTGTAAAACCAGCGTCTAATATGAAACTTTTGACTACTGCAGCAGCTTTAGACATATTGGGAAAGGATTACCGCTTTAATACAAGCCTTTATACCTCTGGGAAAATTTCAAACGGGATTTTAAAAGGGGATGTCTATTTAAAAGGGCAAGGTGATCCAACTTTATCCATAGAAGACTTGCAACAGTTCGCAGAAGAATTAAAAGCACAGGGTATCCATGAAATCGATGGTCGGATTGTTGGTGATGACAAATGGTTTGATGATGATTTATTAACACCTGGAATTTGGATTGGGGACGAGTCTTATTATTACGCTGCACCTATTTCAGCTTTAACCACTTCTCCAAACACAGACTACGATTCCGGTACGATTATCGTAGAAACAGTTGGGACTATAGTTGGAGACTTACCATCCATTAAAGTAACTCCTCACATTGGTGATTTACAAATAGTAAATGAAGCACAGACAGTGGAAGTGGGAAAAGCCAATACAATAACGATCGAAAGATTACATCAAACAAACAAGATTGTCATTAGTGGTAACCTTCCTGTCGATAAAACTAAGAGAGAATGGGTGACAGTCAAACATCCAACGACACATACATTGACGATGTTCCAGACAGTTTTAGCAGAAGCAGGAATTGAGTATTCAAAAGAAAAAGTATTTCAAGCTGCAACACCAAATAGTGCAAAACTCGTTGCAATGAAGCAATCGATGACACTGGAGCAACTGCTAATCCCCTATATGAAACTAAGTAATAATGGTATTGCGGATATTTTAGTGAAGACGATGGGTAAAGTGAAAAATAATCACGGTAGCACAAAGGCTGGTCTACAAGCTATAAGAGAATATGGAAACTCAAAAGACTTAAATATGACAGATTGGCAATTTGAAGATGGTTCAGGAATGTCTCACGAAAATAGGGTTTCGAGTTTATTGGTAAGTGAGTTGTTATATCAAGTGCAAGGAGAAGATTGGTTTACTACCTATTTTACTAGCTTACCAGTAGCTGCAAATACAGATCGAATGGTAGGAGGTACTTTAAGAAATCGATTGAAAGATCCATTAACAGCCGGAAAAGTCTATGCAAAAACCGGGTCATTAACCGGTGTTAGTACGTTGAGTGGTTATCTAGAAGCTGGTAGCGGCCAATCGTACATCTTTAGCGTGTTAGTACAAGATAAATCTGGGGCTTCCACTACGATTGATGAAATTGTTAAAGTAATAGCAGAAGAATTGTAAGATTTTGCGTTAGCACTTCTACTATTTAGTATTTAGAAAGATACCGCTAAACTAGAATTAGATATTTTATAAACACCTTTACGTAAAAATGGGTTCTGTCCCTTTAAACGTGGGGTGTTTTTTACTTGTTTGTAAGTGGAGTGCAACTTTATATTCTTTCTAAAAAAATACTAAAGAAAAGGTAAACTCATTACAAACGTCAAAAGTTGATTTGAAGTTTTATCTTTCGGGTATTAGTAACATTAGTTATTAACACCCTTAATAGAGTTTGAATCGTGGTCATTTCCTATACTGAATATAAAGTATTTGCCAATGAATTTTTAGGTATTGGGTCTGATTGCTTTTCCAAATAACAAATTCCTACATAAAATATATGTAATAAAATTTTTTCGTTTTATACTGGAAACGCTTTCGTGGAATGGTTTGTCTAGAATAAACGCAAATGGTTAACAATCACTATATAGGCAATTATTTAAGGGAGGTCTCGTATATGAAAATCAGCAATGCATTTGAGGTTTTAGATCGGATGCGCCTACCGAACGGCGCTTACACTGCGAGTGTTTCAAAGGACTATCATTTTGTTTGGATACGTGATGTCGTATACACAGTTTTGCCTTTTTTGCAAAACGAATCTGATCGATATGAAAAAGCATATCATGCCTTATTTGAACTATTTAAAACCTATGAATGGAAAATCGACATTCACCGTGAAAAAAAACCGGTTTACCTTTTTGAATATATTCACTCACGGTATTCCACAGATTTAAAGGAAATGGGCCAAGAATGGGGCCATGCTCAGAATGATGCAATTGGAGCCTTCTTATGGGGAGTAGGGGTTGGAGTAAACCACGGACATAAGGTTATCCGTGATGAGAAAGACCTGGCAATTGTTCAGAAGCTAGTCGACTATTTAGAGTGTCTTCAATACTGGCAGGCAAAGGATAATGGGATGTGGGAAGAAAATATGGAACTGCATGCTTCAAGTGTAGGTGCATGCGTGGCAGGATTACGTGCGGTGAAAATGCTCGTAAATGTGAAGGATGAACTGATACAAAAAGGTGAAGAGACGCTCCGTTTTCTTTTACCACGGGAAAGTGAAACGAAAGAAACAGATTTATCCCTTCTATCACTTATTTATCCGTATCGTATAGTTGAAAGGAAAACGGCACTCAAGATTATCGAGATGGTTTCTGAACGCCTTGAGCGGAAAAATGGCTGCATTCGTTATCAGAACGATCAGTATTACAACGAAGGCAGCGAAGCAGAATGGTGCTTCGGGCTACCTTGGCTAGGATTGTGCTATTTTGAACTGGGTATGCATGATAAGGCTTATGAATATGTTAAAAAAACGGAACAAATCGTACCAAATAATTGGGAAGTCCCTGAGTTATATATTGGTGGTAAAAATGTGCCAAATGGCAATACTCCACTAGCTTGGTCCGTATCCCTCTCTTATATATTTTTAAACCGTATGATTAATATGTCTTCTTCACAATTGACAGGAAATGACTGAGGCTTCAAATACAGGTGTATTCTTATAAATTCTTATGGATCACATTTAAAGTATAAAAGTATGGTATGTGGGAGGACAGCTGATAAATAGTCTACGGGTATCGCACTTTAGAATTTTATTATTGATATCATTTCACGATCTAAATGAAAGTTACAAAAGTCCTTCATTCCTTGGAGGATTTTTTATTTTGTTTTAAAATTATTAATTATTGTAAAAAGTCAAATATTTTAAAGGTGTTTTTAGATAGATGGCGAATAATTTAGGATAAGCACTGGTATATAAATTCAAATAATCATAGATTGTAAGAGGTGTTGAAATGGTAGGAATTATGAAGTTGAATAACCGGCAATACCCAAGTGATTTTGATGTATATCTTTTTCATGAAGGAACACTGTTTGAAAGTTATAAGATGCTTGGAGCTCATATCCTATATGAGAACAATATTCAAGGTGTGCGTTTTGCAGTTTGGGCGCCGCATGCAAGGCAAGTTTCCGTTGTGGGTATCTTTAATAAATGGAATGGTACTCGGCATCCAATGGAACGCTTGGATTCTGGAATCTGGGTTTTATTTATTCCCGAGCTTTCTCATGGAGACATTTATAAATATGAGGTTATAGGACCAGATGGACGGAAGGAATTAAAAGCAGATCCTTATGCCTTTTATTCAGAGTTGAGACCGGCAACAGCTTCAATTATCTACAATTTAAATACATTTGAATGGCAAGATCAAAAATGGATGGCACAGAGAATAAAGAAAGATATTTACCACAAACCGATGATGATTTACGAAGTTCACCTAGCCTCCTGGAAACAAAAAGAAGATGGTGAGTTTTATAGTTATCAAGAACTCGCTGACGAATTAGTCGATTATGCAATTGATAATGGCTTTACACATATTGAGTTGATGCCTGTTATGGAGCATCCTTACGATGGTTCATGGGGTTATCAAATAACTGGTTATTATTCAGCGAGTAGCAGATATGGTACACCTGAGCAATTAATGTATTTAATAGATCAATGTCATCAAAAGGGCCTTGGTGTAATTCTGGATTGGGTGCCTGCACATTTTTGTAAGGATGCGCATGGCCTTGGAAGGTTCGATGGAACACCTCTATTCGAATCGGTAGATCCCCTGCGAGCAGAGAGGCCAATCTGGGGAACATATAGTTTTGACTATAGTAAGCCCGAAGTTGTTAGCTTTCTGATTTCAAATGCAATGTTTTGGATGGATTTTTATCATGTTGATGGAATTCGGGTTGATGCAGTTTCATCCATGATTTATCTAAATCATGATAATCCGCTTCCAGTAAAATTGAAAAATCAGTTTGGTGGCGAAGAAAATCTTGAAGCAATTGAATTTCTAAAAAAGTTAAATGAAACCATTTTTCGAAAATATCCTGGTGCCCTCATGATGGCGGAGGAAGCAACCGAATGGCCGCTGGTTACAAGTCCAACTAGTACAGGCGGACTTGGATTCAATTATAAATGGAATATGGGTTGGTCAAATGACGTACTGAAATATATGAGGCTTGATGTTGGCGAACGACCAAAGCATCATCACCTACTGACATTTTCATTTTTGTATGCTTTTTCGGAAAATTTTGTCCTTCCATTTTCACATGATGAAATGGTCCATGGAAAAAGATCATTATTAAATAAAATGCCTGGCGATTACTGGCAAAAATTCGCAAATTTACGTCTCTTGTTCGGCTATTTATTCGCTCATCCAGGAAAAAAGCTTTTATTTATGGGCAGTGAAATAGGGCAGTTTGACGAATGGAAATACCAGCAAGAAATGGATTGGATGCTGTTAGATTTTGAAGCTCACTCCAATTTCTATCGATACTATAAAGAGCTAAATAAATTTTATCAGGAAACTAGTGCCCTATGGCGCCTGGACCATGAGCAAACTGGCTTTCATTGGATTGATGCGGACAATACGGAACAAAGCGTAATTACTTTTATGAGGAGAGGAAAACGGAAGGGGGATTATTGCATAGTTGTTTGTAATTTTTCAGCCGATGTTTACCATAATTACCAAATAGGAGTTCCGTCCAACGGGAACTATTTCGAAGCATTTAATAGTGATGCTACATCGTTCGGCGGTTCGGGACAGTTGAATTCTGCCCCAATCCATACCAGTAAAATTCCGCACAATAATCAACCTTACTGTCTTGAAATAACCGTACCGCCACTAGGGATTGCTATATTCATGAAAGAAACAAAAACACGGAAAAGGGGAGTCAGTACAAATGGCATCTAAAAAATGGGTTGCAATGCTTTTAGCAGGTGGTCAAGGCTCAAGACTCGGGGAGTTGACGAGTGACTTAGCTAAACCCGCAGTACCATTTGGAGGCAAATATCGGATCATCGATTTTACCTTAAGCAACTGTACACATTCAGGTATAGATACAGTCGGTATACTTACTCAATATCGTCCACATATTTTGAATTCATATATTGGAAATGGCCGCCCATGGGATCTTGACCGCAATAACGGCGGAGTTTCTATCCTTCCACCTTATCAGGGAAAAGATGGTGGGGAATGGTATAAAGGTACCGCAAATGCCGTGTACCAAAATTTCCATTTTATCGATCATAATGACCCAGAATATGTACTTGTAATCTCAGGGGACCATATTTATAAGATGGATTATAATAAAATGCTCGAAGATCATATTGATAAGGGTGCACATGCAACTATTGCTGTCATAGAGGTACCATGGGAACAAGCAAATCGCTTTGGTATCATGAATACTGATGAAATGGATCAAATTATTGAATTTGATGAAAAACCTAAACATCCAAAAAGTAATTTGGCTTCGATGGGTGTGTATATTTTTAATTGGAAACATCTAAAAAAATATTTAACAGAAGACGAAAAGGACAGCAGTTCCACTAATGACTTTGGAAAAGACATTATTCCAAAGATGCTGCAAGATGATGCAAAATTACAAGCGTATCGATTTAAAGGCTACTGGAAAGATGTAGGTACGATTGACAGCCTGTGGGAAGCGCATATGGATTTGTTGGAAGAACCATCTGATTTCAAGCTCGGAGACCCAAACTGGCAAATATATGCAGGAAATGCCAACCACCCCCCACAATATATATCTGAAGATGCAGATGTGACACAATCTTTAGTCAATGAAGGTTGTTTGGTATTTGGGAAGGTCGACCATTCTGTTCTTTCTTATAACGTCCAAGTTGGAAGTGGCTCTATCGTCAAGAATTCCGTAATTATGCCAAATGTGAAAATTGGAAATAATGTAATAATCGAAAAGGCAATAATCGGTAGCGGTACAATTATCGAAGATGGGGCTGTAATCTCTGACACTAAACAAAGACTTACATTAATCGGTGAAAATCAGTTGGTTTCTTCGGAAAGTGCTTTTCTGCAAGCTTTATAATAGGAGGTAGCTTAAATGAGAAATGTATTGGGTGTAATTAATCTTGTAAATGAAAGACCCATATTAAAAGAATTGACCCATCATCGTTGCCTAGCCTCCATACCATTTGGCGGACGCTATCGAATGATTGATTTCACTATGTCAAACTTTATGAACGTTTCCGTAAGTAAAGTTGCCATTTTCACAAAAGATAAATATCGATCATTGATGGATCATCTAGGTTCTGGAAAGGAATGGGATCTTGATCATCGTTCACAAGGTCTATTCATTCTTCCTTCGATTCATCCTGATGAAAAAATCAGAGGAGATTTACAGCAGTTCTATGATCATTTAGAATTTTTCCAACGGGCAACTGCAGATACAGTAATTATTGCTCCTGGTCATCATATTTGTAAAATTGACTTTAATGATGTGATCAAAGAACATGAAAGTAGTGAAGCCGATATTACAGTTCTGTACAAGGATTATGATGGTTTATCAGTGAAAAGACCAATTTATCATCAAATTTCACTCGATACAAACGGTGAAGTCCGTGATGTAAACTTTTATACGTCTCCTAAGAAAGGTGATCATATATGTTTGGAAACATATGTGATTAAAAAACAACTATTAATAGATTTAATAATGAATTGTATAGAGTATGATGAATATGATTTTTTGAAAGATATTGTTAAAGCAAATTTGATAAATCTAAAAGTGCAAGGTTATCAGTTCACGGGTTATATGCCTTTTATTCATTCCCTAGAAACATACCATGCTAGTAATATGGAATTTCTTAACCCAGAAATTCTTCGTAACTATTTTTATGATTCATGGGAAGTTTTCACGAAAATTAAACATGAAGCACCTGCCGAATTCACAAATTACTCTAAGGTGTCTAATTCTTTAATAGCCAATGGATGTATTATTGAGGGCACCGTCGAAAATAGTATTATTTTCAGAGGAGTAAAAGTAAAAAAAGGTGCAGTTGTTAAAAACAGTATCATTATGCAAAAGGGTGATATTGAAGAGGGAGCACATGTCGAAAATGTGATTACTGATAAACAAGTAACCATTACAAGGGATCAAATCATAACGGCGAGAAATAAGCCAATGGTGATCAAAAAAGAGGGAGTAGTTTAAACTGGAGGTTACAACAGCATGAATGTATTATTTGCAGCCTCAGAGTGCGCCCCATTTATAAAGACCGGGGGACTGGGTGATGTTATAGGCGCCTTGCCTCAAGCTTTACATAAAAAGGGAGCAAACGTTAGCGTGATACTACCAAAATATGGCGACCTTCCATTACATTTTAAAGAACAAATGCAATGGATCAAAAGCATTGAAGTACCTGTAGGCTGGAGACGTCAATTTTGCGGTATAGATAAATTTCATTATCAGGGGATAACAGTATACTTTCTCGATAACGAATATTATTTTAAAAGGCATGGTAGCTATGGCTTTGGAGACGATGGTGAACGTTTTGCTTTCTTTTCCAGAGCCGTACTAGAGGCTCTACCGTATTTAGAAGAACGGCCCAATATAATCCATTGCCATGATTGGCAAACAGGGTTGATACCTGTTCATTTGAAGGCCCATTATGAAAATAATCCATACTACCAGGGCATCAAAACTGTGTTCACTATTCATAATTTACGCTACCAAGGGGTATATCCTAAATCAGTGCTTTCTGATTTGCTGGATTTAAGCGAGCTCTATTTTCACATGGACGCCTTAGAGTTTTATGGGGATGTCAGCTACCTAAAAGGTGGACTGGCCTTTGCTGATTGCGTGACAACGGTAAGTTCAACCTATGCAGACGAAATACAGTCTCCCTATTATGGGGAAAGACTTGATGGGTTCTTACGAAAAATAGGAAATGATCTTCAAGGAATCGTTAACGGAATTGACAATGACTCCTATAATCCAAAAGGTGATGAAAATTTATTTCTTCCATACGACGAATATAGTGGAAAGTCTGTAAATAAAAAGCATCTACAGGAAACACTTGGGCTTCCTATGAACCCTGATATCCCAATAATTTCAATGGTTACTAGACTAGTTGATCAAAAAGGTATAGATTTGATTCTACATGTATTCCATGAAATCATTGGTTTGGATGTCCAATTTGTTTTACTAGGTACAGGCAATCAGGAGTATGAAGAGGCATTCAGATATTTTGAAGAAATTTATCCCGATAATGTGTCAGCCAACCTTTATTTTGATGAAGCATTGTCACGAAAAATTTATGCCGGTTCAGATCTTTTTCTAATGCCATCCCAATTTGAACCGTGCGGAATTGGACAATTACTTGCACTTCGCTATGGATCCTTGCCGCTCGTCCGTGAAACAGGTGGGCTGAAGGATACGGTAATACCTTATAATGAATTAACTGAAGAAGGAAATGGATTCAGCTTTGCTAACTATAATGCCCACGAATTGCTGTATACAATTGAGCGTGCAGTTGCACTATTTCGCTTCCAGCCGAACAAATGGAGGAACCTAGTAGAGCGTGCAATGGATCTTGACTTTAGTTGGTCATCATCTTCGCAGCAATATCTCAAATTATATCGTGATCTCCTAAAAATCTGATAAATAAAAAAGAATGGTTTTCAAATTGTTGAAAACCATTCTTTTTGTGCACCCCCAAATTTAGGATTACCATTTACATTGACACAGTCTTTGAAGGATGCGTCATCCTTTAGTTCGATCCATTTTGTAGTAGTAGCTTTTTAAGGAGAAAGCATTGATAAAATTTTTTGAATGCCTTTATCAATGAATGATTGGATGATCTATTATCGATTCTTTTGGTTATTTTGTTGTGCATTTTTCTGTTTAGCTTGATTTAAATCTAGATCTTCTGCAAATTCTTCCCGATTGTCATTTCTTGAATTAGGTTCTTTCTTCTTAAAGTTTGGTTTGCTTTTCTTTGTCATGATATCCTCACCTCCTAGAGTTTAATGTGCTCAGTATAGAAGATGTTATTCAAAATAATTAGTTCTTTGCAATTCTTTTATGAAAATGGAAATAGTTCATTAAATTAATAATTTTTTAAGGGATTGTTTTAGAAATTTGTTTGAGGAAGAATTATATTTGGAACTAGCGTTAACTTTATATCCAATGCAAGTCAAACGTATCGATTATTTCATCAGAAAAAGAGTTAGGATTATTCCTATAAGATTTTAATAGGCTTATGGATTGCAAGTTAAGAAGAGAATTATAATATATAAATTGAAAGCCGAAAGCCGACCTAATCTGGTCCGGTTTTTTCTTTTTTCAATTAGATCGTAATTTAAGACCGTTTAAAGACATTGTCTCTTTCTGTTAAATCGTATACTATGAGTTTATTAATTAACTTATTATTCTGTAAATTAAACCCGATAATTTTATCTTTAAATTTAAGCGTTCTCAAAATTTGTAGTAAACCTCGCTTCCTTTGTTATAGCTTATGAATTTCCACATGATTTGAAAGGGGGGAGGCATGAAATAGGAACTAAGAGAAATGGGATAGACACAATTAATGAAAAATGGAAGGGGTCAATTAATTGAAAAAACTAATAATTTTTCTATTATTATTAACATGCGGAGTATTACTTATGGGGTGTAGTGATGAAGCGGGGACTTCTGAATCTAAGGGCAAAGGAGAAATTACAGTTTGGGCTCATCCTTATACAGACAACCAGGAAAAAGAAGGGGAAATGTGGAAGGAATTAATCGGTTCCTATGAGGAAACAACAGGTGTAAAGGTTAACTTTCAACAAATTCCTTGGGCAAACCGTGACCAAAAAATCCTTACAGCTTTAGCAGCCAATAATGGACCAGATGTGTTTTATGCAATTCCAGATCAAATGCCCCAATATGCAGAAGCCGGAATGCTATTAGATCTCAGCTCTTATTTGGAAGACAATGATATGGAAGATTTTGTGGATAGTTCAATGGTTTCTGCTACATGGAAGGGTAAGACGTATGGAGTGCCTATCCTTCAATCGGTTGAAACCTTTATTTATAATGTGGACGTAATTAAAGCAATAGGAGAAGACCCAACAAAACTTCCTACAACATGGGAGGAATTTGAAGAGTGGGCTGAAAAAGCTAAAGAGAAAGGTTACTATGCCTCTAGTTTTCTAGGAGGAGGATCTATGAACGGGACTCTATATCCTTACCTATGGCAAGCAGGAGGAGAAATTCTTACAGAAGATAATGAAGTAATGATTAATAACGAAGATGGAGTAGAGGCATTTGAATTTATTAACAAAATGTATAAAAACGGATGGATTCCAAAGGATTCTATTACTGCTCTAGAACATGATTCTCTATGGGATAGTGGAAAACTACTATCTATACAAGGAGCAGGCCTATCAGTTAGTAGAATGTTAGGAAAAGAGACTTTTGAGTTTGTCATTGCTCCTCCTTTGAAAAACAAAAAACAGGCTACCTATGGAACCACTGGAATGTTTGTAGTCCCTATCAATTCAGATAACCAGGATGCGGCAGCTGAATTCATTAAAGTTATTACTAATGCTGATAACCAAAGAATATTTAATAGAGAAACACAATTTATCCCTACCAGAGAATCTGCAAAAGATATTTATGATGATCAAAAATATCTAGCTCAACTAGCGTCTTACACTGAGTTCACTCGATCTGGAGTAATACATCCTGAAGGACGTAACATTATGCCTTTAATACAAGCAGAACTTCAAACTATGCTAGAAGGTAAAAAAACTCCAAAAGAGGCTGCTGATGCAGCTGCTGAGTCCATAAAAGGAAAGCTTAAATAAGATTAATAGTGAAGAGAGCATGATCTAAAACTGCACTGACCCAAAAATATGAGACAAATAAAAACACCTTTCGTTGAAGAACGGGTTTACAACACCTAAATTCAATACGGAGGTGTTTTTTCTATGGTGACAAGAGTCAGTTATCCAGTAGAAGTGAAAATGAAAGCTCTTCAAATGAAATTTGCAGATAAATCCAATGAAGAAATAGTAACGGTTTTGAATATTCGTAATGTGAGTCAAATTAAAATGTGGATGAAATGGTATAAAAATAATGAGCTATACCGTCTTAAACAGCCGGTAGGAAAACAATCTACCATTGGCAAAGTGCGTGAATTTGAAAGTTAATCTGCTAAGTAACAAGTTGAAAATCGGTATTTAAAGCAGCCATAACTTATGCTAGTTTGAAGAGTCAAAGAAGTGCGTTTATGGATCAAAATTTCCACTACAAGAAAGGAACTTGAGGAAATTTTTGAACTGTTAGCAGATAAGGGGGTTATTAAAATAATCCAACTGAGTTATTGGATAGGCACTCGATTTTCCAAAATAATAATTCGAATTCGAGATATTGTTCTTGCTTTATTATCAATTGAGTAGTAAAGTGATGATTAAGAAAGGGAGTGACAAACAATATGCAACAAAATACTCGCGGGTCGTTAATATGGTTAAGGATTTCTCGATTCACACATCAAAGTAACTTACTATCGAATGAGTTTTTAAAGCCATTTGATTTAACTACTGCACAATTTGATGTATTAATGCAAGTTTCAACTTATGAACCATTAACACAAGGTGAGCTAGCTGAGAAAGTCACCGTGTCACAAGGCGGTATTTCGCGTATGCTTGCTCGCCTTGAAAAAGATGGACTCATTGCACGAAAGCAAGAGTGGAAAACTAAAACGATCTCGTTAACGAAAAAAGGACGGGAAAAACTAGAAAATGCATTTGAAGCTCAGCTTTTATTTCAATCCTCATTCTTTGATGATTGTTTATCTGATGAAGAACAAAAAACGTTGTATTTACTTATGTCGCGTGTACAAAAAAATAGCGAAAAAAAGAAATTGCCAAACAAGTAATTTTTTTACCTAGTCACTTGACTAATCAAATGATGAATTGGAGGAAAAAATTATGTACACAATTTCAGGACATCATCATATTTCAATGATTACAAAAAATGCAAAACAAAATAACCACTTTTATCGTAATGTACTTGGTTTACGTCGTGTGAAAATGACGGTGAACCAAGATGATCCATCGATGTATCACTTATTTTATGGAGATAAAACTGGAAATCCCGGCACAGAGTTATCTTTCTTTGAAATTCCGAATGTTGGACGCACTCACCGAGGCACAAACGCTATCACCCAAATCGGTTTACTTGTTCCAACAGAAATGAGTTTAGCCTATTGGAAAGCACGTTTTGATGAATACAACGTACAGCATAGTGATATTACATCGTACGCCAACCGTCCTGCTCTATTCTTTGAAGATGAAGAAGGCTTACGCATGGTGCTACTTGCATCCAACGGACAAAAGATGAAGCAATGGGAATCATGGGGAAAATCAAACGTACCGCTAGAACATCAAATTCAAGGCATGGGATCCGTGGAAATAACGGTACGCCGGCTTGAAAAGCTTGGTAGTACGCTTACAGAGATATTTGGGTATACCGAAATATCACGTACGAAAGATGAAGCCATTTTCCAATCAGTACAAGGCGAAGTATTTGGTGAAATCGTAGTGAAGTATTTAGAAGGTCCTACTGAAAAACCAGGACGTGGTAGTATCCATCATCTAGCGATTCGTGTCAAAGACGATGTAGAACTTGCATACTGGGATGAACAAGTACAAGCACGTGGTTTCCAGTCGTCTGGAATTGTGGATCGTTTCTACTTTAAGAGCTTATACTTTCGTGAATCAAATGGCATTCTTTTTGAGATTGCTACAGACGGACCAGGATTTACAATTGACGGAAATATCGAAACACTTGGTCAGAAATTAGATTTACCACCGTTTTTAGAACAGCGTCGTGCTGAAATTGAAGAAAAATTACAACCAATAGAGGAGAATTGATTATGGAACAATATCGCATCAATCCGACAAAAGGCATGGAATTTGGATTATATTCATTAGGAGATCACATTGTCAACCCAACAACAGGTGAACGTATATCTGCACAACAACGTATTAAAGAGTTAATTGAAATGGCAAAACTTGCTGAGGATGCAGGGATTGAGGTATTCGGTTTAGGAGAAAGTCATCAAACCTACTTTACAACTCAAGCTCATACCGTAATTTTAGGTGCTATTGCACAAGCAACAAGTAAAATAAAAATTGCAAGCTCCGCAACCGTGCTGAGTGTATCTGATCCTGTACGTGTATATGAGGACTTCTCCACAATTGATTTAATTTCTAACGGACGAGCAGAAATCGTCGCTGGACGTGGATCTCGCGTTGGTGCTTATCACTTACTTGGTGTGGATTTACAAGATTATGAGGAAATATTCGAAGAAAAATTAGAACTACTAAAAAAAATAAACGAAGAAGAACGTGTTACATGGGAAGGCGAGTTCCGTCCTCCACTTTTAAATGCAGAAATCTTACCACAACCAAAAAGTGGTTCACTTCCGATTTGGCGTGCTGTAGGTGGGCCACCTGCAAGTGCCATTAAAGCTGGTTATATGGGGATTCCAATGATGTTAACTACCTTAGGAGGACCAGCTGTCAACTTTAAGCCTTCTGTTGATGCGTATCGTGAGGCTGCTGAGCGAAATGGCTATGATCCAAGTACACTCCCAATTGGAACAACAAGCTTGTTCTATGTAGCTGATACAACAAAAGAAGCATTACAAGGCATGTACCCCCATATTAATGGTGGATTCCAAGCGATCCGAGGGGGAGGGTATCCTAAGCAACAATTCGCCCAAGCAACTGATACACGTGATGCATTAATGGTTGGTAGTACACAACAAATTGTCGAAAAGCTACTTTACCAAAATGACCTATATGGGATGCAACGCTTTATGGCACAAATCGACTTCGGTGGTGTACCTTTCGAAAAGATTATGAAAAACATCGAAATCATTGGAAATGAAATAATTCCAGCGATTAAAAAATATACATCCAAATAAAAAGGAGAGATTAACATGAAAATAGTAACAATAGCCGGCTCAATTGTCGGGTCTAAAACAAATACAGCAATGACTAAAGTTGTCGAAATACTTGAAAATAAATATCCACAGCATGAAGTTACACTACTAGATTTAGCCGACTATAAATTGGAATTTAGTGATGGACGTAATTATTTTGAATATGAAGGAGATACAAAATACGTGTCAGAAACAATAATGGAAGCAGATGCCATTATTATTGGTACGCCAACGTTCCAAGCATCCATTCCAGCAACGCTAAAAAATATTTTCGATTTACTTCCAGTCAATGCTTTCCGTGACAAAGTCGTAAGTAGTGTCGTGACTGCCGGTACATCGAAACACTATTTAATGGTAGAGCAGCAATTAAAGCCAATCTTAGCATATATGAAAGCTCACATTGTTCCGACATATGTGTTTATCGAAGAAAAAGATTTCTTACGGAAAGAAATTGTGAATGACGATATCCTTTTCCGTCTAGATCGCTTAGTCGAAGATACAGTGTTAACCGTTGAAGCTTTTGAGATTATTCGAGCGAAAAAAGACGAAGAATACGATTTTTGATTTTTTAAATACAAGTAAAATAAATTGGGAGAAATAGGATTACCGAATTTAATGATATTGTAAAATAATAACTAACAGTAAATATTTTTTCTTGATTAGTCTCCAAAACTGCAAAGAAGACGACATTATTTAACTTTTTTACTTGCCATCTATACTAATTACTAATATGCGAAGAGGGGGAGATTTTAAAGTTACAGGGGAGCACATTTATTATCGAATGAGGATAGTTATATTGCAGGCATTTTACACGATGCAATCCAAGTAGGACAATAATTCAAAAAAAATTCTGTGGATAAATGCTAGATTAAGAATTGTATATTAGGAAGTTTTAATAAAAAAAAGCCTTCAAACCTTGAAATATCAAGGTTTGAAGGCTTTTGGGAAGGAGGGTCTCAACAAGTCTCGAACTTGCGACCCCAACCTTGTCGAATTTGTAACCCTTAAATAACCAGGTAAAACTGAATTCGATTTAGTTAAATATGTCTGATTAAATGAGGTTTACACGAGTGTAAACCTCATTTAAGTAAGATAAGATTGACACAGAAAATTAATTATGCGGACAAAAGAGTAGACAGGTGGTCTGTATCACTTTTTTATCAAACAGTATGTAACAGTTATCTTGTGCATCTATATTACTTTTAAAAGTTGTAATAATTAGTAGCGTAGTTACAAAATAAAGCAACTAAATATTAAACTCCAACTTCCTTAAGAATGCATCTTCCTTTACCGAATGGGATACATAAAGGCGTACCAAATAGAGGGTCTTTTGTAATCTGACAATCCATACCAAACACACTTTTCACTAATGGACAGCTAATAATATGCTCTGGTTTACCCTGTGCATAGATTTCCCGATCCTTAATCGCTACTATATTATCCGCATATCTGCACGCCAAATTTAAATCGTGTAGCACCATTACAATCGTTCGTTTCTCTGTTTCATTTAGTTCATACAGTAAATCGAGAATCTCAATTTGATGTGTCATATCAAGATAAGTAGTTGGCTCATCCAGTAAGATAATATCTGTATCTTGAGCTAGAGTCATGGCAATCCATGCTCTTTGACGTTGCCCTCCAGATAAAGAGTCCACTGGTCGATCCTTTAGGTCTTCAATAGCTGTTGCTTTTAAGGCCTTCGTCACTTTTTCTTCATCTTCCTCTGTCCATTGCTTTAACCATGTTTGGTAAGGGTATCTTCCTTGCTTCACTAATTGAAGTACAGTTAATCCTTCAGGAGCAACAGGAGATTGGGGAAGGATAGACATTTGCTTTGCAACATCCTTGCTAGACATTTTAGATATCGCGCTTCCATCTAGCAATACTGCTCCACTTTTAGGCTTTAATAATCGAGCGATTGAGCGAAGTAGTGTTGATTTCCCACAGCCGTTCCCACCAATGAAAACAGTAATTTCCCCTTTTGGTATTTGAAGATTTAAATCATCTATGATAATACTCTCCCCATATGATAGGGTTAAATTTTGTGTCTCAATCACTTGCTTCATTTCAATACACTCCTTATCATGGTCATATTATGCATTTCTAGTTTTAAACAGTAGATAAATAAAATAAGGTGCTCCTATTCCGGCAGTAAATACACCTGCAGGAATTTCCAATGGTGAAAACATCGTTCTCCCGATTAAATCAGCCAGCATAACCAATATACCCCCGATTAGTGCTGAAACAGGTAAAAGTGCTCCAAATGAAGAGCCTACTAACCTTCTTGCCATATGAGGAGCCATTAACCCGACAAACCCGATACCACCAGCAAATGCTACAGCCCCTCCTACAAGGGCAGTACTTATTAATAATAAGAAGAATCGTTGTCGCTGAATACGACCTCCCACTCCTGTAGCTATGTCATCTCCAAGCTCTAAAATATTAATATTCTTCGCCATAAAGAAAGCAATACCAACAAAAACAACGGTCCACGGCACTAATATAGCTACATTGCTCCAACTAGATCCATATACAGAACCGGTGATCCATATATTCGCCTGACTCGCTCTATAAATAGGTCCCATAATCATCATCAGTGTAGTTAATGCTTGCATGAGCGCTGAAACTCCTATTCCGATAAGTACTATTCTAATAGGAGATACACCGTTTTTCCATGCTAGCATGTAGACCAATAGTGCAATTACTGCAGCACCAACAAATGCCGCTAGTGGTAACCATTTAATACTTACTGTCAGAGAGTAATTTGCATCACTGAAAAAGGTTAGAAAACTAACAACAGCTACGGATGCTCCCCCTGTTATTCCTAAAATGTCGGGTGAAGCCAAAGGATTTCGAATCATCCCTTGAAGGATTCCACCTGCTACCGCTAAAGCTATCCCCACCATTAATGCAACAATAATTCTAGGCAAGCGAAAGGATTGGACTACAAGCTGTTCCATTTCGCTTCCGCCGCCAAACAGAACGTTTAAGACGGTTAGTGGGCTCAATTTCATATCACCCAAACCTGTGCTGACGATAAAAACAACACATGTTACAACTAGGAAGCTTATTAATATGAATAGGGCTTTTTTATCTAACAAAAAGGATACTTTTCCTTCTAACTTTCTAAAGCTTTTATACTGATTCATCGTGCGTTAAACCCCTTTCTCGCAATGTAGATGAAGAATGGAGTCCCTATGATAGCAGTCATTACACCTACAGGAATTTCTTGTGGCATAATTATATATCGAGCTAATATGTCTGCTACAAGTAACAAAACTCCTCCTAGAGCACCTGAAAAAGGTATAAGCCAACGATGATCAATACCAATGATATATCTAGTAACATGTGGAATCACTATTCCGATAAAGCCAATTGGTCCTGCTATAGCTACGGATCCTCCAGCTAATAGTATAACGATAATAGCAACTATAATTTTTAAAGAACCAGTATTTACACCAAGACCTTTAGCGACATCTTCTCCCATAGATAAAACATTCATTTTAGAAGCTATAATAATAGATCCTACCCAACCTACTAGTAAATATGGTAAAACATTTGTTAAGATTTCCATCTTTCTACCTTCAACTGATCCAGCGAGCCAAAACAGCACCTGCTCAAAAGCAGCTTCATTAATGACAAGAAAACCTTGCGTAAAAGAAGCAAACATAGCTGACATCGCGGCTCCAGCTAAAGTCAATTTCATAGGTGTAAGTCCATCTCTTCCTGCTGAACCAATAATATAAACAGCAATTGCTGCTACAGCTGCTCCTAAAAAGGATATCCAAGCGAATGCTTGAAGATTACTTACTGAGAATAGAGTAACTGCTACAACAACTGCAAATCCTGCTCCAGCATTCACGCCAAAAATTCCAGGGGATGCAAGTGGATTTTTCGTAAGAGTTTGCATCAAGACGCCTGAAATAGCTAAGCTGCTTCCTACAGCAACTGCTATTAAAGCGCGAGGTAATCTAACGGTTGCAATTACTATATGTTCATTGGAGCCGTTATTATTTTGAAAAGCATCTAGTACCATCTTCCAAGATGTTTGTGTATATCCGTAAACTATACTTGCGCACATCAATAAGACTAATATAAGAACAATAATGATTAGCCCAAGTAGTTTTTGTCCATTTGTTTTTAATAACATAATATTAACCTTCCTAGAATCCATAAATTAATCTATTTATCACCTAGTCTATTGCAAGTTATAAGGAGTGTCAATGAGCTTGATAATCATTTTCAAATAAATGTTGACATAGGATAATTTCGGAACTATTATAAAGCTTGTATTGAAAATGATTATCAATAAGATTTATATTTGGGAGGAAAGCTAAGTGATTAATATGAAACGTTTTTTCGTTATGATTTCAATATTTTCTTTATTGCTATTAGCAGCGTGCGGACAAACAAAAGAAGACACTGCTACAACAGGAAATGAAGACAAAGAAGATAATAGCTACACAGTTGAACATGCTATGGGTACTACTACGATTGAAAAAGCACCCGAAAAGGTTGTAATTCTTACTAACGAAGGTACAGAAGCATTACTTGCATTAGGAGTAACTCCTGTTGGTGCTGTTCAATCTTGGCTAGGTGATCCTTGGTACGACCACATTAAAGAAGACATGACAGACGTTGAAGTTGTGGGTGTAGAGCATGAAGTGAATTTAGAAAAAATTGCAGCCTTAAAACCCGATTTAATTATCGGAAACAAAATACGTCAAGAAGCTGTTTACGACCAGTTAAGTGCAATTGCCCCAACAGTATTTTCTGATACACTACGAGGCGATTGGAAAGAAAACTTTACGTTATATGCTAAAGCATTGAATCTTGAGGAAGAAGGAAAAGAAGTATTAAGTCAATTTGATGCTCATCTAGATGAAGTTAAACAAAATCTAGGAGATAAAGTGAACCAAGAAATTTCTGTTGTACGCTTTATGGCTGGTTCATCTAGAATTTATTATACTGATTCATTCTCAGGAGTTATTTTTGATCAATTAGGATTTAAACGTGCTTCACAGCAAACGGAACTTTTTACTGCTGATAACAAACTTGGTAACTTAGCGATTGAGGTTGGTAAAGAAGTTATTCCGAAAATGGACGCTGATGTACTATTCTATTTCACATATGCACCACAAGGCGATCAAGCTGCCTTAGATACTGCTACTGAATGGACGAACGACCCACTTTGGAAAAATTTAAATGCTGTTAAAAGTGGAAATGTTCATGAAGTAAGTGATGCTGTCTGGAATACAGCGGGTGGCGTTTTAGCAGCAAATATTATGTTAGATGAAATTGAAGATATCTTTAATAACAAATAATATATATTAAGACGAATTCTAAAATTTAAAAACTAGACATCTTTTGTTATGTTGAAAGTCATGATAGTAATTATGAAACTTGTTAATAAAAGAGGTTTATAAAAGGTTACACATTATAATAAAGGACAAATAGAACAGCTTGAGTTGTTCTGTTTGTCCTTTTGGATTAATAATTGATCAAATTAAGTGTTTCTTACAAATAAAATAGCACGTTTTGAAAAAGTAATTTCTATTATCATAACAAAGAACCGAAATCTCTTCTATTATAGTAGAGATTTCGGTTTTTTTTGTTAAACAAAGGAGCAGACTTCTTAACATCTTGAAGAAGCGAACTTGAATCCGTTAATGTATCTTAACTTTCCGGCGATTAAACGGTAAATAGCGGAGTATTCAAAGAAGGACCTAAAAAAGCACTTTCCAGGGACTGCAAAATGGGAGTCGAATTCCAAAAAGAATGAAGCTTGAAGGCTAAAGTGTCTAGAAAAACTCAAGAACGGGTAAAGAATACATAGTTGAAGCAAACAGGAGGTAATTTTTAATGAAGAATCATGTTATTGGCGTATACGAAAATGAAAAACAAGCGACTGAAGTTGTTGAAAATTTAAAAGAGAAAGGCTATACAACTGAGGAAATTTCAGTTATTGCTAAAAATACAAAAGAACTATCTGAAATCACACAGGAAATAAAACCTTCCACTAAGGATGGAGCCATTGCAGGAGCTGTAACTGGAGGAGCAATTGGCATAGCGGGCGTGATAGCAGGGTTATCCACTGTATTGATTCCTGGATTTGGCGCTGTGTTGGCGGCAGGTCCTATTATTACAACAATTGGCGGAGCAGTCGTAGGGGCTAGCTCTGGTGCTGGCGGTTTAAAGCATGCTCTAATGGAAATTGGAGTCCCGGATGATGAAGCTGAACGCTATTCTAGTGACGCTCAGGAAGGTAATATTCTGGTATTTCTTCATCCCAAAGAGTGAGGGTGGAGTGAAAGGTCCTAAGTTTGCATAAATAATATGCAGTGATTTCTTTCCTCTGGAATTAACTCATGATGGGCTACAATGTATAGCGCGTGAGATTCTAGTTCTTCGATTCCTGCCAAGGGAGTACGATAGATATGAGTTCCTATGTTTGTAGAATTTTGTACAAGCATAGGAACTTTTTTTTGTTTGCTTTTCAATTGCTGATACAACTTAACGAAAAACATTCAGAAGAAAATCAGTTAGCACAAATGTATTGGAAAAGTTGATTCAAAAGGAGATGCAACAGTGATAAGGGTTATGTGCTGCAATACTCAAAACCAATAATTTGATTAACGCACCGTTGATACAAACTGTGCAGTGATGTGTTTTCACTTTAAAAATAGTCCCTTCTTAATTATCTATTAAGAAGAGACTATGGCTTATTAAATTTATTAATATTTATTCAAGGTGATGATCTAAGATTAATCCGTTATGGTTTAATTTCCCTTAGATAAAAGTCGTATAATTGGTTAATAGATGAACTGGATAAGATATGACTAGCCCGTTCAATTTTCTCACGTTCCCAATCGAACCAACGCATTTCCTTCAACTTTTCGATTTCTTTGTCTGTAAATCGTTTCTTTATCTCTTTAGCAGGGTTGCCTCCTACTATCGTATATGGCGGGACATCTTTTGCAACAACCGATCCTGCCGCAACAATAGCACCTTCACCTATTGTAACACCGGGCATAATCATTGCATTCATGCCAATCCAGGCATCATTTTCGATGATTGTATCCCCTTTTTGTTCATATGAAGTTTCAATTTGCTCTACAAACGGATAGACGGTAATCCATTCAGTATGATGATTGTGATTTCCACCCATTAAAATAATTACACCACTTGCAATGCATACGTAATTTCCTATAATCAACTTATCTAAATGCCAACCAAGGTCTTCGATGGGGTTAAACAACTTTCTAGATTTTTCATCTCCCCATAAGTATCTAACGCAGCCATCTTCAAAATCATGATTATCGTAATAACCAGAGTAGTAGGAGTATTCCCCTACTTCAATCATTGGGTTGGTGACAATATCTTTTAAATACTTAATTTCAGACCAGTGGTTAAATCGATGTTGTTTCATTTTTTTCCCTCGCTTCTAAGTAGTATAAATCATTTTTTACTTAGAAGCTTAATGCCGTAGCAACATTCTTAAACCGTTTCAAACGACGAACCATCGTCCTCATCCTTTTCCTATTTGATAGGTGGATTGTAACAAATGATTCAGCTGTTCGTCAAACCTTACTGAACCGTTCGACCATAAAGCGTCGTAGTAGACACAACTGTAAGATATAAAAAGTAAGGGTGTATCACCTAGGTGATAACACCTGTGAGTAAATTAATCCCAAACTAAGGGTCTTGGTATGCCCGCTGTTCTTAAATAATCAAGCAATTGGCCAGTATGGATAGATTCATGATAAGCAACTCTTAACAACATATCACCCAAGTCTCTTATGTAACCTGCATCAGAGCGGTCAATTTTAATATTGGTTAAATCTTTTTCAGAAAATGACCTAATTGTTTCTAAGAACCGATTTCTATAAGGTTCGGCAAATTCCAATTCGGCATTCACAGTAGAAAAAGGCTGTTTATCGAAAGGAGAATCAAATACTGCCAGACTGCCTTGATTTTGGATTGCTAGATGGTAATAATGTTCACTTTCTAGAACATGCCTAATCATTTCTAGACAAGTCATTGCTTCGTCATCCGGTTTCCATTGTAGTTTTTCTTGTGGAATAGCTGTCCAAACCTTAATACTTCTTCTTCGTACTTCGATAAAATTTAAAATAATTAATTCAATAGAGTTCAAAAATTTTCCCCCTTTTATTAGTATGTTTTAAATGTACACGAATAAGTGTTCGGTGAAAAGGCATGATTTTAATAAATATATTATTGCGCAGTTCGAATGAGACTGACATAAAAAAGTGCTCAATTTCAGCTCGAAATTTGAGTGGTTTATCAACATTGATGGATGCGACTACTCCACAATCTTTACAGAAAATATAAGTGGTGGACGTAGCGGTAAAATATCCACGCCTACAGTTGGGATACAGATGGATGTTTCGAATGATGAGATATTGCAGATAAGCTTATTTGTCTCGGCATAAGGTATTGCGTAAGAGGAATATATTAATTGATAAGACTGTTGAAAGGATTGGGTGGGTATTAATGAGTAAAAAGAGATCAGTAAAAGCAACATCTAGTGGAATTGGTTTTGGAGTTGTATTAGCTATAGTTATCTCTTGGAGTGTCAACAAGTCAATACTTTGGGCAATTCTACACGGAATATTTGGATGGTTTTATGTAATTTATTATGTGATAAAATACTGAACTTCTTTACACTAGCGAAGTCGCAAATAAAGGTAGTAAAGTAATAGCATGAGTTACTTCATAAACGACCCATTAAGTTTTCTCCCTTTTAAAAGCATTTGGACTAAATTGTCTAGGTGTTTTTATTATGTGAAATATTTAAAAACTAATTATTTCCATTCACATTTTGTGTAATACTAATAGTTGCGGAGGGATGACAAAGATTGAAAAAGTAAATTTTATGTCCAAATTTGACTTGATCTAAGACTAATATCAGCCTAAGAATATTGCAAATGTAAATTATTCAGCTTTTAAAATAGTAAATATATAAGGTGATTTCATATGGCATCACCACGACGAATCAGATGAATTATTTTTAGTTATTAAAGGACATTTAAAAATAAAATTAAAAGATCAAGATGATATACATTTGGGTGAGGGTGAATTAGTTGTTATTCCAAAAGGAGTAGAGCATATGCCAGTAATTGAAGAAGATTATGTTGCTCTGATTCAACCATATGAATTATTAAATATCGGTAATGTGCAAAGTGAACGAACTGTATATAACGTTGAAAAAATATAAATTCCATCTAAATCCAGTTTGTTTGAATTAACATTTAACTGATACTAATTAAGGATACTAGTCACATCCAACTGGAGTAACGCGTATTGATGAAAAGCAATCAAGAGATCAACAGTTCAGCAAAAGAGCATCAATCGTTAATGGATTGATGCTCTTCACAATAATTAGGTCATTTAATATTATTTGAAAAATTTTTCCAAACGATTGAATCCATTCCAATATGCGGATGAACTTCAGATTGAAGTTTAAAATATAAATATTCCAATTCGGTTATTGTTAACTCATAAAGATGTCTTTCATCTAATTTGTACCGTTCAAACTCCAGCAATTTACTAATTAACTGATTCCGCTTAATTTCAATAGCTTCCCTCAATAATTTTCCCATAATTGTCTCCTTTCATTTAAAATGACACGATTTAAATGATAAGAAGAGGAACTGGTATATTATAACCTCAACTTATCTATCAAGCACAAGTACTTGCAGGAATTAGCACAGTATTCATTGAATCTGTTGCTGAGGTATCGACGGGCCAGTCCCTTCACCTCTCTTGATAAGTAATTTATATGTTATATTAACCTCATTATTCTTATCTGTCAACTAGGTTTTTAAATTACTTTAATTAAACTTCGTTTTTAGAACAAAAAATTTATTCCTTCTGCGACTATTTCCTTTCTGTTAAGGAGTAATGACAAGACATTTTTTTCAAAGAGCAGTTGAGAAAATAGTCACATTTATTTTCACCTCGAATTTTAACATTTAGTATTCATCATGTTGAAGGAGGAATTTTCGGAAAAGTATTGAATTCTTGTTGCACTAACGGGTGCTTTACTTGAAGACCATAAAGCATTTTCTTATTGAACTAAAGAGGCAGGTTAGCTGAAGATGAATGGGGGTTTTTATGTCGCATTTGACACATAATGCGATTCAAAGGACATTAAATATTTATAGGGTGAACTGGAAATTATTCTCCCTCAATTTTTAAATAAATAAAATATTCGATTCAATATAGAATGTTGAGTGGCCTGAGAAAGGCCCCTTCCATAAAGAAAGAGACCTCTTATGAATCAGTCTGCTTCTATTCGAATAGCTTGAATAAATTGGCAGTCTACGATAAGTGTTGAACCAGGTTCTGTTGTTGGATCATTAAAGAATGCACAGCAATTACTCTGATCTAAGATAATAAAAACAACATCTTCTAACACCTGACCACCTGATAAGAAAACATCAACTTCAGTTTGAGTTTGTAATCGTCTTAATTGATCACAAATGCAACCTTTACATTTAGTTGCAACTTTATCAGTATGTTCTTTCTTCTTATCACATTCATTACATTCATTACTTTTACTATTAGAATGTCTCATATTCAATACCTCCTTTGGTTTTGTAAAGTTTGGCCGTACATTTATAATCTATGATTTCAATATGAAAGGTGATTGTACAATTTGGCAAGTGAAGATAAATTCGTTTAATTTAGTAGAATTAATGCTACATTCTTTGGTTTATAAATATATTGTTCTTAAAGCAAAGTAGTTTAGAAAAAAAGTTTATTTTTAAGGGATTTTCAATATGAATTAGAAATTTGGAAGGAAATTTATTTCAAATAGATAGCAATTTAAAATCTGAATTATGACTTGCTGAAAAAAAGAATGAAAGATTTGATGTTCAGAAAGAGTGTGTAAAATGTGGAGATTATAAAGAAGGTTGTTTAGTGTTTAGAGGATGATTAGCAATGCATAGTTCTAACATAATGTGTAATAAAAGAGAAGGTGCCTTTTCAACTAACGGGTGCTTTACTTCAAGAAGAAGTAAAGCCATTTTTTATTAAACTAAAGTAGCATTTTACTCTGAAAAGTATTAAAGAATATATGACCCGACTATTATGTTAAAGTATAGAAAAAATAATAATAAAAAGAAGGTGTAGTTTGATAAAAACAGTATTTGTAGGTTTAATATCATTTATAGGTGTAAGCAGTTTGCTTTTATCGATTGGATATTTGTTTCATTTTAAATTGTTCATGTTTAGTTTTTACGAAGAAACTTCAACAGGATTTGAAGCAGGAGGTTCAGTAATTCCTTTTATAATCGGAATAATTTGTAGTTATTTTATCGGTAATTACTATAAAAAAAGGCAATATAGTTATTAAACTAACGGGTGCTTTAGGTAGAGAACATGGGTTGCTTAGGCAGCTCTTTTTTTATTGAACTAACGCAGCAGTTTAGTAGAATAAGAGGTTGAATATAATATACTTCCTTATGTATAATAATTCATATAAACGGACGTAAGAGGTTATCTATCTTTACTAATGAAAGAAGTGTTTATGTGAGTTTGTATCTTGCTTATGTAATGGTAGGTCTTGCCATTGCAATGCCTGTAGGGGCGATTACTGTCGAAATGACAAAACAAGGGTTGAAAAATGGATTTATACATGGATGGGCAGTAGGGTTAGGTGGTATGACAATTGATTTTACGCTAATCATTTTGCTATCAACAGGACTTGCTTCTATCTTGGCGTTACCTATTATTCAAATTCCAATGTGGCTTATTGGAGCAGTATTTTTAGTGTACTTAGGTTACGATTCTATAAAAAATGCTGATAAGGATATCACTTTATCCGGAGAAAGAGTAACGAAGTCTTTTTTTAGTTCTTATAAGAATGGCCTTCTTGTGGCTGTATCTCCAGGTAATCTTGTTTTTTGGGTGAATGTATTTGGAGTAGTACTTGCAAAAAATTATGCAAGCGATGAAAGTCACTTTTTCATTGTTGCATTAGGAATTTTAAGTGGAATATTGTTACATGATATTGGATTACTCGCAATTATATCCATTACAAGAAAAGCACTAAATCGAAATATGATTAAATGGTTAACAATAGTATCGGGGATTTTATTAATTGGTTTTGCAGGATATTTTGTTTATGAGTTTATTCAAAGTGTGAAGTTATATATATAATACTTTTTCACAAACGGGTGCTTGAGATCATAAGTTAAACAAGACTAACTTTAGAACAACAAGAAAAAAAGAACCAATTCCTCTTCGGGAATTAGTCCTTTAATCGTTATGCTTTGCAATGTGTGGAGTGTATGCGGCCACACACTTCTTCAAATTAATTATTTTTTTCGTTATCAGTTTTTTCTGTTATATCCTTATTATAATTATACTGAGAAGGATCAACTTTAGTAAAACCCGCCGGTGTATAGAATCTCAATAGGTCACCATTTACAACTTTATCAGATAATTGTAATTTGTTATCTACTTCTTTCTTATACTCATTCGCTTTTTCTAATTGAGTATCATCTAGAGTCAAACCAGTTGTTGCATCATAGAATTTCTCATTAATTGAGTAGATAGTAGGACTAACAAAATCACCATTTCTAAACGTTACTACATCATTATGCTCTATTGAGAGTAAGTCAGTACCAAAGTGAACATAATTTTGTGAATCAATTCCTAGTAAATGTAATAAGGTTGGAAGAAGGTCTATTTGCCCTCCATAAGTATGATTGACTCCACCTTGCATTCCAGGAACGTGAATAATTAACGGTACACGTTGTAAATTTGTACTTTCGTAAGGTGTAATTTCTTTTCCAATTATTTGTTCCATAGCTTTATTATGATTTTCTGAAATACCATAATGGTCACCATAAAAAACAAGCATACTGTTATCGTATAAGCCCGACTGTTGTAATTCACCAATAAACTGTTCAATTGCCTCATCAGCATAACGAGCAGTCTGGAAATAATCATCTACACTTGCATCACCAGTATTAGCTTTACTAATTGTTGTTAAGTTTTGATCCATTTTATAAGGATAATGGTTCCCAACCGTAATAAATTTTGAATAGAAAGGTTGAGGTAGAGCATTTATATAATCTAATGATTGTTCAAAGAATGGCTTATCCAACAAGCCATATTCAGCCATATCTTCCTCAGAAGTAGTGTCATAATAATTGGCATCAAAGAAATGGTCATAGCCGAATGATTTATAAATCTCGTTACGATTCCAAAAAGTTCCGTTATTACCGTGGAATACAGCTGATGTATAACCATCCTCTTTTAAGATGGCGGGAGCTGATTGATACGCATTCTGACCTTTTGTAATATATGCAGATCCTTGCGGTAAACCAAATAAAGAGTTTTCAAGCATAAACTCCGCATCCGAAGTTTTACCTTGAGCTGTTTGATGGAAGAAGTTATCAAAGTATAGTGTGTTTGGATCTTTAGTTAATGAATTTAAAAATGGCGTTACTTCTTCACCGTTTAATTCATAGTTAATCAAAAAGTTTTGGAATGACTCCAAATGAATATAGATGACGTTCATTTCTTTTGCTGCACCAAAATATTCTGGGTTAGATTCTGCATAGTTAGATTTTGTATAGTTTATAACTTCTGTCATATCATCGCTATCAGCTAAAACCCGTTGTGAAGACGCCTTAATAGTTTCTGTAGCGTCATAAATAGTATAGTTATACATTCCTAAATACTTAACAATATAGTTTCTATCAAAACCACGAGTTAATAACTGTGGACGATCAACGTTAGCTAGTCCTAAATTTAAAGCAGAGATTCCTATTACAAAAACAATTCCTACAATTGCTTGTCTGTATCCAATTCTACTAGTATCTTTTTGAATTTTTTTAGATAAACATAAGTAAATTAATAAAAATACATCAACAAAGAACAAAATATCGTAGGGTTTTAACAATGAAATAACACTGCCGCCTAAGTCTCCAAAGTTCTGCGTTTGAGTAATCGTTGGTAATGTAATAAAGTCACTAAAAAATCTATAATAAACTACATTTGCATATAAAAGAATGGACATAAGAGTGTAAATTACCACAAGTAAAGTATATTTTCCCCGTCCTTTGAAAATGAAAGGAACTCCAAGAAATAACAAAGCAGAGCCAAGTGGATTTAACAATAAAAGAAATTGTTGAAGGAATCCTTCTACTCCTAAGTTAAATTGAGTTACTTGTGTGATATATGTTTTAATCCATAACATGAAAGTGGCTAATAAATATAGACTAGAAAACTTACTTAAAAAAGCAGCTTTTTTATTAATTAAACTTTGCATTTTATCACCTTCCTATAAATCTATTATTCATTCTTAAGAATAATTTGGTAAAAATAATTTTAATATAATTTCACAAAGCTAATTCACACTACATCTTTTGAAGACTTCTGTCAAGTGAAAATCTTGCTATATCCCTCTATACACCACCTATAGTTTAATACTTATCGTTGTTGTTACAGGCTTTAGTGGTATCTTTTAGGAAGCATTACAGGGGCGAATTTTTTGTACTACCTACATATTAATTTCTTATGGGTTATGAATTACTTAGAGATAAAGGATACGGAAAGCAATTATTAGATAGTATAGAGGAAATTGCAAGAGAGAATAGATGCAACCACATTAACATTTTCCTATTCAAGTACCGGGTGCGTATTTAGAAAAGATATCCTAAAAAGTTCAAAGGAGGCATAGCATGAAACAATATAAAATCAGAATTACTCCATATAACTCCAAATATGCAGAACAAACAGTGGACATGTGGCGAGAAAGTAAGGAACAGGCTATTGGCCAAAAAGAAATTCACGACTTTGAAAATCACGTTTATTTTTTAAATCATATATTACCAGAACAGTTTCAAATAGATTTAGCCTTAATGGATGAAGAAGTTGTTGGAATGATTGCCTATAACGATAGTGAAATAAACCAACTATATATTCATCTAGAGTATCAAGGAATCGGTATAGGTCGGACATTACTAGATAAAGCAAAAGCACAATCAAGTAGGAAATTAACATTGTACACATTTGAAGTAAATGAAAAAGCACAACGGTTTTATGAAAACCATGGCTTTAAAATCATAAATAGAGGAAATGAAAATGAAGAAAATTTACCAGATATTCAATATGAATGGACATCCAAATAAATGATGTTATTTGGGTTTTTAATGAAAAGTTAGCATTATAAAAATCTTGGGTTGAATAAGTAACTCTTTTTTGTTATAGAACTAACGCTAAGTTAGTTGAATAACAGCTTGTTAATGGGAAGGAGAGGACTAATTTATGATATTTATGCTTTGGCTTGTCATACCATTATTAGGCGTTTTATGGTTTTTAAATTTTACTACTTTTTTAAAGAACCTATAGAACGGAAAAAGCACTCATAACCCAAATGTTTTAGGAGCAGTCTTAACGTTTATTTTTATCTTTGCTCTAATGTACTGCTATGCTGGAACTCACTAAAAGATTGTGAACTATTGCACTTAAACTAACATAGTGTCTGAGTTAAAGATCAAGGATAGCTTAGCCAACTCTTTTTTCTTATTGAACTAATGCTGCAGTTTAGTTGAATAAGGGGAAATTTTATTTCTTTTGAAATATTTGGAACTTCCATTAATTTTAAACGTATTAAAGTTAAGGAATGGATTAGCTCATTTGAAATAAGGGGGTGTCCTGAAAATAACTATATTTAAAAAGTATTTTACAAATGTTTTATGGATTTTAGTTATCGCATTATTTGGAGTGTCTTTTCTAACGCATGCCAATAGTTATTTCAATACTAAAGAAATTAACTTATTAAGTACTCGCTGCAATGAAGTTGATGGAGAAGTTGTATTAAAAATCTATAATAATCTAACAAGTGAATACTATTTTGAGTGTAAGAGAAAATAGATTTAATTGTTCATGTTCATTGTACTGGAGGAACTTAATTAAATTGAGTTCCTCCATTTCTTATTGAGCTAACGGGTACTTTACTTCCAGAAGGAATAAAGCTTTTTTCCTTATTTGAACTAACGCAGCAGAATAGTTTAACAGCAATTACGTAATTAGAGGAGAATTATATGGAAAAATATGAGGTAAAGCGTATAAATAATCTGTTGAACTTTGATTTGGATAGTTTAGTAAAGCAAAGCAAAGAAGAAGGTTTTCGTTTTGTAGAAAGATTAATAAATGATTATAAAAATGGCAGTAATACTTTCAACCATTTTGGAGAAGGTTTATTTGGTGTGTTTAATGAAGAAGGTGTACTTGTTGCTATTGGTGGATTAAATAGAGACCCATTTTCAAATGAACAATATATTGGCAGGCTCAGAAGGTTTTATGTCAGTAAAGAGTATAGGGGAAACGGTATAGGAAGTCTTTTGTTAAAAAGGATAGTTGACGAAGCAAAAAGATACTATAAAATTTTGGTTCTTCATACAGATACCGAACAGGCTGAAAGATTTTATTCATCTATTGGATTTTCAAAGGGAAATCTTTATCTAAATTCAAGTCATTTTATGGAGTTTAGAAATTAAAGTGTTATTAAACATACGGGACTTTACTTCATGAAGGAGTAATGCCTTTTTTCTTATTGAACTAAAGCAACAGTTTAGTTTAACGTTAGACTATATCAAAGTATATTGAAAGGAATGACTTTATTAATGGAAATTAGAAAACCTAGCGATTTTGAATTGAAAGAAGTTATTTTACTTTCCCCAGAAGCAATATTTGATGGCACATTGGGTGAAGTAAAACCTACAAATGAAAAAATCACACGTCTTATTGAACCACTACTGGAAAAGGGAAGCTATTATTTAATAGCAACAGATAACGAAAAATTAATGGGCTGGATTCTTTTAGGTGCAGGTAAAGACCAATTTACTGACAAGATGAATGGATTTATTTATGAACTGTTTGTTATTGAAGAATTTAGAGGGAATGGAATTTCTAAGCGGCTAATGAGAACTGCAATTGACCATCTAAGACAAGATGGATACTCTGAAGTTCGTCTTAGTGCGTTTGTAGGGAATACAGCTATTAAACTTTACGAAAAAATGGGCTTTAACATAAGAACAGTTTCTATGAGTTTGTCTATATAAATAATTAACTTTTCCACTAAAACAGCAGGTTAGTTGGATAAGGTCTATTTTATAGTATCAACTATTAATACCAAGTGATAAAATTAATTAAATAGACTTAATAATTTTGTTATGGGGGATTAAATGATGTTAGATGCTCAAAAAATTAAGGAAATAATTAGACATCGATATCCATTTCTATTAGTGGATAGGATTTTGGAATTAGAAGAAGGAAAAAGAGCGGTTGGTTTAAAAAATGTAACAGCAAATGAGGATTTCTTTAACGGGCATTTTCCCAAGTACCCTGTTATGCCAGGTGTATTAATTGTTGAGGCATTAGCTCAAGTAAGTGCAGTTGTGATGCTAACTAAAGAAGGAAACCAGGGGAGATTAGGGTTATTAGTTGGAATAGATAAATGTCGTTTTAAACAGCAAGTAAAACCAGGAGACCAACTCCGTCTTGAGGTTGAAATCACTCGATTAAAAGGACCTATTGGAAAAGGCAAAGGTATAGCTACGGTTGATGGGACATTAGTTTGCGAAACAGAAATAACATTTGCGTTTGGTGATTAAAATCTCTTAATTAAAAAATGTTATTTCGACTCTTGAATGTGCGGTACGAGCAATTTACAAAAATGCTTCTTCAACTAACGGGTGCTTTAGTTAAACAAGACCATCAATTTGATGGTCTATTTTTATGTCCAAAACAACAAGTAGATTTCGGCGATCCAGTGTCAAATGTTAACCTTAAATAACGCAGCAGTTTAGTTCAATAAGTAAGAACGGAATTTTTAAAAAACGGAAAATTTGTTTCATCAATACAAAAGCAAAGAGGCAGAACTTAAGGTGAACGAAAACGTCATTATATTAAGTTAAGCGAAGGGGTGAGAGAATGGGCTTTTGGTATTTCTTAATATTATTCATGGGATTATTTTTAGTAGCTAAGGGGCTACTTGGGAATAAAAAATTTAGCTTGGTATTTGTAGGATTATTATGTATTTCCTTTTCAATATTTATGTTTTCTCCTGGAAGTGCAGAAATCATTTCGGAATTTTTCAATTTGAATTAGAGTATAGAATGGTTTTAGAATTACCACCTATAGGCATTTTCACTAAGGGTGCTTTACTTCAAGAAGGAGTAAAGCTTTTTTCTTATTGAACTTAAAAGCGTCAGTTTAGTCAAAGAAAAGATTAATCCTGCATAACTGTGCACAAAATGTAGGGTGGATAGATTCAACTCCTGCTATTCTATCAATGAAGGAGGTCATGGAATGGATTTGCTTAAGAACATGAATGATGCAATGAAGTATATAGATGAAAACCTTACTAACGAAATAGATTTTAAAATAGTGGCAAGTATAGCGCATTGTTCTGAATATCATTTTAAAAGGATGTTTTCTTTCCTTGCTAGTATTACATTATCAGAATACATCCGTCGTAGACGACTTAGTTTGGCAGCATTTGAGCTTAATAATAGTGACGTAAAGGTAATCGATGTTGCGATTAAATATGGATACAACTCACCGGACTCTTTTACTAGAGCTTTTCAAAATTTACATGGTGTAACACCATCAGAAGCAAGAAACAATGGACATCAATTAAAAGCATTTCCACTAATGACCTTTCAATTATCAATAAGAGGAGGAAATGAAATGAATTACCAGGTCGAACAAAAAGAGGCATTTAACATAATTGGTATCAAGAAAAGAGTTCCAATTATTTTTGAAGGAGAAAACACAGAAATTACAGCAATGTGGAAATCTTTGACTTTGGATAAAATAGATCAATTAAAAAAACTCTCTAATATTGAACCTAAAGGGATGATTCAAGCCTCTACTAACTTTTCTGAAGGACGCATGGAAGAAAAAGGAGAGCTTGATCAGTATATTGGAGTGGCAACAACACAAGAATGCCCCGAAAAATTTTCAAAACTTGAAGTTCCTGCCTTAACATGGGCGATATTTGAATCAACGGGACCTTTTCCTAGTACGATACAGGAAACTTGGGGAAGGATTTATTCTGAGTGGTTCCCTTCATCCAATTATCAAGTAACTGAAGGACCAGAAATATTGTCGATTAAAACCAAAGATTTAACTTCACCATCTGTGAAGAGTGAAATTTGGATTCCAGTTTTGAAAAAATGAATTTAATTTTAGATCATTGAGGAGCTGTTTTGCAGCTCTTTTTTCTTTCTTAATAGATGGGATGATTGAGAAAGTATACACTTAAACTAACGATTGCTTTAGATTAAAATCAAGGGGTTGCTTAGGCAACTCTTTTTTATTGAACTAACGCAGCAGTTTAGTTAAAGAAGGAGTATTTTGAAATGGTATCGAATAAGTTAATATATGTAAATTAACATTAGGATTAGTGTTTTAAAGGCTGTTGTGAATAACAACTTGAAAAGAAGATTAAAATTCTACGTTCTATTCAGAACATGCTTTCAAACTTGTTAAAAAACTTCTGATGAAGAGAAAAATAACTATCTACGTTATTTCATAAACTGAACAGAATGATCAATAAAAAAGGGGTTTGTGAAAGGGGATATAAAAATGAGTTTACAAATTTACAGTAAAAAACGTTCTATGCAAAGTTATCTTTTTGAAAAATATTTAACTTTGCGAAATACAAAAAAGGGTTTTTCTACTATTGAAAACACCTCACAGTTCGTAAAAAAAAGGGGAACTGAAAATATTAAGCCATACGCTATAGGGAATGCTAAATTTTCCAGCGATATTAAGGAGCAAGTACTTGAGGACATGAAGGTTTTCACATTAAATGACCAAAAATCTTTGAATCAAAAAGTAATTCTCTATATACATGGAGGTGCCTGGACTAATCAACCTTTAATTTTTCACTGGAGGTTCATGGATAAAATGGCTCAATCATTAAATGCAAAAATTATTGCTCCTATTTATCCTAAAGTACCTAATTTTAATTATCAGCACACCTACCCAAAACTCTTAAACCTATATAATGAAATTCTTGGAACCGTTGAAAGTCCTAAACAATTGACCATAATGGGGGATTCGGCAGGTGGAAATATTTCACTTGGTTTGGCACATCTTTTAAAGACGAATAATATACCTCAACCAAAAGATATCATTTTGCTATCTGCCTGTGTTGATATGGGGCTTGATAACCCCCTTATACCTGAATATGAAAAAAAGGACCCAATGTTGGCTATTGGAGGAATGGAAGTGATTACAAAGATTTGGGCAGCAGATAAGAACATAGATGACCCATTAATTAGTCCTATCTACGGTAACTTTAAAGGACTTGGGAAAATCACTCACTTTATTGGAACACACGAAGGATTATATCCAGATGCTATAAAACTTGATGAAAAACTAACAGAGCAAGGAATTGAGAGCGATACATTTGTATATCCAAAAATGAATCATGTGTTTGTTGTAATGCCAATCCCAGAAGCTAAAGATGCTCAACAAAAAATTATTGAGATCATTAATAACTAAGTGAGGACTTTCAATTGCAAATTAAGAATGCTTGAGTTAAAGACCTACCGCGTAATTTAGGCAGCATCTTTGTTATTAAATGATCAGGATATAAGATTGTGAAGGATTGCACTTAAACTAACGGGTGATTTAGTTCAAGAACTTAGGGTTGCTTAGGCAACTCTATTTTCTTATTGAACTAAAGCTGCAGTTTAGTTTAATAAAGGAAAACGTTTCTTTGATAAAATGTCTATTTGTAGGAGGTATAAAATGAAACTTTTACGGTATTTTTGTACAATTTTGATCTTGTTGAGTTTTATTCTCTTAATAACTGGATGTGCAGAAAATAGAACCACAACGAAAGAGGATGAGTTAAAAATAGAAGGTTATATACTTGAAGTAGATGAAGGTAGAATTTTGGTTGCAGAAGGCATGACTTCAGAACAATATGAAACACTTAAATATAAAACGCTTCAAGAGTTGGATAATGAAAGTATTTCTCTTTTCTACTTAAGTTATGAAGGTACCAGTAACTTAAGGAAAGGTTACAAAGTGGATGTATGGATTGATGGTGGTATTGAGGAATCTAATCCTGCTCAAGCTAGAGCAAAAAAGATTGAGATAAAAGATTAAAAGTATCTTCTTGAACTAACGCAGCAGTTTAGTTGAATAAGGATTTAATGTAATCATAGGGAGGAAGTATTATGTATTTAGTTTTATCAATTGTTCTAAGTACTATTTTAGGCTTTGTACTACTTTTTTTTGGTACATACATAGCTGGAGTTATTGCTTTTGGAATTATTGTAGGTTGTTTGTTTAGAGGACTATATTTACTAAACGACATACACAAGAGCCTTGACAGTTCACCTAAAAAGAACAAAGTTCAAGTAGCGTATGAAAGTTATTTGAATGAAAGAGAGAAAGGTATCCATTGAATTTTCTACTAACCGGTGCATTAGTTATACAAGTGGCTGCTTGTTAGAGTAGCTTTTTCTTATTGAACTAACGCTGCAGGTTTAGTGAAAGAGGAAATAATAAACGAGAATGGAATTTAAACATTGAAGATTAGTATTCTTATCAATTAACAAACATTAAATTATTTTAGGGGAGTGACTGACATTAATATTAATCAAGATGTAAAAACGTCGGGTGCTTACGTTTTATATCGAGGGCTGTTTATTTTTCAGGTTGGCCCTACAGAAGCGGCAGATAAACTTGGAGTAGTTAGACTTGGTGGGCATAAAGAATTTGAAGAAACGGCATTAGAGACAGCTAGGCGTGAAGTTTTTGAAGAGGCTTCAATGAAAATAACTCCAATAAATTCTCCAATAACTTATCATATGAGTGAGTGGGGAAATGAGCCTTCCATACTACGGTTATGCGAGGAAATAGCTCCAATTTTAGTTAAAGGAAATGAGCAGGAATCTTTATCAATAATGTATCTTTCCTACTCTGAAAATGAACCAAATCCCTCTTCAGAAACTAATGGACTTCTACTACTAACTCCAGAAGATGTTCATTTTATCTGTAATAATAAAATTACTTTAAATGATTTTATTAAACAAAATGGAAAAGCGATATTAAAGGGAATTATAAATAGAGATTTATTTTTAACACCTTTTCCTCAACTATTATTTCTTTCAAAATTGTTAAAAGTCCATCCAGATTTATTCATCATAAAATAAAATCAATTAAATGATGATGTTTGTGAATTTATACACTTAAACTCCCATGAAAATTAAAAAACGCTCATAATCTATAAAATTGCATCACAAAAGATATTCAAAAATAGCTTTTATAAAAAAGGCTGTGCCTTCAGAATGATTATATTAAGCTGAAAGTTAAATCAGGAACCAACTCCATTCTTCTTAGAACAAAGGCAAGGCTGGTGCATAACCAGAGGAAGATTAATCTCTCATGAGTGCTACTCGTATAGAGTGCGACAGTCTGTGATGCACCGTGGTCGTTGGAGTCAGACTAACGGATGCGCTCAATGGCACCATAGTTCATCGACCTTCTTCGCCAGCCAAACTAATCTATACACGTTCTGAGACAATTTTCATCCTTAGTGGTGCAGCGTTTTTTTGCTGCATGGATGGCTAACGGGTGCTTTACTTCAAGAAAGGTTAAGCCTTTTTTCTTATTGTTCTAACGGTCAGTATTGTTCAATATTCAAAGGGGAACATTGAGAAAAATAGGTGGAAAGTATAACCGTTAGGGAAATGAGGAAGGAATTTAAAAATAATTTGATACAAAATTAGTGAAATGATTCTTTTTTTCACTGGCAATACATTTATCTTATTATTATTATATTAATCGTCCCTTTGTTAATACTAGAATTTGAAAACAGGATTTTGCAAAATAACAGGAACATAGGAGGTATGAAATTTGAAGATCCAAAAAATAGATCATGTGGGTGTAATCGTAAATGATCTCTCTGCCGCTAAAGAGTTTTTTCTCGATTTTGGACTTGAGGTGAAAGGGGAATGGGAAATGGAAGGAGAGTTGATGGGATATGCAGTTGGGCTTAATGACGCTAAAGTAGCGTGTGTAGGATTGGGAACGCCAGACGGTCAGACATGGATAGAGCTAATCAAATTTTATTCACCGTCAGATGAAAAAGATATTCAGCAAACCTTTGCAAATACACTGGGTATCCGACATATTGCATTTACTGTTGAAGATATTGAAGCTGTTGTTGCCAAATTGAAAAAGAAGGGTACGGAAATATTTAGTGAGATACAGAAATATGAAAAAAGTTATAAATTATGCTACGTTCGTGGTCCAGAGGGAATTATTTTGGAGTTGGCTGAGGAAATCAAATAAGTAATGTTAATTAAAATGAGAGTACGACTCTTTGTTACTTTCTAATTTTTTAGTATGTGAAGAAATGTAATTAAACAAACGGGTGCTTTACTTAATAAGGAGTAAAGCCTTTTTCTTATTGAACTAACGCAGCAGGTTAGTTGAATAGTCTTTAAATAATTATAGGAAAAAGAATGCCCCAAAAAAGCACATCTTTTTTTAAGTGCTGAAATCAGTAGCTGATTAATAATTCTTGGTGATAATTCCATGTTAGATAATGGGGGCTTATCCAGAACGTCTTGCCACCTTTGCTTGCCTTAAATCTTTTCAACCTTGGCCAGCTTATATTTCTTTCTTATTGAAGAATATAATAGAAAGAACAATACCTATAAAGGATAGTAAACAGGTAATGAAGACAGCAAACATGAACGGAAGGTTTTCTCTTTTCGTTAATGATGCCATTAATATCGACTTTTCCCCTCTCTTTTCCAGGTGGTATTTGGTTATAAAAAGTATTTTGTTTGATAATACTTTTTATAAAAAAGATGGATTAAAACTCTTCGTTTTGTAAAACTGATTTTTCTACAGCTAGAAAAGATCCCAATAAAAAACTACACATGTAACGGCGGCATCCTCGCAAGCCGGACATGTGTAGTTTCTTTTTATTTTTTGACTATTCTTTCTGTTGCAGCTTCTTCGATTTCTCTTTTAGCCCAATGTGTAGAAGGGACATCGCTAAATGTAGACATGGTAATGTCTTCTAAAGCCGGACGTTCGAATAATTGATTGAGTACTTTCACGGCTTGTGCCCGTGTTAAAGAAACGTTTGGATTAAATGTCGTTTCACTATTCCCCGTCATAATCCCCCATGTACTCACTTGTTCGATTGCTCTTGCAGCCCAATGATTGGACGAGACGTCTGTATATGATTTGCCTTTTCCAGAGGCATGACAGATTATTTTTAATGGATCCTGTGCACATTCGGTTTCGATCCAATGAGCCACTACACTTGCCATTTGTGCGCGTGTAATCGTGCCATTTGGATGGAATGTCGTTTTAGTTGTGTCATTAAATAAACCTACTTGCATCACCACTTCAATCGCATCTTTTGAAGGGTGATTGGTTGTATCCTCAAAAGAACTATTCGTTGTTGTTGGAATGTCACCATTTGTTAAGAAACGCGCTAACATCGTTGCCATTTGGGCACGTGTTACCGAAGCATTTGGTTTAAATGTGCCATCTGGGTAACCTTGAATGTAGGGGGCAAATCGCTTCACCTCTGAAGCATAAACTAAGCTAAATGTGGAGAAATGTTCGACTTCAAACTGGAACCCTTTCACGCCCGGTTCAAATTCAACAATACGCCCACGTTTTACTTCGGTTGTCCCATCACTATGCTCAATATAGACAACAAGTGAAGCCATTTGTTCCTCTGTTGTCTCTACCGGAATGGGTAAGGTGACTGTTACTGGTCGATTTTGCATATTTGTTTCAATCGTAACGGGTGTCCCCATTATTGAAATAACAGCTCTATTCGGCATCGCTTGTTGGATTTGTTCATTTTTTAGCGCATTCGTATGAATCGTTTCTTGTTGAGCCTTGACTGGCACAATACGGTAGAATACATCTTCTTTCACGCCATCAAATGATGTTGACGGCATCATCAATTGTGCTAACGCTGTATGCATGAAGAAATTCGTATGTTGATTATTTAAAAATAAACCTGCATTTCTTGAAAGATTCAAATAGGCCTCTGCCGTAGCTGTTTCTGCTGGGTATACGAGGCGAATTGTTCGTGCATCTTTATTGGCCATTTGTTGTACTTGTGCTTGGACATTCTCCAATAATACGTCTGCTCGATACTTCACGATACCTTGTTCCACAGTACGAATAATGTCTATAGCATGTGATGGCGTTGGCTCTACTGGCTGTGGTACCGGTGTCGGCTCTGGTGGTGCATTCACCGTAATCGTTGCCGTGTTGGATGTACTACCATAGGTTCCTGTTACAGTTACTGTTCCTGGTGCAATTGCTGTTAATTCATTTCCCTGCATTGTCGCGATGGTTGGGTTGCTTACTTTAAAGGTTGTATTTGCCGTTCTATCTTCACTTGTCCCATCTGAAAAATTTTCTACTAGTTGGAAGCTTTGCGTGCCTCTTACGGTTAATTGTCCTGTTTTTGGTGATAGAACAATGCCTGTTGTTGTGACAGGAGGCGCATTCACTGTAATCATTGCCGTGTCGGATGTACTACCATAGGTTCCTGTTACAGTTACTGTTCCTGGTGCAATTGCTGTTAATTCATTTCCCAGCATTGTCGCGATGGTTGGGTTGCTTACTGTAAAGGTTGTATTTGCCGTTCTATCTTCACTTGTCCCAGTTGAAAAATTTTCTATTAGTTGGAAGCTTTGCGTGCTTCCTACGGTTAATTGTCCTGTTTTTGGTGATAGAACAGTGCCTGTTGTTGTGACAGGAGGCGCATTCACCGTAATCGTCGCCGTATCATATGTAGTTCCATAGGTTGCCGTTACCGTTACAATGCCTGGCGCAATCGCTGTTAATACATTATTTTGCATTATGGCGATGGTTGAGTCACTTACTGCAAATGTTGTGTTTGCCGTTTGGTCTTGACTGCTCCCATCTATATAGTTTTCCACTAGTTGGTAGTTTTGCGTATCCCCTACTGTTAATTGCCCAGTTTTTGGTGATAGAACAATGCCTGTAGGGACAAGATTCCATTTCGCATAGATTGTCATAGGCGATGGAACAGTATTTGTCCAGGGTCTCGTATACGATGAGTTCTCGAACCATCCACTAAAAGTATTACCCCGTTTCACTTGATAACTAAAAACATCTTTACCAATATTTGAAACTTGTCCATTAAATTCAACTTGATTTAACTGATTATTCTCAAAGGCACCGTTCCCTATATAAGTGACTCCTGCTGGAATCGTCACACTCGTTAGTTGATTATTAGCAAAGGTTCTTGACGGTATTACCGTCATGTCTGTTGGAATCGTTACACTCGTTAGCTGATTATTAGCAAAGACTTCATCCCCCACAATTGCGTTGCCCTTTGGAATCGTCACACTCGTTAGCTGATTATTAGCAAAGGCAGCAAACCCTATAATACTGACGTTTGGTGGTATCGTTACACTTGTTAGTTGATTATTAGAAAAAGCAAGACCCCCTATAACCGTGACGCTCTGTGGTATTGTCACATTCTTTAGCTTATTTTTATCAAAGGCATAATTCCCTATATACGTGACGTTCTCTGGGATTATCACACTCGTTAGCTGATTATTAAAAAAGGCAGAATCCCTTATACTCGTCACATCTTGACCTTTAATTGTGGCTGGAATGATGACGTCTGTTGTTATTCCATTGTAATCTGTAATGGTAACGCCTGTAGCATTTGTTTCCGTTACAAAATCTGTTTCACTATTTGCTGCGCCATATACCGATATATTTCCCCATTGTAAATTGAGGAGTAACAATATTAGAAATAGGCTGGATAATTTTTTCATGTAGTCGTCTCCCTTTCTCTTTTTTTCTATGTAATAGCAATCTCCATTCAGTGGACAATTTGATTACATATCACTTGATTGTACTCTAGGTAAAAAGAGGACGATACTGACAAATGTTAATGGTGTGACAATATAACATTCTAAATAAGGATCCAACATGCTAGTTTACGGTAAAAAATAGGTTTCAGTATTGTGCCTTTTAAGGCACCTATTTACCTCTGATCCTCTCACATCACCTTATCACTTCAAATTATGTTTCTAATCAATATGGGATAGTTGGAACAATCAACGATTTAAAAGAGATAATTGATGAATTATCTATTACTGCTATTGCTATTTGCCAGTATGAAGGAAGTGAAGAGTTTTACATATTCTCTTGTGATGCAGAATGGGAAGTATTAGGAGACACAGTTTATAATACATTTAAGGAAGCAAAAGAGAGTGCTATGAAAGATTACAATGTAAAAGAAAATGATTGGCTGTCAATGTAGACTTCTTCAACTAACGGGTGCTTTAGTTTAACAAGACCATATTTCGATGGTCTTGTTTTTTACGTCCAAAACATCAAGTATATTTCGGCGATCCATAGTGAAATGTTACACTTAAACTAACGAAGCAGTTTAGTTGAAGAATATTATTATTAAATTTGGATCTATTACCAATATATAACGTTAAACTTATTGTGGAATGTGCAATTTATTTTGAGAGGGGAATTTAGAAGTGGTGAAAAAAGCTATAATTTCAGGAATTGTATTTTCTTCAATCTTGTTAGTTGGATGTAATAAAACCGAGGTATTAGAAAGCGAGCAGGAAGTAGTAGTTTCTCAAGGAAACGTGGAGAATGATGGAATATCAAATTTAATATCTGAATTAAAAAATGAAATAATAGTATCTATTACAGAGCAAACGGAACTTGAAAGTGATTCACTAACAATAATGGTAGATGGTGGTACTGATGAATTAACAATTTCAGTAGGTTTCCCAAAGGATGCAAAAATTGATGATACGTTGATTCAACAAATAGTTGAAGATTCTATTAAGAATATTTCTGAAACAGAAACAGAAACAACTAGCGAAGAACAAATAAAAATGAAAATAAAAACAAAGATCGAGAAATACTAACAGTGAAGTTCTTTTAATGGATACAAACAGCCTTAAAAAAGTAGTTTTATAAGTATGTGAATAAATGTACTTAAACTAACGGGTGCTTTACTTCCATAAGGAGTATAGACTTTTTTTCTTATTGAACTGAAGAGACAGGTTAATTGAACATGTAATAGTCCTACTAATCTGGATCCTAAATGGTTTCAATACTTTTTACCATTAAAAGGGGAGTGTTGTAATGGTAAAAAGTATTAACAAAACAAAAACCATTATGTTTTTAAGTTTGATGTTGATAATGTCTTGTTTTTTAATATCTGCTTGTTCAAAATTTGATGTAGAAGACACGAATAATGAAGTAATTAAAAAAGTGCTTGAGCTTCAATTCACTGGTCCAGATGAGGAATTTATGGAGCTAATATGGAATCCTAAATATACGACTGTTGTGAATAATAAAGAAGTGAACAAAGAGTTGGATAAGTATGTAGCGGAGGTATACGGACCCTACTTTATAGATTCTTATCTCAGCCCCTTCCTAAATACATATGGGATGTCATATCAAGTTATTGCTGACAAATTTAATTTTGGAAGTTGGATTCTTACTCAGTAGCCTTCTTCATGAGACCAACGAAAAAATGACTTCAAAAAGCGGATACGATGTGCAAGACTGGCCGGTTTTAAATGCTTGCCGGATATAGATAGATATTCCTTCAGTTGATTTGTATCCTGTAATTCCATCTCTACATCCTTAAAATAGCCGATTAGTAGCAAAGACTGTAACTGGTAAGCCTTCACCGTTTGTGGAGAAAAGCCTTCTATTCGCTTATCCGCTTCAAACGAAGCCCATGCTTTTGACAGTAACAATTTCATTCCCCCTAAAATAGTAATATTAAAAGGATTATTGCCAATTTAATAGAATTATAGACATAGTATGTGTTTTTACTAACGCAGCAGGTTAAACAAAGTCAACATCAAGTAAATCACTAGAGTGGAGTGTTGTTATTGAAAGTTTTTTCTAAACTTTTTTCAAGTCCAAATATTAGTAGTAGGGCTATGTTTCTTGGGTTTTTGACTTTATATACTATTATTCGAAGAGAGTACAAATGATGGAAATATTGGAGCAAAAGTATCTAAATATCTATCTGAATTGGGCGTGAAGAACATTGAGTGCAGAATCAGTGATAAAGTTAACTTCCTCTATTCAGATAAGAATCAACAAGATAAGAAAAAATTGTTTTATTCGCTTAAAGAAGATGGAGTAGGTGGAGAACCTGTAAATAAAGACTGGTTTATTGAAAGTTTGACAAACCGAGGGGTTACATTAAAGGAAGCACAGGAACAATTTGAAGCTGAACTACTGTTTTCACAAGTTTTTAACATGGATTCCTCTTTAATATACGCACCCAGCATGAAAATTACTTTTGGAGATATAAAAAAGTGTTAATTAATCTCAACGCCTTTAGTTCTAATTCAACTAACGGGTGCTTTACTTCAAGAAGGTGTAAAGCCTTTTGTCTTATTGAACTAAAGTAGAGGGTTGTTGAACAAATTACCACAAGATTTATTGAAACGAAAACTACGAAATTCTGTCCATTTATAAAAGGAGTGACGATATTAAAAAACTTAGCCTAATTTTATTTTTAATATTTTTGTCAATAGGGCTATTGAGCTGTCAACAAAGCGGTAAAGAGGAGGAACTCGACAACGAGATTTCTAAAAATGTAGCCAACTCTAATACTCAAAATATGCCAATAGATATGCCTTCCGATTTTGATTTTTCTATTCAGTTCGGTGTTCAAAAAAAGAATGAAATTAGTACTTTTGAAGGAACGGTGACCAAGGATTTAATAGCAGATGGTACTGCGACAACAGAGTTTATCTTAACAGAAGAAGAAATGAAAGATATTTATGAGAAAATGCTAGAAATTAATATAGCCGAAAAGAAGGAATTTACACCTGAACCTATAAACGGAACGACTTGTATGGCAGAACCGCACGGAGAAGATGAGTGGAAAATTATAATCAACGGTGAAACGATAAGACATTTATTTTCAGAGGAATACTGCGAACCAACGAACGATGCAAAACAGCTAATTGAGTTGAGAAATTATGTCTTTAATATAATTAAAACCAAGAGTGAATATAAATCACTCCCGGAGTCCAAAGGTGGGTATGAATAGTTATTCAACTAATTGGTGCTTTACTTCAAGAAGGGGTAAAGCCTTTTTTCTTTTTAAACTAACGTAGCAGTTAAGTTGAATAAGGGTTTGGTTTAGTAAGTGTAATTATTTGAAAAATTTGAATCATGTTATAATTTGTATATAAGGGGGAGATTTGAAATGCTGAGTAATAAGATTTTTGAATGGATTGGTTTTATTATTGTTCTCGTATCGATATATGCTAATGGTTCTTTTCGTGCAGATGGTATTACAACTGGTGCAGGAATAAACTTAAGTGTAATTGGAATAATTGTGGGTGTAATTCTTGCTTTTACTTTTTTCTTTATGAGGAAATTTGGAAATAAAGAAGCACGTAATAAATCGGTAAATTATTAACCTGCTATTTTATCGCGATTTTTTTCACTAACGGGTGCTTTAGTTAAACAAGTGGCTGCCTGTAGGGTAGCTTTTTTTATTAAACTAACGCGGCAGGTTAGTTTAAGAAGCAGGTAAATTTGGAAGGACATCGAAGTAGTTAATATCAAGTAACAGACTAGGAAAAGATGGGGTGGCTTTGAATATAGTGTTTATCATTATTTTTGTATTTTCCTTACTCGTTTCTACTCAAATTTCTATTGGGTTATTAAAAATGAAGAACATAAGAAATGGCTGGCAAGGTTAGTTGCATTTTTCGTAAATACACTTATCTTGTCAATAGCAACAATCCTACTTTACAAGTTAGATGTTCAAACATTTCATAAACAGACAGAAGGATTATTTAGTAGTTTAGGTATAGGAGTATTGATGTTTTTCATTTTTTGATACTCGAATTTATAAAAAATAGAAGTATGATTTTATAACGTGATAAATAAATTTCGGTCGTCGAATATTCAACTAACGGGGGCGTTTCTTTAAAAAGGAATGCTCTTTTCGTATCCAATTAAAAGGAAGTAAATGTTATTATTATATTAAAGATGGTTGCTCTTCTATCATAGGTGGAGAAAGCTTTAATACGATATATGCTACAATTTTAAAAAAGGTAAACTTTGGGGGCACACCACTGCAATAAGACTTATAACGAAATTAAGTTCTTGATATATCCCGTCAAGGACATATTATGAAACAGTACTTTAATAAAGGAGTTGTATAAAATGGATGAAAAAAAAGATACAGAAATAAAACGCTCTTCAAAAGCAGAAAACATTCTACATCAGATCAATAGTAAAACTAAGCTAGGCGACTTACGAAAAATCGCGAAGGACATTAAAAAAGATCACGAACTAGCTATGGAACTTTGGTCAACCGAAGAGTTTTTGCCCAGACTATTAGCAATCTTAATTATGGACAAAAAATTTCTTTCACAAGATGTGCTAAATAAGCTTGATAATGATATGCAGACTCACACTTTTGATGAGCGAAATAACTTAATGGATTGGTTAATGGCTAATCAGCTCACCAAAGACAAGAAGAAAATTGCATTGATGGTGTCATGGGAAAATAGTCCTTCTGCTCTTCAAAGGCGAGCTTTCTGGTATTATCAAGGGCGATTGAGATGGACTGGACAAACACCGCCTGATAACACCGCAGACTTGCTATCTGCAGTAGAAGCTAATATTACGCAGGAAGAACCCGAAGTTCAATGGGCTATGAATTTCACCGCAGGCTGGATAGGCGTTTATGATGAAAAGAATCGTGCACGTTGTATTAAACTTGGTGAGAAAACGGGTCTTTACAAAGATGAAATAGTAGCAAAAGGTTGTACTCCCAGCTATTTGCCGGAGTTCATTACGATTGAAGTTAACAAACGAAATAATAATTAGTTACCTCTTAAAAATTTATTAGGGTTTAATGCAAAAAATAAAGGAATTCAAAGCCTCAATATGAAAATTGTAATAGGCTTGGACAGAAAAATAAAGAAAACACCGCGTTAAGGCAGCTAGTTAGTGAAATATGCAAGGAAGATGTAAAGGATTAACCCACTATCTCTTTTTGATCTGTAGGGCGCTTATCTTTAAGAAGAACAACTTTCCAGCTGCGCAGTACAACGATACTATTCGATAGAAAAAGATCTTCCACAATCGGGCGCGATTGTTTAATAAACGCCTTTTTTCTTAATGATGACACTGAACAGTAGCTTTGTAATAAAGACTGATAATTTAGAACAAAGTTAGATAGATATCCTTAAGCGATTAAAGCGAATTATGGACTATAGTTAGGAGCAGTTTATAAGCAGTGGTTAGTTATTCAAGACTTAGGCTCACTTGGATGCTTAAGCGGTTTCAGGGTTATTAGCTTCCGAGACAAACCGAGTTTCTTTTAGAATAGGTAAAAAAGGAATGTAAAATCGGTCTACAGTCTGATTTATACTGGGAAAATTTGAGTATAATGAAAATAAGAGAAAAAAGAAACTATTTACCAATGAAAAATTTTCTGAAGGTTGGAGGGATATTTATGGGAAGAATTAATTATTTTGCATTGTTTGGCGTAATATTTTTTAATCTTGTCCTATTTTCGGGAGTTGCGATAGCGTTAGTTGCACTATTGTTTTCTTTGTGGACGGTTGTTGTTTCGTTTGTTTTATCACCAATTATTTTGGTAGCAGTAAACCAGATGGGTATACAAGAATTTGATATTATTCAAACAATTCTAAGTTGTATTATATTGGTTATAGGTATTAAGTTAGTGCCTTTTGCAATGAAAGCTACTCGATATATGGGTGCTTTTTTCACTAAATATATTGAGTATAACAAAAAAACAATTTATTCTAATTAAAATATTTGCTTAATGTAATAGCATACTTGTATTACAAAATCCAATTCGTAAAAAACAAAAAGCCTAGTTTATAAGATACGATCCGAAATTATTGGGTCGTGTCTTTTTTTCTTAGGCTATGTTAAAGGAAAAGGTTGATTTATAGTAAAATGGTATGGTGACACCTACCCTACATCTGATTAAAATTAAATTCACGTCAACTGAATATTTAGGTTAAAATAAGAACAAGTTTGTGAAGGTTTACACTTAAACTAACGGGTGCTTTAGTTAAACAAGACCAACATTTCGATGGTATGTTTTTACGTCCGAAACATCAAGTAGTTCTCAGAAATCCATTGTGAAATGTTAAACTAACGGTGTAGGTTAGTTCAATAAGAGAAGGAGAAGTTTTATGGTCGTATTTGACACATAAAGGGACGTTATAGACAAAAGCATTAAAAAAGGCAGATTAGACAATCTGCCTTTAATATTACTATTTTTTATTCATAGAGAGAGGGTTGCAAGTTTTTTGACTCTATCATATCAGATACAAACGTATACAAGTTTGGTGGGTGCTCTGCAATACGATGTGCAAGATATAAGTACCACTCTGTTCCATATGTAACGTACACCTGTGTCTTAAGATTCTCATCTCTCAATGATTTAATTAGGTCTGGACGAACGCCATCTAGCATTTCTATTTCAGTAAAATGATTGGAAAGCATTCCTTTTTCTTTAAGAGCTAAGACCTGAAGGTAAGTTTATAAGTTAAGTTTCTTAAACATGAGCCTTGAAATATAGCAATATAGACAAACACCCGCCTTGGGTGAAAATGAAGTCAGTTGGAGGAGATATTAATTATGAATCATAATGAAGTTGCTGAAATATACGAAGCTTATTTAAGTCCACTAGTATCAGAGTTGTACGAGTTGGAAGGCTATGTAACAAGTCTAATTAATGCTCATGCCGGAGGGCGGAATGTCGTTTATAACTGTGAGAAAGAGGGCGCTAGTGCAAAAATACTCAGAATCGCCTATTTAAATGACAGGAGCCGAGAGGAATTGTTGGGAGAAGTTGAATATATCCAATATTTATTCGATCATGGCGGTAGTGTCTCGAATGTGATCAGCTCCCGGAAGGGGAATCTACTGGAAGAGATCACTCATAATAATCACACCTTTTTTGTCTGCCTGTTCGAAAAGGCTAGGGGAAAAATGCTTGTAGAAAATCATTATCAGTATCGCGAAGGAGTTCCTATTACGGAATACTATTATAACTGCGGTAAAGTTCTCGGGAAGCTGCACCAATTGTCGAAAGGCTATGCTCCTGTTCATCGCCGGTATAGTTTCTTTGATAAATACAATGTCGAGTATATCGATAATCTGATACCGGGTACGTTACCACTGCTTAAGGAGAAGATGGTAGAGCTTCTTAAAACCTTAGAAGGATTGGACAAGAATTCTGAGTCTTTCGGTATGGTACATTTTGATTACAATGATGGTAATTATATGATTGACTTTGATACCGGACAAATCACTGTATTTGATTTCGATAACTCTTGTTTCTGTTGGTATATGTATGACTTGGCGAATGTCTGGATGCTCGGATTGGGCTGGATACAATTCGAACCAGATGCTGTTAAACGAAAAGACTTTATGGATGATTATTTCAAAACAGTACTCGAGGGATACACATCTGAGACCAAAATCGAAGATTCGATGTTGAATAATTTGTCCTTATTTATCCAAATTACCCTCATGGAAAATATTATAGATGCAGTCGAGGTCATGCGGAACAACGGTGAAGAGCTGAAGTGCGATGAGGAGTTGTCATATAGCATAAAATGCCTCGAAGAAGATATCCCGTATAAGGGATTTTTCCATGAAGTTTTCTCGTGCGAAGAACCTTTCGAGTGTGAGGAACGAAATATTTAATCCACCAATTTCCGAAGATGACGACAGTGTATCGTCATCTTCAAGTTTCTATTCTTGTTTGGCTGCTTCCACATATAAAATTATACTGGCACAAAAGATAGCGGAAGTGATAAATTCTAATGGCATTAATCAGATGCAGTCATAGACGGTCTTATTTATGGGATGCCCTAGCCGAATTAGTGCGTTTTACTCATAGAACAATATCTACTCATAGAACAATAGCATGTTAGAATTTCTTATTGCGTTAAGTTTACTTTTATAACCTACATGTAAATCGGTAAGTCAGTGGAAACCAAAAAGGAAATTTTAGTTTAGATTTTTTTGTCTCAAAATATTTGAAGAAGAAGGAGTTTAGACTTTTTTGTCCAGATTGTTTAGACTTTCTTGCCTTTGTACAAGATTTTTTTGAAATAGTAATTATTATTTTGTATGTATTTTTTTTACTAACGGGTGCTTTACTTCAAGAAGGAGTAAAGCAACATCCTAATTACTCCAATTCTAAAGTTATTGGAGTAAGAGGCTTTGAACTTAACACACTATTGTTACTAAAAAACGTCCTCAAGAGCTTATTAATCTCTTGGGGACGATTTCATGTAAAAAAGACAGTAAATGATGTTAGTAGAATCATAGAATAGGTTACCTAATGATGTTTTGTTTGCTTTTACAAGTTCCAAGAAATGAGGTGAACTTAGTTGAGGTTAATTAATCAAATATTTATTGAATGGACAATTGCTAGAATCTACGAGGATTTTACTTTTATGTAGGCAATAGATAATGCCTAAGTACAAATATAAACATGTGTAAATGATGGGGAAAAGGTCATAATTCACCAATTAGTAAACGTTAGTGACTTCATTTTGAACTTCACCCCAATTGTTAGACACCATCTAACAATTGGGGTGAAGTTTTAAACATCAGGGAGCGATATGTTCAACGTCTCTTTGCGTAAAACTGACGATGGAGTTGACGAACTTGCTCTTCTAGTTCAGGAACAGGGCCATCTATTGTGGTATCACGAATAACATCTTGAATGGGAAGATTTCGAACACGCGATGGAGTAACCTCCATTTCACTCAACCATTGTACCAGCTGTTCGGACGAACATGCATAAACGATTCGACCTAAACCAACCCAACCGTGGGCCGCAGCGCACATAGGGCAATGTTCGCCCGAGGTATATACTGTCGCCTTGCCTCTTTCTTCAACTGTCATGTTCCCGGCTGCCCATCGCGCCAAAGCAAACTCTGGGTGTTGAGTATGGTCACCATTTGCAACGTGGTTATGGTCTTCTACAAGCACGTCTCCGTTGGCTGAGACAAGAACTGAACCAAATGGCTCATCACCTTTCTCCAACGCAGTTTTTGCTAGTTCAATACAACGTCGCAGGTGCTTCAAATCAGAATCACTTATCATATTTGTATCCTCCTCGTACTTTTTTATTTTTTTCATCAATATTCCATAAACATGACCCGTTTGCAGAGGACTGATCTTATTAAAAGTCAATCAAATTCATAGGTGTTTGGCAAGTATAAAAATTTGCTTCTTAAAAACAGATTATCTTCTTCATTTAAAATTAAAAATTCCTTTATGAAACAAGTTTAAGATCAACTGCAGGACCTAATACCATTCCTATGAAAACAAGTCTTCTCCAGTCTCTTGATTCACCATAAAATAACATGCCTAATATTGTTCCATCAGAAGCACCAATTCCTGTCCAAATAGCATAAAGCTATACACATAGGAAGTGTTTTCATTGAATAAGCAAGAAGAATAAAACTTGCTCCAAACCCGAGAATTAAAAGTACTAATGCTTGCCAATTACGGTCTTTGTGCAATTTATTGATAATAGCAAGACTAAACATTTCAAACAAACCTGCTAATATTAAAGAAATCCAGGCCATTAAGAGTTTTCGATCAACCATTATCATTATATAGAAGCTGATAAAGTTAACAATAGCAGTTCCAACCCAAGTCCAAAAGTCAGTTTTTGCTGCATGGATGGCTAAAGGGCTTTAGTTGAACAAGTAGCTGCTTGTAAGGGTAGCTTTTTTTTATTGAACTAACGCAGAAGTTGAGTTGATGAAGAAGGTATAAATAGAGGGTTGTCTAAGTAGGTATTATATGGGGTATATCCTTTATTGAACAACCGATGGCGATTACCTAAAATGAGCAACCACTTATTATTCTATTTTGTTAGGAATATTAAAGGAGTTGGTAGGTTTCTTTAAATGATTTGGATATATATTATTTTGAAACGAAAGGTGGAACTTTAGATTTGATTGATTATTTTGAACGTAAAATATGATTAAAAGACTTTGGAGTATAGGTATTTTAAAGACCGCAAATTCAAACGCGAATTTGCGGTCTACTTCGTGCTTTAATTTGTATTTTGTACCACTCAACTAAACGGGTTACGTATGATGGATAGACAACTTTGTATTACTTAATAATAATATACTAGACCCTTGCTAATGCGGCTTGTTTTTCAGTAAGCTCTATTTCGAATCCTAGGTCCTGCAACATTAAGTAGTCTTTATTCTTCTCTTGCCCCTCTGTTGTTAAATAGTCTCCAACAAAGATACTATTTGCTGCGTATAACCCCAATGGTTGTAGGGAACCAAGATTTACTTCCCTACCCCCTGAAATGCGGATTTCTTTTGATGGATTGATAAAACGAAACAGTGCGAGCACTTTTAAACAATAACGTGGGTTTAGTTCTTTTGTACCTTCTAATTTCGTACCATCAATTGCATGTAAAAAGTTAACTGGGATAGAGTCGGCATCAAGCTGGCGAAGTGCACGTGCGATGTTCACCACATCCTCTTTTGTTTCTTTCATTCCAATAATTGCACCAGAGCATGGAGATATTCCATGTTTTTTTACAATCTCCACTGTATTCAAACGGTCCTCATAGGTATGAGAGGTTGTAATGTAGCTATGATGTCGCTCGGAAGTATTTAAATTATGATTATAACGATCTACGCCTGCATTTTTTAACTCCTGTGCTTGTTCCTCTTTTAATAAACCTAAACAAGCGCAAACTTTTAGACCATAATTCTCCTTGATTTCCTCCACTGCTTCGCTCACAACCCTTACGTCTTTTCGCGTGGGACCACGACCACTAGCTACAATACAATATGTACCGATTTGATTTTCAAATGCACGCTTTGCTCCTTCTAAAATTTCTTCTTTTGAAATGAAAGGGTATTTATCGATTGGTGCATTTGAAACAGAAGATTGAGAACAATATCCACAGTCTTCTGGACAGTAGCCACTTTTAGCATTCATAATCATGTTTAATTTTACTTTTTTTCCATAATAATGTTTCCGAATGGTAAAAGCACCATGAAGTAATGGAAGTATTTCCTCATCATCCGTTGTTAAAATAGCTATTGCTTCTTCATTTGTTAATTCTTTACCACTAATAACTTCTTGAGCTAGTTTTTGCCAGTTCATTTTGTGTTCCTCTTTTCTGGGAATGTATTTTTTTCACTAAAGGATAAAGACGTGCTGCTAGTAAACTTGTAAAAATAGCAAGCGCAATATCAACGCCAATAGTACTGTATAATCCTGTTGCGAGTACATGTGATAGGCCCGTGGGTACGTTTAGCCATAAATTTAATGCCATATAAAGATACGGAACGCCGATAGCATAAATCACAACTGTACCGATTAAATGCGCAACAATAAAATGCTTACGTGTAGGGTTATCAAATCGTTCAATTATGTAGCCAATCACATAGGCTCCTGCTGCGAATCCTATTAAATACCCAAACGTTGGCTGCAACACATACATAAAACCGCCACCCAGTGTAAATACAGGGAGTCCAGCTAAACCAACAAGTATATAAACTAACTGACTCTGCAAACCTCGTTTGCTTCCTAATAATGAGCCTGCTAAATATACAACGATGATTTGCAAAGTAAATGGAACAACAGGTAGTGGAATTTTAAGAAAAGCACCAATTGCGGTCATTGCAGCAAAAATTGCAACAAGTGATAGAGAAGCAGTACGTGTACTTTTCAATTTATTCTCCTCTTTCTTTAAAAAATTGAATTAGTACTTCTTTCGTTATTTCGATCATCCATTTTATTTCTTCATCTGTAATGACATATGGTGGCATGAAATATATCACATTACCAAGTGGACGTATAAGTATTTCTCGTTCAAGCGCACGTTGATAAATTTGATAACCGATGCGTTCCTCACTTGGAAAAGGTTCTTTCGTAAGTTTATCAGCCACCAATTCAATCGCCCCAACGAGCCCAATTTGTCGGTATTCACCGACGTAAGGTAAGTTATCAAAAGCAGCATTCGCTAGTTCTTTTAGCAATTTTTGTTTAGCTGCCAACTGGTCCATCACATGATCTTCCTCAAAGATCGCTAACACTTCCTGCGCAACACGAATCGCTAACGGGTTGCCAGAATAACTATGAGAATGCAAGAATGCTTTCATCGTACCGTAATCGTCATAAAACGCTTGATATACTTCATTCGTTGTTAAAACTGCGGATAGTGGTAAATAGCCACCCGTAATACCTTTTGATAAACATAAAAAATCCGGTGTTACTTCTGCTTGCTCACAAGCGAATAATGTTCCCGTTCGACCGAACCCAACTGCTACTTCGTCGGCAATTAGATGCACATCATATGTATCACATAATTCTCTTAATCTTTTAAGGTAGATAGGTGGGAACATTTTCATCCCTGCTGCCGCTTGTATAAGTGGTTCAATGATAGCAGCTGAGATGGTATCGGCATGCTGTATAAATTTTTCTTCCACATATTTTATACAAGGTGCATTACAAGTCGATGGCGAATCTTGAAAAGGGCAGCGAAAACAATCAGGTCCTTGTGTACGTACAACGTTTAGTAATAGAGGAGCATATACCTCGTTATATAAATCTACTCCTCCCACAGAAAGTGCACCTAGTGTTTCACCATGATAGGCATCAGTAAATGCTAGAAAACGTTTTTTCTTAGGCTGGTTCTTTTGCGTACGATATTGAAAGCTCATTTTTAGTGCAATCTCTATAGCGGACGAACCATTATCAGAAAAAAACACTTTTTCCAACCCTTTCGGTGTTAGCTCTACAAGTTTTGCTGCCAGGTGAATTGCAGGAGTATGAGTAAAGTTTGCGAATATTACATGCTCCAGTTTGTGAGCTTGCTCAGCTAAAGCTTTACTTATCCTTGGATTCGCATGGCCAAATAAATTGACCCACCAGGATGAGACTGCGTCTAAATAACGTTTGCCTTCGTGGTCGTATAACCACACTCCCTCTCCACGATCAATAACGATGGGTGGAAAAGATTCATAATCTTTCATTTGTGAGCAAGGGTGCCAAATATGTTCAAGGTCAAGGGCTTGAAGCTCTTCATATGTCATATGTCATCAACCTTTCAAAAAGTGATTCATCATCAAAACTTTCTATTGTTCGATTTGCATCAATGACAATAGTTGGCACAGAAACATACCGGCGTATTGTATCGATATTATTTTGTTCTAATGCACTCTGTTGAAATTGATTAAATACAATACCAAGTAGATCAATGTTTTGAGCTTTTATAGCATTTACAGACAACAATGTATGATTAATAGTTCCGAGCTTTGTATGAGCTACGAGTAAAACCGGTAGTCCTGACAGCTTTATAACGTCTAGCAATGTTAGAGTAGTACGCGATTGAAGCGGAACAATCAGCCCTCCTGCTCCTTCGCAAATAACAGTGTCATACTGCTGTTGTAAAGTTTCAATTGCTTTTAATAGTCTATGTTCATCAATGGTCTCTTTTTCAAGTTCCGCCGCGTAATGTGGTGAGGCAGCTAATGGGAAAGAATATGTATTTAGTGCATGGCTGTCTAAAGGTTGTAAGCTAAACTGTGTATAATTCAATGTATCCGCGTAATATTTGAAGTTATCCTCCACGACTTCTCCAGTTTGAACAGGTTTATAAGGCAGTACTTTATAACCTTGCATTTGAAGATGACGCATGAATAATGTCGTGACAAACGTTTTGCCCACATCTGTATCTGTACCAACTACCCAAAAATGTTGCATGGGTTCCCCTCCATTCACCATAAATGTGTTAACTTAATTATTTCAATAAGTTAACACAAATTTAGTTTAGTGTAAACGAAACAATTTAAAATAAATAACAATCTATGAATACTTAGGGGTCATTTGATCGGATGGACTTGATGTGAATTACACTATTTTTATTGGACAAGTATTGAGAGAGAAGTAAAAATAGTAAACCAATCGTAGCCATGCTCATTGGAGAGTGAGGCTTTTTTTATTTGAAAGAAACTTTATTGAAAGGTTCACCACAGAGTATACAAATATAATTCTTTGATACGAGATAAATTACCTTATCCATAACATAATTTTTTCATAATCTATAAATAGTAATTGGAAAGGAGGGGGTATAAGATGTCTGGATATAGTGGAGGCGACTACGGTGGCGACTATGGTAATCGCGGATCTAACTTCGCGTTGATTGTAGTTTTGTTTATCCTACTTATTATTGTGGGAGCAAGTTTTATGAGGTACTAAACGAATATGATGTAGATTAAGAGAGAGTTTCAGCTTTGCCAACATCACTTTTTAGGCATGGGGTATAAATTGTCCGCGGTACCTAACGACTTTAAGAAAAATGGTTAGTAAAAAAGTTAAAGTATTAGATACTTTCCTATTTTTTATCTTCTCTTCTTAAAAAGCGACCATCTCATTAAATATGAGTGGTCGTTTTTTTTATTTGTCCAAAATTTACTTGTTTTAAAATAGAACAATAGTTCGTATAATAAGTGAAGAAAGGAGGGAACGAGTGTGCGTAAAAATATTTTGAAGTCCATGCAACAGAACCAAATAGTAGAAATGATTTACATGAAAGACAATGGTGAAATCAGTAAGCGAAAGTTTGTTAATGTTTCAAACGATTCTTTCCAAGCTTATTGCTTTTTAAGAGGGACTATGAGGACTTTTAAAATAGAAAATGTACTCGCATCTGTTCCCATAATTCAGAAGGAGCGTGAGGTAGTGTGAGTGATGAACAATATTTTCATGAGAATTTCTTAGAGGTATATGGATCAGCTAAGTATCTTGATCGTGGTTCTAAAAAATGGGTAGCAATGATGTTAACTGAGCATGTTAAACTGTTACGTGAATATAGTGATGAAATAAAACGAGATCCACGTCCTGAATTGAACGAATGGGATTTAGAAGCAATACATGACTGCTTAAATTTAGCTATGCTATCTAAAGCTGATACGAAAATTAAGTTGTGGAGGGATGGTCAGTTTTTCTATAAGAGGGGCACTATTGAGAGCGTAGATCTTCAGCGAAGAACATTAGAACTGGATGATCCATTTTCTTTGTTTCAAATTAATATTGATGAAATAGTAGATGTAACTATAATGGATTAAAGGTTGTGAATGAATTGGATAGAACGGAAGAACTATTTAATAAGTTGCTGGATGAACATCCGCCAGAACTAATACTTGGTGCATTAGATGAAATGTCACGAATGAAAAGAGAAGAATTATTAGCATTAGGCAAGTTATGTAAAATCATAGATCGAGCAGAAGCTAAAAGCCACCAACCAGATTAAACTGACCCAATAAAGTTAGACAAATAATTTAGGCAACTTCTAAGATCTGAGTTCGGTATTCTACCGGGCTCAAGTCTTTTAATTTCGCCTTCATTCGTTTGTGATTGTAATACGCAATGTATTCTTCTAATTCCTTTTCAAAATGTGCCATACTCTCAAATTCCTATAAATAAAACAGTTTAGATTTTAGTAAAATGAAGCCCTTTTAAGACGATTAATGAAGCTACTCCTATATCGATAAGATGATAGAGCCTTTGCTCAGTCATCCATCATATCGTGTTGTAACAATGAGTCCACACCGGAATTTGATGGGGTGCGTTAGCTTAAGTTCGGATTTGTCTTTAAAGCAGCATTTCTTATGCAACTATTGAGGCAGGGTAGTTGAATAAGGTAATATTTGGATTAAGGTAGATATAAGTCGAAAAGTTAATAACAAGGGGTGATTTTTTTATACACGTAGTAAAAAGACTTTGCAAAAAAACAATATTTCCCCTCAGAAACCTAAATTTGAAATCGTCGAGAACGTAATGGTTATTAGCATTAAGAACCATTTAAAAGATGGAGTAGACTTAGATTGTTTTAATATTTTAAACCTTATTTACCGAACAATTGGACCTTTAGAAGAGAGCTGAACAAACAAGAAATAGAATTATTGAGGCTTATGCAGAGTGTCAAGGCATTTTATTTTGATTATAGCGATGAAATGAATACTATTTGGCGATGAATTATTTTACTAAGTTTTTAATGTTTTTACTGATATATGCGAAGTTAGCAGTACACTAATAAAGTAATAAGGTTTACTTCAGTAAAATAAGGTATATTATATTTGTTGAATAGATTCTCTTTAAAGACAAGAAAAGTAGGTGAACAAAGTGGGGAAATATCAATTGGATACCAAAGGTCAGGTAGCTGTGACAAAGTTTCATGAAAAACAGTCGCCTGCCAAATTTGATAAAAAGCAGCAACTTGAAAAAATACGTGCGGAGTATTTGAAAAAGAAGCAAAAACAAACAGATAAATAATATGAATGAAAACATAGGAAGACTAAAATCTCCCTATGTTTTTCTTATTCGAAGTTCTTTTTTCTATTGATGATAGAGTTAATTATTACTATAAATTTCAGATTCGGTGACAAAAAACAAATAATTAACTTAAAAATACAGCTACCGCCAATTTATAGCGATAGCTGAATTTTTAAGTTAATGCATAAGTTGTTTTGTCATAAATACTTGTGAAATATCAGTATTTTTAAATCCATTATTTTTTAAAAACGGTAGAACATTTTTCATTTTGTCTTCCAAATTATAAGTAGTTCTTTTAATAGAACGATTAAAATGAAGCCCTTCCTGTAGTACAGCTTGAAGAGCGGGTATTCCATCTATATGTTCATTGTTAGTAAAAGCTTGAAATAATGTGACACCTTCAGCTTCATTACCAAATTGTTGCTTTGCTCTTACTAAACAAGCAGCAAGTACTTCACTATCCTTCATTGCAATAATTGCCTCTCCACCAGCCTTTGGTGTAATAGAAGGATCTACTTGCCATGGTACTAAAGCTGGGAAAATACTTGAATTTACTGCTTGCAGTGCAGGTATTCTTTTCAATTCAAATTCACTAGCAATTTTTTCATCATAGCTCAATACACCTTCTGCCTCCAAAAAATGCAGCGTGTCAATAACTTTATACCCAACCTTCTCATATAGTTTTATAGCTGGTTGATTAATGGACAGGGCCTCTAATGTAGCAATATTTACTTTTTGCTGATTTAACAAGTCAAGAGCCTTTTCAATTAGGATTGTTCCTAGTTTCTTTCCTCTGTATTCTGGAATAATTCCAGTACCACCATTCCAAGCGATTTTCTCACCATGTACTTCCCGAATGCCTTGTAATACAAATCCTATTGGTCTATCTTCATCAAACATAACAACAGACATTCCTGCTGATAGATTATCATTTCCAAAACGAGCTATAAAAGCATCCAATGGCATCTTCATCGGAATAAAATATCCTTCAAACCCACTTGTAAAAAGTTCGTGTGCTTCGTTAAAAGTTAAATGCTCCATTGTCTTAAATGTAATCATTTCATAACACCCCTTGTTAAAAAAGTAGTATACATTTCTTTAGATGACTTCACTATTCTGGAATAAGGAAATGCTGGCTGCAAAACAGAAGCATGAAGAAGAGTTACATCAATCATACCCCAAAATTTTGCAGCATGGGAAGTATTTAATTCTTTTGAGATCTCTCCACACTCTTGACCATCTTGTAAAATGATATTTTAATCTAAGAAAAAGCCTGTAAACATTGATATGACAACGTTTACAGACCTATAATATTGATGGTCCCTGGTCTCGAACCAGCGACCCCCACCTTAAGTACAAGCTGTCGTTGATTGGTATGGACAAATTGACTTTTTGAAACTGGACGAGAAGTTTACAGAATCTGGAATTACTCCGAAAATAGGAGAACGAAACTCAGATGATTCTCCGGAAAGCAAGTACATCGGTGGAAATATTACCGAGAATATAGAGCGAGTAGAAAAAGCGAATCCGGCAACTTACATTACAAAAAACGATCCAGCTTTTTTTATCCAACACGGAACGGCTGATCCGAACGTGCCAACGCAACAGTCTATTGATTTCTCTGAAAAACTTATAGATGTTTTGGGGGATGAAAAAGTGGAGCTTACACTTTTGGAAAGCGCTGTCCATGGAGGGGAACCTTTTAATTCAAAGGAAAACCTTGAAGAAGTATTTGGTTTTCTCAATCGTGTATTAAAATAAATTCATGTGGGTGGCAATTTTGCCACCCTATTTTTATTTTATGGTTTTTTTTAATAATGAAGCATTTCTTTCAAATAGAAGGTTGTATTTATACAAACAACGGTAGTTTGTTAATGTGCGATCCAATACCTTTTCGGTAAAAGACAAAAAGTAATAATATTAGCCCCCCCAAGCCTCTTTTAAAAGCTTCACGCCTTTTTGAATTTCATCACAGGTAAGATTACTGAATCCAAGTTTAATAATTGCTTCTGCAGGATGGTTATTTATGAAATAGATTGAGGTAGGATAGACCTTTACACCATAAATGGAAGCACGCTCGATTAACCATTCTTCTGAACGATTTAGATGTACCTTAACTAAAACGTACAAACCAGACTGTTCCCCAATTATGGATATACTTTGTTTGAAGTGTTTTTTTAATTCTGAAACTAAGCACTGCATTTTTCGCTTATACACAAGTCTCATTCGTTTAATATGGCGATTCCATTCTCCCTCTTCCATAAATTTAGCCATTGTAAGCTGGCTTAGGATTGAAGAGGTACTCTCGAAATGAAGAAATTGGTTTTTATAACGATTTAATACTAACTGCGGCAGCACCATATAACTTAGGCGGATTCCTGGAAGAAAGGACTTTGAGAAATTCCCTAGGTAAATGACTCTTGTTGAATCAATGGATGCAAGTGCTGGAAATGGTTGTTGAGTATAGCGAAATTCACTATCATAATCGTCTTCGATAATAAATCCATTTTTGTTGTTAGCCCAATGAATAAGCATTTGCCTTTGCTGAATGGACATACTTACACCCATTGGACTTTGATGGGAGGGAGTTACATAGATTAACCTTGAACTCAATTTTTCTAATTTCGAAAAATTAGCCCCTGTCTCATAAACTGGTAAAGTCTCAATCGTGAAACGATGAAATCGAAATGCTTCCATTGCTCCATCATAACCTGGATCCTCTATAATAATGCCAGCAATATCATCCTTCAGGATTTGTCCAAGATGAATTAACATTTGTTGGGTACTACTGCCGATTATTATCGCATTTGGCTCTGTTTTCACTCCACGAGATTGGAATAAATAAGCGGCGATTTGCTCACGCAAGCATACTTCACCAAAGGGTTCCCCGTATCGAAAGCTCTCCCGTAATGTTAAAACTTGATTTGATATTCTTCTCCAAATTTTCAGAGGAAAATTGGTTTGATCCACGGCCCCTGCTCTGAAATCAATTTCGATAGGCGTTACCGTCTCTTTATGCTTTTTATGAGGTGGGATGAAAGTATCTTGAAATAAAACCGGCTCTAATTCATTTACAAAATACCCTTTTCTCCCTTCTCCGCGGATATAGCCTTCTGCTACAAGCTGCTCGTATGCCATCAATGTGGTATTGCGACTGACTTGAAGGGAATCTGCAAGTTGGCGAATGGATGGCAATGGATCATTAGGATGTATGTCGCCACGCTTAATAAAAGACTTAAACTGCTCGTATATTTGCTTGTATTTGGGGGAATCATCCTTCAAAACAAAAATAGTATTTTTCATTTACAATCACCTTGACATGTTTATTTGTTTATAATTGTACCTTTTTATATGTCAATTTGTATAGTAGGATTCTTATATAAAAAATTTATAAAACCAATAAAGGAGTTGTTCAAACATGTTTATTCCTAAATATTATAAAATCACGGACATGGATGAAGTCAAAGAGTTTATTCAAGCAAACTCTTTTGGAACCATCGTCACAACAAAACAAGGGAAACCAATTGCCACTCATATACCTTTAGAGTTTAGAAAAAAAGGCGATGAATATTATATCGCAGGACATATGGCCTATGGGAATCCTCAATGGAGAACTTTTGAAACGTGTGAAAACGCACTTGTTATGTACCAGGGACCGGATGCGTATATTTCTTCTTCATGGTATGGTCATGAAAATGTTCCAACATGGAATTATCAAGCCGTCCATGTATATGGCAAACCGAGTATTTTAGAGCAAGAAGAGTTAAAACAAGACCTGATTATGTTACTAGAAAAATATGAAAAACATCGGAAAGATCCAATTTTATGGGACAATCTTTCGCCTCAGCTATTGGAAAGGGAACTTAAAGGTATTGTGGGATTTAAGATTAAAGTACAAGAAGTTCAAGGTGCTTATAAATTAAGCCAGAATCGAAATGAGGAGGATTACTGCAACATCATTGATCAACTACAGAAGGAAGAAGTTCTGAATTCTCATCAATTGGCAGAAGCGATGAAAAAAAATAAAAAATAAGGGAAATTAAGAGGTAGGTTTGTGAAGGTTTTCACTTAAACTAACGGGTGCTTTAGTAAAACAAGACCATCAAAAATGATGGTCTTGTTTTATGTACAATTTGAAATCCTTCTTAAACTAACGCGGCAGGTTAGTTTAAGAAGGATTTCAGAAGAAGATTGGAGAAATTAACTACTAGGGGGGAGAAACGACTTAAAAGAAATATATTTATAGGATTTTTATTTTTCATAGTTTTTTTAGTCGGGTGTTCAGACGAACAAACATTTGAAGATTTTTTTCAACAAAAAATGAAAGAAATGCATTTAGGTGAACAAAATTATTCGTATTCACTTGTTGATAATCAGTTTAATGTCGTACATGAAGACGATGCAATCGCAATATTCAAAGAGCATAAGAATCAAGAGAAAAAGATGTTTATAGCATACTTCGAGAAAGAAGATAATCAATGGGAATGGAAACAAACAAAAGGCTCCACATGGAATTCACCTGTTAAATGGTCTTCTATGAATAAGATGTATTACTTAATGGTAAAAGGAATATTATTGCCAACAACATTATAATAACAGTAAGCACCTTAGTATTTTTCTACCTGTGTTACTCCACAAACGCGCCCGATTGTTGAACATCACATTATTCTATTCAAAATAAGAATCAGAATCATTTTACACCTAAGCTTTCACAACATTAAAAGTATTTTATGTGTAAACTATGTTCCCACATACCATATCCGGGTGCTAGTTTTTGGCTACTCATTATTTTACTGGTGAATACTTGAATAATATTACATTTAATGGCAAAATTAACACAAAGAGTTATGCCAGTAAATACCAACACTTAACACATCATGACCCCATAACTCTTCATAATACTTAAAATGAATAAATTAAGGAGGCAAAAATGAGAAATTTCATTATTAAAAACGGAACAATCATTGATGTGGAAAATGGAGGTTCTTATGTAGGTTCAATCGAAGTAAAGAGAAATACGGTGAAAAGAATATATAAAAGTGGTGACGTGTTACCAGAAGGGATCGATACGGTTGATGCTGAAGGTAAATATATTATCCCAGGTTTAATCGATATGCATTGTCATATTAATGAACGATTTGCTCCCCATTTCGTTGCATCAGGGGTAACGACAATACGTAATACTGCAGGTAATGTTCTTTTACTAAAAAACTTAATTGAACAACCTGATGATGCACCAATCCCACGAATTTATGCATCAGACAGAATGATTGACGGAACACCTGGTCAATGGGGGCCAACTAGCTATGGGGCTCTCGTAACAGACGAACCGGAAGAGGCGAGGAAAGAAGTTCGTAGACAAGTAGAAGTGGGCGCAAAGTTTGTTAAATTGTATGGATGGATCAAAAGAGAGGTTATGGCAGCGGCTGTCGATGAAGCGAAAAAGTACAACTTGGAAGTTGCTATTGATTTGGTGAATTCAAAAGATTTAACGGCTTTAGATGCAGCTGAGTTAGGGGTTACTTGGATTGAACATGTATCTGGTTTTGCACATGAGATGTATAAAGGATGGAATCTATTTGTAGACCAAGAGGAATGGAGTCGTATCGATTGGGAAAATCCAGATCAAGAAAAAATAAAGGAACTTTGTGAGAAAATGTTGGCATACAATGTAAAGCTATGCCCAACAATGGTTATTTACGATCAATCTATCAACTACCCAGATATTTGGTCTCCTAAAAATATTGTTATAGAATCCGCTTCAAAGATAAATTATATGATGCAATATTGGAAGGAACAATCGGAACATGTAGACTTGATAAAAAAATATAATGCCAAAACACAGAACTTACAGAAAGCCATTGCTAAAATTTACTATGATATGGGTGGAACTGTAGTAGCTGGAACGGATACGCCTGGTTTATTATATACATACCCAGGTATGGTTTTACACCGTGAACTTGAAATATTTGTGGAGATTGGCTTTACTGAATTGGAAGCTTTACAAGCAGCAACAGTAAACGCAGCAAAATCAATCAGCCTGGATTATATTGGTGTAATTAAAGAAGGATATATTGCTGATTTAGTTATTTTAAACGACAATCCATTAGAAAAAATTGAACATACAAAGCATATAGATAAGATCGTGAAGGGCGGCAAAGTGTATACACAAGATGAAATACTGAGCTATATTCCGAGTGAAGAAGAAGTAGAGAAATCAATGGCTAAATTTACAAAACAATGGGGATTATTAGTAAAATAAAAATTGGCTTGTTCCATTTTAAGTGGAATCAAGCCTTTTTCTTATTATTCTAGCAAAATGCCCATTAACTCATCTCAAATAATAAATCCTTTAAACTTTATAAAACAACAAAAAAGAACGATTCCCCCCTCTGAAACTCGTTCTTTATCGTTATACTAACTCTAACCAAGCGATAACTTCGCAATGAGTGGAGTGTATGAACACATTGGTGCTAGTGGGTTTAATTATATAGGTTTGGTTCCTATTAAGCGTAGGTTTGGGAGGCTTTAAATAATTGTAAGGCAACCTTTTATAAAAATTCTTATTCAACAATATGGCCCGATTGCGGAATAACTAAAAAGCCTGCATTTCCATACAGGTTTTTTATCAAACTTTATTATAAATGATCGAATTTAATTATTAATTATCAATTTTTACTGAATCTCAATGGGTTTTTTTTTCAATACTTACATAAGAGTCTAATCAAATAATTAGGAGGTTTACATCATGTACAAAAGATTTTATCAAATAGTAGCACCAATAGGCTTGGTGCTTATGATTGCAGGCTGCTCAGATGAGAAAAAACAGGTTGTACAACAATCAGAAACTGAACAAACGGTGGGAACTAACCAAACATCAGAAAATATAACGGCAAAAGAAAACACAATGAAGAAATTTGAACAACTTGAGAAGGAATATGACGCAAGACTTGGTGTCTATGCCATTGACACAGGAACAAATGAAACCGTGGAATTTCGTGAGGACGAACGATTTGCTTATACATCTACATCTAAGGCCCTAGCCACAGCTATTTTATTAAAGCAAAATCCGATATCAGTGCTTGAGGAAATAAGAACATTCACCAATGAAGATATTGTTCCCTATTCTCCAATTACAGAAGACTTTGTGAACAAAGGCATGAGTCTAGGAAAGATAGCTGAAACAGCGATGCAGTATAGTGATAATACAGCAGGAAATCTTCTGTTCGAAGAATTAGGAGGACCAGATGGATTTGAAAAGGCTTTAAGAGAAAGTGGCGATACTATTACAATAGCTGACCGTATGGAACCAGATTTGAACGAAGCTATTCCTGGGGACTCACGAGATACAAGTTCCCCTAAAGCACTTGCAACTACCCTTGAGGTGTTTGGAATTAGTGAGTACCTACCAGCCGATAAGCAAGAAATTTTCACAAATTGGCTAAAGGGGAGTACTACAGGTGATACCCTTATTAGAGCTGGTGTTCCAGAGGGTTGGCAGGTTGGAGATAAGAGCGGAGCCGGTGGCTATGGAACTCGAAATGATATAGGGATTGTGTGGTCACCAAATCAAGAACCGATTATTATTGCGATCATGTCAAGTCGTAATGAAGAGAATGCAAGCTTTAATGATGAACTCATCGCAAAATCTACAAAAGTGATTGTTCAGGCGTTTTCTAACAACAAATAGATTAACATTTTTAGAGAAAGAGTACGAGTCCTCGTGTGGAGGTGGTTTTTTACTGGAAAGTTTGTGAAATAATGTACTTACACTAACGGGTGCTTTAGTTAAACAAGGCCATCATATCTGAAACCTCAAGTAGATCTCAGAAATCCATTGTGAAATGTTACACTTAAACTAACGCAGCAGTTTAGTTGAATAAGAAGATATTCTTAAAGAAGTGTTTGCAATTGAGAGGGAGTGGAAGTTGGTGGATAGGATAAAGAACCATTACTTTTATATTGTCATTGGATATTTAGGTATTTTATTAATTTCGATTGCTGGTCTAAGGTACATTTTAATCATAGATGATGTCATAGGATGTGGACTCATAATGTTTGGACTTATTTTTATCGTAAGCAATTTAAGATTTACGGAATCCAAACTACTTACAGTAAAAGAAAGACGAATTGTTAATTGGTCATTCTTTTGTGTGACGGCAATAATTTGTATAATTGGTTTTACTTTCGTATAAAAATCATCTTAATTGACTCATTTTCAACTAACCGGTGCTTTACTTCAAGATGGGGTAAGCCTTTTTTCTTATTGAACTAACGCAGCAGGTTAGTTGAAGAAGGAATAAACTATTTCACTCTCGTGTCCCAGAAGACTTTGAAAGACTTCAATGGGTGCTCAATTATCAATTGGAAAATTGACTCTCTGGATTTTTTGGTTATTAGCTCTTATTTTTACTAATAAATATTGTTTTATTTTTATAAATACTACTGTTTATTAAAGTAACTTTTATAGTCTATATATAACTTACTAATAGGTCCATAATATTTTTCCAACACCTTAGTTGTTCTCTCTGACAGTATTTGAAGTTTATGTTCACTACTACTATCAATAAAGGGCTCATTTACCAAATCTTTAACCATCGAAAAAAATGTGTCGAAACCTTGCGTTGTTATTAAGTAATCAGCAAGTAAAAAACCGACTGCATGAACTAGAGTGGAGACATTAAGAGGGATGCAAATAAGTGAGTTAAGCCCTCGTAAAACTAGTAAAAGTGTCCGTTTAGAGGAAGTATTATTAAAGACCTTAAAAAACCGTATAAAGGCGCTAGAAGAAGAGAACAAACAATTAAAAGGTCAAGTTCAAAGATTACATGGCAGTTGTTTTAGCTTTTTTGGTTTTCTTACTTTTAAATAGAAATTCAATGAATAGGTAATGTTTTTAGTATTATTTTAAAATAAATTTATTTCCATATAGAGGTGGATTCTATGGCTAAAATTGACAATGTACTAGCGATTCTATGGATGCTTAGTTCAGGTGAAAAAATTACTGCGAAACAAATTTCAGAAAAGTTAGAGATGAATATAAGAACTGTGTATCGTTATATTGATACACTTTCAATAAGTGGTGTACCTATAATTTCAGACGCAGGACATAACGGTGGATACTCTTTATTGAACAATTTTATTGAAGCTCCTCTTTTTTTTGATTTTGAGGAGCAAACCTCGCTATTTCACGCTGCTATTTTTGCAGAAGAAGCCGGGTATTATGGAGGTGAAGCACTAAATAGGGCTATATCAAAGCTAAGAAAATATTCGAATCAAGAGCAGGAAACAAAGATAAATCAACATTTAACTAGTCTTGAAGTAATAAGTCGATTAAGTTCCCTAGCTATGGAACCTTTTTTGAAGGAGTTGGAGCAGGCCGTAGCTGACGGATACTCTGTAAAAGTTCTATACCATAAAAGTGCTGAAGGGCAATCAAAGTATAGATTGGTGGATCCGTACAGAATTATTTATTGGAATAATAAGTGGTATGTGATTGGATTTTGTCATCTTAGGAATGATATCCGTAGTTTTAGAGTAGATCGATTGGAAAGTCTAATGTTAACCGAAAATAAGTTTAACCGACCAGAAAATTTTTCAGCGCGTGACTTTTTTATGAAAAACCTTGTTCCAACTATCGAAGATAAGGAAGGGATTATTTCTTTGGTTATTAATGGAGATAAAAGGGCATTGAGTGATATTTGCCAACATTGGTTTTTAGGAAGTTATTTACAAGAGTGGACTTCAAATCAAGCAGTATTTCTTCTTGAGAAAGATATGATACATACATATGTACCTTATTTACTTTTACCGTACGGTAAATCTATTCGAGTTATTGAGCCAATCAGTCTTAAGAAAAGAATGATTGAAGTTTTGTCGGAATTAATAAAATTTCATCAAATTTGATAACTTCCCTGACGCTAGGTGTCAGGGAAGTTATGTTATCTTTGGTTATATTAAATGTGATTGGAGTGTTATTGGGTGCAAACAAAAAAAGTTTTTCTTTATGTATTTAATACAATGTCGGACTGGGAATATGGATATTTAATTGCGGAACTAAACTCAGGAAGATATTTCAAAAAAGATTTAGCACCTTTAAAAGTAATTACAGTAGGAGCTAATAAAGAAATTATTACTACAATGGGAGGACTGAGCATAAAACCAGATATTTCCCTTGATGAGTGTACTCTTGAGAGTACGGATCTTATAATTTTACCTGGAGGGAATACTTGGGGAGAAGATATTCATCAACCTATTTTGAAAAAAATTGGCGAGGCTTTAAAGCTTGGCACTATTGTTGCTGCAATTTGTGGTGCAACTGAGGGACTAGCGAATGTTGGATACCTAGATTCTAGAAAGCATACAAGCAATGACTTAGAGTATATTAAAATGGTCTGTCCTAATTATAAAGGAGAAAAATTTTATGAGATGGAACCTGTAGTATCTGGCGAGAATTTGGTTACTGCATCAGGAGTAGCTCCTCTGGAATTTGCGATGGAAGTAATGAAAAAATTAGATGTATTTGCACCAGATACATTGCATTCTTGGTATAACCTAAATAAGACTCATAAACCCGAATATTTTTTCCAGTTAATGGACTCAATAAGTAGATGAGCTAAAAAAATCAACTTAGCAGTTTAATATTCGTTTAAATAATTACTATGCTTTAGACGATGTCTATAGCATGGTTTTTTTATACAACTTAAAATAAAGACCTTGAAAAGTAGTTTAAATGCAACTTGATCTTTCATTCTTTTTACCTGTTTTTCATAAATTAAGTAATTTAATTATGCCGACTTTGAAGACACGTAGTCAAAGCAAAGAGGTTGCTGTCATAATGTTTTTTTCACGTTACTCTTGATATAATCCACCAGTTGGCAAAGAAGATATCCTTCGCATTAAAGGAGTGTTATAAATGCGATGGGATTTCCACTCGGCAACACAACGAACCTGGTGGGAGTCAAGATGTCTGGCATTACCATCTACATGTTTATCTACGATATAACGAGGATGATCTTTATAGAACGGACGGTAAATTAAGTGCTCCAGAAGATAGGCTTAACTATGCTGAACAATTAAGAAACTGGTTAATAAAAATGAGTTGAATAATGACAACTAAATTTATTAAATCTACTATTAATTATTAGACTATCGGGTGCTTTACTTCAACAAGGAGTAAAGCACTTTCCTTATTGAACTAACGCAGCAGTTTAGTTGAAGAAGGAATTTTTGCCTATTGTAGAGAAATATTATATGAAACAAATTCAATATCTCGTGATAGGAATGCAAATAAATATAGGAGAATGATTGTTTATGATAAAAGAAATTCTTAGATTATATGAACGGGATGAATCAATTCATAATTTATATGTGTCAATATCAAATAGAGAAATATTTAGTTCCCAGGATAAGAAAAGTTCTCATTTAATTAGGTTCAGGCGGTCAACAATTTCTCATATATCCCAAGAAAAGGATTTCAATTATTGTAACTGCTAATCCAAAAAAATTTAATCACTTAAAAGTGAAGCTATATCAAATCAGATTCTCGACATAATTACTTAAAAGATCATCGCTTTAGTTAACCAGACCATCATTTTGAACTGCACCCCAATTGTTAGACACCATCTAACAATTGGGGTGCAGTTCATTTCGAGGGTCTTTTTTTATGTCCAGAACATCTATTAGATATCGGCAATCCATTGTGAAATGTTACACTTAAACTAACGAACCAGTTTAGTTGAAGAAGGCAAAGAGCTGTTTCATGTTAAGGAGGTGATTAGAATTAGAGGTATAACTTTTGAAATTCCAAATGGTTATGGAAAATACTTGTATGAAATTTTAAGTGATTTAGAACTTAATGGATTCAATTGGCGAATTGGCGGAGGAGAATCTTATAAAAAAGAAAACAACACATTAGGGGTTCCCCTATTTCCATCTCTGTGTACAGTTAATGGGGAAACATTATCTGAGATTATTTCAAAAGAAGAATATTATCTGATATTCGTCGATTTAAAGGCATTTGAAAATAAGTTAGATGTAAAAGAAATTGCAACTTATCAAGAATTTGTTGATAGTGAATGTCAGTTTATACTTTTAGTAGTTGATTCCTCGTATGTAACAATTTATTCAAAAAACCAAAACATAATTCAACAATTGTTTTCTAAGGGAGTAATTGCTGGTTATAAAAATATAGAATATATTACAGATGAAAATGATAGAAATACAACGTTGATTGCTTTTTAATACCCTATTGTACAAATCGATTTGTAGTAATTTCGTAGAGGATACTTCAACTAACGGGTGCTTTACTTTAGGAAGGAGTACAGCCGTTCTTGAACCAAAGCGGGATAAAATATTCCTTGTAAATTAGGAGGGAAAATGATTTCCAAATTAAAAAAACTTATCAGTTATTTTAGTTTTAAGATTGGACTGAAATCAAAACAAAGTTCGGTGGGATGGACAACCTTTGCACCATTAAGAATCGTACCCGAATATACAAATATAGATTTAGAGAAAAAACAAGTCACAGGGGTAGTAAAATATAATGGTGAAGCATATTTAACTGTAATTGTGGATGTTCAAAATAATAAAACAAAGACAGTAGGAAGTTTAAGAAGGATTGCCGAAGTAACAAAACCTTTTAAAAAAAGTAACTACATTGAAATAATTAAATCTGAAGCTGAAATTTTAATTAAAAATGGAGTAGCAAACCCAACTACGCTAATCGTTAACTTCTTCTTAAACTAACGGGTGCTTTAGCTCACAAGTGGCTGCCTGTAAAGGTAGCTTTTCTTATTGAACTAACAAAGCAGTTTAGCTCAATAATGGGGTTTTATGGTAAGGTGGAGAAAAAGATTAAAGGGGGTTGGAACGTGAAAAAACTTTAGTGAAAATGGCTATATATTCCTTTATTATTTCTTTTTCGGCATTGTTTGTATTGGTTGATAGAACGGGAACATCAGAGGATGTTAATGGAATGCATTCGGGTTGGGAAATTCCTTATCCAGATTTTCTCTTTAAGATTTTGGAATACTCTATAACGATTACATTCATTATGGTCATAATTGTATCATTGATTAAATGGTTCAAAAAAATAAAGGATATTGAACTAACGGGTGCTTTAGTAAAACAGGGCTGTGGATAAATTATAACTACACTTTGGGGGGGAAATATATTATGAGCACATTTGTTTATATGGTGAGACACGGTGAGTCGCCAAAAGTAGGAAATGAAAGAACAAGAGGATTAACCGAAAAAGGTTATTTAGATGCTCAACGAGTAACTGACATAATGAAAGATGAAGAAGTTGATGCAGTTGTTTCAAGTCCATATGTACGCTCAATTTTAACTGTTGAAAAGTTAGCTCAACAAATAGGGCAAAAAGTTTTAGTGTATGAAGATTTAAAAGAGAAGGTATTTTCTTCTGAAGACAATCGAATATCTGATAAGGAATTGGTTCCACTTTTGAAGAAGTCGTTTTTCGAATCAAATTTCTCTTTAGAGGGAGGAGAATCAAATGCTGATTCCCAAAAAAGAGCTATAAAAGTCTTAAAAGAACTATTAGATACTTTTAGAGATAAAAAAATAGTGATAGGTACTCACGGGGCAGTTATGACCTTGATGATGGGATATTTCGATAGCACTTATGACTTGAATTTTTTACATAACACATCAAAACCTGATATTTATAGAATGGAATTCGATGAACAGGAATTAGTGAATGTTCAAAGACTATGGGATGTAAATATTGGTATTAACCAATAAATTTTTTTTGTTATTCAACTTACAGGTGCTTTACTTCAAGAAGGAGTAAAGCATTTTTCTTATTGAACAAACGAAGCAGGTATTTAGGGTGCTGATTTATTTGGCATCCTTTATAATATAGCTTAAAAGAGGTGTTTTCATGGAGACAGAAGATATGCTAAAAATGATTGAGAACTTAAATGATGAAGAGAAACAGAAGTTTTTAGATTTAATATTTGATGAATACTTTATTGGCGGTGGTGCTGTTAGACACACCATTGAAAATAACGAAACTGAGTGAAGCTTAGATGCTTTGCTCTTTTTTTACGTCTAAAACGTCAAGAGATTTCGGCGATCCATTGTAAAATGATACACTTAAACTAACGGGGCAGGGTAGTTGAATAAGAGCATCATAGTGGATTTTTAGCTTTTTTAGGGTTGATTTTAGTAGTCATTTTTTTTGTAGTACCTATTATTTCAGACGGAGTATCTGGTAGTGAGTTCACAGTTATTGACGATAAAATTTATCAACTAGAAAGTGTTGATGTAAAAATGGTAGGAGAAGAATATAATAATTATCCTGATGGAGTAACAGGTACATACAAAATATTTGCTGGATTTGATGATATGGAGATATCTATTAAAATTGGAACTGTTTCTTATGTTCTTATATCTTTTTATTATTTTTCTTCGTTTTTGTATACAAAGAAATTATACAAAATTTATAATCTTGCAAGGTATATTTGTTCATTAAAATAATACAAGTCGCACTCATTACGAGTTGCGGCTTTTTATAATGCATTTTGTAGAAGGAGTATTCATGAATATTGGCGAATATTGTAAGTAGGAGGCGATTTTATGTTTTTACCTACAATTTATTGGCAAGATGGAAAAAGAACAAGACAATTCTTAGAGATGTTAGTTGAAGATTTAATGACAGAGTACAGTATTACTCATCAAACAAATAAAGACGGTGCTTTAGAAATAGGGGGAAATGCGGGCAAAGTAGTAGCGAAATACCAAAAAAGGTTCTGGATTTGGACAGCAAATTGAAGGACATATTAGCAAATCAGATTCAGTCTTATTTAAAGATCTATATACTATTTTAGAAGATAAACAGATGATCCAAACATTAATTGGATTTGACAATGATATCATGGATCAATTAAAAAGTGGTGAGTTTATAGAATTGATAGGAGAATTTAATCAATCACCAGCTGAATTAGTTTTATCTAGTATGTTAGATATGGTAGATCAATATAAAGGTCATTTTGAAACTACTGCTACTAAAGAAGAAATTCAAGGCTTTGAGTTAGCGTCAACAATGCTTAGATTTAAAAAGGTAACAATGATAATAACTCCGTATACAGAAGGTGAAAGTAATTTCTTTACATCCTTGGAAAGTAGTAACTTCGTGGAAGATAGATATGATTTAGAAGGAGAATTTACTATATTAGGAAAAATAATAAGAATATATAAACCACATGAGAAAATTGATTTAATAAAATTATTGCCTGGAAAGTTAAAAGTAGGTAAGAAGCAATTGATGTCATTTTTACCTAGTATGAATGCTTCTGAAGATTTATCGTTTGATGTAGGTGAAATAAATGAGGAGTCTTTTGAACTTAAAGGACCCGCAATCGAATTAACAACAATTGCAATTTATCAAATTTAAAATGGGTAATGCTGCTTGATCAAGAAAATAATCCAGTTCAGTTAAAATTAATATTTCGTTTAAGTCGCATCTTTCAGGTGTGGCTTTTTAGTATTCTTAAAAGGTGGTGGTCATTCTTGTTTTACTCTAAGTCAAATTCGAGAAATGGGGAGTGATCTAGTATCTTCGAGCTATCGATAAATAGCCACGAGAAACTTACGCAATAAAAAACACCCACAAATGTGGGTGCTATGAGGTAGAAAATAAGGCTACCAACCACGGAACCTTATATTCTTATTATAATGCAGATTGAATGATTTACCGTTTCCTCTTTTAACCTATAACGCCAATTGAATGTTCAAGAAGTTAAGATAATTCAAACATCTTCGAGCTATCAGTTAAATAGTAAATATGATTGTGGAGGGATGCATAATGACAGAAGAACTTTATGTATATGACGAAGCATCTGGACATTTGTTCTGTAAGTATTGCAGAAGGAATTATTTAAATAAAGAACATAATGAAAATTGTCAAGTTCTTCATCATGATGAACTAACAAGAAGATGCAAACCGCCAGATGGAGGTGTAGGAGATGGCTGAATATAAATCAATCAAACAAAAAGCAAGTTAAAGATAGAGTTTCTTAATCTTTGATGTGAAAAACAACTTAAAGAAAAGAGGAATGATTATTTATGGTATCAACTAAAGTATTAGTTGAAGATATGTTAGTTAAATTAGAAGAAGATTTAAAAGTAGTGAATACAGTAACATCAGGAACGAATAGTTCAATTTATAATTTTGCTGGTTATAGAAATGGACAACCCGTCGGTATTTCAAAAACCGCGCTAGTTTCACTAAATCGTGGAGGACAACTTTTTCAATTGTTAGCTGGATATTACACAAGTGCAGCAGATATTAATATTAAAAATCGTATAGCAGTAGCGGCTGCAAAAGTATATAACGTATTCTCAGCTAGACCAGTATTTGCGAGTGGTGAATTACATGATGATGGAGCTTCATATGTAACATCAGGTCAGTTTACTACAGACCCTTCAGGCCCTTTAATGCTATGCGGATTAATGATGATAGACAAACAAGGCGTATTAGATAATCCTAATTTTGATAGCAATTGCGTTTCCTCGGAAAGTTTTGTCCGTGAAATACAAATACCTCGACAGGCTTTAAAACTTGACAGAGCTTTAAAAAATGATAATTCAATTTTAAATTCATTTGCAAGTGGTACCAACTTTGTTTGGCATAATCAAAAAATGGCCAAAGTAGGTATAAACGGCATAGCAATGACATTAGCGACTATATCTTTGTATAATAAAATGTACGGTATTACTGCTTATGATACTCGTTATACTCAATCATACAATGCACTTCGCCTTGTTAGTACAAATTATGGTTCAACTTACAATACTGAAGGAACTCTGGTTACAGCTACTTCAGCTGGACAATTCCCTGGAACTAGACTGTGTTTAGCTGTAGGGGCAGATGACCAAAGCCGTGGTGCTTTCCCTTCTATTGGTTATAATGCTCTCGTTGTAATGGCATTGACATTGCAAGCATTTGCAGAGAACGCAAATACTTATTCTAGATTTTCCGATTTAAAAGTTGCAATACAATCTCATCCTCTTCAAACTGATGCATTGAAAATCTTGGATTATTACGATAACAGACTTGGGAAAGATGGTTATCTATACGAGCTTGGAGCTCCTAATAATGAAGCTTTTGATGCTTCTCATTTTAGAGATGCTTGGAAAGCTCATATGCAATCTAAATTTCCAAATTTAACTGATATACAAATAGAAGCTAAGTTTGATTTAAGTGGTCAATTTGATGAATTAATTTCAAAATCTGTGCACCCAGGACAAGCTGGATATTCTTACCTTTTCATGTGGTCAATGAATAACCACGCAATCTTCAACAAATTAGCTACTTATTATGCACCAGGAGCTACAGGAAAAACAGTTTTGGATATTGATTATTCTAAAGTAGGAATTTCAGCATCTGTATCACAAGCATTTGCAGCTACTAGCGAAGCGGTTGCAGTTCGAATTGCATCAGGTTTAGGTATAGCGTTAATTCAAGGTGTTACAACGGACGGTTAATAATTTATACAAGCAAGAAAGGTCATTTAATAGTGCTAGACAAATACTCATAAAAAAGCATCCTTCGGGGTGCTTTTTTATGTCAAATTATTATTACATACAATCTTTTTCAATCACATTATGATTAGTGTGGATGGAGGTGAGAAATTTGAATAAAATCCACTATCAAGTTATCTTCCGAAACGAAAATAAAATTTTTGACTTACAAGATATAACTGAACTTAAAGTTGAAGGTGGAGTCTACTTATTTTACTCAGGTAGCTATGTTTGTTATTCCGTTCCGATTGATCTTGTAAAAGAAATTATTTCTTCTTAATAAAAATCAAAAGAGTCGCATCCATTCAGGTGTGGCTTTTTATTATGCTTTTAAACCGTTCTTTCACATCACATTACCATATTGGTAGAGGTTCGAAGAATGAACGGTCTTCATTAAATAATACATAAAAGGTGGTGGTCATTCTTGTATATAGTTAAGTCAAATTCGAGAAGGGGAATGGTGAACCAGTATCTTGCAATCATGCGTTAAACGATATGGAGTGAATCGATTGAATCAGATGCCAATGAAACCATGCAATAAGTTTGGATGTAGGAACTTATAGAAGACGAGATACTGTGTGGACCACCAACTAGAACATAGCAATCAACATAAATACTACGATAAACATCAAAGGGACAAACAATCTAATTCTTTTTATCATGCAACAGCTTGGAAGAAAGCAAGGAGCATCGTGAAGATAAGAGACAATGGATTGTGTAAGGAATGTATGAATGATAAACGTATTACAGTTGGTTCTATTGTAGACCATATGATTCCTACCAAAGAAGATTGGGACAAACGGCTAGACTTAGACAACCTTCAATTACTTTGTCATGCATGCCATAACAAGAAAACAGGAAAGGAAAGGGCAAAGAAATAATATTTTAGGGTAGCCCCCTCCCTATTTTCTGAAAAATAAAATTTGACCTACACCGGTTGGCAATCTTCCGTGTACAAAGTTCCCTAAATGAAATATTTTTGAATGAAAGAGAGGTGATAGCATGGCTAGACCACGGCAACCAGTACCTCGATGTGCCAGAGAAAATGCGCAACTTCCTTACGAAAAACATGAATATCTGGATTGACCAAAAGCAAGGTGGCTATATGCCATTATCAAAATGGAATGCTTGTGCTCGAGAGAATGTGGATGTTACTGGTTTTGATGTTTATATCGGAGTTGATTTATCTAAAAAAATCGACTTGTCTTCCACAGGATTGATTTTTCCAACATATTATGGATTCCATGTAAAACAACATTCCTTCATGCCGGAGGATGCTTTGAGAGAACGGCAAGCAAAGGATAAAGTACCTTATCAATTGTGGATGGACCAGGGGTGGTTGTAACACCTGGTGCAGTAGTTGATTATAGTTTCATTGAAAATTGGATTATAACAACTGTGGAGGAGAATGGGTGGAACCCCATCGTCTTCTGTTACGACCCATACGGAGCAACGCAATTTGCACAAAATATGTCTGCGCACGGATTTGTTGTCGTGGAAGTCCGGCAAGGTTATCCAACACTTAGCGAGCCGACAAAAGATTTTCGAGAGCAAGTCTATCAACAGAAAATCACTCCTGACGGAGATGAACTTTTAACATGGTCCATCGGGAATGCTGTTACAGAGGTTGATGTAAATGAAAATATTCGGTTGTCAAAGCGAAAATCCAGAGAGCGAATAGATCCAATAGCAGCAGTAATTAAGGATTTGTACAAGCTAGATTTGCAGAAATGAATTTTGGTAGTGGTGATATAAGTTTTATTTCTGTGAATGATTTGTAGAGACTGCAAATATAAGGTGGTTAAACGATTGCTAAGTCATATAAGCTCACTGGAAGAAAGATTGAAAACCGAAATTAAAGTTAGATACGGATAGTCTTTTATCAAATAAGGCTTATGTAGAAGCTGAATAATTATGGAGAATGGGGTTACTTGGATTTTCACGCAAAAAGGTATAAAGACATAAAATAAGGGGACTGTCCAAAAGTCGATAAATTTATTGACTTAGGCACAGCCCTACTAAACCAATTTTAACTTTTTAAATCTCTTTTTAAAACTAAAGAATCTGTACTAATTCTGAGTGTAAAACTCGTTGAGCGGTAATGATATTAGCTGAAGCTGTTCTTCCGTAGGCAGTATATATTCCACCGGTTTGATTAGGAACAATTTCAGTTTCATATTGAGACGCTCCACCCACTAAACTAAGGGTTACAAAACCAGAAGCATTAGCACCTACGTTGAAGTTAGCTGATGAAAGTAATTGTCTTGTTCCATTAAGTCTGAAAACTCTAACTACTCCAGTAAGTGCTCCTCCTGTACGATTGAGAATTTTGACACGAACGTTAGTTGCATTAGCAGGTAGATTTCCTTGGTTTTCAATTGGTCCAGTTGTTAAAGGCATTTAAAATACACCTCCTTACATTTATAGATTTATAATCTGCAGACTATATATTCATTGTATTCAGTGCTCCATTAATGCTCTAAGTAGATTAATCAATTTGCTATAAAATTCTAGGAGAGATTATTATTAAACTTTACAAATTCAAGCTTTGTTAATTGCACTGCTTGACATCGAAAGGAGGGAGAAATTGAAATGGTATCAACGATTTAGAATGGCCGCTAAAGGTGCCGCATCTGGATGGAAGGGTATTGGATATAACTTCAGTTCGTGGATGGGTCGAACATTTTGGGGCATTGATAACTCGAAACTTGCAACCAATGGAACTATCTTTATTAAAGAAATTTGAAACTGAAGAAGATGCTTGTGAGGATTTTTATTTAAGAATTTCAAGATTTCTTAATTTATAAGTAAAACTTTATGTTTAACGTAGAGCAGAACCATACCTTGAATGGCAATATCCCATTCAAGGTTAATTTATATGGGGAGAATATAAAATAAACTGTTTGCTTCATTCTTATTGTTTTCTGACTAGAGTAGCATTTTCTAATTACCAAATAAGGAAGAGAAATATAAGATTTGTTCAATTTGATGATTTCTCAAAAATTAACTAGAAGTGATTTTCAAGAGTATCAATTGAAAAGAATGCAATGGTTATTTGATAATGACTTTATCAGTGAAAGTAGCATGGGTCACTTAGAGTTTGTTGACCAAAGAGTCATATATGTTCTTAAGGAACTGTATTATAAAGAAGTAATGAGTTATTGGCATTATCCTGCGGATATACAAGTATTAATAGAGGAGTTAAGTGCTGGCAATCTTGTTGATTTTGAAAATAGCCTGTTTTCAAGAAATGAACAAGATTATCTTGATTGTTATTTCAATAAATCAAAATTTACCAATGGTAATGATATAAAAATTAAATACTTACATGGAACAAATACTAATAATGAGAAACAATACGAAATAGATTACTACACGATTCTTAAAATGTTTGTCATAATAGTCATTAAAATAAATGATGACTAATGTATTAAAGAGGATTACATTTGTGACCTTTAATAACGTTTGGTAAGTTCTAGAGGCGGGTTCGATTCCCACCGTCTCCATACTAAGAAATTATTGGATTCAAACAGTCTTGTGTGATTTTAAGTATATCTTTGCCGAGTTGGCAAGGATATACTTAATTCTATTTTAGGCAAGATTATACTTAAAAAGTAATCCTGTAATCAAATTACATATATAAATAACTTGTCATCTCCTATACGTTCGATAGATGAATTAAATGAAGGAACGTGATGCGCCAAAATCTCATTGGTTGTAAAAATCGGATTTTCACTGTGAACGAAGTTGGTACTAATGTAATCTGCTAAAGTTTGGTGGAAACCTTGTGAAGCTAATGACAGAGCTACCGAATTTATCGATTCAGTAGCAACCTGAAATTATAAACGATAACAAATGGAAAGTTTATGCTTTATTTTTTTGTGGAAAACATATCCCTTAATATTTGAGAGATAATCATTTGTTTAAAAAAACGTGTTAAGTTATATGGGCTTAATTTCTCAAATACATACAAATCTTTTTTTTGATGGAAATATTATTTAATAGACTTGCACATATTGGAATCAAAAAACCTGAAACTCTTGAGATATAAAGATTCGGCTGTTTTTTACTTTCCCGAGAAGTTAAGGAAAGAAGGATTAACGCAAAAACGACCGAAAATCGCACAAAGAACAAGGAATAAATGAAGAAAAAGTTGTGTTTGAACGAGTGGAGCCTGAAAAAGGGTTTGGAGAGAACGGATAAAATAAGTAGGAGCGTTGATTCTGGAATGAAGGGATTCACGCTCTTTTTGTTGAACTTAATATACTAATGGATCTAAGTACAATGAAATTAATTATTGAAAGAACTATAAATAGGAAATCAGAAACCATTCGTAATGAAAGCTTGTGAAACATTACACTAAACTAACGGGGCAGTTTAGTTGAGGAATGCGTTACTGTTATTTTTTTCAAATAGTTGTTTAGGTTAGTGATGAACCGTAGCATAAGTAAGTGAATTATATTGTACTGTTCATATACACATCTAAGTATGCTACATTTGATGAAACTGAAATAGGAAAGGAGTGGTAGACGATGAAAAAATGGTTCATAGTATTACTATTAATAGGAGCAGGTTTCTTCTCAATTGAATCACCAGCACAAGCACAAGAAAAAGTGGTATGGGATGGGGCAGAAATTGTAAAAGACCAATCCGGTAAAATGACTTTTACAAAGGATGTAAAAGTTTATAAGAAAGATAGTTCAGGTAAATTTGTATCTATGGTAGTTAAGAAGGATAATTATTTTCGGGTTTATGATGTTGAAAAGTATGATGGAAAAGTTTATTACTGGATGAGTAGCGGTTATCGCGTACAAACAACAGACCTTGTGGTATTTAAAGATGTGCCAATGAATTTACGAATATCATTCTTTAGTGATTCTGCATTAATCGTTTCATCACGTGAGGGAATATTAAAAAATAAAAAGCAGCATGGATCAATTCTAAAAAATGAAGAATCACGTGGTCCAAGTTGGTTCTGGTATATTGAGAAATACACAATTGTTAATGGTAAGCTACAGGTTGAATTAGATTATTCTGGTGAACATGAAACTGCAGGATATAAGGTGAAAGAATTTATTCCAGGCTCTGATGTTAAGGTAGTTGAAAAACAAAGTATTCCAAGTGGATATTATATTACTACACAAAAAACAATAGCCTATGAAAGTCCATTATTAACAGCAAAACAATTACGTGAAGTTGAGAAAAATACACTTATTTATGTTTCCACGGAACCTTATAATGTGATTAATAGTTTTGGATATGCTTCTATTTGGGAAAAATCTTGGTATAATAATCTTGATTATAAATTACCAGTAGGTCATTATTATATAAGCATAAAAAAAATAACACCAATAGAGGATATTCAACCTATTGGCACATATTATACAACAAAAGAGATGTTGATTAATAGCTTGCTTATTCCACGTAACGCAGCTGTGACGTTTTATTTAACTCAAAATGATTTTGGCATTATTTCATATAAAGATGATATGGCTGTTATAAAGTTAGAGTATTTATCAAAAACACCGTTAGATTTAAAATAGATATAATAGTATTTTTGTTGATTCAGATGTTAGTAAAATAACATCTTCAAAGTGAGAAGTTCTTATATTAAAAGAATTTTTGAGTAACGAGATTGATACACTTAAACTAACGGGTGCTTTACTTCAAGAAGGAGTAAAGCATTTTTCTTATTGAACAAACGAAGCAGGTATTTAGTGTGCTGATTTATTTGGCATCCTTTATAATAGAGCTTAAAAGAGGTGTTTTCATGGAGACAGAAGATATGCTAAAAATGATTGAGAACTTAAATGATGAAGAGAAACAGAAGTTTTTAGATTTAATATTTGATGAATACTTTATTGGCGGTGGTGCTGTTAGACACACCATTGAAAATAACGAAACTGAGTGAAGCTTAGATGCTTTGCTCTTTTTTTACGTCTAAAACGTCAAGAGATTTCGGCGATACATTGTGAAATGATACACTTCAACTAACGGTGCAGTTTAGTTGAAGAAGGAATAACAGTAGAAATACCAAATTACATGGTAAAATGAGGGGAAAAGGCTGTGTCATATATGAATGTATCCTTAATAGTTGCAATGGATAAGAACAGAGTAATTGGCAAAGAGAATGATATTCCATGGAGAATTCCAAAAGATTGGGAGTATGTTAAAAATACTACGTCGGGACATCCAATCATATTAGGGAGAAAAAACTTTGAGTCAATTGGAAGGGCTTTACCTAACAGAAGGAATATTATTTTGACAAGAGATAAGGATTTAAACTTTGAAGGTTGTGAAATTGTCCATTCAATCGATGAGGTATTTGAGTTATGTAAAAATGAAGAAGAGATTTTTATTTTCGGAGGAGAACAGATTTATAATATGTTCTTGCCTTACGTTGAGAAGATGTATATTACAAAAATTTATTATGAATTTGAAGGAGATACATTTTTTCCCGAAGTTAATTTCGATGAATGGAAAGAGGTATCTGTTGAAAAAGGGGTTATGAATGATAAAAACCCTTATAACTACTATTTTCATGTCTATGAAAGAAAACTTTATTAAGCTAACGGGTGCTTTAGTTAAAACAAGTGGCTGCCCTAGGGTAGCCTTTTCTTATTGAACTAACGGGGCAGCAACATTGGGATATATTGTATTGTGTAAATGATACACATAATAGCGAATACGCAAATAAATGTTGTTATTGGATGAGGTAACTTATTGTAACGGCTAATTAGCAAAACACCAACCAAAATAAGAACAATGACAAATAAAAATGGCGACATATTTAGGCTCCTTTTTCAATGTATAAAGCTTAACATTTAAAGGTAAAAATTTCTAGAATCCTTAGTGAAACAAGCGGCATATTTATACACCAAGACGAACAAAGTAGGGCTTTAGAAGAAAAGATACTTCTTCAACTAACGGGTGCTTTACTTCAAGAAGGAGTAAAGCTTTTTTTCTTATTGAACTAACGGTGCGGTTTAGTTGAACAAGCAAAATGGATTTTTGCTTGTTAAAAATGGAAAATTTATTTAAAAATGGAACCTCAATTCTTTTCAAACGTATTTAAATGAAGCCGCAAATTAGTTTTATAAAAGGATTTATGATGAAAAACTACATAGTTAAGGCTAGGGGGTATTTTGTGGAACCACTCATTATGTTGTTGTTTGGATTTTTAGTTTGTTTTTGTATTGGTTCGGTACTGAATATACTACTTAAGACTTGCAGTAAGTGCATCAGTTAAAGTTGGTAATACAACACATACATCTGGTTGGAAAATAGCGGAAGCAAGTGTATCTGCAGATAGAGTATGGTATGCAGATGAATCTTCACATTATAACTTTAAATCAATCAGTACAAAATACACATATCAAAATTGGGGAACTGATTATTAATAGAATTTAAAAGGGTATATTTATTATTATGTAGCCAATTTAAAATAGTTGGATATATTTATCCAACTATTTTAAATATATACCAATATTATTGTGGTAATGAACTATACTATTTAAGTTAGTGAAAGAAATAATAATAGATAATCTTTTTAAACATTTTATTTTACTAAAGTGATGGAAGGAATATATATGAAAAAAATATATATAATTTATTTGTCTGGTTTAATGATTATATTTTCCTATATTTATACTAAATCCATTTATGAAATCCATGGACTTAATAATATCGGAGATTCCTCATTAAATGAATATCAAGTAGAATATAATTCAGGTGAGGACTTATTAAAAGTCTATAAAGGACTTGTTGAAGAAAACGCAGAATTTCAGTTAGTAAAAAACCCAATGTCAGATGATGGTAATACCTATTATGATATTTACCACACAGATATAAACTCAGTAAAACAATTTGTTGGGATTTCTCATAATGTTTATCGGTATTTTAAAATGACAGAAGATGAATTTATAGATAGTCCTGGATATTTTAGTACAAATTTATCCACTAACCAAATAGAAGAACTTTCGCAAAAAACTGCAGTAGACTTTAAAGTATTAAGTAAAAATGAGATATCTTACGGTGAAATTTTTAATAATAATCTAATACAATTTCTAATATTAGGAATCACAACTTTTGCAATTTTATACATATATACAATATTTAGGTTTAAAACGAATGCAGTGAGAAAGGTAACGGGTTTTTCACCTGCAAAAATAGTCATAACGAACATAAAGGAAACTTTACATATACAAGGAATTCTTATCGCACTATTGGTTGTGGGACATTCATTATTTTATTTGATAACCGATAAATTTTCTTGGACCTATGCTATTTTCTTATTTTTATTTTTATCAATCATTAGTATTATAATCATTTTATTACTGTTACTATTACAACATTTTGTAAGGAAGACCAATGTTGTTGCAGCGTTAAAGAATAAAATTTTTTCTAACAGGCTATATACTATTATTAATTTGATTAAAATTATATTAATTCTTTCTGTTACCATTCTAATGAATCTTGTTATTAATTATTATGATGAGGTCGATAAGGTCTATAAAAAATATGAGCACTATAAAATGTTAAATTCCTTTTATTCTTCGCATGGTAGAAATTCAGATGAACTTGATAAATTACTCAACAATCCCGAAATGTTGGAAAAAGTTGCAGACAATGTAAAGCAAATGTATGTTGAAAATATAGATAAAGCATATGTTATGTTTGATCCAGTTCGAGATAATTTTTTGATACAAACAATGAATGGAATTTCGCGAGAAGAAGTAATGAATACCTATCAAAGAAATAATATAATTTTAAATAAAAATTATATAGAAAACTATACTGATATTAAAGTGAATTGGGATTTTAATGAGAATATCCCTACAATACTTGTTCCTGAAAAATACAGAAATAGCGAAGAAGAAATAAAAGAATATTTTATAGAAAAGTATAATAACACACTAAACTATAATACAAGGTATGATATTAAGGGTAAGGAAGTTAGTATTAATGATATACAAATAATTTATATTAACAATGGATATAAATATAAAATATTAAGTTCAATTCCCTATGAAGATGAGATAGATATTGAACTTACAGATTCTATTATCAGACTTGATAATGGAAGTTTCGGAAGTGGATTTTATTTCGATATGCTAGGTTCTTCTCAGCTGGCATTTAAGTTAAATGATAGAGAAGAATTTAAAATTATGTTGATTCAGTATGATTTAGATAATCTATATATGGCAAATAACTTGTTGACCCCTTTTGAATCTATATTCAGTAGCTATGAATTTCTAATGGATCAAGCAAAGCTTTTTGTCTTCTTATTTATCATATTATTAGTTTTTATTATTTATATTTCGAATTATATAGATATGATTGTGAATGGTAGAAGGTATGCTTCAAGATATGTGCAAGGGTATCATTTGCTAAAGAATTTAAGAGCTAATTTTGTATTGATTATTTTTATGATTGGTATTTCTATTGTTTTGTATATTTTAAAAGTAAATATTTTCATTTATTTGTTGTTTATCTTATATGATTTGGTATCTATGCTTTATTTGTATAAGAAGCTTATAGTAAAAGACATATATAAAGTCTTGAATGGTGGGAATTAAATTGGAAATAGTGAGATTAGAAAACATATGTCAGGAGTTTAATGAAAATAAGGTATTTGAAAACATTAACTTTTCTATAAATAACGGTGAAATGGTAGCAATCATGGGTAAGAGTGGTAAGGGTAAAACAACTCTATTAAATATAATGGGATTAATCTCAAAACCATCCGAGGGAGATTTATATTTATTTAATCAAAAGAATGTTGAAATCAATTCAAAACAGGCAATGCTATTAAGACGTCATAAGATTGGTTATTTATTTCAAAATTATGGTTTGGTAGAAGATGAGACAGTAAAATGGAATTTAAATATTGCATTAGAGTACAAAAACTTGTCTAAAAATGATCGACTACAAAAAATTAAAGAAGCACTAAAAGTTCTCCATTTAGAGAAACTTATGGATAAACAGGTATATAAGCTAAGTGGAGGAGAACAACAGAGAATAGCGATGCTAAAACTATATTTACAAGAAAGCCAACTCATATTAGCAGATGAACCTACAGGTTCTTTAGATATAGAAAATCGGGATGTCATTATACAAATGTTGAAAGACTTTAATAACGAGGGTAAAACAATCGTTATTGTTACTCATGATAATTATATTGCTCAAACTTGTAGTAGAGTCATTAATATATAGCAAAAAGGATCTTCAAGTGAAGATCCTTTTTCAATACTTTTAATAAAAATGATACTTCATTCATTAAATCAATTATGCCAAATGGTACTAATTTTTATAAACAATAATAGCTAACGGGTGCTTTGGTTAAGAAAGTTGCTGCTTGTAAGGGTAGCTTTGTCTTATTGAACTAACGGTGCAGTTTAGTTGAATAAGATTTAATATACGGAACGTCAGTTTGTTGTGATTTTATTAAGGGGGGGATTCTATGTATCCAAGAGTAAATACTTTAGGGATAATAATAAACAATAATAAAATTCTTTTGGAAGAACAAGAGGGAAAGCATTCAAAGGGAACAGGTACATATTATCGACCAATTGGTGGCACAATTGAACTTGGTGAGAAGTCCATTGAAACTATCATAAGAGAATACAGGGAAGAGATAGCAGTGGACATAGTGGTTAAACGCTATATTGCCTGTTTAGAAAACATCTTTAGAATAGAAGGAAGTATAGGTCACGAAATAACTCAGATTTACTTGGTGGAATTTATTGACCACAAACTATATGAAAAAGAAAGTTTTAAAGTTGTAGAAGGAAGTAAAACTACATTCACAAAATGGATTTCCTTAGAAGAAATTATTGATGGAAAGAAGATACTTTATCCCAATGGTCTGAAAGAATTATTACAGAAGAATTTTTAGATTTCTTATCAACTAACGGGTGCTTTTACTTCAAGAAGGAGTAAAGCCTTTTTTTCTTATTGGATTTGTAATTGTGCCGTTAGTATCAATACAAGCAAATAAATATATCTACAAGAAGTTTAACTACTTACCTAATTTAAGAGAAGGGCTTTGAAAAAGAGGATATTGAATCTATTGAGGGCAAATGGGGAAGATCAAGCGTCTTTTTTTTTGTCAGATTGTGTAATTATTCGGACTTTTCTTGAGAGAATTTATGACAATCAAATGAATTTCATTCTTATGAAATTATTTCATTAAAACATTGTGTGTTTCTCTGATATGTATTATATTATTCACAGTAATGAAATTGTGGGGTGAAGTGATGAATATAGGAATGGAAATAAAGAAATTGAGGACTGTAAAAGGAATTACTTTGAAAGAGTTAAGTGAAAAAAGCGAACTATCTATTGGATTTCTTTCTCAATTAGAAAGGGGGCTTACTACCATAGCAGTTGATTCACTTGAAAAACTAGCGGATATTTTGGAAGTACATTTAACACATTTTTTTGATTATCCCCTTAAAAGGGAAGATATGGTTTTAAGAAGTTATGAACAAGAAATAATGGATTCAGTAGAAGGAGGTTTTATTAAGTATAGTTTAAGTACAAATTTGGAAAATAAACAACTTGTTCCAAGGCTTATAGAAATTCTTCCTCAAAAGAAAGATGAAGAAATATTATCCTATAAGCATGAGGGAGAAGAGTTCATTTATGTTTTAGAGGGTATATTAACAGTTTACATAAATGATATGAGGCATGAAGTATATCCTGGTGACAGTGTTCATATGGATTCAAATATTGCCCATAATTGGGCTAATTATACTAATAAAAAGGTCAAGCTATTAGCAGTTAATACGCCTAATTATATCTACAGTAGAGGGTTTTATACTATAGATGCTGATTAGTAAAGACATTAAATAAAATTAATAGAAAGTGATAATAACAATGGATAAATTAATTTTATATCTAATCGGTTCTTTTTTTGTAATCGGAGCTATTGATTATATTACTGGAAATCATTTAAAACTGGGTGGGAAATTTGAGGAAGGCATAAAGACCATGGGGACTTTAGGGCTTGGCATGATAGGAATAATTTCTTTAGTCCCTATATTTACAAATTTTTTATCTGCTGTCATTATTCCAATCTGTAGAGTTTTTCATCTAGATCCTTCTATAGTTCCTGCGGCATTTTTAGCTATAGATATGGGGGGCTATCAAATGGCTAATAAGCTAGCATTGACAGAGGAAATGGGGGCATTCTCAGGAATTATCATTGCATCTACTTTAGGAGCCACAATTAGTTTTTCAATACCTGTCGCATTAGGAATGCTTTCTAAAGAGGATGAAAAATATTTTTCTAAGGGTGTGTTGGTTGGAATTATTACTATACCAATAGGATGCCTTGCAGCAGGCTTATGGCAAAAAATAAATATCAATATATTAGTATGGAATCTGGTACCTATATTTGTTTTTGCCATTTTTTTAGGGGTAGGATTATTAAAAGCTCCTCATGTTTTTATAAAAGCTTTTAATGTATTTGGAAAGCTTATAATGAGTTTGAGTATTGTTGGATTACTTTTACAGGGTATAGATGTGATATTTGGTGTAAGGCTTGTCTCAGGATTAGCACCACTCTCTGAATCAACTGTTATAGTAGGCAAGATCGCACTTGTTTTAGGTGGAGCATATCCTATGCTAGCACTTATTAATCGAATCTTTAAAAATAGTTTTGAAAAAATAGGGAAGAAATTTGGCATTAATTCAGTGTCAGTAGCAGGCATTCTAGGAGGTTTGGCTAGTAATCTGTTGATATTTGGAACATATAACGAAATGAATCCTAAAGGAAAAGTGATAAGTACTGCCTTTGGAGTAAGTGGAGCATTTGTATTCGGTGGTCAATTTGGATTTGTGTCAGGAGTAGCTCCAGAAATGTTAGGAGCGTTTATCATATCAAAGCTTACAGCCGGAATAATTAGTTTAGTACTAGCTGCATGGCTATATGATCGTGAAAATAAAGAATTTAGTCTTTAAAAAAATGGAGGTATTAGTAATGAATATCAGGGATAGAGTCGAAAAGTTAAGACAGCTAATGAAAGAAAAACAAATGACTGCTTATATAATTCCGAGTTTTGATGCACATCAGAGTGAATATGTAGCAGAACATTGGAAATGTAGACAATGGATATCAGGATTTACAGGGTCTGCAGGTACTGTAGTTATTACATTAGATGATGCAGGGTTATGGACAGATGGTAGATACTATATTCAAGCTGAAAAGCAGCTTGAGAGTTCAGGAATCAGATTATTTAGAATGATGGATCCAGGGGTACCATCTTATACAGAATGGCTAGCAGATGTTCTTAATGAAGGCAGTATTGTGGGCTTTGATGGAAATGTTTTTTCAATTAATATGGTTAAAAAGATGGAAAAAGATCTAAAAGCAAAGAGAATTGTATTAAAAATGAATCAAGATTTAATTGGTGATCTGTGGGAAGATAGACCGGACATTCCTAAAGGACCGATTTTTACTCATGAAGTAAAATATGCAGGCAAATCACGAGTAGAAAAATTAAATGAAGTAAGAAAAGAAATGAAAAATAAAGGCGCAAATTATTATATTTTAACTTCCCTTGATGACATTGCATGGCTTCTGAATATAAGAGGCGCAGATGTGCCTAACAATCCAGTTGTAATAGCTAATGTAATCATAGCAGAACATAAATGCTATTTATTTATTGATTCTTGCAAGGTTTCTCCTTTGGTTAAATTAGAACTGGAGGCTGAAGGAATTGAGTTAAAAGCTAGTGCTGAAATACAAACATTATTGGAAAATCTTTCAGGCGAAGATGCTGTTATTCTAGATACAAATAAAACAAATATCAGATTATATAATGCCATTAACAGCACAACAAAGAAATTTGAAAGCCCCAACATCACAACTAATTTAAAATCTATTAAAAATGAAGTCGAGATTAAAAATTTCAAATGGTGTGAAATAAAAGACGGTTTAGCCATGATGAAATTTATAAAATGGCTAAAAACTTCTGTTGATAAAGAAGAAATTACAGAGATTACTGCGGAAGAAAGATTAGAAGATTTCAGAAAGGTGCAGGAAGGATATGTTGGACCTAGCTTTGATACGATAGCAGGTTATAAAGAACATGCTGCGATGATGCATTATAAAGCCAATAAAGAAACGCAATATACTCTTAAGAATGAAGGGCTTTTTTTAATTGATTCAGGCGGACAGTATTATGATGGAACAACTGATATTACACGAACGATTGTTTTAGGATATCTTACCGATGAACAAAAAAGAGATTTTACTCTGGTGTTAAAAGGATTTATTGCACTAAGCTCAGTTAAATATTTATACGGAGCAACAGGCTCTAACTTAGATGTTTTAGCAAGACAACCAATTTGGCAGTATGGTTTGGACTATAAATGCGGGACTGGACATGGGGTAGGTTTTTTCTTGAATGTTCATGAAGGACCACAAAGCTTAAGAAATGATAATAATAATGTTACATTAGAAAAAGGCATGATTATTACGAATGAACCGGGAATATACCTCGAAGGTAAATATGGAATTCGAATTGAAAATATGATGTTAGTAGTTGAAGACGAGAAAACAGAGTTTGGTCAATTTATGAAGTTTGAAGCAATCACGTATTGCCCTATTGATTTAGCCGGTATCAATAAAGATATGTTAACAGAAAGTGAAAAGCAATGGTTAAACAATTATCATCAAGAGGTATACACAAGGCTAGCTCCTTATTTAAATGAAGAAGAGAGAGTATGGCTAATGGAAGAAACTAGGGAGATATAAATAGGTATTCCCGAATACAAGATTCAATAATCTGGCGCTGTAATGGAGCATTGGAAAAAAGCCTAATTACTCATCTTTAAATTGAGAAATTAGGCTTTTTAATATTGAATTTTTCTTAACATTTTTTAAGATTACTGAAGCAAGGAAACACGGAGATAGCTACTGGCATGAGAAAAAACTGTATCATAAGTAGCCTCAAAAGATTTTTTGAAAGAAAGAGCCTCAATTTCTTGAGGCTCAAATACTAAAGCAATGTCATAACGGTATACCGCATTCTGGATTCGCTAAGCCTTTCTTCTTTGGTAAAACGAAAGTTATTAACCGAAGGGCTTGACTGCCCTGTTACCCAGCGAGTTACCTCAAATTTACTCTCTGATTTTTCTTGAAGCGAAGGTGACAACATCGTATATTGAATGGCCCCACTTCTATTATCGGATTAACGATTTTTTGATTGAGCTTCTTCAACTAACGGGTGCTTTAGCAAAATATGGCCATCATTTCGTTGGTCTATTTTTATGTCCAATATATTAAGTTGATCTCAGATATGCATTGTGAAATGTTACACTTAAACTAAAGGGGCAGTTTAGTTCATTAAGAGCTAATTATTATTATTGGGGGCTTATTATATGAAATATTTCTTAAAGTTAAATGTTGTTAGTATTCTGTACGCTCTTATGGTATTTGTTCCTCTTGAACTTATGTTAAATGTGTATAGAATTAGCAGACTGACAAATTGGGAAATTGGTACGGTAAATATTCTGACGGGCATAACGCTTATTATTGAAATTATAGGTGGTACAATGCTAATCTTTTTCTTAACAAAAAAGTGGTTGGGTGGGCGAAAGGCGAACTTTTTCACAGTGATTCTTTGGGTACCCTATTTTGTGCTTTTAATTTATGTAATCGCATCTTTATTTCCAATAACTAATGGTGGAGATACCCCCAATCCTGTTACTGGTCTTTTAGCAATAGGAGGATTGATAGTTTATCCGTTCTATATACTAATTCTCAATTTTTCCTGTATAACAAATGATGATAAAACAATTGTGACTGTGTAAGATAGAAGATATTTTGCAGAGTTGTACTTTTCACTAACGGGTGCTTTACTTCAAGAAGGAGTGAAGCACTTTTCTTATTGAACTAACGCAGCAGTTTAGTTGAAGAAGAAGGTTATTTTGCTACTGTGTTGAATAAGTTAATATATGTAAAATTTTTTGCAAAAGGGTTGCTTACTTCAAGTTTGGAGATGGATAAATGAAACCTATATTATTGATTATTGGATTAGTACTCTGTTGCATGTATATCTTGACCGGTTTTTACATTCGAATTAAAAGAAGACCAGTTTCCGGAATTCCATTTATTGTCGCAGGAATAATAGGGATTTTTGTTTTATTGATATATTCTTTTTACTTCGCTTAAATTTCGGTTATGCAGTTAGTCAAAATAAGTTAAATAAGGATATGAGAATAGATTCTACTTAGACTAATGGGTGCTTAGTTCAATAAGAAAAGAGGGAGAATAATGCGTTCTACTAAAATAATGTTACTTGGCATTGCAATAATGATTTTAGGTTTCTGGATACAAGAATATGGTGGAATATTGCGTGGTGATAAAGAGTTCTTTATTCTAACTGGTGGATTTGTAGTTACGTTAATCGGATTATTTCTAAAGGATAAGTCTGAAAAAGTATAGATAAAGTGCTCAATTAACGGGTGCTTTAGTTATACAAGACCATCAAAAATGATGGTCTATTTTTATGTACAATGTGAAATGTTACACTTAAACTAACGGAGCAGGTTAGTTGAACAAGGATATTTCTGAAACCATATAGAATTAGATACTTTAAGGTTTCGTAAAGGAGGGTACAAATGGAATTACTTATAGCTATTTTAATTTTTTCAGGGTGCTTTGCGGTATATGATGCAATAAGAAAAGTAAATAATAATATTCTTGAACAGACAGAAGAAATTAAAAAACTGAATGATAATTTGAAAGAGTATATTAAAAAGTAGTTTCCTTTTACTGTTCTTCAACTAACGAAGCAGTTTAGTTGAAGAAGGGGTTTGTTTTATCTAAGTAGGTTCTTAAAGCAGATAACAAAGGGTGATATTGGTGGTTGAAAAATACATAACAGTTGAAGATGGCAGGATATGGACTGAAAAAAGAGGGCAAGGCGGGGTTCCAGTCATTTTAATAAGTGGCGGACCTGGATCTAGTAATTATTTAGAACCAGTGTCTTTTCTTATTGATGATATTTGTGAGGTTATTATGTTTGATCCTAAAGGCTGTGGTCGTTCCGGTTATGATGGAAACGGGTATGATTTAGAATCCTGTCTTAAAGACATTGAAAGAATTCGTGAAGAGTACGGGCTTAAAAAGTGGGTGGTAATTGGTCACTCTTGGGGAGCTGATTTAGGTTTAGCTTACTCATTGTTATTTCCTCAGTCTATTTTAGGATATGTATCTGTATCGGGAACTGGAGTACAAAATGATAGGGGCTGGAAGGATATCTATAATCGGAAGAAAGAAGAGATTGGTGAATTGAAACCAGATTTTGAGTTTGAGGCTAATAAGATGGTTCATCGTTCTTTGATTAATTCTTGGAGAGCATTCATTAAAAAACCACTATTACTAAAGGATATCTCACAACTTCAATTACCCTCATTGTTCATTTATGCAGAAAATGATATTCGTCCTTCTTGGTCAATTAGGCAGATTTCCAGCCTTATTAGTAATTCTGGATATATCGAAATTAAAGGGGCTGAACATTATATTTGGCTAAGTAAAAAGAATGAATTAGGTGAAGTTCTCAGAGCTTTTATTAAAACATTTTATTAATTTCCTTCCAGATAAGACAATAATAAAGTTGATGTTTGGGAGCGTTTTAGTGACTTTTGCTTATTCAACTAACGGGTGCTTTAGTAAAACAAGACCATCAAAAATGATGGTCTTGTTTTATGTACAATTTGAAATATTACACTTAAACTAACGCGGCAGGTTAGTTGAAGAAGAACCATGCAAAATTTAAAGGTTTTTAAACTAAGATACAGAATAAGTACAGAATGCAATTTTAAAAATATTGTAAGGGGGAGAATTTCTTGCCTAATTCATTTCATCATTTAGCAAGGGGAATCTTTATAAAAGATAATAAGGTTTTACTTGCACAAGCAAACGGATATCCAAATACATTTTTACCTGGTGGTCACATTGAATTTGGCGAAAGTGCAAAAGGTGCACTGATAAGAGAGATAGAAGAAGAATTAGGAATATCATGCACAGTGGTTAGTTTACTTGGGTTAGTAGAACACAAGTGGGAGAAAAAAGGCATTTTAAATTGCGAAATAAATCAAGTATTTGAGGTTACAAGCGATGAAATAACAACAAGTTTTAACCCAAAATCAAGTGAATCTCATCTTAATTTTTTCTGGTGCAATGCAGATGACTTGGATACTATAAACTTACAACCTTACCCATTTAGGAATCTGATAAAAAATTATTTAAACGGTAATAAGGATATTTGGTGGGAGAGTACTTTAAACTCTGAAATTGATGATACAAACAGAAGTTAGAACTTTCATCTTCAACTAACGGGTGCTTTAGTTAAACAAGTGGCTGCCTGAAAGGGTAGCTTTTTCTTATTGAACTAACGCAGCAGGTTAGTTCAATAAGAAAGGTATTTTGCAATTGTGTTGAATAAGTTAATATATGTAAAATATTGAACAAAAGGGGTGCTTTACTTCAAGTCTGGGGGTTGCACTTTTTTCTTGAACCAACGCTGCAGGTTAGACTATTATGTGAAACGTGGAGAAACTACCTACAAAATATGGTAGTTTTTTATAAAGAAATATAAAATGGAGGTTGTTCTTAATGGAAAAAAAGAAAGTTATAAATGTTCCTGAATCTATATTATTAGTTAGCTCCTTTTTTATGTTTATTTTTATTTCCGAATATTTGGTATTTATACCTGAGTTCAAATACTTTTTTGAAAGAGATTCCTTATGGTTTGCTTTCCCCCTTATTACACTTATAATAGGAATTTATTCTTTTCTGAATCGATAGATTTAAGGAGAATTTAGAATAGCTTCAAAAATAATAAAACCAAAAAACGGTGAATATTTAGGAAGTACAAAAGAAAATAAATAACATCTTATTAAGCTAACGGGTGCTTTACTTCAAGAAGGGGTAAAGCCTTTTTTCTTATTGAAATAACGCGGCAGTTTAGTTGAACAAGGATTTTTGTTCTATTTCATTGAACATAGTCTCATATGAGGAGGCAGAACATGAAAAGGAATTTCAATTGCAGAGATATAGTAGTTAATGTAAGTAGAGTTATTCAAACAATGTGCAGTTAAACTTAACTTGGAGGAATACATAATGAAAATAAAACCGACAAAAAAAGTCTTACTTTCATGGATGGATAGTTATGTACCAGAAAAAGACTTATTTTTCATATCGAAAGAACATCTTAGTAATGAAATTGACTTTACAGATGTGTTAATAATGCCAATAGATGAGTTTTATAATCACCGTACGTATGGACAATTAAATTATGTAAATGGTTATGAGTACTGGAATATAAAGAACGCTCAATACGTAATCATAGCTGAAAAAGAATGGATTGAAAGCATATCTGAAGAGGAAAAACAATTAATTTTAAATTCACAAGTGCTAAGTGAAAGAGGGCTTGTACTACCCGTTACATTTATACATGAGATAGAAAAAATACCTTCAAGTTATGTGGTGAATGGGCACGTTGTCATTCTGCGTTCCATGTGGGAAAAACTTGACGAGTCATTTAAAGAACAGTTACTTACAACGGTGGTTTATGAATGGTGGGATAAGGGAGAATGTGAGGAATCACCAAAGTCCTTACCTAGTTTTCTAAAACCATTTGCCAATACTTTTGGTCATTTCCAAGGTGCAAATTGTTTAGCAGCAGTTTTGTTTGCTATTTCAAAAGGGAAACAAGAGTGGTTTATATATGAATGGATACATCAAAAAACATTTTTTGAAAAATTGAAACAGTATCACTATGAGGAGTTTCTAGATGAAGGACTACACCAAGGGGACATTGTAATTTGGAAAGATGAAAATGCTATCATTCAACATGCAGCTTATTATATTGAGGAAGAATTATATTTCAATAAACATGGACAAACGATGTTTAATCCTTGGAAGATACTTTCGAAAGAGCAACTTTATAAAGAGTGGGAACATCTAACACTTGGGAAGTATCGACAATGTAATTAAGCATTTGGAAAAAAATTAATATTTTTACTTATTGTACTAACGGGTGCTTTATTTCAAGAAGGAGTAAAGCCTTTTTTTCATATTGAACTAACGCAGCAGTTTAGTTGAATAAGAAGGTTTTTTTTGAATTTTTATTGAATAAGTTAATATGCGCAAATTATTGTACAAAAAGGGTGTGTTTCTTCAAGTCTGGGGGTGGTATGATGCAATTTATCAAGAAATATGGCTTTTTAATACTTACTATGATTTTCATGTTAATAGGTTTTCTGACATTAAAGTTTAGTGTGGATTTTGGCTCAAGGGCAGCAAGTGCTTATTTAATTTCTATGGGGGGGAGCATGGATTCGGCGGATTTTAATGCAATAAAGTCCAAATATATAATATCGCACATGATTATAGGCGGAATTTTATTTTCACTGGGAACGATATTTCTTTTTTTCTCCTTATATAAACTTTCTAAAGAAAATAGCTAGGATATTCAACAATTGAGTGCGAATGTTGAATAAGCTTCGCTTTTCTTCTTCAACTAACGGGTGCTTTACTTCAAGAAGGAGTAAAGCCTTTTTTCTTATTGAACTAACGCGACAGTTTAGTTCAACAAGGATTTTGGTTTAAATGGTAAAATATATTTAGAGGGGTTTTCTAAAACGACATTAGCCATTTTTGTCATATTAGCGAAAAGAGGGAGTTAAATGACTATTTTTTTCTTAATACTTATGGGCTTTTTTATTGTAATTGCAAATATTATTGGATTTATATCTTACAATAAAAAGAAAAATTTATATTTTGCTGCTTTTATAATATTGTTATTAGCAGTTTTATTTGGGGCAATCGGTGGTGCATTAGCAGTATTTATTATTCGTGATGCTTTTGCAATATTTTATGGTTTTCAACTAGGACAATATCTAATAATAAATAGTGTCATCGTTTTTCTTATTGCAATTTTAGTAACTGTAATAAAGAAATTTAGGAACTGAAAAATGTAATTCACGATTATATTCAACTAACGAGTGCTTTAGTTATTTTTAACAAGTTATTAAGCAAACGGGTGCTTTTCTTGAATAAGGAATTGCAACTTGTTCCATTAAAGGGTCAGGTTTATGTAAGAAGGATTGCAGGAAATCATGTGCAATAAATAGAAATACTTACTTAACAAACTATGTAAGGAGATAATACTTTGAACATTTTAACTTTGATTCTAAGTTACTTAATTGGATCAATCTCATTTGCTTTAGTAATCGGTAAAATGTTTTATAAGAAAGATATTCGTGATTACGGTAGTGGTAATCTTGGTGCAACTAATGCTTATAGAGTTTTAGGCATAAAAGCAGGAGTAATTGTTGCAATTGCTGATATATTAAAGGGTACATTTGCTTGTTTACTTCCTCTAATACTTGGTTCTACAGTTAACCCTATTGTATGTGGTTTATTAGCCATATTAGGGCACATATTTTCTGTTTTTGCTAGTTTTAAAGGTGGAAAGGCTGTTGCGACAGCAACTGGAGTTTTCTTGTTTTTGACTCCTTTAGGTGTTTTTGTTGGTTTTGTTGTGTTTGTGTTAACTTTGCTATTTACTAAGTATGTATCACTAAGTTCAATGTTGGCTAGTATTTCATTATCCATTTACAGTCTTGTATTTGAAGATAAAGTTATCACAGCACTTTCTCTACTAATAAGCATATCAATAATCATTCTACATCGACAAAATATAAAGAGAATTGTAAATGGAACAGAGAACAAAATAGTTGAAAATTAGGGTTTACTTGTTAAGCTAACGAGTGCTTTAGTTAGACAAGACCATCATCTCGATGGTCTGTTTTTTTATCCGAAACATCAAGTAGATCTCAAGAATCCTTTGTGAAATGGTACACTTAAACTAACGGGGCAGGATAATTGAATAAAGAAGATTGGAAGGAAAGTAATTCACAAAAAAAAGGGAGGTATAAAAGGTGGACTTATTACTCTGGATAACTATTGGTTTCATAATAATCGGATTTGTTGTTCTCACTTCTATGAAAAAAGGTATGGAAAGTAAGCTCGCTTTTATAACAGCAAATATGGAAGGCGAGGAAAGTTCAACAAAAGCTAAATCCATAATTTGGTGGATAGTGAGTACCACAGCTTGGGGAATAGTGAGTATGATTCTTATTGTTTGGTGTTTTCATAATCACTTTGGATAACTGTTGGTTTCAAATGTACTTAAACAAACGGGTGCTTTAGTCAAACATGACCATCATTTTGATGGTCTATTTTTATGTCCAAAAGATCAAGTAGGTTTCAGCGATATATTGTGAAATGTTACACTTAAACTAAAGGGGCAGTTTAGTCGAAGAAGGATATTTCTGAAACCATATAGAATTATATACAAACCTGAATAATATTCTGAAAGAGTATAAAATTTTATTCAACTTAAGGGGGGGTAGTTAAAAAATATTCTACGATATAGAGATTATTTTATAGGACAGGAGAGTTAAAGCTGACTAATATAAAAAAAATATGTTTAATAGCAATGTTTGTTATGACCGCTGTTTCATTTACAAATTTTTTAGGATTTAGTATTGCTGGGATATCTATTATTATTGGTATAGCATTTTTCTTTATTAATAGTAAGTTGGAAAAAAATGTTTCTGCTGACACTGGACTAAATGCAAAAGCAATTGGAACGAGTCTGAAAAACAGAACAATTTATTTTTGGATTTTTTTACCACTAATTTTGAATGTTGTTTGTATTGTGTTGGCAAAATTAATTTTGCCCGAATACATAGAACATCTTTATGGAAGAACGGAGTTTGTTGTTTCGTTAGATAAGATAATGTTTCTCGTCCTTCAACTTGCTATTTTAGCTTTGGGTGAAGAAATTGCGTGGAGGGCTTTTTTTCAAAAGCAATTGAGTAAAGCACTGCCAATAATACCTACTTTAATTGTTACATCCATAATATTTGCATTTGGTCACATTGTGGATGGGAGTCTTATAGTAGTCTCTTATGATATTTTTTTTATCTTTATAAATAGTGTTTTATATGGTGTGATATTTTATAAAACAAACAATGCGTGGATAAGTGCTATTTCGCATTTTATTGCTAATTTATTTAGCATTATTTTAATATCATTTTTGTTGGGATAGTGAATTTGAGATAATGTATAAACCTATTTTGATTTCATTCTATAAAGAATAAGTTAGACATTTTCTTATTAAGCTAACGGGTGCTTTAGTTAAAGATCAGGGGTTGCTTATGCAGCTCTTTTTTCTTATTGCACTAAAGCAGTTTAGTTGAAGAAGGGTTAAATCGTAAGTGGTATTCATGCAAATAACGTGGAAATTGACTAATTTATATTCTCTTAGAATGGGAAAGTGTGATTCTATAAAAGAATCATACTTTTTTTTTGCCTTTATAAAAAAATCAAAATCAGTGTTAACTTTTTACATGGCCAGGAGTCTAATAAGTGGGAAGGAGGGGAGTTAGTGAAACAGAAAGAGGAATTGTACCACGTTCTACAAGAAAAAACGGGAATTATTTATAAGTATTTAATTAAGAACGGCGCAAATCCTCGAGATGCTGAAGATATCATACAAGAGGCTTTATATAAATTTCTCTTATACATTGATTCTGTCGATCCTGATAAGTCGTTTAGCTGGTTATTCCGTGTAGCAATCAATCAATTCTATGATTTATGTCGCAAGCAGCAAAAACAGGTTCTTGTATCGTTTGAAAACTTTGAGTTTGTAGACGATACACTTTTACCGGAAGACCATGTTGAGCAATCTGAGATGAAGAAAGAAATCCAAGTCGTACTCGATCAGCTGACTCCCCTACATAAACAGTTGTTGTTGTTGTTAAAATACGAACTAAATTTAAGCTATGAAGAAATTGCAGAGATGCTCGATTTAAATCCAGGAACCTTAAAAACATACCTATTTCGTGCAAGGAAAGCCTTTAAAGATAAGTATAGGAAGGAGCAAACAAAACATGACCGACTACAAAGAAAATAAAGAGGAATTGGAGCTAAATGAGCTTTTTGTGGAAATTCGACGAACAATATTTCAAAGATAGTAAGTAAGGCAAAAAGAAGAACGGTTATTCGGACCATTGCCATTTCGTCATTAGTAATAGTTTTTTTAAGCATCACTTTAGGTTTTACATGGCTTTCAATCATGAGGTGGAATGAAGAAAAGGCTTCATCAAATATTAGGTATCATCAACAGCTTGGATGTGTAAGTTCATTTCTCTTCCGATAATATTATGCAGACTAAACACAGTCTCGTGCAAGACTGCTTTGTACATTTTTAAAAATTTTACCACCTTTACTTTATGACAAGTACGTAGCGGTACAATTGTATATAGTAGGAGAATTTTGTAATTATCTAAGGAGTTGCTTGGCAACTCTCTTTTTTTGATATTAATAAATGCACTTAGACTAATGGGGACCATTAGTTAAAGGTCATGGGGTTGGATTAGGAAACTCCATTTTCTTATTGAACTAACGGTGCAGTTTAGTTCAATAAGTAGGTGTTTTTTGGATGAGTGTCGAAATAGTTATTCAATGTAGAAAAAATCGGAATGGGGGGATTAAATGTTAGTTAAAGGTTATACAGTAAGTTTACCTAAGGCTTATTGGGTGTTATTAATTCCTATATTCTTAGGGATAAGTTATTATAATATTTTTTTGATTGGCAATTGTTGCAATATTATGGTGTAAACGAAGTGGAAGATTTTGGAATATATGTATTTGTCTTAGTTCTAAGTATTTGCCAAAGTTTTATTTACATTTTACTAATTAGGCTTGCAGTGTCTTTATTAAAATATTTATTTAGAAAAAAAGAGGAGAATTCTTCGTCATAATGGATTTTTCTGTTGGATGAAGTAACTTTATTCAACTAACGGGGCAGGTTAGTTCAATAAGAAAAATACTAAAATAACGAAAAAAGGAATTATTGAATGAAGAAAAAGATTAACATAGGGTCATTTATCTTATCAATAATTTGCATTTTATTATTTCTTCTTGTTTCATTTTCAGGTCCAATTGATTATTCCATTATGGGTACACACCCTTTAAAACTGGTTTTATATATTTCATTGCTAACTTTAATTTTAGGGGTATTAGGTTTTTCAGGTATCCATGATTGGAAAGGGATGGTGAGGAGTGTAACTACAATAATTATTACTTTAGGGTTATCAGCAATTTTGACTTTCGTTATATTTTTTGGAAGTTTATTAAGCTAATGGGTGCTTTACTTCAAGAAGGAGTAAAGCATTTTTTCTTATTAAACTAACGCGGCAGTTTAGTTGAAGAAGAAGGTATTTTTAAAAGGCTGGCGAAGTAGGCATATATTAAACAAATTATAACTTAGAAAAGTAGGGATGATTTTGCTACTACATACTGAAGTTTTTGGGGATGGGGAACCAATTGTATTTCTTCATACTGGCTTACAAACGGGTTTAACTGACTTTGAATATCAGAGAGAATATTTTAAACACAACTTTAAAGTTATTCTTCCCGATTTAAGAGGACATGGTAAGTCAATTGAAAATAATCTTTCGAATTTCTTTGAGGATTCTGCAATAGATATAGAAGAAACACTAAATAAATTAGATGTAAAATCTGCTCATCTAGTAGGGTGTTCGTTAGGTGCTTTAGTTGGATTATTCTTCGCAAAAAAATTCCCTCATAAAGTTAAAAGTTTAACTATTTCTGGGATTTTGTCTAAAAAGCCAGAAAACTGGATTGAAATGCACAAAGAAGATGTAGAATCTCAAGCACAATTATTACAAAACGAAGATGTAGCAAGTTACTTTGATAATTTACATCGGTCTAATTGGAGACAATTTATATATATGGGAAAAGATGAACATTGGTATCCATTTCACGAGACAAAAGATTTGGATGGTATTAATTCACCTGTTTTGTATATGGTTGGTGAAGGAAATAAAGGTGAAACCAAAGGGGCTATCTTGTACCCGTTATTAAAGCAGGACGTTCACGTGTCTATCATTCCCTTTGCCTCGCACCTAGTGCATTCTGAACAGCCAGAAATTTATACAAAAGTGTTAGATGTTTTTATAAAGAAAGTTGAGAAAGAATAGTTTTTCTTATTAAGCTAACGGGTGCTTTACTTCAAGAAGGAGTAAAGCCTTTTTTCTTATTGAACTAAAGCAGCAGGTTAGTGAAATAGTGGGTAAAACTAATTAGATAAAAATTAGGAGAGTGCTATGAGAGTCTTTTTAGAGTCAACACTAATTTTAGTTATATTCGTATTTGTTACTAGCATATGGTCTATTTTTACGTCCAAAACATCAAGTATAGTTCGGCAATCCATTGTGAAATGTTACACTTAAACTAACGCAAAAGGTTAGTTGAATAACTTCATCTTTTAGAAAACAATCTGTAATGAAGGCGGTGATATTATGTTTAAGAAAAGCATCAGATTCTCTTTAATATATTTTATAGTATCAACTGTTTGGCAATTAATTGTTAAAGATAAGGTTATGTGGATAGATAATTTAATTGTCTGTCTTATAATTTTCTTGATTATTCTGATTTATGAATGGTCAAAAATTTCCTATAAGTGGAATAAGGGGAAACAATGAGAATTTTTATTGGACTTTAGATAATACAACTCGATTATTTATCAGTTAGTGAAAGAATTTACTTAAACTAACGGGTGCTTTACCTCAAGAAGGAGTAAAGCCTTTTTTCTTATTGAACTAAAGCAGCAGTTTAGTTCAATAAGCCAAATGGATTTTTGTTTATTATAAATGGAAAATTTATATAAAATTGGAACATCTATTTGTTTCAAACGTATTAAAGTAAAGCAGCAGGTTAGTGAATAATACGAGGGGGAATTGAGTTGAAAATTATTAAAATAATTCTTGCTTTAATTGTAATAGCAATTTCAGCATACGGCTTAATTACAAAAGATTTTTTATATGGTCCAATATCATCTTTATTGCTTGGAATCTTTATTGCAATTATAGGAATAGAGGAATTTAAAAATAAAGGTAAAAATAGTTGGGGTATGTTTTTTATACCAGTATCTTTATTAGTTATTGTTGTGGCTTTATTTAGTTTCTAATTAAATTTAGAGATGAATTTCAACTAATCAATAATATTTATAAGGGGGATTTTATGATTAAGTCTTTAAAAGGACAATTTATCTTATCTATATTTGTTGCTATTGCCTTTGTTTATTCTACTTTTCTTAATATTGATTTTACTGTTGACGAGAGGATTTCACCCGTTCGAATACTATTTTTCTTCATCATGATTTTATCGGTGTTTAATGCGGGATTATTAACGGAAAAATACATTAAAACTAAACAGAAGAAATAACTCTTATTCAACTAACGGGTGCTTTACTTCAAGAAGGAGTAAAGCCTTTTTTCTTATACCACAAAAGGGGCAGTTTAGTTTAATAAGAGGTATTTATAACAAAAGTTTCGAAATAGTTATTACGTAGGGACAATTCGATCCACATTTGAGGGGGAGTTACGTTGAGAAAGATATCTATTTTACTATTTACAATTATTCTATTAACAGCTTGTTCAAATCAAGAAACCATTAAAGCTACTGGTGAAGGAGACTTATGGGAAGCACATGTAACATACGAAGTGACCGATTCTGAACTCTATGATAGAGGTGGGATTAAATATACAGGAGATGAGGAACTTCTATATGTCTCTTATTCGTTAGTTACTGACGAAGGCGGACGTGATGGAGAAAGAGAACCTCAAGAAAATCAAAATGCTATATCCTTTGGTACGGGCGTAGGTAATAATCCTCCAACTATAGATAATGCAATTATATCGTTAAATCATGCTTATATAGAAATTAATTGGCGGACTAATACGGGCGAATATGAAGAAAAAATTAACTTGAGAGTTAATTAGTTTTTATAACATACATCCCTTTACATTTCCTTCCTTAATCAACTAACGGGTGCTTTACTTCAAGATGGGGTAAAGCCTTTTTTCTTATTGAACTAACGCAGCAGGTTAGTTTAATAAGAAGGAGAATATATAAATTGTAGCGAATAAATCTTGAATATTCGAAGTTGATTTTTGGAGGTAGTTTATGAATCCTATATTAAATAAAATCGGAACAGTTTTTATTCCTGTAAGTAATATTGAAGAAGCACGTAATTGGTATTGTGACATATTAGGGTTACCAATAGATGGTGAGGTTTTATATGGTCATTTATATATAGTGCCTATGAATGGACCAGGAATTGTATTAGATAGCAAAATCTATTCAGAGGATAATATCTTCAAAACTCCACCTTTTCATTTAAACACTAATAATATAGAACAAGCATATGAGTATATGAGAGGTAAGAATGTCGAATTAACAACAGAAATTAAGCATAAACATTGGTTTAATTTTAAAGATCCTTATGGGAACCAATTGATGGTGTGCAAGTGTTGAACTTTGTTCAACTAACGGGTGCTTTAGTTCAACAAGTGGCTGCCTGTAAGGATTGCTAATTCTTATTGAACTAACGCAGCATTTTAGTTGAGGAATGTGTTACTGCAATTTTTTTCAAATAGTTGTTAAGGTTTACTTGTGATGAACCGTAATATAAGTGAGTAATTATATTGTGCTGTTAATATAAACATCTAAGTATGCTATATTTGATGAAACTGAAATAGGAAGGAATTGGGTAAACAATGAAAAAATGGTTCATAGTATTACTAATAATAGGGGGAGGTTTCTTCTCAATTGAAGCACCAGCACTAGCACAAGAAAAAGTGATATGGGATGGGGCAGAAATTGTAAAGGACCAATCAGGGAAAATGACTTTTACAAAGGACGTAAAAGTTTATAAGAAAGATAGTTCAGGTAAATTTGTATCGTTGACAGTGAAAAAGGGTAATTATTTCAGAGTTTATGATATTGAAAAGTATAATGGAAAAGTTTATTACTGGATGAGTAGCGGTTATCGTGTACAAGCAACAAACCTTGTCGTATTTAAGGAAGTACCAATGAATTTAAGAGTTTCATTTTTTGATGATTATACATGGGTCGTGTCATCACGTGAGGAAATATTAAAAAAACCATTAAAATATTATAAAAAAGGATATGGGTCAATTTTAAGGGATCAAAGTCCTTCAGAATCTATCAAATTTTTTAATTATGCGGAGTATCTCGAACAATACACGATTATTGACGGTAAATTACAAGTCGTAATAGATTATTCAGGTGAAGAGGAAGATCCACCATATTATGTAAAAGAATTTATTTCTGGTTCTGATGTTAAAGTAGTTGAAAAACGAAGTGTTCCAAGTGGCTATTATCTTGCTAGGCAAAATACAATAGCCTATGAATTTCCATTATTAAATGCAAAACAAATATTTGAAGTAGAGAAAGATACACTTATTCTAGTACGAGAATCTTGGGAAAAAAATAATGCGATTAATAGTTTTATAGGGAATATAGATGATTTTTCTGAGGATATTGGTATCTTTAATAGAAAATTTACTGACGATTCTCGTTATCCTTATAAAGGTCCAAGTTTTGGCTATGTAAGTATTAAAGATTTAAAACCAATAGAGGATATTCAACCTATTGGCACATATTATATAACAAAAGATATACCTGATTATAGGGGCTATCATGGTAAGATGCTTATTCCTCGTAACGAAGCTGTGACATTTTATTTTACTCAAGATGAATATGGCGTTATTTCTTATAAAGATGAAATGCACGTTATAAAGTTAGAGTATTTATCAAAAACACCGTTAGATTAAAAATAGCTTTGAAAGATAGCTATAATGGTCGTTTTTATTGATTCATTCGTTAGTAAATAAACCGCATCTTCATAAAGGGAAATTCTTAGATTAAAAGAATCTTTATGTTAGGGAACAGGATTATGAAAGATTACACTTAAATTAACGGGTGCTTTAGCTAAAAATGACAGGAAAAAAGAGCTTGGAAATGCTTCTCCAAGCTCTTTTTTCTATACAAAATAAACCATTAACTCTAACATAGCCTATTTAAAAGGAATAGATAGTTAAGGTTAGTGGATATGTGATTTGAGCAACAGCCAATGAAATCACAATACAACAATCGATATTCAATGGACCAAGTTTTAGAACAAGATAGAGTGGCGGTGCAACATGTACTGGATACAGAATATAGCAATTAAAATACTAATGAAAATAATAGGAGGTAATATTATGTTTATGGTAGCAATTTTTAGTGGGTTAATCGCTGGGAAACGTAGAAATATTGAAGATGTTCCTGAACATTTGAAAGAGCCAGTGTTAGCCGATTTATCTATACTTGGTTTAGATGGAAATGGAAACCTTGTAACAGTTGAATAATTCAACTGAGGAACATTAAATGTCATACGGAATAAAAAACGCTGCATAAGCTAGTGTTTTATAATGTAATAAACTGGGGGCTAAACTTGTTTAAATGAATTGGGAAACTCTCCATTGGTCCCATCGGTCTTTTTCACGTCCGGGTTTTTTGCAAAGCTGATTAAAAACTGTGTTTGCATTTTCATTTATTACTTCGAGTATATATTTTGAAATTGTAATTCTACCTTTTCAAGTATCAGCATATTTGATAAGACTTTCAAATATTCATAAAACGTATACTAAAGATCCACGTAGCATTAGTTTTTTTACCTATTACAAGAAGTATGCAGCCGTCTCTTGACAAATTATTTGCTAAGACACAGCTGCACGTTTATATGATAACCTTTAAATAATCACAATATTTGGAGGGTTAATAAATGAAGATTACCATGGAAATGAGTAAAGGTGCTTATGAAGTAGCGAAAAAAGTATATTCAGGACAAATGAGTAGAAGCGAAGGGAAAATTGAGATTTATAGAGCAACGGGTATGGCAGAAGGTTCTGCACAAGCTTTTATTACCATATTTCTAGCTATGTTGAATGGAGAAGAATATAAAAGAGCGTTTAATAATGATACAAATAAATTTTTGCTTGAAAGCATTAGAAGAGATTTTGGTGAGGATTCCTATAAAGATGCTTTAATTGCCGTACAGAAGCATATAGATTATTACTCTACCTTAGGAAAAGGGAACTTATCAGGGCTACAAAAAATTGTTAATCATTTGAGTTGCACATGAGGGTCATTAAACGCAGCATAAGCTAGCGTTATTTTTTATGTCAATATTCATAATGGTAATTTGAAACGAATTTACAACTCACCAATAAAAAGATATCATCCTCTAAAAGGGGATGTAAAATTGACTTGGATTATAGGAGTAAACTCATTTATGGGTTACAGTTTCGCTTTATCTGATATTAAAGTTTCATGGGGAAGTAATATTGAAAAAGATTGTTTGCAAAAATTTTACTCTATCACTAACAATATGAGAGCTGGTTTTGCAGGAAGTGTTAGTTTAGGCTTTAAAATGTTAATCGGTTTGGCTGAGTGTATACAGAATGAAAAAGAAGAAAAAGGATTAATTCCAACTTATATTGCTCAGAAGTGGAGTAGGAAAGCTAAACGAATATACGATAATGCAAGCCCAATCGAGAAAAAATTGGGGTGCCAGTTATTGATGATTGGTACGTTTCCTGAATCAAAAATTGATATTGGAGATATAAGGAATACGAAAACTGCAGTAATTAAGCTATCTGGCCCAAATTTCAAACCTTATATTGCAAATCAACATGACATAGTTTCGATTGGATCTGGTTCATCAATAGATGAGCATAAGAGACTTATAGAATGGTGCGATTCCAATGTTAATAATGTATTTGGTTTTGCTGAAACAATAGGTCTTCCTGCCGCATTTAATATCCTTGTTACCGATCAACTTCAAAACAATCCGAAGTTTGGAATAAGTAAACATTTGCATATTATTACTGCAGATAATCGAGGAATTTGTATGAGTAATAATAATAGACAAAACGAAGATGGATCTTATAGTCTTCAAATGCCTAAGGTCGCTTCTGGTTATAAAGAATTTCTTGAAATGGCTAAGGGGTACGGATTTAGGGCTGAAGCGGCATCGACATAAACAGTTAAGTCAGCATTATGTGTAGAATTGTTTCACTGTAGGAACATCCAACGCAGAATAAGATATCGTTATTTTTTATGTATCAAACAGGGGCTAACCCTGTTTAAATGAATTGAGAAACTTTCCACTGATTCCACTTATCATCCTTAGAAGGTCTGTCAGGACTGATGCAGTGTTGATTAAAGATGGTATTTTCATATCCGTTCATGTGTTCTAAGATATATTTAGAAATTACTATCCTTGCTTCTTTAAGTCCATTCGATTTTCTTCCTTTTATTGATTTAAGTGGTATAGGATCTTTACCAGGGGAAAACAAAGTAATTGTATAGTCAGCAATAGTACGTGTTCCGATTGTTTCAAAATAAATTTGATCAAATGCTTGATGGTAGCTTAAAGCTTTTTCACCCATATAATCGCTCCCTTAAATATGACTTAATATGATTATATGCTAAAAAAATTTCGTTTTTAAAAAGGTTTCATTATTATTTTAATTCACAAAAGAACATTATGCGTCTTAAACAATTTTTAATTTTGTTGAAGGATTCCCTTTAACATTAGTCGAAATATGCTTGTAGGCTATGAGAGGGGATATCTACTTTGGAAAATTATGAAATTGATAAAATAAAGGATTCTATTATTGACAGGATTGCATTGTTGGTAACATCTACCAGTGATATTGCACCGATTATTAGTGGTATAGCCAACGCGGTTAGAATGAAAAGATTCAGAAAGAGGATTGACATACATGAGGAAAAGATAAAAATTATATATCGCTCTTTAGATATGGAAGACTACGAATTTTTTGCCGAAAAGATTGGTACTATGGTATTTGAGAAAATAATGAATGATCATGAAGATGATAAAGCTGAATTTTTAATCCTTGGATTCGAAAATTGCGTAAACAATGATATTAAGGAAGAAGATGTAATTATTTTTTATTTCGACTTATTATCTGAGTTAAGAGTTTTTGATTTAAAACGATTTGTGACCTTATCGAGAAGGACTGAAGAAGCTCCAGTTCTTCCGTTAGAAGGAATTGGTCAAACTGATTATAAGATGTTTATAGATTCTACAGATACCAAACTATATAGACTAGGTTTAGTAAATCTATCTACAACATGGGGAGGAGAGATAAATAGACTGGAACCTATAACGATTAGCAGAAAAGGAAATGCTTTTTTAGATTTTATTGGAGTTTAAGTGAAATTAGTAGTGCGTATGATATTATCTAGAACGTCCACATGGGCGTTCTTTTATTTTTGGAAAAGAGGTGACAAAATGTCGTTACCATTACGAATTATGACGAGAGACTTACAATTGATTATTGAAATTAATCTTTATTCATCTTTGCAAATCGTTCGTTCCTGGCACGGTATCGGTAGCATCGAATTACGAATCAATCGATACTTGCCAGGAGCAAATCGTCGGAAAATTGGATTATACGAGCGTTACCATTAAAATCATGGGCCGGTCAACGAATAACCTATCCGCCCTCCACAACTGCATATGACAATAAACAGGACAATGCAGAAAGTGTCATGCAACATTATATGACCAACAATATTATCAATCCTGTGGACGACAACAGGCGAATGGATGACATCATTCTCGATGTTAATCAGATGCGTGGCGATACTATCAGTTGGCAATCCAGATACAAGAATCTAGCGGAAGAACTGGCTGAAATCAGTTTATTGAGTGGGCTTGGTTGGAATGTAGAAATTGATGTTGATAAAGAGAAATATGTATTCAAAGTGCTGGAAGGTCGCAATTTATCAGCAAATCAATCTATCCTACCACCTGCTATTTTTAGTCCAGAGTTTAATACACTTGGTCAAATTAGTTACACAGAATCAGAACTCAACTATCGTAATTATGCAGTTGTGGCTGGTCAGGGTGAAGGTGTGGAAAGGCGTATAGTTGAAGTAGGGGAATCATCTGGTCATGATCGCTATGAGTTATTTGTGGATGCTAGAGATGTTTCGGAGCAAACAGATGATCAATATCCAGCAGCGCGTACTCCAGAAGAAATCGAAGCTGATTTAACCAATCGAGGGACTCAAAAATTAACGGAGTATGAGAAGGAAGTTTACTTGGAAGGTCAGGCACTAACTAAATCTCGACTAATTTATGAGCAGGATTATAATTTAGGGGATATTGTCTCGCTACAAAATCGTGAATGGGGAATAACACGTGATGCTCGCATAACTGAGGTAAAGGAAATATACGAGCCTAGCGGAAAACGAATTGAACTAGTTTTTGACAATAGTAGACCTACTTTAATCAGTAAGATTAAGCAAGAATTGAGCAGTATTAAAGCAGAAATAACGAGATAAGAGCATCCAAAAGGGTGTTTTTTATGTAAGTAACGTTAAAACGTAGCATAAGCTAGCGATATTTTTTATGTCATAAATAAGGGGCTATTTTTAATGAATGTAAAAATAACGTATTTCCTTACGAGAGCACTCTTTAAATTAACAAATGTCATTTCAAGAGGAATAAATAAATTGTTGAATAAAATTGAAAAAGGTAAGAAGATTGCTCAGAAACTACAAGAATAAACTATTTTTCTCAATATTTATGTAATATAATCAGCTTTATAACATAAATATAGGAGCGAATGTCTATGAAAGATATATTAGGTTTGGGTAAATTAAGTGCCAATAGTCTTGAAGTGATAAATTTAGTATATCCTGATGTTGCACAACCGGGACTAAAAAAAGTAGGGCAATCATTAGAAACTGTCTTAGAGTTGTGTAATACAATACTATTGCCTTTGAAATTAGTAAACTCTAATGCAAATGTATTCTTTAACCACCATATGGAAAAATACCGGAAGAAGATGGAGGATATTCCTGAGGAAGAATTGACTGTAGTACATCCAAGTATTGGTTTGAAAATACTCGACGAATTATTGACTGTAACGAACGAAGATGTTTCAGATTTATTTGTTAATCTTTTAACAAGTGCATCAACTAAATCAGGAGCTAAGTATGCTCACCCGAGCTTTGTAGAGGTAATTAAAAATTTAGGTGAAGATGAAGCAAAAATAATTATTGATATATTTCACAAAGAAAAGATAGTTAAATATGTTTATTTAATGAAGGAAGATCCTCAACATGGAGACGTACCATTAAAGGATAAGATTAACGATATTTCAAAATTAACGAGTTTGATTTTTGAGGAAAATTCACAATTCTATATGGAAAACTTAATGAAGCTTGGGATAATAGAGGATACCAGTGTTTATATGCTTGGTGAGGAAGATGAATTTAATAGTTTAGAAGTTCTTTTGAAAGATAATAAAGAGATATATGATAATCTAATAAAACAAGCTCAAGATAAAGGAGAGCATAAAAATCTTTATATCAGTTATAGGTGGGGCCGATATATTTTAAATTCTTATGGAGAAAGTTTTGTTAATAGTGTTACCAGTAAAATTACTAATGATAGTAAAACAACATAATAGATTTAAGGGCATCCAATTGGGTGCTCTTTTTATGTAGAAAAAAATAGGAGTTGAAAAAATGGGAGAATTTATTAATTTGGAACATTTGGACGTAGTACGGTTTTATTTATTTGGGGACGTTAAATTTTTACATTTACTATTGGTGTTAATGGCTTTAGATATTTTGATAGGGGTATTCAAAGCGATTAAAAACCATAATCTATGGAGTCGAAAAAGCTTGTTTGGATACGCAAGAAAAATGTTGGTGTTAGTGGTCATCGTGCTAGCTAATTTAATGGATCAAATACTTGGAATGAACGGAGCGATTACATATGCTACCGTTCTTTTTTATATCGCAAATGAGGGTTTATCAATTCTTGAAAACTGTGCCGAACTTGGTGTATTAGTACCGGCAAATTTAGCGGCGAAATTAAAAGTCGTGGAATCACAAAAAGTCGAAGCTGAAACATTTAAAAAAATAATAAGTGAAGAATTAACAGGAAGTAAGGTAGACGCACAATTGGAAGCGGCGAAGGAAAGCGAAAAATAGATGACATTTAAAATAAGCTGCCATCCGGCGGCTTTTTATTTTGAAGGAGGTGATTGTGTTATGTGAAATTCAAACCAGTTGTAAAAGGGTACAAGCATTTGTAAATAGCAACACAAAAACTAATATGAGGTGATTATTAATGGTAAAAGTATTCATTGATCCAGGACATGGCGGAACAGATTCAGGTGCAGTAGGAAATGGTTTACAAGAAAAGAATTTAACTCTTCTCTACAAGGATTCGAGATATCTTATTAGCTGAATACAATAACGTATCAGTATTAATGAGTAGAACAGGGGATACATTCCCATCACTAGCAGCTCGTACAAACCAGGCTAACTCATGGGGTGCTGATTTCTTCCTATCTGTTCATATTAATGCCGGAGGTGGAACTGGTTATGAAGATTTCATTTACCCAGGTTCAGGAGTACCAACAACGACATATCAAAGTAATATCCATTCAGAAATCTTGAAGCTTGTGAACTTTACTGATCGTGGCAAGAAACAACAAAACTTCCATGTGCTTCGTGAATCCAATATGCCAGCTCTTTTGACGGAAAATGGGTTTATGGATAATGCAAATGATGCTGCAAAATTGAAAACAACTTCATTCATTGAATCTCTAGCCCGAGGTCATGTAAATGGAATTGTTAAGTGTTTCAATTTTCCCAAGAAAAGTACGGCAATATACCATACTGTAGTTTCTGGTGATACTGTGTATTCATTAAGTCAAAAATACGGTAGCACAGCACAACAGATTAAGGACTGGAATGGACTTGATGCCAATTACACTATTTATATTGGACAAGTGCTGAGAGTGAAATAAAAATAATGTACCAATCCTAGCCCTGCTCATTTTAGTGGGGCTTTTTTTATTTACCTTTTCACGTACAATATTAACAATTGTTAGAATTATCTTGCTCAACTAACGCAGCATAAGCAAGTTAATTAATGTTGTTGGTCTTATACAAATCTAAGTATGTTATATTAGATGAAACTGAAACAGGAAGGAATTGGATAAAAATGAAAAAATGGTTCATAATAATCCTATTAATAGGAGTAAGTTTCTTATCAATTGAAGCACCAGCACAAGCACAAGAAAAAGTGATATGGGATGGGGCAGAAATTGTAAAGCATCAATCGGGGAAAATGACTTTTACAAAGGATGTAAAAGTTTATAAGGAAGATAGCTCAGGTAAATTTGTATCGATGGTAGTAAAAAAAGGTAATTATTTACGAGTTTATGATATTGAAAAGTATAATGGAAAAGTTTATTACTGGATGAGTAGCGGTTATCGTGTACAAGCAACAGATCTTGTAATTTTTAAAGACGTGCCAATGAATTTACGAGTATCATTTTTTGATGATTACACATGGATCGTGTCATCAAAAGAAGGAATATCAAAACTTAGTAGACCTTATGGGAGACTTTTACAGGACTATGGAGATCAAGAAAGATACACTGTTGTTAATGGTAAATTACAAGAAGAATATCAATACTATGTTGGAAAATTTGCAAAAGAATTTATTTCAGGCTCTGATGTTAAAGTACTTGAAAAACAAAGTTTTCCAAGTGGCTATTATATTGCTACTCAAAATACAAAATCCTATCAATACCCATTATTAACATCAGTTTTTTCTGAAGTAGAAAAAAATACACTTATTAAAGTGAGAGAAGACAAGAACATGAGCCTTAACGGTTTGGTTGTTATTGATAGTTATATACTTGATAGTTTTTATGTAAATTATGAGCTTTATGATGACTTTAAAATTAATCATTATGATGGTTATGTAAGCATAAATAAATTAAAACCAATAGAGGATATTCAACCTATTGGCACATATTATACAACAAAAGGATTAAAGGGTTATGACGACTATGGTATTCCGAGTATTCCGGCTAACGAAGCCGTGACTTTATATTTAACTCAAGATGACCACGGTATTATATCATATAAAGATGAAATGGCTGTTGTAAAGTTAGAGTATTTATCAAAAACACCGTAAGATTAATTGTAGCGACTTTCTCTTAATTGAGTTGGTCGCTTTTTTTATTTGTATAAAAATTACTATAAAAGAATAAATGAAGGATGAGAAAATACCTTAACAGAAAAAACATAATTGGAACTAATGGTTTATTTTGTAAAAAAATGAAGGATATACAGGGAGATTGTAGAATTTTGTACTTTGTAAGGAAGATATAGAAAAATTAAACTAAAAGGAGAGATTAATTTGAAAAAAGTTTTTATATCTATGATGGTTGTACTATCTATTTTTGCATTTTCTACAGCAGCTCTGGCAGAAAGATTAGATGTTTCTCTTTACCGTGGGGAACTGGAAAAATCTACAGGTTGGGTATATGTTAATGCAGGTAACACTCTTCATGTAGGTGTTAATAATCATGGCTCTACTTCACCGCATCCAGTTGCTTTTTGGGTAACTGATTCCAATGGAAAGATAGTTACACAAGGTGGTTCAAATAGTTCTACAGATGACAAAGCGTATGCTATCGGTGTACCTGTAGGAGAATACAAACTTACATTACGATGTGCTTCACAAGGAGAAACACCTACTTGTTTTGCTAGTGGATGGTTGAACGATTAATAATTCATAGCATCTCTAACGAGGTGCTTTTTTTATTTGTCCAAAATTTACTTGTTGTAAAATCAAACGAATGTTCGTATACTGAAAAGAAAAAAGAGGGAACAAGTGTGCGCATAAATATTTCGAGGTCCATGCAAAACAATCAAATAGTTGAAATAATTTATATGAAAAACAACGGTGAAATCAGTAAACGAAAAGTGAAGGTTATTAGCATTTCAAAGGATTCTTTTCAGGCTTATTGCTTTTTGAGGAGAACAAAAAGGACTTTTAAAATAGAAAATGTACTCGCATGTGTTCCCATAATTAGTAGAGAAAGAAGTGTGGTTTAGATGGGTAGAAAGCAAAAAGAAATTTACGAATACATCAAACACTTTTTATACAAAAATAAATATTCTCCATCCATGCGAGAGAGCACTGAAAGAGTTGGTCTTAAATCTGTTTCAACAGTACATGGACATCTTGACCGATTACGAGACAAAGGCTATATCGATTTTGTTAATTCTTCCCCAAGAACTTTGCAAATAATCCGATGATCGATAATAGCGCATTGCCTAACCGCTCAATTGCCTGTATCGACATGATGAGTTTTTATGCGTCATGCATTGCAGTACTACATGACTTAGATGTAAGAACCGTTCCAATTGCTATTGTTGGTAATTTTGACCAAAAAGGGTCAGTTGTCTTAGCGGCATCCCCAGAAATGAAAACACGTTTTGGAGTTAGGACGGCATCCACAAGATTACACGAGATTCCTAGTCATCCTGATATCCGTTTATTTGAGCCGAAAATGAGTTACTTTCTTGAAATGAGTATGGCTGTAACTAATATCCTCCACAAATATGTTCCTCCTGAAGCAGTCCATGTATACAGTGTAGATGAAAGTTTTATCGATTTAACTGGTACAGAAAAACTTTGGGGACCTCCAGAGAACACAGTTAAAGAAATACAAAAGGAAATATTAGAAACCTTACAATTGCATAGTAGTGCTGGAATGGGTCCAAACATGCTAATGGCAAAACTTGCATTAGATTTAGATGCGAAGAAAACAGGTTTTGCTAAATGGACATACCATGATGTGCAAACTAAATTATGGCCAGTTTCTCCTTTAAGTGAAATGTGGGGCATTGGTTCAGGAACTGAAAAAACGTTAAACAATATGGGTATTTTCAGTGTTGGTCAACTTGCTAAAATGCCTTTAGAAATGTTAGAAGATAAGTTCGGAATAATGGGGAATCAATTGTATCATCATGCTCATGGAATCGATCTATCAGAAATAGGAGCACCATTGCAAGAACGACAAATCAGTTACGGTAAAAGCCAAATACTTATGCGAGACTACAATAAAATTGAGGAAGTAAAGGCAGTTATCCTAGAAATGTGCGAAGATGTAGCGAAAAGGGCGAGAGATACGTACCAGGCAGCTAGAACTATTTCATTAGGGATCGGTTATAGTAAAAATGCTTTTGGTGGTGGATTTCAAAGGTCTAGGACCATTCATGATGCAACTAACGATACCATGAAAATATTTGGAGTGTGCTTAGATTTATTAAAAGAAAATTATAATAGAAATCCAGTAAGGCATATATCAATTTCCATAACAAAACTTGAAGATGAACATTCAATGCAATTAAGTTTATTTGAAAAAAATAACTGGAAACAAAGAAAACTTGCAACAGTAATGGATAACATTCGGAATCGATATGGATCAGCTGCATTATTAAGAGCTGTTTCTTATACACCTGCAGGTACAGCAGTCAAACGCTCTAAAATGGTTGGTGGTCATAAAGAATAGGAGTGGTAAGTTTGATTAAAGATCGCGGTATGATGAAATGGCAAGGCATGATGTTAACTGAGCATGTAGCGATGTTGAAAGAATATAACCATGAACTTAAAAAGAATTCTAAACCACAACTAGATGAATGGGATTATGATGCCATCCAACATACATTGGATATGGCTATTAAGAGTAAGGCTGACACAAAAGTTAAGTTGTGGAGGGACGGCCAGTTTTTCTACAAAAGGGGAACAATTGAGAGCATAGACCTTACTAGAAGAACATTTGAATTGGATGATCCTTTTAATTTGCTAAAATTTAATTTAGATGAAATAGTAGACGTTACGATAATGGATTAAGGTTGTGAAATGATGGATAGAACGGAAGAACTGTTTAATGAAATGCTTGATAAATATGATCCAGAATTAATACTAGGTGCATTGGATGAAATGTCGAGAATGAGTAAAAATGAGTTGATTGCTTTAGGTAAGGTATGTGAAATTATAAATAATTACGATAGATTTGTTTAGATTTTTGCACCATTTTTGCACCAATCACAAAAATGAAGATAAACTCATTAGAAATAAAAAAGTCACAAACCCTTATGCATCAAAGGTTGTGACTGTGTTATTAGTATGGTCCCGACTGGTCTCGAACCAGCGACCCCCACCTTGTCGAGGTGTCTCCGAAATATGTCCGGACACCTTTACGATAAAACCACGTTCACGCTTGCGTTATGTTCTATTATACATTGCGCTTGCATAGACGGTCAACCGCTACCCTGTAAGTACCCTAGGCGATTTTCAAGAGGTAGTGGGCGCAAGGTAGCGGTATTAGATAACTATTTAAATTGAGAAAGAAACGATTAATCTTTTTTTTAGTTGTTGAATGGTTTGTAGCCGTGTGTCCTTTCGAGAATTACTTCGTCAAAATCTAAAGCTTCAATTTCTTTAACCGGCCTTAGCGTTCTAAATGTCAATAATTCTCCCCATTTAACCAAGAATTTTCCGTTAATATCTTCAACAGATATATACTCTCTTAATTTTTTATCATAAGTAAATTCAACATATTCATTCATATTCTTTTTTAACTCTAATAGTTTAGTTTGTAAATATGTAAAGATGTACTTTGCATAAGTCAGTGTCTCTTGTTCAGTTGGAAAGTATCCTTTATGTATTACTTTATTTCTGAACTGTACCTGATTTTGTTTAATTAATTCGGGAGCGCATTTAAAGACCGATAGATATAACATTGTATATGCTCCCAATTGTCTTTCTGAAAAGTTACCTAGCTCTTTCCATGCCTTATTATATTCACTTGTTCTATCAAGTCGTAAAACATTAACATTATAAGGATTTTCTATGTTGAACAAACTTTGAATGAATACTTCAATAGAAAACTCATGAAACCTCTCTATACTAACTGCGAAATTTGAAACTGCTTCTCTAAAATAACCATCCAACATTGCTTTCATTCCCATTTCAAATAATAACTCAAACTTATGTGATTCCATCAGAACAATAGACTCATGACCATATTCGCATGTAATTGGGTAAGTATTATCATCCCTTAATTCAAAGCTATAGTTTGGAAATTTGTTGTCATTGTTTACATTACATTGTATGCACGAAAGAGAAACTTTCATATTTATCCCCCTAAAAACAATTTACACCAATATAGGTACATTTTAAAATTATACCACTTTTTTCCTCAAGGGATACAGATGTGTTGAGTTAACGAAAAGTTGACGCAAGTCTCACGGCTCATAATCTTTGCGGTGTTTTTGAGAAATAGTATTGTTAAACTTAACTTAAGTAAGAAAAATCTAATCTAGTAGGATGGCTCGCTCGGGTTTAATAATCATTGACATTTATGGTAGAATACGACACATTATAAATAAGATTATTAATAATTTGGAGGGGTACTTATCGAAAAGAAACCTTTTTATAAGCGCTGGTGGTTTTATGCAATCATTGCGTTCGTTATTATCGGCGTTATAGCTTCGCCAACTGACGAAGAGCGAGCGGAAATAGAAGCGGAAGAGGCTGCGGCTGCTACCGTTGCTAAAGAGAAAAGTATAGCTAAAGAAAAAGAGAAGGTTGCTGAAAAGAAAGCGGAGGCAGACGCTAAGAAAGGTGAAAAAGAAGCGATAGACGCTGCAATAGTTGATTTCGCCGAAGCTTCAAAGCTGCTAGTTAGCGACTCCAATGGCGTCATTACCGACGCAGACATCGAACATTTAGGTGCTCATTTCAAAGTAAACGTATACGTAGATGAAGTAACATGGGCAGCTAGTACAGAAAGTGAAAAAGAATCGTTCGCTACTACTATAGGAACTGCGGTACAAAAGTCGTTGCCGGATATGGCGCTAGTTGACTTTCGTTCTGCGACTAGTGACGATGTAATTGCGGAAGGTAAGATACTTGGCGGTTACGATATAAAAAGATAATACGTTCTACAAAGTCCTGCGCTAGGTGTGCGGGACTTTTTTGTTGGAATCCTTCGTCAAGTTGTAGAATCAGTATAAGAAGAAAAAGCCCTTACTCAATCGAGTAGGGCAATTTTTATCGAAATTTGACTTTACCTTTTCTAACTCTATTGTTTGTTACAAGTGATTCTACTGGTGAAGCTTTATCGTGAATCTCGGAAACTTCGCTATTTGCATATTTGACATATTTTTGAGTCATCGAAATATCGCTATGCCCGAGTATATTCATTAAAGCGAATGCATCACCGCCGTTCCGTAGAAATTTAACAGCGAAATAATGACGGAATGTATGCGGGCTAACACGTGCTCTTATGCCACCTGCGCGTTTTGCGTAATTCTTTATATTTTTTGCAAAATTATCCCCATAATACTGATCACCGTATTGTGTGAGGAAAACAAATTCATCGGTATCTTCCTCCCCAATACCGATAAGTTCGAACAGTTCATATATATCTTTGGTAGTTGTACGTGAAATAGGAATCATACGAGTCTTACGTGATTTAGATGTTTCTGCTTAAATGATGATTTGACGATATTGAAGCTCGAAATCGCCTCGTTTTAGTGATGTTAGTTCGCTTACTCTTATTCCGGTGTCTGTAAGTATAAGCATCATTACATAATCACGGAAACCCGTATATGTTCGATGGTTTGGAGCATTAAGTAATTGTTTTACCTCATCGTCAGTAAATAATTCAAAACCATTGTCTGGCTCCTTCTGAATGCCAATGCTTTCTGCTGGGTTGTGACTGATTAACTTCTGTGCTACTGCCCAATTATAAAATACGCGTAAAAATCTTATAGCATTATTTACAGAACGTGGAGAGACTCCAACGATACTGGATTTACTAGTTGGATGATCGTCCCATTTTACCTTTTCAAACGATATGTAACGAATATATGCTGTTACAGAGGCATCGTCCGCTCCATTTAATCCGTGGTTATTACAATAGGTGGTAAAGTGTTTCAATGCTCTATCATATGTTTTTATAGTACGATCACTCCGCTTTTGTAGTCGCTTTGCATCGAGAAACCGTACGATAGTTTGATCAAGATAAAATGGTTTTGTGATAGTTGACTTTGTTTTACGTCTAAACTCGAATTTCTTCATTAATTAAGTCCCTTTCGTTGCGATGAATTTGTGCGAAATCAGTATAGCATGAAGTATTTGCGTCGTGCTCTCGCTTTTTCATCGTCTATCTTCGCTTGTTTTGAGTGAAGTTGGGTCGCATTACATCGGTTACTTTCTAAACGATATAAGAAAACGTCACCACCAGAGTTAATTTCCGTTAGTGACGTTTTCTTTTTTCTGCTCTCTCTATATTTATGCTTGGGCTCCGTATAATCTTTTTAGTTATTTTCTTCATCCTTAACAAACTCGATTATATCTTGTACTTCACAATTTAAAGCTATACATAGTTTATTTAAGGTCTCATATTCAATTCCGCTATTCTTACCATTTAGTATTTTGGAAATTCCGTTTCTATGCATTCCCGCCTTTTCTGCGAGTGTTCCAATGTTGAATTTTTTTGATTTCATCGTTTCTTTTAACTTAATTCTAATCATTTTTATTACCTCCTATTAGTATCTAGTATAAATTATAACTAATAAACACTATAGTGTGAATACATCTAAAAATTTTATTTTATAAGCGTTGACAATACACACTAAGGTGTTTATTATAAGGGTATGCAATTACACACTAAGGTATTCACGAGGAGATGAAGTATGAGACCGATAAACTTAGAACACTCGGACTATGACTCGGCTAACTTCGAAAGTTGGACCGACGTACAACCAGGTTATTTAATCACATCAAACGTCGTATTAACAACGAACAACACTGGAATTTGGTTTTATTGTTTCGACGAAGCTATCGAAGAAAATGCGGAGTCTGCCATCGCAAAGCAAGCGAGAATTATCCAACTTGACGTAGAAGGCGCAAGTGTCGTAAGCATTGAACTTTCAACCTTATCGCAAATGTCACTCGTAGAATTAGCAAAATTATTAGCATCGCAAGGGGTTACGGGATGAAGGTAATACGCGCAATAGATAACTACTTCATCGGAAAGGCGAAGGCGACATAACGGATCGCTTATATTTTTACGGAACTTACACAATTTGCAGTACAATCGTAGCTATTATCGCACTATAACATAAAAAGGGGATGGATAAAATGAGAAACTCAGTAACGGAACTTATTTACGACAAAGACGGAAGCGTAATGTCAAAATGTGAAACGTTAACAATCGCGGAGGGTATAAGAGTCGAAATGTATTCGGAGCCGACCGATATTAAGCCACGAGAAATCGTTTTAAAGATAGGTAGCGACACTATCGAAATGAACTATACGGATTCCCTAGCAGATATGTTCGGCAGAATCGAAGAAGTTTCCGCATTTGAATTATTGACCGCTTGCCAAGCTACTTTATGGCAGCCGAAAGCAAAGGTAGCGTAATGGTTTGGATAGAGCATAAAGGATGGTCGATGCAAGTGTCACAGGAGACTGAAAACGATCAATTTGAATTAGCGAGAATTTTAGCATTACTTCAAAGGGTATCTGAAATATAATAGAGGTAGGTTAAAGTTAATTGTAGGAGGTAAAATGTGACTGAACACTCTAAAAGTTGCGTAGTAAGATCAGCGCAAAGCGAAAAGGAATAAACGTAAGTAATTAAAGCCGGCGCCAAACGGCTAACTAAATCTTAAAGGTGGTAGGATAATGTCTAACATTCACGCTATACTTGACAACTTTTTAGAAGCTGAACTATACGCTAACGAACTATCCGAAAACGGTGCATCAAAAGAAGCACATGAAAAAGCGGACGAAATACTTCGAAAACAAGAAACTGCGCTTCTTTCTGCTATCGGTCTTAACCTTGAAATTCCGTCAGACTCCGATAAATTCGATCGCATACTTGAATTGGTAGAAGAATATCGCAATGATGAATCACGATATGAAACAATGGTTAGTTACGTTGAATCCTTAAGTCGGTAACAATCGGTCAAGCCGCCAAATACGCTCAAACGGTGCAAATATGGTTACGCCAATAACCTTGTTAAATGATAGGTACGCCAATACCTAGCCAGCCACCTATGACAGCGGTTAGCGCCAACTAATCGCGTATTGCTTTCGGATGTAAAACAAACTCTCACGTTTCAAAAAAATGATTCTACTGAAAGCCACCATTTATATAGAACGACAAAGAGGACGCCTAGCCAGCGTTCTTTTTTTTATTTTGCGATAAACTCCGAGGTAGGGTACCGGCTTACGTTATAACTAGTAGGTGGTGGAAATGCGCGGATTACCCTTCGAATGTATATAAGATGGTGTACCGGAATTATGATGTCCCAAAAATTGAATCCGATTATACATAAGGAAGTAAGTAGAAAAAGTTTTCGAAACAAATTTACGTATGGATCTCGCAAATACGATTTTTTAGTGTGTACATCAAGTAGGGAGATGTTGCAATTCCGGAGGGGCAACCGTCTATAGATATTAAGAGATGTCGCAACTTTCTAAGGTTTAGTCGCAGTAATAAGTATGTCGCAATTTTCGTTGGTTGCGTCCCCTTCATAAGTAAGCGGAAAACTTTTCGAATTTACCTCCGCGCTTTCTATTTTGAAACGATTATAACTTATGAAGGTATTAATTCCGCAGGCACTTTCCAGTGTCCGCATTCATATAGAGGTAAATAAATAAAGCAACTAAAGGAGCGTTAAAGATAATGGCACAGGGAACTAAGCAAAAATGTATACGAAGTATGAGAGTAGCACGCGAATTAATGTCGCGCGGATTTCTACCGATGGACGTTGAAAAGGCGAGAAAGTCGAGAGGATATCTCGTATTTGTATTCCGTGAAACACCGGATCTACTTGAAACACTTAACGAAATTATGGGAGGACAAATCAAATGTCAAAAAGCAGCCAACAGAAAGACACGCAGCCAAAACGTAATACAGTAAATAAGGTAACTCCGGGTGCTGACGGTCGTACATTTATTCCGTTCCCTAGTAATGCCCGCCACTACATTCACCACGATAAAGTATCTGCGGACAAATTGTACCTGTATACGTTGTTAATCGATTATCTAAACGTAGATATAGGCGCAGCATTTCCGAGTAACGAGCGACTATCGGTAGATTACGGCAAGTCATCGAAAACTACCGGACTCCACTTGCGCGATCTAGAACAGGCAGGACTAGTTGCTATTCCGAGTAAAGGTCGATATATACCGCTTGAGCCGTTAAGTGCTGCCGATTTCTATGCGAGATTCCCGAAGGCATGGACGAATTATACGGAAGCCTTTGCAACTGCGGAACAACGCCAGAAGGATGACCGCCAAAGACTACGCAAGTATAGAGAGCGAAAAGGCGATACACGTAATTAAGGTTATTATCTACACGTAATTAAGGTGTAAACGTACGTCGTTAACTACGTGTTAACTAGACTTAATTAACTAGATTTAATAACTAGATTTAAAAACATTGCGCCCAATAAGCAAAGAACGCTTATTAGTCGCGGATGCAATTAACTTATATATGTATTTATCGATAAAGAACTTATTCAAAGAATAAGGAGAAATAAACGGTACACGTAATCCGCGCCGTACGCAACTAAGGAAGGGGAACGCAGCTAAATGACAACGATTAAACTAGACGAAATCAAAAAAACTATCACGCTCGCCGAATTATATCCCGGATCCATCTATGATAATACTGAAAATAAGTTACTACGTCCACAGCACCAGATGATATATAGCGCGGAATTTCCGAAGTCTAAAAAACCGTCAATCCTAGAGCAATTCGCAAATGTCGAAGATGTCCTGTTAAAACGTGCGCCAACGACGACGTTGGAAGGACAAGCTAACAAGTTAATTCTCGAAGCCGAGCACATGGAACAGCTACTCGCTCGCTTATATCCGCCAGTAACAGACCGTGCTTATGTAGAAAACGCCGATTTTACCGTGACGGATTTATACAACGATATTGTATCGCGTATGGAATGGACCGCTCTACGATGTCTAGTGTTAATTTCCGTATTTGGAATCGATGCATTATCGACATTTGATACCGTTCTATACTGGGACTACTATCGCGAGGAACGCAAGAAATGGCGTGCATGTCGTTATAAATATTGCTTGAATATGTTCGCAGTCAAGGGCGATAACCTTCGCGGTGAGCGTCCTAAGCGATATGACTGTCGTTATTGTTCCGAAGCTTGCCGTAAAGCTACATACGAAGCTGAAGAACGTTATAAGCTACACGGCTCCTATTTGCCCGTCTATTACTATACGGATCAACTGGCGGATACGGTAGGAGATAAAACAAGGAAGCATGAGATCGCCTGTTCATCGGAAAAAATCGATAAACAATACGCAAAAGGAAAAGTTACATCGCCTATGAAAACGCCAAAAAGAACGGAATACAAGGGCGGTAAGATTATGGAATATAAATCGATGGAGGAAGCTAAAATAGCATATGAAATCGCTGGAAACAAAGGGAAAATACGTATATAGCCGTCGGAAAAATCGCTATGAATGTATAAGGGTGGAAATGCCCGCTATATCTTTTTATAGACAAAGTGAGAAAAAGGAGGAATAGAAATGAACTCAACATCTTTCAAGGCATTGAGGATCAGAGAAGGTAAAACACAGGCTGCCTTTGCTGAAATACTAGGCGTCAGTGAAAGCACTGTAGCACAAATTGAAACAAATAAAAGACCAATCAGTGCGAGGGTAAAAGTAAAGCTGGCACAGAAGTTTAAAATGGATGATGAACTAGTTGATTTTTTTGCGGAAGTAAGAAAATATCAATAGTAATCCAATATAACAATATCATGCAAATTAGGTTGATGTCAACTCCAAATATGAAAAATGAGGTGCTTATATGAATACTAGAAAAGACATTTTAAAAATAATCGGAGACCTTGAAACGGTTGCAATGTATGTAACAACAAAAGAAGAAGGCAACCTAAAGCCTGAAAAACTGAAGGAAGCGTATATAAATGCTTCAAATAAAGTAGCACAAGCTGAAAGAGAACTAAAGGCACTAAATCTATCGAGGGGTGACAGTAAGCATCTGTCTTGGGTACGCGATGGACTTAAATTAACACGCAAAGCGTTAATAGCAGCGTCCGAAGGAAAAGGATCACTAGCGAAAATCTTCATGTCGCAAGCTAATACAAAAATAGCGGAATACTCGCTCAGAAAAATAAAGAGTAATAGAAAGAGTCCTAACGGCTAACCGTTCGGCTCTTTTTTTATTTAAAAAGGGGTGGAAGAAATGCAAGAAAGTATAATCGTACAAATTGGAGCAAATATCACACAATTCCAAAATGCTATTAACCAGGTTTCGGGCGATTTACGAAACGTAGGTAACGATATGACTAGCTTTGGAACAAAAATGGCGAAAGGTTTTGGGGCCGCTACTTTGGCAGTCGGCGCAGGTTTAGGTTTTGCCGTTAAACAAGCGTCGGACTTCGATACAGAGATGCGGAAAGCCGGAGCAATTGCGGGCGCGTCAGCGAAAGAACTCGATGCTATGAAAACATCAGCGCTAGATTTAGGGGCATCGACAAGTGAAAGCGCAAGTAGTGTAGCAGCTGCAATGACGGAAATGGCAGCAAAAGGATTTACGGCTAATCAAACAATCGCAGCTATGCCTGGTGTAATTGCAGCAGCAGAGGCGAGCGGTGAGGACTTAGCGCTCGCGGCGGATACAGTTGCTTCAGCGTTAAACATATTCGGACTAGAAGCGGGCGAATCGTCAAGAGTTGCGGATATATTGGCAATGACGGCGAATATGTCAGCTGCAGGAATTACCGATATGCAATATGCGCTTAAATATGCGGGTGCGCCGGCGGCAGCGTTAGGAATATCAATGGAAGAACTGTCCGCATCTATAGGAATTTTAACCAATGCAGGTCTTGACGGAAGTTCGGCTGGAACAAGCCTACGTGCGTCATTGCTAGCGTTAAATAACCCGGCGAAAGCACAAGCGAAAATGATGGATGCACTCGGATTCTCGCTAACGGATTCTGAAGGTAAAACGAAGTCAATGGCGGATATGGTCCGAGATTTGACGGCTTCAATGGAACACATGACCGAAGCAGAGAAAGTAGCTACGTTAGGTAAGTTAGTCGGAACGGAAGCGGTATCCGGGTTCCTTGCGTTAATGAAAGCGGGACCCGAAGCGATTGAAGCGAATACACTTGCACTGCAAAATAGCGCAGGGGCTGCGGCGGAAACTGCGGCACAAATGAAAGCCGGTATCGGCGGTGCGATGGAAAATTTATCGGGTGCGTTCGAAACTGCCGCGATAATGATCGGCAACCAGTTAATACCGTATGTACAGAGTGCGGCGGGATTCATAGCAGAATTAATTAATAAATTCAACGGCTTGTCAGAAGTTACTCAAGCATTTATCACGAAAAGCGCGTTAGTTACTGCGGGATTACTAGCAGTCGGAACAGGTATAGGAATCCTTATAGCATTTACCGGTACCGTTATTTCAGCTTTTGCCACAATTACCGGTGTAATGGCGACGGTAGCTACTTCGTTAGGGATAACAGGCGGAGCGATGGGCTTACTAGGCGCAGCATTTACCGCAATAACAGGACCTATCGGAATTGCAGTCGCTGCAGTAGCCGGTATTGTAGCCGCTTTAGTAGTCGCATATAACAAGGTAGATTGGTTCCGCGATATGGTTAATAGTGCGTGGACAAAGGTTAAAGAAGGAACGGTAATAGCTTTCAATGCGGTTAAAAGCGCAATAACAACGGCTATTTCGGCAGTCTTAGCATTTGTAAAACCGCAACTAGACAAGTTTAAAGCGTTTTGGGATGAAAACGGTAAGGCTATTACAACCCTAGCAAAGTCGTATTTCACTTATCTACAAACCATGATTACCGGCGTAATGGGCGTTATTAAAGGCGTATTCCAAACAGTATGGCCAATTATTTCATCGGTGGTTAAAGTGGCGTGGGAGACTATTAAACTAGTTATTTCATCCGCTATCGACATTGTATTAGGCGTAGTACAAGCCGGACTAAAGTTACTTCAAGGAGATTGGAAGGGTGCTTTAGATTCGCTATTACAAGTATTAAAAGATGTATGGGGGAACGTAGAAAAATTCTTTAAGGGTATCGATTTAGCTGATATCGGAAAAGACATTATACGCGGATTGATTAAAGGTATTAGCGGAATGGCTGGTTCGGTTAAAACCGCGGTTAAAGACTTAGCAAATCTTATTCCGGACGGTTTGAAGAAATTTTTAGGAATTCATTCCCCTTCTAAAGTAACTGAAGAGGATGGGAAATGGACTACATTAGGGTTTGCTAAAGGTATTACAGGAGAATTCGGAACCGTTATAAAAGCAGGGGAAAACCTCGCTAAAGCGGCACACGGAGCTATCGCACTAGCTGCACCGAAGGATAAATCGAGTAAGAAAACGAAAGCGCGTGCGAAAAGCTTACTTAAAGTATTGGCGACAACCGTAGCACCTAAATTTAGTTTGAAAGAGGTGACAGTATGACGTTAGTTCAATACATGGCGGTAGGAAGCGTTGTCGTGGGAATCTGTAGCGACACGCGCCAGGTGGTATCAGGTAAACTGTTCGGCATTGACGTCAAATTCCGTCACGAAGATACGGAAGAAAAGAGCGGAAACCTTTCTAACTACGTTCTATTCGGAGGTGGTGGTCTAAATAGCCCGGTTGATAGAGTGAAAGAATTAATCGCCGAATATGCGGACGGAGCGCAAACACTCGACGGTATAGTGCCCGCCTTTAAAAAGGCAATCGAAACAATGCGTTACGAGAAAAAACATAAAAAATACGTTAAGGATCCCGGATGCTTTCAAGTTTTAATCGGGGGGTTCACCAATGATGGACATACTGGGCGAGCAGTGTTTACTTCGGGTAAAAACGCAGAAGTAGAGTATGAAATACATGAATACTTTCAAGATGACACAACCGCGTTAACTCCTTCAGATGACGAATTAGAAATAGTCATCGAGTCTTTAAAAACAGTGGAAAGTGCGCCATCTCCGGAAGTAATGGTAGGACATTTCGCTCGCGTGCAAAAAGCGTGTTTCCTAAACGACGACACAAATGTATCCGAAAAAAGTGTTTACACAGTTATTTATAGGGACCCGAACACACATGAATTCAAGTTTTATAAAGGCACAATAGACCTACTAGAAGGATCTATGAAATGAGGTGTGTTAAATGGGAAATAAAGAAGATGCAGCCGAAGTAGATTTAACGGAACTTTGGGATGCGCACGAATTAATGATGGATTTGGGCTTAGAACCATTGGAGGCTTTAAATATGCTTACTGACACCTGGATAAAATCTATGCTTCAACAATTCGATGATTATGACTTAGATTGGAATACCGGAGAATACAAACGGAAAGATAGAACAATCCCGTTGAACATTCCGCCAATAGAATAGAACCTTTAATATTGCCTTCGTGATTCATTTCGCGGGGGCTTTTATATAGGCAAAATGTCCACCAGTAGATAAATGAGGAGGCATCCTGTGGCTAAGAAAACTTGTAAAAAGTGTTTAAAAGCGAAAGCAATTTCGCAATTCGTAAAGGATAAACGGAATAAGGACGGCACGACTAACATTTGTAAAGTGTGTAGAAATACGGCACTACGTAAGCCACCAAGACGTTACATCGGTAAGAAGGAACAGGAATGTAGTATTTGCCACGAAATAAAGCCCTACGATAACTTTTATAAGAGTAAAATGACAAAAAACGGTAGGGAGCCACGGTGTAATAAATGCCGCGCGGTCGACCCTAAACCGTTTAAAGCCTACTGGCGCTTGATGGCAAAACAAAAACTCTACGCTATCCCAATAGAGATAACGAAAGAGGAAGTCGCAATGATTTTCGAGGCTTTCGAAGGTGAGTGTATATACTGTGGCGCAGAGGAATCGAAGGAGACTGGCACTATTAATCTCGAACATATCGTGCCAATGGCTAGAAACGGTCGCCACCACGTTTCAAACCTATGTTGCGCTTGCACCTCTTGTAATTCAAAAAAGCGAAACAAGCCGTTGATTGAATTTTACCGCTCGCATGAGCCGTTTACCGGAAAAAGACTCGACTATATCTTCAAGCACGTCGCATATTTCGCGAAGCGCGACCCGGAAGAAGTGGCGCAAGAGTTCTATGCGGCGGTGAACGATGAATAAACACCACGAAAATAACGAAGTTTGGCGACTAGAAACGGGCTTCCTCGCAGCTTATACCGAGGATCGTGCGTTAATGGGACGAGTCAGACGTTATAAATACAAGGCGGGATGGACCGAGATGGCTCGCTACTTCAAAAACGAAAAGCTTATCGGCGTCCATTACAAACTACCAATCGAACAGAAACGAGTTGTATTCCGAATGTTCGGCGTGACCGATTTAACGGAATAATCGTCAATTTAAAGGCACTCGACATCTAAGAGGAACAAATACAAGCGGAAGAAAAAACGGTGTCTGAAATCAAGGCAATACGCACGAATCTCCGTTCATTACACGTTCAATACACACTATTAACGCTTGGAGGTGCATCGGATGTTTAAAGTCGGTATTAAAAGAACGGAAAGTGAAGTCGTTGTTACTGTAAAAACGGACGTACCAGGAGAAAAGGCGTTTAAGTTTGATTCGCTAAGTCCGACGATTACTTCGGACCGCTTGCGATTGATACTTCCGCTTATGATTGAAACGCAAAGGGATAAGCGGGCAGCGAGAGCGCATCGGAAGTTAGAACTAGCGGAAGAGAAAGCGGAACGAGAAGAAAGAGCGGAAAAAATGAAGGAGGCTAACGCAAATGAATAGACGTAAACTTTCCGAAGAAGTCCCACGAAAAAAGAAATGGGTCAAAGAATACAACAAAAACGGTATTTTAATCGGCGCTCCACGACCACCACGACCACAAATCACTAGCGAGGATGTTCGATAATGGAACGTCTTTTTTTCGTGGCAGTAATTAAGAAGGACGGTCAAACGGGCATAGCGATAATCGAACACAAAGACGACATAAGAGTAAGCGCGACTGGGCTATACTTCGACCGCGACTTACCGTTTAAGGCAGCGTCACAGGCTTACGGCGATTTAATACTCGGAGCGCTACACGAAGGCGAGCAAGCGGCTATAGCTACGTCACGCGCAGGCGTAACAAGTAAGAGTAAATATCCGTTTAGGTTCACTTGCAACGAGAACGTACAGTATTACCGCGAGGCTAAAGGCTTTGCAAGACTGACATTACTAAAAAAACAAAACATACAAATGGAGGAATAATAAATGACAAACAACAATGGCGCTACATGGGCAGAAGAAAGAGATAACGATCCTAGCTTGCAACCGGTGGAAGTATTTATGACAGCTGATGAAAACGATGGGGGGCTTGGACGCTACGAAGGAAACATCTACACCATGCCAAGACACGCAGCAGAAAAATTTGCAGCCAAAGGTTCGGCGGCTATTGTTGATATTGCACCTGTAAAAACGTATCGAGCGAAAGTAGATGCTTTAGGAAACCAACTCCAAGCTGCAGTCGATGAAATTAAGGGGAATAAACGCTTATCGAATGACGGGAAACGCGAAGATATAGCAGCGCTAGTTAGTCAATATGAGTCGGCGGCAGCAGGTATTCAAGAGGACTATGAGCGTGAAATCGCGTCATTAAAGGCTAGCGAATTCGAAAAGGCGAATAAGTTCTCGGAATTTGATTCAAAACTAAATCCTTACGAGATCCGTACACAAGCCGGATTATTGACGGCTAGCCTTTCGATGTCTCCATCGTTTAACGAGTCAGTAGACGCAATTAAGTCGAAGATTGATACGATGGATAGCGCCGTAGCACGCGAGTTACTAGCACAATTCACTGATATTAAACGCGACCTGGATGGGAAGAAAAAAGGAAAAGACCTAATAGCAAGAAATAAAGAAACGCAAGCGATTAGAGGTCTTTACGAAGCACTTGAAAGAGCGTCGCTAAGTCCCGCGCAAGCAAAATCACGCAACAAACACAAGATGATTGAGGCGATTGAGATGCAAAAAGGAGATATTCGCACTAATTTCAAACAACAAACACGCGCGATTAATTTCAGTTTAAGAGAATTACGATAATAAAATGAATATCGACCGTTCGGAATGGTACCCGATTCACGAAATAGCGAAGGAACAAGTGTTTATGTCGTTCGATTCAATGGACGATGTAGCGCTTTTCTTATTGGCCAATCCGAAATTTACGCATCATGCCGTACTATCAGAAAACGAGAAATCTATCGACGTAATCTTTTACAACTACGCCCTAGCTGAAACGTCGGTAGATCACTACGGCTGGCGCTATGTTATTCGGTGGTTATCCGAAGAAGAAGTCGATGCGCTAGGCGGAACTCGTTACTCCGACCCAACATCGCAAAGCGGTTGATATCCAGGGCAAGGTACGTCGGTTTGGACGCTGACACCTATCGGCACAAATGGAGCTCCTACGGGCGTCCTACGGGCGTTCTACAATTCAGGAGGAATATTAGGTATGAACGACATAAACGTATATTACAACGCAGTCACACACGCTATAAACATCGATAAGGGACCGCAGATAACCGAAATTAAGATGCCGGCTAATGTATCGGCTACAGAGGTCACGCAGCTTATTACATCGGAAGCATTCGCACCAACAATAAACGGAATTATAGGAGGAAACTAAATGGCAGCTACAGACAAACCGCTATTACGCGCACAAAATACGCCGGCACCGCAATATTTCAATAAGGACAAAAACCAATACGAAGTTATCGAAGGGCGCGACGGCGCAAACGCGTTTATTCAACTAGGTACTATCGCTATGGAATCATGGGAAGGGACTACTAATATCGAAAAGATATTTCCGAGCAACCGTTTTGGATTTTCAGCAATAAACGACGGGTTAGCTGATATTACCTTTACGATAAATGGTAACACTCGGAGATTAAAGCCAGGAGATGCTTATGCGGCTTTGTTTGAACCGTTCACAACCGTGACAATTGTAGCTACAACGCCTTATAGAGCAGAAGTGCTTAAATAATCAAACAAAAACTAGGGGGAAATTAAATGACAAACTTACAAGCATCATTAGAGCCGGAGGTTTGATAGAATGACGGTTTTCATCGAGCCAATCGGTAACTTAGCGGAATTACACCAGTTTGGTAACGCGCTAGAATGGACGCTTTACAACGTATTTACCGAACACCGCATGATTACGCAGTTTCAAGTCTACGAAGTAAATAAGGAGGTTCTTCATGACGGAATTAACGATAATACAAGGTGATACATGTCACGCTATTCGAGCAGTTTTGAAGAATGTAGACGGTGTACCTATCGATATAAAAGGCGCGACAGTACGTTTTTTAATGGGTGTTAGAGACAAAATATACGTAGAGAACGTCGCACAACAAACTGGAGCAACAGGCGAAGTATCATACGTGTTCAATAGTGGCGAAACGGATGTACCGGGGAAATTCTTTATTCAGTTCGTCGTAACTTATGCCGACGGTAGAGTCGAGACATTTCCGCACAAAGACGCAATAGCATTCAAAATAAACCATCGCCTCGGAGGATTACACTAACAATCGACCATCCTTCGCGGGGTGGTCTTTTATTTTAACAAAGGAGGAAACGGAATGAGTAACCGATTAAACGAAAAACAAATAGCAGCAATCGCAATACTGGCACAGCCCAAACGCACAATGACATACGAGCAAATTGCGGAACAAGTAGGCGTGGCAAAAAGTACGCTATTCGAATGGAAGAAATTAGACCATTTCGATAAGGCGCTAAATAAAGAGATTGTGCGGGTAACAAAAGATAGACTACCGGATGTTTTCGATTCTATTATCGATAATATCAAGCAAACCGGGAATGCGGCGGCTTTCAGAACGCTTATACAGGCACACGGAATGCTAACCGACAAAATAGAAATTGAGTCGAAGCAAAATCCGGCGACTGATATGGAACAGATGATGCGAGAAATCGAACAATATCAGCGAGAAACCGAATTACGTAAAGCGAAGAACACGGAGGAATAATAGGTATGAATGACATAAACGTATATTACAACGTAGTTCTTAATGAAATAAAGGATTTCGCAAGTGAAATGTCGAAGTAATGTACGATTCAGATTAGTAGGAGGAATTTTATATGTATTACTTAATTAGGTATGGCAACGAAAAAGTATTAGTTTCGGCGAGAACTAGTTTAGAAGCAGTAACACATTGGATAAAAGTTGAACAAGGTAGAAGAGAACAGGAAGGACAAAACGTAAAATTTAATCCAAGCAACTTTACAGTTGAAGCAATTAATGAGGAATTGTTAATGGCTCAATAAATACTATAAGTATCTTATTCGAGATATTTTCATAATTAACAGAATGGGAACGTCCACACGGGCGTTCTTTTTGTTACTAAAATATAGCCTAATGGTTCTGGCGATACGTAATGAGCAGGCAATCGTAAAAGTCGTCGTATCGTATGACGATCCGCTAGCACAATTATCGGAAGATTGGCTCGCTAGTAGGTACGTAAGCGGAACACAATTCGTGTATAAAACGTTTTAAATAAATTAAAAAAGGAAAAGTAGTAAAGAATAGGCATTAAACAAATTAATGAAAACAAACGTGTTATTGATAAATAGAAGTTTTTAATGTCGATTTTTGTCGAAGTCATTCCATTTTATAGCAAAAATGATATAGTTGAAATATCTTGTGGAACTAAAATTTACACTATATTCTGGGTTGATATGGAAGAATGGAGGACATAATGACAATACCTGATTTTATAGATAGATATCATTTACCAGATGGTGATCATGAATGTACAATGGAAGAAATTGAGGAGAAATTTCTTTTTTCCGAAACAAGAGAAAGAAAATGGAAGCAATTTAGTGCAATGTTATATAGAATGAGCGAGCTTGGACTTAAACCAAAGAAAGTTTTGATAAATGGAAGTTTTGTTACTGGTAGAGAAAATCCGGGTGATGTTGATTTTGCTGCACTAATTCCTCCAGAAACAGTAATTAGTGCTTTAGAAAATGCAGAAGATGATCATGATCTAAGTGGCATTGAATTATTTATGGGTAGGAATAATCAATTAGCTTTAAGAAATTTATTTGGTGCACATTTACTAATAGCAGATAGTGAAGAAATGCTTTCTGGTTGGTCTACCTTTTTTAGAAAAGGACAAAATGGAATATTGAGAGAACCAGACCCTGAAAAAGATCCGGAATGGGTGGTTCGACCAGATGTAAAAGGAATATTGAAAGTTTCTACTGAATAATAATGAGATAGGGGGTGTTATTTTTGCATAGTGATTACAATAATATCATTCAGACTATAAATGATTTAAAGAATGCGCAAAACAACCTAAAAAGAATACTGAGTGAGTATGAAGATAGACCAAAATTACTTAATTTCTATGCTCCTTCTGCAGAAATAATGGTTAGCGAACTTAAAAAGCATCTGAAGTATTTACTTTCATTAGAAACAGAGTTATCGTTTGATTCAGGTGAGAATTTAGAGCCGGAAATATGGATACATTTAGAAGGTAAAAACTATAATGGTAGAGGACCGATTGGTTCAATAGGTGCTTACTTGCAAAAGCTTAATAACGCTAATAAACAAGCTGTGAATTTATTGGGAAATATTTCAGAAAGATTTGAACAAGCCAGAGAATTACTTAGTAATTTAGCATCTTTTGATTTAGTTTCTACTGCACAAGGAAGTTTAAAATTAGGTTTAGTCAGATCAGAAGTTAGTGAACATTTAACATACGAACAGCTCGACTTATTTTATGATGAAGAACCTCTTGAGTCAGTTAAATCAAGTGATATAAAGTTATTGAAAGAACTATCATTAGAAGGTATAAAATTGATCGCTCATACTGTTGCTGCAGTTGAAGATGAAACTTTATTTGAATCACTAAAAAAACAATTTGGTGAAAAAGAGCTTAAAAAATTAATTCACTATACTAAAGAACTTGTTCCGAGTATGAGATCCAGTTTTGATACAGTATCATTTGAGTCAAATAGTTCAACAGTACCTTTTAGTACCATTAAAGCGACTAAATCAACTCGCAAAGCATTAATTGAAAAAGAAAAAACATTAATGAAGGATTCTAAATATATAAGTGGTGAAGGTTGGATTAGAGCAGTCGATATAGATGGAATGATTGGAACTATAAGACCACTTCATTATGATGATATAACTTTACATCAAATAGACTGTATATTTTCTGATGAGAAGTACAATTCCCATAACATAGCGAATTTGTTAGATAAATTTGTAATTGTTAAAGGTTTTTTAATATCCAATCAGCACGAAACTCCTATTAAATTTGACATTGAAGAAATAATACTAAAAGAAGAACTAGTAAATGAAGTATACTAGGCTTTATGAAGAACTTCGGTCAAGGATCGGGGTTCTTTTTACGTTGTTGATTTTCAGTAATAATTGTTAAGTTAAAGTTAGAATCAGCGTCATGAAATCGGAAATACGATAAACTGCGAATAGTTCGATTTACGTTGTTATCGCAATATAATAGAAGGAACTCCGTAGGGGTATCGTACTATATCGGACTTGCAGACGTGGTTTAGTACTTCGGATTATGTCCGATTTAATGCGTTTCACCTGGCGAAGCTTTGCAGCGGGTGCGGCTCGGATCACTTTGGAACGTGTAACATACCGACAACAAGTCGAATATTATAGCAATATATAGAAGGAACGCCGTTTTAATCGTAGTCAATCGTTGTCGCAAAGTTACATGAGAGCGAATAACTAGGGTTCAAACGTTGCATAATCGAATATGATTACGCTATATAGTAGGAACTCGAAATAGCGATGGGACTACGTGCAACATAAACGGAATAACCAGGCGTTGTGTTCACCGGTGCGAGCCGTCTGAAAACCGAGGGGGTTCGATTAAAGTGTCTATTAAGGTATAGCTTTACGCACTATTCGAAAGTATGCGATTCTATCCGATTATGATGTACGGAAAGATATCTGAATAATTTAAAGACGTTCGTATAAAGAGTTTGACCTTTACGCACACATACCGTATAGTAGAGATAACAACTACTACTGAATGAGGCGGTAACATGGAACAACGTAAATTCGGATATGGTCGAGTATCATCGAAGGAACAGAACGAGGCGCGTCAGGTTGATTCGCTACAGTCAATCGGAGTAAGTCAGCGGGATCTATACGTTGATAAGGCAAGCGGTAAGGACTTCGACCGTGCGCAGTATCAGATAATGAAGCGTGCAATGCGTGAAGGCGATGTGCTATACATTCATTCATTAGACCGACTAGGACGTAACAAGGACGATATACTGGCGGAGTGGCAAGATATAACGAAGGTAATCAAGGCGGATATAGTCGTACTAGATATGCCGTTACTTGATACGACTAATCATAAGGATAGCGTAGGTACGTTCGTAGCTGACCTCGTACTACAGGTACTATCGTGGATAGCACAAGATGAGAGAGAGCGGATAGGTAAGCGCCAGCGTGAAGGGATAGACGCAGCTAAACGCAGAGGACAGCACTTAGGACGTCCGAAGAAGTCATACGATACGATGACAGACGTTGAGCAAGCGTCATTCATAAGCGAGTACACTCGATGGAAAGCAGAGGAACAGACGGCAGTACAGACGTTTAATGCGCTAGGCTTAACGAAGTCTACGTTCTATAAAATCGTAAGAGAATACGAAGAAGAAAATAAAAAGTCGTAACCGAAAGTTGGTCGCGACTTTTTTGGAATTGAAAAACCCCGGGGGCATCAGAATTCAAAATAATTTTCACATGACGGTCATTACTCGTGACCAAAAAAATTTCACTTGGGGGTTTAACTCATGTATTTTCTTTTCATTTTTTACTAAAGCACCTCGTTAGTTGTTAAAGTATAAAATTTAAAGAACTACATTAGAAAAGTCCTTCTTTATCCTTACATAAAAAGTATGCAATAATCAAATTGATAAATTAGCTTTAACATGATTAACATACTTTAAGTATTAATAAAACCCTAATCCCTATAGATTTTAGAAACCTATTCAGATATGATAATAATTGGAAATTTATTATTGTTAAGGATGAGGTGTTGGTATGTTAAATACAGAAAATAAAGACCGTCTTATTTATGCTCTCACGTTAGCGATTGAAGCGAAATTTGATGCTAGCAATTGGACGAAACTAGCATATGAAATAGATGAGGTTGATGCTATTGAAGGGCATAATCGCCTTATAAGAAGTTTAAATTGGGCAGACCCAGATTACACACAAAATATTATTGAAGTTTTAAAGCGTATTGGAAGAAATCCAGAAAAACTCGCAATTATTGCTGACCACATCCAGTTGGAATATTGGTTAGAAACAGGAAGACCTGATTTATTTAATGAGCTCTATAGCAATGGTGTTGAAGCAAGTCACTTACTTGATGAAAATCCACTCGACACTGATGTGTTTGATATAACAAAACAGATAAGACGAATTTACGCCTCACTAGAAGATGACCCTGAATTAGCTTTGGGTACCACGAAAGAAATGATAGAAACAGTTCTTAAAACTATTTTGAATGGCAGGGTTGATAATTTAGATGCCATGGATATGCCCGCACTTATAAAAGCGACTCAAAAACATATTAAATTAATCCCAGATGAAGTTACAGAGGCTAATAAAGGTAATGACACAATTAAACGTACCTTAAACAATTTAGGGCAGGTTGTAATAGGAATTACAGAACTTAGAAATGCCTATGGCACAGGTCATGGAAAAGTAAAAAATGAAAGTGGGCTAAAACCGTATCACGCTCGTCTTGTAGTGAATGCTGGGGTTACATTAGCAAGATTCCTAATGGAAGTTTCTCAAGACCAAAATTAACTCAATTGGCAAATAATAAAGCACCTAGACTAATATTCTGGGTGCTAACACATTAATGTAATTTACTTTATCAAGCCCATCTTCTGTTTCATTTTTTCTCAAATTTATTATCTTTTACTTTTCATCATTCTGTAACTAGCCTGCCCTGTTAGTTAGATTACGGCGACACTCAGCTTAAATAGTAGGTCCTTCCCAACCATCCCACGAAGTTGCTGATAATTATCCGATATCGGTATAACAATATCCCCTTAAGAAATAATATATTTTATAAATCTACGTTTCACTTGTTGTACTAACCTGCTGTGTTCGTTTAAGTGTAACATTTCACAATCTTTATTTCATACCGCCATTCCGAGATATGCGTTCAATTCCCGAAAAAATATCGGATTTCAAAAAATCACTTTGCCATTACGGTCGTACTACGGAAAAACCGCGCTGACATTACGATTCTAACGCAAATAACTTCGCAGTCACGGGTAGTTGGTCGTTAAGTTAGCGCTATACATACGAACGTGTATTCGCTACAATGAATCGTAAAGGGGTCTTGTAAATGCCAACAATTAATACGGAAGATTATAGTTATTTTGAATCTGGTATATATCTACCGATGCTCATTAAGATACTAGAGCGCGACATCGAATTAATTAATAAGCTGCCGTTTAAATTGCGCAGACCATACCTCGCTATTATTGAAAAAGCGTTAAGTTTAATTCGCATGGACTTAAAGCAATCCGAAGTCTATTTATTGCGGCATAATATGCGAATAGTAATCGGTAAACCTGACGCAAATAAGCAAGCGGAATATGCGTTCATCAGCGCAGGTTATGAAGAACGTCGTAATTATTCTAGCGAAGAAATGCGTAGTAAATCCGAGGAATTGATGTCGGATTATTTTTCTAAGTATTAATTAAGAAACGCCACCAACTCGTAGTATGAGCGGTGGCGTTTCTTAATTAATACACGTCTAGTTTTGCCGTTATCGAATATTCCTTTGCAGCTTTCACGATAGACTTACTCGATACATGTGCATAACGCTTAACCATATCGTACTTAGAGTGACCAAGTATCATACGTAGTTCCTCCATACCACCGCCGTTTTCCAACCAACTAGTAGCTGCGGTGTGTCGAAATAGATGAGGATGAACATTTTTACGAATATGTGCGGATGCCGCATAATTCTTCAGCCTCTGATTATACGTATGCCTGTCGTAGAAAGAATCTTCACCAGTGGCGAAAACGAAAGCAGAACGATATTGGTGATCGTTTTCCTTCATTAGTTCTTCAAGCAAGCGAAGCGTTCTGTCACTAACTGGTACCGCTCTAGACTTACGACTTTTGGCTATACTAGCGCGAACAATAATAACTCCGGACTCTCGGTTGATGTCGTCATACTTAAGGCTTACAGCTTCTGTAACTCGTAACATCGTATCGAGAAGTAAAATGGTCAGTACGTAATCTCGGTACACCGTGTAATAAGACTTGTCCATTACGCCTAGGAGCCGAACGATTTCTTTATCGGATAGTACTTCGATAGGTTCTTCCGGCTCGTACACATTCTTAATTCGGTCGACGGGATTACTATTGATTAACCTCTCGCTATACAACGTATTGAACATAACGCGAATCGTCTTAATACGAGTGTTTATCGTCGCGGGCTTCAAACCGACTTCCTTTACTTTACGTGTTGCAACTTTGCGGTATTGAATATGATCGAACTGCATATACGTAATCCACTTACGTATGAATTCGCTAGTGACCACATCTACATCAAAATCGTTTCCATTCCGTTCGACATAATCACGGAAGAATCTGAAGTTCTCTTCGTACTGTTTGACCGTTCCACCCGACACACCTTCCGCGACTTTAATACTGACGAATTGGCGGAATAGATTACGAATATCTTTCGCGTCTGCCGATTCTTGTTTCGCATGATTGGCGACATAGTTTCGCCGTTTCCTCAATATAAACGCCTCCAGTTACGTAGCATTTACGGGGTAGAGGGTAGGCGTACACCTTTCGCATAAAAACGAATAAAACCCCGAACACGCATCGTTGATTAAACGCTTACGTGACGGGGTTTTAACTACCATGATGGTCCCGACTGGTCTCGAACCAGCGACCCCCACCTTGTCGAGGTGGTGCTCTCCCAACTGAGCTACAAGACCGATTTAAGGAAAACATAAGCACTCGGTGCACTAATGTTCATAATAATAAATATACTATAAAGAAGTGTATTAGTATATAACTAAAAGTACAGCTATATCAGATAACTCATAAAACAGAGGCAAAACAGCATTACAAAAAGGGGAATCGAAGTAGTAACTTTTGAAGAGGGTGTGAGAAAGTAAAAAGAAAAAAATTGTTATCGTCTTTGGTGATTTGTTAGTAGTTTTAGTTACCCATAAATGTAAAAAAATAATAACCTTGATTAGCTAAGGCCTTTCAAGGTTATTGTAAAGGTAACTTAGAAAATAAATGGGGTTTAGATAATTCATTATTATTGTATTTCACATCTTAAAACTATTTTTATAAAAATAGATTCCGACTATTTCTCACATGCAATGCCGTCTTTATCACGATCGCTTTTAATGTTAGCATCATAAATTTCCTTTGATACAAATGGAGTATATTTTGTTTTTCCACCTTTATTTTTAATATTTGCAGCCTTAGCGACTCCACCTTGATATGTTTTATTTAACTCTGTGCAATTCTTGAAAGACTTTGCTGCAGCATCTGTCACTGTTGGTGAAATCGTAGAAACTCCAAAAACTAGTGTTGCTGAAAGTAAAAGTACAGAAATTCTTCTCATGATAAATCCTCCTAAAAATTTTATTTGTAATTAACTATGTCTATAGACTTGTGTAAAAACTACTACCAAAACTTGCAAAAAAGAGACATAGATAACTACATCTCATACTGCCTATTCTAAAAGGCTCCTTTAATTTCAAGCAATGTTGTAAATGTCTAGGTGGTAAAACCAAAATATTCAATGTTACCTAAATTTTAACATAACAAAGACAAATGCGTATATAGCGATTGTTCTATTGCGGAAATTTTTTCTGTCATAAATTCCTCACAACTATCTTAGTTCTGGTACTTGTCTGTGTCCTCTCAATTCTACTAAGATGGAGAGATAGGGGAGGTGCTACGATTATGTTATTGGAAGCACAGGATTTTATTCGTCTTTTTTATATGGAAACTGGTAAAGCTGAACAAGACATGTACACGCGATTAAGAGAAATAGAAAATCAGATCAATACAGAAGGTGTCTACGAACATACTACCGAGGAATTGGAGTTTGGTGCTAAAGTGGCATGGCGTAATAGCAATAAATGCATCGGGCGTTTATTTTGGCAAAGCCTTACTGTTTTTGATAAACGAGATTTACATACTGAGGGCGCTATATTTGAAGCGCTACTAGAGCATATGCAGTTTGCGACAAATGAAGGTCGGATTAGGCCGACAATTACAATATTTTCACAAAAAGATGTACGAATTTGGAATCATCAGCTAATCAGATATGCGGGCTATGAAACTGAAGATTGGATTATTGGAGATTCCGATTCTATTGATTTTACGAAAATATGCGAGGATCTTGGATGGAAAGGGAAGAGAACCAATTTTGATGTGCTGCCCCTCGTCATTCAAGTAAAGGATCATCCTCCGAAATTATTCGATATTCCAGAGCAATATATTTTGAATGTCCCGATTCGTCACCCCGAATATGACTGGTTTGAGGATCTACAATTGAAATGGTATGCTGTTCCGATGATTTCAAGTATGAAATTAGAAATTGGAGGAATCACTTACGCAGCCGCTCCGTTTAATGGTTGGTATATGGGTACGGAAATTGGGGCACGCAATCTGGCGGATGAATATCGTTACAATATGCTTCCAGCAGTTGCGAAACGTATGGGTTTAAATACGAAATCTAATGCTTCTCTTTGGAAAGACCGTGCTCTAGTGGAGCTAAATGCAGCTGTATTGTATTCGTATAAAAAAGACGGTGTCAGTATTGTAGATCATCATACTGCAGCGCAACAGTTTAAGAAGTTTGAAGAAATTGAAAAGGATGCAGGAAGAGACGTCACTGGTAATTGGGCATGGCTTATCCCACCAATGTCACCAGCAACTACACATGTTTTTCACAAGCCGTATAACAATGAAAAAGTAACCCCCAATTATTCTTATCAACCATTACCGTATTAAAAAAGAAGCATGATTTCATGCTTCTTTTTTTAAATCATAAATTTTTATTGGACTTCCTCCGAAACATATCGAGCTCTTCCTGCATGCATTCCAGCAAAGAAAAGGAGAACTACTGTAACCAAAAATAAAATCATTGGTGTATACCAGCTGTCTGTTTCATCATGGATAAATCCAAAGAATACTGGACCAACTGCTGCGAGTAAATACCCAATTGACTGAGCAACACCTGATAAATCAGCCGCCTCCATTGGTGTTCGAGAACGAAGGGAGAAGAACATCATGACAAGACCAAAAGATGCCCCTCCACCTAAACCAAGTGTAATCATCCAAACTAGTGCAAGTGAAATATCTCCGAACAATAATCCAGTGAAACCAATTAAATAGAAAACCGTAAATAACGCAACAAGTATTCGCTGATCCTTAAGTCGACCTGCAAGAATTGGGATAAGGAACGTCATTGGAAGCTGCGCAAATTGCATAATGGAAAGCATCCAACCAGATTTTTCTGCATCCATCCCTTGTGTTTGAAGAATTTCAGGAATCCATGCTGCAGTTGTATAAAAAATGAGCGATTGTAGACCCATACATAAAGTGATGGTCCAAGTTAAAGGCGATTTTAAAATAGATTTAGCTTTTTCCACATTAGTTGAAGGGCTCGCTACAACTATTTGTTTTTGCTTGATCTGTGGTAACCAAATGATACACGCTATTATCGCGAGAATTGCCCAAAAACCGAGTGCACCTTGCCAGCCATAAGAAGTCCCATCTGCTATTGGATAGCTAATACCTGCACCAATACCAGCTGATAAGTTCATGGACACGGTAAATACTCCAGTCATGAGACCAAGCTGTAAAGGAAATTTCGACTTAATGAAACTTGGGAGTAATACATTACCAAAAGCAATCGCAACTCCTATTAAAGCAGTACCTAATAGTAAGAAAAATGGTGTTCCGAGCGAGCGAATAATAATACCGACCGCCAATAATAAAATAGCCAGAAATAGTGTTATTTCCATCCCAAAGCGTCGTGCAATCTTTGGGGCAAAAGGGGAGATAATTGCAAATGCTAAAAGTGGAATCGTTGTGATAAATCCTGCTAATACATTCGAAATGTCTAATCCATCTCGTATGTAAGAAATAATTGGTCCTACGGCGGTAAGTGGTGCTCGTAGTGTAGTGGATATGAAAATTATCCCAATTATTAGTAAAGCAATTGTTTTTTTATTTGTTTCTTTATTAGTTAACAAATGAATTCTCTCCTTACGAGATTATGTAGTCCAACTTTAGAAAATGCTACACTCTTTATCCTCTAAGTTCAATAGTTAGACGTAAAAAGATATTTCTATAATAAAATATTGGAATATTAAGAGTATTGGTATGATAAAATAGATATGTAAATATTTACAAAACGAGAATGATTTATACATAGGGGGATTCAAATGACTGCAAAGAAAGTATTGTCATTAGTGGGTGTATCTAAAAACTTTGGAAATAAACAAGTGCTGAATGGTATCAATCTAGATGTATATGAAGGTCAAATTATTGGCTATATTGGGCCAAATGGAGCAGGGAAAAGTACAACTGTAAAGTTGATGCTTGGTCTTATAGATGGTTATACGGGGCTTATAGAAATTTTTGGGAAAAATATTATTAAAGGTGATTATTCCTATAAAAAACGAATTGGCTATGTGCCAGAGACGGCGGAGCTTTATGAAAATCTAACCGCCTTCGAATATCTTTCCTTCACAGGGGAGCTTTATGGATTGAGTAGTAAGGTTGCAGAGAAAAAGGCATTCGAATTGATGAAGGAATTTGGTTTAGAAGCTGTATTTCATCAACGAATTTCCTCTTTTTCAAAAGGGATGAAGCAGAAGGTATTAATCATTTCGAGTTTGTTACATGACCCGGATTTACTGTTTTTCGATGAACCGCTTAGTGGTTTAGATGCGAACAGTGTAATGGTTATTAAAGAAATACTTGCAAAGCTTGCTGAGCAGGGAAAGACCATTTTTTATTCTTCTCATATTATGGATGTCGTTGAGAAAATTAGTAACCGAATTGTATTATTAGTAAATGGTCAGGTAGTGGCAGATGGAACTTTTGAAGAACTGAAAATGCAAAACCAGGAAGGATCATTAGAAGACATCTTTAATCAGTTGACTGGTTTTACTGAGCATGAGGAAATTGCGGAGAGATTTGTGAATGTAGTTCATGGAGGCAAAGACTATGAATGATTTTGCTGCACTTAGAGTTTTAGATCGTTTTAGACCGTTTTTTCAAAAATTGAATATAGACTATGATGTGATGCGAAAGATTTTACAGCTGAAGCTGACGATGGATAGCAGAAGGATGCCAGCAATCTTTAGTGGTTCAAATGTAAAAAAAGAAGGGAACCAGTTTCTTAAATCCTTATGGATGTACGCGTTATTTGGAATTCTCTTTTTAGTTCCTTTTCTATTTTTAGGTAATGAGTTTCTATTCTCTCTTACTATTATGTTTAGCTCTTTATTTGTCATTTTAATGACATCAATGGTTTCTGATTTTTCTGCTGTTCTGCTAGATATACGGGATAAAAATATACTTCACTCGAAACCTATTAGTGAAAAGACTTTAAATGCCGCGAAGATTACTCATATTATGATTTATATGTTTTTATTAACCGGTTCGTTTGTAGTTATTCCTCTCGTTGTAAGTATTTTTAAGTTTGGTATTATCTTTGCGCTCTTGTTTTTAATAGAAATAATATTAATTAGTAGTTTGGCTGTGGTGTTGACTGCCTTTGTTTATTTGTTCATTCTACGTTTTTTTAGTGGTGAAATGCTAAAGGATATTATTAACTATGTACAAATTTTCTTAGCAATTGGAATGGCGGTAAGTTATCAATTAGTTGGGCGCGTGTTTCAAATAGTTAACATTGAAATTTCGTATACCTTTGCTTGGTGGCATACGTTACTGCCATCTTTTTGGTTTGCAGCTCCTTTTGAATTGATATTAAATAGAGATTACTCCTTGCATATTATTATACTATCCGTGCTCGCTGTTCTAGCTCCAATTATTGCTATTGCGATTTATATTCGTCTTATGCCAACCTTTGAGCGAAATCTATCTAAATTACAAAGTGATACTAACAGAACGAAAAAGAGAAACCGCATGCTACAGGGAGTTTGGGCAAGAACCTTATGTAGAAATAAAGAGGAGCGCACCTTTTACAAGTTTGCATCCCTTATGTTAAAAGAAGAAAGGGAATTAAAGCTTAAAATATTTCCCATACTTGGATTTGCTATTATTTTTCCTTTTATCTTTTTATTTAATACGTTAAGCACTGGTTCTTTTGAGGAAATGAGAAGTGGAAATTCTTTTATGGTCATATATTTTGCTCTAATTATGATTCCATCTGTTGTTCAAATGCTGGAATACTCTGGTAACTATAAAGGGCAATGGATCTTCTACGCTGCGCCTATTAAAAATAAGTCGATTGTATATAGTGCGACTTTAAAGGCTAGCATTATGAATTATTTCATACCTATTTTAACTATGCTAGGTGTAATATTTTTATGGATATTTTCTTTCCGAATTTTTCTGGACTTAGTCGTCGTCCTACTAGCTGCAATTATGTTAACAGTAGTATCTTATGGAATTTTTAATAAGGGTAAATTCCCATTTATTAGCTCTCATGAGCATACACAAACTAATGCGTTTTTTAAAGTATTCGGTAGTATGTTAATAGTAGGAATAATGGCAGCTATACATTCTGTGATTTTAATAATTCCTTATGGTTTGCCGGTGTATGCCGTTATACTGTTATTCAGTAATTTCATAGGTTGGAAATTAATGTTCTCGAGAGGTTAATGAGGAGTGGGGTAAGTGGTTTTACAAACAAGAGAAGATATAAAATCTTTAATACAAGAAGATAAATGGATGATGGATATATTAAAAGTAGCTCATCAATTAGAACTGCCAGACTGGTGGATATGCGCTGGGTTTGTCCGCTCTAAGATTTGGGATACTTTACATGGATATATAGAAAGAACTCCTTTAGCGGATATCGATGTGATTTATTTTGATTCTAACAATAAGGAAGAGTCGGAGGAGAAAAAGTGGGAGGATCAGCTACAGTGCTTGCTGCCTAATATCCCGTGGTCTGTAAAAAACCAGGCTAGAATGCATAAGATAAACAGCCTGCCACCTTATATCTCTTCCGTGGATGGAATAGCCAATTTTCCAGAAACGGTGACTGCTATAGGGGTTAAATTGGATGAGCAAAATGAAGTTGTACTCGTAGCACCTCATGGAATAGCCGACATCCTGCAGATGAGCGTGAATCCAGTCCCTCGTTTTGCAACAAATAAAGATCTACTAGAAGTTTACGAACAACGAATACAAAACAAAAACTGGCTAACTATCTGGCCAAATGTAAGAATAGTTAGCCGTCTCATGTGACAAAAAACGTATAAGTTATTATTTCTTTCCTTTATGTCTATACAACTTTCGCAACTAGATGAACCGAATGGGCGATGGGCGCATATGATGTTATGACTTGATTACAAGGAGGAAAAAAATGAAACACATGCGCCATATTGTGACGAAAGCTGTTGTTGCTAAAGGTAAAAAGAGAACGGAATCCTGTGAAGTGCTTCGTCCACCAAATACACCTTCAAGTATTTTAGGATGCTGGGTTATTAATCACACATGTTCGTCTAAAAAACACGGAAGATATGTTGAAGTAACTGGGAAATTTGATATAAACGTTTGGTATGCACATCATGATCATTCCAAAACGTCCGTATTTACAGAAACGATCAATTATAAGGATCGTATCAAACTACATTACCGCGATAAAGACTCTACCGGAGAAGAAGTACATGTACGTGTGCTGCAGCAACCAAATTGTACAGAGGCAATTATAATTTCGGGAGGTACACAGTTCCAAGTAACAGTAGAAAGAGAGATACTAGTTGAAGTTGTAGGTGAAACAACTATATGCATTCAAGTACATGAAGCAGAATTTGAAGAAGAATGGGCATATGGTGAAGAAAGCTCCTCTAGCTCGTCATCTAGTTCTTCAAGCTCCTCTGGATCCGCAGGTTCCTCCAAAAGTACAGAAGATTCCTCGTCACTTTAACAAGCCGGCTACTATTTCCGGCTTTTTTTTATTGGCATTAAAACAATTTAAAAATGGTTATATTTATTAAATTATTTTCATAATCAGTTGTTTCCATTAAAAATAAGAATGTTTAAGTGATAACACAATTTTTAATCGTTTTTTTAGTAGTCGATCTTGTAGATTGAATCGTGAGGCGGCGACTTCAGCGGGAACAGCGCGACCTGAAAGCGCACGCCTACAGCGGAAATCAACGTTAATCCGATTTCACTATTTAATATGCTTCTATGAAATTGATTCTTTTATATAACAAATGGATATCTATCGTTACAAAGGAAAACCTACTAAAGATTAAAAACGAAAGGAGTGTTCGCTATGAAGGATCGTAAACAACCACATGAGCAATTCACGATGAAAGATAATGAATTGACTTCGATGCAAGAGGTTATATATCCAAAAGAATTCAAACGGGCAGACAAAGAGACGTTTAAGAAAAATCCTATTAAAAAGTAATCGAAATAATGAACCCCGAATTATGACTCTTATTCGGGGTTCATTTTATTGGGGCATCTATTCGTTTTCCTGCATTAATGGGCAGTAATTCTGGCCAAAATATCAAATCATAAGTGTGAGACAACTGCCCGTAAAAGCACTATATGGAACATAAACAAAAATTCTAGGTCGTGTGTCTACGTCTATGTAACTCTCTTCCGGCGAGCCACAGGTTAACAGGATGTTGGTCACTCAGGCATTGCCATAGGAAGCGTCTTTTTTTGCCTCAGTTCTATTTTATCGGTGAAGAATGAAGAAAACCCTCACTGATTGAAGTTTCACTTTATCAGCTTCATTGGTTTTTTGGTATAATCATTATATTAGTGAAGAAGAGAGAAGGATTTAAATGACTACACAAACACCAATGATGCAACAATACTTAAAAATTAAAGAAGACTACATAGATGCGTTTTTATTTTTTCGTTTAGGTGATTTTTATGAATTATTTCATGATGATGCTATTAAAGCTGCTGCGATTTTAGAAATTACGCTTACTAGTAGGAAGGACAATATTCCGATGTGTGGCGTGCCCCATCATTCTGCCCAAGGATACGTCGAAACACTTATTAGTAAGGGCTATAAAGTAGCTATTTGCGAACAAGTGGAAGATCCAAAACATGCGAAAGGTGTGGTAAAAAGAGAGGTTGTTCGTCTTGTCACACCGGGGACTATTATAGAAGGAAAAGCCATGCAAACGAAGTCTAACTATTTTATTGCTTCCGCTGATTTGCTTGCCACAAATGAAGTCGCTTTTGCTTATTTAGATGTATCAACGGGAGACGGCTTTACGACCGTTCTTACTGGCGATGAAAAAGAGGTAGTACAAGAGTTGCTTGCGATTCAGGCAAAAGAATTAATCGTATGCGAACAAATGTATGTGTTGATCAATGATTTATCTGCCATTCATGATTTTACGGTTTCGATTGAAAAAGATGAGTTATCAGATGAAGAGATTCATAAATACGTTCCGAACCATCCCGATCAAACGCATCAAACGGTGAAACGATTATTACAATACATTCAAAAAACGCAAAAACAATCTCTTTTACATATTCAGCCTTTCACTTTTCAACAGAGAGAATCCTTTTTAGCAATGGACTATCATTCAAAACGAAATTTAGAGCTTATTTCATCAATTCGAAGTGGCGACCAAAAAGGGACGTTATTATGGTTATTGGATGAAACAGTGACAGCAATGGGCGGACGTAAGCTGAAGCAATGGATTCATCAGCCGCTTGCTAACAAACAATCGATCGAAGCACGTCAAGAAATAGTAACGAGTTTTCTAAATGACTTTATGCTTCGTGAAGAAATTAAAGAAGCTTTTAAGGAAGTATATGACCTAGAACGACTTGTAGGTAGAATTGGTTTTGGTAGTGCTGGAGGGAGAGACCTTGCCCAGTTAAGACAATCCCTTTCTAAGGTTCCAATTATTCAACAGCTACTCGTTGAATCGGAAGATCAAGTACTGCAAAAACTTGGGACTGCATTAGAGGATTGTGAAGATATTTGGAGAAAGTTACAAGAAGCAATTAGTGAGAATCCTCCGATTTCCGTTAAAGATGGTGGAGTGATTAACAACGGATTCAACGAACGACTGGACCAACTTCGTGATGCTTCAGTTAACGGTAAAAAGTGGATTGCAGAGCTTGAGCAAAAGGAAAGAGAAATTACAGGTGCCAAAAACCTGAAAATAGGATATAACCGAATCTTTGGCTACTATATCGAGCTAACAAAATCCAATATCCATCTAGCAGATGAGTCTAGATATGTGCGTAAACAAACGCTTGCGAACGCAGAACGGTATATTACGGATGAACTTAAAGAAAAGGAATCCCTTATTTTATCTGCAGAAGATGAAAGTCTAGTTTTGGAATATGAATTATTTACGCAAGTTAGAGAAGAAATTAAAGCATATATTCCGCTCGTTCAAAAATTAGCGAAACAAATAAGTGAACTAGATGTCTTTATCTCATTTGCTCAAGTAGCAGAGAACCATCGTTTAACGAAACCTGTTTTCCATGAGTCCAATGCAATGATTATTAAAGAGGGAAGACATCCGGTTGTTGAAAAAATGATGAACAATCAGCTATATGTACCAAATGACTGTGTACTTACGGAAGATATTAATATGCTCTTGATCACTGGGCCAAATATGTCAGGGAAAAGTACTTTTATGCGACAAATAGCGATTACGACTGTGATGGCTCAAATTGGCTGCTATGTACCTGCTGAATCTGCGAAGCTACCAATTGTCGATAAAATATTTACTCGCATTGGAGCAGCAGATGATTTAGCAGGTGGGCAAAGTACTTTCATGATTGAAATGATGGAATCACAGCATGCCATTATGAATGCGACAAGTAAGAGCTTGCTTTTATTTGATGAAATTGGGCGCGGTACTTCCACCTATGATGGCATGAGCTTAGCTCAGGCAATGATGGAATATATTCATGAAAACATCGGTGCAAATACGCTATTCTCTACTCATTATCATGAACTGACAGATTTAGAGGAATTGCTACCGAAGCTTCGAAATGTCCATGTTTCAGCAACTGAAAAAGATGGGAAAGTTGTCTTTTTACACAAGCTCAAAGATGGTCCAGCGGATAAAAGCTACGGTATTCACGTGGCAGAGCTAGCGCAGCTGCCTGAACAAATTATTTCCAGGGCACGTGAAATTTTAGAGACCTTCGAACATCAGGAGGAAAAGAAAGAAAGTGTTGTAAACGTAAGTGAAACACAGTTATCCTTCTTTGATGAGCAACCAAAGGTAAGTAAAGAAACAATTGTTGTCCAAGAAAATAAATCGTCCGATAAGATAATGAAAAAATTGAAGAAAATCAATATATCAGGTACAACTCCTTTAGAAGCATTACAACTATTGTACGAGCTACAAAATGAGCTCGAATAACCAAAAAGTAGGTGAATAAAAATGGGACAAATCATTTTAATGAACGAACTGCTGTCCAACAAAATTGCGGCTGGTGAAGTAGTGGAACGACCAGCTTCTGTTGTGAAAGAATTGGTTGAAAATGCAATAGATGCAGAAAGTACTTCTATTGAAATTACACTGGAAGAAGCAGGACTGACTAAAATCCAAGTGACCGATAACGGAAAAGGGATGGATGAGGATGATGCGGTAAAATCTTTCTCTAGACATGCGACCTCTAAAATCACTACTGAGCATGACCTTTTCAGAATCCGTTCATTAGGTTTTCGCGGGGAGGCGCTTGCTAGTATTGCCTCTGTGTCCAAAATTAGTTTATGGACATCAAATGGTGAAAATATTGGTACAAAAGTAGTGTTAGAAGGTGGAAAGGTATTATCGAATACTCCTGCTCCTATTCGTAGAGGAACAGATATTGTCGTGAGTCAGCTATTTTACAATACTCCAGCTCGCTTAAAATATTTGAAAACAATCCAAACGGAGTTAGGGCACTCTATTGACTTGATCAACCGCTTGGCAATTAGTTTTCCGGGGATTGCTTTTAAACTTACACATAATCAACAAACTATCGTGCAGACGAGCGGAAGAGGAGAATTGAAACAGGTTTTAGCTTCGATTTATGGAATCTCTAACGTGAAAAAAATGGTTTCATTTGACAAGGAATCATCTGATTTTCGTATTTCGGGCTTTGCAACACTACCAGAAATAACAAGAGCCTCTAAAAACTATATAACGGTTCTAGTGAACGGGCGCTGGGTTAAACACTATGGTATAAATAACGCTATAGTAGATAGCTACCATACATTGTTGCCGATAGGAAGATATCCGATTGTCGTCTTAAACATCGATATGGATCCGATACTGACGGACGTTAATGTTCATCCTGCTAAGCATCAAATTAGACTAAGTAAGGAAAAAGAGCTTATGGAAATGGTTCGTTTAACAATTCGTTCGATCATGCATCGTGTGCAAAGGCCACCAGAGATTATCGAAAAGCCAGTTGTGAAAAAGCAGCCAAGTGTGCAATTTGACTTTTTCAAACAAACATATGAGCCAACAAAAAAAGATCCATTTACTCCAGTTGATGGTGGTGTGACATCCGAACGAACTGAAAATCCAGCTGAAGAACAGCCTAGTGTCGTATATGAAGAACAAGAGCCGTTGACAGATTTCGAGATACAACCGATCGAAAATGTGGTGGATAAGAAGCCATTTCCTGATTTACATGTAGTAGGTCAAATCCATGGTACTTACATTGTTGCTCAAAGTGATGATGGATTTTACTTGATAGACCAGCATGCTGCGCAGGAACGAGTAAAATATGAGTTTTACAAGGAGAAGATAGGGGAAGTAAATGCAAATGAGCGACAATCACTTTTACTGCCACTAACTTTTCACTATTCTTTAGATGAGGCATACCGTATTAAAGAATCATTGAATGAATTACATGATGTGGGAATATTTTTAGAAGAGTTTGGTTCTTCTAGCTTTGTTGTTAGAGATTATCCTACATGGTTTCCTAAGGGGCAGGAGACGAAGATTATTGAAGGCCTAATCGAACAGGTGTTGAATAACCGTAAAACAGATATTAAAAAACTTAGAGAAGATGCAGCTATTATGATGAGCTGTAAGTTGTCCATAAAAGCAAATCATTTTTTAACGATAAAGGATATGGAGCAACTGTTAGAAAGCTTAAAAAATGCACAGCATCCATTGACCTGTCCGCACGGTAGACCAGTAATCGTACATTTTTCGACGTATGAGATTGAGAAAATGTTCAAACGAGTTATGTAGGAGGAAGCTAAATGGGGAAATTTGTATTATCGATCGACCAAGGAACGACAAGCTCCAGAGCAATACTTTTTGATAAGCTCGGCAATATTGTTCACTCTGCTCAACGAGAATTTAAACAATATTTTCCTAAATCAGGATGGGTTGAGCATGATGCGAAAGAAATTTGGGGATCCGTATTATCCGTGTTGGCCGCTGTTCTGACGGAAAGTGGTAACCAACCAGAGGATGTTCATGCAATTGGAATTACAAACCAACGTGAGACAACAGTCGTGTGGAACAAACATACAGGGAAACCTGTTTATAATGCGATTGTTTGGCAATCCAGACAAACACAATCCATAATTGAAGAACTTAAAAAAGCTAATCTCGAATCGTTTTTCCAAGAGAAGACAGGCTTGAAATTGGACCCGTATTTTTCTGCAACAAAGGTCAAATGGATATTAGATAATGTTGATGGTGCAAGAGAGCAGGCAGAAGCGGGTGATCTACTTTTTGGGACGATAGATACATGGCTAATTTGGAAGCTTTCAAATGGAAAAGCCCATGTTACTGATTATTCCAATGCATCTAGGACGATGCTTTACAATATATATGATCAAAAGTGGGATGCAGAGATTTGTGAGAAGCTTTCTATCCCTATGGAAATGCTTCCCAAAGTAGCTTCATCATCTGAAGTGTACGCACAGACCGATCCATCTGTTTTCTTTGGTAAAGAAATAGATATTGCAGGAGCGGCTGGGGACCAACAGGCTGCACTTTTTGGGCAATGCTGTTTTGAGAAAGGTATGGCTAAAAATACGTATGGTACTGGGTGTTTTATGCTCTTAAATACTGGAGAAGAAGCAGTTACTTCACCGTCTGGTTTATTAACAACTATTGCATGGGGTATAAACGGTAAAGTCACCTATGCTTTAGAGGGAAGTATTTTCGTTGCTGGCTCTGCGATTCAATGGCTACGAGATGGGCTTCGCATGTTAAAGAGTGCACCTGAGTCAGAAGATTATGCAAAAAAGGTGGAATCCACTGAAGGAGTCTATTTTGTACCTGCCTTTGTCGGACTGGGTACGCCTTATTGGGATTCTGAAGCGAGAGGGTCAATTTTTGGATTAACAAGGGGAACAACTAAAGAGCATTTCATCCGTGCAACGATAGAATCCCTTGCTTACCAAACAAAAGACGTGCTTGATACGATGGAAAAAGATTCTGGAGTAGATGTAGAGACATTAAGAGTTGATGGTGGTGCAGTAAGTAATGAATTTCTTATGCAGTTCCAAAGTGATTTATTAAGCTTACCCGTCGAACTTGCAAAGCTTAATGAAACAACGGCCTTGGGAGCTGCTTTCCTAGCAGGTTTATCTACCGGTTTCTGGAAGGATGAACAAGAGTTATCCAACTTGCGAGAAAGTCAAAGGCAGTATGAGCCAAAAATGGATATTGCAAAGAGAGATAAACTATATAAAGGCTGGACAAAAGCAGTCGAGGCAACACGTATTTTCAAACTTTCAGATGAAGAGGTGGAATAATTGAAGTCTTCTGTAGAACGTGAACAAATAGTAAATACACTAGATTATTATGAATTCGACGTGTTGGTGATAGGTGGAGGTATAACTGGTGCAGGGATCGCACTTGATGCTGTTACTCGAGGTATGTCTGTTGCCTTGGTAGAAATGCAGGATTTTGCAGCTGGAACTTCCAGTCGGTCCACAAAACTTGTGCACGGTGGATTGCGATATTTGAAGCAATTGGAAGTGAAAATGGTTGCTGATGTTGGTAAAGAAAGAGAAATTGTGTATGAAAATGCGGTTCATGTGACCGATCCTATATGGATGTTACTGCCGTTTCATAAAAAAGGTACATTTGGACCTCTCACTACATCAGCTGGTTTAAAGGTGTATGACTATTTAGCAGGTGTTAAGAAAGATGAAAGAAGATTAATGCTTTCTGACCAGGAGACACTTGAAAAGGAGCCTCTCCTAAAAAGTAAAGGTTTACTAGGTGGAGGCTATTACGTTGAATATCGTACGGACGATGCCCGACTAACGATTGAGGTCATAAAAAAAGCAATGGAAAAAGGGGCGGTGTGCTTAAACTACGCTAAAGCACGTTCCTTTATTTATAACGATTATAATAAGGTAATTGGTGCAGAGATTGTTGATACAGTAAGCAATAAACGAATTTCCATTCATGCAAAAAAAATAGTAAATGCTACTGGTCCATGGGTCGATGGAGTTCGCGCTTTAGATGCCATTGAGAACAAAAAAAAATTAAAACTGACAAAGGGCGTGCATGTCGTTATAGACCAATCCGTTTTTCCTCTTAAACAGGCTGTCTATTTTGATACACCTGATAAGCGAATGGTTTTTGCTATCCCACGTGATGGTAAAACTTATGTTGGAACAACAGATACGTTCTTTGAAGGTGATATACGGCATCCTGTAGCCACTCCGGAAGATGTGGATTATCTTATCCATGCAATCCATTCTATGTTTCCTTTAGTTCATGTTACAGCAAATCAAGTCGAGTCTACCTGGGCAGGGGTTCGTCCATTAATATATGAGGACGGGAAGGATCCATCGGAAATCTCTCGTAAGGATGAGATTTGGCAGTCGGAGGCTGGTTTATTTACAATAGCTGGAGGTAAACTTACCGGGTATCGAAAAATGGCTGAAACAATTGTAGATAAAATCTCGAAGCAATTAGGGGACGAAAAATACGGACCATGTGTAACGAAGCATTTAACATTATCCGGTGGTGATATAGGTGGCTCTAAACAATGGGAGGCATTTCTCACTCAAAAGGAACAAATGGCTCGAGCTTATGGACTTTCCGGTATAGAAGGAAGAAAACTGGCTAAAATGTATGGGACGAATGTCGATAAAGTATTTCAATATGCACAAATTCTTTCCACTATCCCTTCAAACTTGCCTTTAGCGTTACTCGCTCAAATCTATTACGCAGTGCATGAAGAAATGGCTTATTCTCCTGCTGACTTTTTAGTAAGAAGAACAGCTATGCTCTATTTTGATATACAGCATTTTAACGAGTATAAAGAAGAAGTAGTGAATGTTATGAAGCAATTGCTGCATTACTCAGATGAGGAATCACTTGGATTTAATAAACAACTGGAAACACTTTTTAACGAAGCTACATTAAAAGAAAGTAGGGATTAAGCTGAAAACTATCTTAGAAGGCAAAATGTCAGATGATCATCTTATTCATATCGTTAAGTTTTCTCCTGATACAACCCCAATTGCTCATATCCACCTTCTACATGGAATGGTAGAGCATATCGGTCGTTATGATGATTTTGCTATATTTCTAATGAGTAAAGGGTTTGTCGTTACCGGTCACGATCATCGTGGTCATGGTAAAACTGCTGAAAAAAATGGCCAATATGGATATTTTGCAGATAAGGTAGGATTTGAGCGTGTAGCTGAGGATGTTCGTGAAGTTTTGCTGCATGTGCGGGAGGATTTGGGGGATATTCCGCTTATTTTATTCGGTCATAGCATGGGGTCGTTTATTGCTCGCAGATATATGCAAAAGTATAGCGACTCTTTAACTAAAGTTGTCCTTTCAGGGACTACTTTTAGTCCTGGAGTTATGGGTGATATCGGTAAAGTAGTCGGTAAGCTTGTATCTGTTGTAAAAAGTCCTAAATCTGAAGGGGCTTTATTGAACAGCATGGCATTCGGAGGATTCAATAAACAAATACAAAATCCAAAGACATCATTTGACTGGCTTACTACAGATGAAACAGAAGTACAGAAATATATAGAAGATCCGTTATGTGGGTTCATACCAACTAATCGATTCTATATTGACCTTTTTGATGGATTAAAAATAATCCACAAAGAAATAGAAAATAATCATATTAAAAAGGATTTACCCGTTTTAGTTATTAGTGGTGCCAAGGATCCTGTTGGAAAAGATGGTAAGGATTTATTTAAGGTAGCAAATGGCTTAAAAAATGTTGGAATGACTAGCGTGACTGTACATTTGGTAGAGGGTGCGAGGCACGAAATACTAAACGAGGTAAATAAGCTTCAAACATATGAAATAATTGCAAATTGGATGATAGATAATGCATAATACAACGAACGTAATTGCTATAGTCGGACCTACTGCTGTTGGAAAAACAGCTTTAAGTATTCAATTGGCTAAAGCATTTAATGGCGAAATTATAAATGGAGACTCGATGCAGGTCTATCGAGAGCTCCATATTGGAACTGCAAAGATTACCAAAGAAGAAATGGAAGGTATCCCTCATCACCTACTAGATATTAAGGACCCAGATGAGAGCTTTTCTGTTGCGGAGTATCAAAAGCTCGTCCGAGGTAAAATTGAAGAAATTACGTTAAAAGGTAAACTTCCGATTATAGTTGGCGGAACTGGTCTTTATGTTCAATCTGTTTTATATGACTTTAGATTTACGGAACAACCGAATCGTGATGAAAACAGACTTGTGGAATTAGAAAAAATGTCTCCTGATAATTTATTTGAACGATTGCGTTTGCTGGATCCAGAGGCTGCAAAGGAAATACATCCGAATAATGTCCAACGTGTGATTCGCGCAATAGAACGAGTAGAGCTTACTGGGAAACAAAAAAATGATATTGAACAAAACCAAGGGAATGAAGAAGTCTATAATCATTATATTATTGGTCTATCCATAGATCGTGAACAGTTATATAATCGCATTAATCACCGAGTAGATATAATGTTGGAAAAAGGTCTTTTAGAAGAAGTAAAAACACTCTATAGTAAAGGCGTTCGAGATGTTCAATCTATCCAAGCAATTGGCTATAAAGAAATATATGCCTATTTGGATGGCAATGTTTCTCTCGAAGATGCAATTGAACAACTAAAGCAAAACTCGAGAAGGTATGCAAAAAGACAGTTAACGTATTTTAGAAACAAAATGGACATCCATTGGTATAATCCGTTTTCTGATACCGAAAGAATATTAAAAGAAATTAATCAATTTATGCAGGAAAATGAATAATTAAAGCGAATATTAACAAGGTAGTATGTTTTAACATGCAAATTGTATAATGGGGGTATTGGGATGAAACCTATAAATATTCAAGATTTATATTTAAATCAGCTTAGAAAAAACGACATTTTTGTAACAGTATTTTTATTGAATGGCTTCCAGCTAAAGGGATTAGTAAAGTCTTACGATAATTTTACAGTCTTATTTGAATCAGATGGAAAGCAGCAGTTAATCTACAAGCATGCAATTTCCACATTTGCTCCTTCTAAACCAGTTAAGCTAACAGAAGAATAATATGGATTGTTTGACAGATTGAGATGCTGCTATTATGATTTTATAGACTAATCACAGAAGCGGAGAGTAAAATATGAATGTAATTACAACGGAACAGCTTTTACAAAAAATAGAGGCTGGAGAAGAAATCAGTGTCATCGATGTACGTGAAAGTGATGAAGTGGCGACTGGCATTATACCGGGAGCAAAACATATCGCATTAGGTCAAATCGAGAGCAATATGGATCAACTCGACAAATCCGTTCCTCATTACATAGTTTGTAAAGCAGGTGGCCGTAGTGCAATGGCCTGTGAAATTCTAGAGGAAAATGGATATAGCGTTACGAACATTGCTGGAGGAATGATGGACTGGGACGGCGAGTTACAGTTCTAAAATAATAGACTAAGGGCTAATTTCATTTATGAGATTAGTCTTTTCTATTTGTAATTTTAAAATTAGGAGAGTATAACATGACATTTACAACAACATTATCGAAAGAAGTATTAAATCTTGCGGAGCAGGTTGAAACTAAAATAACAGGACACCACAAACTTGTAGAAAAAGTTGCTTTTTTAAATCAACAAAAAGTAATTCAAGCTTTTAAGAATCATGGAGTTAGTGATCACCATTTCCATCCGTCATTTGGATATGGCTATGATGATGAAGGTCGAGATACACTAGAAAAAGTGTATGCAACGACATTGGGGGCGGAGGCAGCGCTTGTACGTCCTCAAATTATTTCTGGAACACATGCGATTTCTATTAGTTTGTTCGGTGTACTAAGACCAAAAGATGAATTGCTGTATATAACGGGTAAACCTTATGACACTTTGCAATCCATTGTAAGTGGAGGGGAAGAGGATACAGGGTCCCTTGCTGACTTCGGTATTACGTATAATCATGTAGATTTAATGGAAAATGGAGATATAAACTGGGATTCTGTAAAAAGGGCTGTGAAAAGCAATACGAAGGTAATTGCTATTCAACGTTCGAAGGGTTATGCAGTACGTCCTTCCTTTACAATCGAACAAATAAAGCAAATGGTTATCGAAATTAGAAGCATTAAAGAGGATGCTATTATTTTTGTAGACAATTGTTATGGGGAATTTGTGGAAGAATTGGAGCCAACAGATGTTGGGGTAGATCTAATGGCGGGTTCTCTGATCAAAAACCCTGGTGGTGGACTTGCTAAAATTGGTGGCTATATTGCTGGCAAAGAAGAATTTGTTACTAAATGTGCTTACCGTATGACTTCTCCGGGTATAGGAGCAGAGGCGGGTGCTTCTTTACATGCATTGATGGATATGTATCAGGGATTCTTCCTTGCACCGCATGTTGTATCTCAGGCAGTTAAGGGTGCCATCTTCACTTCTGCACTTTTGGAGGAAGTTGGTATGATTACTGAACCACATTATGCGGAGCAGCGTACAGATTTAATACAATCAGTATCTTTCCAAACAGCGGATCAGATGATTCAGTTTTGCAAGGCGATACAAATGCATTCCCCAGTAAATGCACAATTTATGCCTGAGCCAGCATATATGCCCGGTTATGCCGACGATGTCATAATGGCTGCAGGTACTTTTGTGCAAGGTTCTAGTATGGAGTTAACGGCTGATGGACCAATCCGTCCTCCTTACACAGCATTTATCCAAGGTGGATTAACATACGAGCATGTAAAATATGCTATTTTAGGAGCAGTTCAAACGTTAAACAAGTAGTGAAGAGAAGCCATTTCTGAATTATAGGGAATGGTTTTAGTTTTCTGAAAAAAGATTGTCAGTTTTCCTTACATGGTGTTGACATGTTAACTAACATGACATATACTGTTTATATAACCTACTAGGAGGTGCAGTGATGGAAAAGGAATGGAGACGTTCAATGCCATTACTTTCGATGAATATTGTCATGCAGCTGACTGGTTTGACTGCAAGGCAAATTCGTTACTATGAAGAGCAAGAACTGGTTCACCCTGCACGTACTGAAGGTAAACAGCGCATGTTTTCTTTAGATGATATTGATATATTGTTGGAGATTAAGGATTTATTGAAAACAGGTGTTAATATTGCCGGAATCAAACAAATCTTTGAAATGAAAAACAGTCCAATAACTTCGAAAGAGGTTCGACAAGTAATTTCGGACAGAGAACTACGTGCGATAGTAAAAGAAGAAATGCATTTAGCTCAAAGACAACAACGAGCTTCTTTGCGACAAGGGGACCTATCTCGATTTTTTAGGTAATCGAGGTTCATATACATTAATCAACTAGGAGAGTGAAATAATGAGCAAGTATACAAAAGAGGATATCAAAAAGTTCGTTCAAGAACATGAGGTGAATTTTATTCGTCTTCAGTTTACAGACATACTAGGTACGATTAAAAACGTAGAAATTCCAGTGAGTCAGCTCGATAAAGCTCTCGAAAACAAAATGATGTTCGATGGATCTTCTATCGAAGGATTTGTACGAATTGAAGAATCAGATATGTACTTAGTTCCAGATTTAAATACATGGGTAGTATTCCCTTGGATTACGGGTAAAGGGAAAGTGGCCCGTCTAATCTGTGATGTAAATAAAGCGGACGGAACTCCATTTGCAGGAGATCCTCGTAATAACTTAAAACGTATCTTGAAGGAAATGGAAGAATTAGGATTTACAAGCTTTAACTTAGGGCCAGAACCTGAATTTTTCTTATTCAAATTAGATGCACAAGGAGAGCCAACACTTGAACTGAACGACCATGGTGGTTACTTTGACTTAGCGCCAATGGACTTAGGTGAAAACTGCCGTCGTGATATCGTTCTAGAGCTAGAGGAGATGGGCTTTGAAATTGAAGCATCTCATCATGAGGTTGCTCCAGGTCAACATGAAATTGACTTTAAATATGCTGATGCAGTAACGGCGTGTGATAATATTCAAACGTTCAAACTTGTTGTTAAAACAATTGCACGTAAGCACGGCTTACATGCAACATTCATGCCGAAACCACTATTTGGCGTAAATGGTTCAGGAATGCACTTTAATGTTTCATTATTTAAAGGGAAAGACAATGCATTTTATGATGAATCAGCAGAGATTGGATTAAGTGAAACAGCTATGCAATTTATGGCCGGCGTGTTGAAGCATGTACAAAGCTTTACAGCAATTACAAATCCATTAGTTAACTCATATAAACGCCTAGTACCTGGTTACGAAGCGCCTTGTTATGTGGCATGGTCTGGACAAAATAGAAGTCCGTTAATCCGTATCCCTTCTTCAAGAGGTGTAAGTACACGTATTGAAGTCCGCTCAGTAGACCCAGCGGCTAATCCATACCTTGCGATGGCAGTAATTCTACAAGCTGGTTTAGATGGTATTAAAAATAACTTAACACCACCACCAGCAGTGGACCGCAATATTTACGTAATGACAGAGGAAGAGCGCATCGAAAACGGCATTCATAACCTACCACCAACTTTACATGCTGCCGTACAAGAATTAGGTAAGAGTGAAATTATTCGTGGGGCACTTGGTGAGCATATCTACGCAAACTTCGTAGAAGCGAAAGAAATTGAATGGGATATGTTCCGTACGACTGTACATCCGTGGGAACGTGAGCAATACCTAAAAATGTATTAATAGTAAAGCGTTGGGGCTCTAAGCTTCCAACGCTTTTTCTTTTATTATAGAATGAGGTTCGTGGTGAGGGTTCATAAATCTACCACTTTTAAAAACAAAGGTGCAGTAATAGTGAGAGATAAAATGGAATTTGATAATTTTTACCTTGCCTACTTGATAAACCGTGTTGGTCTAGGATTTGCTCTGATTAAAAGATAAACTTTTGGTATATAATGCTTATTAATTTCTTATTGAACTAACGCAGGAGGTTAGTTCAATATGATATTCATTAAAAAATTTCACATGATTATATCAAATTAAATATGCATATATATTTTATAGAAGGCGTTAAAGGGGATGGAAGAAATTATTATTTCAGTAAAAGACCCTGAATTGACAGCAAATTGGTACGAAGATATATTTGGATTTAAACTATTTTATATTGAAGAAGAAGCTGCTGTAATGAAGATTACAGAACAGTATCAAACAATAGTATGTCTTGTAAAAAACTTAAAACATCAACCGATGAGATTCCCAAGTAATAATTTTGGTGTGGGAAAGTATAATAATTTTATTCCTCAGAATAGAGAAGAAACTTACAAATCTTTATTTGAAAATAATCTTAAGTTTTATCCCGTATATAATTAAAGTCAATAGTGATCTGTTGGCTTATTTTCGTAGTCGGAACATACTGATCACCTGTAAATGAAAACGGAATCTAACGAGAGGCAGAAAAGCTCAGACAAAAATCATGCTTAATTTTCTTATTGTTTCCTTTGTGAAACAGAATTGGTACTCGATAAATTTGTTCGAAACGTGCAAAAAGATTGCCATAGACACACACGAATTGCCTCTGTTACTATGTTTTAGGAGCATATAGCAGAGGTGAAATAATGGAACAAAAATATATGGATTTGAAACTAGGTGAACGAGGGGTAATTTTGAGTATCTTCGCTTACTTATGTTTGTCGACCTTGAAGTTAGTTATTGGTTATACTGCAAATTCTGAAGCCTTAAAAGCGGATGGATTAAATAATACAACCGACATAATTGCTTCCATTGCAGTTTTGATTGGATTGAAAATTTCACAGAGACCTCCAGATAAAGATCATCCTTATGGTCATTGGAAAGCAGAAACGGTAGCTTCTATGGTAGCTGCCTTTATAATGGTGGGTGTTGGTCTTTATGTCCTGTATAATGCCGCTTTATCGGTATTTGATAAAACAATTTCAGAACCTGACTGGATATCCGCATTGACTGGCCTTTTTTGTGCTGTGATTATGTATGGAGTGTACCTTTATAACCGAAATTTAGCGAGAAAAATAAATAGTCAATCTGTTATGGCTGCTGCAAAAGATAATTTATCCGACGCTTGGGTAAGTATTGGAACAGTTATTGGGATTACCAGCTCTCAATTTGGTCTGCCATGGCTCGATCCTGTTACTGCTGTTGTCGTAGGATTATTAATAGTCAAGACAGGTTGGGATATTTTTAGAGAGGCGTCCCATGATTTGACAGATGGTTTTGATGAAGAGCAGTTAAAGGATTATAAAAATTCAATTATTGATATTTCCGGTGTAAAGGGAGTAAAGGAGATAAGAGCAAGAAAATATGGAAATAATCCTGTTGTAGATGTGGTTATTCTTGTTAATTCCACTTTAGATATTGGTGCTGCCCACGATATCTCAATGGTAGTAGAAGACGTATTAATAAAGGAATATGATGTATTTGAAGTGCATGTGCATGTAGAGCCAAACTAAATAGAACTTGAATGATCGACTGAAGTATAATAAGTTAAGCCAACATTTAGTTGGCTTTTTTGATGCACATCTGGAATATAGTACGCAGCATAAGTTAGCGTTATTTTTTATACCTCAGAAGGATTTCCTTCTTTTTTGCCGAATACCAGACTTAAAAAGGGGTGTATAGGAGATGTCTTCAATATTTAAGAGAATTGATACTGTATTTTTACATGTAAGTGATTTAGAACAAGCAATCAAATGCTAAACATAGGTGAAACCCCATTAACATTGGTTCGTAAAAGAAAAAATGATGAGCAAGTAAAAAGTAGTCATATTTCCTTTAATTTTTATACTTCGAACATAGATACCGCACGTAATCATTTGATGCAGTATAATGTAACCGTTGAACCTATAAATGACGATGGCGATGTTAAATGGTTTAAGTTTCAAGATATAAAAGGAAATAATTTAGAGGTGTGTTATTTTCCGGAATAGATTGAAAGGAGAGAACGTTCCATTCGGAGCGTTCTTTTTTATACACAATAAATACTAAGGAGTGAAAACATAGGAGGATTTATTTGGAAAATTTCGGCGTAGTTCGATTTTGTTTAATTGTGGACGAAAAATTTTATATTTATTATTGGTGTAAATGGTATTAGATATTGTGACCGGGGTATTCAAAGCGATAAAAAACCATAATCTCTGAAGTCGAAAGTGCTTGTTTGCATAAGCTATAAAAATGTTGATGTTAGTAGTTCCGAAGACAAGCAAGGCTATATACCATTACGTAGTTTCTGGTGATACTGTCTATACATTAAGTCAGAGATATGGTAGTAAAGCACAATAGTAAATTTAGCTATATATTCTAAAAGGGGTATGTCGCTTTTTTATTTCTCCAATATTTACTTGTTATAAAACAAAACGAATGTTCGCGTGATAATAGAAAAAAGGAGGGAACAAGTATGCGTATAAATTTAATAAAATGTATGGCACGGAATCGGCTGGTTAGATAATAATTCTATAAATCTCGCATCTAATTATTTATCTTATAGTTCACTCAATAAGTGACTTAATCCTTCAAAGTACTATGCTGGGTATATTCAGACGCAATTGATTCTAAATCCAATGTTTTATAATTTTCCCAATTCACCTTTGCGAACGTATCAGCATCAAACACTACTGCTAAGAGTTCGTCAAATGATTTATTACCGTAGTCGTCAGTTAAGTTTGCATTCCATTTGATTAACACAGATTTCACTTCATCTAATTTCGATAAGTCTGCTAATATTTCCATAGTGTCCTTTAACATAGCGCTTTTCGAAGCTTCATGAGCATCTTTGTAGTCAATTTTAATTAAGAAGATGCCTTTATCTTCATAGACATTAAATTCTTCTTTGGTAATTGATCCAATAATAGATTTAATAGTGATAGGTTCAACGCTTTCGTCTCCACATGCAGACAATAAAAATACCGTTGCTAATAAAACTAACAATTTATTCATATATTCCCACTCAACTCCATTTTTGGTTTAATTATATCGTAAGTTTAAATAGAGAGGGTAGTTTATTATTTCACTTATTTCCCTAAATGTTTTTAAAACTTTAAATCTACTGCCTTTTTAATATGTTTACCTCTTGATAATATTCCTTCTATTCTTCTTTTTTTATACACGATCCTCATTGTTCCCGCTTGCGCCAATACAAACCTTACTATCATTAATTACACCATTCATATACTTTTCTCTTTTGTCGCAGAGACAGTGTTGATGATAAAAAAGCCCAACCACTAATTTGGAAGGACTTATTTTCACATCCCATTATCACCCTGATATAAATGTGTTTTAGTGACATTCTATGATGATAAATATTGATAAAAGTTGATTAAATAAGTTATATCTTATTTCATAAAAACTGAAACTTTTCACAGGAATAAGATTAATTGTATTTAACTTGATTCAAGTGGAATTTCCGATAAATAATCGATATCATCAAGTACTAATGCGTCTGTTAAAAGATTAATATCTAATAGAATTTGTTCCTTTATATGTATGAAGGGACATTTGTAATAATCATCTATTAGGTTATTTAGTTCTTTATAAATCAAGTTAGTAGGCAATAATACTCCCCCAGTAATCGATATTTCCTGTTACTTATTATCTAACAAAACAAGTTTAATTGGAAGAGATTTACCTAATTATTTTTGAATAATAAGCATCATTACAACGAAAAAGCTTGGAGAGTTGTGACGTTATTCACGATCGGTTCTCCTGAAATTGGCATTTTCCTCAAACGAATGGTGGTTGTCCTTATAAATGCGCGATTTTCTCTATAGAAATAGGTGTATAAAAAAATACAAATTAGAGTGATTTGTAATTTTTGAAGTAACTAGAAGTGGTGTCAATTAGAAAAGATCACTCGGTTAAAAACCAAGTGATCTTTTTGTATTTATTTCTATGTTATTTTTTTCTAAAATTCTTAGTGCTTCTTTTAGCAGGTTGATATCTATTAAAATCTGTTCCTTCAGCTGGTAGTTATTGCATCTATAGTAATCATTAATGAGTTTTTTAAGTTCCGCTATAATTAATTTCATAAGTTTTTGCCCCTTTATAGTTATATAGGCTGATATAAAAAACGATATACTTAATTTAACCTATGTCTAATTATAAATAGTAATACCCAAAATTCGGCATTTTTAATCACTTTTATTATTTTATTTGATAAATATAATGTCAATTGACTATTTTCTATATTCATTCCAGCATCAACTAGTGTGAGGGATAAATCTCTACAAATTAATAGAAGGGAGGTTAAACTTTGTTTATTAGGCCATGCAAAGTGAGAATTACATCTCGTTTTAGGAGAAATTCGAAAGAATAGTGAGGTTAAAGTGCAAAAGGGAGTAAATTTTGGGAGTGGGGGTAGTCCGGTTATAAAGTAGCTGCAAGTGGTGTCGTGACGAGAACAAAAGTTATAGGTGGATACAGAAATACTATAAAGATTTCACATACTTTGAAAGATAAAAAGTATGAAGCCTTATATGCACATTTAAAATCTTTTTCCGTAAAGTTGGACAAAGTGTTAACAGTAATACACGTGCATTTTGAAATTCACATACCATCATAAGATGTTGTGGAACAGCCTAATGCAGTGAATTCTTAATATTATATAAGTGAAACAAGTATAACCGAAGTACAGAAGCTTTAAATACAGTAGGTTATGAACTGGTGGCTGAAGGGATAGATGGGCCATTAACTATTGCCGCAATAGAACATTTTCAAAAAAACAATGGTATAACCGTTGATGGAGTAGTAGGACCAAAAACTTTAGTTGCTTTAAAGAAGAAATAAAACCTTCGGAGAGATAAAAAGAAATATGAACAAAATAAAACCCCTCAACCATAAAGGTAAAGGGGTTTTTCGATGATTTCAACAAAAATGTCCACTTTTCGTTGAAATATGATATCGGCTCTACGTTATCTTACTTATATTTAGTTGTATTGTCAAGTCTGTATGTCTATTGAATATTACGATAAACGCCAACGACTTTTCCAAGAATGCTAACAGAATTAACAATGATAGGTTCCATGGAAGAATTTTCCGGTTGCAAACGGAAGTAAGACTTTTCCTTAAAGAATCGTTTAACAGTTGCTTCATCCTCTTCTGTCATAGCTACGACAATATCGCCATTATTTGCCGATTGCTGTTGTTTTACAACGACATAGTCACCATTCAATATACCTGCCTCAATCATACTATTACCCATAATCTCCAACATAAATAAATTATCATCAGCAGTTCCGAATGTTTCAGGAAGTGGGAAAAACTCTTCAATATTTTCAATTGCTGTAATTGGCATACCTGCAGTAACTTTACCTACAAGTGGTACATGTACAACATTTTGTTTTTCTGCAATACTTCCTAATCCATCAAGAATCTCAATGGCACGTGGTTTGGTTGGGTCTCTTCTTATCAATCCTTTACTTTCCAGTCGAGCTAAATGTCCATGAACAGTAGAACTAGATGCTAAGCCCACAGCTTCGCCTATTTCTCGAACAGATGGCGGATATCCTTTTTTTCGAACTTCTTCTTTTATAAAAGCTAGGATGTCTTCCTGTCTTTTAGATGCTTTTTTCATATGCTCACCTCTTTTAGAGTAATTAATCTCTAACCTTTTCTATCTTATTAATAGTATAACAGGGGACGAACGTTAATGCAAACATAGGTTCTAATTGTTGTTGACAAAAACAAACGTTCGCATTATTATTAAATCATACATTACGAACACACATTCTATTAGGGGGTATTTTTAATGACCTGGATAAAAGAAAACTACTTTTTAACAATATTTGTAGCGTGCAGTATTGCATTTACAATGTTTATAATAATCTCGAATTCTTTTTCGACAGAAGAGAGTCTTCATATTAATATAGAACAAGGCGATTCTTTATGGGAGTTAGCACATGAGTATAGTGTAAACGAAGATAAAAAAGTATGGATCAATAAAGTGATGACTATGAATAATTTGCAAGACGGACATATTAAAGCAGGGGAAATACTTAAAATTCCAGCTGCAGAAAAAAGTTACCATTTCGATCATGAAACGGAGATAGCGGGCGATACAAAATGAAATCAGTTATATATTGTCGTGTGAGTACAGAAAAAGAGTCCCAAGAGACATCTTTGCAAAGACAGGAAGAAGAGTTGTTAGAATTTGCAGCATTACATAATTATGAAGTAGAGAAAGTATTTATAGATCAACATAGTGGTTACGATATAGAACGTGAAGGCTTATTAGATTTACTTGACTACATAAAAGAAAACGAAATTAAAGCGGTTTTTGTTCAAGATGAAACTAGAATTGGGAGAGGGAATGGTAGAATGGCAGTTCTACATCTCCTTCAAAAAACAAACACTTCTATATATACTTTACAAGATAAAGGCGTCATCAATTTAAATGAAATGGACTCTATGTTACTGGAGATATTAGCGCTTGTAGAGGAATATCAACGGAAATTACACAACGCTAAAATCAGAAGAGGTATGAAGAAAGCAGTATCACAAGGATATCGGCCAGAGAAAAACTTAAAGACAAAAGGTAACCCCGAAGGAAGAGAACGAATAGATGTGCCATTAGAAGAAGTAGTTAGACTTCGAAATGCAGGTCTCACTTATGAAGAGATTTCAATGACTCTAAAAGGTTTAGGATTTAATATTAGTAAAGCAACCGTACATCGACGATATATTGAGTATATAGAAGCACACGGAGTGAAATGACTTGCACTCTGTGTGTTTTTTCCTTACCTTTATATAAAGATATAGTGAAAGGATGAAATGAATTGTTAAGTAAAGAAAAATTAGCAAGAATTAGTGAGTTATCTAGAAAATCTAAAATATCAGGACTTTCTATCGAAGAGGCAAAAGAACAAAGCTCTTTACGTAAAGAATATTTAGAAACTTTCCGCTCTACTATGAGAGATACAATTGAAAGTGTAAAAATAATCGACCCTGAAGGAAACGATGTAACACCTGTAAAAGTTCAAGAAGCAAAGAAAGGGAAGTTTCTGAATTAATTAATCATTTCAGAAACCATTGATAATACAGACATTCTTGTCTAAACTAGAAATATAATAAAAATTTGTTTGAGAGGATGTCATTCATGTCATTACAATCCGATTTATTAGCAATTAATACGATTCGAACTTTATCTATTGATGCAATCGATAAAGCAAATTCTGGTCACCCTGGTTTACCAATGGGGGCAGCGCCAATGGCTTACACATTATGGACAAAACATTTACGACATAATCCAAGTAACCCAACATGGTTCAACCGTGATCGCTTTGTGTTATCGGCCGGTCATGGTTCTATGCTACTGTATAGCTTACTTCATCTTGGTGGTTATGATTTACCAATGGAGGAGATTAAGAACTTTAGACAATGGGATTCTAAAACTCCTGGACATCCAGAGTTCGGTCACACAGCTGGAGTAGAGGCAACAACAGGACCGCTTGGTCAAGGAATTGGAATGGCAGTAGGAATGGCTATGGCTGAAGCACATTTAGCTGCTACCTACAATAAAGAAGACCACTCGATAATCGATCATTACACATATGCGTTATGTGGTGATGGTGATTTAATGGAAGGTGTAGCAGCAGAAGCAATTTCACTTGCTGGACATCTTCAATTGGATAAATTAATTGTATTATATGATAGTAATGATATTTCTTTAGATGGTGATTTACATAAATCATTCTCAGAAAATGTAGCAAAACGTTTTGATTCATATGGTTGGAACTATATTCATGTAAAAGACGGAAATGATATTGAAGAAATTTCAAATGCTATTGAAAAAGCGAAGTCTCAAAATGACAAACCAACTATTATTGAAGTGAAAACTGTAATTGGATTTGGCTCTCCTAACCGTTCTGGTAAGTCAGATGCTCACGGTATGCCATTAGGAAAAGATGAAACTCTATTAGCTAAAGCTGAATATAAATGGTTATTTGAAGAGGATTTCCATGTGCCAGAAGAAGTATATGATACGTTCAAACAAGCATCAGAACATTTAGGTGTTCAAGAAGAGAATTCTTGGAATGAGAAATTTAATGCGTATGAGTCAGAATTTCCAGAGTTAGCTTCTACTCTGAAACAAGCAATTTCTGGTGAATTACCTGAAAACTTTGCAGATGCCCTTAAATCATACGAAACTGGTACTTCACATGCTACACGTTCTGCTTCTGGAGAAGCAATTAATGCAATTGCTCAAAACCTACCTTCGTTCTTTGGTGGTAGTGCAGATTTAGCGGGTTCCAATAAAACTACTATGAAGAATGTTGGAGATTTCTCAGCTGATGATTATGCTGGGAAAAACATTTGGTTCGGTGTACGTGAATTTGCAATGGGAACTGCTTTAAACGGAATGGCTTTACACGGTGGACTAAATGTATTTGGTGGTACATTCTTCGTATTTAGTGACTATGTTAGACCAGCAATTCGTTTATCTGCATTAATGGGACTTCCTGTAACGTATGTATTCACGCATGATAGTATCGCTGTTGGAGAAGATGGTCCAACTCATGAGCCGGTTGAACATTTAGCTTCTTTACGAGCAATGCCTGGTTTATCTGTAATCCGTCCAGCGGATGCAAATGAAACTGCGGAGGCATGGAAACTAGCTGTATCATCTAAACATAATCCTACAGTTTTAGTTCTTTCTAGACAAAACTTGCCGACTCTTGAAAATTCAGTTGAACTGGCTAAAGAAGGAGTTTCAAAAGGAGCTTATGTTGTAGCCCCTAACGAAAAAGCGGAAGCAATCTTACTTGCAACTGGTTCAGAAGTAAGTCTTGCTGTTGAAGCGCAAGCAGCACTTTCTAAAGAAGGAATTGAAGTTTCTGTCGTTTCAATGCCATCATGGGATCTGTTTGAGAAACAAGATTCGGCTTATAAAAATGCTGTATTACCATCTCATTTAACGAAACGCCTTGCAATAGAAATGGGGGCCTCATTAGGTTGGCACCGTTATGTTGGATTTGAAGGGGACGTCATTGCCATAGATAAATTTGGTGCAAGTGCTCCTGGCGAAATCATTATGAAAGAATACGGTTTCTCTGTAGAAAACGTAGTTGCGAAAATGAAAGCACTACTTCAAAAGTAAAATGTTCTACGAGCAATTCGAATGCTTTGGATATAAAGTATTCGAATTGCTTTTTATAACGTATTAGGAAGAAATTGGGGAGAAATATACCCCGACTATTTGAAGTTTCACTTTATTTGAAATTATAATAGAATGCAAAAAGAATCTATAGTATAATTTTCAGTGGTGTCTTGTACACGTAGATAAGAACACAAAGGAGGAGAAAATATGCAAACATGGATTTGGATTGTTATTATAATCGTTGCGTTAATCGCTGGTGCGGCAATCGGTTTCTTTGCGGCACGTCAATATATGATGAAATACTTAAAAGAAAACCCACCTATTAATGAACAAATGCTTCGTATGATGATGGCGCAAATGGGTCGCAAGCCTTCAGAAAAACAAGTTAAACAAATGATGAATCAAATGAATAAAATGCAAAAATAAATAAAAAAGCACTCAGCTGAGTGCTTTTTTTGAATAGAAAATAATATTACTTTATGAAATGATAAGCGCAAGATGCAAATGAGGATCTTTCATGTCAAATCAGATTTCAATTACTTTTTGTTTAGCAAGCTATTTTCTTGTAGGAAATCTGCCACAACCTGCTCATATTCCTTGCTGTTTTCATTGAAGGATTTCGCATGTTCACCTATATCAAACAATTTTAATGTTTTTGGACCTAGTTTTTTTTCGTATAAATCTTCCGTCATTTTAGGTAAGATAAAATCATCCTGCAAACTGTGGATAAACAAAACAGGTTTTTCAATTTTGTCTATAACATCGATTGGTGAGACAAGATTTAGTGTATATCCATCACGAAGCTTCAAAAACAAATTTGCAAATCGAATGGCAAGACTAGTGCGAAGAGGAGTAGTTTGTGTCATTATATGATAAACTTGCTGTTCAAAATCTGAAAATGCACAGTCCGAAATATAAAAGTCAGCATCATCTATTATAGATCCACCATATAATAGTGTTGTGGCTGCTCCCATAGATTCTCCGTGGATACCTAAAACTGCATCTTTCCCAGCTCTATCTCTGACTGCTTCAACAACTGATTGTAAATCTATTTTTTCATAAAATCCAAAACTAGTTGTCTTTCCGCCAGAATCACCATGTCTGCGGTGATCATAGACGACACTATTAAAGCCTAGTCGTTCGAACATACGAACAAAACGTAGAGAGTTAATCTTGTTTTCTGTAACACCATGGCAAATGACGACATAATTATTTGTTACTAATGGTTCGACAAAAATAGCCTTTAAGGAATATCCATTTTTAGATTCAATCCATTGTTCAGTTTTATTTACAGCGTTAAACCAGGCTTCATCTAATCGTTTAGAAGTAATTTCACGATTTAAGATAAAATCATTTTCTTTTTTCTTCATATACATAAGCCTATTAGTTACAAAGAAACCAAAGAACGTAGCCATAGCTGTTAATACACTAGTAAAAATACTCGTCCAAATAATTACACGTTTCTTCATCGTATCAACCCCTACTTACTTTTAAATAGTTTATACATTCCCGTGTCTATCGGTCTGGACACATAAGGTTCAACTACTTCTACAGCTTTAAGCAATGAGTCAAGATTTATATTCGTCCCAATACCCATTTGATGTAGCATATTCACAACATCCTCGGTTGCTACATTCCCTGTAGCACCTGGTGCAAAAGGGCATCCACCTAGGCCGCCAGCGGAGGTATCAAATCGATCAATCCCGGCTTGTAAGCTAGCGAGAATATTGGCTATTCCCATTTTTCTAGTATCGTGAAAATGTGCAGTTATTAATGTAGCAGGGAATTCTTTCTTTAGCGAGTCGAATAATTCATAGCTTTCCAGTGGATTAGCCATGCCAATTGTGTCAGCTACGCTAAGTTCGTTTACACCCCATGAAACGAACTCCTTGCACAATGCAACCGTATCTGATGAATCTATTTTACCCTCATATGGACAATAAAAAGCAGTGGAAATACATGCGCGGACAAAATGACCTTCTTGTAATAGTTTTCCCACAATAGGCTTAAGTTCATCCATACTTTCTTTCGTCGTTTTATTAATATTTTTTTTATTAAAACTGTTTGAGACACCTACAAATACAGCGAAACTCTGTGCCCCGGATTGTTTGGCTAATTCTACGCCTTTATTATTAGGTGTTAGTACGAGTTGTCGACCCATTTTATTCACTTGGGTTACTATTTCATTTGCATCTTTCATTTGTGGAACCCATTTTGGCGATACGAAAGAAGTTATTTCCATTTCTTCTATCCCTGCAAGCTGAAGTTTTGCGATAAAAGATAATTTTACCTCGGTTGGTACTTCGTTTTTTTCGTTTTGCAATCCGTCTCTTGGACCTACCTCGATAATTGTCACTTTATTTGGTAAACTAAACATAATCATCCCTCCCTCTTTATTGTAAAGAAAGGATGGTTAAACAAGCAAATTTAAATTTAGCTTTGTAAAAATTTGTTTAAAACAGGGGAAACAAGGAGGAAATCACGTGACAAATGAAGTTGTGATCGTAAGTGCAGTTAGAACGGCAATTGGTTCGTTTCAAGGGGCTTTAAAAGACGTGCCAGCTACTAAACTAGGTGCTATTGTAATTGAAAAGGCGTTAGAAAAAGCAGGGGTATCTAAAGATGCTGTGGACGAAGTAATTATGGGGAATGTCCTTCAAGCTGGTTTAGGCCAAAATCCGGCAAGACAGGCTTCAATTCAAGCTGGATTACCACATTCAGTTTCTGCGCTAACTATTAATAAAGTGTGTGGGTCTGGCTTAAAAGCAATTCATCTTGCTACGCAAGCTATTATAGCAGGGGATGCAGATATTGTTGTTGCAGGTGGAATGGAAAACATGAGCCAATCTCCGTATCTGTTAAAGAACGCTAGAGAAGGCTTCCGTATGGGCGATCAGAAGGTAGTAGATAGTATGATTTCAGATGGTCTTTGGTGTGCATTTAATGATTATCATATGGGTGTGACTGCTGAAAATCTATGTGATCAATATGAAATTACAAGAGAAGAGCAAGATGAATTTTCTGCGCGTTCCCAGGGCAGAGCTGCACAGGCGATAGAAGAAGGTAAATTTGCAGACGAGATCGTGCCTGTAGAAATTCCTCAGAGAAAAGGAGATCCAATTGTCTTTTCGCAGGATGAGTATCCGAAAAAAGGTTCTACAGAAGAAAAACTAGCGGGGCTTCGTCCGGCATTCAAAAAAGACGGTTCTGTAACTGCAGGTAATGCTTCAGGTATTAATGATGGAGCAGCAGCTGTAGTGGTAATGTCAAAAGCTAAAGCGGATGAACTTGGTCTTAAACCACTTGCGACAGTTGTTGCAAATGCATCAGCAGGAGTGGATCCAAGCATCATGGGCATTGGACCCGTTGAAGCAGTGAAAAAAGTATTGAACAAATCTCAACTATCATTAGCGGATATCGATTTAATCGAAGCGAATGAAGCTTTTGCGGCACAATCGATTGCTGTAGATAGAGAGCTATCATTTAATCATGATATACTAAATGTAAATGGTGGAGCGATTGCATTAGGCCATCCGATTGGAGCTAGTGGTGCTCGTATATTTGTTACTTTACTTCATGAAATGGAGAAGAGAGATGCGAAAACAGGCCTTGCCACACTTTGTATCGGTGGTGGCCAAGGGGTCGCAACTATAGTTAAACGCTAATAAAGAAGGTGAACAAAATGGCTAAGAAAAAACAAAGACAACAACAGGTAAAGCCTGCTAAGCAAGTGGAAGAAGGTAATTCATTGTCCGATCAGCTTTCTTCTGACGTTCTAGCGAAACTAAAAGAAACGAAGAAACAATTAGTAACCGCTGAACAAGAAAAAGAGGAAGAGAGACAAGCACAACTAGCTTTCGAAAAGAAAGAAAAAGAAAAAAACAAATCGTTTGAAGAGCTGTTAGATGAATATGGCTTTGGTGGCTCGAAATTTTAAGAAAGAAAAAACTATTTGCTTTGGCAAATAGTTTTTTTGTGCTTTAGGAAATCAGTCGTGTTTTTCATTTTTGAAAGTACCACAAACCCAGTGTTCACAGGACATTTGTCCTATACTTTCCTATCACTTTAAAAAGCCAGTCGTGAAGTAAATCACGGCTGGCCATCCTAAGCTTATGAATTAACTCGATGTTCCATATAGATCTCTTTCTTTGTTAATTCACTTGCTGTTTGTAAAATATTATGTGGTACTTCTGTATGGTATGACTGAATAGATTCTAACAGCTGTTTTTCACTGCTTGCACCGAGTATCATTGAACCCGTTACATCATTTCGTAAAACATAATGTTGAGCTATAGAACTTAAAGGAGCATCCAACGCATCCAATACTTTAATAACTTCCAGTAATTCCTGGTGAGTATAGCTTAGATACTCATCTGTTTTACTTGCTCGAGTTAATCCTTCAGCAGTTAATAATCCTTTTGCTAATGTACCCCTACTAAAGAGAGTTGCTGAATTATTTTCTAAAAGGGAAAACCATTCTTCTGGTCTTCTGTCTAGTAAACTATATTGCATCATTACAGAGACGGCATTACTTTTGCTTAAAAATCGTTCTATGACATTTGGTCGAATGGAAGATATTCCGTATTCACGAATAATCCCCTCTTTTTGGAGAGATTCCATTGTGTCTATAACTTCGTCTACATCATCTTCCATCGTACCTCCGTGTAGCTGATATACATCTATATAATCAGTCTGGAGTCGCTTCAATGAAGCATGTACGGCATCTGTTATCCATTCCTTAGACGGATCCCATGACCAACCATCGCCAGATTTGTTTAGCCGATTTCCAACTTTTGTAGCCAAAATTATATTTTGTCGATTGCTCTTTAGAGCATTCCCAACAATCTTTTCATTTTCACCTTTATTGTATAGATCTGCTGTATCAAAATAGGTTATGCCGTTTTCTAAGGCAACTTGAATAATATTATTAGCGGCTGCTTGCTCTACTGGAAGTGACATGCAACCTAATCCAATTTCTGAAACGTATAAATCACTTTTACCTAATTGTCTTTTCTTCAAGTTTCATCACGTCCTTTTCTACATGGTACAATGTCAAATAGATAGATTCAACTAAAGTGAAACGCTATAAACGAGAGGAAGATATGTTATGAAAAAATTTGAGGAAAAAACAATTCAATCTGAGGTTAAATTCAAAGGAAGAATAATATCTCTGCAGGTAGATGAAGTAGAACTACCAAATGGTAAAACTAGTAATAGAGAGATTGTGAAGCATCCTGGGGCAGTTGCAGTTATTGCTGTAACAAAAGACAAAAAAATAATTTTAGTGGAACAATATAGAAAAGCATTAGAAAGATCAATTATTGAAATTCCTGCCGGAAAAATAGAAATTGGAGAGGCTCCGGAAATAACTGCTCTTCGTGAATTAGAAGAGGAGACAGGCTATACGACGGAAAATCTACAATACTTACAATCATTTGCTACATCTCCAGGATTTGCTGATGAGATTATCCATCTATATTTTGCAGATAATATTGAAAAGATGGAGCAACCAGTTGGATTAGATGAAGATGAGTTTGTAGAATTATTATATGTTACTATCTCCGAAATGGAAGAAATGGTAAAGAAACAACAAATCTATGATGCTAAAACTGCCTTTGCATATATTTGGTTGAAAGATTATTTTAAAGTAGCATGATTTAAGTTAGTACAAGCATATGATGAAAGTAGATAGGGAGGTGTTCCAATTTGAACCAGACTTATACTATTTTCATCTCATTATGTGTACTCGTAGTTAGCTTTATCGGAGGTTTGATATTATTTGAAAAAAGTACGGTAGAACAGCAGCAATGGATTATTAATCTCTTGGACGCACGCGTTCTATTAGTAGAACAGCCTACTTTTTTAGAAACGATATTTCCTCATCTAATGTTTGCGATTGTGTTTTTTTTATTTTATCAACATCCTTATTTACGAAAACTAATTTTAGTTATTTGTGCGTTTAAAATTACATTCTATGGATATTGTTCGAGTTATTTACTTCAAACACAGGAATCTACTTTTCCTTATGTGTTTTGGTGGTTTCCATTTCAGCTAGTTTACTGTATCTTATTATTAGCCTTAGCAAATCGGATTAATATTTTTTCGCTATCCTTCTATATAATTGTTATAATTATAGAGTCCATCTTAATACCATTTATATTATTTAATAATTAGTTCTTATTAATAATTATTATTATGTGAATCTCTTGTAATGAGAATTCAATTATTGGTATAATGGATTTAGTTAAGGAGGCGTCATATGGAAAGCCGTATTGATCGTATAAAAAAACAATTATCTGGTGCGAGCTATAAACTGACGCCGCAGCGAGAAGCGACAGTCCGAGTTTTGCTTGAAAATGAAGAAGATCATTTAAGTGCAGAAGATGTATTTTTACTAGTTAGAGAGATATCACCTGATATTGGACTTGCAACAGTTTATAGAACGCTTGAGTTATTAAACGAATTGAATGTGGTAGATAAAATTCAATTCGGTGACGGCGTATCTCGCTATGATTTGAGACAAGAAGGCGCAGCGCATTTTCACCACCACCTAGTTTGCATTGAATGTGGAGCTGTAGATGAAATTCAAGAAGATTTGTTAGAAGATGTAGAAGCTATTGTCGAGAAAAAATGGAACTTTAGAATAAAAGACCATCGTCTAACATTTCACGGTATATGCTACCGTTGCCAAGAAGATAAATAAACAAAAGGATAGCTTACTAGCTATCCTTTTTTTAAATTATTGTTTTATCAAAAGGAGTGAGGTACTTGAATAATGGAATACTACATTTAGAGGATTATATGCACTTTCTGCAGATTGAACGGCAGTTAGCGAATAATACGTTGACCTCCTATAAGAAAGATTTATCCGATTATTTACATCATATATTTGAAGTACAGCAACTACATAGTTTAGATGGGGTAGAGCGCACACATATTGTTCTTTATCTGCGAAGTTTAAAAGAAAATGGAAAATCTGCTCGAACGATTTCTAGGCATATTTCCTCTATTCGTTCCTTTCATCAGTTTTTATTAAGAGAGAAAGTGGCGAACACAGATCCATCTGTCCACTTGGATTTACCACAGCTAGAGCAAAAGTTACCTACTTATTTGTCAGTGGAAGAATTGAATAATCTATTAAATAGTATTGATATATCCAAACCACAGGGACAAAGAGATTTAGCTATGTTTGAACTTATGTATGCTAGTGGGATGCGGATAAGTGAGTGTTTAAACTTAAATTTAGAGGATATACATTTATCCATGGGATTTGTTCGTGTCTTTGGGAAAGGTGGCAAAGAACGAATTGTGCCATTAGGTGGTTCTGCCATTAGAGCTTGCGCAGATTATATAGAAAATGCTAGACCAGCTTTGTTGAAGTCTGAGAAAACGGAAGCTATTTTTATCAACAGGCGCGGTAAGCGTCTAACTAGACAGGGGATATGGAAGTTATTAAATAAGCATGCTAATGCAGTAGGGATTTCAAAGGAAATTACACCTCACGTCTTGCGCCATTCTTTTGCAACACATTTAATAGAAAATGGAGCCGATTTACGTGCTGTTCAAGAGATGCTAGGACATGCGGATATTTCTACGACTCAAATTTATACTCATGTTAGCAAAAGCAGATTAAAGGATGTCTATAAACAATTTCATCCTCGAGCATAAATTGTCAGAGGTCTGACCTGTACATTTTGTTTTTTTTTGGTAAACTAGAAGAAAACAGTAGGAGGTTATAAAAATGAATAAATTTAAGCGCATACATGTGATAGTAATGGACTCTGTTGGTATTGGGGAAGCACCTGATGCAGCAGATTTTGGTGATGTAGGATCACATACAATTGGGCATATTGCAGAAAAAATGAACGGACTTCATATGCCTCAGATGGAACAACTTGGACTTGGTAATATTGATGATATTCAAGGAATCAATAGTCAAGCAGCACCTACAGCATATTTTGGTAAAATGCAGGAAGCTTCTGTTGGTAAGGATACGATGACTGGGCATTGGGAAATTATGGGTTTAAATATTGATAAACCATTTAAAGTATACCCTAATGGATTCCCGGACGAATTAATCTCCCAATTAGAAGAGAAAACTGGTCGCAAAGTAATTGGGAACAAACCAGCAAGTGGGACGGAAATTTTAGACGAGCTTGGCGAAGAACATATGAAAACGGGTGCCATTATAGTTTATACATCTGCTGACCCTGTGCTTCAGATTGCGGCACATGAAGAAATAATTCCATTAGAAGAATTGTATCGTATTTGTGAAATTGCGCGTGAGTTAACACTTTCGGAGGAATTTTTAGTAGGTCGCATAATTGCTCGTCCATTTATTGGAGGGCCAGGGAAATTTGTTCGTACATCTAATCGACATGACTATGCTTTAAAACCTTTTGGTCGCACAGCGATGAACGAACTTAGTGACGCTGGACTAGAAGTAATCGCAATTGGTAAAATAAACGATATTTACAATGGTGAAGGTATCACTTCTACGGAAAGAACAACAGATAATATGGATGGAATGGATAAATTCATCGCTACACTGGACAAAGATTTCAAAGGCATCAGTTTCTTAAATCTAGTTGATTTTGATGCATTATTTGGTCACCGTCGCGATCCGTTAGGCTATGGTAAAGCATTAGAAGAATTCGATGTGCGCTTAAAAGAGGTACTTCCAAAGTTAACAGAGGAAGATTTATTGATTATCACGGCGGATCATGGAAATGATCCAACTATGCCAGGGACGGATCATACGCGAGAATATGTTCCGTTAATCATATACTCACCAAAATTTAAGGAAATAAATGAGTTGCCACTACGCAATACATTTGCTGACATTGGAGCAACAATTAGTGAAAACTTTGGTGTAGCAACAACTGAATTCGGAGAAAGTTTCTTATCTTTATTAAAATAAAAAAAGAACCTAAATTAAGGAAGTGTATGAACAATGAGAATGATAGATATTATTGAAAAGAAGAGAGACGGTAAAGCTCTTTCGAAAGAAGAAATTGAATTTTTTATAGACGGCTGTACAACTGGTGCTATCCCTGATTACCAAATGAGTTCTCTGCTAATGGCTATTTTCTTTCAAAATATGACGGATGAAGAAAGAGCCGACTTAACAATGGCAATGGTAAATTCAGGAGAAACAATTGACCTTTCTGCAATCGAAGGTGTTAAAGTCGATAAGCATTCAACTGGCGGCGTTGGCGATACAACTACTTTGGTTTTAGGTCCGTTAGTTGCGGCGTGTGGTGTTCCAGTAGCTAAGATGAGTGGTAGAGGACTAGGACATACTGGTGGAACAATCGATAAGCTGGAAGCAATCGAAGGCTTTCATGTAGAGCTTACATCTGAACAGTTTGTGAAACAAGTGAATGAACTGAAAGTAGCGGTGATCGGACAGAGTGGTAATTTAACACCTGCAGATAAAAAGTTATACGCTTTACGTGATGTTACAGGTACTGTAAATAGTATTCCATTAATAGCAAGTTCTATTATGAGTAAGAAAATTGCTGCCGGAGCTGGTGCTATTGTATTAGATGTAAAAACTGGTGACGGAGCATTTATGAAAACGACGGATGATGCAAGAGAGCTAGCACAAGCAATGGTTCGCATCGGGAATAATGTGGGAAGAAAAACGATGGCTATTATTTCAGATATGAGTCAACCTCTTGGTAGAGCAATCGGGAATTCACTAGAAATAGTGGAAGCTATTGATACATTAAAAGGAAACGGTCCAGATGATTTAACAGAGCTATGTTTGACGCTTGGAAGTCAAATGGTAGTAGTTGGTGAAAAGGCGGAAACTTTAGAAGAAGCAAGAGAAATGCTACTAGCTGTTATTGAAGATGGCTCTGCGTTAGAAATCTTCAAGCAATTTATCAAATGGCAAGGTGGTAACGAGAAAATCGTTGACGATATTTCTTTACTACCTCAAGCATCGTACAAATTTGAAGTCCCAGCATCCAAAGATGGTTTTATCACCTTTATGGAAGCAGACGAAATTGGAACTGCTGCTATGTTATTAGGAGCGGGAAGAGCTACTAAGGAATCAGAAATAGATTTAGCGGTTGGTATAGTGCTAAATAAAAAAGTTGGAGACTCTGTAAGCAAAGGAGATTCACTAGCTACTATTTATTCCAATAGAGAAGATGTACAAGAAGTAATGGATAAGTTAACTCAGTTTATCGATATAGAATCTACTAAAAAAGAAGCACCACCTTTAATTTATGAAGTAATAACTAAATAAGCCATCTAAATTAATTAGGTATCTCGTAAGGGTTTATAAAAACTTTTGCGAGATGCCTATTTTTTTGATTAAAAAAAAGAATATGTTCCCATACTTTAAATGACCACCCTCTGTCGAAAATCGACTAATAAGCGATGATTTCTTCTACTTTTGTCAAGCGCAAGGAATTTTCAAGGAACATGTGGAATAGCGCTATCTAAGGAGGCGATTTTATGATTCATGAAGTAGAAAAAGTAGGAGACGAAATTATTATTATTCGATTAAAAGGTGAATTAGATCATCACAGTACAAATGATATTAGAAATGAGATAGTTCCAATGATTAAAAACGGGTCTATTAAAGTACTAGTTTGGAATTTGAAAGATTTGCATTTTATGGATAGCTCGGGGATAGGACTAATTCTAGGCAGAATGAGAGAGCTTGCTCCAATAGATGGACAAACAATTATTGTAAATCCATCCCCAACAATGCGCAAAATTTTTCAGTTTGCAGGTTTAAGCCCTTATATTTATAGTGAATCCGAAATTGAAATAATGTCTAAGTTAGGGGGAATAGTTTATGGACAATGAGATCACATTATCTTTTATCGCTAAAAGTGAGAATGAGGCACTTGCTAGAATGGTTATGTCTAGTTTTATTGCAACGATTGACCCGACAATTGAAGAATTATCTGAATTTAAAACAGTCATATCTGAAGCTGTAACGAATGCTATCGTTCATGGTTATGAGGAAGACGGCGTCGGGAAAATTGAACTGCATGCACAACGAGTAGATAGAGAAATTGTCGTTTCTATTGTAGATTATGGGCGTGGAATACGTGATGTAAATCAAGCACGTGAGCCACTATTTACGACAAAGCCTGAACAGGAACGTTCAGGAATGGGCTTTACAATTATGGAAAGCTTTAGTGATGGTGTTGAGATTTACTCCATTCCTGATAGGGGGACGACTGTAACCATAACGAAGCAATTTGTACCAATTCAAGAATCTTGCAGGATCGTCTAATGATAAATAAAAAACCGTCTACTTTACTGACTCAAGAAAAAATGAGAGAGCTCATAGCGCTATCACAGACTGGTGATAAACTAGCAAGGCAGCAAATGATTGAGGGTAATACTAGGCTTGTATGGTCTATTGTTCAACGATTTGCTTCTAGAGGAGCAGATCTGGAGGATTTGTTTCAAATCGGCTGTATTGGCTTGATGAAATCGGTGGATAAGTTTGATTTGTCCTATGAAGTGAAGTTCTCGACGTATGCGGTTCCTATGATTATAGGGGAGATTCAGCGGTTTTTAAGAGATGACGGAATGGTGAAAATCAGTCGTTCGATCCGGGAGTTAAATTTTAAAATTCGCCATGCTACCGATGACTTTTTAAAAACGTTCGAGCGTCAACCTACTATTTTGGAGCTTGCGCATATTTTAGAGGTGTCTCGAGAAGAAATAGTGATGGCTACAGACGCTCTACGCGATCCAGCGTCATTACAGGAGCAGCTTTATGAAAATGATAGCGGTGATGCTCTTACGTTAATGGATCAAATGAAGGATGAGCGTTCCGAGAAGCCCTTTGAGCATATTCCGTTACGTGAGCTAGTGGAAAAGCTAGAAAAACGAGAGCAAATGATTATTTATTTACGTTATTATCTTGATTGTACACAAAGTGATATTGCAGAACGATTAGGAATATCTCAAGTACAAGTTTCGAGACTAGAGAAGAAAATTTTAACCCAATTAAAAACCTGGCTAGTACCAGTAGGTCATACGAATACAAATGCAAAAGATAGGTGATTGAAACGAAACCTTTGTTTAATAGTAAGGATGAAGCTGAATTATATTTAAAAGAAAAGTTCGGAGTAAATGAGTCCTATGATGTGGGAATATTACATACCCATTTATATGAATTTCCAGTATTACTCGTCTATATTAATGGACTTATTGATGGCTTAGTAATAACTCAATTATTGACGAACACCCAATTGAAAATAGCTGATAAAACAATAAGCGAAAACGAAATTATTGAGCATTATTTTCCGTATTATTCTATTACTCAATATGATTCCAAGGAAAAATGGTTAGCTGCACTTCTGAGTGGACAAGTAACCTTCATATTAACTAATGGTTCTGTGTACACAATAGATGTTCGTTCTTATCCTGGAAGAACACCTGAAGAACCAGATAATGAAAAGGTTGTAAGGGGTTCAAGAGATGGATTTACAGAAAATATTGTTCAAAACACAGCTCTGATTAGAAGAAGGATTCGGGATACCAATTTGCGCTTTGAGTTACATCAAATTACGGAGCTAGGTCAAACTGATATTGCAATATCTTATATTAAAGATATTGCCAATGAAGATTATCTTACTCAAATTCGTGATCGAATAAAGCAAATAAAGCATGATGGAATTACGATGACAGACAAAGCGTTGGAAGAATGGCTTTTTAAACAAGGGTTCCATCCTTTGCCTTTTGTACGATTTACAGAGAGACCAGATATAGCTGCAGCACATTTGCTAGAAGGGCATATAATTATAGTAGTAGATACATCACCATCTGTAGTTATAGTTCCTACTACCCTTTTTCACCACTTGCAACATGCAGAGGAATACAGGCAGGCACCAGCAATTGGAACGATTGTAAGGTGGATTCGATTTTTAGGTGTTATTCTAAGTCTATTTCTTTTACCATTTTGGTATTTACTATCGGTACACCCCGAGTTTTTACCAAAGGCACTTGATTTTATTGGTCCGAAAGAAACGACAGAAATACCGCTATTGTTACAGATTTTGTTTGCAGATATTGGGATAGAATTTCTAAGACTCGCTGCTATCCATACACCGACACCGTTATCTACGGCAATGGGGATTATAGCTGCACTAGTCATTGGACAAATGGCTGTTGATGTAGGGATATTTGTTCCCGAGGTTATTTTATATACCGCCATAACAGCGATATTCACTTTTTCTATCCCTTCATATGAGCTAAGTATTACAACTAAAATTTTCAGGACTATTATCCTGCTTAGTACTGCGTTATTTGGACCAAGTGGATTTTTTGTAGCATCTTTAGCTCTGCTTTGGTATGTAGGTTCTGTAAAACCATTAAATGTCCCTTATTTATGGCCACTTCAACCTTTCTTTCCAAAAGCATTTTTGCGTTTGATCATACGGTATCCAATGCCCACTGATGCTAAGAGACCATTTATAACAAGATCGCCTGATCGTAAACGTTCCTAATGTGCATTGCCATTTCCTTATCTATTGTGATAAAGTTCTAATAGATATAGGGAAAAGAGGCGAACTAAATGGTGCTGGTTTCAACTCATGCTGTAAACGAAAAAGGTCACTTAATGATTGGTGGAATAGATAGCTTAGAGCTTGCAAAAATATATGGAACACCATTGTTTGTGTACGATTTATCTTTAATTAGAGAAAGAGCAAATGCATTCATCCAGACATTCCAAGATCAACAGATATCTGCACAAGTTGCTTATGCAAGTAAAGCCTTTTCTAGTGTAGCAATGTACCAAGTGATGAAACAAGAAAACTTATCATTAGATGTTGTATCTGCTGGGGAATTATACACTGCGATTAAAGCGGGATATCCAGTAGAACGAATTCATTTTCATGGTAATAATAAAAGCAAAGAAGAATTATTATTAGCTCTTGAGCATAATATTGGTTGTATAGTTGTCGATAATTTTTATGAAATAGAATTACTAAAGGTGCTTACTGCAAAAAACAAGCAAAAGGTTAATATTTTGTTAAGAGTGACACCTGGTGTCGAAGCTCATACACACGATTATATTACGACTGGCCAGCAAGATTCTAAATTTGGATTTGATCTGTTGAATGGACAAGCTGACCAAGCATTTCTTGATGTATATCAGGATGAATATATCCAGTTGCTTGGTTTGCATTGTCATATTGGCTCTCAAATATTTGAAACGATTGGTTTTAAGGTAGCGGCAGAGAAGCTAATTACTAAAATGATAGAGTGGCATACAGATTATAACTACTTATGCAGCGTTTTAAATCTAGGCGGTGGCTTCGGTATAAAATACACAGATGCGGATGCTCCGCTTGAACCAGCTGTATATGTGAAAGAAATGATACAAATAGTAAAAGAGCTCGTGCATAATTCTTCTTTTAAAATGCCAGAAATTTGGATAGAACCGGGTAGGTCATTAGTTGGAGATGCAGGAACTACGTTATATACGGTCGGATCTGAGAAAGTTGTCCCAGATGTTCGGAATTATTTAGCGGTTGATGGTGGTATGTCTGACAATATTAGACCTGCATTATACGGAGCAGAATATGACGCAGTTATTGCAAACAAAATGGAAGCACAGCTAACAAATAACTATACAATTGCTGGTAAATGTTGTGAGTCTGGTGATAAATTAATTGAAAACATTCAATTACCTGAAGCTGTAGCTGGAGATATTCTAGCAATATTCTGTACAGGTGCCTATGGTTACTCCATGGCTAGTAATTACAATCGTTTATCGAAACCAGCCGTAGTGTTTGTGGAAAATGGAAAGCATCAATTGGCTATAAGAAGAGAAACGTTGGAAGATATCATACATCTTGACCTTCCTTTAACAATGGAGAAGGAGTGAAACAAGATGAAAAAGACAAACGTAATACTATTTCTAATGATTTTTATCGTAGGAATTGTATGGGGTCTCATTTACTGGTTATTCATAGCGCCAAATGCCAATTTGTAAAATCGATAAAATTAAGGTACGATAATACAGATATTTTAAGAAATTGGACTTAGTTAGATTTAGTGTTGATATGATGCGATTATAGAATTCTGTGAAACCAATTGAAGGTAGACAGTTAAATTAGAGTTGTATTCGTATGTATAGAAGATTGAATAAACTGGCCAAGAAATTAAAAGAGGGTTGTAATTATGTTACTTCGTTATAAAAAAACGTTTGAAAAAATTTCAATGGGGCTACTATCCTTCATGCCTCATGAAAAAGATTTAAAAAAGTTATTAGAAACAATTCATGAGTATGAGACAAATCCAGATTGGCATTTGTTTCTTTGGAAGAAAGAGGACGACTTAGTAGGATTAATAGGAGTACGAATGGAAGGTACTGAAGCAGTAATTCAACATATTTCTGTCAATCCGTCACACCGTGGGGAAGGACTCGGAGAAGAAATGTTACAAAAACTTCCAACCGTATTGCAAACAACTTCTATAAAGCCATCTGAAGATGTGGAATCATTTTATACTAAGTGCCAAACAAAAAAGGAAGAGGAATGACTTATTTTTTTAAGTCACCTCTCCTTTTTTTCTCTCTTTCTCGTTCCTCCAGTATTTCTGAACGATCTCGAAGCATATGTTTATGAATAAGAAAATGTAAGTCCTCATTCGTTTCTATATGAAGCTGATTTACTTGCGATTGTAAAGATGGATTGGTTATCTCAATTGTAAAAGCTTGAAACTTTTGACTACTGGTCATTAATTGGATTGCGGAAGTCATATTTTCTAGTAACTTTTGGTAATTGAAGTTTTCAAAGAAAGGGGAGTCCTTAGTTACTTCCATTCTTATCATACTTGTTCTCATCGTTTTAATAGCTCCAGTTAAATTTCCGCGGCGCCAGTGATACATAGAAGTTGCTAACAAGATTAAAGCAGTTAACGCATGATTTTTTTGTCTTGGGGAAACTTCCTTCCAATAGTCTTCTAATAACTCGTGACATTCAAAATAATCGAAGGTCTCATTGAATTGTTTTAGAAATGCCACAAAACTAGTATGAAATGTAGGGTGCAATACAATCACCTTTCCTCTATAATAATGATAAAAACCGATAATAGGTGGAGTTTTATGTCTTATGAAGTAAAAACAGAAGCATTTGAAGGGCCTCTAGATTTATTATTACATTTAATAAATCGTTTGGAAATAGATATATACGATATAAAGATGGCAGAAATCACGGAGCAGTATATGGAGCATGTTCTAGCAATGCGTGTTCTAGAGCTCAATGAAGCAAGTGAATACTTAGTAATGGCGGCAACTTTACTATCCATTAAGAGTAAAATGCTATTGCCAATTCATCAAGACGATGACATTGACGATGATTTCGATATGGATTTACAAGATCCAAGGGATGAACTTGTACTAAGATTAATAGAATATAAGAAGTATAAGGAAGCAGCAGAAAACTTGCATGAGATGGAGGAAACACGTTCACTCTATTATTCTAGACCGCCAACAGATTTAAGTGAATACCAAACTAGTAAACAATTAGAATTACTTGAATTAGACGCGAATGTATACGATATGCTCGGTGCTTTTCAAAAAATGCTACGAAGAAAACAAATAAACGCACCACTTAATACGCGAATAAGTAAGCAAGAAATATCGATTAAAGCCCAGATGAAAAATGTCATTGAGGTGTTAAAAAAAGGTGGAGGGAAATTATCGTTTTACGATTTATTCCCTACAAGAGATAAGATAACAATCGTAACTACTTTTTTATCTTTACTTGAATTGATGAAGCGACAGATTATACTAGTAGAGCAAAAAAGTAATTTTGAAGATTTGTTTGTGCAGTTGCGAAAGGAAGATATAGAAAGTGAATTCGAAGATGAAATTGATGAGTAATATAGAAAGTCTATTATTTGTAAGTGGAGAGGATGGGCTAACTAAAAAACAATTAGCTTTTCTAACTAGTTCGACGGATGAGGAAATAGAAGTGATTCTACAGGAAATGCTGCAGGAATATAAAACAAATCACACTCGGGGAATAGAGATAAAACAATTAGCAGGAACCTATCAATTTGTAACGAAACAAGAAAATATAGATAGCATTCAGAAATTAGTAGAAAATCCAACAACTCAATCATTGTCGCAAGCATCTCTTGAAGTTCTAGCAATTGTTGCCTATAAGCAACCAATCACGAGAGTGGAAATTGAAGAAATTCGAGGTGTTAAGTCAGAGCGACCAATTCATACTCTTTCCGCTAAAGGTCTAGTACAAGAAGTAGGCCGTGCAGAAGGGACAGGTCGGGCTATTTTATATGGAACGACAAATGAATTTCTTCAATACTTTGGGTTAAAGGATATTAAAGCACTTCCACCACTCCCGGAAGATCTGTCTATTGATGAAATGGAAGACACAGATTTATTTATGACGAAGTTTCAAGAGACCTTTGAAGGATAGAAATAATTGAATGAGGAGTATGATTCATTATAAAAAAAACGGTATTGTTTCTGTTGCTTTTTCTTTTATGGAATGTAAATGAGGCTGATGCTTCATCCTCTTATGCTGTTATTGATGCAAAAACAGGGAGATTATTAGAAGGTAGTAATGCAAATGAAGAATTACCTATTGCGAGCCTAACTAAAGTCTGGACTGCTTTAACAGTCTTGGATAATGTTCCTCTCGATGATGAAATAACAATCTCAAATGCTGCTGCAACACAAGAAGGTTCATCCTTATACTTACAGGCAGGTGAGGTTTGGACTGTAGAATCCTTATTGTATGGATTGTTATTACAGTCGGGCAATGATGCAGCTTATGCACTTGCTGAGCATACAGGTGGATCAATAGAGGGCTTTACTAAATTGATGAATGAAAAAATACAGTATGCTGGGTTACAAAATTCGCATTTTACTAATCCGTCGGGGCTTCATCATGAGGAACACTACGCTTCAGCTATAGATATGGCAAATATGTTCCGCTTGGCGTTGCAGAACGAGTCATTTATCCAAATCGCATCAGCCAAATCTTATACTCCAAAAGAAAGATCCGTCAATTGGAGAAACAAGCATAAATTATTGCACTTTAACGAGTTTGCCATAGCCGGAAAAACAGGATATACAAAAGTAGCGGGAAGAACACTAGTGACTTATTTCGAAGATAAGGGAAAAGAAGTTATTGTGGTAACATTAAACCATTCCAATGATTGGAATACCCATTCTTCTCTAGCAGCAAACGTTTTTCAGACTTACGATAATGTGAAGGTTGTGGAAAAAGGAAAATATCGCCTGTTAGATAAACAGGTTATTGAAGTGAACAAAGATTATTACCTTTTGCTTAACAAAGAAGAACGAGAAGCAACTAAAAACGTATTGATGATTCCTCGAAAATCATCGGAGAAAAAACCCTATCTTTGGAATGTTTCGATTAATAATGAGATAGCATTGAAATTTAATGTAAAGAAAATTAAATAGAATTGTGGGGAAGACAGTTATTATAAAAGACTGTCTTCTTTTAATTTGTCCCAAAGTATGACATAATTCTTTCATATGAATTGGATAGAATGGACGAGGTGAATGTGTTGGAAAGATTACAAAAAGTGCTCGCGCATGCAGGTGTGGCATCGAGAAGAAAAGCGGAAGAAATGATTACGCAAGGTAAAGTTAAAGTTAATGGTAAAGTAGTCACTGAACAAGGATTAAAAGTGTCTGACAATGATGTAGTAGAAGTTGAAGGAGTAAAATTAGAAAAGGAACAAAAAGTATACTATTTACTTTATAAACCACGTGGAGTGATTTCAGCAGTTTCAGATGATAAAGGCAGAAAAACAGTAACGGATCTATTGCCTCATGTCAAAGAACGTTTATATCCTGTTGGAAGACTGGATTATGAAACTTCAGGTGTTTTACTTCTTACTAACGATGGCGATTTTTCATATGCCCTTACGCATCCAAAATATAAAGTGGATAAAACCTATGTAGCACGTGTAAAGGGTGTCCCTTTAAAAGAGCAGTTGCGTCCACTGGAGCGTGGAATCGTTCTAGAAGATGGTAAAACAGCTCCTGCAAGAGTTAAGTTATTATCCTCTGAGCGTAAAGCGGACAAGTCGATTGTAGAGATCACCATACATGAGGGGAAAAACCGACAAGTACGTAGAATGTTCGATGCAATAGGTTTTCCAGTTCAAAAGCTAAAAAGAGAGCAATTCGGATTCTTAACGCTTCATGGCTTAAATGCTGGCGAGTGGAGAGAGCTGACTACTCATGAAGTAAAACAAATGAGAGTATTAGCAGAGACGGGGAAAATAGGTAAATAAAACCTACGTGTTCACAAAGCCTTCATAAGTAAGGCTCTTTTAAATTGTAAATTTTGTTATAATTATTCATGATTATGCTTGGAAATGGAGGTTAGCAAATTGGCACAATCTAAAAAACGACGATTTTATATGAGAACCGCTATATTAGCAGTACTCGTCGTAGCTATAGTTTTTACAGTTTACTCCAACCTAAATAAAGAGAAAAATGCTGTATTACAAGTAGGCGATAAAGCACCGGACTTTGTATTAGTAGATATGGATGGCACGGAAAGGCGTTTGTCTGATTATAAAGGACAAGGCGTATTTCTGAATTTTTGGGGTACATGGTGTAAGCCATGTGCAAAAGAGATGCCGGCAATGGACAACCAATACGGAGAGTTTACTAATAAGGGTGTCCAAACACTGGCCATTAATATTGGAGAATCAGATCTTAAGGTAAATAGTTTTTCAAATCGATATGGTTTAACTTTTCCTATAGCAATTGATCGCAATAAAAGTGTAATGGAATCGTATAATATTGATCCGCTGCCAACTACTTTTTTGATCAACCCAGAAGGTAAGATTGAAAAAATTATTAAAGGCGAAATGACAGAAGAAGATATTGCGAATTTTATGGATCAAATTAAACCTTCATGAAGGAGTCTTAAAGATGGACAAGATAGTTTGTGCATGTGGCAATGTAAATCCAGCTGGTACAGAATTATGTGAGAGCTGTGGTCGTCCATTAAATGAAGAGACAAAAGGAAAAAAAATTGTAGATATGCGCTATGAAGGATCTGCAAGACGGTCTCAAACGTATAATAAGACGATAATTGATAAAGTATGGAATTTCTTTTCCAGTGTAAAAGTAGGTATGTGGATAATCGTTGCCATCTTAGTGGCAGCTGCAATTGGAACTATACTTCCACAAGTATTTTATGTGCCTGCAACAAATGAAACGGATATTGCAGCATATTATGAGAGAATTTATGGTTGGTTTGGAACATTGTATTATGAGCTTGGATTATCGGACTTATATAGCTCTTGGTGGTTTCAGGTATTAGTTGGTATGCTAGGTATTTCTTTAGTTATCGCAAGTTTAGATAGAGTTATACCTCTTTATAAATCTCTGAAAAAACAAAAGACGAAAAGACATTTTAGTTTCTTAAAACGTCAACGAGTTTTTGGAATTGGTAAAGCTGATGTTACAGAAGATTCTTTACTAAAAGCAGAAGAAAAACTTAAAGCACTTAAATACAATGTAAAACGTGAAGGTAATGCTATCTTAGCAGAACGAGGACGCTTTTCACGCTGGGGTCCTTATGTGAACCATTTAGGTCTCATTATATTCCTTTTTGGTGTAATGCTTCGTGCTCTTCCAGGTTTTTATGTCGATGAAACTATGTGGTTACGTGAAGGAGAAACACTTTATGTGCCCGAAACAGACGGGTATTTCTTAGAAAGTAAGGAATTCATATATGAGACATACTCAAAAGAGGAGTCCAAAGAAGTTTATGGTGAGGCAATTGATCGAGTGGGTACTATTGCGAAGAACTATCAAACAGATGTTGCCTTGTATAAGGGTCCAGAAGATTCTGTAGCAGGACATACAGAGGACTTAACATTTGAAAAAGAAGTATCCATTCAAGTAAATAAGCCGATTAAATTTGATAACTTTTCAGTGTTCCAAATGGACTTCCGATTGGATGAATTGGCAACAATGACATTCCAGTTACAAGATAAAGAAACACAACAATCATTTGGCGAATTTACAATTGATCTTGCAGATCCTCAGCCTATGTATGAATTGGACGAGGGTTATAAAGTCGAGATTATGGATTATTACGCAGATTTTACTGGCTTTGAAGAAGGGGTTCCACAATCTCAATCACCACTTCCGAACAACCCTGCATTTTTAGTTAAAATGTATAGTCCAGAATTCCCTAAAGGGGAAACAAGTTTTGTCATGATTAAGGAAACGGTAGAACCACTTGGGGAAAACCAACATAAAATTGCTTTCCAAAGTGTAGAGACTAGAGATGTGTCTGGATTAACAGTTCGTAAGGATTTAACACTTCCAATTCTCGCGCTAGGAGGTCTTATCTTCATGATTGGAGTAGCACAAGGCTCGTACTGGAATCATCGTCGAATCTGGATTCAATTATTAGAAGATGGACAGACTGTTGTTGCTGCGCATACAAACAAAAACTGGTTAAGTGTTAAGAGAGATTTGGACAAAGTTGTTGAAGCAGCTCATCTTCCTGAATATCTAGATCAACAGGATTTAGAATCTTTAGAAGAAAAAGTGGATAAAGGCGAAGGGGTTTAATAAAATGGATATGGCATCTTTAAGTAGTACCTTATTATTTGTAGCTTTCGTAGCGTACCTAGTTGCTACGTTTTTATTTGGAGGAGCAGTCAAATCTTCGACTGCTCAGTCCACACAATCATTTGATAGATGGGGTAAATTAGCAATTAGCGTTACCATCTTAGGATTTATAGCTAATCTTGGTTATTTTATCACTAGATGGATTGCTGCAGGACACGCTCCTGTAAGTAACCTATTTGAGTTTACTGCTGCATTTGGAATGATGATTGTAGGAGCATTTATTCTTATTTACTTCATATATAAAGCACCTGCTCTTGGATTGTTTGCTTTACCTATTGCCGTACTAATCATTGCATATGCAAGTATGTTCCCGACAGAAATTACTCCTTTAATACCAGCATTAAAAAGCTACTGGCTGACTATTCACGTAATTACTGCAGCAATGGGTGAGGCAATTTTAGCGATCAGCGCTGTAGCAGGGTTTGTTTATTTATTGAAAAATATTGATCTGACGAAAAAATCCAAGGAACGTTTTTGGATTGAAGCAGTTATGTACGTTTTAGTGCTTGTTGTAGGGTTTGTTGTTTCTACTTTATCGTTTTCAATTATGAATTACAGTGCAGAATACAACTATATAAGTAAAGATGAAACACAACATACAATTGAATACACAATGCCAGCTCTATTCGGTATGAATGAATCAGAAGCAATTACAGACGGTGCAATGGACCCCCTTGTGGAAATGCCTCCGTTAGTAAATGCCAAAAAACTGACTACAGTTGTTTGGTCTATCCTATTTGGTACAGTAATTTATGTGTTACTTCGTTTAATATTACGTAAACGTATTTCGGTTATATTACAACCACTTACGAAAAAGTCTAATTCTCAATTGATGGATGAAATCGGGTATCGATCAGTATTAATCGGTTTTCCTGTGTTTACACTTGGAGCATTAGTATTTGCCATGATATGGGCGCATGAAGCTTGGTCACGTTTTTGGGGCTGGGATCCAAAAGAAGTATGGGCGCTTATCACGTTCTTATTCTACGCAGTGTTCTTACATCTTCGTTTATCAAAAGGCTGGGAAGGTAAGAAGTCGGCTTGGATTGCTTTAATTGGTTTTATCATAATTATGTTTAACTTAATCGCTGTAAATCTAATTTTAGCGGGATTACATTCTTATGCATAAAAACAAATAGATTAGTCCAGTGCTCAATTAGAAAGCTCTTTACTCTTTAGTTAACAGGAGGAAGAGCTTTTCTTTCATTTTGGGTACAGTAATTGTACAATATAAAGTAGATGTTGATAGAAAGGTTTGATAAAACTATGTCTGACACAATTAAACTTTTAGTAGTTGAGGATGAAGAACGTATTCGTCGTCTATTGAAAATGTATTTAGAACGAGAAGGCTATGAAGTAGAAGAAGCTGAAAATGGAGAAGTTGCATTACAGCTCGCATTAGAATTTGAGTATAATTGCATCCTTTTAGATATAATGATGCCCGAAAAAGATGGCATTGAAATGATGACGGAGCTACGCATGCATAAAGAAACACCAATCATATTATTGACAGCTAAAGGTGAAGAGGCTAACCGCGTGGAAGGTTTTGAACTGGGAGCAGATGATTATATAGTCAAACCGTTCAGCCCAAGAGAGGTAGTGTTACGAGTAAAAGCTCTTTTGAAGCGTTCTACAGCTTTTGCACCTTCACAAGGAACGTCTATTTCTAAAGAAATAGTAGTGTTTCCGCATCTAACGATAGATCATGATGCGCATAGAGTTACTGCGGATGGTGTTGAAGTAGGTTTAACTCCTAAAGAATATGAATTACTTTATTTCTTAGCGAAAGCACCAGACAAAGTATTTGATCGCGAGCAATTATTAAAAGAAGTGTGGCATTATGATTTCTTCGGGGATTTAAGAACTGTTGACACTCATGTAAAACGGTTACGCGAAAAGTTAAACAGAGTTTCTGAAAAGTCTGCTAAAATGATTGTTACTGTGTGGGGTGTCGGATACAAATTTGAGGTAGTAAATGAATAGGATTTGGAATAGTGTTGTCGGGAAGCTATGGGGAACCATACTGCTTCTCGTCTTATTTGTGTTATTTATTGTAACCGTTTTACTACTTGAATTTCTTGGAGATTTCCACACAGAGCAGGCGGAGGAATCACTTCGTAAAGAGGCAATAACTATCGGTAAAATTGTTGAGCAGCATGATAATGTAGAAGATTCGTTTGAAATAATACAAGATATTTTAGGCACAGAAACTAACACTTTAATTGTTCGAAATTCAGAATCCATTTTTTTATCTGTCCATGAAGGGTTGAACAAAGAGGTAGTACAAAAAAAGATATTGGATGATAAGCAATTGTCTAAAATATACACATCCGATGAGCCAATCGTGAAGAAAATGCTGATGCCTGCTATGAATAGTGAGGATCGGATGGAAGATTATATTATTCTAGCTACACCACTTGAATCCAATAAAAATATTCATGGCGCTGTATTTATTTATCAAAGCTTAGAAGTTGTTAGTAAGACGACGAATAGTACGACGAAAATTGTTTTCTTATCAGGATTTATCGCATTACTACTAACTACAATGTTTACTTTTTTCTTAACTTCTCGTATTACTTTACCTCTAAGATCTATGAGGGAAGCTGCGATTCAATTAGCTAAAGGTAATTTTGAAACAAAAGTTCCTTATCTTCAGAAGGATGAAATTGGGGAACTAGGAATCGCATTTAACCAAATGGGCAAACAATTGAAGCACCATGTAGAAGTGATCAATCAAGAGAAGGAGCAATTAGCGAGTATACTAACATCTATGACAGATGCGGTTATTACATTTGATACTAAATTTGAAGTTCAAGTTAGTAATCCGCAGGCAGATTTATTATTCGATAAGTGGTATAAAAATGCAGAAACATTAGAAGATTCGAAGTTACCTGCAGAACTACATCATCTTTTGGAATATGTCTTTGATGTACAAGAAGAGTTTGATGAAAAGCTAGAGATTAAAGGATCCTATTTTGCTGCATCTATTAGTCTGTTATTCACAAGTGGTAATGCTGTGCGTGGTGCGGTAATTGTGCTTCGTGATATGACCGAACAGCATCGTTTAGATAAAATGAGATCAGATTTTATAGCCAACGTTTCGCATGAGCTCAGAACACCTATTTCGATGCTTCAAGGCTATTCAGAAGCAATAATAGATAATGTCATAACAACCGAAGACGATAAAAATGAAATGATCCGTATTATATATGATGAGTCTAAGCGAATGGGAAGACTAGTAACTGAATTGTTAGACTTGGCACGCCTAGAATCAGGTTATTTGAGTATTTATAAAGAGAAAGTTTCTGTTGTTCCGACATTTGAACGAATAACACAAAAATTTGATCAGGTTGCCAAAGAAAAAGATATTAGATTGAACTTTGAGCATAACTTAACAGAAGACTTGTTGATGGAACTTGATGAGGACCGAATGGAACAAGTGCTAACTAATTTGATCGATAATGCTCTTAGGCATACGAAAGAGAATGGCTCTGTTACCGTCCAAATAAGTAAGACAGATGCTCAATTTGTTATAAAGGTAATTGACACTGGGTATGGGATTCCAAAAGAAGATCTTCCTTATGTCTTCGAACGTTTTTATAAAGCTGATAAGGCTAGAACAAGAGGAAAAAGTGGCACTGGCTTAGGATTGGCTATCGCAAAAAATATTGTGGAAAGACATGATGGTGTCTTAACTGCAGAAAGCGAGATAGGGGTAGGTACATCCTTTATTATAAATTTACCAATAAAGTGAACCTTCAATCAGTGTGGGATTCTTCATCTCCACTGATTGTAAATAAGATTTAGGCTATAACGTAGCGTTATGCTGCAATGTCATCTTATTGTCCCGTAGCTCGCAGTTATCTCTCCCACTTAAACTTGGTTGCTAAGACCTAGCCTTGAAGTGTGTGTCCTAAAACGTACAGGACGTACTATTGCCGATGTTGCCATAGGACGTGGCGACTTGAATCGGCCTGCCCGTAAATAAGTGATAAAAGCCGTGTAACAAAAACGGACTTGAAACGACTAATTGAAAGAACGGGGGGAGCCTATGAATGACTCCGTTTTCCACCGCTTGTATGATACATATCATCAAGATGTTTTTCAGTTTCTCATATATTTGGTGAAAAATAGACAAACTGCGGAAGACTTGGTCCAAGAAGTATATGTACGAGTACTTAAAGCTTATAGTAGCTTCGAGGGAAAAAGTTCAGAAAAAACATGGTTATTTTCAATAGCAAAAAATATAGCAATTGACCATTTTAGAAAACAGGCCGTCAGAAAAAAGAGGTTATTCGACTCATTTGACTGGGAAACGATGCAACTTGCATCTTCAGATATGCTACCGGAAGATTTAGTACAACTTAATGATGAGATGAGAACATTATTAGTTGCATTGGATGATTGTACTGGGGATCAGAAAATGGTAATTATCATGCGGTATTTCCAGGAGCTTTCGATTGCGGAAACGTCAGAAATTCTAAATTGGTCGGAAGGGAAAGTGAAGACAACGCAACATCGTGCAATAAAAGCACTTCGTGAGCGATTATCTGATAAGCAAAAGGAGGCAGATGTTCATCATGAGTGAGAAAAAACCAGAAGATCGTGTATTAGATGAACTATTAAATAATATGCCTAAGTTTACAGATAAACGCTCGAAGGATGAAATATACCAACGGATAAAGTCGGAGATAGAAACTCAGGAGAAAACTGAAAATAGGAAGCGTATAGGAGTTTCAATGAATAAATGGATGCCTTATATCATTTCCGTAGCATCCGTATTAATATTAACAGTTCTCGTCTCCTCATATATAAATAATAATGAGAGTTCCACCAATGATAAGGCTGCAGAGTCATCAACGGCAAACGATAATATGAGAACGATGGAAATATATGAAGAAGCCACTGTTGGTGACGTAGAAGAGGAAAAGTCAAATGATATGTCGGTTATGTCTGGAAAAGTAGCGGCTCCGTTTGAAATAGTTCCGCTTGGTAGTCCATATACTTCAGTTTACGAGAATGATTTAAATGGCGGAACAGTTTTTCATTTTTCTCTGTTAGAAAATGCTCTTTCTGTACCAATCACGATTGTAATTCCTAAGGAACAAATAGAAAATAATTTTCCAAGCAAGACACCGAATAGCTTGGAGCTATATGAAAAATATGCGTTTGGGATTGATGAAACTTCCCTTGGATTCCAAGAATATCATCCTTACAAAGGCTACTTTTTGGTTGATGGTAAAATGTTAAAGCATTATTTACCAGTAGATCATGGTTACGATACTGCCCCTGGAGCAGCGGCACCATATCTCTCTTCTATCAATGAAATTTTTAGTGATTTTGATTCATTATTAAGAGTAAATGAAGACGGCTCACCGATTGAATGGGATCAGGTCGGGACTTTAGATGAACCTGTGGTATTAACAGGTTCAGAGAAAAAGGTAAATTATTTTGCGTATAAGGCTTTTAACGAAGAGACTTATTTAACACCTAATTTTAATAATACATTCACTACACTAACAGAAGCTTTGATAGGTATGAAAAATCCGGAAAATGATATTTATACTTCTGTTATACCGAATGATGTTACTTATACAGTACAAGAGGATAAAGGTTTTGTAGTGCACTTCGATGAACCTTTAAACTTGGAATCATTTGATGCGGGTGAGGCATCTCGATTTATAGAAGCTTTTTCCTTAACAGCTGCAAGCTTTAATCAATCCATTCAATTAGAGAATGTCGTACAAGAAAATTGGAATGGAATAGATATGACTAGCCCACTTCCAGTTCCAATTGGACCGAATGGTTTTACTATGCAAACCAAATAAATTTCGTAAAATGCCATTGCTTATTAAATTAAGCATGGCATTTTTTGTTTTGAAGTGCTTTTCAACCTAATAGAAATTGTGCAAATAGCCCATAAATAACCTACCGAGGAGTAAAAAAGAGTCGAAAGCCCGCCCATTCAGGTTCACATATAACCCACAAATAATGCGAAATAACCAATATATTTGTTATTATAGCCCATGTAACTTCTATGAATCAGTGTAAATTAGTCGGAAAAGGTTATAAATTTTTCTGGATTATGGATTATTAATTGTTTTGAAACAAAACATATTAAGCTGTTTCCTAATTACAAACAGGTCTGTTGCATATATTGTTTTTATTTGATAAAATGTTATTAATTCAAGATAATTCTTGAAGGACAATAAAATATTGATTCATCTTCGGGGCAGGGTGCAATTCCCGACCGGCGGTATTAGAAATTTATTTCTTCAGCCCGCGAACCTTAACAGGTTGATTTGGTTAAATTCCAAAGCCGACAGTATAGTCTGGATGGGAGAAGGTGAAGGTGCAGTCGTTTTTCGTATGCTTATACGGATACGCTTATTTAAGTGTACCTTGTTTCTCCCTTGGACTTTATTAGTTCAAGGGATTCTTTAAGTATGCAAACGTGCTGAACCTTTCTTCTTGTGGAGTGAATCGCAAAAGGAGAGAGGATTTTATGTTAAAAGGCAAAACGCGGATGCTTATAGCAGTCGCAATGCTTAGTAGTATTTCTTTTGTTTTAATGCTACTTGCATTTCCATTACCGGTTTTACCGGCTTATTTGAAGGTGGACTTTAGTGATATACCAGCTTTAATCGCTGCAATCACGATGGGTCCGGTAGCAGGAATTCTAGTTGCATTTTTAAAAAATGTGTTAGATTGGCTATTTGCAGGGAGTCCAACTGGTGTACCTGTGGGACATATGGCTAACTTTGTAACTAGTATATTGTTTTTAGCACCTGTGTATCTGATTTACCGTAAAGTTACTACGTCAAAAGGGATTATGGTTGGTCTTGGAGCAGGTACAGTCTCTATGGCGATTGGAATGAGTGTATTAAATTATTATGTGTTCTTACCTATGTACACTTATTTCTTAAATTTCCCAATGGAAACAGGTTCTGCCTTGTTTAATACTATCATATTCGGTATATTACCTTTTAATTTGATTAAAGGTATATTAGTAACTATTGTGATGATTGTATTATTCAAACGAATGAAACCATTGCTTGATAAGGTAACTAATTCATATATGAAACCTAATACAAATTAACAAAAGGTTGTTTCTCCATTAGGAGGAACAACCTTTTTTAAGAGGAAAAAAATGAAGTGATTAAGAGAAAATGCTCCAATCAGAGTAATTTGGAGTGTAATACTCTGATTTCCGTTCCACGCGTAGGCCAACAGGATGTTGGTCACGAAGGCGTTGCCACACGAGGTGGCGTCTTAGCCAGCGTTCCTTTGTCTCCATCTGAAATGGAAATCACTAGTACTATTCATTATTTAAACTATCATGAATTCAGTGGTTACAAGACATTATTATATACTTTCTTAATCTTTAAAAAATGGTGATCATGACAAAGTCACAACCACCATTCAATATACTATTCGTATTTCAGTGCGTCGCCTTCGAAAGACTCATCTGCTACTTTAATAGAATCAGTAGGACAACCCTCAAATGCATCTTCCATATCCTCCATTAGTTCTTCTGGAACTTCTGTTGTACCCATGTTATCATCTAAAATAACGAAGGCAATACCTTCATCATCATAATCATAAATATCTGGGGCAGCGGCTCCACAAGCTCCGCATGCAATACATGTATCTTTATCTACAATTGTATATTTTGCCATTATTATATTCTCTCCTTTGTAACTACTAAAACGAATATGCTATCGTATTCATTCTAAAGATGTTTTCCATACATTTCAACCAAAATACTTCAGAAAAGAGAGGTATTCCTATGCATTTTCATCAAATATTACTATTTATTATACATAAAATAACCGGTCAACGTTCTGAGAATGCTCCATATTATTTATTAAAAGGCAAAAAGTCAGGGCAAACTATTCAAGATGTGACATATTTTCAACTTCATGCTTTTTTCTCTATCCTTCCACAATTATCGAAGGAAGATTATGATACAGCGATTAATGATTTGTTTAAAGAAGAGTTTATCCAGTTAAACGAATCACTTGTCTATATAACTAACAAAGGAGTAAAAGCATTACCTCAAGATAAAAAGCTTCGCTTAAACGGTTGGCAATATAGAGGTAAGGAACAAATCTTTTGGAAAAGAATCGACTTGGTTGTCCAAACGCTATCACAGTTTCAAGCAAATGAGAAAAAATTTGTACCAAATCAAAAGGATATTGCTAATCAGCATTTTGTTAAAGACTTTTTAATTCAGCATAATTTTCGTCACTCCAACTTAAAGAATGATATTAAGCAAGAAATATTTCATTTACTTGAAAATTCTACTTTAGATGACATACACAGAACATTATTTGTTTATAGATTCAGCGGCTATAACAAAACTGGTTTGACATGGGAACAACTGGCTCGCTACTATCAAATGACTGATTTGGATATCAAAATTACTTTTTTAGAATGCTTACATTGTATGTTAGACAATATTTCGATGGAGACAAGTCCTCGGTTATTCGATTTAGCTAAAGATATTCATATTGATTCACCTCTAACTGAATCTGCTTTTAGAACAAATAGCCTATTTGAGAAGGGATATTCTATTGAACAAATTGCTAGAATAAGAAAGTTGAAGATTAACACAATAGAGGATCATGTTATTGAAATAGTCTCAAACAATAAAAACTTCTCTATTTCACCTTTTATTTCTAGTGAGCAAGTAGAAGGAATTCTTCATCTATCAAACGAGTTACATACAAAAAAACTTACATTAATAAAAGACAGATTACCAGAAGTTAGTTACTTTCAAGTGCGTTTAGCATTGACAAAGGGAGAACAAATTCATGAATAAATTATATGAAATTCTTCAGAAAAAGTTCGGCCATGCAAACTTCCGAGAAGGTCAACAAGAAGTAATTGAGCAAATTATAGATGGAAAAGATGTTGTCGCTATACTTCCTACTGGCATGGGAAAATCCCTTCTCTATCAGCTACCAGCTTACCTAATGGAAGGAACTGTGATTATAGTCTCGCCTCTTTTATCTCTTATGCAGGATCAAGTGGAGCAATTGAAAATACTAGGGGAAAAAAGAGTTATTGCCATCAATTCATTTTTACCATTTCAGGAAAGAGAATTGGCGATACGCCAGCTAGCTGATTATAAATTCATATTCACTTCACCAGAGATGCTGCAAAATGAACAATTTAACCAAGCGCTTAGAAATCTTTCCATCGCATATGTCGTGGCCGATGAAGCGCACTGTATTTCTCAGTGGGGATTTGATTTTCGACCTGATTATTTAAGAATATCCAATTGGTTACATTCACTAAAAACTGTGAACGTTCTTGCGTTAACAGCAACTGCGACAAAAGAAGTTGTGGGGGATATTAAAAAGACTTTACGGATGAAAAAACCATTTGAATACATTCATTCACTTGATCGACCTGCTATTGCATATGAAATGGTCGAGGTAGAAAATCATCTAGAAAAAATGAACTGGATTATAGGTAGAGTCACCACAACAGAAGGTCCAGGGATAATTTATACTCAATCACGTAAAAAGACGGAAGTTTATGCAGAGATGCTACGAGAACAAGGAATTTCTGTTGCCTATTACCATGCCAAAATGGAGCAAAGTGACCGGATATTAATCCAGCAACAGTTCCAGCAAGGGCAATTAGATTGGATTTGTGCGACTAACGCCTTTGGAATGGGTATCCACAAAGATAATATTAGACAAATTATTCATGATCATATTCCTACATCTGTAGCAGGTTATATGCAGGAGGTTGGTAGGGCTGCTAGAGATGGCAATCAAGCAATCGCCTCTCTTTTATATACTTCTACGGATGTTGACCAAACTTTTTACGTAGCTATGCAAGACTTTCCAGAGGAGCAAGACATTCATATTGCTTATCACTCTGAGTATTCTGAAGTCGAACAGGCAGAGACTACAGCACGTATTCTAACTTATTGGAAAGAGCAATTAAATGAACAAGAAACTATTCAATTATTTAAGCAAATTAAACAAAAAAAGTGGCAGGATATACAAAGTTTTTACTCGATGATACAAAACGATATTTGTTTACGTCAGCAGCTACTACATTTTTTTGACCAACCATTGATAGAAAAACCTTACTATTGTTGTTCCAAATGTAAGTTAGACGTTTCAAGCATCTTACGAAAAAGATCAGATGAAAAAAATGACCAAGACGAATTGAATTGGAAGGATAGACTAAATTCTCTCCTCCCATCTTAATACTTTTGTTAAGTTTACTTTTTCTACAATATTCGTCATAATAGAAGTAGAAATGAAGGTAGAAATGGAGTTTGAATAAAATGAACCAAGATGATTATCAAAAAAAAATCGACGAACATCGACAATCCATTGGACAAGATGACGATTCCAATGAAATGAGAAGAAGTAGAAGTTCAAATAAGAAACCAAAGAAAAAATCTAGAAACTTATTAATTCCTACTGTCTTTTGTATTTTTATATTAATACCAGTTAGTATCTTTATTTATGTGCAATTTTTCTATGAAGCTGATCCAGATAAAGCAGAAGTAGTAAAAAATGATACGATACATGTTGAAACACAGACAATTAATAATGGAACAGAAAAAGAGGATACTCCTAAAGAAGAAGCAGATGTCAAAGAAGAAGTAGAAACTCCAGTAGTAACTACTCCTAAAGAAACAGAGCAATCAGTTAAAGAACCAAAAGAGGAAGTTACTGAAGAGCCAAAGAAAGAACCAACTCCAGTAGAGAAAACAGAGCCTACCGATGTGGCCGGTTCTAAAACGCATATAGTAAAGGAAAATGAAACACTATATCGTATAGCCGTAAATTATTATAATGATCCATCAGCAGTCGAAAAAATAAAGTCTGCAAATGGTCTAACATCGAATGAAATTGCAGTTGGACAAAAGCTAGTGCTCCCTTAAACGTAAAGAAAGAAGGATATTTTTCACAAATGTTGAATATATAAAGTATATCCTAAGTTGGAAGAGGTGCTAATATGTTTGTAAAAAGTGTGATGATCCCAAAAGAAAAATGTATAACTGTTCAAGTGGATACGACGGTATCGTCGGCTCTCCGTAAATTAGAAGAAAAAGAAATGGATGCTTTACCGATTCTAGATAATGGAAAATATGTAGGTATGTTCAATAAGTACCTTTTGTATAAAGCTCATTTCTATAGCAGTCTTGATAATGACGCTTTCATGGAGCAAACAAAAGTAACAGATATTATGACGAACGAAGACATATTTGTTCGCTACGAGGAAGTTTTTGAAAATGCAATGATTAAGCTTCATGATTTTCCAGTCATAGCTGTGGTTGAGGAAGGGAAATTTCTTGGATTGGTCACCCGTTATGACGCAGTTGAACAATTTAAAAGTGCATTTGGTATGAATAGTAAAGGAACACGTATTACATTCACTTCTGTGGAATCGGAGGGGCGGATTCAAAAAATGACGGATGTGCTTCATAAATATCATGCCTCAGTCATTTCAATCGTTACTTTTGATGAAACAGATAAACTATTTAGACGTATTGTATTAAAGATTGAAAACGATTCAAAGATAGATCGGATTTTAGCTGATCTAGAAAAGTCAGGGTTTCGTGTTTTACATATTGACAAAGAAGAGTAGAATTATCAATATTAGACACGAATGTAGGACAGGGGAATTTCCCTGTCCTTTTCCATGTTGTTTGGGGGGATATACTTGATTGGATGGATAATTGGTATTGTATTGGTTATATTTTTTAGTATTTTTTTGTATATGTTATTTTTAGCTTTTCAAACAAATGTTCATACCCACTCTTTATTAATTGACGAATGGACGAAGGACAGTCAATTTCATATTTTTTTCATATCTGATATCCATCGGAGAAAATTAAGTGAGAAACTTATTCAAAACCTCATCGGAAAAGTAGATATAGTAATAATTGGAGGAGATTTGACAGAAAGAGGCGTCCCGTTAAAACGGACTAATGAAAATATTAAGAATCTTGCCAAGTTAGGTAGTACCTGTTACGTGTTCGGTAACAATGATCGAGAAGTTGGGGAACAAAACTTACGGAGTATCTTAGATGCCCATGACGTTCATATATTGGAAAATAGCTCAGTTAAATTTGAAAAAAACAATTATTCTGTTCGTATAGTTGGGATTAATGATGGATTTGCGGGGAATGTAAAAATATATGAGGCGTACAAAGACGTTGAAGAATCGGATGTCATCATTTTTGCAACCCATGCTCCTGTGTATTTCAATAATGCCAAAAAGATAAGTAAGCCACATCTTCTTTTAGCTGGTCATCTTCATGGTGGGCAAATACGCTTTGGACCATTTGGGATTTATGAAAAGGGAAGCTATCGTGAAAAAGAAAATAGTGCAGAGCTCATTAGTAATGGGTATGGAACAACAGCTGTTCCATTGAGACTTGGTGCAAAATCGGAATGTCATCTAGTAACGATTAGTGGAAGACATTAAGTGAATAAAAGAAAGGAAGTTTTTTTGTGTATCAACAGGTAGATGTATTAATAGTTGGGGGAGGACCTTGTGGGTTAGCAACTGCTATTTCTACGCAAAATATTGGATTAAAAACCGTTGTAATCGAGAAAGGGAATGTGGTTGAGGCTATTTATAACTATCCCACACATCAGACTTTTTTTAGTACTAGTGAGAAATTATCAATTGGCGGAGTTCCATTTATAGTAGAGGAGAGAAAGCCAAAAAGAAACCAAGCGCTAGTCTACTATAGAGAAGTGGCAAAACTAAATAATATTGATGTCCATAAGTATGAACAGGTGCAAAAAGTAGAGAAACAAGAAAAAAATTTTAAGGTACACACTTCTAAGGAAACTTATGTGGCAACATATGTAGTCATTGCAACTGGTTATTATGATCACCCGAACTATATGAACATTCCTGGTGAAGAATTAGCGAAGGTACATCATTATTTTAAAGAGGGGCATCCATACTTCGGTTTAGATGTTTTAGTGATAGGTGGGAAAAATTCGGCTATCGATGCAGCTCTAGAACTAAACAAAGCTGGAGCTAATGTGACTGTAGTTTATCGTGGAAGCGAGTATTCGCCAAGTATAAAACCATGGGTCCTTCCTGAGTTTGATGGTCTCGTTAGAAATAATGAAGTACAAATGCATTTTAATACAGAAGTATTAAAAATTAGCGCATCTAATGTAATATTAAAAAATAGTCAAACAGGAGAATTCCAAATACGAAATGATAATGTATTTGCAATGACTGGTTATCATCCAGATCATGCATTTTTAAAGCAAATGGGTATTCAAATCGATGAAGCTACAGGAAGACCAGCTTTTAATTCAGAAACGATGGAAACGAATGTAGAAGGAATTTTCATTGCTGGTGTTATTGCTGCTGGTAATAACGCAAATGAAATTTTTATTGAAAATGGACGTTTCCACGGGGAGCAAATTGCAAAAGAGATAAAAAGAAAACAAGACGACAAGTAATGATTATTTAATCGTCAAAGATTTAAGTGGCGTTCCATAGTCCGAGTCTATAGAAAATCATCCCTAAATTTTTGAATTAGGGGTGATTTTTTTGTTTTATTTTAAACTAGGACGAAAGCCGAAATCGGGAAACTAAGCGATGAAAATGATGAAGACCCGATTGAAATTATCATTATCGTCGAAAGGAACAAATGGCTAAAAATAATACTTTTTCAGCGTCAAATGAATACTTTTTAAGAAGTGGGAAACATTAACGGGAGTAGATGCAGAAATGGAGGGATTAGGATGAAGAAAAAACATACTTTTGCGCTTGTGTCTGTTATTTTATCAACAGGGTTTTTATTCGGCTGTAACGGTGTCGATGAAGATGAGCCAGATCCGACCGAAGAACCTACTGAGCAAACAGAAGATAATAGTCAATAATATATTTTTTTATTAAAACAGGATTCATATAAGAACATCGTTCGATACTGAACGGTGTTTTTGTTTTATTTAAATAAATACGATTTGAGTTAGTAAAAGATAATTTACTAAAAGGATGTTAGTCAAAAATGGATATATTTCCTGTTCGCAAGTAAATCCTCAGAGAGAGAAAGTACCCCACAAAGGAGAGTAAGTAACGCATTCGATAGAGTTAATAAAATACTATTGAATTCAAGTAACTAGCATGGGAACGCAAGTAAATGGTCATTTGTAAAACGGTTATTATTAAAATGAGGAATTACTTAATTATTTCTACAATTAACTTCACTTTATTACTACAATTGAACAAGAGTAGCTTGCCGTAAACTCACTGAGTTACGAAAGCTACTCTTTAATAACCTACAAAACTTACCTCTAAAAAATACACTCGATTGCTTGTTGTGGGTCGGGATGGTTCAATGCTATTAGTAAGGCAAGTCGTGCTTTTTGTCCATTTAAACCTTGGGCAAAAACCACTCCTGCATCCTTAAGACCTTTCCCTCCACCTTTATAACCATACACGTCTTGCGCAATTCCGTTAAAACATCTGGATACTAACACAATCGGAATTCCTTTATTTAATGTTTCTTCAATGACAGAAACAAGGCTTGGGGGTACATTTCCTTGACCTAAGCCCTCCAACACTATTCCATCATACCCTAAATCTATCGAGGCTTTTAGCAAGTCTGGCTCCATTCCTGCATATACTTTAAACAATGTGACCTTTTTCTCGACGTGTTCGATTGGAAAAATGATACGATGATTGGGTGAATGATGAAAATGTACGACTGACTTAGATATAAAACCAATAGGTCCATATTGTGGACTCTGAAAAGTACTTACATTACTAGTGTGGGTCTTGGTCACATTTTCCGCAGTGTGTATTTCATCGTTTAATACAACTAATACACCTTTCATTTTTGCATGATCGGAAGAAGCCACTTGAATAGCAGACATCAAATTATATAATCCATCTGCTCCGATCTCATTGGAAGAACGCATGGCACCTGTAAGGACAATTGGAATTTCCGTATCAACCGTGAGGTCCAAAAAGTATGCAGTTTCTTCCAAAGTATCTGTTCCGTGCGTAATGACAACTCCATCTATATCGTCAGTTAAAATATATTGGTCAATAAGCTGTTTCAACTGCAACATCTCGACAGGAGTAATATGGGGTGAAGGAAGATTAAATGCCTCGATTTCCACTATATTGGCTAATGATCTAAGTTTTTCTGCCTCAATTAATAGTGGATTTTGATCTGCTGGAACAACAGCTCCGGTCTCTGCATGCACTTGCATGGATATCGTGCCACCTGTGTGGATTAGTAAAATAGTTTTCATTGTAAGTACCTCCCATATTTTGAGTATTTAAGGTATAATAGTAATAATGAAATGGAAGGAGTAAGCTTATGTTCATACTACTTTCCGTTGCAATAGCCCCTGCTTTAGCACTGTTAAGTTATTTTTACTTGCGTAAAGAAATTTCTGCAGAACCCTCCAGATTATTGTTACATACATTTATATATGGCGCTATATTAACATTTCCGATATTGTTTATTCAACATGTTTTTCAAGAGGAACAGATTTTTTCTTCTTCATTTATACATCAAGCTATTGTAACGAGTGCACTAGAAGAGTTTTTTAAATGGCTAGTTCTTATTGTAGCTATCTATAAGCATGTGGAGTTCGATGATCCCTACGATGGCATTTTATATGGTGCAAGCGTAGCGCTAGGTTTTGCGACTGTTGAAAATATATTGTATTTATTGAATTTTGGTATGGAGGAAGCATTTATACGTGCAATTCTTCCTGTTTCCAGTCATGCACTATTTGGTGTTTTGATGGGGTATTATATCGGTAGAGCAAAATTCACGACCATAACAAAATCACGTTATGAAATAGTTTATGCATTGATAGCACCACTTACCTTGCACACTATTTATAATAGTATTCTAGGTATTACAGGCTTGGAGCTTTTATTGATGGTACCATTTATGCTGTTTTTGTGGTTATTTAGTTTGTCCAAAGTAAAGAAAGCCCATGTTTTATCTCGTAGAAAAAGATATAAGAATCATGAATACTATGTAGAAGAAAAAGTCTAGCTAAGTGCTAGACTTTTTTTGTATATTTTGACACATTTTACTCCATGCTAAGTAAAAAGGAGAGATGTCGTTTGAAACAAATAAAATACATCCTGATTAGTTTGCTATTTTGTACAATTAGTTTTTCTTTGATCCATGAGCAACCAACTACCCAGGCTTTCTCTGCTCAAGTATTAGAACGAGGTGCTTATGGAGACGACGTTATCGAACTCCAAGCAAGATTACAGTATATCGGATTTTATAAGAGTGAGATAGATGGTAAATTTGGTTATAGTACCTACTGGGCATTAAGAAATTTCCAGGAAAAATACGGACTTCCGATCGACGGTCTACTTGGAGAAGCTACCAAAAAAAAATTAGTGGGCGTTTCTGATTATAACAAAGAATTTGTTCACGAGCAGATAAATAAAGGAAATAGTTTTACGCATTATGGTGGGGTGGATTTAGATAAGCAAGTAAAAAACCAAAAAGCAGAGAGTACAAATATGCAACTACCCCCACAATATTCGGAAAAAGATTTAAAACTGATCGCTAATGCTGTATATGGTGAAGCACGAGGGGAGCCTTATGAAGGGCAGGTTGCTGTAGCGGCAGTAATTTTAAACCGGGTCGAACATGCTGACTTTCCAAATACGGTTTCGGAAGTAATTTTTCAGCCTTTAGCCTTTACAGCAGTTGCGGATGGACAAATATGGCTTGAACCAAATGAACGTGCAAAGGAAGCCGTGTTAGATGCACTTAATGGCTGGGATCCAACTGAAAATGCCATTTATTATTTCAATCCAGAAACTGCGACTAGTGAATGGATTTGGAGTCGACCACAAATTAAAAAAATTGGACAGCATATTTTCTGTTCATAAGGAGATAAAATGAAAAAAACTATATGGGTAATCGTGTCTTCCGTTGCAGTAGTCTTCCTTATGTATCATTTCTCTGTTCAGTCTCAAAATAAACGACTAGAAAATGCATTAGCAGTACAATACTCCAATCAATTGACCTCGGCATCTGAAAAACTGACTAAGTTAACTGAGTCCGTCGATCAAACAATGTTATTTACGGATAAGGAAGCTTTAGATCAGCCTTTAGAAGATGTATGGAGAATTTCCTCGGATATAAGAAATTCTATAAGTTCATTGCCAATAAGTAATGAAACATCTACAGTATGGATGAATTATTTAAACAGACTAGGCAATGGTGCTGCCCAGGTGAAAAATGGGAAGGTGCCAATTGAGGAATGGCAAAAGAACATGGTCAGTGCTAGAGAAAACTTGCAAGCACTTTCAGATCAGTGGGCATTTACGAACAAAGACGGAGGGAATAAAGATTATATCGTAACTGCTTTTGTTCAAAATAAATTAGATAAAAGTGGTGAGAAGAATTGGAAATCACTAGGTAATTCTGTAAAGGCATATACAGAAAGTGACTTCCCAATGACTGCAAGTGAAACGGATCAACAAAAGAAAAGAGATTTACAGCATATTCAGGACACCGAAATTACTTCAGATGAGGCTCAGGAACGGTTTGTTAAATTGTTTCCAGAGTTTAAGGATGCAAAAATTCATATAACGGAAAGTTCCCAGGATGCTCCTTATCCATTTTACCATATTAAATTTCATGAAGGCATTCGAATAGGATACGCAGATTTAACCAAAAAGGGTGGACATATACTGTCATTTTTAATGGAAAGACCCTTTGACAAGACGACTATAACAGTACAACAGATGAAAGATAAATCTGCTGAATATATGAAAACATTAGGATTTGAGGACACTGAGATGGTAGAATATCGTGAGAATTCAGTGGCTTGGCATTTATCATTTGCGAGATTAGACGAGAATAATGATGCATTGATTTATGCGGATGGCATCCAATTGAAAATCGCGAAAGATAATGGTGAATTGCTCGGTTTAAATGCAATGGAATATATTCAGAAAGAAAAAACTGAGAAGCAAGAAATAGTGCCATTAGATAAAACGGAACTATTTTCGAGTAACTTCTTAATTGAGGAAGAGCGCCTAGCATATGTAGAAAACAAGCAACTCCAACAACGTTTGGCCTATCAATTGTTAGCTAGGAATGATGCTATTGGCACGTACAAAATTTATATAGATACCGAAAACCACGAAATATTACATGCAGATAAACTTCCGTAGAATTTTTTTCTGTAGAAAAATAATCACTTCAATGTCATAATAGAAAGTATATTATGACACTAAAGAGGGTTGCTTATGAAAATCAAACTTGGTACACATTTAACGTTAGAGCCAACCTTTATTGATAAAACAGAAAAATATCGATGTAAAGTGGTCGATCTAGACGATCAATTTATTTATATCGATTATCCAATGGATACAATCTCCAATAGAACAGTTTTTTTAATGGACGGCATGCAGCTTAGAGCAACTTTTGTGGAAGATTCAAAGGCGGTTTATGCGTTTCAGACAGAGGTATTAGAAAAAAAATCAAAACAAATACCAATGGTTAAGCTTGCGCTTCCAGCAGAATCCGAATTTTTGCGTATACAACGTAGAGATTTTGTTCGCGTTAATACATCTATAGATATTTCTGTACAATTCGATGAGGAAAAATATCAATTCGTTACAGATGATATAAGTGCTGGAGGAACGGCGGTTATCTTAAACAAACCAGTAAACTTTAAAGATGGAGATGAAGTATCATTACTAATTCCCCTGTTGTTTAATAATGGTGATATTAAATATGTTACAACTCTAGCGCAAGTAATTAGGATTTGGGAAAAAGGATCCCTTACTATTGCTTCTCTGCATTTTACAGATACGGATGACCTAGATAAACAACAAATTGTACGGTTTTGTTTTGAACGTCAACTACTGATTCGAAAGAAAACAATGAGTTAAATGAAATGAGAAAAGAGGCTACACAAAAGTATAACTTTTGTGTAGCCTCTTAAAGTTTACTGCAGAACTATTTGGTAATTATTAAAAATAAGTTTTCATTTAGGGCGCTTGCTTTTTTCTCATTATTACGGTTCTATGATAAAATGTAAAGGAATAGAGTGGAGGCAAATAGATTGAAAAAGCAAATACAAATAGCCATAGATGGCCCAGCAGCAGCAGGCAAAAGCACGATTGCTAAAAAGACCGCAGAGTTACTAGGGTATACATATGTAGACACAGGTGCTATGTACCGTGCAATCACGTATAAAGCACTACAAGAGAACATAGATTTGCAAGAAGAAGATAAATTAACAAACTTATTAAAAGAGACTTCTATAGAGCTAAAACCTTCTCCAGCTGGTCAATTGGTATTTCTTGATAATGTGGCTGTCACTGAGGAAATTCGTTCAAAAGAGGTTACAGCTTCTGTTTCAGCGGTTGCTGCACATGCAACATTACGAGAAGAGATGGTTAAGAGACAGATGGAAATGGGCAAAAATGGGAGTATCGTAATGGATGGTAGAGATATTGGTACCCATGTTTTAAAGGACGCTGAGCTGAAGATTTTTATGAGTGCCAGTGTGGAAGAAAGAGCAAATAGAAGGTATTTAGAAAACCAAAATAGAGGAATTGAAACAAACCTTGAAGAACTTAAACAAGAGATTGCTCTTAGAGATAAGTTAGATAGTGAAAGAAAAGCTTCACCATTAATACAGGCAGATGATGCAATTTTTATAGATACGACATTTTTAACGGTTGATGAAGTATCGGAAAAAATTATGCATCTTGCAAAAGAAAGGATGTCTTAAATTGAATCTTTACTCCTTTGCAAAGACGGTTGTTTTTTCGGCGTTAAAACCAATTTATAGATTTGAAGTTATTGGGACGGAAAATTTTCCAAAAGATGGCGGAATTTTGTTATGCTCTAATCATATCAATGCATTGGATCCACCAGTGGTTGGGATACTTGCTCCTAGGCCTGTGCATTTTATGGCAAAAGCAGAATTATTTAATGTCCCACTATTGAAAGGGATTTTACCTGGAGTGAATGCTTTCCCAGTGAAAAGAGGACTGAGTGACCGTGATGCTCTTCGCACAGCTATTAAGCTTTTAAAAGAGGGAGAAGTGGTCGGATTATTCCCTGAAGGGACAAGAAGTAAGGATGGTACGCTAGGAAAAGGATTTAGTGGAGCAGGATTCTTTGCATTACGTGGAGAAGCGAATGTTGTCCCATGCGCTATTATAGGTCCTTATAAACCTTTTAAAAAGTTAAAAGTAGTGTACGGCGAGCCGATTGATATTAAACCTTACCGTGAAAGAAAGGCTTCAGCAGATGAAGTGACAGATATTATAATGGAGAATATTGCTAAATTACTAGAAGAGCATAAATCAAAATAATTAGAATATTATTTTTTATAAAGTGCTTCCTTTTGTAATTCTGTGCCAATTCGCATAAAATAGAATAGAGACGCTGTGAAGGAGGAATATCATATGTCAGAAGAAATGAACTTAAACGACACGAATGAGTTTAAAGAGGGTGAACTAGTAAAAGCAACGGTTGCACAAGTAGATGAGAAATCTATAATCGTAACAATTGAAGGTGCACCTTTTGATGGAATAGTTCCAATAAGTGAACTATCTAGCTTGCATATTGAAAAAGCATCCGACTCCGTTTCCATCGGTGACGAATTGGAATTAATGATTACTAAAGTGGAAGAAGCTAACTTTGTCCTTTCTAAAAGAAAAGTGGACGCGGAAAAGGCGTGGGATAAGTTAGAAAAGCAATTCCAATCTGGAGAAATAATTGAAACTGAAGTAAAAGAAGTGGTTAAAGGCGGACTAGTAGTAGATTTAGGTGTCCGTGGTTTCATCCCTGCGTCATTAATAGAGGATCATTTTGTAGAATCCTTTGAAGACTATAAAGGAAAGGTAATAACCTTTAAAATAGTTGAACTCGAAAAAGATAAAAATAGACTGATTCTTTCTCACAAAGCAGTCGTAGAAGATGAAAAATCAGTTAGCAAGCACCAAACATTCGAAGCCATTAAAAGTGGAGACGTATTGACAGGCACAGTACAACGTCTAGCTTCGTTCGGTGCATTTGTCGATATTGGCGGAGTTGATGGACTTGTTCATATTTCACAAATTTCATACGAGCACTTAGAAAATGTTGCGGACGTTTTAACTGAAGGTCAAGAAGTTAAAGTAAAAGTTTTATCTATCGATCGTGATGCTGAAAGAATTTCATTATCTATTAAGGATACACTTCCTGGACCTTGGGCAGAGATTGAAGAAAAAGCTTCAAAAGGAACAGTACTTACTGGGAAAGTAAAACGCCTTGTTTCATACGGTGCGTTTGTAGAAGTATTCCCTGGAGTAGAAGGGCTTGTGCATATTTCTCAAATTGCACATAAGCATATTAGTAATCCACAAGAGGTTTTAAAAGAGGGCGAAGAAGTACAAGTTAAAGTAATAGAAGTTAATAGTGCTGAAAAACGTCTTTCTTTAAGCATCAAAGAATTAGTTGAAAATGAAGATCGATATAATATAGAAGATTATCAAATGCCTGAAGAATCACGAGGATTTTCTATAAGTGATGTACTGGGTGACAAACTGAAAGGCTTCACAAACAATAATTAAAACCATACCCTATCTTGAACAGGTGACTTCAATAAAGTCGCCTGTTTTTGTCTTTTTGTTGTATAATACAACTTAGACGAAGTTGGAAGGATGAAAAAGCAATGACAAAACCAGTAGTAGCAATCGTTGGTAGGCCAAATGTCGGCAAATCGACTATATTTAATCGAATCGTAGGAGAGCGCGTATCCATAGTAGAGGATATTCCAGGGATTACACGTGATCGTATATATAGTTCTGCCGATTGGTTGACACATGAATTCAATATTATCGACACAGGAGGTATTGAACTAAGCGACGAGCCGTTTTTAGAACAAATTAAGCAACAAGCTGAAATAGCGATGGACGAAGCAGATGTTATCATTTTCTTGACGAATGGTCGAGAAGGAATTACAGCTGCAGACGAATATGTTGCTAAAATTTTATATAAAACAAAAAAACCAATCGTATTAGCTGTAAATAAAATCGATAATCCGGATATGCGTGACTTGCTTTATGATTTTTACGCTTTAGGATTAGGTGAACCTTTCCCAATCTCAGGCTCACATGGTCTTGGTTTAGGCGATTTGCTAGATGAAGTAGCAAAGAATTTCCCAGACGTAGAGGATATAGAATATGGGGAAGAAGTTATTAAGTTTTCTCTAATCGGACGTCCAAATGTAGGGAAGTCTTCTTTGATCAATGCATTTTTAGGTCATGATCGTGTAATCGTAAGTGATATCGCCGGAACAACAAGAGATGCGATTGATACGGAATACTCGTTTGATGGTCAAGAATACGTAATGATTGATACAGCAGGTATGCGTAAAAAAGGGAAAGTATATGAAACGACAGAGAAATACAGTGTATTACGTGCTTTAAAGGCGATCGAACGTTCTGACGTTGTTTTAGTTGTTCTGAATGCTGAAGAAGGTATTCAAGAGCAAGACAAAAAAATTGCAGGCTACGCGCATGAGGCAGGTAAAGCAGTTATTATCGTCATGAACAAATGGGATGCAATTGAAAAAGACGATAAAACGATGAATGTGATGACGAAGAAAATTAGAGATCATTTTCAATTTTTGGATTATGCACCGATTGTTTTCGTGTCTGCTAAAACAAAGCAACGTGTTCATGCACTTCTACCGGTTATCAATCAAGTAAGTGAAAACCATGCAATGCGTGTTCAGTCTTCTGTATTGAATGAGGTAATTGAAGATTCTGTAGCAAGAAATCCAGCTCCAACTGATAAAGGGAAGAGACTGCGTATTTACTATGCAACTCAAGTGGCTATTAAACCACCAACTTTCGTTGTGTTTGTTAATGAGCCAGAGATGATGCATTTTTCTTACGAAAGATTTTTAGAAAATCGCATTAGAGAGTCCTTTGACTTTGAAGGTACTCCAATCCGGATTATCACACGGGCAAGAACTTAATCCTATTAGTTTTAAAGGAGCGAAATAGCGATGGAAAAAGTAACTGTACTGGGTGCAGGAAGCTGGGGAACAGCCTTAGCAATGGTTCTTGCAAACAATGATCATGACTGTCTGCTATGGTCACACAGAGATGAACAAGCAACGGAAATAAATACAAAGCATACTAACAAAAAGTATTTGCCAGATACAATATTACCAGCTAATTTAAGAGCTACTAGTGACTTTCAAAAAGCAATCCAATACGCGAATGTAATTGTGATTGCGGTTCCAACTAAAGCGATTAGAGAAGTCTGCCAAAATATGCTACCTTTCTTGGATGAAAAGAAGTTATTTGTGCATGTTTCTAAAGGTATTGAACCTGATTCTTTAAATAGAATATCAGAAATGATTGAGGATGAACTATCAAGGGATGTCATGGAAGCAATAGTCGTGTTATCTGGTCCTAGTCATGCAGAAGAGGTTGTATTAAAGCACCCAACAACTATTACAGTTGCAAGTGAAAATATGATTGCTGCCGAAAAGATTCAAGATTTGTTTATGAACAAATATTTCCGGGTTTATACAAACGATGATGTCATTGGTGTAGAAATTGGAGCAGCGCTCAAAAATGTAATAGCTTTAGCAGCTGGAATTGTTGATGGGCTAGGATACGGAGATAATGCAAAAGCAGCACTAATCACAAGAGGACTTGCAGAAATCTCTCGTCTTGGCATTAGTCTTGGTGCACAGCCTTACACTTTCTCTGGTTTAACGGGTATGGGTGACTTGATCGTAACATGTACAAGTGTGCATTCTAGGAATTGGCGTGCTGGTAATATGTTAGGTAAGGGAGCTACACTGGAAACAGTATTAGAAGAGATGGGCATGGTCGTAGAAGGTGTTCGAACGACAAAAGCTGCTTATCAGCTCGCTACTAAACAGCAAGTGGATATGCCGATTACGGAAGCACTGTACTCTGTCTTATTTGAACAGGTTAATCCAAAAGAGGCAGTAGACATACTCATGCACCGAACCAAAAAACACGAATTAGAAGATTATAAAACGTTCTAAATTTGTCACAAATGGAAAGAGTTGTTGTTAAAAACAACTCTTTTAGCTGTTAATCTAGAATACTATTTTTTATAGAATGCTTCTTTTGAATGTTTGCTAGGATCTTTTTATTCAAAGACAAGTAATATGGGTATTTTAATGAGAGATGAAGAAAATAGATTTATTTTTATGCTAGTGGAAATAAGAAGAAATAGTAAGTATTTACCCAATAATGAAGGCTAGGTGCGACCGAAATTGTATCTTCGGACGCTTCTTTAACGCATAGGAAAGAATTACTTCTCTTCTTTTCAAAAGCTTCTCGAATCTGTTTCTTATAGTTAGAGGTGAGCGACAGACAAATAATTGCCACAAGATTAGCGAAAAAATGGAGGGTCGTGACGGAGTCACGACCCTCCATTCAAGGTTCTCGGTAATGATGTAGCTTAAGTTTTGCCATTGCCCTCGGGAAACGATGCGAGTTAGATTTTTCTTTGGAGGGTGCTTGCGTTTTTTATATGTGTTATACTTTTTTATTGAAGAAAGGTGTGGGAGTTGTGTTATTAGTATCATCAATGGATAAAATGTGGATATCGTTTGGATCTATGGGTTGTATGTTTTTAGCTATGGCATTTATGTTTTTTGTAAAGAATAAACTGAATAATAAATTCTTGAAGTTTATATTTGGTTTGATCGCATACATATTATTGTTTGTAGGTTTCATTACGATGATCTATATAATATCTAACCCAACTAAGGCTTAGTAAGGAGATTCCTATGAAAAAGTTTAAACTTATTGCTGTAATTTTACTAATGATCTTCTTAGCCGGATGTGGTTATAAAAGCGGTTATGAACCTGAAAATTTATTGCCATATGAGGATCAACTAGAGGCAGTTCAAAAAGCTGTTGATAGTTTTCAGGAAGATTCCAGTGGACTATTACCGATTAAAACGCGCGATATGGAAACTGATCAATACATTAAATACCCAATTGACTTTAGCAAAATCATTCCATCCAAGCTTGGCGAGGCTCCTGCCAATTCATTTGAAGCAGGAGGTATTTATCAATACGTGCTAATGGATGTTGAAGAGAATCCTACGGTTAAATTAGTGGACCTACGTATCGCGGATACACTACGTGACATTAATTATCGAAAAGGTATAAATGGATTCGGTCCGATAGCTGAAACGATTGTAGAAGGTGTTTATAAGCTGGACTATAAAAAAATGGGTTATAATGGTGAATTATCTGTTCAAAGTCCATACTCTGATACTCAATTACCGATTGTAGTTACTGGTGATGGGGAGGTCTATGTAGATTACTCCATAGAATTAAATAGATTACTACAAGAAACAGAAGATAAAATAGAGCCTGGAGATGACATTCGTTATCTGTTAACAGATAATTTTGCAATTGTCCCAGCCTATTCCCTACCTTACACGGTAAACGAACAGAATGAGCCTATTTTTATGTTGGAAAAATAAAAAGGACGTTTCGTGCGATATGCATGAAACGTTTTTTTTGTGCATATATTAAATTGCTAAGAAAGGAGAGTATCCATGTCGAGTAAACTGTATGAACAGATAGCAGAAAGAACGAATGGTGATGTGTATATTGGTGTAGTCGGCCCTGTCCGAGTAGGTAAGTCTACTTTTGTAAAACGAGTAATGGAGTTAGTAGTAATACCGAACATCCAGGAAGAGGCCGAACGTCTACGTGCACAAGATGAATTGCCTCAAAGTTCACCTGGTAATGTAATAATGACAGCAGAGCCTAAATTTGTGCCTGCACACGGGACAAATATTCATCTAGGAGAAGATCAGCTACGCTTACAGATCAGACTAGTAGATTGTGTGGGGTATATGATTGACGGCATTAAAACACATTCGGGTGAAGAGGGTCAGAAGTTGGTGCATACCCCATGGCATAGCGAAGCAATACCTTTTGAAGAAGCAGCTAGAATCGGTACAGACAAAGTAATTAGAGATCATTCAACTATTGGTATTGTTGTCACTACGGATGGAACAGTAAATAATATTCCACGTATAGCAGCTGAAAGTGCAGAACAACAAATCATCACACAATTAAAAGAGATTGGTAAGCCGTTTGTGATCGTTTTAAACAGTAAAAATCCAGGTCATTTAGAGACGATTCAATTAAGTGAAGAATTACAGAGACAACATGAGGTTCCGGTAATTGCAACTGCCGTTGATCGTATGACTGCTGAGGAAATTCAATACATACTCCAACAAGCACTCTATGAATTTCCGATCACGGATATCGAATTAGTCAAACCAGATTGGACAGATGTACTTGAACCGGATCATTTTGTCAATAATGCCATCACTTCTTCTTTACAAGAGTGGCTGCAGATAGTATCCAAAATGAAAGACGTGAAAGAATTAGCTTCTAGATTTAAGCAAGTTCCCTTTATCCAATCTGCAGAAGTGGTTGAGGCAAATCCAGGCAGAGGATCTGCATGTATACAAATCGGTTTAAAACCCGAAGTGTTTCAAGAAGTTTGTGATGAATGGTTAGAGGAGCCTATTGAGTCCAAAAAGGATTGGCTACTATTTGTTAAAGAGGCTTCTACAGCTAAAAAGGCATATAATAAATTTTCAGAGGCATTAGAAGCAGCAAAAAAACACGGTTACGGTGTATCTTTGCCAACTATTCAAGATTTTCAGCCTACTGCACCAGAAATTATAAAACAAAATAATTTCTATGGTGTAAGCTTAAAAGCAAAAGCCGCATCTCTTCACATTATTCGTGTGGATATGGAAGCGGAATTCGCGCCATTAATCGGGTCTGAATTTCATAGTCAACAATTATTAAAAGATTTAAAACATGGGTTTTTACATGACCGAGATGCTTTATGGCAAACACAGGTTTTTGGGACTTCACTAGTGGAAGTATTAAAAGAAAGTTTACGTTATAAAACAGAAAGTGTTTCTGACGTTGCGAAGAAAAGAATGCGAGAAACGATTGAACGAATGGTGAATGAAGGTGACCGAGGGATGGTCACATTTATATTGTGAATCCAATACAGGACTTTTTGCGACTATGCAAAAAGTCCTGTTATTGTGCGAAAATGCCCTTTTTTTGAGGAAACTTAGCTAAAGTCGTGTAAATTGTGTTGCGAAGGTTTTTTGGTTGTGATACTCTTTTTACAGGATTGAAGCTATCTTCCTTTGAGAGGAGGTGAATGGTATGAATAAAACAGAACTAGTTAACTCTGTTGCAGAAGCTACAGAACTTTCTAAAAAAGACGCTTCTAAAGCTGTTGAAGCTGTATTTGAATCAATTCAAACTGCTCTTGCAGATGGTGAAAAAGTTCAATTAATCGGTTTTGGAAACTTTGAAGTTCGTGAACGTGCTGCACGTAAAGGACGTAACCCACAAACAGGTAAAGAAATCGACATCGCGGCTAGCAAAGTACCTGCGTTTAAACCAGGTAAAGCACTTAAAGACGCAGTTAAATAACTGATGTTGTAGTACATAGAACGGTTATTGTGGAGCTTGCTTCACGGTAGCCGTTCTTTTCAATTAAGTTCTGTTATCAGATTGTTCGATTGTTAAGCTAACCCATAAAAAGAAAATCAGAAATTGAGAAGGATAAAATATGCAAGTATGGGCTTATTATAAATTTATTTATTATAAGCATTTCATATGCTAAGATGCTATTGATATAATACATAAGTTTTAGGGGGTCTACAGATGACAAAAGTCGATCTGAACAAGATAGAAGAAGCTGTTAAAATGATCTTAGAGGCAGTCGGAGAAGATCCGAGTAGAGAGGGATTGTTAGACACTCCTAAAAGAGTGTCTAAAATGTACGCAGAAATGTTCGAAGGCTTACATCAGGATCCAAAGGAATATTTTAAAACTGTTTTTAACGAAGAGCATGAAGAGTTAGTTTTAGTAAAAGATATTCCATTTTACTCCATGTGTGAACATCATTTAGTTCCTTTTTACGGAAAAGCACATGTCGCATATATTCCTCGTAATGGGGTGGTCACTGGTTTAAGTAAACTTGCTAGAGCTGTAGAGACGACAGCAAGACGTCCTCAACTTCAAGAAAGAATCACCTCAAGCGTGGCGGATGATATAATGCAAATGCTAAATCCGCACGGTGTATATGTAGTAGTGGAAGCGGAGCATATGTGTATGACGATGCGAGGTATTAAAAAACCTGGTGCAAAAACAATTACTGCTGTTGCACGTGGAATTTTAGAAAAGGACGACGTGAAGCGCTCCGAAATACTTTCATTTATACAGATGAAGTAACACCTTTGGATGTCGGCTTTAGAATATGGTATGATGGAAAAAGACTGTGAACAAAGGAGACTATAATATGTCTAGTTCAGATTATATTTTGATAAAAGCAGAGGAAGATGGAGTTCATGTAATTGGTCTTACAAGAGGAACAGATACAAAATTTCATCATTCTGAAAAACTGGATAATGGCGAAGTTATGATTGCCCAGTTTACCGAACATACGTCGGCCATGAAGATCAGAGGAAAAGCATCAATTCATTCTGCAAATGGTATTATACAATCCGAATCTAAAAAATAATTATTTAAAATAACCAGATAGACAGATAAAGCGCAGTTGGGAAATGGAGTAAAGTGTATGAACGAAGCATTGATCAAACAACATATAAAGCAGTATAAAGATGGTATTCTCAAACAAGTTCAGCAAAGTACTTTGTTAAAATATACCGGGGCTCCTGTCATTGATGAAGAGCGTTTGTTTTTTACACTTTTACCACTATTTAATGGGGAAGAATGGGAAGAGTCTCAAAGCAACTCCGCCATTGCAGTTACGCTTATCTTTTCTGCCTTAGCTGCACACGACTTAGTAAAAGAATTGAATGCAACAACCAAGGAACAGCAACTACAAGTATTAGCTGGGGATTATTATAGCGGGAAGTATTACCAGTTATTAGCTAGCGACAAACAATTAGACTTAATCCAACAATTGTCGGATGGTGTCGCGACTATATCTGAACAGAAAACTAAATTTTATGATCGACAATTATATAGCTTTGAAGAACTCATACAATCTATACAACTGATTGAATCTAAATCTATCGAACAACTTTATGATTATTATTCATTTCATGAGTATGTATTCGTTATGAAAGAGTCCTTGCTACTCATTGCTTTAAAAAAAGAACTAGAAGCATATGAACAAGGCGGCCAACCGTTTTACATTAGTAAATCTAGTCAATTACAAGCTAATATTAATTTGCTACAGGTGGAGATAGAAAAAGTTGAGTCTCTACTCAAAGAAGAAATCACCAACTCAGAGCTATTACAAGACCAACTAAAAAATATAATGTTAAATAAATTAATGAAAAGCACCTTAGAAAAGCAGTTGAGAGAAGGTTAAATCGTGGGGAAATCAAAAGAACAGCATGTGCATGAAGTTTTCGAAAAAATATCCGATAATTATGATTCGATGAATTCGGTTATTAGCTTTCAACAACATAAAGCATGGCGAAAAGATACGATGAAGGCTATGCAAGTAAAGTCTGGAAGCAAAGCATTGGACGTATGTTGTGGAACAGCAGATTGGACAATCGCATTGGCTGAGGCAACTGGACCAACTGGTGACGTTAGAGGTTTAGATTTTAGTCAAAATATGTTAAATGTTGGGTTAGAAAAAGTAAAGCGAATTTCTCAAATTGAGTTAATTCAAGGAAATGCGATGGAATTGCCATTCGAAGATAATTCTTTTGATTATGTAACGATTGGTTTCGGTTTACGCAATGTTCCGGACTATACACAAGTGTTAAGTGAAATGAATCGTGTTGCTAAACCAGGTGGAATGGTTGTTTGTTTAGAAACGTCACAACCTGATTCGAAATTATTCAATGGGTTATTCCGATTCTATTTCCGTTATATCATGCCGATCTTTGGAAAACTTTTTGCGAAAAGCTATAAAGAATACTCATGGTTACAGGAGTCTGCTAAAGAGTTTCCAAATAGAGCCGAGTTAACTAAGCTATTTGAAAAAGTGGGCATGGTTAATGTGACAAGCAAACCATATAGTGGTGGAGCGGCAGCTAGACATATTGGGTATAAAAAAGATATTTAAGTGAGTGAGGTTGTAACCGTGGATAAGATGAAGTTAAAGTTACTCTATTCCGATTTAAAATCGGATCTTGATATCATCGAAAAAGAATTAGCTATAGCGGTGAATTCATCCTCTCACTTATTGAATGAGGCGTCTCTTCATTTATTACGTGCTGGTGGTAAACGAATTAGACCAGTTTTCGTCTTGCTTGCAGCGAAATTTGGAAACTATTCAATAGACTCTATAAAAAATGTGGCTGTTTCTGTTGAACTCATTCATATGGCTTCTCTCGTCCATGATGATGTAATTGACGATGCGGAAACTAGACGGGGCAGAGAAACGGTGAAGGCACAGTGGAATAATCGGGTCGCGATGTATACAGGGGATTTTCTTTTTGCAAATGCAATTGAATACATAACAGATTTACAAAATACATATGCACATGAAGTGTTATCGCAAACAATGGTGGAACTTTGTATTGGTGAGATTATCCAAATCGAGGATAAACACTATCTTGAACAAACGGTTCGAGACTATTTACGTCGGATTAAACGAAAAACAGCAATTTTAATATCTGCAAGCTGTGAATTAGGTGCAATTGCTTCCGATGCAGACGAGAAAACAGTAGAGCATCTGAAACGGTTTGGATATTATGTCGGTATGTCATTTCAAATAATCGATGACATTCTGGACCTTACATCTACTGATGAGCAATTAGGCAAACCTGCTGGATCTGATCTTGCACAGGGAAATATTACTTTGCCGGTTCTATATGTAAAAAACGATCCAGTCATCGAACCTTTATTAAGAGAAATATTAGAAGGAACGATTAGTGACGCAAATAGACAGCTGCTGTTATTGAAAATTCGCGAATCAGACGGTATAAATCGTGCAAAACAAATAAGTAATATATACTTGCAAAAAGCGCTAAATGAAGTAAAGCAACTACCGGCAAACTCCGCAAAGAAATCGTTACAAAACATTGCTTTGTTTATGAGTAAAAGGAAATTCTAAACAACACAAATTTAAGGTTATATAACCTCTAGGGCATAGAGCAAATAACCAGATATTAATTTAATTTGAAAATAATGAATTATAATGATAATATTTGTAACGGTGGAGAATAAAGTCCATTATATATTTTTGAGGAGTGTTAACTATGGAAAAGACATTTTTAATGGTAAAACCTGATGGCGTACAACGTAACTTAATCGGTGAAATCGTAGGTCGTTTTGAAGCAAAAGGATTCCAATTAGTTGGAGCAAAATTAATGCAAATTCCTACTGAACTTGCTGAACAACATTACGGTGAGCATAAAGAGCGCCCATTCTTCGGTGAATTAGTAGAATTCATCACTTCTGGACCAGTTTTCGCAATGGTTTGGGAAGGTGAGAACGTTATCTCAACTGCTCGTTTAATGATGGGTGCTACAAACCCTAAAGAATCTGCACCTGGAACTATCCGTGGAGATTTCGCAGTAACTGTAGGGAAAAATATTATCCACGGTTCTGATGCTCCTGAAAGCGCGGAACGCGAAATCGGATTATTCTTCAAACAAGAAGAACTAGTATCTTACAAAAAAGATGCTAACAACTGGATTAACTAATATCTAAAATGGTTGTTTATGACTTCGGTCATAAACAACCATTTTTTTGTTTTGAAAAATGTTCAATACGAGCGAGATTCGAGCTTATACGAGAGAGACTGGTTGGTATATGAGAGCCCCACGGTTATACGAGAGGCCTCTACATCTAAGCGAGCAAAATTCGGGCTCGTACGAGAGAGAATGATGCTATACGAGAGCCCTATGGTTATAATAGAGATATCAACGCCTATACGAGCGAAAATGACAGCTATACGAGAGAGACGCTATCTCAACAGTTAAAAAGACGGACAAATGTTCACATTTATCTGTCTTTTTTGTATGTTCGAAATGCTACGTATAAGATATACTAAATATAGGTTTTCAGAAAGGAGCGAAGTCATTTTGCCGGACTATATAAAGTTTGTGAATTCCATTAAGAAAAAAACAGGTATCGATCTTGCGGCGTATAAAGAGGCGCAGATGCGACGTAGACTTACCTCTTTGTATGAAAAAAAGGGATATAAAAATTTTGTTGAATTTTATCAAGCACTCGACTCGAATAGAGATTTAATGAATGAATTTCTAGATAGAATGACGATTAATGTTTCGGAGTTTTATCGGAATGCGAAACGCTGGGATGTACTACAAACTAAAATATTTCCGAAATTATTAGAAACTAATAAACGTCTAAAAATTTGGAGTGCAGCATGCTCTACTGGAGAAGAACCTTATACAATTGCTATGGTTCTGTCCAATCATGTTCCTTTATCTCAAGTTGCTATACACGCAACGGATTTAGATGAAAATGCAATACAACGTGCGAAGGTTGGTGTTTATCCTGAACGGTCGCTAGCCGAGGTTCCAATGGTTATGAAGAATAAGTACTTTGAGAACCAAACGCCATTTTATAAGATAAGTGATTCGGTTAAAAAGACAGTAACATTTAAAAAACATAATCTATTGAAAGATACATATGATAAAAACTTTGATTTGATTGTTTGTAGGAATGTCATGATTTACTTTACAGAAGAAGCAAAAGATCAAATTTATCAAAACTTTAGTGATTCGCTTCGGTCCGGAGGAATACTATTCGTCGGTAGTACGGAACAGATATTCAATCCAGGAAAATATGGATTTGAAACGGAAGATACCTTTTTTTATCGGAAAAAATAAGTGGAACTGTCCGGGAAATTTCGGACAGTTTTCTTATAAGAAAAGATAAAGTACAGAAGTTGAGTAAAATCAATAATTTTAGGTATAGAACGAACAATCAATTATTAAGTCGAAATAATGAGGTGCAATCGATCAATGAATAAAAAAATAACGATCAGCCCATTACTATAATCGGTTAAAGAGTTGGGAGCGCCTTTACGAAATCCTTCCAGTGCAAGTAGAATTTTTCGTAGGGACTTGTGTATTTCTTCTATACATTGTATTGAAATTTTGTTATAGTGATAAACAAATACTTTAGCGAGTTGAAGGGGGAAAGTGCTGTGAGATATTTAACTGCAGGTGAGTCACATGGGCCGCAACTAACAGCTATTATTGAGGGGTTACCAGCTCAATTAGAAATAACGAGTGAAATGATAAATAAAGAATTAAAACGTCGTCAAGGTGGACATGGACGCGGAAGACGTATGCAAATTGAAAAAGATACAGTAGCAATTACTTCAGGTGTACGCCACGGGAAAACTTTAGGATCTCCAGTTTGCCTAGTTGTGAACAATGATGATTGGAAGCATTGGACGAATATTATGGGGATTGAGCCTCTTGGAGATGAAATAGATCCTGAGGATATTAAAAGACAGATTACAAGACCACGTCCTGGACATGCCGATTTAGTAGGTGGCATGAAGTATGGTCATCGTGATTTACGTAATGTCCTAGAGCGGTCATCAGCACGTGAAACTACAGTAAGAGTTGCGGTAGGAGCAGTTGCGAAAGAATTGTTAAGTAAACTAGGTATATCCATTGTGGCTCATGTTACAAAAATTGGTGGGATTGAAGCGGATTTAAATCTAGCTAATGGTAAAACGGTAGAGGAAATTCGTGAGATTGTGGAGGCTGACCCGGTTTATTGCTTAGATTCGGAAGCGTCTACGAAAATGGTAGAGGCCATCGATAATGCGAAAAAAGCTGGAGATACGATTGGTGGAGTAGTAGAGGTAATTGTTTCTGGGATGCCAGCTGGAGTTGGGAGTTATGTCCATTATGATCGTAAGTTAGACGGTAAACTAGCAATGGCGATGATGAGCATTAATGCATTTAAAGGTGTAGAAGTAGGATTAGGTTTTGAAATGGCTAACCTTTTTGGAAGTCAAGTTCATGATCAGATATCTTGGAGTGAAGCAGAAGGCTATACACGCGATACAAACCGTCTAGGTGGTCTAGAAGGTGGTATGTCAACGGGAATGCCAATTGTAGTACGTGGAGTGATGAAACCAATTCCTACGCTTTACAAGCCACTCCAAAGTGTTGACATTGATACAAAGGAGCCGTTCAAGGCAAGTATTGAAAGATCAGATAGCTGTGCCGTGCCAGCAGCTTCTGTAGTTGCGGAAGCGGTTATTGCTTGGGAGATTGCACAAGCAGTACTAGAAACCTTCCATGGAGATAAAATAGATACATTACTTGCAGATATAGAGAGTCATAGAGCATATACAAAGGGGTTTTAATGATGTCTATCCAAGTCAAAACGAAAGACTCCGTTTACGAAGTTTATTTAGGAGAGAATATTTTACAATCCTTTTGTGAGAGACAAGCGGATGCATTATCGGGATATGATCAATTAGTGTTAATAACAGATGAACATGTGTGGAGTTTACATGAGGAATATGTTCGTACTAATTTAACGCTACCAATTAAAATTTTTATTGTTCCCAACGGTGAAGCATGCAAAACGTTTGAATCTTATTTTCAAGTCCAATCATTTTTATTAGAAGAAAACTGCTCTAGAAATTCTGCACTACTTGCATTAGGTGGAGGAGCAGTCGGGGACTTGACTGGTTTTGTGGCAGCTACATTTATGCGAGGTATTCCTTTTTACCAAATTCCTACGACTATATTAGCGCACGATAGTGCCGTTGGAGGTAAAACTGCGATCAATCATCCAAATGGAAAGAATATGATTGGGGCTTTCTATCAACCTATGGAAGTATTATATGATTTTCATTTTTTAAAAACGTTACCAGAAGTAGAAGTTCGCTCAGGTCTAGCCGAAGTGATCAAGCATGCTTTAATCAGTGATACTAACTGGATGGATGAATTTCTTGCTCTCCCTAACTTAAAGGCAATCGATAATAAAGAATTATTAATATGGCTAGAAAAAGGAATTCGAGTAAAAGCACGTATTGTCGAAATAGACGAAAAAGAACAGTCCTATCGCAAATTTTTAAACTTTGGTCATACTTATGGTCATGCGATTGAGGCAACAGTAGGTTACGGGAAAATCACGCATGGCGAAGCAGTGATGATCGGTATAATACCTGCTCTCATGCTAAGCGAGCTTCATGGAAAAATTGACATGGGATATTCTAAAGCCGTTTATGATTTAGCTAATAGACTGGGTTATAATTTTGAACATGTGCTTCAGTGTCCATTTGAAAGTTTAGCAAAATTTATGCAAAAAGATAAAAAAACAATGAATGGTGAACTTCATTTTGCATTACTTCAAGAAATTGGAAATCCATTTGTGAAAATCATTTCGATGGATGAAGTTAAACAATGTGATGAACAGTTGCGACAATGGGTTAAGGAGGCTAACAAATGATTAGAGGCGTAAGAGGAGCAACAACAGTAACGGCGGATTCAAATGAATTAGTACTTCAGGAAACTAGACGTCTTGTAGAAGAGATGGCAAAATCGAATGAAATCTTACCCGAGGACATCGCTTCCGTCATCATTTCAACTACGACCGATATTACTTCTGCATTTCCTGCTAGAGCTGTTCGAGGCATAGAAGGATGGACGTATGTTCCGGTGATGTGCACCCATGAAATGAGTGTACCTGGGGCATTAGAAAAGTGTATTAGACTATTAATGCATGTAAATACGGAAAAAACACAGCAAGAGGTCGAGCATATCTATTTAAATAACGCTGTAGTATTAAGACCAGATTTACTTAAATAATTTGTAGAATTGAGGGGTTAAAATGAAATTCAAAAAACAGATCAATGGGTTAAATGCATATCAACCTGGTAAAACTTCCGATGAAGTGAAGAAAATGTTTAACTTAGAAAAAGTGACAAAACTTGCATCCAATGAAAATCCATATGGTGCGTCACCAAAAGTAAAAGAATATTTCTCAAATGCGAATCTAGATTTTGCTATCTATCCTGATGGTTATGCGTCAAATTTAAGAACAGCTGTAGCGAATCATTTAAACATCTCTGAAAAACAATTATTATTTGGTAATGGATCTGACGAGAATATCCTAATTGTATCAAGAGCTATTTTACGACCGGGTTTGAATACTATTATGGCAGATTTAACATTTGGTCAATATAAGCATAATGCGATTGTTGAAGGAGCAGAAGTACGTGAAATCGCTCTTACCAAAAACGGAGAGCATGATTTAAACAATATGCTAGCAGCGATTGATGAAAACACAGCGATCATTTGGGTATGTAATCCAAACAATCCAACAGGGACACTAACACCTAGTGATAAATTGAAAGATTTTATCGAAAAAGTGCCGGAGGATGTTTTAATCGTATTAGATGAAGCATACACAGAATACATATCAGACAAAAACTACAAAGATTCTCTTGGATTATTAGAGAACCATCCTAATGTATTAATAATGCGTACTTTCTCTAAAGCATATGGACTTGCAAGCTTCCGTGTTGGATATGCAATCGGGTCAGAAGCAGTAATAGCTCAACTGGAGCCTACGCGCGAGCCATTTAATAATACTGTTATAAGTCAGCAGGTAGCGCTTCTAGGATTAGAAGATCAAGAATTTATAGAACAATGTAAAGAGAAAAATAACGCGGGGAAAGCTCAATTCGTGGCATATTGCCAAGAAAGAAATCTAGATTATTTCCCCTCGCAAACTAATTTCATCTTAATGGAAGTGAAGGCTGATAGTGATTTAGTATTCCAAGGTTTGATGAAACGTGGATTTATCGTTCGAAGTGGGAATGCATTAGGAAAACCGGGATACCTACGCATAACAATTGGAACACAACAGCAAAATAGCGAGTTATTGGAAAAGCTAGATGAGGTTCTAAAAGAGGAAGGCGTCTTATAATGCAGCAAACAGTTTTCATAATAGGTCTCGGACTAATAGGTGGCTCCTTAGCGCTTGGTTTAAAACGCAATAAAGATGTGAGAATAATTGGATATGATGCAAATGGTCATACGCTACGAACAGCGAAACGAATTAGCGTCATTGATGAGATGGCTACGAATATCGAAGATGGAACTGAGTTTGCAGACGTAATTGTTTTTGCAACTCCAGTAAGTGAAACAATCCGCTTAATGAATGAATTACCGAAATGGCAGCTAAAGAACGAAGTAATTGTAACGGATACAGGAAGTACGAAAAAAGAAATTATGAAAACTGCCATTTCATTAAGAGAAAGGGGCATAACGTTTATAGGTGGTCACCCTATGGCAGGCTCCCACAAAAGTGGTGTGGAGGCAGCTAGACCAATCCTGTTTGAAAATGCCTATTATTTACTCACCCCTTTTGAAGATGAATCCCATGAACGTATTCAAGTTCTGATAGATTTATTGCAGGTAACTAAAGCGAAGTTAGTACAAGTCGGAGCAGAGGAACATGATCATATGACCGCTGTAGTTAGTCATTTCCCCCATTTAGTCGCAGCTTCGCTTGTGCATCAATTATCTTTTGAAAACGAACAATATCCTTTTACGAAACAGCTTGCAGCCGGTGGATTTCGTGATCTAACAAGAATTGCTTCCGCCAACCCAATTGTTTGGAGAGATATAACGCTTCAAAATCGTAAGGAACTAACTACTCAATTGCAGGCATGGACGAATGAAATGATAAAATTGCAAGACTTACTTTCATTTGCTGATTCTAGTGATATAGAAGCTTATTTTACTACTGCTAAAAGAATACGAGACGATCTTCCTATAAATACACAGGGTGCAATGTTTAGCGTATTTGACCTGTATGTGGATGTACCTGATTATCCTGGTGTTATTTCTGAGATTACAAGGTATTTGGCAAAAGACAATATTAGCATTACCAACTTACGAATCGTAGAAACTCGTGAAGATGTATTCGGAATTCTAGTCATCAGTTTTCAATCGACAGATGACCGTGCTAAAGCGGTAGACTGTATTGCTAATAATACAACATTTGAAACGTATATTTCTTGAGGAGGGATGACCTTGATAACAAGTAAGATATTAGATTATGCACAACCTTCGTTAAAGGGTACCATTCGTATACCTGGAGATAAATCTGTCTCGCATCGTTCTATTATGTTCGGTGCTATAGCAGAAGGGACTACAACGGTCGAAGGTTTTTTACAGAGTGATGATTGTTTAAGTACGATTGATTGCTTTCAAAAGCTTGGTGTAGAAATATCCATAGAAGGCGACAAAGTAAAGGTCAACAGCAAGGGAATCATGAATTGGAAAGAACCTGATGAAATACTATATACGGGGAATTCGGGGACAACTACTCGTTTAATGCTCGGAATTTTAGCAGGATCATCAGTTTCATCGGTTTTAATAGGTGACGAATCTATCCAAAAACGTCCTATGAGGCGTGTTACAGATCCGTTAAAACAAATGGGTGCTAAGCTGATTGGGAGAGAAAACGGCCAGTTTACTCCTATTGGAGTAGAAGGAACTAAATTACAAGCTATTCGCTATACGATGCCTGTAGCAAGTGCACAGGTGAAGTCTGCCATATTACTGGCAGCTTTAAATGCGGATGGAGAAACCATAGTTGAAGAATTGGAAACCTCTAGAGATCACACAGAGAAAATGTTAAAACACTTCGGCGCAACCATTGCCGTAGATGATAAAACAATACGCTTACAAGGTGGACAAAAACTAACTGGAACCCATGTGGTCGTACCGGGTGATATTTCATCTGCAGCATTCTTTTTAGCTGCTGGAGCGATTGTTCCTAATAGCAAGCTAACCTTAACAAATGTGGGTTTAAATCCAACAAGAACAGGTATTATGGACGTTCTGCAAGCAATGGGTGCTTCTTATACAGTTAATGACTCTTCGAACAGTAGTCATGAAGAAATGGGAACTATTGAAATCGAATCCTCTGCTTTAGTTGGCACGGAAATCGGAGGAGAACTGATCCCTCGACTTATTGATGAAATACCTATTATTGCGTTACTAGCTACACAAGCTAATGGGAAAACTGTTATTAAAAATGCAGAAGAGCTAAAAGTAAAAGAAACGAACCGAATTGATGCTGTAGTAAATGAATTAAAGAAGCTGGGAGCAGATATTACCGCCACTGATGATGGTATGATAATCGAAGGGCCGACGACACTTCATGGTGGAGATCTATTCACATACGGAGATCACCGTATTGGTATGATGGCTGCAGTGGCTTCTCTCATAACAACAAAACCTGTCACAATTGACAATGCTGGTTGTATCGCTGTTTCTTATCCGACATTTTTTGAAGATATTTCGAGCGTGATAAAATAAAAATTCGATTAGTGAGAAAGCTCCATTCCTTATTGATTGTTAGTTGAACACCCTCATAGGCTTTGAACTTTGATCAAGTATATCGGGTGCTTTACTACCGGTGATGTGTGAAAAAATAATTGCCCTCTTTTTAAAAGAGGGTTTTTTTCTTGTTCAAAAACAAATGTTCTTGTAGGATAAAGGTATAATGAAAGAATGGTGATAACATGGATAACTTGACACCCTTTGTCCAGGCGATGGAAGAAGGAAACATAGAGAAACTCGGAACAATGATCGATAATTTTTTATTGAATGGCGATCCAGATGAGCAATACCAGCTTGCAGATTTGCTTACACAATTTGGTTTTTTACAGGAAGCTATTACAGTCTTAGAACATCTTCATTTTTTATTTCCGGAGGAAAATCAGTTGAAGATTGATCAAGCACAGCTTTATCTGGAAATGGATAAGGAAGATGAAGCTCTCGAAATGCTTACGACTATTGAAAAAACTAGCGACGCTTATCCGCAAGCACTTCTCACTTTAGCTGACTATTATCAAATGATTGGGTTATATGAGGTTGCGGAACAAAAAATAAATGAAGCCATCACGTTATTACCAAAAGAACCATTGCTTATGTATGCTAAAGGAGAATTATTGTTTGAAACCGGCAGATACTTAGAAGCAGCACGTGTAATGGAGGATTTACTTCCCTCTCAGGAGTTAATACAAGCAGTAGATTTATCGCTTAAATTAGCAGAAATCTATAGTGCTGGAGCAGCTTATGAAGAGGCAATTCCATACTATACAGAAGCACTGAAAAAAGAAGTTGCACCAGACATACTATTTCATGCAGCTTATGCGTCGTTCCAAGTACAACATTTTGAAACTGCTGCAAAACAGTTAGAGGATCTACTTCAAATTGATCCCGACTACTTCTCTGGCTATATGCTACTTGCTGAGACATATGCTAGCTTAGAGAAAAATGAGGATGCTTTAAAAGCAATTACAGATGGAATTACTCGTGATGAATATGAAAAAGAATATTATTTATTTGCAGGTAAAATTTCCTTGAAATTGGGTAAAGTGAAAGAAGCAGAAACTTTTTTAAGAGAAGCAATTGCTCTTGACCCAGAATATATGGATGCTATTTACATTTTATCTTCCTTATTTTCAACAGAAGAGAAGGATGAGGAGTTAGTAGAACTCTATGAAACGTTGAAGAAAGAGCAGTTTGAATGGTCTGCAATGTTCCCGTTTTTAGCAGCTGCTTATGAAAGATTAGAATCATATGAAAAAGCATACGAATTTTATCAGCTTGCATATACTGAACATAAAGAGGATGTTCCTTTTTTAGAGAGATATGTTTATTTCCTTTTAGAGGAAGGAAAAAGGACAGAGGCAAAAGAGATTGTGCTGATTTTGCAAAAACTTCAACCGGAAAATAGTGAATGGTTTGAAATGTTTGAATAAATAAGGGAAGGAGAGGTTACGTGACTGCTTCTGTTTCAGTTGGTGAGAAAAAAGAATTTGTTCGGTGGTTTTTAAAAAAGTATCAGATGAAAAGAAGAGAGTGCGTGTGGATCTTGAATTACTTGATAAGCCATGAAACATTGTTAAATAACGTACACTTTGTGGAGGAGGCGCATTATTGTCCTCGAGCGATGATCATGTCGGTTACGACGTCTTCAGGTATCCCGTTTCGCTTTTACAAGGGAAGTATTATGACTGCTGATGCTGAAAAGTCCTTCCATGATTTGCGATTACACCCAGAAGAGGATATGTATATCCAATTGAACTTTCAAATGATGCCACCTAGTCCAGAATATTTGGCAGTTTTAGAAGAGAATCCATATATGCCAAAATATTTGCAGATTAGTGAAAAGGATAAATTGATAGCAGAGGATATAGTTAGTGAAAGCTTGTATTCATTTCAAGTGGAACAACTAAAAAAGCAGATTGATCAAGCAATTGATGAAAATAACAAAGAAAAGTTTATGGAACTTTCTTCGTTATGGAAGCAAATACAACATAAAGAGGTTTAGGAGAGGTTACAAATGCATTGGAACGGAAAAGATAGTAAAGTATTTCAAGCACAAAAAGAATTTATAGACACAGCAGTAATCCCACTTATACAGATTGATGGTTCTGATGAAGGATTCCAATTTGCTGCATCTGCAGCTGACTTCACGTTGTCATTAGCAAACGTAATTGAAAATCAATTCAAAGGAAGGATTGTTTTATTTCCTTCCTTCTCCTATACAAGAAGTCAGGACAAGCAGTCGGTATTTGAATCGTGGCAAGAAGAGCTAAACAAAGCCTCTTTCAAACACATCTTTTACGTTACTTCTGATAGAGAGTGGAGTACAATGGGAGAAGAACAAAATATTATTTGGATTCCGTCTGTTCCACTGGATTCCATGGACCAAAAAATGAGAAACTCAGTACTAGAAGATCAATTACGACAACTTATTCCGATTTTTGCGAAAAAATGGGCGAATTAGTGACAATTTGCTTCATGATTTGTCTATAAAGTTCATGATTCGAGGAAATCGAATATTGACCTTCCTTTTTTATTGATATATCATGTATATGTCCTAGTATTATTATTCAAGCAAGTATGTCCATTGGACTGACCTTTAAGTAAGAGGGGGGAAAAGGATGAGTAACAATAAAGTATCAAGACGTCAATTTTTAAGTTACACCTTAACTGGTGTTGGCGGATTTATGGCAGCTGGAATGCTAATGCCAATGGTACGATTTGCAGTTGATCCTGTATTGCAGAAAAAAGAAGGCGGAGATTTCGTATTAACGGAGAAGAAAATTGCCGATATAACGGAAGTTCCAGAACGTGTTGACTTCACTTTTGAACAAGTGGACGCATGGTACAAGTCTGATATTACCAATGCTGCTTGGGTATACAAAGAAGGCGATGAAATTATCGCACTTTCTCCAGTATGTAAGCATCTAGGTTGTACAGTAAACTGGGAAGCTGACCCAGCTCACAAAAATCAATTCTTCTGTCCATGTCACGCGGGTCGTTACGAGAAAAACGGTAAAAATGTTCCAAAAACACCACCTCTAGGTCCGTTGGATCAATATGAAGTTCGTGAAAATGACGGGTTCTTAGAAATTGGGAAAGCTATTCCTAACACATTAGTTTAAAGTAAGGGGGTACGACATCAGTGCTTAATAAAATCTATGATTGGGTGGATGAACGTCTAGATATTACTCCTATATGGCGTGATATTGCAGACCATGAAGTACCAGAACACGTAAACCCTGCACATCATTTCTCAGCATTTGTATACTGTTTCGGAGGATTAACGTTCTTCATCACAGTAATTCAAATACTTTCAGGTATGTTCTTAACTATGTATTATGTACCTGATATTGAAAATGCATGGGAATCTGTATACTATCTTCAAAATGAAGTAGCATTCGGTGAAATCGTGCGTGGGATGCATCACTGGGGAGCATCGCTTGTAATTGTTATGATGTTCTTACATACATTACGTGTATTCTTTACTGGTTCTTATAAAAAACCTCGTGAACTAAACTGGATGGTCGGAGTATTAATCTTCGCTGTTATGTTAGGTTTAGGATTTACAGGTTACCTACTTCCTTGGGACATGAAAGCATTGTTCGCAACAAAAGTAGGTATTGAAATTGCAGCATCAGTTCCATTTATAGGTGGAATGATTAAAACACTTTTAGCTGGTGATGAAACTATCATCGGTGCACAAACATTAACAAGATTCTTTGCGATTCATGTGTTCTTCTTGCCAGCTGCTTTATTTGGATTACTTGCAGCTCACTTTATCATGATTCGTCGTCAAGGTATTTCTGGACCACTTTAATGGGTAAAGGGAACAGATTATTGTTATAAGGAGGGGACACTATGCATCGCGGAAAAGGCATGAAATTCGTTGGAGACTCACGTGTGCCAGATCTTTCTAACCGTAAGAAAAACACTCCAAAGGACTATTCTGAGTATCCAGGCAAAACAGAAGCTTTCTGGCCTGACTTTTTACTAAAAGAATGGTTAGTCGGTGCGGTTTTCTTAGTTGGTTATTTAGTATTAACTGTTGCACATCCATCGCCACTTGAACGCCCAGCTGATCCAGCTGACACAGGTTATATTCCAGTACCAGACTGGTATTTCTTGTTTTTATACCAATTATTAAAATATGAATTTGCTTCAGGACCATACAATGTTATTGGAGCAATTGTTATGCCAGGATTGGCTTTCGGAGCGCTATTATTAGTACCGTTTTTAGATACAAGTAAAGAAAGAAGTCCATGGAAACGTCCATTACCGACAGGATTCATGCTTCTTGCTCTTGCTTCAATTATTTTCTTAACTTGGGAATCTGTTGTAAACCATGACTGGGAAGCTGCAAAAGCTTATGGTGAGATTAAAGAAGAAGTTTCAGTTGAATTTGATGAAACTTCAGAAGGCTATCAGCTTTACCAAGCTTCATCATGTATTAATTGTCACGGTAACTCCTTCGAGGGTGGTGTAGGTCTACCATTAGTAGGCTTAGACATGACTGCTGAGGAAATCGTTGAAATCGCTCATGATGGTAGAGGCGGTATGCCAGGTGGAACTTACACAGGTACTGAAGAAGAGTTACAAAAACTCGCTGAGTTTATCACAACACTTCAACCAGCAGAATAATATTACCAAGTGAAGAGAGTCAGGAAACTGGCTCTCTTTTTTTTTCGAAGTATAAGAAAAGTGGGTTCATGGATTTTTGAAAATGAATAATACTGGCTGATTGCATAGAAAGAGGGCACGTTCCGAGGAGTGGGCAATGAACCATCGGCATCTTTTGTGATGGTTGATTTTGATTCTAGTGGTATTTTAAAGAAATAGTAAGTGTCTCCCCGGTAAAGAAGAAGAGAATCATCCGAGATTGCATCAAACTTTCCCAAGCCTACTGAAAACGCTAAAAACAGGTTTTGAACTAAAAGGACTGTGCATTTTTCTTGCATGGTTTTTCATAAATTAAAAAGGAGTCCAAATAAATGAAAGAATTGCTACTGTATATAAAAATGGTTCTCTTTAATAAAACATTTATGTGGCTGTTATTCTTAGTGAACCTAGTTGGTACCATCTATGGTTACTATTGGTATAAAGGGCAGTTATCCCAAACAGAGTCAAAGTTTCTCCTATTCGTACCTGACAGTCCTACAGCAAGTTTGTTTTTCACAATTGCTTTATTTGCATGGCTGTTAAAGAAAAATTGGAAGCTAATCGAAGCTCTAGCATTAATCACGCTTGTGAAATATGGATTATGGGCAGTAGTGATGAATGTTTGGACATACGTGGAAAATGATTATCTCGGTTGGATGGGGTGGATGCTTGTAGCATCGCATTTTGCAATGGCGATCCAAGCTATATTATACATTCCTTATTATCGCTTTACATGGATACATATTTTTATAGCTGCTGTTTGGACATTACATAATGATGTGATAGATTATGTGTTTGATCAAATGCCAACATATAGAAGTTTGTACAAATATGCCGATCAGATCGGTTATTTTACATTTTGGCTATCCATTGCTTGTATTTTCTTAGCTGTGCTCATTTATCAAAAAAGGTCAAAGCTTATTAGTTGAATGTCTATATTATTCCTATTAAAATAAGTAGTATAGAATAGAGAGGGGGAAAAGAAACTTGGTTTCTTATCTCGTGTACTTTGCGATAATTCTTTTATTGCCTTTGTATGCACAAATGAAAGTTAAAAGAACATATAAAAAGTATTCAAAAGTTCGTTCTACTTCTGGAATGACAGGTGCTCAAGTCGCAAGAACAATATTAGATGCAAATGGTTTATCGGATGTTCAAGTTGTTGAGAGCAGAGGGTTTTTAAGTGATCACTACAATCCAATGACAAAAATAGTGGCATTGTCCTCTCACAATTTTCATGAAGCTTCTGTTGCAGGATCTGCGATTGCAGCACATGAGGTTGGTCATGCTATTCAACACAAAGAATCATATTCGTTTTTAAGTTTACGTCACAAACTAGTTCCAGTTGCTAATATTTCTTCTAATGCTTCATGGATATTCATCATGATAGGAATGCTTGCTAGCTTCTCTAATTTACTCTTAATAGGGATTGTGCTGTTAGCTGCTGGAGTTGTATTCCAAATCGTTACGCTACCTGTGGAATTTAACGCTTCTAGTCGAGCGATGGACCAAATGGTGTCTCACGGTATTATTCGCAATGAAGAAGAACCTCATGCGAAAAAAGTGTTAAGTGCAGCCGCATTAACCTATGTTGCCGCTGCAGCAGTAGCTGTTTTAGAGTTATTACGCTTAGTGTTAGTCTATACTGGAATGACTCGGAACGATTAAGAAAAGTTCAAAGGATGAAGGGTGATGACAATAGTCATAGCTCTTCATTTTTTATTGACTGTTTTCTGAATAGGATTGTTTAGTTATCCCAACAATATGGTATATGTTGAAGGAATTTTTCTTGATCGCAATGAAACACAGCGACTTCATCGGGAACAGCGAAAAAGTCTAGACTTCACAGAGAGCTTACAAAGGAAGAAGGCTAAATTTCTCGATAATATATGTCGTTTATATAAATAACAATATAAAAAGGATCGCCCAAGTAAATAACTTGAACAATCCATATTTAATTGCATCTATGCAAGCTATTCAATCGGTTTTTTCTCATCATCTAGTGTAAAGCCTTCACCCATCACATCGTGAACTTCGGTTATTGAAACAAAAGCGTGCGGATCGATAGAAGTTATAACATTTTTTAACGATGTAATTTGGTTTTTAGCAACTACACAATAAAGAACATCTCTATCATTTTTTGTGAAATGACCACGGCCGTTAAAAATTGTGACTCCACGAGATAATTTATCTGTAATTAGATCTGCAATTTCACTTTGCTTGTCGGATATGATAAATGCACCTCTAGCAGAATAAGCACCTTCTTGTACAAAATCGATGACCCTTGCTCCAACATATACCGCTACTAGAGTATACATCATAGAACGCTCATTTAAGAAAGTTGCCCATGATAATAAAATTACAAATGCATCGAAGATAAACATAGTTTTACCCATGCTCCAACCCTTGTATTTAAATACAAGACGGGCAATAATGTCAACCCCTCCGGTTGTACCTCCATATTTGAAAATAATTCCTAAACCTAAACCTACGAAAACCCCTGCAAATAGCGAAACTAGAAAAAGATCATCCTCTAAACCTAGTTGAAATTCATAAATATCAAATACTTTTAAAAATACGGATACTGAAATGGTACCGATTAATGTATAGGCAAACATTTTCCTACCGAGCAGCTTCCACCCTATAATGAACATAGGTATATTTAATAAAAGGTTCATCAAGGCTACATCCCAGTTGAATGCAAAATATAAAACGAGGGTAATACCAGAAAATCCACCTTCTCCAAGCTCATTTTGCATATTAAAATGAACAAAGCCAAAACTATAAATGGCTGCTCCAAAAATAATCATCATAATATTTTTAAATTTAAGTCCAAGTCCCATTGTTCCACCTCGCTTATTAGTTCATACTTAAGTTATTATCGATTATTTTGATGTTTTTGACAACTAGTGGATAAATTTATTACGATATAAAAGGAGAGATAATATTATGACAGAGAAAAAAAGTTTATTTGAACTACAACAAAAAGTAGATACATACATAAATCAATATAGAGAAGGTTATTTTCCACCTCTGGAGCTATTAGCAAGACTCACAGAAGAATTGGGAGAGCTTTCTAGAGAGATTCAACATAAGTATGGTACAAAGAAGAAAAAAGATACAGAAGTAGAAAAAGAGATAGCCGATGAAATGGGAGATTTCTTTTTTGTACTATTGTGTCTGGCAAACGCGGAAGGGATAGATCTGCAGCAGTCACTAGAGCAAGTTTTAAACAAATATAATACAAGAGACAAAGATAGATGGACGGTCAAGGAGGACTAATAATGGTTATTAAAGTAGCAGTAGCAGGCCCAAGAGGTAAAATGGGTAAAGAAGCTGTAGCAACAGTACTTAAAAATAAGGATTTTTTGTTAGTAGCGGTTTTGGATTCTAAGAAAGATATGGAGTGCCTTGGGGATAACATTCCCATCTTCACTTCATTAAATTTATTAATTGAACAAACAGAACCTGATGTACTAGTTGATTTGACGGTACCTTCAGCAGTTTTTGAACATGCGATGACTGCTCTTGAGTATGGTGTAAGACCAGTTATTGGTACAACAGGCTTTACTGATTTACAATTAGATACATTACGGAACAAAGTAGAAGATAGACAGGTAGGATGTATAATAGCTCCTAATTTTTCTATTGGTGCAGTTCTTATGATGAAGTTTGCACAAACAGCAGCAAAATATTTACCAAATGTAGAGATTATCGAGATGCATCACGATCAAAAGGTAGATGCACCATCAGGAACAGCTATTAAGACAGCTCAAATGATTCAGCAAACACGTACGTCGATGGAACAAGGTAATCCTATGGAGGAGGAGACTATTCAAGGGGCAAGAGGAGCAAATATGGATGGGATGCATATACATAGTGTCCGTTTACCTGGTTTAGTTGCACATCAACAGGTACTGCTTGGAGGAGAAGGACAATTGCTTACACTGCGTCATGATTCGTTTGACCGAGCATCCTTTATGTCTGGAATTGTATTGTCCATCGAGGAAGTCATGAAACGAAATGTACTGATTTATGGTTTAGAAGATATTATTTTATAGGAGGTAAAAAATGAGAATAGCATTAGTAGCGCATGATCAGAAAAAAGAAGATTTAATACAGTTCGTAACTGCCTTCAAAGCAATATTAGAGGAGCACGACTTATTTGCTACTGGAACAACCGGAACTAGAATCATCGATGAAGTTGGCTTAAATGTATTTAGATATAAATCAGGACCACTAGGTGGTGACCAACAAATAGGATCAGCAATTGCAAATAACGAAATGGATATGGTCATATTTTTCCGAGATCCACTTACTGCTCAACCTCACGAGCCAGATGTAACTGCACTCATTCGACTTTGTGATGTATATCAGATTCCGCTTGCAACTAATATGGGAACAGCAGAAATTCTGCTAAAAGGTATTGAAGAAGGTTTTTTAGATTGGCGTTTATTGGAAGAGAGACGTTCACGTTAAGGAAGTGATTAAATGCGTAAATTGAAAATAGGTATTACTTGCTATCCAACAGTTGGTGGATCAGGGGTAATAGCGACAGAATTAGGAAAGATGCTTTCAGCAAAAGGGCATGAAATACATTTCATCACATCAGGAATCCCTTTCCGATTAAATAAAATATATCCAACCATAACATTTCACCAAGTAGAAGTGAATAGTTACTCGGTTTTTCAATATGCACCATATGACATTGCACTAGCCAATAAAATGGCAGAAGTGATTGTAGACCAGCAATTAGATGTGTTACATGTCCATTATGCTATTCCTCATGCAGTTTGTGCTATTCTGGCTAAAGATATGGCAAATTCAGATATAGGCATTGTTACAACGTTACATGGAACAGATATAACAGTATTAGGCTATGATTCATCACTTAAAGGTGCAATTAAATATGGAATAGAAAAATCGAACGTAGTTACTGCGGTATCTAATTCCCTTGCCTTAGAAACAATGGACTTAATAGCACCGAATAGAGATATTGAGACGATATATAATTTTATTGATGAACGAGAATACACTAAAAAAGATCCAGGTAATCTAAAAGAATTATTAGGCATAAAACCGCATGAAAAAGTAGTTATTCATGTTTCTAACTTTAGAAAAGTGAAGCATGTACCTGATATAGTGGAAAGCTTTAAACTTATTCACCAGCACGTTCCTACTAAACTGCTATTGGTAGGGGATGGTCCTGAAAAACATCCAATTATGGAGTCAATTAAAGGCACCTCAATCGAAAATGATGTGTTGTTTTTAGGAAAACAGGAAAGTCTATCAGAGCTATATGCAATTGCGGATCTTATGCTATTACTTTCTGAAAAAGAGTCATTTGGTTTAGTTCTACTTGAAGCTATGGCCTGTGGAGTACCTTGTATTGGAACGAATGTTGGTGGAATTCCTGAGGTTATTACAAATGGAGAAAATGGATATATCGTTGAATTAGGGGATTGTGAGAAGGTAGCAGAATATGGTGTGAAAATTTTACAAAACCCGACTTTACATAAACAAATAGTAGATCGATCGCTTGCGATTATTCAGGATCGATTTAGTTCAAAAAGTATTGTGGAGCAATATGAAGCGATGTATGAAAGAGTGGCGAAAAAATAGCGTTATGAAAAATCGGTGGCCAGCAGCGTATAAAGTAATTGATGAACTGGAACAAGCAGGTTTTGAGGCATTTGTAGTGGGAGGGGCTGTCCGAGACTTTATACGTAACGCTCCTGTAAATGATGTGGATATTACCACAAATGCAACGCCAGACGAAGTCAAAAAAATATTTACCCATACGATTGATGTTGGTATTGAACATGGTACTGTATTAGTTGTATCAGACGAGCCTATCGAAGTAACTACGTATCGGTCAGAATCTACATACTCAGACTTTCGAAGACCAGATGGGGTTATGTTTGTCCGTACTTTAAAAGAGGATCTGCAGAGAAGAGACTTTACTATAAATGCGATGGCTTTAACAAAAGAAGACGGACTGGTCGATTATTTTGGAGGAAGACAAGCCATAGAGGATGGAATAATTCAAGCTGTTGGAAATCCTCAGTTAAGATTTTCAGAGGATGCCCTACGAATGTTAAGAGCGGTTCGATTCTCTGCACAGTTAAATTTCTCCCTTGAGTCACATACTTTTGAAGCAATTCAGTCGTTGCATGAACTTATAAAGCATATTTCCATTGAACGAGTGAAAGTTGAACTAGAGAAAGTATGGCTAAGTGATTTTCCATTCAAAGGGATGCAACTTTTTGTAGATAGTGGTCTATCAAGTATGTTCCCTGGAGACTGGGTAAGGATTCTAGAAAGTTGGGAAGACTTCTCTAGTTTTAATGTTAAAGCAAATGGATGGGCATTCCTTGCTCTCCTGCAGTCAAAAGAGAATACTAATCAACTATTAAGCTATTATAAATGCTCAAATGATGAAAAAAGACATGTGAAAAATGTGTTTCAAGCAGTTCAGAGTTTAGTAAAAGGTGCTTGGACAACCGATGAATTATTCCATTTTAATGAGGAAGTTTTAACGGTTTCCTACCATTATGGAAAATCCATTCTTTCTAATGAAATAACTCATCCACTTGAGGAATTTTTACTACGAAAGCGAACTATTCCAATCGCCTCCAAAAAAGAGATTGTTGTCAATGGAAATGATATTATGCAATGGGCAAACAAAAAAAGAGGTCCATGGATAAAAGAAGCATTAGATAGATTAACTGGCATGATAGTAAATAGCCAAATAAAGAATGACAGACAAGAAATAAAGGAATGGTTTTCTCATGAATATCTCCATTAAAGAAAAAATTCTATCTCAGCTGATAAATGCAAAAGGGGAACCTGTCTCTGGTCAGAAGCTCGCAGATGAATTGCATATTTCGCGCACGATGATCTGGAAGCATCTGAAAAGTATCGAAGAGGATGGCTATGTAATTGAAGCCATCAAAAAGAAAGGATATGTGTTACAGTCTATTCCTGATTTAGTTACTCCAGAGCAAATCATACCTAATCTGATTACGAAGCAATTAGGCAGAAATATGGATTATTATACAACTTGCGAATCCACACAAATTATTGCGGCTGATAAAGCACGCCTTGGGGCCCCTCATGGAACTGTTATAATTTCAGAGGAACAAACTGCGGGAAGAGGAAGACTAGAACGAAGCTGGAACTCTACCGCAAACAAAGGTATATGGATGAGTGTCATTATTCGACCAGCAATTAGTCCGCAATATGCTGCTCAATTCACACTTGTTTCTGCTGTAGCTATTACGCAAGCTATACAAGAGGTGACAAATCTTACTCCTGAGATTAAATGGCCTAATGATATTCTTATAAACGGAAAAAAAGTGACGGGTATTCTGACCGAGTTACAGGCTGATATGGATATAGTCCATTCAATTATTATAGGAATTGGTGTCAATGTAAATCAAGAACTGAGCGCATTTGACGAATCCATTCAAACGATTGCTACATCATTGAAAATGGAAAACGGTGAAGAAGTCGATCGTTCATTATTAGTAGCTAAAATACTTTTCTATCTTGAAAAGTATGGGGATTTGTATGTAGAAAAAGGCTTTCAACCCATTAAAATTCTTTGGGAAAGTCATAATTGTACGATTGGTAAACGTATACGTGCAACTACGTTGAGAGAAACCCTTGAAGGTGTTGCTTTAGGTATAACGAATGATGGTATTTTAGAACTTAAACTAGATAGTGGTGAAATTCGTGGTGTCTATTCTGCAGACATTCATTTATTAGGAAAAAATTAATTTGGACGGATTTCAATTTTTTTGTTATTCTGTATGTGTTGGGCAGTATCTTTTTGAACTGCACCATATGAAGTAGTTTGTTTAACTAAATAGTCTGCCTTGATCTACATGACAGGGACGGAGAAAACCTATGAACATAAATTTTCTGCCCTTCTGTCCAAATTGGAATAGAAGGGTTTTTATATGGTTTTCTCTTCACTAACAAATGGAGGGATAATAGTATGAAAACGACGAGTAACTTTATTAGTATGAAAAAAAACAATGAGAAAATTACGATGATGACAGCATATGATTTTCCAACTGCAAAATTTGCGGAAGAAGCAGAGATGGATATGATACTTGTTGGAGATTCGCTAGGAATGGTAGTGCTTGGCTATGATTCTACTGTATTAGTTACGATGGATGATATGATCCATCATGGAAAAGCGGTTAGACGCGGTGCCAAGAATACTTTTCTTGTGGTAGATATGCCTTTTGGGACGTTTCACGGTTCCTTAGATCAAGCGCTTACGAATGCCGTCCAACTAATGCAACAAACAGGTGCACAGGCAGTGAAACTAGAAGGCGCAGATGATGTACTGCCAGTCATCGAAAAATTGACGTTTGCTGGTATTCCTGTTGTCGCTCATCTTGGTTTATTGCCTCAATCTGCAGGCGTACTGGGTGGATATAAAGTACAGGGTAAAACTGCAGCAGCAGCAGAAAAGCTAATAGAGGATGCGAAATTATGTGAGCAAGCTGGGGCTTGTGCGGTCGTTTTAGAATGTATTCCACACCAGCTGACAGAAACAATTTCTAAGTCTCTTACAATTCCAACTATTGGTATTGGAGCAGGTGCACAAGCTGACGGTCAAGTGTTAGTTTTCCATGATATGGTGAAATACGGAACACATCATATTCCGAAATTTGTGAAGGAATTTGCAAATGTCGGTGAACCAATTTTAGAAGGAATCAAGCAATATGTAGGTGAAGTGAAGAATGGAACTTTCCCTACTGTAGAGCATTCTTTCACGATGAAGGAAGAACAACTTTCCGCATTATATGGAGGCAATCATGCAAACAATACAAACGATAAATGAGCTAAAGCAAATTATAGCGTTAAATAATGCAAAAACGATTGGTTTTGTCCCAACTATGGGTTATTTACACGAAGGACACCAGGCATTATTAAACAAAGCGAGAAAAGATAATGACATAGTTGTGGCAAGTATTTTCGTAAATCCTGCTCAATTTGGTCCAAATGAAGACTTAGACAGATACCCTAGAGATATTGAAAGAGATACACAACTAGCGACAGATGCAGGAGTGGATGTATTATTCATTCCTAGTGCTAATGAAATGTATCCTTTTGAAAGTGATATCAATATAATTGTAGGAGATCTTTCGACAAAGTTATGTGGAGAAAGCAGACCAGGCCATTTTGATGGAGTGCTTAAGGTAATTACTAAATTGTTTCATCTAATTCAACCTACTAAGGCGTATTTTGGACAAAAGGATGCACAGCAACTAGCGATTATTGAGACATTTGTTGATGCGTATAACTTCCCAGTACAAATAGTTCGAGTTCCGACAGTAAGGGAACCAGACGGACTTGCTAAAAGCTCTCGAAATGTATTTCTAAGTGAAACAGAGCGTGGAGAGGCAGTTCATTTGTATCAAGCATTGCAGTTAGCTACAGTAACATGGGAAACGACAGATGATTTAACAGCAGCAATTGCTAAAGGAAGAGAGCATATTGAAAGTAATACGTCTGGTAAAATTGATTATTTAGAGGCATTATCCTATCCAGATTTGAAGCCAGTTACTGGTGAAACAAAGGAAGTCTTATTTGCGACAGCAGTATTTTTCGAGAAAGCTCGGTTAATAGATAATATTTTAACTTGATTGAATAAAATCTATAATTTCTTTTTCTATAAAATTTATTCTTTTTTAAAAAGTCAGTCTTGTTGATTGGAGCGGAAGGCGGCGACCCCAGCCGGAATAATGCGAGCTGAATTCCCCACAGGAACGTAGTGACGAGGAGATTTAAGCTGTGCCCGCGGAAAGCGTCCGCCTGGAGCAGAAATCAACATTGATGGGACTTCACTAAATAACAGTTTTTTTGAAATTAATTTGATTATACTTGAAGAAGGATGTGTAACAAATGTTACGTATGATGTTAAATGGTAAAATTCACCGTGCAGTAGTGACAGAAGCGGATTTAAATTATGTAGGAAGTATTACAATCGACCAAAATATATTAGATGCTGTGGGTATGCTACCAAACGAAAAAGTGCATATCGTTAACAATAATAACGGTGCCCGCTTTGAAACATATATAATCTCCGGTGAACGTGGAAGTGGAGTGATTTGTGTAAATGGAGCAGCAGCACGCTTAGTCCAACGTGGAGATGTAGTAATCATTTTATCGTATGCTTATGTGATGAATGAAGAAGCACAATCCCATAAACCAACAGTTGCGATTATGAACCAAGATAATTCAATCGATCAAATCATCCATTACGAACCCGAAGCTACAGTTATGTAACGGGGAAAAAATACGCCTACCTTTGAAGATAGCAAAAGCTGTCTTTATGGGTAGGCTTTTTATATATTTGTGAGTTTCTTATATAAATCAGAATTTCGTTAGCTTGGTACCTTCTAGTAACTGGGTGAGTCTAGTATAGAGATAATCGATAAACAGAAAAAGGGGTAATGTCTTTTTTGTAGAACTCATAGTACTAATAAGAAGTTTAATCTCAAGAAGGAGAGATAACAGAAGGGGGAGTTAGTTGTGATGAGGAAAGCATTTGCAATGTTTGTTATGCTACTGTTGATCCCTGGGTGTGGTCAAGAAAGCCTTAACAAACAGCATGAACTATATCTATCCAACAAAGGGTGGGAAATAAAAGAGCTTTTAGAAGTTGATACATATCAATTAGAGATTCCTGATGAAATGCTAAGTAATTTTGAAGCTAGTGGTATTACCTTTTTAGGACAATATATTGGAGTAGAAGTGACGGAATATTTTTATAAGCTTAAGGAGAAAGAAGTGGAAGGTAAACCTCTAGAAGTAATATTATTCGAAGTGGATGGTGATATTATTGGTGGATATGGGATTCTTCCGAATTGGGAACCTGGTACATTTAACTTGGATGATAAAGAGCGTTTGAGAAAAGAACAAAAGATTAAAAAGTAGTGCTTCCGTTAGCTTGAAAAAAGTTATTAATATATAAACAGATAATGTTCTCAGCTCTGTGGTTAATATCCGACAAATCTACGACAGGATTTGAAATCCCAAGCAGAGACCACCATCTCATTTTTTATGCGAATCTGTAATAGTACTTGTAAGATAGTATTTGACCACTAAAGGAAACGCCAGTTCTTGGTGTTATGTTCTCAATAGACAAAACACCTCAATTGTTAGAAAGTGTCTAACAATTGAGGTGCAGCTTTGATGTTGAATTTTATCATTTTACGTTTATATCTCTTCTTGGAAATAAATTTTATAAAACTTTCGATTTGTTGCCTCATCGTAGCCTACTTCTATTAGCTCCTCGACTTGGTCAATATCACGAACGTTAACTTGAATTTCGATATTGGAATCTAACTTGATTTTACGTTTATACGTTTTTTCTACTTTTGCTATAGCACTTTCGGAAATGACCGTTTCGTATGGTTTTACCGAATTGACGATAATGTCTTTTTGGGTTGGATCTGTTTTTTCAAAGACTGTATCAATATAGTTATCTACTTGAAATTCATCTTCATTTCTAAAATAATCGAGTGTTTTGTTTAAAAAACCCAATTTCTCGGTATTCGTGTAACCTTCTTCTTTAATAATATAGTTTTTACATTCTGTTAACGCTAAATTAGTTTTATGATAATGTTCATCGGCTACTTTAATCTTTAAAAAACGCTCTTGCCAATAAACAACATCTTCTTTCTTTTTCGTTTTCATAAATACCGCAGGAGCTACGTCCGGCCCCATATCTATGATTATTGCCATATTATTGATTTTCTTTACATTAATACCGTCGATTCCATTGACAACCATTTTGTTTTGCTCATTTTTCACGTCAAGAAACATTTCTTTTTCATCTATTTTTACAATGGCTAGCACCTTTTTTACTTCTGTGTGCCATAAGCAATTATCGAATAATCCTATAAACAATTCTCCATTTTTAATATTAGGATGTTGGGATACACTTTTTAAATGTGTCGCTATATGCTTGGATTGTTCCAGAAAGCTGCTCTCCTGGTCAAAAATTGAATTTACATAATTATATACTTCATTTAATCCTATATCGGATTCGTGAAAAAACTCGTATTGCTGCTCCAAATCAATTTTGTTAAACGCTAATTGTGTAAAGGCAGCTTCTAGCATAACTTCTGGTTGGGAGAATGCTTCATCTCCGAATACAAGCGTATCGCCTACATAATGTACGACATACTTTGCTAATTTACTTTCACTTACTTCTAACATGGTCTTCACCTTCTAATCTTTAGTTGTAGATAATTTACCATATCATACTCTGCACAATATTATCATGTGTTTTATTATAAAATAAGAAATAAACTACTATGTAGATGAGGAAAAAGACACATACTATTCCATGACAGAAGGTACATTTGGGCGGAAGCTTGAATGCTTTATTCGAGAATGAAGAGGATTCATCTTTCTTGAATGCTGATAACAACACTTCATTGGTTAACGTTATTGAATCTTACGAAGAAAATGATTCTTCATCATTTGCTCTAGGAACAGACTCTGCATCAGATTTTAGTTTAGGTTCTCAAGACGGTGAAAATGAAGTCCATGCAAAAGTTATGACGCAGTTGTCTGCATGGATTGAAGCAGAAAACACAGAGGACACTTCACATTTTTGGATCGAGGTAGAAACTGAGTCAATATTTGGGCATGAATCAGAAGAGGAAAACTCTATCTCTTCCATGCTAAATGGAACAGTTGGTCTTTGGGGAAAATCTAGACAGAATGAAGATAGCGAGCATTATTCTAGTAAATTAGGATTGGACCTTGACCTTGGATTAACCGCATTATCAGAATCAGTTAACGAATAAAAAAGCTAAGAAAAGGCTGAAACTCTATTGGTTTCAGCTTTTTTTTATTTTTAAATGGAAGTAACCATATAATAATAACGAAACAGTTCAACAACAAATTTCGCAGGTGGGGTTCTCGTTGAGTATAAATTAGTATTTTCTTCTACAACTCCTCGAAAAAACGTAAAATTCATTCATTTCTGTTAATAGCGATTGTTTTCGAAAATTTTATATGATATGTTATCACCATCACTTATTAAAGGTCTTTAATAAGTATACTTTATAGGAGGTGACGTTTGTGAATCCTACTCAAAAGTCATTGAGGAAGGTAATTCTTTCTAGAATTCGGAAATCCCTTTTAGAATTAGGAAGTGCAACAAAAGTTGAGCTTAGCGATAAATTAGAAATTAGTTTTCCAACCATTAGTAAGTTCCTAGTAGAGATGGAGAAGGATGGGGAAATTACTTCAGTCGGTTTAGATGAATCTAGTGGTGGGAGAAGAGCAAAAAGATATACGTACAATCCCGAGCATATGCTTGGCCTTACAATTTTCTTAGAGAGGACAGAGACGAATTTTGCAATTTTTAATTGTGTAGGGGAAGTAAAGGATCAAGGAAAAGTTCCAAGTGTATTAGTGGAGGATGGGTTGCATTTATTAACTACATGCATTGAAAAATTAATAACAGGCTTTCCAAAAATCAGTTCTATCGCAATCGGAGTTCCTGGTTCCGTTGATAATGGAAGGATTTTTCATATACCTGGTTATGAGCAGTTTCAAAATTTTGATATAAAAGGATTCTATGAGAATCAGTTTTCTATACCTGTGGTAGTTGAGAACGATATGAACGCTGCTGTTCTTGGATATCACCATTATAGAGAAATTAAGGAGAATCCATCTCTAGTATATTTGTATTCCGGACAAAATGGTCCTGGTGCAGGATTTATGATCAATGGTGATGTGGTGCGAGGTAGTACATTTTTCGCGGGAGAGGTTTCATTTGTCCCTCAGTATAATGATCGGAATTTCCGAAATGCTTTGGAAAATGGAACTGGATCTAAAGAGTTAGTGTTTTCACAAGATTATCAGATTGATCCAATTAGCAGATTAGTAGCCACATTTACAGCTATCATTAACCCTCATACCATCATTTTTTGCAATGATGAAGTGGAAGAAGCACAAGTGGAGAAAATTGCCATAGCAAGCTCTAAATATATTCCTTCAGAGCATCTGCCAGAGCTTACAATAAGTGATTGGAAACAAGATTATTTATATGGATTACAAAGTCTAGGGCTTGGTCTTATGTTGAATGAAACAACAAAGTAAAACAATCGGAAAGTAGGCGAGGTAGAAATATGGCAACATTCCTTTTAATGATCATTTATTTGGCTTTTATCAGCTTGGGTTTACCAGATTCCTTATTGGGGGCATCGTGGCCAGTGATGCAACCGGACTTAGGGGCTCCACTCGAGACTGCCGGGTTCCTTTTTATGACGATTGCAGGCGGTACAATTATCTCCAGTCTGATTAGTGGAAGGGTACTTAAACGGTACGGGACTGGAAAAGTTACATTTGTCAGTGTATTAATGACTGCTTTTGCTTTGCTTGGATTTCATTTTGCTCCATCTATTGTTTGGTTAATAGTATGTGCTGTCCCATTGGGATTAGGAGCAGGGGCTGTTGATGCAGGATTAAACGATTATGTTGCTATAAATTATAAGGCACGTCATATGAGTTGGTTACATTGTTTTTGGGGAGTCGGAGCTACTCTAGGTCCAATCATTATGGCTCAGTTAATATCAGAGGATAATTCTTGGAGAAATGGATATTTTGTTATTTCAGGTATTCAGTTTGCATTAGTTATCATCCTTCTCTTCACTTTGCCTTTATGGAAAAAAGTGAAAACAAAGAGCGATATTACTTTACAGAAAGAGAATGAAGATATAAAAGGTGTAATCAATGAAGAAGATACTAAAATAAAACCTTTACAAACTAAAGGAGTTAAACTGGCTCTGGCTTCCTTCTTTTTTTATTGTGGAGTTGAAGCGACAGTCGGTCTTTGGGGAAGCAGTTTCTTGGTAAATGTTAAAGGATTAAGTGTAGTAACTGCTGCCGGTTGGATTTCCTTTTATTATGCAGGAATAACAATTGGTAGATTTATAACAGGATTTATAACCTTTAAAACTACTAACCGTACGCTTATACGGTGGGGGCAAATAATAGCATTGACAGGTGCCGTTATACTAGTTTTACCATTGCCGTCTGCTTTCTCACTTGTTGGGTTTATAATTGTTGGACTAGGATTAGCACCGATATTCCCATGTATGTTGCATGAAACGCCAGCACGTTTTGGGAAAAAAAATTCTCAGACAATTATGGGCTATCAAATGGCGTTTGCATACACCGGCACAACATTTATGCCACCTCTCCTTGGTTTCATTGCATCTCATTCAACAATAGGTATCTTCCCAATTACTATTGTTATTTTTGTTACTGCAATGCTATTAAGCTCTGAAAAGCTAAATATATTATTGGCGAACAAGGATGTATTCAAGAGGAATGATACAAGCTCAACAGCACTTTAATGATGTAGGGATTGTATATTTAGCGAAATCTAAAAATGAAGTAGAGAGAAATAAAAGTACATTTTATTGACAAAACTCACCCATTTGAATCGGACAAAATTTTGGGAGTAAGTAAATAATTGTGTTTTATGTGGCTGGTTTTAATAAAAGTTATTATGTGGTGCTATTCTTCAAGAAGAATGGCTTTTTCTTATTGTAGTAAAGTAAGGAGGCTGGTTAGGAAGGAAGACTGAAAAGAGGGGAGAAACAAATAGGGCGAGGTGTGGGAAATTAATGCCGAGATTGTTTTTATACTTATCAATTTCATAATAAATTATCTGATATTCGAAAAAAGAGAACAGGTGAAACCTAAATAATCCATGTTGAAAACCCGAGTTACTTATTGAGAGTTATCACTAAATTTCTAGCAATCTTTTTTCGATGGTTTCATAAGTGCCTACAAGGATCCTAAAAAAATATTTAGAAGTAATAAATCATAATGCAATCATGTTTTTAATTGAGTAAGTAAACCCCTCATTGACATAAGTAAATTTTACAGTTCATATTTAAATCTAACAGTTAAAAATAAGACGATAGAAGTCCTTATAAAAGTAAAAGTTTCGTCACTGGAAAGTGAATGTGGTACAATTTTTTTAGAACAACAGGACTGTGAGTTGAGGAATGATGGAAAATCATAAATATGCAGTTGTCGATATTGAAACAACAGGCCACTCATCGACGAATGGTGACCGTATTATTCAGCTTGCAATTGTATTTATTGAAAATAACAATATAGTAAACACATATACGACTTTTATTAACCCAGAAAAGCCTATTCCATTATTTATCCAGGATTTGACTAAAATAGCGAATAGTGATGTTCAAAATGCACCATTATTTGAGGACATAGGGGCAGAAGTATTAGAAATGCTGCACGATCATATTTTTGTTGCCCACAATATACACTTTGACCTACCATTTCTCCAAAAGGAATTGAAACGAGTAGGACTTTCAAAATTAGTATGTAAAACAATGGATACAGTAGAATTCACAAAAATAATGTTTCCGAACCTGTATAGCTATAAGCTTCAGGATATTTCCAATGAGTTAGAAATCGATTTAGAGTCTGCACATAGAGCGGATGATGATGCTTTAGCAACTGCTCATTTATTGTTAAAATGTATAGATAGATTAATGAAGCTACCAGTTAAAACTATTGAGTTATTACATAAGCGATCCTTTCAATTAAAATCTAATTTATCCATCCTATTTTTTGACGCACTCGTAAGTAAAAGAAAAGCGTTATCACCAGACAATTTTCTAATTTACCGTGGGATTCCGGTAAAAGAAGTATTGAAGGAGATACAGGAAGAAACCGAATTACTTTCATTTCCCAAAACAAAGGAAATGAAAATAGAATTATTTAGTAAGAGTTTCTCTAGCTTTGAAGAACGGCAGGGGCAATTTGAATTGATGGATCAAATTCAAGCAGCTCTAACAAACGAATCTGAAATAGTTTGCGAAGCAGAAACGGGAATTGGAAAAACATTAGGCTACTTATTACCAGCTGTTATCTATGCATTTAAAATGAAAAGACCAGTTATTATTAGTACATATACAACTCATCTGATAGACCAATTGGTGACAGAGGAAATTCCAAAGATAAACGCAATTTTAGAAACGAATATTAAGGTTGCAACGCTAAAAGGGATGCATCATTATATAGATCTTTATAGCTTTTGGCAGCATGTCCAACTAGAGGATGAGTCGTACGATGAAACGTTTACGATTATGCAAATATTAGTATGGCTGACTTTAACGGAAGATGGAGATCTAACAGAGTTAAATGCCTCTGGTGGAGGGCAACTGTTTGTCGATAAAATCAGGCGAGGAAGTTTGTCAAACATTAAAGAGGTTGGAGAACATGATTTTTATGAAAGAGCTCTCCGCAAAAGTGCAAATTGTCATATATTAGTAACCAACCATGCGATGGTAATGACCGATCAAGAAAGAGAGAAACCATTATTAACTTCTGGTTGTGCAATGATTGTCGATGAAGCTCACCAATTGATTCACGCTAGTATGTCTCGTGGTGAGCGTATTTTCTCTTATACTAACTGGAAATATGTGTTAGGGCAGTTTGGAACACTTGATACTGAGCAGTTGTTGCATAAATTGGAACTTCTTCATGTTCCTTTGTCAGTACAAATTCGATTAGAAAAGCAATATGTAGAAACAATAGAAAAATTTGATAAAGCTGTATCGTATGTCATTGATGCATTCCTTCAGAAAAGTAAAAGAAACGGGAAGAGCACTAAGAAGATGATAGCATTAGAAGACCTTGATTTAGATCAATCTATTTTCCGTTCAGTTGCTAATTCTATACAGGTTTTTATCTTCTCGACTAAGTCTATGATCACTTCGTACAGTAAGCATGTGGAAGAGGAAAAAATACAATCTTTCATCAATGAATGGCAATATTGGATAAGAGAATTAGATATTAAAGTAAGTGAATGGGATGAGATTTTCCTACAGAATAGAGGAACAGAGGCGAGATGGCTAGAAATCGATACAAGAAGTATTCCCGGTAGCCTAACTGTTATTAAGCGCCCACTAAATTATAAAGAGGATATTAAAAATGCATTAATGACCCACCGAGAAGTGGGAGCGGTTATTTGGACATCTGGTACATTAACCGTACCATCCAATAGGCACTTTATCACTTCCCAGCTTGGGTTAAGTTCTGAAATACCTATTTATCAATATAAAGCAGCTAGCGATTATTACAATGGAGCAGAGTTGCTAATCGTGGAAAATATGCCTGATATTAAACAGGTGTCACAGAGTGATTATATTGAAGCAGTTGCAGAAGCCGTAGTACAAACGGTTCTAGTTTCGGAAGGCAGATGCTTTGTTTTATTTACATCCCAGGATATGCTTCGAAAAACAGTGGAATTAATACAAGATACTCATTTATTGGAAGACTATATGCTCTTTGCGCAAGGAATGACTTCCGGAAGTAGGATGAGATTATTAAAATCATTCCAACGTTTCTCCAAATCCGTACTATTTGGAACGAATAGTTTTTGGGAGGGAGTTGATGTACCTGGTGATGCACTATCGGTGATCATTATGGTTCGTTTACCATTCTCCTCTCCAGATGATCCTCTATTCAAAAAAAGAGCGGATTTAATAACGAAAAATGGTCAGAACCCATTTTCTGCCTATTCATTACCAGAAGCAGTGTTGCGTTTTAGACAAGGATTCGGGCGCTTAATCCGATCATCGTCAGATAAGGGTGTTTTCATCGTCTTAGACAGAAGAATAGAGACGAAGTCATATGGGAGAGACTTCTTACAGGCAATTCCTAATATTCCTGTTAAGAAAGTATCGTTAGAAAATATGGTCTTAGAGCTAGAAAATTGGTATACTAATGAAGGATGATTTTAGAAAGCAGGTAGGAATATGGAAAACAAAATTGAAACGCTATCGACTGTTGTAGTCGACTACCAATCTGACTTATATAAAATAGTTGATGTATTAAATCGTACGCTTAAAGAGAAAGATTTAATGTTTGGGCTATCATTAGATAAGCAGGATGAAAATAAAGCTATTTTCACCATTTATAGGACGTAATAGATGGCACTTAAAAGATGGTTATTATTTATTGTAATTTTTGCATTTAGTTTAACAATAATTATAAGCTTATTAATTTACTTTCAAGCAAAAAGTCCATTTTCGGATGCAACGGATGCAGCAGAATCGTATGCTTTGGAAAATAACTTGTTAGCTCAGGTAGATAAGACCTATGTATATAACAATACATCCACTTTTCATACGGTGATTGGTACGACAGCTAAAGGGCAAGAAAAAGCATATTTTTTACCAGACAAGCAGTCGGATGAAAAGATTATGGAAGTCAGCATGGACGAAGGTATATCGGAGCAGCAAGCTGTGGACATAGCGATGAAGGATGTAAAAGAAGGTAAGCTGTTACATGCTAAACTCGGTGTAGAAAAAATAGGGCCAGTTTGGGAAATTACTTATGTGAATGCGGATGACAAACTCAATTATGTATATTTGTTATTCGATAATGGTGAATGGTGGAAACGAATTTCGAACCTATAGTCAAAACTTTTGGAGGGTATAATGAAAAAAATCATGATTAAAGATATGGCCAACCATGTTGGAGAAACAGTAAAAATGGGTGCTTGGCTTGCCAATAAACGTTCAAGTGGTAAAATTGCATTTTTACAATTACGTGATGGATCAGGCTTTGTGCAAGGTGTTGTAGTAAAAGAAGAGGTTGGAGAAGAAATTTTTCAAACTGCAAAAGGGTTAACACAAGAAACTTCTATGTATGTAATTGGTGAAGTGATTAAAGATGAACGTTCTTCTTTCGGGTATGAGCTTCAGGTAAAAGAAATTGAAGTAATTCATGCAGCGGTCGATTTCCCTATTACTCCTAAGGAGCATGGTACGGAATTTCTCATGGACAACCGTCATTTATGGTTACGTTCTAGAAAGCAGCATGCAATTATGAAAATTCGTAATGAAATTATTCGTGCTACATATGAGTTTTTTAATGAAAATGGCTTTGTTAAAATGGATCCGCCTATTTTAACGGGTTCATCCCCCGAAGGAACTTCTGAACTGTTCCATACTAAATACTTTGACGAGGATGCATATCTTTCTCAATCAGGTCAATTATATATGGAAGCAGCGGCTATGGCACTAGGGAAGGTATTTTCTTTCGGACCAACATTCCGAGCAGAGAAATCTAAAACACGTCGTCACTTAATCGAATTCTGGATGATTGAACCAGAGATGGCATTTGTAGAATTTGAGGAAAACTTGGAAGTGCAGGAACAATATGTTGAATTTATCGCACAGTCAGTATTGAAAAATTGTACATTAGAGTTAGAACGTCTTGGTCGTGATACATCGAAGTTAGAGAATATTAAAGCGCCATTCCCTCGTATCTCATACGATGATGCTATTAAGTTTTTACATGAAAAAGGCTTCGATGACATTGTTTGGGGAGACGATTTTGGTTCACCACATGAGACTGCCATCGCAGAAAGCTATGATAAACCGGTATTCATTACCCACTATCCGGTAGGCATTAAGCCATTTTACATGCAACCACATCCAGAGCGTGATGATGTAGTTTTATGTGCTGATTTAATAGCTCCAGAAGGTTATGGAGAAGTAATTGGCGGTTCTGAACGTATTCATGATTATGATCTTTTGAAACAACGCTTAGCGGAGCATAAACTTGATGAATCGGCGTATGCTTGGTATTTAGAGCTACGTAAACAAGGTTCTGTACCTCATTCTGGTTTTGGACTAGGGCTAGAGCGTACGGTCGCATGGTTTAGTGGAGCAGAGCATGTTCGTGAGTCTATTCCGTTCCCACGTTTATTAAATCGTTTGTATCCATAATAAGTAAATAGAAATTATATAGAGAGAAAGGAGTACGAGTATGCAAAAGCGAGATCGACTCCGTATCTGGACTGAGCAGGGGAATGTAACTATTTCCCAGCTTTTTTTTAGTCATTATAAAGCGATTAATATAAGAGATGAAGAGGCTATTCTATTATTACATTTATTCGCTTTTGGAGAAGCAGGAAATCATTTTCCTACCCCACAAAACTTAGTAGAACGTACTTATTTTAGTGAAAATAAAGTAGTAACTATTTTGCAACGTCTTATGCAAAAAGGGTTAATACAAATAGAGCAGCATTTAGATCAAGATGGTATACACTATGAATATTACGCATTCCATCAATTATGGGAGCTATTAGTAGATGTTATTGAGCATCAACAAAATGATGAAAAAGATCTTCGTAGCAAAGAGGAAGAAGGGGATATATATAAATTATTCGAGCAGGAATTTGGTCGATTACTATCCCCAATGGAATATGAGACTATAGGTATGTGGTTCGATCAAGACAAGCATTCTGTAGCACTCATCCGCTTGGCTTTAAAGGAAGCAGTACTTTCACAAAAGCTTAGTCTCCGGTATATAGATCGAATATTATTTGAATGGAAAAAGAAAAATATCAAAACTGTGGAAGCTGCTGAAAATCAATCAGCACAATTTAGACAGCATGTTCCAGTGCAAAAAACAACGGAACAACCATCTTCCAGCTTGAAAGTTCCGTTTTACAATTGGTTAGAAGAAAGAGAGTAGGTGTAAATTTTGCTTACAAAAGCACAGTGGCTATACTGTTTGGATGAGATGGAGGAAATGTTCCCAGATGCACATTGTGAGTTGGTGCATGATAACCCTTTCGAATTGTTAGTCGCTACTTTGTTATCCGCACAATGTACAGATGTGTTAGTCAATAAAGTAACAAAGAACTTATTTCAAAAATATAAAAAACCAGAGGATTATTTAGCAGTATCCATTGAGGAATTGCAGTCAGATATTCGTTCTATTGGTTTGTTTCGTAATAAGTCTAAAAATATTCAAGCGCTTAGTAAACAGCTTGTAGAGTTATATGGTGGGGAAGTGCCGCCTGATCGTGATTTGCTTACTACCTTTCCTGGAGTAGGTCGTAAAACTGCTAATGTAGTTGTTTCGGTCGCATTTGATATTCCAGCGATTGCAGTAGACACGCATGTTGAAAGAGTATCAAAACGTTTAGGACTTTGCAGGTGGAAAGACTCAGTTCTACAAGTTGAAGAAACATTAATGAAAAAGACACCAATAGAATTATGGTCTAAAACGCATCACCAATTAATATTTTTTGGTCGCTATCATTGTAAAGCGCAAAATCCAAATTGCCCTGAATGCCCTCTACTCTCGGTTTGCAGGGAAGGGAAGAAGAGGATGAATAAAATTGTCCCACAGTAATCAGCGGAATTTCGATGAATGGGAAATAATTCGTGAAGAACTACTAGGGTTAATAAGATCAAACAACATGAAAAAGTTTGGGCTGATGCGAAAGGGTGTTTATCTACTAGTGTCTATTCATGATGAAATACCAGAAGCAGCCCCATTAAACTATACAGACCGCTTAAAATTTATCGAGTCCAATATAGAAAGACATGTCGCATTTATTCAACTCGATGAGCTTTTTAAGGAATCAAAGAAAAAAATAGCGCGCATACGTGCACAAAACAAAAACGGATGAATCCTAGGATTCATCCGCTTTTAACGTTATAGATAAACAATTAGTCCTTAAAAAATACCTATAAATTGTTGCAGAATGGTCGGGGGCTCTCTCGTTTAGGTGAAAATCACTAAGGTGAATTCTATATCGTACATTATAAGTTCATTCTCGCACGTTCTATATTTGACTAAAAAGTAGCAGGTCATGACTTCAGTCATGACCTGCTACTTTTTGGTTAATTAAGGATTCGTTCCAGGTTCCCCATTTTCACCGGTTTCTCCAGTGCCATCAGTTGGGTTTTCCGTTGAACCATCGTCAGGGTTTTCATTACCATCACCTGAATCAGATCCATCTCCATTTCCGTTACCACCGTTGTTACCATTACCATTGCCGTTTCCGTTACCATTGCCATTCCCATTATTGTTTCCATTTCCATTCGAATTACCATTATTCGACCCATCTGGATTTTCTGGGTCTTCTTCTATTGGATCTAAATCATCTAAATCTTCTTCAACTATTGCATCTAATGTTAAGCTCGCAGAAGCACTATCACTTCGAACATCCTCTGATACTGCTGTTACACTGAACGTATACGTACTTCCTGGGATAAGGTTTTGTACGATCAACCCTTTTTGGTTAGTTGTTTCAATTACTTCAGGTGGTCCATTATCTATCGTTACAGCAACTTCAAATTGAACTTCAGATTCAATATCTTCCTGATCGAAATCCCAAGCTAATGTAGCAGTAGATGTTAATTCATCATAATCCACCGAAAGATTGGATGGTGTATTCAACTCAAGTTGTTTATATTCCTCTGAAACTGCAGTAGGCTCTGTGCCTCTTACAAACAGTTCCGTCAATTTTAGTTCGTCTGGTGTATATTCGCTTGCCAGTTTAAGCGGACTTGAACCTTTTTCAATTGTGACTTCTACTACAGAATTTGGCTTGCTAAATTTTTCATTTGCTGCGTCTGTAGAAATGTTAGCCATTACTTCTTTGAAAATATTCTGGGGTAAGTTTCGCTCCTCATTTGTAGTCATAGGTGTTTTCATATCTGGATATCCAGACCATACAGAAACTGAGTAATCAGTCGTATAGCCAGCAAACCATACATCAGGGAAGGCACTGCTTGGTAAATCCCATTTTTCCATATCATCACTACTATAGTTGGAAGTTCCGGATTTACCTGCAATATCTAAACCACTTACGGCAGCACGCTTACCTGTACCTTTTGTCAATACATCACGTAATACATCCGTAATCATATAAGCAGTAGAATCCTTCATTACTTCTTTTGCTTTAGGTTTATAATTTTTTTCCGTTTTTCCATCACGATAAACAATTTTGTTTATGGAATATGGTTCTGTATGGATCCCACTATTTCCAAAAGCCGCATAAGCTCCAGCTAGTTGAATAGGGGACATTGATTTCTCAGTACCACCAATTGCACTACTTTCATATATTTCACCAAGATCAATTCCAAATCGGTTAATAAATTCCTCAGCATTATCTGGTCCTACTTCTTGAAGTGTTTTAACTGCTGGAACATTTCGAGAATTATACAACGCTTCTCTAAATGTCATAGCACCTCTATATTTTCTATCAAAGTTACGAACTACTTGATCTGTGCCTGTATACGTAATTTCTTCATCAACAATTGTTTGTCCAGTAGACCAGCCTAAATATTCTATTGCTGGAGCATAGTCGATTAATGGCTTGATCGTAGAGCCAAGCGAGCGTGTTTTCATGTCTTCTGCTAAGTTCCAGCCTCGATTTGCTCCAAAATTTCTTCCGCCACCAACAGCAGCAACAGCTCCTGTTTTCGTGTCAATTACTGCTACAGCAGACTGGATATCCTCGGTAGGGAACATATCAGAATTTAATGTCTTCTCTACTTGTTGTTGTGCATTTGGTTGTAACGTAGTGTAGATAGTAATCCCCTCAGAGATAGCATCTCCATCACCATTAGCTTCTAGTTCATTTAATACGATGTCTATGAAAGCATCATATTTAGAATTTTGATTGGCTACTCGTTGATCCTCAGGTAATAGAGTATCTTCTATTGGAACAGCTTGAGCCGTCTTCATTTCTTCCTTTGTGATCTTCCCATGTAAATTCATCAAATGTAATACGACATTTCTTCGTTCTTCCGTAAGGTCAGGATTTTTAAACGGATTAAACGCATTTGGACGTTGCGACATACCAGCTAGTACTGCGAATTGATCTAGTGTAAGGTCTTTCAAATCTTTACCATAGAAATGCTGCGCTGCTGTACCATAACCGTATATTCTTCCAGACATTAGTACTTTATTAAAGTACATTTCGAAAATTTCTTCTTTTTCATATTTTCGTTCTAGTTGTATGGATAGATAGGCTTCTTGTGCTTTTCGTTTTAATGTTTTTTCATTTGTAAGAAATGAATTTTTTATGACTTGTTGTGTAATCGTACTTGCCCCTTGATCACCAAAACCATTTGTGATGTTAGCGAGTACTGCTTTTCCTAAACGTAATACATCTACACCAAAATGATCGTAAAAACGAGCATCCTCTGTAGCAATGATTGCATCTTCCATTTGTTGTGGAATTTCGTCATAAGGGACATATTCCCTGCTTTCGGCACCAACTGTTGCGAAAAGGTCTCCGTTAGCGTCTAACAGTTTTGGACTAATAGGATCTTTTAAAGCTGTTTCATCTAATTCTGGTGCACTGCTTGCGTAGAAGGCGAATAGTGAACCTCCAGCTATAAGTCCAACCACACCAATAATTACAATGGTTAACAATATTCTTTTAATCCATAGTTTAGCTGGTGTTTTAGTCTGTTTCTTTTTTTCTTGTTGTTTTCTACGTTGTTCACGAGTCATTTTTTGCTCACTCATAAACGTCTCCTCACTTTCACTTTATACGTTCAAGTCATTAACTATTTTTAAATAATCAATTCTTGGTGCATATCTTGGAGTTATCTCTATTGCGTGTGTTTCCATTTCTGATAATGCAATAGATTTTCTTCCTCCTGTTAGCATTCTATCCCAAAATAACGATAATTGTTCAAAAGGCAAATAAAAATAACGTTCTAATGCAGAAAAACGGACGAGCAGAAAGGTAATTCCCAATTGTTTTGAAACTTTTCTCATATGTTCAACCTGATGAAGATGAACATTTTTTAAAGGAAATGCTGTTCTATTTTCCGTTTCTTTTGCTTCAAAGTCAATATATTTACCTTGATATACTCCATTAAAGTCAGTTGTAGAAGGTGTTCGATAATATGCTTCTTTAATAACTGCACTACTTCTAGAAGGATAATCTACTTTGACAACTTGGATTGGTATTGGTTTTTTATGAATAACAGCAATATCCTGCGCAAAATAAAATTCATTTGCATCGTTTATTTCGTCTTCTAACGTCTTACCTCTATTACTGAAAGAGTAATCTTTTTTCTTTTCTATTTTTGCTTTTGTAACCGGGATATACGCTTTTCCATTTGGATAATGAATAGCCAAAATAATCACCTCTTTATGCTATTAGTTTATCACAAGTACATTAGACGAACAGCTAATATATAAGGTTTCATTTCCCGGAATGTCGAGTAAACACTTGTTTTGTCTTTTAAGAAGATGCTTTGTCAAACCGGAAGGAGTGCATGTAAAACTGGCGAATATACCCTTAAAAAGGGGGAATATGTGATGAATAAAATTGAAAGACTTATAGATCAGTTAGAGCTTCTAGAGTTTTTATTGGAAAATCGGTTAAATGACGAGCAGGATAAATTTGAAGAGGATTTTAGTAAAAATTCATTTCGGCTACTTGGGAAGTTGGAAAAAATTGAGAATAAATTATAAGGAATGTACGTTCGCTTAGAACTAGTAATATAAGTGAGAATTTGCTAAACTATAACTAGAATGCGAGGGATCACTTTGTCATTATTAAAGCTTAGCAACCATTTAATGAAAGAATGCGATGAATGTATTACGCGTTTTCATCAATATAGAGAATTAGATAAAGAACCAGATTTTTTTACAGAAGTTAAGCCACATGCATATAAAATAGATGAGATCTGTCTTGAATGGGAACTACTTGTTCGAAAATGGATTCAAGTAAAACGTCCAAAATATGTCCACCCAAGCCAAATTGACTCCTTACTTGAATCCGTGAAGCAGTTTATCGTGCAATCTTACTACAAGGGAACTAGCAAAAAAAGGTTTCTTTCTTCTGTCCATTCATCCAAATATACGTTAGAAACAATTGTCCAAGCTATAAAGGAAGTAGGGGATGAGTATGCTTGAAAAAAAGAGCATTCACCAACTATTAGATGCGTGGAAAGTGGATGAAAATCGCTTTCCACGAATTGAACATATTCATACAACCGAAGAAAAAGAAGCAATTTTTGCTCCATTTCCTAGTACAATGCATCAGTCCATTCAAAAGGCGCTTAAAAGTCGTGGTGTAAGCCAATTATATATACATCAACGACTCGCTTTCGATACTGCTTCATCCGGAAAGTCATATACTACGATCACCCCAACAGCCTCTGGAAAATCACTTTGCTATCATCTCCCTGTACTTCAATCTATTATGGAAGATCCAACCTCTCGGGCTATTTATTTATTTCCAACCAAAGCGCTAGCACAGGATCAAAAAAGTGATTTAAATAATTTAATTGAAGCTACTGGGGAAGAAATATTAAGTTATACATATGATGGAGATACAGCTCCGGGAATTCGGCAAAAAATTCGAAAGTCAGGTCATATAGTATTAACCAATCCTGATATGTTACATTCAGGAATTTTACCACATCATACAAAATGGGTAACTCTTTTTGAAAACTTAAAATATATCGTAATAGATGAAATTCATACATATAAAGGAGTATTTGGAAGTCATGTTGCACATGTTATTAGACGCCTGAAAAGAATCTGCGCCTATTATGGTAGTAATCCACAGTTTATCTGTACTTCTGCTACGATAAAAAATCCCAAGGAGTTAGCTGAAAATTTAACGAACACTGCCCATGAATTAATCAACCAGAACGGTGCACCAGCAGGAAAGAAACATTTTGTATTTTATAATCCACCAATAGTACATCCTGTATTTAATGTACGAAGAAGTGCCGTTTTAGAAGTTAGAGATATAGCAGGTGAATTATATGTAAATGGCATACAAACAATTGTTTTTGCAAAGAGCCGTGTCCGTGTAGAAATGCTTGTGACATATTTACAGTCTTTAGTAAGTAAAAAGATTAATGATCAAACTATACGAGGGTACCGAGGCGGTTATTTGCCTTCGGAAAGAAGGACGATTGAAAAGGGGTTACGGGAAGGAATTATTAGAACAGTTGTAAGTACTAATGCGCTAGAGTTAGGTGTCGACATTGGTCAGCTACAGGCATGTATTATGACAGGTTATCCAGGGAACATCGCAAGTGCATGGCAACAGGCTGGTAGAGCGGGCAGAAGACAGGATGAAGCACTTATTATTTATGTGGCCGGGTCGACTGCTCTTGACCAATATGTTGTTAAACACCCTGCATATTTTCTTGGCCAATCTCCAGAGGAAGTTAGGATTCATCCAGATAATATGATTATTTTAATGGACCATTTAAAATGTGCTTCATTTGAACTGCCATTTTCACTTACCGATTTGTATGCGGAATTTTCTATTCAGGAATTGCTAGAATTTCTTGAAAGCGAAGGGGTCCTTTTAAAAACATCCGAAAAATGGCATTGGATGTCAGATAGTTTTCCTGCAAGCAATATCAGCCTACGCTCCGCATCCCAAGAGAACGTCATTATTATTGATCAGTCTATCCCAACTAAAACTAGGGTTATTGGGGAAATGGATCAATATAGTGCGATGACCCTGCTTCATGAAGAAGCAATTTACTTACACCAAGGTACCCAATTTCAAGTGGAAATATTAGATTGGGAAGAAAAGAAGGCATTCGTAAGAGAGGTCGATGTCGATTATTTTACAGATGCCAATATCGCAATTGAGTTAAAAGTGTTAAGTGAAGATAAAGTAAAAGAAGCTGAGATTGGTACACTTCGATTTGGTGACATTATCGTTTTAGCACAACCAACTATATTCAAAAAAATTAAATTTGATACACATGATAATATCGGCTCTGGTCAGATCCATTTACCGCCAATAGAATTACACACTTCCTCTACATGGTTTAGTTTTGATAAACCAGATGGCTGGAAAGACACTTTACTGTCAGATGCAATGACGGGGGTTTCCTATGCCTTGCATGCATTTATCCCACTATTTATTCATTGTGATGCGAAGGATATTCATGTTGTGCCTCAGGTAAAATCGATTCACGGAGAAAAACCTACTTTTTATATGTATGACAGCTATCCAGGAGGTATTGGACTATCTGAAAGAATGTTCGATCTTTGGAATGAGTTAATACCAAAAGTAACGGAGCAGGTGGAAGAGTGCCCATGTATGCATGGATGCCCTGCATGCATCGGTGCTCAGGATGCGGAGCTGAATCTAAAAGGAGAAGTGATTAAGTTACTTCATTTATTGCAGGTGGACCGACATGTCATATGAAAAAAAGCTAATGCAAATGAAGAGTTTAGTGAAAAAGAAGCCAATAGAAGAGATAGTTAAAAAGGAAGAGCCAGAAATGGTGCTTCCCTTTTATGTTGAAGAGTGGCAAAATGCGGGACTAAAATTTATAAAAAATGAAAAAGGATTTTACTTTGTAAAGGAAACTTTTTATCATTCGGAGCATATACATGGAAATATTGGGCTTAATAAGCTACAACAGGCAAAAAGATTTATGCAGGAAGTCTATCCAACTCACCCTCTAACTATCGCAAAAGAAAGTCCATTTTGTTTTTATGATACGGAAACGACAGGGTTAAAAGGTGCTGGAGTACTTATCTTTTTAAACGGAGTGTTGAAGGAAGTTGAGACTGGGTTTTTGCTAACACAATATGTGCTAGCTGATCCAGGGCAAGAGGTAAGTTTTTTAAAAGCGACTGATTTTTGGGAAAAACCTCAGACAATTATTACGTATAACGGTAAGAGTTTTGACCTTCCTCAATTAGTTGCAAGATGGACGATGAATAGAAATAATTTACCACAGTTAAAGCAACATCATCAAATTGACTTAATGCATTCCTCAAAAAGAATTTGGAAGGGTGAATTAGAGCGCTTTAAGCTAAAACAAATTGAGGAAATGAAGCTTGGTTTTAGAAGAGAAAATGATATTCCTGGCCACCTCGCACCAATAATATATTTTGATGCAGTGAAAAGTGGTAATCCTATCAACTTGATGAAGGTGTTAAAGCATAATGAATGGGATATTCTATCGCTCGTAACGTTATATATACTTTCAGTGGAATTACTCCAAGAGAAGGAAGTAGTTGAAACAGCAACAACATATACAAATATCGGTAAATGGTTTCGTGATTTAAGAACGATAGATAAAAGTATGGATTGGTTTACTTTTGTAGTTAATAATTTTTCAGATGAGGAAGCAAGTATCGCGTATTATTTCGTTGGTCTCCATTTAAAAAGAGCTGGTTTATACGAGGACAGTCTGCAAGCCTTTACACAAGCTTTAAAAGAGATTTCTGGGAAATATCGTATGGAGGTGTATATCGAGTTGGCCAAGCTATTCGAACATCAACTAAAAGATTTCCCAAATGCTCTAGAAATGACGCAGCAATGTATTGAATATGAAGCAAAACAGAATATAGATGGGCAGTCTCGCTTGAAAAAAGAACTTATGAAGAGAGAAATAAGAATAATCCGGAAATTAAATATTTCCCGGGAAAGCGCAGAACATAACAAAAAGCGCATTTAAATGGCTGAAAAAACTCCATTATTCGACAACCATATGCTATAATACGAGTAGCTAATTGTAGATGGAAGGAAGATACCATATGGAATTTAAACTAAAGGCTTCTGATATATTAGAAAAAGAATTTAAAACGGGTTTAAGGGGTTATAACCAAGAAGAAGTAGATGTTTTTTTAGACGATATTATTCAAGATTACGAGGCTTATGAGAAGAGAGTAGCTCAACTCCAGTTAGAAAATAAAAAATTGAAAGAACAGCTAGAAGAATTACCAAAGAGAACTCAAGCAGCTGCACCGCAAACTGGGGCAACTAATTTTGATATTTTAAAGCGTCTTTCACATCTTGAAAAACATGTCTTTGGAAGTAAATTGTACGAATAATTATTTAAGTTAATTCAGTAGGGGTAAAACCCCTACTGAATTAACTTAAAGCCTCCGGCAGATGCCACAGATTTTTTAGTGGAATTTATCGAGCAGGCCGGGTGAAAATCTGGGTACAAATACGCAAAGGCGAATTTGATATAATCTTATGTTGAAACTAACAAGTATTTCGTATATAATAGTGATACCACTTATATATTCGGGCAATCGCTGCAATGCTAGACATTGTAGAGGAAAGTCCATGCTCACACAATTCTGCGATGAATGTAGTGTTCGTGCTTAGTGAAAAAATAAACTAAGGCAGCTATTAATAGCTGATGGCGGGATGAAGGCCTAAGTCTTAGGATATGGCTGACAATCTCTGAAAGTGCCACAGTGACGGAGCTGTATAGGAAACTATACAGGTGGAACGAGGTAAACCCCACGAGTGAGAAACCCAAATTATGGTAGGGGCATTTTCTTGAAGGAATTGAACGGATAGAAGAACAGATTTAATCTGTAGATAGATGATTGCCGTCCACATACGTACGAGGTAATGCACCGTTTGAGTACCGTGGAAACAAAACATGGCTTATTGAGTGTATGAGTGGCTATATTTAATAACTAAGAAGCTCTCCATTTCCGGAGAGCTTTTCTATTATATAAAGCGAAACTTCAATCCGTGGTTTTCTTCATACCCACTAATTGAAAATAGAACATAGGCAACTACGCAGTTTCCTGCAGCAATGCCTAAATGAACAACATCTGTTGGCCAAAGGCTCGCTGGAAGCGAGTCACCTAGACGAAGCCGCGCGACGTAGTGACTTTCGTCTAGGATTTTCGTCGGGCTTTTACAGGCAGTTATCTTCCAAATATGCTTTGTTACTTGGACCAAGCATTGAGTTGGGGGTATTACTGCCCGTTATTGCGAGATAAATGATTTTAGCTTAGTACGTAATAAGGGAGGTAACGAATTGTGGAAAAACAACAGCCACCCGCACGATTACAGACGTATTCTAATGAATTAATGGAGCAAATTTTTCATTCAACTGTAGAAGGTATTATGATTACAAATGAAAAAATGCAGATTACACTGGTCAATAATGCTTTTGAAGCTCTTACTGGATATAAGTCATCCGAAGTACTTGGGAAGTTTCCGAGCATATTACAGTCAGGTAAACAGGACGCTGACTTTTATAAAGTGATGTGGTCAGAAATTCGTTCAAAAGGATTTTGGAAGGGTGAGATCTGGAATAGACGAAAAAATGGTGAAATATATCCTGAAATCCTTGCAATTCATAGTGTTTTAGATGATACAGGTAAGCCTATAAATTATTATGGAATCTTTTCAGATATTTCCTATGAAAAAGAGACGGAAAGGGAATTAGAAGAACTAACGCAAACCGATCTTTTAACAAATATTTCGAATCGAAACGCTTTTAATGAATTATTATTTGACAAAGTAAATAGCTCAAATGACAGCCATGCAATTTTATTTATTGACTTAGATCGATTTAAGCAGATAAATGACACCTTGGGAAATGACGTAGGTGACCTTATTTTAATAGAGGTTGCAAAACGGATTAACTCGATTGTCGGTCCTTCGGATATTTTTGCACGATATGGTGCCGATGAATTTGTATATGCCAGATCGAAAATTGAATATCAAAAAGATGCTGCACTTCTAGCTAAGGATATTACGAAGCTTTTCCATAAACCATTTCATGTATGTGGGACAGAAGTTTATATTACCGCAAGTATAGGAATCAGTATTTTTCCACAAGATGGTAAGCATATAGAAAAGTTAATATATAAAGCAGATAAGGCGATGTATTTTGCTAAACAAAATGGTAGAAATCAATATGCCTTTTATTTTGATGACTTGAAAAAAGATTCAAAACGATTAATCGTTTTAGAAGCAGAGCTAAGAAAAGCTATACAAAACAAGGATTTCTTCATCCATTATCAGCCGAAAATAGGGTTAGCGAAACAAGATATTATTGGTGTAGAAGCCTTAGTCAGATGGAATAATGAAAAGTTAGGATTTGTTTCGCCCGCTGAATTTATACCTATTGCAGAGGATACAGGTCTTATAATTCCTTTAAGCGAAGTTATTTTAGAAAAAGTTTGTATGGATATACTGGAGTCAAGATCACAAGGGAATATACATATATTACCGGTGTCCATTAATATTGCATCTCTCCACTTTCAACAGGATGACTTTATCGAGCGTATAAATTCAATAGTTATGCAGTATAATTGTAGTCCGCAGCTATTGGAGTTAGAGCTAACAGAGCGTACAATTATGAAGGAGTCAGACGATATAGTAGATAAACTGGTAAAACTAAAAGCTATGGGATTCAAAATATCTATTGATGATTTTGGTACCGGATACTCTTCTCTTAGTTATTTAAATAGATTTCCACTTAATTACTTAAAAATTGATAGAAGTTTTATCCAACAAATTACTAACTTACAAGACAAGCAAGCTATAGTAGAAGCAATTATTTTAATGGCTCATCGCCTACGCATAAAGGTTATTGCTGAGGGAGTAGAAACGAAGGAACAAGCTAAGCTTTTAAAGCAAATGGGCTGCGATATCATTCAAGGATATTATTATAGTAAACCATTAGCGGTCAAGGAGCTTATGGATTTCATCGAGCTATGGGAAATTTACAGACAGGAAAGGAATATATAATGACAACATTTAAATTAGTAGCAACTTCAGCTATGGGACTAGAATCCATCGTTGCAGATGAAGTAAAAGCACTAGGATATGAAACAACAACAGAAAACGGTAAGATCTATTTTGAAGGGGACGAGCGTGCAATAGCACGAGCAAATATTTGGTTACGTGTTGCTGACAGAGTTAAGATTGTAGCTGCTCAGTTCCCAGTAAAAACATTTGATGAACTTTTTGAGCGTACGAAGGCAGTACAATGGGAAAAATACTTGCCCGTAGATGCAGCTTTTCCAGTTCAAGGAAAATCAGTTAAATCAACATTATTCAGTGTTCCAGACTGTCAGGCTATTGTAAAAAAAGCCGTAGTTGAGCGCTTAAAATTAGCTCATAAAAGAATCGGTTTTTTAGACGAATCTGGAGCAACATTCAAACTTGAAATAAGTATATTAAAAGATATTGCTACCATCACGATAGATACAAGTGGTGCAGGGCTTCACAAACGTGGTTACCGGCACGGTCAAGGGGAAGCTCCATTGAAGGAAACACTTGCCGCAGCTTTAGTGAAAATTTCTAAATGGAGTCCTAACCGTCCATTTGTAGACCCGTTTTGCGGATCAGGTACTATTCCGATTGAAGCGGCAATGATAGGGCAGAATATTGCACCAGGCTTTAATCGTGATTTTCATAGTGAAGCATGGTCATGGATGCCAAAGACTATTTGGGAAGAAGTGCGCGATGAGGCTGAATCATTAGCTAATTATGATCAAGAGCTTCAAATTATCGGATCAGATATTGACCATAAAATGGTCCAAATTGCGGAGCAAAACGCCTTTGAATCAGGATTCGCTGACATAATCACATTCAAGCAAATGCATGCGAAGGATTTTACTACTACTTTAACAGACGGTGTAATGGTTAGTAACCCACCATATGGAGAGCGTATTGGAGAAGTGGAAGTAATCGAGCAGGTAATCAGTGACTTAGGTCATTTGATGGATAAATATCCTTCATGGTCCGTATATATGCTATCGTCTATGGAAAACTTTGAAAACGTATACGGTAGAAGAGCAACCAAAAAGCGTAAATTATTCAATGGATTTATTCGAACGGATTACTATCAGTTCTGGGGTAAACGTTCATAACAGTAAGGGAGACTAGTCTCTCCCTTACTGTTATATTATTATTTAAGGGAGTTTTTAGATGAAACAAGCTTTACCATTCCAACTTTCAAAAGACCGTTCTTTCTTCGAATCATTAGGGGATTGGATGGGTGATGTGTTATATGATGAATTACCTGAAAAAGGATTTGAATGTCGCGACGAACAAATCTTCATGGCCTATCAGATTGAAAAGACGTTAAAAGAGAAAAATGTTCTATTTGCAGAAGCAGGAGTAGGTACTGGTAAAACTATAGCTTATTTACTTCCTGCTATTTCATATGCTCGTTACACTGGAAAACCAGCATTGATAGCATGCGCAGATGAAACATTAATCGAACAGCTAGTAAAAGAAGCAGGAGATATTTTTAAGCTTCAAAACTATTTAGATATTAAAATTGATGTACGATTAGCAAAATCTCGCGATCAATATTTATGTTTAAAGCGTTTGGAAGAAGCACAAAAAGATGATGAAAACGAATACTTTTTAGAAGAAATTGAAGATCAAATTCCGGATTTTGTTTATGCTCATTCATCTATGCAAAAAATTTATCCATATGGCGAACGCAGTCAATTTGCTGGAGTGAGCGATGAGGATTGGCAAAAAGTGAACTATCATCCAACTCAACAATGTATGGTATGTGATTTAAGAAACCGTTGTGGTCAAACGATTCATCGTCAGCATTATCGTGAGTCCACGGACTTGATCATATGCTCGCATGAATTTTTAATGGAGCATATTTGGACAAAAGACTCACGTGTTCGTGAAGGTCAAATGCCTTTGTTGCCTGAAGTTTCAATGGCTGTTCTAGATGAAGGACATTTACTTGAATTTGCTGCTCAAAAAGCATTGACATATGAAATTCAAAGTGAAACGCTTATTAGATTATTAGAAAAAGTAATGGTCGACGGTGTTAGAGAAAAAACATTAAATTTAATGGAAGTACTACAAGAATTGCATGATAAAATATTTGGATTATTGCGCATTGGCAGTGATATTGAAGAAACAGACCGGATGAAGGTTGATAAATCTCCTGAGTTGATGCAATTATGTAAACAAGCAATTCGAGTAGCGGATAGCTTGTTAGAGGAATTTGTATTCGAGTCTGAGTTATATACAATTCCTGAATACGAGCTTCGTATGGTAGAAGAATTTTTAGAACAATATACATTCTCGCTTCGTTTATTTACGGAAAAAGGGGATGGGATTGAATGGTTAGAAATCATTGATGGTTATGAAACATTAATCATAATGCCAAGATTAGTTACGGATATTTTACATGAGAAATTATTTACATCTAAAATTCCGATTGTCTTTTCTTCTGCTACATTATCCATTGAAAAAGACTTTACGTATATAGCGGATTCATTGGGAATTGAAAAATTCCAATCGTTCTCCGTTGCATCACCATTTGATTATGATGATGTGATGAAGATTTATACGGATGAAATGGAACAGCGGGAGAAACCTAGTTATGTAGAAAAACTGTTAAATAATTCGATGCAAACACTTATTTTGTTTAAATCAAAATCGGCAATGGTTTCCTTTAGAGCAACTATAGGGGATCGAGCTGATATCGTCTTTGAAGGAGATCGTGAGCTTTCAACTATTGTTAAAGAATTCCAAAATGGTGAGTACTCGACCTTATGTTCGTATCATCTTTGGGAAGGCCTGGATTTACCATTAGAGGCACTGACTAGAGTAATTATTTATGATTTACCATTTCCACCAGTTGATCCACTATTTGATGCAAAACGATCTTTTTCTAACAATCCATTTGAAGAAGTAGAATTGCCATTTATGCTTTTAAGATTACAGCAGGGTATTGGTCGTTTAATCCGTACATCTAGCGATTATGGCGAAATTCATTTACTATTAAATGAGGAAGAAGCACAGCTTGAAAATAGATTTACAGGGGTATTACCTACAGCAATTTCGAAATGATACAAGGGGGAAATGAAATGTCAGTAGAACAAAGCTTTTTAGATTATGTTAAGAAGATTGGTGCTTATCAAGAAGCATTAGGGGTGCTTTATTGGGATATGCGCACTGGTGCACCAAAAAAAGGTATTGATCAGCGATCAGAGGTTGTTGGAGTCCTTGCGACGGATGTATTTAACTTATCGACTTCAGACGAACTTAAAGGGTTACTTGACCAGATGGAATTGGAGCTGGATTCAGTAAATGAAGTAAGTAAACGTGTTTTTGAAGAAGTAAAAAAGGAATATAATCTAAGTAAGAAAATTCCTGCAGATGAATATAAGAAATTTGTCGTGCTTCAATCTAAATCAGAATCTGTTTGGGAAGAAGCAAAGGATAAAAATGATTGGGCTATGTTCCAACCGTACTTAACAGAAATGGTAGCTACTTTAAAGAAATTTGTGGGGTACTGGGGAGTAACAGATAATAATCCTTATAATGTATTATTAGATCAATATGAGCCTGGTATGACGACCGAAATTTTAGATCAAGTATTTAGTGAATTAAGAGAGAGAATCGTTTCATTATTAAAGCGTATTTCCGAATCTCCTAACAAGCCAATTACTGATTTCTTATTCAAATCTTTCGACAAACAAAAACAAGAGTCATTTAGTTTAGATATACTCAAACAACTTGGTTATGATTTTGATGCTGGAAGATTAGATGAAACAGTTCATCCATTTGCTACTGGCTTAAACAGAGGAGACGTACGAATTACGACTAAATATGATGAATTCGATTTCCGTTCTGCTGTATTTGGTACAATTCATGAATGCGGTCATGCAATATATGAGCAAAATGTTGCAGAGGAGTTAACTGGAACACCATTAGCGGGTGGAGCTTCAATGGGAATTCATGAATCTCAATCATTATTTTATGAAAATTTTGTTGGACGTAATCCAAAGTTCTGGGAACAAAACTACGAAATGCTTCAAAGCTATTCTCCTGAACAATTTGGGGAAGTTCCGATGGAAGATTTTCTTCGGGCGATTAATGAAGTAAAACCTTCCTTAATTCGTATTGAGGCTGATGAGCTGACTTATGCGCTTCACATCATGATTCGTTATGAAATTGAAAAAGGTTTGTTTAATGGAGAATTAAAAGTAGAGGATCTACCAGAGATTTGGAATTCTAAGTATGAAGAATACTTGGGTGTTAGACCATCTACAAATGCAGAAGGTATTTTACAGGATGTCCACTGGGCAGGTGCTAGTTTCGGTTACTTCCCATCCTATGCACTTGGCTATATATATGCATCTCAGTTTAAAGCAGCGATGTTAAAAGATATTCCGCAGTTTGATAGTTTGTTAGAACAAGGCAATTTGGCACCGATTAAGGAATGGCTTACACAAAATGTACATCAGTACGGAGCTCTAAAAAAGCCATTGGATATTCTTAAAGCAGCTACAGGTGAAGGGCTTAACGGGAAATACCTTGCTGATTATTTAGAAGAAAAGTATACAAGAATTTATAAGCTTTAATAAGATAAGCGGCAAGTTTGAAGCGACTCGAGGAACTAGGCGCTGGAGCTAGACATGCTTAGTAACATGCATATACCTTCTTTTAATAGTGACCCAAGCGACGAATGTTGCTTGGGTCTTTTTTTAAATAAAAGTATAAGTTTTGCATACTATAAATCCACAGATAAACGCCATAAGATTACCAAAAAAAAGAGAGGTTGGTCGTGAAGTCAGTCACGACCAACCTCTCCAAAAATTAACCGGTAATAATATACCGATATGTCTTATACAAAGCACTTCGGTAAAGATAGAAAACAGGTAAGGGCGTCATATGCTTTCTAATGTCAACTAGTTTATGGAATCTTCTAATCCTAGTGGAATATATAAAAATGGTTAGTCTTGACATACGTCTCGACTAACCATTTCTTTATATTTCTTACTACCAGAATTTATATCCTTTTGAACCTGGAGGAGCATTTTGAATCATATCAATAACTGGAACAGTATAAGCAAACAAGATTAACGCAATACATATTGTTAGCCAAATCTTCCAATTTTCCAACCACATTGGAGTTTTTTCTGCATTCTCTGAAACCTCTCCAACAGGAAACTCTGTTTCACCTTTAGGGGCAAAAAATAACAGATTTACTACAATATAAAGTATTAAAATAATACCGACGAATAGAATTGTTCCACCTACTGCCTGTGCTATTTGGTAAGGAATCCATTCCGTTGCTTGTTCAGCACCACCGTAGGTAGAAAAATCCGAGCGACGAGGTGCTCCCATTAATCCAACAATATGCATTGCACCTGACATGATCGACATACCAACCGTCCAAACAATAGCTTGAATAATAGCTAACTTATTCATTTGTTTCGTTAAAATTCTACCAGTTAGGTGAGGTAATAACCAGTAAGAAGCACCAAAGAATGTTAAAACAACAGTTGTTGCTACTGTTAAATGGAAATGACCAGTAACCCAAATCGTGTTGTGAATTAACTGATTCATCTGGTGAGATGCGTTAATAATACCGCCAGCACCAGCAGGTATAAATGCGGCCATTCCGATAAATGGAACTGTAAATCTAGCATCTTGCCAAGGTAGTTTTTTCACCCATCCAAACAACCCTTTACCACCAAGCTGTCTACCACGTAATTCAAATGTAGCAAACATAGAGAATGCCGTTAACAAAGAAGGAATAACTACCATCATTGTTAATATTACTTGTAAAAACTTCCAAAATGATTCAATCCCTGGTTCTGTTAACTGGTGATGAAATCCAACTGGAATAGAGAACAGTAAAAATAACATGAATGAAAGTCTTGCTAAGGCATCAGAGAAAATTTTACCTCCAATAATTTTTGGAATCACGACATACCAAACCATATACGCAGGTAACAACCAGAAGTAAACTAATGGATGACCGAAATACCAGAATAAAGTACGAGAAAGTAAAACATCCACTTTATCAACCCAGCCTAATGACCATGGAATTAGTTGGAATACAACTTCCACAGCTACCCCTAAAGAACAAATAATCCACATTGCCATATTGACAATTACCATAAAGGATAGAAGGGGACTAGATTCACCCGGATGAGCTTTACGCCATTCGTTATACTTCATAATTTGTGCAATACCAACAATCCATGATCCTACAACTACCAGAGCCATTCCCACATAAAAAATCCAATGTGCTTGAAGAGGAGCATAGAATGTATACAAAACAGAAGCTTCGTTTAGTAATACCATCGTTGCAGCTGCAACCGTACCAGTAGTCATTACCCAGAAACCTATCCAACCGAGTAAACGTTGTTTGTCTGTAAAAGTTCCAGAAGTTCTGCTCATAGCAGCAATTTGAAAACCAAGTATAAAATAAGTTGTTAAAATAAGACCTAATAACACACCATGAACAGTTAAAATTTGATAATACCCAATTCCCCATGGGAGTGTAAATTTACCAGAGCGAACTAGAACTTGTAATAAACCACAAAGACCTCCGATGAATAAAGCGATAAATGCTACATATATATGAGCAAGGGCTAGTTTACCATCACGACGGTCGACTTTTGTGAAATCTTTTGCTTTTTCTTTAATCGTTGTCATTTTACTCCACCACCTTTAACTTGGACGTCATAGAAGAGTGTCCGATGCCACAATATTCATTACATAAGATTAAAAACTCGCCAGATTTGTCCACCGTTGTTACATATTCCGAAACGTAACCTGGTTCTAGTATCATATTAATATTTGTTCCAGCAACTTGAAATCCATGAACAACGTCTTTAGTTGTTGATATGAACTTTACGGTGGAACCTAATGGTACCTCAATCTCAGGTGGATTATAGTAAAATGCAGATGCAACTAGAACTACTTCATAGTCCCATTCTTTACCTTCTACTTTATGAACCCCTGGATTATTAAAAGGTGCTATCTCATCAACTCGCTCAGGATCGATGTAAACTTTTCCAGTTGGGGGGTGTGAACCATAATGAAATGCACTAAAACCAACTATAACTAAAAATAATACCAATGAGCTAATCCCAAAAGTTAGCCACCACTTTTCATACTTATGAATATGCATAAGTCTTTAACCTCCAATTAAATTAAAATCTGTCTATGAATAAGTAAAATGCCATGAACCAAGAAACTAATATAAATAAGCCAACAAAACCAACTGAATAAAGAGTGCCTTTTAAATCTGAATCTTTTTCTTTCTTTTTCGACATTTACTTACACCTCCTCCTATTCAACTTGTATAATTCCATAATAAATATAATGGTTAATAGAAGATGTGATAAAAATCACACTTACGTATGTAAACTGTGAACTATATGTGAAATGTGATAGTTTCCTAGGGGGTTCGCCTAATTAGACAGGTTTTTTTACATAAAAAAAGAACCTTCCTACAAAAGGAGGCTCTGTTCTTATTCATCTATAGTTAAGATAATTGCCATTTCACCAATATTTTCAATCACTACAGGAAGTTTAAAAGCATGTTGAAATCCATATAACCTGGTAGTGCCAACAATAACAGTAGGTGGAGTAATATCAATTTCAACTCCATTAGCAGCAACGGAAGTACAAATATTCCCTGCGACCATATTCCCAAGCTCGCCTGTAAATGATTCGAGCATTTCACCTTCTAATGGCATACCGAACATGGTTGCTCCAATTGCAGAAAAGGAATCAGCTGTGGAGTCAATAATTATTCGCCCTTTAATATCACCGATAATTCCAATTAGTACACCCATTTCTTTTTGTTCGAATGGTTGAACCATCAAGGAAGGGGATTTTATATCCATTGCAATTGGTATGACTGATTTTAAAGATTGGATTGTTCCGTTTAAAATTGTTTGAATATGTTTTGAAGCGCTCATTTTTTCCCCTCCATCTAGTATAGATGTATCGATTTTATCATGTAATATAGGAAAAAAGAATAGGTATTGTAGAATTTTAAAATATACTATGGTATTATGTCGATGAGAATGAATATCAAATTCAGTTGAGAGGGCGATATATATGTTAGCTGTAATAATTGGATTATCTATTTTAGTGTATAGTGGGGTAACAGCATATATTTTAAAGTCTACAGCGCCAAAAGCAAAAATAACATGAACAATCCAGATGACTTTATTGCGAAAGCAAATAGAGTCTTTTTTTTATCGTATAAAAGAGTCAAAGAATATTGTTATAGGCTTTAAATTTTTGCTATGATAGATGTACATTGTCGAATTATGAAGGAGATAAAATTTTTATATGCAGAACTCAAAGGAAATACAAGAGATAAAAGAACAAAATGCATTACTAGCAACTATTTTCAAAGGAAACAATGACGACGAACGGTATCGAAAATCCAAACTGTTTGCTGGGAAATTGGAAAAAGGCACATTTACTATTGCCTTTGCAGGTCACTTTTCGGCTGGTAAATCTAGTATGATTAATGCATTGGTTAATGAACAATTGCTTCCAACTAGCCCGATTCCTACCTCAGCAAATATCGTTACAGTTCAAAATACAGCTGAAAACTATGCTCTAGTTCACTTTGTGGATCAACCACCAGTCAGATTTTCTGGGGAGTATGATATTCAACTAGTAAAAAAATATTCAAAAGATGGAAGTAAAGTTTCTCAAATTGAAATAGGACATGCTGGTTCAAGTCTCCCTGAAGGAATTACAATAATGGATACCCCTGGAGTAGACTCGACAGATGATGCACATCGTATTTCCACTGAATCTGCCTTGCATTTGGCTGATATTGTTTTTTACGTAATGGATTACAATCACGTTCAGTCAGAGTTAAACTTTCAATTTACGAAGCAATTACTTCATTATAATGAAAATGTATATTTAATCGTAAACCAAGTGGATAAGCATAGAGAAGAAGAATTGCCTTTTACAGCCTATAAACAATCGGTTGCAGATGCTTTTAATTCTTGGTCTGTTGATCCAAAAGGGATTTTTTATACTAGCTTAAAAAATAATGATTTCATACATAATGATTTTCCACAGGTTCAACAAATAGTGACTAGCTCTATTGAAAACAAAGAGGATTATTATCTTACACTAGCTCAGGCTACATTAGAAAAGTTAATAGATGAGCATTTACATTTTTTAGAGGATGAAAAAGCAGCATGTTTTGAAACCTTTGAGAGTCAGCTGAGCGAAGAGGATTGGAACAACAAAGAAGATATTAAAGAACAATTGGAACTTGCTCAGAAACAAGTAAAACTTCAAGATGTTACTCTTTGGAAAAAGACCTTTGAAGACCTTCGTAAAAACATACTAGAAAATGCTTCTATTATGACGTTTGAAATGCGCGAAGCTTTGAAGTCTTATGCGGAGAGTAAGCAATCCAATTTTAAAGTTGGTTTTTTAGGGAGTAAAAAGAAAACAGAGGAAGAGAGACAAAGAAGACTCAACGAAATTATTAGCTCGTTAGATAAAATTATTGCCACCAATATTACTACTCATATGAAATTATTGATGAAACGCATGTTAAAAGACGTTTCTTTATTAACCGAAGATAAGGCAAATCAAATCGATGCAATACAATTTAGTGTTTCTACTGATCTTATAGACAATTCTTTACACGAAGGAGCAAGTACAAGCGGTAATGCAATCCTAAACTTTGCCAATCGTGTGACAGAAGAAGTCAATCGGTATTACATAAATCAAACGGATTTATGGAAAGAAGAAAATATACATTATATAGAAGAAAACCCAATTGAAAATGAAGACCAAATAGAATCGAAAACAAAAGATCTAAACGAAAAAAAATTGGCGATACACGCATTGGAAGAAATAGATACACGAATACAAACATTTGAAAAAACAGTCACTACTCCATCTTTACCTATTAGGAAGGATCGAGATGAATTATTAAAAAATTGGGAACAAGAGCGCCTTCAATTTGAAAGCTCTATTACGGATTATGATGAACAAGATTATAATACGGAGCAGCCAATTGTAACGATAGAACAGGTAGTAGAAGCAAAAGATGAAGAAGATCTTCTTTCTGCGGAGGCTGTAGTGAGTCGTGCGAAGAGAATTGGTGAAGTATTAGCAGAATTACCAGCTTTTGAAGAGGCAGCCGAAACGATTAAAAGGAAAGCTTTACGAGTAGAGAACCAACAATTTACTATTGCATTGTTTGGTGCATTTAGTGCTGGGAAATCTAGCTTTTCGAATGCTTTAATGGGAGCAAATGTGCTACCGGTTTCACCTAACCCAACAACTGCTGCTATTAATAAGATCCATCCGGTATCCGAAAATCATCTACATAATACAGCTGATGTTGTTCTGAAATCGGAAGGACAAATTTTAGAAGATGTGGCTTATGCGTATGAACAGCTTGGAATAACTATCCATACATTAGAGGAAGCTTTTGAGAAAGCTAGTTCTGTTATGAAAGAGAAGGTAGTAGAAGAGATACATAAATCGTTTGTTACAGCCTTTTATAAAGGATATCCAACATTTAAGGAACAATTAGGAAAGGTTCTAAACGTTTCTGGAGATGAATTTGGACAATTTGTTGCAGATGAATCCAAAAGCTGCTTTGTAGATTTCATTGATTTTTATTATGATTGTGAATTAACGAGACTAGGTGTGACACTAGTAGACACTCCTGGAGCAGATTCGATTAATGCTAGGCATACGGGTGTAGCTTTTGACTATATTCGTAATGCTGATGCTGTATTGTTTGTTACTTATTTTAATCATGCGTTTTCAAAGGCAGACCGTGAGTTCCTAATACAGCTAGGGAGAGTAAAAGATGCGTTCGAGCTAGATAAAATGTTCTTCGTTGTAAATGCAATCGATTTGGCAGACTCAGATGAGGAAGCCAATTTAGTAAAGCAATATGTCCAGGATGAACTACAACGATTTGGTATCCGTTTTCCAAGAGTATATGGAGTATCTAGCTTACAAGGATTAAAAGAGAAAATCGGTGGATTATCATTGCATGAAGGTATGCAAAAATTTGAAGAATCATTTCATCATTTTCTAGAAAAGGATTTAAAGCAAATTTCTATTTCTGCTCTTGAAGAGGAAGCGACTCGTCAACAATCGAAATTACTTAGCTTAATAGAACAGACGGAGGCAAATCTTGCGAGAAAGGACCAACGATTAATCGAGCTTCGAAATCAAGAACAAAATATTCGTAAAAGGTACACAAATTCTAAGTCTACACAAATTGCAAAAGAAGCAAAACAGGAGTTAGATACACTGCTATATTACGTGTTACAACGTGTGTATTATCGTTTTAATGAGTTCTTTAAAGAAGCTTATAATCCCTCTTTATTTTCAAATAACTCTGCTACTGTTGCATTGGATCTTGCCTTAAAGGATATTCTCAAAATGATTCGTTTCGATATAGAACAAGAAATGCGCGTATCAAATTTCCGAATTCTCCAGTTTATTCAGCAGCAAATTCTTCAGTTAGAAAAAGAGGAAATACGTGTACTTAAGGATTGGAATACAGGCTTTACATTTAGTCCACATGAAGTTATGGAGAGGGAACTTTTAGATTTTATAGGACCTTTTGAAAGTATTGCTAAATATGAGCATGTAAAATCATACTTTAAAAATTCTAAAAGCTTTTTTGAAAACAATGAAAAAGAAAAACTACGCGATTCGTTATCCGATGAATCTAAAGTTGAGGCAGATGAATATTTAACGAAAGAAAAAGAACGTTTAGGAAATTGGATTGAGCAATACTCGGATATTGAATCAGAGGCTTTACGTTTGAAGCTGCTTCAAGAATCGATTACTCAAATTGATGCGGAACGAAAATTATTAGAGCAGGAAGAAACTCTTCACACGTGGAAATCAATATACGCACGACTATAAAAGGAGTGATTATATGGCTAAAGTATTTATTGAATTAGCAGAGATTTTAGAGGGAAATCCCCGTTTTATCGATGCTCGCTTTGATTTAAGTGATAAAAACGCAGGACGTCAAATGTATAATATGGAACATGTTGAAGGAGCAATATATTGGGATTTAGAAGAAGATTTATCTGATATGTTCAGTGATAATGGTCGACACCCGATGATTTCTAAGGAAAAAATGACAAGTCTTGTTCAGCAAGCTGGTTTAAACCTAGAAGATTTTATCGTAATTTACGACCAAGGAGCTGCACCTTTTGCATTACGTGCATATTTTTTATTGGAGTGGGCAGGATTTAAAAATATATATGTATCCCGTTCTGGGTTTGAGGAATTAAAGAGTAAGCTGCCAGTTTCGAAAATCGAACCTGTCGTAAAGCACACAACAACGATACTTAAATGGAACACTAGTAAATTACTTACAATGGATGAAGTAAGACAAGTAGTTGCAGACGTAACAAAGGGTCAATTAATAGATGCAAGATCTAATGTTCGTTTTAAAGGCGAAAGTGAACCTATCGATCCAATTGCTGGTCATATTCCAACTGCTATTAACTTTGACTGGGAGCAGCTCAAAGAAGATGGGAAATTTTTAGAGCAGAAAGCGTTAAAGGAAAAATTGAGTCACTTGGCTCCAAATAACAAACCAGTTATAGCTTATTGTGGTAGTGGTGTTACAGCGGCGCCATTGTATGGATGTTTAAAAGAGGCTGGTTACGAAAATGTTCAACTATACGTAGGTAGCTACAGTGATTGGATAAGAGAGAATGATGTTGAAAAATAATAATCAAATATGCCTCAGCATATTTGCGCCTAGAGATTTATCGAGCTAGCTCGATAAATCTCTTTAAAAATCTATGGCATCCGCCTGAGGCTCGCAACAAAAAAACATGTGCTGAAGGAGTTAATCGAGCATAAATATTTCATTTGCACCTTATTTCCAGTATAATAAGTTGTCTTGGGTAAATAACTATAGTATAATAGGCAAATTGTATACGCATGAAATGAGGGCTAATAATGAAAAAATCTATATATGGTCTAACTAGAGATCAATTAATCGAATGGCTTATGGAACATGGCCAAAAGAAATTCCGTGCTGAGCAGGTTTGGGACTGGTTGTACATTAAACGTGTTCAAAGCTTTGCGGAAATGACAAATGTAAACAAAGATTGTCTTCAAATTTTAGAAGAAAACTTTGTTATACAGACGCTAAAAGAGAGTGTTAAGCAAGAATCAGCCGATGGAACAATTAAGTTTCTATTTGAAATGCAAGATGGAAACTTGATCGAAACTGTACTAATGCGCTTTAAATATGGTCTTTCTGTATGTGTTACTACTCAGGTAGGGTGTAATATCGGATGTAGCTTCTGTGCAAGTGGATTACTTAAAAAGAGCCGTGACCTTGACGCAGGAGAAATCGTGGAACAAATTATGAAGGTACAGTTCCATTTAGACCAAATTCAAAAAGAAGAACGTGTTAGCCATATCGTTGTTATGGGTATTGGGGAGCCGTTTGATAACTATAAAAACTTGATGAATTTCTTGCGTACTGTAAATGATCAAAAAGGACTTGCTATTGGCGCTCGTCATATTACCGTGTCAACAAGCGGTCTTGCAAAGAAAATAATAGATTTTGCGGAAGAGGATATCCAAGTGAATCTTGCTGTTTCCTTGCATGCTCCTAATGATGAACTTCGCTCGAAAATAATGGTTATTAATAAGGCATTCCCTATTGAAAAAGTAATGGCAGCAGTAGATTATTATTTAGAGAAGAAAAATCGTCGTATTACATTTGAATATATTCTTCTCAAAGATGTAAATGATCATGTAGAAGAAGCGCTACAATTAGCAAAACTTCTAGAAAATAAACGTCATCTTTCGTATGTGAACTTAATTCCTTACAATCCAGTAGATGAGCATGGTCAATATCAACGTAGTAGTGAAAAGTCTATTAGTGCTTTCTTCCAAACATTGAAAAACAAAGGTATCAATTGTGGTGTTCGTATGGAACAAGGTACCGATATTGATGCTGCATGTGGTCAATTGAGAAGTAAACAAATTAAAAAAGATAAAGTTAAAGTAAACAATTAAGTATAGGGAATGAACGATAAAAAAAACCAGGCAAAGGACATGCCCAGTCCTTTAAGGTCAAAACCTGTTTCTATCGTTTTCGAAGGGCTTTGGACAAACGTTTGGCTATATTATTACCGAGTGAATTTTTAGTGATATTGGTTGTGACGTCCGTCACAACCAATATCACTTTTTTCGGTAATCTTATGGCGTTTGTCCCGCATTTACGGGCAGTAGATAACTGCCCGTAAAAGCCCGAATGGTTCAACTAACATACCATGGGGGATGAAGCCCCCACGGAATGAAGTTTTACTTTTTCTGTCCGTCGCCCTCCTACAACTCTTAGAAACAGGTAAGTGCATTTTTGGGTAACTAGAGAAAAGATATTTTCCTATTCATAGAGGAAGCTCTCGAAGATACAATTTCATTCGCTATTTCACTTCTTTATTTAGTAAACACTTACTATTTTTCTTTTTTTCCACTAGTATAAAAAAAATCTGCTTTCTTTATCCTTCATTACAGAATAGTATCCCTAATTCAACGGACGGTTTTACCACTATATTAACTTTGACTACTATTATCCCGCGGAACACTTCCACCTGAAAAGGAATCAGCGGTATTAATCATTCTTTCAACCCATGAACCCAATGTACACGGTACATTTTTATATACTTTCTCTTTTTAAAAAAACGCAAGTGCCCTTTTAAGATAAAAACCTAATTTGTCTCGTTTTCGGAGAACTTTGGACAGATTTGCTGCTATATTATTATCGACAGATTTTTTAGAGAGGCTGGTTGCGACTGGTTTGATGTCACAACCAGTCTCTTTTTTTTCGGTAATCTTATTGTTAAGTACTACTCCCTTTGCTGATTGGAGTGAAGGGTGGCGACTACAGCGGGAATAGCCCGAGCTGAAAGCCCCGCAGGAACGTTGTGACGAGGAGATTGAAGCCGGGCCCGCGGAAAGCATCCGCCTGAAACGGAAATCAGCGGTATCATTAATATTTGGAACACTTCATAACTTGAAAAAAACGCATTAGCCATTATGGCTATGCGTTTTTTTATCGTCTTTTACAGGTATTTCATCAATTGTGTGCTTGAATGCGTATCCTTTATTGATAGTGAAAATAGTGAGCCCTAATACAATTAGGAATATAAATATACCAATGATAATTACGGTAGTCATGCAAGTTCCTCCTAATAATGAATCATTAGCTATATCATAGCATAAGCAATGACCTTATTAGGGCAGAACTATAATTGTTCAAATTAATGTTTGATTTGGGGAGTACTTAGTACTGAATTAAATAATTGCTCCCCGTCAGCTGCTTGCATTGTTTTTTTACTTTTGTTGCATTTTCAGATAGTTCATAAATAGTTTGACACTCTCGGTTTGTTAATCCAGCTATTGAGATAGTTAAAAGAGGAAATTGTTCTTCTATTCCATGTCTATTTTTAGAGACAATGTATCCTTTTATATAATCGTATGCATAGTAATAATGCTCAATAGACTCATTGAATTGTTCAATAATCTTTTCACAAATGTCTTTACTTTTAGTTATGTCTGTAATTAGTATAAAATCATCTCCGCCAATATGACCGATGAATCCATCGGAAGGGCATACTTCCTCTAATATTTTTGCAAGGTCCATTATTACCTTATCTCCCTTTTCGAATCCATATACATCATTGTATGGTTTAAAATTATCAATATCTAAGTAAAGAACGATAAGCTCGTTTGTTGCTTCAATACATTTTTGTAGCTGCTGTTCAATTATAATATTACCGGGTAATTCTGAAAGTGGATTTAAATGCTTTGCATAGTCTATTTCTAGCTGCATACTTTTCTCCAATAAATCCTTCACTGTGACAACGCCAAAATAATGATCCTGTTTAGTGATAGTGATAAAATCATATAAGTGTAATGGATCGCGTTTCATCGCAATTTTAGCAACTACATCAATCGGGGTTCCAGCGTCGACTTTCATAAATTGTCTGCTCATAATTGCTGAAATTGGTTTTTTATTATATAAACTATAGCCATAGGGTCCGCTGAATTTCAAATGCAGTTTATTTCTCGTAATTACCCCAATTAGTTTATTGTTTTCTTTAATACTAAAGCCAGGGAGGGAATCATTGGATTCCATTAATTTACTAACTTTGGAAATCGGCATATCACTCGAAATCATATGTAGGGGAGTAGCAATATTTTCTATAGACGTGTCAGTTAAACGATTAGAAAAAATACTATTTTTTCGGTTGTTTTCTTTTTTTATAATGCTTATCAGCTCGCTACGGACTGGAATTAACTTTGAATTCGGCTTCTGAATATAATATCCTTGTCCAAAATGTACACCTATATCAATCAGTGTATGTAATTCCTCCATTGTTTCAATGCCTTCTGCAATAATATGTATTTGTGAATAATTGGCAAATTCACATAAACTTCTAACGAGCAATTGTTTGGTCCTATCTTTGTTAATGTTACGAGTTAGTTTCATGTCTAATTTTATAAAATGTGGACGTACATCCGTAATAATATTTAGTCCCGAATATCCAGATCCTACATCATCAATAGCAATTTGGTAATATTGTCTTTTATAGTGATCAATCGTATTTATAAAATCTTTTAAGTTATTAATAGCCTCCCGTTCTGTGATTTCAAATACTATTGAATCTGAATCCATCTGAAAAAGTGACAAAAATTCTTTCGTAAACCCTTGTTTAAACTTGGGGTCATTCATAATATTTGGATTTACGTTTAAAAAAAGTTTGCCTTCAGCTTGTAATTCATGTGCACACTTCAATGCATTTGCTCTGCAAACATTTTCAAGCTCCCAAAGCTTTCCGGTCTTCAGTGCATAATCAAATAAATTCTCTGGATTATGTAATACAGTATTAATGGGTCCTCTGGTTAATGCTTCATAACCGTATATTTGCCCCGTTTGTAAAGAAATAATTGGTTGAAATACAGTTTCTATAGCCTTTTCTTCTAAAATATACCTAAAAAGATCATAATAATCATTTTCTAAAATTGCCATCCTATATCCCCCTAAAATAAAGCAAAATATCCTAGTTTATAGTTTAAATAAGAATTGTCTCCTACATATGATTTCTATGTTAAGAAATTGTAATGGTCTCATAATGCTATGAAATTTTTGAATAATTCATAATGTTATTGACTATTATATAGATCCAGTGTAACATTGCTTTATCAGAATACTTTAGCGAGTTGAATCGCTGATGCATTAAATGTTAAATGGGGGTTATAAAAGATGAAAAGCACGAAGAAAAAATTAGGTATGGTTTTATCAGCTGCTGTTTTAATACTAGCTGCATGTGGTGGAGATGAATCCGCTTCAACAAATACTACGGAGTCAGAGGACACAAAAACTTATAAGATAGGTGTAACGCAAATTGTAGAGCACCCATCTTTGAATGCTGCATTTGACGGATTCCAAAAAGCAATTGAGGATGCAGGACTTGAAGTCGAATATGAAGTTAAGAATGCTCAAAATGATAACAGTCAGAATACTACCATCGCTAATGATCTAGTAAGTTCAGGGGTAGATTTAATATTTGCCAATTCTACTCCTAGTGCCCAGGCAGTTTCAGCTCTAACAGAAGATATTCCAATTGTATTTACTTCCGTAACAAACGCTGTTGATGCAGAACTTGTAGACTCTATGGAAAGCCCAGGTGGAAACGTAACTGGGACAGTTGACACACACCCTGATGCTATTCCAAGTACCATTGCATTTTTGAAAAACGAGTTAAAAGCAAAAAATGTTGGTATTGTTTTTAATGCAGGGGAGCAAAATTCACGTTCACAAGTAGATGCCGTAAAAGAACAAATGGCTGAAGTTGGACTAAATGTAGTAGAAGCTTCTGTTTCTACATCTGCTGAAGTTAAACAAGCAACTGAATCTTTAATAGGAAAAGTAGATTCGTTATATATCATAACGGATAACACGGTAGTTTCAGCACTTGAATCTGTTGTAAATGTTGCCAACGAACAGAAGCTTCCAATGATGGTAGCAGAGTTTGATTCAGTAAAACGTGGTGGCTTAGGTGCTTATGGATTTGAATTTTATGATATCGGTTATGAAGCAGGGGAAATGGCTGTTAAAATTTTAAAAGGTGAAAGTACACCTGCAGAATTACCAGTTCAATATCCACAAAACTTAAAATTTGTTTTGAACAAAGATACTGTTGATGCTCTTGGAATTGAAGTGAAAGATGAGTGGGAATCTGAATTTGTGGAATAGATAGGAGTTTGATGTATTATGTTTTCAGCAATCTTTGGATCAGTTGAACAAGGATTTATATATGCAATTATGGCACTCGGCGTGTATTTGACATTCCGAGTGTTAGATTTTCCTGATTTAACAGTAGATGGTAGCTTTGTGACTGGAGCCGGTACTGCTGCAATGATGATTGTGTTGGGCTATCACCCTGCGCTTGCAACTCTAGTTGCTATATTGGCAGGATTTCTTGCAGGTTGCATGACTGGGCTGTTACACACAAAAGGGAAGATTAATCCCTTACTTTCTGGAATATTAATGATGATTGCTTTGTATTCTATTAATTTACGGATAATGGGCTTTACTGTTGAGAACTCGGTAGGACGGCCAAATATCCCCTTGATGAATGAAGAAACCTTATTTAGCCAATTCTTTGGCTGGTGGGGGAGTTTAGGTATAGATGAAACTATTAATGGTTTTTTAACTTCAATGGGAATTCAATACCTTCCAAAGACTTGGGGAACAGTAGTAATTGTTGCTATTTTAGTAGTTATTATCAAATTTATTTTTGACTGGTTCTTGAAAACGGAAGTTGGTTTAGCGATTCGGGCTACTGGTGATAACAAAAAAATGATTCGAAGCTTTTCTGTAAATACAGATACGCTTGTCATATTAGGACTTGGCCTTTCTAATGCGTTAGTTGCATTTTCTGGGGCTTTGATAGCTCAATACGCTAAGTTTTCGGATATTGGAATGGGTATAGGAATGATTGTAATCGGACTTGCATCTGTTATTATTGGAGAAGCGATTTTCGGTACGAAAACAATTGTAAGAACGACACTTGCTGTAATCATTGGTGCCATTATTTATCGTATCGTTTTAGCTTTAGCACTTCGAGTAGAATTTTTGGATGCAGGAGATATGAAGCTAATTACAGCAATCATTGTAATTATAGCGCTAGTTTTACCTCAATATTTTGAAAAACGTCGTGAAAAAAGTAGAAAAGCTAAACGACATGCTCTACGTGAGTCCCAAACTATGCTAAAAAGTAAGGAGAGTGAAAACCTTGCTTAAGTTAAATAATATCAACAAGATTTTCAATGAAAGCACGGCAGATGAGAAAATTGCATTAGATCGAATAAATTTAAATTTAAATATAGGAGATTTTGTCACTGTTATCGGGAGTAATGGTGCTGGAAAATCTACAATGTTAAATATGGTATCCGGAGCATTATCACCAGACTTTGGACAAATAATGATTGATGGAAACGATGTAACAAAACTCCCAGAATTTAAACGTTCTCAGTTTATCGGTAGAGTGTTTCAAGATCCAATGTCGGGTACTGCACCTACTATGACAATCGAAGAAAACTTGGCAATTGCATACTCTAGAAATAAAAAAAGAGGTCTAAAAATTGGTGTGGATAAACAAAGAAAAGAGTTTTTTCTTCACTCACTGGAAAGACTGCATCTTAATCTTGAAAATCGATTAAATGCTAAAGTTGGATTACTTTCGGGGGGAGAGAGACAGGCATTATCATTGTTAATGGCCACTTTTACACAGCCTTCCATCTTATTACTAGACGAGCATACGGCTGCACTTGATCCATCGCGAGCAGAACTAATTACAAATTTAACGGAAAAGCTTGTTAAAAAAGATAATCTTACCACTCTAATGGTAACTCATAATATGCAGCAAGCATTAGACTTGGGTAATCGTTTAATTATGATGGATAAAGGACAAATAATTTTGGAAGTTGGGGAAGAAGAGAAGCATACCTTAACGATTGAAAAGCTAATGGAAGAATTCCAACGAATTAGAGGCCAAAAGTTTACTAGTGACCGAACACTATTATCGTCGTAATAAGTAAAAGAGTAGCTAAAATGCTGCTCTTTTATTTTTGTAGTTTTATATAAGTGGGGAATTAGATAAATTTTCCGATTCGCCAGTAAATCCACATCTACGCAAGTAAAAGGGCAGCGAGAGCAAGTAACTTATTGTACCTGTGCAAGTAAGTTTACGAGAGAAGAGACGTTAGAGCAATAAGAAAAACCGGGTAAAAGACATGCCCGGTCCTTTTAAGAAGAGTAACCTTAGAAACACCGTTGATTTCCGCTTCGGCGGACGCTTTTCGCACTCTTAGCCTTTGCTTCTCGCTCACACTGCGGAACGCGTCCACCTGAAACGGAAATCACCAGTAATATTCATTCTTTAAAGCACCATGAACCCAGTCTTCATGCTACATTTTTATATACTTGCTTACTTTTCAAAAAAAGTGGCGGTCGTAACATCTGTTACGACCGCCACTCTATGTTTCTCTTATTAAGCCATTGCTGCTTCGATATTGCCCCATGGAATTTCCATTGCTTCCGCAAGTCCTTGGCCGTATGCAGGATCAGCTTTGTAACAGTGAATGATGTGACGAATCTTAATAAATTCTTCTACGCCATTCATATTACGTGTTGTGTTATCAATAAGAACTTTTTGTTGTTCTGAGCTCATCAATCTGAATAGTTTACCAGGTTGCTCATAATAGTTATCGTCATCTTCGCGGAAATCCCAAATTCCAGCATCTCCATGAAGTGGTAAACGAGGCTCTGTGTATTCAGGTTGTGTTTTCCATTTTCCATAACTATTTGGCTCATAAGGTAATGATCCACCTAAGTTACCGTCAACACGCATCGCACCGTCTCTATGGAAAGAGTGTACAGGACATTTCGGTGTGTTAACTGGAATTTGGTGATGGTTAACACCTAAACGGTAACGTTGAGCATCCCCATAAGAGAATAAACGTCCTTGTAACATTCTGTCTGGAGAGAAGCTAATACCAGGTACAACGTTAGCTGGTGTGAAAGCTGCTTGCTCTACTTCTGCAAAATAGTTTTCAGGATTACGGTTAAGTTCCCATTCGCCAACTTCAATTAGAGGGAAGTCTTTTTTATACCAAACTTTCGTTAAGTCAAATGGATTGTAAGGCATATTATTAGCTTGCTCTTCCGTCATTACTTGGATATACATTTTCCATTTAGGGAAGTTGCCTTCTTCGATATTATCGTATAGGTCGCGTTGTGAACTTTCACGGTCCACACCAACTACTTCAACTGCTTCTTGATCAGTTAAGTTCTCAATACCTTGTTGTGAGCGCATATGGAATTTTACCCATACACGTTCATTGTTAGCATTGATCATACTGAATGTATGACTACCAAATCCGTGCATTGTACGGTAAGATTTTGGAAGTCCTCTGTCACTCATTACGATTGTCACTTGGTGAAGTGCTTCCGGTAATGATGTCCAGAAATCCCAGTTGCTATTAGCACTACGCATACCAGTACGTGGATCACGTTTAATTGCATGATTTAAATCTGGGAAATTAAGCGGATCACGGAAGAAGAATACAGGAGTGTTGTTACCAACTAAATCCCAGTTACCTTGTTCTGTGTAGAAACGCATTGAGAAACCACGGATATCACGTTCTGCATCTGCGGCTCCACGTTCACCAGCTACAGTTGAGAAACGAACGAACATTTCTGTTTCTTTTCCGATTTCAGAGAAAAGAGCTGCTGAAGTATATTGTGTAATATCATGAGTTACAGTAAATTTACCATAAGCACCTGATCCTTTTGCATGCATACGACGCTCTGGGATTACTTCTCTATCAAAATGTGCTAGTTTTTCTAGTAACCACACATCTTGTAATAATAGTGGGCCACGTGATCCAGCTGATTGCGAGTTTTGATTATCTACTACTGGCGCACCCGCTGCAGTTGTCATTTTGTTGTTGTTTTGATTTTCTGACATTCAATTTCCCCCTAGATTAGAATATTTATAATACAAGAATCATTATATCAAAGAGATGAAAATATTGCTAGATTTGAGGTGTGAAGATTTAACAAACTTTATTTTAATATAATAAAAAATGTAACATCAATCGTTATAAACACTGATGTTACATAGGTTTTAGTTAAATGAGTAATTCAAATAATGTGCTATCCTTATTTACTTCTTTATAGGAAAATCCATTCTCATTCATACGAGAAAGAATGCCAGAAAAGTCATTTCTGTTTTTCAATTCAATGCCTACAAGTGCTGGACCACTTTCTTTATTGTTTTTCTTCGTATATTCAAAAGTAGTAATATCATCATCTGGTCCAAGAACTTTATCAAGAAATTGTCGTAATGCGCCTGCTCTTTGAGGAAACTTTACGATGAAATAATATAGTAATCCTTCATATATTAAAGACTTTTCTTTTATCTCCTGCATACGACCAATGTCATTGTTACCTCCACTAATGACACAAACGACAGATTTCCCTTTAATCGCTTCGCTATAAAAGTCCAATGCTGCAACGGATAGGGCACCTGCAGGTTCTGCAATAATCGCATGTTTGTTGTATAAATCTAAAATAGTTGTACATACCTTTCCTTCTGGCACAAGGACGATATCATCTACATATTTTTTACTTAGTTCATAAGATAGATTTCCGACACATTTTACTGCAGCACCGTCTACAAATTTATCAATTGAATCTAGCACGACAGGTCCTTCGTTTTTAAAAGCTGCCTTCATACTTGCGGCTCCAGCAGGCTCAACACCAATCACTTTGGTGAATGGAGAGACGTTCTTTACATATGTAGAAAGTCCAGATATTAACCCGCCACCACCAATGCTACCGAACAAATAATCTATAGGCACATCGATGTCATTCATAATTTCCACCGCAACAGTAGCTTGACCCGCAATGATATCTGGATCATCAAATGGATGTATGAAAATTCTATCCTCCACCTCTGCGTATGCCGTTGCACTTTCCGCCGAATCATCAAAAGTATCCCCGGCAAGAATGATTTCAACAAATTCACGTCCAAACATTCTCACTTGATCAATCTTTTGTGAAGGAGTGGTTAATGGCATAAAAATTTTTGCTATGATTCCTAGTTGTGCACATGCGTATGCTACTCCTTGTGCGTGGTTACCTGCGCTAGCACAGACAACACCTTTTTCTTTTGCCTCTTCCTCGATTGTTTTGATCTTATAGTATGCTCCGCGTAATTTAAATGACCGGACATGTTGTAAATCCTCCCGTTTGAAATAAATAGATGCACCATATTTTTCAGATAAATATTCATTTTTTTGTAAGGGAGTATGGTAGACCACATCTTTTAAAAACTGATGTGCAATAAGGACATTTTCTACTTGAATAGATTTCGTATCTGTTAATTGCATAATAGGGACGGAACCTCCATTTTTCTATTTAAAAAGATTACTATATTTTAACACACTACATCGTTAAAATACCAGAATTTCGGTAGATAATTCAAAATTGTTTAATAACTTAATTGGGACGAATGTTCATTATTAACATTAATAATTTAAATTAAACAAAATATATTGACTTATGTGGTAGAAACGAACATAATATGTTCATAGTAAACGTTTTTATAAAAAGGAGAATTATATGACTCCGGTATTAAGGAAGAAACGCATCATTGAAGAGCTTGCCATAAAAGGTAAAGTAGAAATATTAGATTTAGTGAATTTACTTGATGTTTCTGCAATGACAATTCGTCGAGATCTAGATGAATTAGAAAAACAGAAGAAACTTATAAGAACTCATGGGGGAGCTGCGATACCCGAAGCTATTATTGCTGAACAGAGCTATTTACAAAAAATTTTGGAAGCTCACCCACAAAAAATTGAAATAGCTGAAATTGCATCAGAATTAGTAAAGGATGGTATGAAGGTATTTCTAGATTCTGGGACGACCAATTTTGAGATTGCTAAACGTTTGAAAGTTAGAGATAATCTCACAATTGTTACAAATGATATTAAAATCGCTGCCGAACTAATGGATAGTAAAGTGGAAGTCATAATGCTAGGCGGTAAAATTCAAAATGGTGTTGGTGCGGTTTTTGGAACATATGCAGAAAAGATGTTAAAAGAAATTCATGTAGATATATTGTTTTTGGGTGCCCATGCGGTTCATTCTACACTAGGAATTACTTCTGCAACTCTGGAAAAAGCAACTATTAAGAGAGAGATGATTAATAGTAGTGAAGTAGTTTATTTAGTTGTAGATGCACAGAAGTTTGGAAAGAAAGCGTTTGCTAAAATAGCAAGTATCGACTCTGTGACGGCCATAATAACAGACCAAACACTTCCAAAAGAAGTGGAAGAAATATACAGTGAAATGACTAGCTTTATAAAGGGTGTGGGAAAATGAAAGTTGGAATTATTGCAGATGATTTAACTGGAGCTAATGCGACAGGAGTTCTCCTATCTAAGAATGGGTTTAATAGTGCAACAGTAGTATTTGAAGGAGAGGTACCAACAATTGGTGGGTTTACCTCCATTAGTGTGGATACAGATAGCAGATACTGTGCGCCTAGTTCGGCACAAACAAGAGTTTTAAAAGCGTACGAACAGCTTTCAACATGGGGTGCAAGTGTGTTTTGTAAACGGATTGATAGTACAGTACGTGGAAATCTTGGAGTAGAAACAGACACTTTATTAAATGCACTAGGAGAAAATAGTGTGGCAGTGGTCGTTACTTCTTATCCAGACTCTGGGCGCATTGTCTCTGGTGGATACCTATTGGTAGATGGTGTACCTGTGGAATCTACTGATGTTGCAAAGGATCCTATGAATCCGATTACAATATCCCATGTGCCAACTATTATGAGTGAGCAAAGCCAGTTTCCTGTTTCCCATATAGGATTAGGAAGAGTTTTAAAAGGGAAAAATAGTATTCATTTAGAAATGTTGAAACAAATAGAAGCTGGAAATCGGATTATTGTTGTGGATGCCGTGACCAATGAAGAGATAGATCATATAGCAGAATCGATGGCTGCAATTGATGGTGTGGTTTTTGTACCAGTGGATCCAGGTCCATTATCTGCTTCTTATAGTCGTTTGATGGCTCATCAGCATATTTTAACGAATAAATTCATCGTGACTGTAGGTAGTATAACTCCTTTAACTGGAAGACAGTTGAATTACTTAGTCGATAAGAAAAATGCCGATCCAGTTTATGTAAAAACGGAGGCGTTAGCTTCTACTACTAGTACGTGGGACGAGGAAATAGAACGTGCGGTGAAGGAAGCTATTATTAAACTTGAGGAACAAGAGGTTCTGATCATCACTACTTATGCCCCGGGTGCAGGAAAATTAAACTTAAAAGATATTGCAACTAGGGAAGGAGTAACTGAAGAAAAGCTTGCCAAACGCTTAACGGAAGGTTTGGCTAGAGTTACTCAAAGTGTTATTGACCAAACTGAACATACTATTGATGGAATGTTTTCCAGTGGTGGAGATGTGACAGCTGCTCTATGTTCTGTCAGTGATGCGCAGGCTATCGGTTTACAGGATGAAGTACTTCCTTTAGCTGCGTATGGTCATTTTATAGGAGGAGCTTTCGATGGCATTCCTGTAATCACTAAAGGTGGCATGGTAGGGGATAAATACTCTATTTATAAATGTGTAAGATTCTTAACAAACAAAAAAGAAGAAGGAAGTGTTTAGGAAATGACTACAGTACGAGAAATTATTGCGATTCCTATGGGAGATGCGGCCGGTATTGGTCCAGAAATTACAGTGAAATCTTTAGCAAAAGAAGAACTTTACACTATGTGTAAACCACTAGTAGTAGGAGATGCGAACATACTACGTAAAGCAATCGAAGTAACTGGAGTAAATTTAAAGGTTAGTGTAGTTACATCGCCTTCTGAAGGTTCTTATGAATTTGGAACAATTGATGTAATGGATTTAGCTAATATTAATATGGAAGATTTCGAGCCTGGACAAGTTTCTGCACAAAACGGACAAGCAGCATTTGAATTTATCAAACGTTCAGTGGAGCTTGCAATGGCTGGAGAAGTTAAAGCTATTGCTACTACACCGATCAATAAAGAATCATTAAAAGCAGCAAAAGTTCCTTATATCGGCCATACAGAAATGTTAGAGGATTTAGGCGGGGCTCCTGATCCACTAACTATGTTCCAAGTAAATGGAATGCGTATTTTCTTCTTGACTCGTCATGTGTCTGTAGCAGAAGCAATCACACAAATGACAAAAGAAAGAGTTCGTGACTATTTAAATAGATGTGATAAAGCTCTGCAACGTCTCGGTGTTGAAAATCGTAAACTTGCAGTTGCAGGATTAAACCCACATGCAGGTGAGGGCGGTCTATTCGGTATGGAAGAAGTAGAAGAAATTAAACCGGGTGTAGAGCTTGCGAAAGCAGATGGTATTGATGCTTACGGTCCAGTTCCGGCTGATTCAGTTTTCTTCCAAGCACTTAACGGTAAATATGATGCGGTTCTTTCTCTATACCACGATCAAGGTCATATCGCTGCGAAAATGACAGATTTCCACCGTACTATTTCTATTACAAATGGTCTTCCTTTCCTACGTACATCTGTTGACCATGGTACCGCATTTGATATTGCTTGGAAAAACATTGCATCTGAAGTAAGTATGTACGAATGTATCAAACTAGCTGCTGAATATGCACCAAAATTTACTCGTGAATCATTGTAAGTAAAGAATTATTGTAAGTAAAGAATCATTGTAAATAATTATACAGAAGGAAAGTAGTCTACTTTCCTTCTCTTAAATAGAAGTTTGAAAGGGGTTACATGAGATGTCGTCTGAATCACAAGTAATTTTAGGTCTAATCATTGGGGTAATTCTATTAGTCTATCTAGTAGTGAAAACAAAAATTCATGTATTTTTAGCTTTAATAATCGCCGCAGCAATAACAGGAATCATCGGAGGAATGTCACCTCCTAAGGTAGCTGATGCTATTATTGGTGGTTTTGGTAGTACGCTAGGCTCCATAGGTATTGTAATTGGATTTGGAGTCATGATGGGTAGACTACTAGAAGTTTCAGGTGCTGCTGAACGATTAGCGTACGCACTTATTAAATTTATTGGTAAGAAAAAAGAAGAATGGGCAATGGCCCTAGCAGGATACATAGTAGCTATACCTATATTTGTCGATTCAACTTTTATCATTTTAACACCACTAATTAAATCTGTTGCAAGAAAAACTGGGAAATCAGTTGTTGCAATAGGGATACCATTGGCAATTGGTGCAGTAGCAACTCATCATGCTGTTCCCCCAACTCCAGGACCACTAGGAGTTGCAGGAATCTTCGGCGTTGACGTTGGTCAAATGATTATTTATGGATTGATTTTTGCTATTCCGATTATGTTAGTTGGGGTTTTCTATGGGAAATGGTTAGGAAAGAAAATATATCAACTTCCAAATGAAGATGGCACTGACTGGGTTCGTCCTGAAGATGAAATGACGTATGATGAATTTGTTCAACTTTCTGATGAGCGGAATAAAGAGCTTCCGTCCTTATTCCGTTCTATATTACCAATTGTCTTACCGATTGTATTGATTTTCCTAAATACGACCTTGACTGCATTAGAAATTACTGGTGGAATTTATGATTATCTAATTTTCTTAGGTCAACCAATTATTGCTGTTGGGTTAGCGGTAATCGCAGCTATTTATGCATTAGCAGGACGTTGGAGTCGTGAAGATACTCTTGGGCGTATGGAAGAAGGTATGAACAGTGCCGGGGTTATTCTATTAATCACAGGTGCTGGTGGTGCATTCGGATATGTACTACGTGAAAGTGGTGCTGGGGATTATATCGGAAATCTCGTTGCATCTTTACCGTTACCTGCTGTATTAATACCGTTTATAGTTGCATCCCTTATAAGATTGATACAGGGTAGTGGAACTGTTGCAATGATTACAGCTGCATCCATTTCAGCACCAATTCTAGCTAATATAGACGGTGTAAATATGGTACTTGCGGCACAAGCGGCAGCACTTGGGGCAATGGTATTCTCTTATTTTAGTGATACAATGTTCTGGGTTGTTAACCGTTCGCTTGGTATTACAAATACGAAAGAACAAATTATGGTGTGGTCAATTCCAACTACTTTAGCTTGGGGTGCTTCACTGATAGCTATACTTATTGCAGATATTTTTGTTTAATAATCACAATTGAGGACGTTCATGGAGAGCGTCCTCTTTTATTATAATAGATTATCATCTGAATATAGTTTGATCAGATGAACGAGCCTTCTCTCAGCATAAGTTTGGATTATAGAGATATACTAACAATCGTGAGTAAATATAGAAGGTGTTAAACAACAGAGAATGAGGAGATGTACAAATGGCCATAAAAGTAGCGGCAATCATAGGAAGTAATAGAAAGGGCTCATACAACTTAAAATTAGTAGAATATATGAAAAAACGCTATACGCAACAATTGGACATACAAATCGTTTCCATTAATGATATAGAAATGTTTAATGCTGATATAGAAGATAACCCTCCTAAAGGGGCTATGGATTTTAAAATAATAGTTCGCAATGCAGAAGCAGTGCTTTTTGCAGTTCCAGAATATAACTTCTCTATCCCAGGTGCATTGAAAAATGCGATTGACTGGATGTCACGCAGTGGACATGACCTAAAAGATAAACCAACATTTATCGTAGGATCTTCTATGGGTGTTTTAGGTAGCATTCGTGCGCAAATGCATTTAAGAGAAATTATTTCCAATCCGACGCTTCAACCAAGATTACTTCCTGGCAATGAAGTCTATATCGGTGCCATTCATACAAAGATCAATGAACAAAATGAAATTACAGATCAAGCAACAAGTGATTTTTTAGATCAGGTCGTAAATAACTTTGAGGAATTTTATAACAATATAAAATAATAATGTGAACAAAACCGCAAATCGATTAATGATTTGCGGTTTTTGTTTGTTAAAATTCTTAATTGAAAAATATAAATGAACATATTTTCATAGATGGTTTGTTACATAAGGTGTATAGTGATTCTAGAGAATTCGTATAAGGGTGGAAGGAAGTAATTAAATTGAATAATGTTTTTAATAAATCAACTATGTTGCTCCTATTTTTAATTTTTGTTTGGGGAGCAAGTTGGCCTATATATAAACTAGCTTTACCTTATACACCACCCATATTATTTGCAGGAATGAGAGCAACAATTGGTGGGCTTCTGTTAGCAGTTATTTTATTTAATATAAGGGATAAAATAAATTGGCGTGAAAATTGGCGTTATTATTGTACTTCTGCCTTATTAAATACAACTATATTTTTTGGAATTCAAACAGTTGGATTAAATTATTTACCGGGCGGATTATTTTCCATTCTTGTTTACTTTCAACCAGTGCTGTTAGGTCTCTTTGCGTGGATTTGGCTAGGTGAATTTATGACTCCAGGAAAGATTATAGGGTTGGTAATTGGGTTTATAGGGATTGTCATTGTAAGCCTGGATGGGTTGACTTTTCATGTTTCCGTAATTGGTGTAGCTCTTGGCTTAATGACTGCCTTCTTCTGGGCGATAGGTGTTATATACGTCAAAAAAGTGAGTCATAAGGTTAACGCATTTTGGATGGTTTCCATGCAATGTATTATTGGTGGATTTGTTTTGATTGTATTTGGCGGTTTTTTCGAAGACTTTTCCGATATTGTTTGGAATAGCAAATATGTTGGTGCATTAAGTTATGGATCTATTTTAGGGATTCCTCTAGCACAGTTAGTTTATTACAAACTTATTAGGGAAGGAGAAGCTAGTAAGGTAGGATCTTTCACTTTTATGGTACCAATTATTGCAGTCATCTTAGGTGCAGTATTCTTAGATGAAGCAATAACATACATGCTTATTCTTGGTCTGGTTATGGTTGGAATAAGTATTTTTATAGTAAACTATAGAAGTAAAAAGAAACTTTTGGATTATAGTAAAAATAGCTAATAATTTTAAATGAAGGTGAGTATATGAAAAATAAGACCGTAGTCCGTTCAATGGATATCTTAAACTTGTTTCTTGAACACTCAGAACTGACTTTTCAAGAGATAATTGAACTATCTATGATACCGAAAACCTCTGTCTACAGAATGCTCCTTACATTAGAAGAAATGGGTTTCATAGAAAAAGGAAGAGATTCAAAATATCGTTTAGGTTTATTGTTTTTAACGTATGGAAATCTTGTAGCTTCCCGATTAAATCTAAGACAAATTGCTTATGATATCATGCAAGAATTACATAAGGAACTAAAAGAAGCTATAAATTTAATCATTCGTCAAGGTGATGAAACAATTTATATTGAAAAAGTGGATGTCTATCAAAAAGTTCGTTTGTATACTGCAATCGGCAGAAGAAGTCCGCTTTATGCAGGTGCGTGTGCTAGGGTTATTCTTTCTTTTTTAACTGATCAAGAAATAGAGACTTATCTAAATAAGGTTGAGTTAGAAAAAATTGCAACTGGGACATTAACTAATAAAGAAGTATTATTAAAGTCTATAAGCGATGCAAGGGTAAATGGATATACAATTAGCCATTCTGAATTAGAGGATTATACGTCTGCAATTGCAGCTCCAATTTTCGATTTTAAAGGTGAAATTATTGGAGGACTAAGTATTGCAGGTATCGAAGCAAATTACCAAAATGATAATATTGCTTTTTATGCCAGCAAAGTAATGACTGCTGCTGATGAAATTTCTCGTAAGCTAGGATACAGAAAACCCCCTCAACAAAAATAGGAGGGGATTTTCAATTTAATGATATAACTTATATTTAATTGCATTTTTAATGAGGTTTATCTTTCGTTCATTTTGAATAAATGCATGTTCGGCTTCTTCTAATGTGACTTCTTTAAACTGGATAGTAGCTGTTGGTTGAAGTTGTGCAAGCGTAGGCAAATCTGCAGAAATAACTTGTCCAATCTTTGGGTATCCGCCTGTTGTCTGTCTATCTGCCATTAGTATTATTGGCTGTCCACTAGGGGGGATCTGAATTGTGCCAAATGTTACTCCTTCCGATAGGAGTTCAAAGTTTTCCGAAAGGGAAAGAGATTGCCCTTCTAATCTATAACCCATTCGATCAGACTGTAAAGATATAGTAAAAACCTCAGTCCATAGTTTATGTTGACTCTCTTTGTTGAACCTTTCAAATTCTGTTCCCTTAATTACTCGTATTACTTGATGCTTGTTAAAACTTATCAACTCATTATAATTTATGCTCCAATTGACATTGTTTTTCTGGCTTGTTTTTGAAGTCTCGTTTTCCAATTTATTGGAATGTGTTAAAGGAAGAACATCTCCTTTTTGTAACGCTCTCCCTTTAAATCCGCCAATCCTAGCACGAAGATATGTACTTTTACTACCCATCACCTCAGGAATATCAATTCCTCCTGCTATTGCTACGTAAGCTCTACTTCCGTTAATGGCTGTATGAAATTTTAAAATAGAGTCTTTCCTGACGACAATTGGGCTCCATAATGGTGCGGGAATATTATTAATAGTTGGTAAGAAATCTGCGCCAGTGATAGCAATTAGTGTTTCTTCCTCAAATTGAAGAGTGGTTCCATAAAGTGTTATTTCAAGATTAGCCTCACTTTCAATATTACCAACTAAGAGATTACCTAGCCTTAATGAATAGGAATCCATTGCTCCGCCTACAATTACACCAAACTTTTGTGAGCCATATCTTCCTAAATCCTGAATAGTAGTCATTAGTCCCTGGTTCAAAACTTTTATACTCATTTCTTCAACTCCTCGTATAATAAGTATTCCTCAGGCGTTATGGATACAAATTGGATTTGATCGCCTGCCTGTAACAGTGTAGGAGGAGACTCTTTTGGAAGGAACAAATCGAGTGGAGTCCTACCAATGATTTGCCATCCCCCAGGTGTTTCTAACGAATAAATCCCTGTTTGTTTACCAGCTATACCTACTGATCCTCGTGGAATTGATAATCTCGGGGTTTCTCTTCTTGGAGTTGCTATTCGTTCATCCATACCGCCCATAAAAGGGAATCCTGGTGCAAATCCTAGCATATAAACCAAACATTCACTACTTGTATGAATATCAATAACCTCTTCCATTGATAGATTATTTATAGATGCTACATTCTCTAAATCAGGACCAAATTCACCTCCGTAGCAAACTGGGATAGTTACAATTCTTGTATCGGCGTTTTTATCCAATGTTATTTGTTGAGCCAGTTTTTTTATATGACTACTCACTTTATCGTAGGCACTAGTCGAACCGCTATGTGAATTTTGCACCAAAAATGGATTATAGTAAACGGTAATATTGTTATAAGCAGGCACGAATTCTATAATTCCCTTAAATGGTATAGTCGAAATTATCTCTGAGAGACTTTTTACTAGTTTGTGTAGGGTAGGATTTATTCCGTCTCCAAGCTGAACAATCAGTGCTGAATCGCCTAAAGGTTTAATGTCGAGTTCTAATTGTGAAGATTTCATAGTATGTAACAACTCCTTTAGTTTCGAATTACGGTACTTAAGTTCTTAAAAATGAATTACATAAATTATTATAATTGTCTAAAATTAAATTACAAGTTTTGTTTTCTTAACCTGATTCTATTAAAAAGAAGAATATTTACGTGATTCTACAATTTTTTATTCATTTTTAAAAGTCAATCTTATTAATTGGTGTGAAAGGCGTCGATTCCAGCGAAAATTAAGGTTGCCAGGATTTCACTATTTAATATGCTTTTATGAATTTAATAGAATCTATCTAATTATTTGATTTCTAAAATAATATCTATTCAGAAAAATCAAACTGTGGTAAACTTTTTTTAAGTTTCAAAACTAAGGTTCCATAATTCGGAACAAGCGAGTGTTGATTCTTTTATTTAAATCTGAGGAGGGTTTAGAAAATGTTTAAAATAGATATAAATTGTGATTTAGGCGAAAGTTTTGGACGTTATCAATTAGGTGAACAAAAAGAGATATTGAAGTATGTAACATCTGCGAATATAGCGTGTGGTTTTCACGCAGGAGATCCGAGTGTTATGCGAGAAACAGTAAAACTAGCTATTGACTACGGTGTGAAAATCGGTGCACACCCTGGCTTACCTGATTTAAACGGATTTGGTCGTAGAGAAATGAATATCTCTCCTCAAGAAGGGTACGACATGGTTGTCTATCAGATAGGAGCTTTACAAGCATTTTTAGCCACATTTGATGAAAAGATGCAGCATGTAAAACCTCATGGAGCATTATTTAATATGGCAGCAAAAAATAAAGAGCTAGCAGAGGCTATAGCAAAAGCGGTTTATGATGTGGATTCTTCCATAATTCTCTTTGGACTAGCAAATAGTGAGTTGACTGCTGCAGGCGAAAGAATTGGCTTACAGACAGCTCATGAAGTTTTTGCAGACCGTACATACCAAGCGGATGGAACTTTGACTTCTCGACAACATGCGGATGCATTGATAACTGATACACATAAATCCGTTTCACAAGTTGTCAAAATGATAAAGGAAGGTATAGTAATATCTCAACAAAATACGGAGGTATCGATAAAAGCAGATACAGTTTGTATTCATGGCGATGGAGAACATGCTGTGACATTTGCGCGACAGATTAAAGAAACATTAGAGCGCAACAATATTGCTATTTCTTCATTAGTGGACTAGGGGGAGAGAAAGATGTCAAAAAAGAATATTATACCAGTGAATAATAGCAAGAAAGTTACTAATAGCGTATTACTTGGTGCTGCATTTTTAATGGCAACTTCATCAATTGGACCAGGGTTTTTAACACAAACAACCGTATTTACGCAACAATTAGCAGCAAGTTTTGGATTTGTTATTTTAATTTCATTGATATTAGACGTATTTGCGCAATTAAATATTTGGAGAATCATTACAGTATCTGGTTTACGTGGACAAGAGATTGCAAATAAGGTAGTCCCTGGACTTGGTGTGATATTAGCAATTCTGATTGTTATGGGAGGATTAGCATTTAATATAGGAAACGTTGCAGGTGCTGGTCTAGGATTGAACGCTATGCTAGGAATTGATCCGATTACTGGTGCAATAATAAGTGCTGTATTTGCTATATTTATATTTGTAGTGAAAGAAGCAGGTAAAGCAATGGATAAAGTTGCTCAAGTAGCTGGCTTTGTCATGATATTACTAATGCTTTATGTTGCTTTTATAACATCTCCTCCAGTAGGAGAAGCGATTGTAAGAACATTTGCACCATCTGAGATTAGTATTTTTGCAATTGTTACCCTAGTAGGGGGTACTGTTGGTGGTTATATCACTTTTGCGGGAGGACATAGACTACTTGATGCAGGAGTAAAAGGAATAGAATCAATTCCAGATGTTACGAAAAGCTCTGTGACGGGAATTGCTGTAACGGGTATTATGCGTGTAGCGTTATTCCTTGCTGTTCTGGGAGTAGTATCGCAAGGATTGGCAATAGACCCTGAGAATCCACCAGCTTCTGTATTTAGACTTGCGGCAGGTGAGATTGGATATCGTATATTTGGTGTAATCATGTGGGCAGCAGCCATTACTTCAGTTGTGGGAGCAGCTTATACCTCTGTTTCATTTATTCGTTCTTTCCACCCAAAGATAGAAAAATATCACAATTGGGTAATTATATTATTTATTATTATATCTACTGTAACATTCGCCTTTATAGGAAGACCTGTTAACGTTCTTATACTTGTTGGTGCACTTAATGCACTGATTTTACCTCTAGCACTAGGGACACTGTTAATTGGTGCATATAAAAAAGAAGTTGTTGGAGAGTATAAACACCCTCTTTGGATGACGATTGGTGGGGGATTAGTAACAATAATTATGGGTGTTTTAGGTATCATGACACTTATAGAACAAATTCCATTGCTTTTTAACTAGTTAGGAGTGAGATTGTATGAACAACTATAATTCTATGTCACCTAGTAATATACGTGAAATGATTCGGGCAGGAAAAATAACTGGTCCAACAGCTGGAATGTCCAAAGGATATACACAAGCAAATTTAGCGATATTAAAGAAAGAATATGCTTATGATTTCTTACTGTTCTGTCAGCGGAATCCAAAATCATGTCCCTTGGTTGATGTGACTGATATAGGTTCTTTTGTTCCCAGTTCAATTGCTAAAGAGGCTGATATTCGAACTGATATACCTAGATATCGAATATATAAAGATGGAGTCTATATTAAAGAAGTAACGGATATTACAGATTATTGGGAGAATGATATGGTGGCCTTTCTTATTGGCTGTAGCTTTACGTTCGAAACGCCACTACTAGATGCAGGTATCCCGATTAGACATATTGAAGAAAGCTGTAATGTACCTATGTATAAGACGAATATTGCTTGTGCGAAAGCAGGAGTTTTCGAAGGGCCGACTGTAGTTAGTATGAGACCTATGTCTTCTGCAGATGCAATTAGAGCCACACAAATTACTTCCAGATTTCCAGGGGTACATGGTGCGCCAATTCATATTGGGGATCCAATTCAAATTGGAATAACGGATTTAACAAAGCCAGATTTTGGAGATTCAGTTACGATAAAGGATGGAGAAGTACCGGTGTTCTGGGCTTGTGGTGTCACACCTCAAGCAGTTGCTATGCAAAGTAAGCCTTCTATTATGATCACACATGCCCCTGGTTGTATGTTTATCAGTGATTTAAAAGACGAAAAACTGAGTTTATTATAAGCTTATCTATTAAATATAAAAACATGAGGACCGTGTGATTACGATCTTCATGTTTTTTCATTTGTTTTAATAGATGCAAAGTATAGAAAGGGCCTTCTCGAAGACCTATTATATTGTTAGCTCCTCAAATACCTCAGGCAAATGCTGACTGTTTATTGATACTGTCCAAGCAACGAGAAAAATTGAATGACAAAATCATGAAAAACCTTTTCTGAAGGGGAAAGATTCCGTGTAGCTGGGCTTATAATTCCAACAGTTCTTCGTATATTAGGTAATTCAATTGGGATTTTCTTCGTGAATCTTGGGGTAGAATCATAAAAAGTACTTTCGGGTAAAAGTGTAAGTCCTATCCCTGCAGCAACTAATCCTTTAATCGCATCCATATCTTCACCCTCCGAGGAAACTTTGGGCGTGAAACCAACAGAGTTGCATGCTTCGAATACCAACTTTTGCATAATGTAGCCTTCAGGGAAAAGGACAAAATCCTCATTTCGAAGATCGATGAGAGGAATCTTATCTCTTTTGGCAAAGGGATGGTTTGCATTCACTAGTATAGAGAAATTCTCCGTAAAAAGAATAGTGTTATTTAAACTACTCTCCTTAGGAGGTAGAGGACCTAAAAACGCCAAGTTAAGTTCTCGTTGTTTAACCGCTTCTATTAAATAATTGTAGGATCCCTGGCGCAAATGAAAAGCAACGTTTGGATGCTTTTTTTTAAACGCGGAAATCACTGTTGGTAATAAGTGACCGGCTAAACTTGTTGGAAAGCCAATTTTAATAGTTCCTTTTTCAGGGTCTAAATATTCATCAATTTGTTTCTTCGCAAAATCAATCGCTTGAATGGCGGAGACACTATGCTCCAAGAAAATCTTACCAATTGGTGTTAACTTTACATTTCTACCTACCCGCTCAAATAATTGAACCCCGAGTTCATCCTCCAAATTAGCTATTTGTCTACTAACTGCGGACTGTGCAACATGTAAATGGACCGCAGCCTCCGAAATATGCTCTCTTTCTGCGACTTCTATAAAGTATCTTAATTGGCGTAGTTCCATAGAATTCTCCTTATCTATCTCAAAATTAGATGATTTATATCCAAATTATATATTGTTTATATTATTTTGAAAACATACAATATTCCTAAGACACTTTTTCAGTTTAAAGGGAGGTATAAACATGACATTTCACCAACTACCACAAGCACAAGGTATGTATGACCCGTCTTTTGAACATGACGCATGTGGGATAGGTTTATACGCACATATAAAAGGTAATGCAACACACGATATCGTAAAAAAAGGACTTGAGATGTTATGTCGTTTAGAGCATCGCGCCGGCAGAGGTGGCGATGGTAAAACAGGTGATGGAGCCGGTTTGATGGTTCAAATTCCTGACATATTCTTTCGTGTTGTATGCAACGAATGGGATTTACCCGAAAAAGGTAAATACGGAGTCGGTATGTTATTTTTCACAAATGATTCGAATGAACGCAAACTAATTGAACAAAAAATAAATGATTTGATAGCTGCAGAAGGGCAAGTGCTTATAGGTTGGAGAACGGTGCCAATCGATGCAAGTGGATTAAGTGATAAAGCAAAGGAAACTGCACCCTTCGTTCGTCAAGTTTTTATTCAATCAAATAACGAAATGGAATCATTAGCTTTTGAACGTAAATTATATATTATTCGTAAACTAGCTGAGCATTGGGCTGAACGTCAAAGTCTTAAATTCTATTGTGCGAGTCTTTCCAGTCAAACAATTGTTTATAAAGGACTGTTAACTCCAGAAGAGGTAGATTTGTTTTATGTCGATTTACAGGATGAATTATTCACTTCTGCATTTTCACTTGTACATTCCCGTTATAGTACAAATACGTTTCCAAGCTGGGAGCGAGCACATCCCAACCGCTATATTGTTCACAACGGTGAAATCAACACATTACGTGGCAACATCAACTGGATGAAGGCTCGAGAAAAACAATTTGTTTCAAAAGCTTTTGGCAAAGACCTGTCGAAGCTATTGCCAATTATCGATTCAAACGGTAGTGATTCTTCCATGCTCGACAATGCATTTGAATTATTTGTTTTAGCTGGCAGAACACCTGCTCATACCGCTATGATGCTTATACCAGAGCCATGGACTGAGAATCCACATATTACGGAGGAAAAAAAAGCTTTCTATGCATATCATAGTAGTTTAATGGAACCTTGGGATGGTCCTACTGCTATTTCTTTTACAAACGGGAAACAGATTGGTGCTATTTTAGATCGTAATGGATTGCGTCCTGCGCGTTATCTCGTAACGAAAGATGACTATATTGTTTTCTCCTCTGAAGTTGGAGTAGTGGACATAGACGAAGAGAGTATTTTATATAAAGAACGTCTAAGCCCTGGAAGGATGCTATTAGTTGATTTGGAAAAAGGAAGAATTATTTCTGATGAGGAAATAAAAACAGAAATGGCAAAGGCTCAGCCTTATCAACAATGGCTATCAGAAAATATGTATAAGATTCCCGTAACGGAAGAAAAAGCAGAAGAGCTTGATGATTTATTATTCCGTCAAAAAGCATTTGGATATACGTTTGAAGATGTGCATAAGTATATGATTCCAATAGCAACGGATGGGAAGGATCCAATCGGATCTATGGGTAACGACACACCTTTAGCGGTACTATCTGAACGTCCCCAGTCGTTATTCAATTATTTTAAACAACTTTTTGCTCAAGTTACTAATCCCCCTATTGATTCGATAAGGGAACATATTGTAACTTCTACTATGACACTGCTTGGAGCAGAAGGAGATTTGCTACATCCAAATGCCTCAAACGCAAAACGGATTTTCTTAGACACACCTATCTTAACTAATGGTCAACTAGCACATTTAAAAAAGAATAATATAGAATCATTTACTACTGTAGACATCCATTTAAATATGTCAGAAGATTTAGAGTTAGATTTAGAAATTCTTTCTAAAAAAGTGGATGGATTAATTGAACAAGGAATATCATTATTAATACTTTCTGATAGACAAATTCAGGAACAGCAACCCACAATTCCAGTATTATTAGCAGCGAGTCATGTGCACCAACATTTACTGCGTAATGGAAATCGTACAAAAGTAAGTATCATTGTGGAATCTGGAGAACTTAGAGAAGTACATCAGTTTGCTGCACTTATCGGATTTGGTGTAGATGCTATCAATCCTTATCTTGCTTATGCAACGATTGCAGAAGCTATACAGGATGGGCATCTAACAAGTAGTTATTCAGAAGCAGTTGCTAAATACAGTCAAGGAATTGCAGATGGAGTAGTAAAAGTAATGTCCAAAATGGGGATTTCCACTGTACAAAGCTACCGTGGTGCACAAATTTTTGAAGCTGTTGGTATTAGTAAAGACGTTATTGAGCGTTATTTTACTGGTACAGTTTCACAACTTAGTGGAATCGATTTAGCAACAATTGCGCGGGAAGCTTTTAATAGGCATGAACAAGCAGTTGTTGCTTCAGGTAATTCACTAGAATCAGGCAGCGATTTTCAGTGGAGAAGTAATGGAGAGCATCATGCATTCAATCCTAAAACAATTCATACGCTTCAATGGGCAACTAGAAGAGGGGACTATGGATTATATAGACAATATGCAGAAATGGCAAATGAGGAGCAAATTGGATTCTTAAGAAATCTACTAACGTTCAAAAAAGGCCATAAAAGTATTCCAATTGAGGACGTAGAATCTGTTGAGAAAATAGTTAAACGTTTTAAAACAGGTGCAATGTCATATGGTTCGTTAAGTCAAGAAGCACATGAAACATTAGCGATTGCGATGAATCGTATAGGTGGTAAAAGTAATAGTGGGGAAGGCGGCGAGCATCCGAGTCGTTATGAACTAGATGCTAATGGTGATAACCGAAGAAGTGCTATTAAACAGATTGCATCTGGCCGATTTGGTGTAAAAAGTCATTATCTCGTTCAAGCAAATGAATTACAGATTAAAATGGCACAGGGTGCAAAACCAGGAGAAGGCGGGCAATTACCAGGCAACAAAGTATATCCTTGGGTTGCAGATGTTCGTGGTTCTACAACAGGAGTAGGTTTAATCTCTCCACCGCCGCATCATGACATCTATTCCATTGAAGATATGGCACAGCTTATTCACGATTTAAAAAATGCCAATAGAACTGCAAGAATTAGTGTTAAACTTGTTGCAAAATCTGGAGTAGGAACAATTGCAGCAGGTGTAGCCAAAGGCGCAGCTGATGTAATTGTAATTAGTGGATATGACGGAGGAACAGGTGCATCACCTAAAACGAGTATTAAACATACTGGTCTACCATGGGAGCTAGGACTTGCTGAAGCACATCAAACATTAATGTTAAATGGTTTACGCAATCGTGTAGTGTTAGAAACCGACGGGAAACTAATGACAGGTAAAGATGTTGTAATGGCAGCTTTACTAGGAGCTGAAGAGTACGGGTTTGCAACAGCACCACTTATTGTAATGGGATGTATTATGATGCGAGCTTGCCACCTAGATACCTGTCCAGTTGGAATTGCCACACAAAATCCAGACCTCCGTGATAAATTTACGGGAACTGCAGATTATGTAGTTAACTTCATGAAGTTCGTAGCAGAAGAAGTGCGAGAATACATGGCATTATTAGGCTTTAGAACAGTCGAAGAAATGGTTGGCCGAACAGATGCCTTAGAGGTTAGTGAGCGTGCAAAAGCTCATTGGAAAGCAAAACAGCTAAATTTAGATGCCCTATTATACCAACCAGAAGGATCGAGAACTTGGAATACACAGCAGGATCATAAAATTGATGAATCGTTTGATATAAAAGTATTACTTCCTAAGTTGAAAAAGGTGATTGAAAGTCAGTCAAAAGCTGAATTGTACTTTCCAATATCCAACAGAGAGCGTGTTGTGGGAACAGTGATTGGAAGTGAGATTTCTAAACAATATGGTGCAAGAGGGTTAGCGGATGATTCGATCGTTTTAAGATTTACAGGGGCAGCAGGTCAAAGTTTTGGTGCATTTATTCCAAAAGGAATGTCGATGTATATTACGGGCGATGTAAATGATTATTTTGGAAAAGGATTATCGGGTGGAAAACTAATTGTAACAGCCCCTATTCAAGGTAAGGCTGAACAAAATGTTATTGCTGGGAATGTTGCGCTTTACGGTGCAACGAGTGGGACTGCATTTATAAATGGACGTGCTGGGGAGCGCTTTGCAGTTCGAAATAGTGGAGTAGATGTTGTCGTAGAAGGTATTGGTGACCATGGATGTGAATACATGACAGGTGGCCGTGCTGTGATTTTAGGAGATGTAGGGAAAAATTTCGGGGCAGGAATGTCCGGAGGAATTGCGTATGTACTTGTAGATGACGTGAGCGGGTTTAAAGAAAAATGTAATACGGAAATGATTGGATTCGAGCAAATACAAACTACAGATGAGCTACATGCTGTTCGCCAATTAATAATGGATCATTATTATTACACAAAGAGTACGAAAGCAATGAATTTATTGGATAACTGGGATGAATCAGCTAGTCGATTTGTGAAAGTTGTACCAAATGATTATAAAAAAATGTTGGATAAAATCCAGTCATTTAAAGTACAGGGTCTAACTGATGATGCGGCAGCAATGCAAGCATTTTTGTCAACTTCTATTGTGAAGGATAGAAAAACAGAAGAACTAGCAAAAAAATAAGGAGAGGGGAGATACTCATGGGAAAACCTACAGGATTTATGGAATATGGACGGGAAAAAAGTAAAGAGGTGGCCCCTCTCAAACGTATAAACAATTGGAAAGAATACTCTTCCAAGCTAACGGATGAATCTTTACAAAAACAAGGGGCAAGATGTATGGACTGCGGAACTCCGTTTTGTCATATGGGAATAGAGGTTAGGGGGGCTACTTCAGGTTGCCCTATAAATAACCTTATCCCAGAGTGGAACGATCTTGTCTATAAAGGGAAATGGGAAGAAGCACTAGAAAGATTGCTTATGACTAATAATTTTCCTGAGTTTACAGGTCGGGTTTGTCCAGCACCATGTGAAGGTTCGTGTACTCTGGCTATTTCAGATCCAGCAGTTTCTATTAAAAATATTGAGCGTACTATTATTGATAAAGGCTTTGAAAACGGCTGGATAGTTCCACGAATTCCATTATCAAGAACTGGGAAGAAAATAGCTATTATTGGCTCTGGTCCTGCTGGACTTGCAAGTGCAGATGACCTCAATCAGGCAGGTCATTCTGTTACCGTTTTTGAGCGTTCTGATCGAGCAGGTGGACTTCTAATGTATGGGATTCCAAATATGAAACTAGAAAAAGATATTGTAGAACGTCGGATTCAATTACTTCAGCGGGAGGGTATTGATTTTATCCTTAATACAGAGGTTGGAGTGGATATTTCAGCAGAGCAGTTAAAAGAACAGTACGATGCGGTTATTTTATGCATTGGAGCACAGAAACAACGTGTGCTTCATATGGAAGGCAGTAAATCTAAAGGGATACATCTTGCAATGGATTATCTTACAACGACTACAAAGAGTTTATTGGACTCTAATTTTAAGGATAATCAGTTTATCAATACAAAAGGTAAAGATGTAATAGTCATTGGAGGTGGAGACACTGGAGCTGACTGTGTGGCGACTGCTCTTCGTCAAAAGTGTCGGAGTGTTGTCCAATTTGGCAAACATCCTCAACTTCCAGCAACTCGAGCAGAAGATAATCAATGGCCGACTGATCCAACTATTTTCAAACTAGAATATGCTTATGAAGAAGCAGATGCAAAGTATGGAAAAGATCCAAGAGAATATTTAATTCAAACGAAGAAAATCATTGCTGATGCGAATGGGAATTTAAAAGAGCTGCATACGATCCAAATGGAAAAGATTCTTGGAGAAGATGAGTTTTACTTTTTTAAAGAAGTTCCAGGAACAGAGAAAGTATGGCCTGCCCAATTTGTATTTATAGCTATTGGTTTTGAAGGACCAGAAACTACTTTAGCAGACCAGTTTGGTGTTCGGGTTTCAAATAAAAAGATTACTGCATCTACAAAAGATTACTCAACAAACGTTGAGGGAGTCTTTACAGCTGGTGATGCTAGAAGAGGGCAAAGCTTGATCGTTTGGGCTATCAAAGAAGGGCAAGAAGTAGCAAAACGTGTAAGTGAATATGTAAGTAATAAACCGGTCATAATCTCATGACCGGTTTTACTATGCTAGTGCGCTAAAGTTTTTGTTTTGTTTTTCCTCAATAGATGTCATAATAGTTACATAACGAATATGGAGGCAATAACATGATTGGAATTATAGATTATGGAGCAGGAAATTTACATAGTGTGTTAAAGGCAATTAAACAGCTTGGATATAAAACGAAGCTCATTACGAAGGCAAGTGATCATACCGATGAAATTACTAAGTTAATCCTTCCAGGAGTTGGAAACGCTAAAGTTGCTATGGATGTTTTGAATAGCACCGGTCTAAGTGATTATTTAAAAGCGAAAGTTTTGGACGGGACTCCATTATTAGGTATATGCCTTGGGATGCAGCTTTTATTAGAAACGAGCGAGGAAGGAAATGTGCCTTGTCTTGGATTACTAACAGGGACAGTACCTGAATTTACCGATGAATCGGAGAAAATTCCACATATGGGCTGGAACCAAGTGAAAGATGTTCAAAATCATTTTCTATTTGAAAATATTCCAGATGAAACGGACTTTTACTTTGTTCACTCCTATTTTGCAAAACCAGAGAAACACGAAGATATTTTAGGTGAAACAGACTATGGATTAAATTTTGCCTCGGTTATAGGTAATTCTTCTCAAGTAATGGGCGTACAATTTCATCCAGAAAAAAGTGGTAAGTATGGCATACAGCTTTTAGATAATTACTGTAAACAAGGAGATAAATAGCATGTTAAGAAAACGAATTGTACCAGCCATTGATGTATTAAATGATCAAGCAGTTAAGTATGTTCAATTTAGAAATCCTACTATTATAGGTGATCCTGCAGAGCTTGGTAAAAAGTATACCGAAGATGGTGCAGATGAATTAATCTATCTTGACACTACTGCCTCCCTGAAAAACCAAGATTTAAAATTAGAATGGATACAACGAGTTGCCGAACAAGTAAATATTCCATTTTCCGTAATCGGTGGCGTTCGTACAGTAGAAGATTTCAAAAATTTACTACGGGCTGGAGCAGATAAGGTGGGGGTCAACTCTGCTGCAGTAAGGCGTCCAGAATTACTCAAAGAAGCAGCAGATATTTACGGCAAACAATGCGTCGTATTAGGGTTAGATGCCATGCCAATTTATAATGAGCATGAAGAAATTATTAGATGGGAAGTTTACACACATTCCGGTCATGAGAAAACTGGACTCGATGTTGTTGAATGGGCACAGCAAGCCGCAGACCTAGGTGCGGGAGAAATTATTTGTACAAGTATCCATAAAGATGGCATGAAAAATGGCTATGATGTAGCGCTGATCAAGCTATTATCGGAAAAAGTAAACATCCCAATAATCGCATCAGGTGGTGCAGGAAAAATCGAACATATTGAAGAAGTCTTCTTAGAGGGGAAAGCAGATGCTGCTCTTGTTGCATCAATGATTCACTATGGAGATTATACAATAGGGGAAATTAAATCCTACTTGCAAACTAAAAATGTGAATGTACGTCTTACTTAACAGAAATGACCTAGCCAATTTTGGCTAGGTCATTTTTTAGGGACCAAAATGTTAAATGGGTTGAATATGTATGAGAATCGGTTGAAAGCCTCGAACAATCGGTCGAATAACTTAAATATCGGTCGGAAATAATAGATTATCGGTTGAAAATCACCGTTAATCAGTCGAATACGCCAACATCGTTTATCCTCACTTATAATCGAACAAAATTCTCTTAGAAATCATAAAGTGCTTAATCCATTACTTCCCATCCACGCTCATTTGCTAAACTCCGTAGCTTTTCTTCTGGTCTAACGGCCACGGGATTTCCTACTAGCTCTAAAACCGGCAAGTCTGAAAAACTATCTCCATAGGCAAAACTATTTTCCCAGTCAATTTTATGTCCACTCAAAGCTTCATGGACCTTCATTGTTTTTTGTTCCCCATTTACATGGGTAAGTATATTCTTGGTATAGACTTTATCGTCCTTATAAAATATATCAGTTCCAATTATTTGATTGAACACAAGTCCTTCTGTCACACGTTCTAAAAACTGTGTATAAGCACCGGATACTAGTAAAATATGAACATTCTCTTTCTGATGAAGTTTGAGTCTTTCTAACACTGTTTGGTTAAAATCTTGCTGCATGACAGCTTTGATTTCCTCAAAATATACATCCATTTCCTGTTTTGTCAGACCTTCAAATGCTTCTAAATATAATTGCATGGAACGTTTTTTCATTTTGTTATCCGGATATAATTTGATTTTATTTGCTATGTATGGCGGCACGATTGCTCGGTAAAAACGTTTGTATGATGAATGATAGATAGGGTGTTCTTTTAAATGCTTCATTAATAATGTAAATGTTTCTTCTGCATAAATAGTTCCGTCAAAATCAAAAATAGCTACTCGCATAAATTCCACCCTTTTCTCAAATAATAATTCATACTATTATTATACATGAATAAATAAAAAATCGCCCCAAACTAATGGGACGAGGATTTATTATTTAGCTCATCATTTTACCTTGAGCAGGGCCAAATGAGTTCGTCATTGCTTGCATGCTTTGCTGATCCAGCTGTGGAACTTGGTAATAATGGTGTTTGTTTTGATAAATGGAAAGCTCATAAGCCATTTCAATGCAGTTAGGAATTGAATCTGCTAGCACACGGCGAACAACCGGATTCGTTGTTTCTAATGCAGCTCCAGTTTTTATAGTGGCGGAGGCTTTCGCAGCTCCAAGAAGGTATCCAGAAATCAGTTCGTCCGAAAGCTCATTGGCAGATTGGATTGGCTTTTTGGGTTGGGAAGGTTTTATACCATAAATAAAATCATTTCCAGTTTGCATTTTATAGCTAGAAGTTGGGTGTGATGGATCTGTACCTGTTTTAAAGCATTCTACCGTAATATTATATTCGTCTAATGCGAATGCATATTGTCGATCTAAAATATTCAGCAGTTCCTGGTCTTTTACATGTGGACGAAGAAGTGTTTTTAAATTTAATCCAGAAACAACTGTCGATAGTACTTCATGCAGGTCAAAAACCTCATGACCGCCATGATTCATATTTTGCGGGATATTACCAGTTTGCATATTTTGATGTGTTTGACCTTGACCTTGTCCAAATGGGTTTTGTGTCATTCCAACTTTTCCTCCTTGTAGAAACTGTGATGAAACATCCTTTGTAGTTTGAGCAAAAGGATATAAAATATGCATGGTATAAAAATAAAAACAATCCCAACATATTTATATTGGGATTGTGTGTCGTTTATTTAATAGTCGAAACTAATTTAAAGATTAATGAGTATAATAATTGATATACTTCTTCGATAGTAAAGGAATCATTGAAACCTTTTAAATAATTTATAGGTAAATTAATTTCCCATAAACCTTCATTACCAGCAAACATCATACTATATTGCATTTTCTCTGAGTTGTAGTGGTCATCTAAAACCGCTCTAATTTCTTCGTTATATTTTTTTTGTATAAATAAACCGAACATTGCAGTGTAAACTTCAAATACTTCATCGTATTCAACTGCAATTGCATCAACGCTAACAACATCCAAAATCGGTGTTTCTAAAAAAACATATTCTTGAATATTGTCTTTAAAATAGGATACAGGTGTTTGTAAAAATGTTGTAGATTCTTTAGATATTAACTCATCCGTTTCTTTGTTGTATCTTTCGATAATTGCATCGCTAAATAAGTTTTGTTCAATAACTTTTAATCCTTCTGGTAGTAATTGATTTCTTTCTGCAAAATCTTTTTCTTCCATTGTTAACGCTATTTCATTGTTTGTTGCTTCCTCGATTTTTTTAGTGAGTTTGTTTGTAATCATAGAAATTGATTCCTTCCTTCTTCAGCTATTTCTTCTGCCATTACTTGGAGATCATATGCATCAATAACGATTAATCGATAATCATTTTTTTCAGCAAATTGCTCGGCTAATTTTTTGATGAACTTCGGTGAGCCTTCATTTTCCTCGTCGTATACGATTAACATTCCATCCGAATTACGAACAACGAATTTATTTCTCTCTATAAACTGCCAAGGAGCTTCATACGGTTTTTTAGTGACACTTGTATGATAATCAGCTTGCATTAATAGTCGCTCATACATTTCTTTCTTTTGTTCATTCCAATTTTTTTCTTGCTCTAAAAAGGGGGTAATAATTGCAAATTTTACATGTGGATACTCAACTTTAAGCTCTAAAATTAGTTCAGCAGTCCAAGTTTCTACCCCTTGTTGACCACCTAATATTACCCACTCTAATCCTTCATCCAATAAAACACGAAGTTGAGTTTCTATTGCTTTTTTAATGATAGGAATTCCTTCATGGGATTCATTAAATATTCCTAATTCATGTGCTTTATAACCTGTTACTAATAATCTTTTAATCATTACATCACCCAACTTATCTAAACGTCTTAGTCCATCATAGCATGTTCTCGTAACCATATAAAACCTTATCTCATACACTAATATGATTGTGAGGAAGGGATGGATGTTTAGTGAACGACAAACCACAGGCGACCGTAGAATTTGTAAGTCATTTTGAAGGTTATGTATATCAGGTAGCTAAGGGATTGAAGGACAAAATGATTGCTGTTCAAACTACTAGAAGTACAATACAAGGTAGACTTATGGGTATTGCACCAGATCATCTAGTAGTGGACGTAAGCGGGGTCCCGTTTTATGTCAGAACACAACAAATAGTGTGGATTTCACCTATAAAATAAAAGAGAGGAGCTTGTTATTTGTTTCAAAGAGTGGATAAATTATTAATCGATCTACCCACTGTCGAATATGGGGATGCTAATGCTGCTTCAGCGGTACAAGAGTTACTAGGCGGGAAATTTGGAGAAATGTCGACATTAAATAATTATATGTATCAATCATTCAATTTTCGTGGAAGGACGAAATTAAAACCATTTTATGATTTAGTAGCTAGCATTACTGCAGAAGAGTTTGGACATGTGGAATTAGTATCCAATACTATTAACCTGCTAAACAAAAATTCTTCTTTTACAGGTGATCCAAATACCACTCCGCTTCAAGATGCTATAGACAAACGAAATACTTACGCTTTTATCGCGAATGCTCAAACATCCTTGGCTGGAGATTCCATGGGAAATCCTTGGAGAGGTGACTACGTATTTTCAAGTGGAAACTTAGTATTAGATTTACTTCATAACTTCTTTTTAGAATGTGGTGCTAGAACTCATAAAATGCGCGTATATGAGATGACGGATCACCCGACAGCTCGAGAAATGATTGGATATTTACTTGTACGTGGAGGAACACATGTTCTTGCGTATGCAAAAGCTATTGAGATAGCGACTGGAACAGATGTCACGAAAATGTTACCAATACCAAACCTAGATAATCGTGTATTTGATACTGCAAGAAAGTATGAAGATCAAGGGTATGGTAATGTATTATTCACATGGAATAATGTAGGTGACTACAAAGATATTAATCAGATTTGGAAAGGCACTAATCCGTTGAGTGGAGAACAGCTATATGTGAAAGAGGGAAGTCCAAAAGGGTATGATATTCCTGATTTAAGATCATTACCAGAAGAATTTGCACCAGGTATAGGACCGGACGAATATGAAGCTATAGCAAAAAGATTATTGGCTAATATGTAAAGAAATAGCGTAAAATATTCGAGTAAAAGGGAACTCCCTAGTATTCTTTTTTAGTTTACAATTTACAATTAAATTGTAGACATTTAAAGAAGGGATTGAAGAAAATGACTTTATTATCCGTAGAAACAAATGTTTCAGAAATTGTAAAAGAAATACCACAAACTGGTGATTTGTTTAGAAAGCTTCGAATAGATTTTTGTTGCGGGGGAAAGGTGCCACTTAGAACTGCAGCGATAAATCAACAGTTAGACCCAGAAGAGGTACTAGAAAAAGTGAAAGGTATCCAATCAAAACAAACAGAATATCAACAAACGCTACCAACTTCTTTAGATGAGAAGGCGTTGATCGAACATATACAAACGAAGCATCATGCTTATTTACGTGAGGAATTACCTTCTTTGACACCTTATATAACAAAAGTATCAAAAGTACATGGCGAAAATCATCCACATCTCATCAGAGTTAAAGAGATTTTCACTGTTTTAAAAAGAGAATTAATAGACCATACCGATGATGAAGACAATGTTGTATTCCCATTAATAAAGGAATTTATAGCGAATCTAACAGAAGAGCATGTAGAGAATTTAAAACCACATGTACTAGAATTAGAAGAAGAACATGAAAATGCTGGTAATCTTCTTAAAGAGCTACGAGAGATAACTAATAATTTCACACCTCCAGAAAGTGCTTGCGGAACATTCAGATTAGTATATCAACGACTTGAGCAGCTTGAAAAAGACACATTTGAACATATTCATTTAGAGAATAATATATTATTTGAAAATGTGAGAAAAGCAATCTAACAGAAAGGTCGCTATTTAGTCGAAGTTACTTTGACAAAAGTAGCGACTATTTTTTTTTGGAGGATTAGGAGCTATAATTAGAGAAAGTGTTTAAGGTAGGAGGACATTATGAACAATATTATCAAATTAATCATAGCTTGCTTATTAATCGTTTCAGTTCTAGTAGCGTGTTCGCCGTTTAACAGTGAAGAAAATTCAAAAACAGAATTAACTATTTCTATTGCTTCGAGTCTAAAAGAAGCAGTGGAAGAGATAAAGAATACATATGAAACAGAAAACCCTCATATCAAATTGCACTTTAACTTTGGTGGTTCTGGTTCTCTACAGCAACAAATTTCCCAAGGAGCCCCAGTAGATCTTTTTTTCTCTGCGGCGGAAGATAAACTTGATTTGTTAGTGGAAGAGGGCCTTATTGATGAAACTGATGTTACTGATTTATTAGGAAATGAGTTAGTATTGATCGTTCCAAATGGTAAGGAAACATATATTAGTAGCTTTCAAGACCTCGATAAACAAGAAATAGAGAAAATCTCTATTGGAACCCCTGAAACTGTACCCGCAGGAAAATACGCAAAAGAATCATTGCAAAACCTAGGGATTTGGAATGATATAGAAGATAAAATAGTGTTTGCTAAAGATGTTAGACAAGTACTATCATACGTTGAGACAGGTAATGTAACGGCAGGAATTGTCTATAAAACAGATGTAATTTCTTCTGAAAAGGTAAAGGTAATCACTGCAGCAGAACAGCAAACACACACTGTAATCACGTACCCACTTGGGATTTTGAAGAAAACCAAACACTATGAAGAAGCAAAAGATTTCTATGATTATCTTCAAAGTGAGGAAGGATTAAAGGTTTTTAAGGATTATGGATTTACTATTAACTAACATTACTTTGAACGAGTTTTTTAATCCCATTTGGTTATCCTTGAAAATTACTATCATAGCTAGCGTTATAGTTATTATTTCTGGAATACTAGTAGGGAGACTTTTAGCGAGAAATTCATTCAAAGGAAAGTCGATTGTGGAAACAGTCCTATTGCTACCAATGGTGCTTTCCCCTACTGTTGTCGGATTTTTGCTGATTGTTTTATTTGGTCGAAATAGTATTTTTGGACAAGGGATCGAATGGTTGTTTAACCAGCCAATTATATTTACTTGGTGGGCTGCAGTGATTGCTTCTGTAGTTGTTGCTTTTCCATTAATGTACCAATCGGCCAAGTCCGGATTTCAAGCAATTGATACAACAATAGAGGAAGCTGCTAGAGTTGATGGGGCAAGTGAATGGAAGATTCTATACTATTTATCAATCCCTCTCGCATCTAAGTCTATTATTTCTGGTGCGATTTTAAGTTTTGCACGGGCGCTAGGTGAATTTGGTGCCACTTTAATGTTTGCAGGTAATATCCCTGGTCAAACCCAAACCCTACCTACAGCAATTTATACTGCAATTGATTCCGGAAATATGGAATTGGCTTGGCTCTGGGTTATTTCTATTATATTTATATCGTTTATCATGTTGATGATTATTCAGCGTAAAGAGAGTAATTGAATGCTATTTTGAGACTTAAGCAAATATGCTTAAGTCTTTTTTTGAAGAAGATTATACAATGATACTGCTGATTTCCGTTTCAGGCGGATGCTTTCCGCGGGCGAGAGGCCGAGCCTCCTCGTTCGCTACGCTCCCTGCGGGGTCTCGAAATTCTCGCTGTTCCCGCTGGAGTTGCCGCCTTTCTCTCCAATCAATAAAGGGAGTAGTACTTTATAATATGATTTTGCATAGCGTATCGCTGTAATAATAGAATTATATTAAGTTAAATTTATGGCAATTCGATCCAATCACCGTTTCTGAATTATGGGATCAATATTTTAACTATTCCCGTTGGAATTTAATGTGTTTTTACGGGATAAAAGTATAAATAATGTGGCTTTCTTAAAGAAGGCGACGGACAGGCAAATGGCATAAGATTACCGATAAAAGGGAGGATGATTGTGACGTCAGTCACAATCATCCTCTTTAAAAAATCGATCGATAATAATATAGCAACAAGTCTGTTCAAAGCCAACCGAAATGATGGAAACATGTTATGAGCATAGAAGGCGTCTTGCACTTTTCATTTATTTCCCCTAAGAATATAGTTCTCTAGGGAAATCCCAGTAGTGATTAGGACTTTCCCTAATGTCGATTAATGTCATAGTCTTTCATAATAATAGTATAAGAATGAGCAAGTAATTGATTCCCGTCATGCTATTCATTCGAAAAGGAAGGGTGATCGATACTAATGAAACGTAAATTTGGATTGAAGTATTTTAAGCCTACAGAAAAATATTCAGGAAGCTGGTCAATTCTTGAGCAAAAAAACCGAGACTGGGAAAATATGTACCGTGAACGTTGGTCTCACGACAAAGTAGTTCGTACGACGCACGGAGTTAACTGTACTGGATCATGTAGTTGGAAAGTATTTGTGAAAAACGGAATTATTACATGGGAAAATCAGCAAATAGATTATCCTTCATGTGGTCCTGAAATGCCAGAGTTTGAACCTAGGGGATGCCCTCGTGGAGCTTCATTCTCCTGGTATGAATATAGCCCGTTAAGAGTGAAATACCCTTATATGCGAGGACGACTATGGAGACTTTGGAAATCAGCTTTACATGAACACCAAAATCCAGTCGATGCATGGGCAAGTATTGTAGAAGATCCTGAGAAATCATTTACTTATAAACGTGCTAGAGGTAAAGGTGGACATGTTCGAGTTACGTGGCAAGATGCGATGGAATTGATATGTGCACAATTGATTTATACAATTCGTACGTATGGTCCTGATAGAATAGCTGGATTTACACCAATACCAGCAATGTCAATGATTAGCTATGCAGCTGGTTCGAGATTCATCAGCTTACTTGGCGGTGAAATGTTAAGTTTCTACGATTGGTATGCTGATTTACCACCTGCCTCTCCGCAAATCTGGGGAGAACAAACAGATGTACCGGAATCATCTGATTGGTATAATTCAGGCTATTTAATTATGTGGGGTTCAAATGTACCGCTAACTCGTACACCTGATGCCCATTTCATGACAGAGGTTCGTTATAAAGGAACGAAAGTTGTATCGGTTGCTCCTGACCATGCAGAAAACGTGAAATTTGCGGATAACTGGCTAGCTCCACATCCAGGAACGGATGCTGCTGTTGCTCAAGCAATGACCCACGTTATTTTAGATGAGTTTTATGTACAACGAAAAGAAGAAATGTTTATTAACTATGCAAAACAATATACAGATATGCCGTTTTTAATCTTATTGGATGAACATGAAGGAATCCACAAAGCTGGACGATTCTTACGCGCAAGTGATTTTGGAGATACTACGGAGAATGCTGAGTGGAAGCCAGTAATTATTGATGAAATTACAGCTAAAATAATCGTTCCAAATGGAACAATGGGTCAACGCTGGGAAGAAGATAAAAACTGGAATTTGATTTTAGAAAATGAAGATGGTACTAAAATTGATCCTGCTATGAGTGTTGAAAATTTTGAAGCAAGTCAAACAGAAATAGTCTTTCCTTTCTTTGATAATGTTTCAAATGGAACATTTAATAGGCATATACCTTCTAAAAAAGTTACGTTGGCAGATGGCACTACTCGTTTAGTGGTGACTGTATATGATTTAATGTTAAGTCAGTATGGTATTAATCGTGGTGAAAGTGAATTTAATGCAAAAGGGTATGATGATGCAGATTCGTTTTACACACCAGCTTGGCAGGAAAAAGTAACTGGTGTTAAATCCTCAGTAGTTGTACAAGTGGCTAGAGAATTTGCACAAAATGCTATTGATACAGAAGGTAGATCGATGATTATTATGGGGGCTGGTATTAACCATTGGTTCAATAGTGATACAATCTATCGTTCTATTTTAAACTTAGTTATTTTGACAGCTTCCCAAGGTGTTAACGGCGGTGGATGGGCACATTATGTTGGCCAAGAAAAAGTTCGCCCGATTGAAGGGTGGAGTACAATTGCGTTTGCCAAAGATTGGCAGGCACAACCGCGTCTACAAAATGCAACATCCTTCTTCTATTTTGCTACCGATCAGTGGAAATATGAAGAAATGGGTAATGATTCATTAAAATCTCCTCTAGCTGGGGATCTGAAGTACCAACATCCTGCAGATTATAATGTTTTAGCTGCACGTCTTGGTTGGTTACCATCATATCCACAATTCAATAAAAACAGTTTACTTTTCGCAGAAGAAGCAGCTGCCAAAGGACAAACAACAAATGAAGAAATTATTAAAATTGCATATGATCAAGTCGTTTCAGGGGAAGTGAAAGCTGCAATCGAAGATCCAGATTCACCAGAAAACTTCCCAAAATCACTATTTGTGTGGAGATCAAACTTAATTTCAAGTTCTGCCAAAGGTCAAGAATATTTTATGAAGCATTTACTAGGTGCAAGTGATGGATTATTAGCGACACCAAATGAAGATGAAAAACCGGAAGAAATCAAGTGGAGAGAGGATGTAGAAGGTAAATTAGACCTTCTAGTGTCAATCGATTTTAGAATGACAACTACTCCATTATATTCAGACATTGTATTACCAGCTGCAACTTGGTATGAAAAAACGGATATTTCATCTACCGATATGCATCCATTCGTTCATCCGTTCAATCCAGCGGTAGATCCATTATGGGAATCGCGTTCCGATTGGGATGTATACCGTTCATTAGCCGAAACATTTTCAAAAATGGCAGAGGTGAATCTACCTGGAGTCTATAAAGATGTAGTTACATCTCCACTAGCTCATGATTCGAAAAGTGAAATTTCTCAACCAATGGGATTAGTGAAGGATTGGAAAAAGGGCGAAGTGGAACCGATCATTGGTAAAACAATGCCAAACTTTACAGTCGTGGAAAGAGATTATACAAAAGTTTATGATAAGTATGTTTCCCTCGGACCTCTAACTGAAAAAGGAAAGATTGGAGCACATGGTGTGAGCTTCTCTGTTTCCGAAGAGTATGAAGATATGAAAAAAATAAATGGAGCCCACTTTGATGACACGATAAAAAATGGTCTTCCAATGATTCACTCAGCAAGACAAGCAGTAAACGCTGTACTTCACTTATCTTCAGCAACAAATGGTAAAGTATCGCAAAAAGCCTTCGAATCAGCAGAAAAAGATACTGGTGTTCAGCTGAAGGATATTTCTGCAGACCGTGCAGCAGAAAAAATTACGTTCCAAAATATTACCGTTCAACCAAGGGAAGTAATTCCAACTCCAGTGTTTAGTGGTTCGAACAAATTAGGGCGAAGATACTCACCATTTACAACAAATATTGAACGACTTGTTCCATTTAGAACACTAACAGGCCGTCAACATTTTTATATTGATCATGAGATATTCTTACAATACGGAGAATCGTTACCAGTTTACAAACCAACATTGCCACCTATGGTATTTGGTACAAAGGATAAACCTATTGTTGGTGGGAAAGATGCATTAGTTCTACGTTACTTAACGCCACATGGAAAATGGAATATCCATAGTACTTATCAGGATAATCTGCATATGCTCACATTATTTAGAGGTGGACCAGTTGTTTGGATTAATAATGATGATGCAGCGGAGCATGACATTGAGGATAACGCTTGGTTAGAAGTATATAACCGAAATGGAGTAGTTACAGCTAGAGCTGTTGTTAGTCATCGTATGCCAAAAGGAACTATGTTCATGTACCATGCACAGGATAAGCATATTAACGTTCCTGGTTCTGAAATTACAGAAGAACGTGGTGGAAGTCATAATGCACCTACAAAAATTCATGTAAAACCAACGCAAATGGTCGGAGGTTACGCACAACTAAGCTATGGATTTAATTATTATGGTCCGATAGGAAACCAAAGGGATGGGTACGTAGCTGTACGTAAGATGAAGGAGGTAAATTGGCTTGAAGATTAAAGCGCAAATTGCAATGGTGATGAACCTAGACAAATGTATTGGGTGCCATACTTGTAGTGTTACATGTAAAAGTACTTGGACAAATCGTGAGGGTGCCGAATACATGTGGTTTAATAATGTAGAAACTAAACCAGGTATTGGATATCCGAAACGTTGGGAAGACCAAGAAGTATACAAGGGTGGATGGCAAATGCGAAATGGAAAGTTGGAACTGAAATCGGGTTCCAAGCTTTCTAAAATAGCTTTAGGGAAGATTTTTTATAATCCCGATATGCCGGAGATGAAAGATTACTATGAACCATGGACATATGACTATGAAAAACTGACTAATTCACCAGAAGTGAAACATTCACCTGTTGCTCGTCCAAAATCAGTAGTTACTGGAGAATATATGGACTTGGAATGGGGACCAAACTGGGAGGATGATTTGGCTGGAGCCCATATTACCGGGCCAACTGATCCAAATATCCAAAAAATTGAGGAAGAAATAAAATTCAATTTTGAACAGTCATTTATGATGTATCTACCAAGACTCTGTGAACACTGTTTAAATCCAAGTTGTGTGGCATCTTGCCCATCTGGAGCTATGTATAAACGTGAAGAAGATGGTATCGTTCTAGTTGACCAAGAAGCATGTCGTGGATGGCGCTATTGTATGACTGGATGTCCGTACAAAAAAGTATATTTCAACTGGAAAACAAATAAAGCAGAGAAATGTACATTCTGTTATCCACGAATTGAATCTGGACTTCCGACTGTTTGTTCCGAAACATGCACAGGTCGTATTCGTTATTTAGGAGTACTTTTATATGATGCAGATCGTGTACTGGAAGTAGCTTCAACTCCAGATGAAAAAGATTTGTACAAAGCACAGTGTGGAATTTTCTTAAATCCAAATGATCCGGAAGTCATTGAGCAAGCAAGAAAAGATGGAATTGCAGAAGAGTGGATTGAGGGTGCACAAAATTCACCTGTTTACAAACTCGCAATAGAGTACCAGCTTGCATTCCCATTGCATCCGGAATATAGAACATTGCCAATGGTATGGTATGTTCCGCCTTTAAGCCCTATTATGAACTATTTCGAAGGGAAGGATTCTATTAAAAATCCTGATATGATTTTCCCTGCAATTGAAGAGATGCGTACGCCAATTCAATATTTAGCAAATATGCTAACTGCCGGAGATGCTCAAGCAGTAAAAGGCGCTCTTCAACGAATGGCAATGATGCGCTCCTATATGCGTGCTATGTCTTCTGGTAAAGAGTTTGATGAAAGTCGTTTGGAACGTGTCGGTTTAACAGCTCATCAAACACAGCAAATGTATAGATTATTGGCAATTGCTAAATACGAGGATCGTTTTGTCGTTCCAACATCTCATCGAGAGGGATATATGGACCCTTACCGTGCACAAGGCTCTATGGGCTACGATATGGGCTGTGACGGATGCGGACCAGCATCTCCAAATCCAACACCAACTAAAACGGGTAAGGAAATTTATGAAGAGAATTTCTATGGGGGTATTTGGCGTGATTGATTTAGAAAAGCTATATAAACATAAATCAGCTTTCGGCTTTTTTGCCCAACAGCTAACTTATCCAGAAAAACTAACCTTTCATCCAACTGCCTTAGGAGAGTCATTTTCACCTGAGGACCCAGCTTACGAGTTAGTTAAAGAATACTGGGATGAAATTCATACGTATAGTTTAGATGATATACAGGAACTATATGTACAAACATTTGATTTTCAAAAAAATGCAACCTTATACATGACTTATTTTAAGTTTGAGGATGCAAAAGAAAGAGGTCAAATGCTTGCAAAGTTAAAAGTGATGTATGAAATGTTTGGTTTAGATATGCCGGCAGAGGAACTTTCTGATTATCTGCCACTTATCTGTGAATTTTTATACGCAGCAGAATGGTTAGGCGATCCAAGAGCAAAAGATAGTTTTAATATACTATTCGCTGTACTTGAAGATGGGACATATCATTTGATTGAAGCATTGGAAAAATTTAATAGCCCATATCTCCCACTAGTTAGAGGATTACGAGAAACCTTTAAAGCATGTATAGAAAGGGAGGCTGTAAATCATGAACATGATTGATCAGTTTTTATGGGTTATATTTCCTTATATTTGTATAGCAGTTTTTATTATTGGTCATATTTTTCGATATAAAACAGACCAGTTTAGCTGGACTGCGAAATCGAGTGAATTTATAGAGAAAAAACAATTAATGATCGGAAGCTTACTTTTCCATATTGGTATTATTCCAGTAATAATGGGGCATGTATCTGGGTTAGCTATTCCGAAATCATGGCTTCAAGCAGTTGGCGTAAATGATCATTTATACCATATAGGAGCGATATACATTGGCGGATTCTTTGGTTTCGTGACATTAGCAGGAATGATAATTTTAACATCTCGCCGATTCACGAAGTCCACAGTTCGGAAATTGAGTAGTGCTTCAGATTTAATAGTAAATGTGATATTATTATTTATCGTATTTATGGGGATGTATGCAACGCTTGTCACAAATGCAGTTCAACCTGATTTTGACTATAGAACCTCCATTTCCGTATGGTTCAGAAACTTATTTATCTTGCAGCCAGATGCTTCATATATGTTAAATGTTCCAATGTCATTTAAAATCCACGTAGTAACAGGATTTTTAATATTTGCATTATGGCCATTTACTAGATTAGTTCACGTATGGAGTGTACCATTAAACTACGTAGGTAGAAGCTACATCTTATATAGAAAGAATCGTTCAGAATAAAGAAAAAGGAGACCTCGGTCTTCTTTTTTATCCATAAGGGGAATTTATATGAATAATGATCTTGATTTTCAAGAAGTGATAACTGCTATTAAAGACAAGTATGAAGTAGATTTAGTGACATTAGCATTTATTCAACCAGCGCAATTGGAATATGTGCTGACATGGCAGTTTGCTATTGGAAATATAAACAATCGACTGAAAAGAATTGTTCTACAATCCGGTAAAGGGGTTGCAGGTCAAGTTTTTAAGTCTGGAAAACCTATGCTTGTCCGAAATGTCCTCACTGAATTTCCTTCGAAAGATTTATTTAATTACCCAATAATTGTTTCAGAAAAGATTAAAAGTTTTTGTGCTCTGCCACTTTATAAAAAAAATAAAGTTCAAGGTGTAATATTATTAGGGTATAGAGAAGAGAATAAAATGACAAATGAGTTATTTGAACGAATAATTTATAATATTCATAAGGATTTTCCAAAATATTACGGTAAGGAGATGGCTAAGAATTGACAAATAATTTGCATTCAGATTTAGTTGATAGCTTAATAGGAATGTACGAAAACAGTTCTGAAGGCTTCTTCTTTTTTAATAAAGACAATAAATTATTACATTTAAATCCTATTGCGAAAGAAATTTTAGATACTGATGCGATAAATGCAATGTTAGAAGGTCAAGAAAGGTCTCTTTGCCAAACTTGTAAGGGGTATACGAATACAACAGAGTTAGTTTCCTGTGAAAATTGCTATTTCACCAATCCAGAACAAGATTTCAGTTCCTTTCAGGTATATTTAGATACAAAAGATAAAGGGGTTCTTCCCTATGTAGCAAGTTTTCATACTATTGATAGTGAAAAAGGAACAAAAGTACTTATATTAAGAAATTTAACCAAGTTACTTGAAACAAGAGAATTATTATTTAAAAATACAACGATTAAACAAATAATAAAAGCACAAGAGGACGAGCGCAAAAGGATTTCTCGAGAATTACATGATAGTGTAGCACAGGAAATATTAAGTTCATTAGTAGATTTAAGAGTTATGAAATATTTGAAAAGTCCTGAGGACGTTTCACAGAAGGTTCAACATATAGAAGCATCCTTAACTAGACTGCTAGATGAAATTAGGAATTTGTCTGTAGAATTAAGACCTTCCTCATTAGATGATTTAGGAATAGAAGCAGCTCTAAGATCACACTTTAAGTGGATTGAAAAAAACTATGGTCTAATTGTTCATTATACTTCTGAAATCAAAGGGAAACGTTTTCTTAGTGAAATAGAAACGGTTGTCTATCGAATATGCCAGGAATCCATTTTAAACGCACTAAAATATGCAGATGTAGACGAGGTCATGGTCGAACTGTATGAGAAAGATGATAATTTAATGCTTAGAATAGTAGATGAGGGTATTGGCTTTGATACTACAAAAAGAGTGATAAAAGGTACAGGTTTAGGGTTGTTTGGTATGAAGGAAAGGGCAGAACTTGTAGGTGGTAAATTATCTATTATGTCTTCAAAGGATAAGGGCACTGAAGTTCTTCTATATATTCCACTAAAGGAGCGTTAAATGGATGAAAATTGTTATTGCAGATGACCATGCAGTTGTACGAAGTGGGTTTTCGATGATATTAAACTATCAAGAAGATATGGAAGTTGTAGCGACTGCGGCCGACGGAATAGAAGCACATTTGATGGTTGCTAAGCATCAACCAGATATACTTCTCCTTGACTTAAGTATGCCACCTGGAGAGAGTGGGTTAATAGCAACTGGTAAAATTAGTGAAGATTTTCCGAACACAAAAATACTTGTTTTAACAATGTACGACGATCAAGAGTATATGTTCCATGTGTTGAAAAGTGGTGCTTCTGGATACATATTAAAAAATGCACCAGATGAGGAACTTTTGAGTGCCATACGTATGGTTTATAAAGGTGGAACCTATATACACCCCAAAATGGCAACTTCTCTCGTAAAAGAATTCATAAAGAAAGATCAAAATATTATAGACGACGATCCATTTAGTGTTCTTTCCAAAAGAGAAATAGAGATTTTACCGTTAGTTGCAAAAGGGTATGGCAATAAAGATATTGCAGCAAAACTGTTTATATCTGTAAAAACCGTAGAAGCACATAAAGCAAAAATAATGGAAAAACTAAATTTAAAAAGTCGTCCAGAGATAGTTGAGTATGCGTTGAAAAAGAAATTATTAGAATTTTAAAAAGTGAGGTCTTTAATAATGGTTAATACTAATTTCCAAAGTCCCGTTCCCGCTATGAGAATTTTAGAAAACGAACACCAATATTTAATGCACTTGATGAATGAATGGCATACTATCGTTCTAAACTTTGAAAATGATATTTACGAGGAAATAGAAGCTCGTTCAGAGTTTAAGAGTTTGCGAAAGTTGTTAATAGATTTTTTAGAGCCTCTTAAAAATCATACAGATAAAGAAGAAAAGTTCTTTTTTCCATTATTAGGACATTATATCGGTACAGAGCAAGGTCCTATTGTCACTATTGAAGCTGAGCATGAAGAAATTGATGCCTATATCGGTCACTTTTTACATCATACTCGGACAGGTGTGGATCAGTTGAGTCTAGATGATATGAAACAGATAGCAAAAGATGCAGGCGAAGCTTTTGAAGTGTTGATGGTTCATTTTGTAAAAGAAGAATCTGTATTATTTCCGATGACGGATAAAGTGATGAAAGCAGTAGATCAGGATAAGTTATTGGAACAACTGAATACGTTAATTGTGTAAAATAACTCATTTCACTCTATGGGTTATTTTTTTCTATTTAATATATTAAATGGATTATCGTGCTTCGAATCCGGTGTTCAAGGTACTTTAAAGAATTAAAACGATATCGCTGATTTCCTCTTCAGGTGGACGCGTTCCGCAGGGTGAGCGATGAACCATCACCGACGCTCCGTCTTCGCCTGTGATGGTTCATCTGTCTCACTCATCCTACTGGAGACGCCACCTTCTACTACAATCATTATAGGGAGTAGTACTCAGGTAATAAGATTTAGCATAGACAGTCACTAAGGTAATAGAATTTGTTTAAGTTAATGTAGTAATAATAACATCCTGTAATTGCTATGTTACAGGATAAAAGTATAAAAAATGCTCTGCAATAAGTGTTAATAGCATTTTCATGTTACTAAATTAAGGATGAAGAAGACAGTAGATATATTTTTATAATAGTGAAGATCTAGAGGAAGAGTAAGTGTTTACTCAATAAAGAAGGAGGGAGCGCCCGAAATAGTATCTTCGGGCGCTTATTCTATGAGTAGGAAGGTATTTTTTCTCTAGTTATCCAAATGCACTTACCTGTTTCTAAAAGTTGTAGGAGGGCGACGAACAGACGACCAGCATCTCCAAAAAAACAACCGGTAATAGGGTATAACAACAAGTCTGTTCAAACCACTTCGAAAATGATAGAAACAGGTTTTGACCTTAAAGGACCGGGCGTCTTTTTGGTTGGTTTTTCTTATTATTTAGGGAATACCCTTGGCTGTAAAGGGGAGTCCCCTATTAGAAACTATTTAAAATTTAGTTAAACTAATAGTAGGGAATCAATACGTGAATCATTCAATACCAAATAGAAAAGGTGATATGAATGATAAAGAAAGTCCAATTGCCGTTACAGACGATGAACTTAGTTTTAGGATTTATGATCTGGGTAATCATTTCTTCTTTACTTCCATTTATTAAAGAAGATATTGATATACCTGCAGACAAAATAGCTATTTTAACTGCTATACCTGTAGTATTAGGGTCAATATTGCGAATTCCACTTGGCTATTATGCGAATGTAATAGGTGCAAGACTCGTATTTCTAATTAGCTTTGTATTATTAATGTTCCCCGTATTTTATATCAGTGAAGCCTCTAGTTATATAGATTTAATGATTGGGGGATTATTTTTAGGAGTTGGGGGAGCGGTTTTTTCTGTAGGTGTTACATCATTACCAAAATATTATCCTAAAGAAAAGCATGGGTTTGTGAATGGTATATACGGTGCCGGTAATATTGGTACTGCGATATCAACATTTGCAGCTCCAATGATTGCAACTCAAATAGGTTGGTCTTTAACGATAAAATTATATTTAGTATTACTATTGATATTTATCGTTATTAATATCTTTTTAGGTGATAAACACGAAGTAAAAGTAAAAACACCAATTATTGAACAGATTAAAGGAGTTTGGAAAAATGATAAACTATGGTTTTTCTCATTATTCTATTTCATAACATTTGGCTCGTTTGTAGCGTTTACTGTTTATCTACCAAACTTTTTAGTAAGTAACTTCGAATTAGATAAAGTCGATGCTGGGTTAAGAACTGCTGGATTTATAGCTGTTGCAACAGTTTTTAGACCAGTTGGTGGATGGTTGGGAGATAAATTTCAACCGCTATTCCTTTTGATGGGTGTATTTTCGGTCTATACAATTGCTGCAATATTATTAGCTTTTTCACCTTCAATAATGCTATATACGATTGGATGTATAGTAATTGGTATTAGTGCAGGAATAGGAAATGGTGTAATTTTCAAGCTGGTACCATTCTATTTCAACAAACAAGCAGGTATTGCTAACGGTATTGTTTCTATGATGGGTGGTCTAGGAGGCTTTTTCCCACCACTCTTATTAGCTTCTATATTCTCGATAACTGGACAGTATTCAATTGGATTTATGCTCCTATCTTCTGTATCATTGGCAAGCTTGGTTTTAGTAGTATTCATGTACTATCAAGATAGATTAAAGCTAGCACAGGAAGTATTTAAATCAACTGGCCAAGGAATTATGGTAACAAATACAGCGGGTACAATAGTTACAGTAAACCCGTCATTCACACAACTGACAGGATTTAGTGAAGAGGAAGCTATAGGGCAAACTCCAAGAATTTTAAAATCTAAACGTCAGGAAAAAGCATTTTACGATGAAATGTGGGGAAGTATTCAAAAAAATGGAATGTGGCAAGGTGAAATTTGGAATCGTAGAAAAAATGGAGAAGAGTACTTGGAATGGTTGAATATTAGTGCAGTAAAAGATGAAACAGGCGAAGATGTCAGATATGTTGGAACCTTCACAGATATAACTGCACACCGGACCGAAGAGGGCAACCAATCGTAAAGATAGGGGGCCTTCCCCTATTTTAAAGAATAATAAAGTATATGGATTATGATGTTACAAAGCTTATCGCTATGATGATAAAATTAGTTTAAGTTAATGTAGTGATAATAAGGAAGTGTTTAAATGGATTCAAGATATTCAAGACAACTATTATTTAAAAAAATAGGAGCAACTGGTCAAAAACATTTAGGTAAAGCAGCTGTTGCAATTATCGGCTGTGGCGCACTTGGTTCAGCAATTGCAGAAACATTGGTAAGGGCAGGTGTTGGAACTATCCATATAGCCGATCGTGATTATGTGGAGTTATCTAATATTCAGAGACAACAACTATTTACAGAAGAAGATGCTGGGGAAATGCTTCCAAAAGTAGTTGCAGCTGAGAAAAGATTAAAATCGATAAACTCCAGTGTTGTTTTGCATACTTATTTACAAAATGTAGATCATTTGCTAATAGAATATTTAGTAACAAGAGTGGATGTAATTATAGATGCAACCGATAACTTTGAAACAAGACTATTAATCAATGACGCAGCATATAAGCATAATATTCCATGGATCTATGGAGCATGTGTTGGTAGCTCAGGAGTAGTTTTTCCCTTTATACCAGAACAAACAGCCTGTTTCAGATGCTTACTTCCAGTTTTACCCACAGTAAATGAAACGTGTGACACTGTTGGAATAATATCACCTGCAGTTCAAATTACAGCAGCAACACAATGTGCAGAAGTTCTTAAACTTTTAACAGGAAACCATGAAGCTGTTCGTACTAAGGTTCATCATTTTGACTGTTGGAATAATACTTTTTTAGATATTGGTATTTCAAAAGTGAAAAATGAAACATGTGAAACATGCAGTGAAAATGCGACTTTTCCATCACTAGAAAGAGATCATCAATCACAATATGCAGTGTTATGCGGAAGAGATGCAGTGCAAGTTTTACCAAGTCCAGATAGAAAAGTTACGTTGAAAGATGCAGAAAAATTAGCGAAAAATTTAAATGCATTCAAGAGAAGGACCCCTTACTTTGTAGAGTTTGAACGGGAACATTATAGAATGCTTTTGTTTGAAGATGGGAGATTATTAATACACGGCATTAAAGATGTAAACCTCGGAAGAAGATTGTATACAGAAATTTTTGGATGAATACATGGGGAGCTGGTTAGTTGTCAACTAAATTTACATTGAATCGTACATTACAAGCTGCGATTTTAACGATAAGCGATACAAGAACAGAGGAAACAGATAAAGGTGGTCATTTAATTTCTCAATTATTGGAGCAGGCATCTGTCGATGTAGTGGAGAAGTTAATATGTAAGGATGAAATAAGTGAAATTCAGACTATACTCAAAACTTGGACAAGTAATAACAAAATAGATGTCATTATTACAACTGGTGGGACAGGTATTGCGAAAAGAGACTGTACAATTGAAGCTATACTCCCAAGCTTTACAAAAGAAATTAGTGGTTTTGGAGAGTTATTTCGTTTTCTAAGTTTTACGGAGGATGTTGGAACTAAGGCAATGCTTAGTCGTGCAGTTGCTGGTGTAGTGAATGATAAAGCAGTTTTTGTTCTTCCAGGATCGGTCGGAGCTATCAAGTTAGCAATGACAAAGCTAATACTTCCAGAGCTAGAACATATTGTATTTGAATTAACGAAATAAAAACAAGAAACTATTAAATAGTTTCTCGTTGATAATCGCCATTTTTTCCGCCAGTTTTAGATAATAACATGGTAGACCCGATGATCATATCTTTTCCAGAAGCTTTACACATGTCATAAATGGTTAAAGCGGCTGCAGAAGCGGCAACTAGGGCTTCCATTTCGACACCGGTGGAACCTACTGTTTTTACTTCAGAGCGAATATTAATGACGTATGCTTCTTTAACAGACCATTCAAAAGTAATGTTAATCCCTGATAAGAAAATGGGATGACACATTGGTATTAAGGAAGAGGTATTTTTTGCAGCCATTATTCCTGCTACTTGTGCTACAGCAAATACATCTCCTTTTTTATTCGTTCCTTCAGTGATTTGGCTTTTGATAGATTCATTTACAGTTATGGAGGAAACGGCAATAGCTGTTCTAGTAGTTTCGTTTTTATCCGAAATATCTACCATCTTTGCGCGACCTTGTTCATTAAAGTGTGTGAGTTCTGACATTATTAACATCCTTTCAAATGGGATAAAGTGAAACTTCTATCAGTGGGGTTTTTCTTCATCACCCACTGATGGTTAGTTAAACCGGGATAAACAAATTATAGCATGTGTAGTAGAAGGAGTTGTTAAAAATGGTAGAAATCAGAAAACCAATACCTGTAAAGGATGCTATACAACGAGTAATGGAAAAGACTAGTTCCTTGCCCTTAGTCGAAATCTCTCTTTCTGATAGTTATGGTTATATTCTAGCAGAACCGATTATTGCGAAGCATGATGTGCCATCATTTAATAATTCACCGTATGATGGATTTGCGATTCGATCCGATGATTCTATCGGTGCAAGTGGAAATAATCGTATTCGCTTTCAAGTAAAAGATTATATAGGTGCTGGACAAGTTTCTAATCATACTCTAGGTAAATTAGAGGCAGTACGTATTATGACTGGTGCTCCTATTCCAAAAGGTGCAGATGCCGTTGTTATGCTTGAGCAAACAGTGGAAAGTGAAGAATCCTTTAATATTCGCAAGACATTTAAACCTTTTGAAAATGTCTCTTTACAGGGTGAAGACTCGAAAAAAGGCGAAACGTTGATCCCAGCTGGAACTTTTATACATCCAGGTACTATAGCACTTTTAGCGACGTTTGGTTATGCAAAAGTGAAAGTTAGAAAAAAACCTGTTGTTGGTATTCTTTGCACAGGGACTGAACTTCTAACGGTAGAAGATGAATTAGAACCAGGAAAAATACGAAATAGTAATGGACCGATGATTGAAGCTCAGTTAAAAAGACGGGGTATTGAATCTAGATATTATGGAATTCTTTCGGATGATTTAGATAGCTGTTATCAACTAGTGAAAACGGCGTTGGAAGAAACTGACTGTGTTATAACTACAGGTGGGGTTTCTGTAGGTGATTTTGATCATTTACCAGAGATTTATCGTAGACTACAGGCGGAAGTATTATTTAACAAGGTAGCGATGCGACCTGGTAGCGTGACAACTGCAGCATTTGCAAATGGTAAATTACTGTTTGGACTTTCGGGTAACCCTTCTGCTTGCTTTACGGGGTATGAATTGTTTGCAAAACCAGCTATTGAAAATATGATGCTAAATAATTCTCCCTATACTACTCATACAAAGGCAAAATTAACAGAGGACTTTTTAAAGCCTAATCCGTTCACAAGATTTGTTCGAAGTGTGTACAGGTTTGAAGGGAATGATGCAATTATAACTCCCGCAGGCTTTAACAAATCTAACGCAGTGTCGTCTATTGCTAGAGGAAATGCATTGATGGTACTACCAGGTGGATCACGTAATTTTGTAGCTGGTGATCTAGTGGATGTTCTTTTGTTGGGTAATGAAAACGGTGTGCCTTCATGGAATCTGTGAGTATTTTACAAGTTGTAGGGTATAAAAATAGTAGAAAGACAACTTTAATCGAAAATTGGGTAAAGGAAATCGTTGCAATAGAAAAAGAGGTTGCTGTTATTAAGCATCATGGACATGCTAGTGGTCTAGACCTTCCAAGCAATGAGACAGATAGTATGAAAATTTTTCATTCTGGAGCCACTTGCTCGATTGCAGTTGATGATCAAACGATTCAAATGCATCAATTAAAGAAGGAATGGAAGCTTGAGCAATTACTACAATTAGTAAAAATCAGTGAACCTGAGGTTATTTTCATCGAAGGATACAAACAAGAACATTATCATAAAGTAGTTATTTTAAAAGATTCAAAGGATTGGGAAACACTTCAGCATCTAAAGAATATCGTTTGTGTAATCGTACATGGTGACCTGGAAATAGAAAATTATCCAATGATACATATAGAAAATACAGTTCTATTAAAAGAATGGTTAATAGATTGGATTGGTGGAGATAAGCTTGAAACTATTTGAAATCGTTGAAACAGAAATTGACCCAGAAACTTATAGAAAAGCAGTGCTACATGCATCTGCTGGAGCAGTAACCGTATTTACGGGTCATGTACGGGAATGGACAAAGGGAGTAAGAACTATTTACTTGGCTTATGAGGCATATATACCGATGGCTGAAAAAAAACTTACTCAAATTGGGAAAGAAATTGAAGAACAGTGGCCCAATACAAAAGTTGCTATAGCACATCGAATAGGGAAATTAGAAATATCAGATATTGCAGTTGTTATCGCAGTTTCATCTCCTCACCGAAAAGTCGCATATGAGGCAAATGAATATGCAATTGAGCGAATAAAAGAAATTGTGCCAATATGGAAGAAAGAAATTTGGGAGAATGGTCAGGAATGGATAGGAGACCAAAAACAGAAGCCAGTAGTGGAAGGAGAATTAAAATGATTACGGTATTGTATTTTGCAGGTTTGAAGGAAAAGACCGGCACAGATAAAGAAGAGTTTGTGTTTTCAGGAAAAACAGTAAAACAATTATTAGAGGAACTTCAGCGTAAATATGAAGGATTGGCAGATGGAATAATTCAAGTAGCTATCAATGAGGAATACGCTTTACTAGACGATATTATTCATGAGAGAGATACGATTGCATTAATCCCACCAGTTAGTGGCGGTTGATGAAGACTGTTGGGATTTTACTTGCAGGAGGAAGGTCTAGGAGATTTGGTTCACCCAAAGCATTCGCAACATGGAATAATCGGTATTTCTATGAGTGGTCCTATGCAGCATTAGAAAGTGTATGTGATGATGTGGTAGTTATTACGAGAGAAGAATTAATTCCGTTATTTCCAAGTAGTCTATTCATATTAACAGACGAACAGAGTTTTCAAGGATTAGGACCTTTGGCTGGTATATATACTGCTATGAACAGATTAAAAGGAGATCAATATATAGTACTACCATGTGATATGCCTTTTATTACAGAAGAGGTGTTAAAAAATTTAGTACGTTTCCCTTTAAATGAAGATATTAAAGCAGTAAAGCAAGAAGAAATATTTCATCCACTTGTAAGTATATGGAATAGTAGTTTAAAAGAAAAACTTTACCAAAGTTTAATAGCTGAAAAATTAGGTGTCATGCAATTTTTATCAACTGTCGGTACAGAATGGATACAAGCAAATCAGATTAGTGAGGAACCAGCTATCGTTTTCCAAAATATAAATAAACCTCTATGAAAAGGAAGTGAAATGTATGTCGGTTAATATATTGCGAGATCAATTAGATAGACCAATGAGAGATCTGCGAATTTCAGTAACCGATCGCTGTAATTTCCGTTGTTCATATTGTATGCCTAAAGAAATTTTCGGTGATGATTATGTATTTTTACCTCGTGAAGAATTATTAACGTTTGAAGAAATGGAAAGATTGGCAAAAATATTTGAGAGTTTTGGTGTAAAAAAAATCCGCTTAACAGGTGGAGAGCCGTTAATGCGGAGAAATATAGATGAACTTGTTAAAAAACTACTCAGTATGGACAATATTAAAGACGTTGGTCTAACTACAAACGGAGTATTATTGAAGCAATATGGTCAAAAATTGAAAGATGCTGGATTAACTAGACTTAATATAAGTCTAGATGCATTAGACGAAAACTTATTTGGAAATCTCAATGGAAGAGGGATTAAACCTTCCTTCATTTTAGAAAATATACAATTTGCAAAAAAACTTGGCTTTGAAATTAAAGTAAATATGGTCGTCCAAAAAAATGTGAACGATCAAGAAATAATTCCAATGGCTAAGTATTTTAAAGAACAAGGAATTACACTCCGCTTTATTGAATTTATGGACGTCGGGAATGATAATGCCTGGAGTTTTGAAAAAGTAGTAACAAAGAAACAAATTTTAATGATGTTGCAGCAAGAATTCGATTTAGATCCTGTAGATAAGGATTATTTTGGTGAAGTTGCAGAACGTTATCAATATGCAGGATCTGAATCTCAAGTAGGTTTTATCACATCTGTTTCAGAATCTTTTTGTTCGTCCTGTACAAGAGCAAGACTTTCATCGGATGGAAAGTTTTATACATGTTTATTTGCTACTAATGGATTTGACTTAAGAAAACTCATAAGAAATGGAGCTACAGATGATGAGTTAGCGGAAGCGATCAGAAATGTGTGGGAACGTAGAAAAGATCGATATTCTGATGAAAGAACGGAAGAAACTGCTAAAAATCGTACGAAAATAAATATGTCCTACATTGGGGGATAATTTAAAAGGAGCGGGAAAATGACTAAACCAGGACCAGCTTTGAAACAATTACATTCGCATCATGCTATTCATGAGGGTGGACTTTCAGGGGCAATACAAAAAACGAATAATTTTTTAGAATTATTGAAATCAGGAGAGTTAGAGGCAGCAAATTTAGCTGCGGATGACTTATTAGATTATTGGGAGACAAGAGTTATTAGCCATGCGGATGCTGAGGAATCAGGATTCTATCAAGAAAAAGTGGAAGAAAATCCAGCTCTAAGAGATGTTGTTATAAAACTAGAAAGAGACCATGATTTACTCCGGATTATCTCCAAAGACATAAAGGTAATTCGAAGCGAGCACGGACTAAATGAGGCCGTGATCCAGCGATTTTATGCACTTCTAACAGTCAATGAAATTCATAGTAGAGACGAGGAACGTCTATTATTTTAATAGAATTGTAACGAATTGAAAGAATAGTTCAATGTAAAGGAGCTAAACAAATGACTGGCAGAAATGACCCTTGTCCATGTAATAGTGGAAAAAAATATAAAGCTTGTTGTCTAAAGAATGAAAATATCATTTCAATAGACGAAGAAGTAGATAAAGAATTACAACAAGTGCTACAAAACTTTTTTCATGCTCACCCTACTAAAATGGAAACAAACGAAATTTATGAATGGATTGGTGACAGAGAGGAGTACTTATCGGACCGCTTCGAAAATGATAAAGTGAGTGCCATTATGGGAGATTGTTATTACTTCAATCATCGTGTAGATATTTGGCAAATGCATTTAGAACGAGAATCTGCCAAATCGAAAAGACCACGAGTTCAAACTGTTCTAGAAGGATGGATGAATCCAGAAGTAATTCTTGGAACTATTTCACAAATCCATAATAATAGAGCTGAAGTATTGGATGTATTTTCGAAAGAAAAAGTAGTAATTGAAATATCCAATCCATTCGAAGGTGGAGTGGGAGACTTTATTTTCGGATATTTTCTATTAGACTCCAGGCATCGCGAGCGATACTTTCAATTATTAAATTCGTTAATCGTATTCCCAGCGAAAAATGAATCATTAGTTGAACGTGTGAAGGTTTTGTATAACAGTAGTAAGTGTCATTCAGTCGCAGATTTTTATAAAAAATATATTATTGAATGTTATGTAATCTTAGGAGATAAAGAAACTGCCATCGAGGAGCTATTTAGCGAAGATGAGCTGGATGTTATTTCTATTTTACATAGTAGTTTAGTAGAAATGGATGTCAAAAGTGATAAGCTTATGTACATCTTTATCGAATTTATCCAAAGAAAAGGTATTCCAAAGAGTATTAAGAAACCTGCTGCGTTAGTGGCAGGAGCTTTGCAATTTGGTATGCTAAATTCAATCATACCATATATATGGACAAAAAAGGAAATCTCCACATTTTTAGAGGTATCACCTAGTACCGCGAACAAATATGAAGGATTATTCACAGATTTTTATGATGATGAAATTTCAAAAGAAGACCTAACTCAGAATACTGTTTTTGCGTTTGAAGCTGGAACAGATGCAAACCAAGTAGAGTTTTCAAACTGGAAAATGGGTATGCATCTCAGTAAAGTTTCTATTAAAAACGAGAAAGAGATGAGTAGATATATAGATATTTACAAAAACAAAGAATATAATCCCGAAGATAATAAAGAAGCATCACAAAAATATGCGTATGAAGCGTATATTTCAACCGATTTAATGGAAAGAGGGAGACTGGCTTCTATTGCTTATGCGCGTGATCCCCAGAACATTGATGCGATATTGTTAAAAGTAGATTATACAGAAGAAACAGATCAATCTGCTCTATTTGATGAAGCTATACGTATTGGTGAAAAGCAGTTTGATCCAAATTTTGAGTCCAATTGGGGTTATTTACCGAATAGACCTTATTTAAGAGCGATGTTCAAATACGGATTATGGTGTTTTGAACAGAAACAATTCAAAGAGGCGTTCAACCTATTCAATACAATACTACAAGTAAATCCATCTGATCATCAAGGCGTACGATATCCTGCAGCTGCAACATTAATCGCTTTAAACAGATTAGAGGAAGCAGAGAGCCTAATGAGTCATTACCAAGATTCAGATAATGCGTTTTTTAGCTGGTTCCGTTGGACAATAGAGAAAAAGAAAAGCTTCTTTTCCAAAGAAACACAGGATGCTTACGAATTGGCTATTGAGGATAATGCATATGTAGCGAACTATTATCGTATAAAAGCACCAGTTTTACCGTATCCAAATTCTATTGCTATTACTCCAGACAGTCCCGAAGAAGGGAAAGTAATTTGGACATTATTGCAGCCAATAATTTAGACCGATTGCAGAGCAATCGGTCTTTTTTCTAGTTAGACTTTGATAGTGTTCATAAAACTTGGGGGATTGATCGATTTGCCCCCCCAAAAATGGTGAATCGGTTGAATAACATGAAGAATCGGTCGAATATTACCTACAATCGGTTAAATATCACCATCAATCGGTTGAATTCCAAGATTAACGAATTACCTATTCATGATTTTATCGGACATAAATGTCTGTACTTCGTCTTCTGTGTATCCAAGCTCAGTAAGAATTTCTTTGTTATGCTGACCAAGCAGAGGAGCTGCGTGTCTGATTTGCCCGGGTGTTTCTGAGAATTTAGCTGGAAAACCAATTGTTTTCATCGCTCCTGCTACAGGATGCTCGTAATCTAATATCATTTCTCTCGATAGTATATGTTCATCATTCAACGTCTGATCATACGAATAAATAGGTCCAGAAGGGACGCCACCAGCATCTAATAACTCTAGCCAGTAGGAGGAGGGGTGTTCGCTTAATACTTCCTCTATTTCTATTTCAAGTTGACTAGCATTTTTTGCTCTAATACTATTTGTTAAAAATCGTTCGTCCGTTAGCCATTCTGGTTTATGGACAACGAGTAGGCAAAAATTTTCCCAAAGCTTCTGATTTCCTGCACCAATAAGGATAAATCCATCCTGTGTTTTATAGCCTTGATAGGGTGCAGAAACACGATGTGCTGTGCCATTTCTTTGGGGTACTTCACCTTTACCAAAATAGGCTGCTGCTTCCCACACAGTCCATGCTAGACCCGAATCTACTAGGGAGACGTCAATATATTGTCCTATGCCTTTTTTCAAACGATAAATATAGGCGGATAAAATAGATTGGATGGCTGTTTGTGCAGCTGCTATGTCATGTATTGCAATACCTACTTTGACAGGATTTCCAGCTTTTTCTCCAGTCATATCTATCAGTCCAGAAAGTCCTTGGGCCATAATATCATAGCCACCCTTATCTTTATATGGTCCTGTTTGACCATAACCGGAAATAGAACAATAGATCAAAGCCGGATTTATAGCTTTCAACGTATCATAATCAATTCTAAGTTTCTTCGTAACACCTGGACGATAATTTTCTATAAAAACATCCGCTTCTTTAATGAGTTTATAAAGTACCTCTAGACCTTGATCTGTCTTTAAATTCAGACATAACCCGCGTTTATTACGATTTACCATCATATACATATAGCTTTCTTCGTTTATATATGGCCCCATGCTTCTAGTGTCATCACCATTTGGATATTTTTCCACTTTAATAACGTCTGCACCCATATCTGCTAAAACCATCGTGCAATAGGGTCCAGCGAGAACCTGTGATAAATCAAGTACTTTCATACCTTTTAATGCTTGCTCCATCGTTTATACCACCTTATTTTTCCCTTAATCTTTAAATAGTTGAAGTTTCTTTACTTCTTCTAAATTACGAGCACCGCTCAATGAAATGGAAACTCGGGTCTCTTGTAAAAAGTTCTCTAAAACTCTTTCCACACCGCTTTCACCACCAGATGCTAACCCCCAAATTACAGGTCGCCCTATACAAACTGCAGTTGCTCCAAGTGCTAAAGCCTTTACTGCGTCAGAACCTCTTCTTATTCCACTATCGAATAAAACAGGAATTTGTCCATTTACTACTCGAACTACTTCTGGAAGGGCATCGATGCTCGCAATAACCCCATCTAATTGACGACCTCCATGATTAGAAACAATTATTCCGTCTATTCCTTTTTCGATTGCAAGTTTAGCGTCCTCAGGGTGAAGTATACCCTTTATTAGAATTGGTAAAGTTGTATGCTCACGTAACTCTGAAATGTTCGTCCAATTTAAAGTAGGATGGTATATATTTTCTATAATATTATTTACGATAGTTTCTTGAGAATGATCAACCAATGATGCCATAAATACTGGATCTGATGCATAGTTTCCTTGTCCGAAACCACGTTTTAATGGAGAGTATTGATTGCGAACGTCTTCCTCTCGCCAACCAAGCATCGTTGTATCGACTGTTAATACAATTGCTTCATAGCCTGCTGCTTCAGCTCTTTTTACCATACTAAAGGAGATTTCTTTATTTTGAGAGGACCAATATAATTGGAACCATTTTGAACTACCTTTTGTTTCAGCGGCAATTTCCTCTATAGAATAGCTGGACACCGTACTTTGAATATATGGAAATCTAAATTTTGCAGCTGCTTTGGAAACAGCTAATTCGCCGTCTTCATGGGCTATTTTATTCACACCAACAGGGGCAATGAAAAGGGGGTGGGGATATGTATGTCCTAAAATAGTTACCTCTGTATTTAAAGTAGATACATCCGTTAAAAAACGGGGAATGATGGAGTACTTTAAAAAGGAATCCGTATTTTTTCTGTAGGTTTCTTCACCACCAGCAGAAGAACGAATGTACCCGAAAGGACCGGGTTCTAATGTTTGCTTTGCGGCTTCTTCTAATTCGGCAAAATTAATCGGATATTGGATGTTCGCCTCGATATTTTTTAATAATAAATCATTAGTGGACATATGGAACACCTCTTAAGAGAAATTTGGTTTTCTTTTTTCTAAAAATGCTTGGATGCCTTCTTTATAGTCATCGGAGCTAAAGGATTCTAAGATAAGCTCCTCAATCTCTTTTGTTTCTTCGTTATCTCCATCAATAATTGCTTGGATTACTTGTTTAATACCATTATTGGCAACGGAAGACTTACGAATAATTTGACCAGCAAACTCCAGACATTTTTCCTCTAAAACTTCCATCGGATAAACATAGTCAATTAAGCCGATTTCTTTTCCTTCTTCGGCTGTAATTAGTTTTGCTGTATATAACAACTCTTTTGCTTTTGTAGGTCCGATGAGATTTACTAAACGTTTTGTACTAACAAGATTATAAATAATGCCTATGTTTGCAGCGGTTATGCCAAGTTTACTACCCGAAGATGCGAATCGGAAGTCGCAGGAATTAGCAAGTTCTAATCCACCACCAATGGCTAACGTCTTGATGAGTGCAATGGTAGGTTTAGGGAACCGATATAATTTTTCAATAGATTCAAGTGTAGCATCATTATAATCCTTTGCTTTTTGGGCAGAGAAGCGAATTTCTAGAAACTCAGTTATATCTGCACCAGAGGAGAATGCAGTTTCATCCGCTCCTTTAAGTATTAATAGTTTAACTTGATGATCTTTCTCCAGTTCATCCAATAATTCACCTAATTGTTTAAACATAGCGAGGGAGAATGAATTCTTCTTATCCGCTCGATTAAAGACAAGAGTCGCAATAGAACCATTGCGCTCTACATATAATAGATTTGTCATTTTGGAGCCTCCTACTAATCTTTTTTAATACTAGCTGCGATACGGTTCCCGATAGATTGGATACTTTGTACAAGGATGATTAAAATTACTACTGTCGCATACATAACATCAACTTCATAACGTAAATGTCCAAAACGATATGCTAAGTCACCTAAACCACCTGCACCAACCATACCAGCCATTGCTGTAGCACCGATTAAACTGACGGTTGAAATGGTTAATCCTAAAATAATAGAAGGGCGGGCTTCACGAAGTAAGACATTCCAAATGATGGCGCGTGTACTAATACCCATCGCAGTGTATGCCTCAATCACACCGTTTTCCACTTCTAGCAGGGCAGATTCCATAAGTCTAGCAATATACGGAGCAGTGTAAATTACTAATGGTACGATAACTCCTTGCACACCAATCGTTGTACCTACAATCATTCTTGTAAAAGGAAGTATGAAAAATAGTAAAATAATGAAAGGAACGGAGCGTACAATATTTATTATCAAATTACTTAATTGATAAACAATTTTGTTTTCTAATGCCTGGCCAGGTCTAGTTAGGACAATTAAGATACCTAATGGAATCCCGATTAATACAGAGAAAAATAGGGAAATACCAACCATTTGAAATGTTTGTACAACAGATTCGCCGATAATCGGTAGCCATTGTTCTATAAATTGATCAATTCTACTCATTAGATTGTCCCTCCAGTTCTTCTGTTGCTACACCCTGTGATTCTAAATAGTGGATAGCACTTCTAACCTGTTCTTTTTCCCCAATTAAGTGAACGACAATATTTCCAACGATACCATTCTTCAGTTCGATAATATTGGCAGTTAAAATGTTAGGCTGAACATGGAATTTCTGACTAACTTCTGCTAATAATGGTTTTCCAGTGCTTTCCCCGACAAATGTTAAGCGAGTAACTGCACCCGTAACATTAAGCTGAGAAATCAAAGAGGAAGATAAATTACGCTGACTGATTGTATTTAAAAACTTTTTAGTAGTAGGGTGGGTAGGTTTGGTGAAAAGATTAATGGCTGTATCTTGTTCAACAATTTCTCCATTTTCCATGACATATACATGATCACAAATTTTTTGAATGACATTCATTTCATGCGTGATTAAAAGTATGGTGATTCCTAATTCGCGATTAATCTTTAGAAGTAATTCTAAAATGGAGTCAGTTGTTTCCGGGTCTAGTGCGCTTGTTGCTTCATCACTTAGTAATACTTCGGGTTCCTGTGCTAGTGCACGGGCAATTGCGACCCGCTGCTTTTGACCACCAGATAACTGGGTAGGATAGTTCGTATGCTTGTCAGTTAATCCAACTATTTCTAAATATTGTTCCACTCGTTTTTTTACTTCGGTTTTATTATAGCCAAGCAGCTTTAGTGGTATGGCGATATTATCATAAACAGTTGCTGTTTTTAATAGATTAAATCCTTGAAAAATCATGCCGATTTTATTGCGGGTTTCACGCAGTTTAGGAAGTGGGAGGGAAGTAAGTTCTACTCCGTTAATGAAAACTTTTCCTTCCGTAGGTTTTTCAAGTAAATTTACGCATCGAATTAGCGTACTTTTACCAGCACCACTATATCCAATGACTCCGTGGATTTCTCCTTTATTCACCTGAATGTTTACTTGCTTCACTGCTTTTACTGTTCCACTCTTGCTATTAAACTCTTTCGAGACATTTTCTAATACAATCATTTGTTATCTTCCTTTCTAAAGAAAACGCTACCGAGGTCGGTAACGTTTTCAAGTCCATTATTCGTCCCAGCTTGGTAAAACAGAACCTTTAAACTCTTCTTCGATGAATTTTTTTACCTCTTCAGATTGATATGCTTTTACAAATTTTTGGATCGTTGGATCATCTTTGTTTTCCGCACGAACAACAACAAAGTTCACATAAGGGGAGTTTGATGATTCTAGTAATATAGAATCATCTTTTGGACTAATACCTGCTTCAAGTGCAAAGTTGGTATTGATAGCAGCTGCATCTACTTCACTTAGCTGTTTTGGTATTTGAGCAGCTTCTAGTTCAATAAATTTAAGGTTTTTTGGATTCTCTTCAATGTCATAAATACTAGCTGTTTCTCTTTTGTCTTCTTTAATTTTGATGTAGCCATTTTCTTCTAAAATGTATAATGCACGTGCGCCGTTTGTAGGGTCATTTGGTAAACCAAAAGTTGCACCGTCCGGCAGGTCATCAATTGACTTGTATTTTTCTGAATACACGCCCATCGGATTCAATATTGTTTTTCCTACTGGCACTAAGTCTGTGCTGTGATCCTCATTAAACGTGTTAAGGAAAGGTTCGTGTTGGTAGCTATTCGCATCTAAGTCACCCTCTGATAATGCAGTATTAGGTAAAATATAATCAGAGAATACTTTAAGTTCTACTTCTAATCCGTCCTTAGCTGCGACTTCTGCAGCCACTTCCACAATTTGTTCATGTGGTCCAGCAGTTACACCTACTACTATTTTGTCCTCATTGATCGCTTTAGTTTGTGAGGCTGCATCAGACCCACAAGCTGCAAGAGTCCCAGTTAATAGTACCGTTGATAATAAAAATCCAATTTTCTTCATTTGTCATTCCTCCGAATAATTATTAAGAACTTTGTATAAATATAAAAGCCTCTCTTCCATTAGAAAGAGAGGCGCAAAAGTACATTTGTCCTCTCTTATCTATCAAAACAAAATGTTTTGCAGGATTTAGCACCTTTCCACATACATTTAATATGCGGATGGTTGCCGAGCTTCATCGGGCCAGTCCCTCAGCTACTCTTGATAAGAGATATCAGCTATTAAGTTTTCCAACAGTTCATAAAATATAATTTACTACATCAATTTGTTAAAGTCAACAGGCTTTTTTTTATAGTTGCATATAACATTCGAAATAGTTTATGTTTAATAACAATAAATAATTATACATTAGGAGTGTGTAAGCGGTGTCAAAAATAAGGGTAAATTTTGCTGTAGGGCAATTCGGTAAGGTGGTAGGTGCACGTTTAGTTTATGGAACTGACCTACTTGAAGGGATAGAGGAACTGTGTAAAGTAAATGGAATTCAATCAGCTACGATTCTTAGTTGTTTTGGTAGTTTTCAAAGGAGTGGATTTGTTTATTTGATTCCGAGCGTTAATTCGCCTATAGGTGTAGGATACAATAATCTTGTTGTAAAAGAGGGACCAATTGAGTTTTTGCAGGGTACAGGAGTTGTGTGCCAAAGAGATGGTCAGTTTGAAACACATTTTCATGGCACAATATGTGACCAAAATGGTAATATTTTTGGTGGTCATTTTATTAAAGGTGAAAATCCTGTAATTACAGTAGACCTAGTGTTAGCAGAAACTGTTGATATGGAGTTTCGGAGACAGTTTGACGAAGAAACAGGGGCTAATCAGTTTTATCCGGTAGAAACGAATAAAGAAACACCTAACGAGCTACTTAAGTGAGTAAATGAAAACTGCAGCCCTTCATAAAAGGGCTGCGGTTTTTAAAATAAATTAAGCTCTCCAATACGTGTAATTGCTTCTTTTAATCGTTCTTCATCGACTAATAGACCCACTCGAACATATCCTTCACCGTATACACCAAATCCATTACCAGCAGCAACAGCTACGTCTGCTTCTTTCAAGAGTAAATCTGCAAAAGCTTCACTCGAATAATTATCGGGAACAGGTAACCATGCGAAGAAGGAACCTTTGGGTGCATTTACCTGCCAACCAATACTGTTACAAGATTCGATCAGGGCATTTCTTCTACCTTCATATAAATCAACCAATTCCTTTACACATTCTTGACTATCATTCAGCGCTATGGTTGCCGCATCTTGAATAGCAGGGAAGAGACTTACAAATAGATGATCTTGAATTATATTAATAGCTTCAATAATTTTAGCATTTCCTACAGCAAAACCAACTCTCCAGCCGGCCATATTATAAGTTTTGGATAGAGTATACATCTCTATGCCAACTTCTTTCGCACCTTCTGCCTGTAAAAAACTTACTGGCTTCACGCCATCGAAGCCAATTCCTCCATATGCAAAATCATGAACAATAGCAATATCAGTTTCTTTTGCTAAAGTAACAGTTTCCTGGAAAAACTCTAGTGTAGCAATAGCGCCAGTAGGGTTATTAGGATAATTTAAGTACATTAGTTTCGCTTTTTGTTTTTGCTCCTCAGTTAAAGAGCTGTAATCAGGTAGGAAATTATTTTCTTCGATTAATGGCATCGTGTTAAACTCAACATTTGCAATTCCCACCCCTGATAAATAATCAGGATAGCCAGGGTCAGGAAGCAACATTAAGTCATTTTCATTCATCAGTGCTAACGGAAGCTCTACTAAACCAATTTTAGTTCCAAATAAAACAGCGACCTCAGTTTCAGGGTCAATATCAACATTATATTCTCGTTTATAGAAATTGGCCGCAGCTTTTTTAAAATCTCCAGTTCCACGAAATGGGCTATACTTATGATTTAGTGGATTAGCTGCAGCTTTTTGTAGTGCTTGTACAATATGATTGGGTGTGGGCTGATCAGGATTACCCTGTCCTAAATTAATCACATCTCTACCTTCAAGAACTGCATCTCCTACTTTTTTTACTAGCGTAGCAAAAAACTGTGTAGGTAAATTTTTTAAACGGTTTGAAAATTCCATGTACGTAACCTCGTTTTCTAATAAGTTGCATTTGTTAGTCAAATCTTATAACCTTTTTATAATTATGTCTATAGGAGTGTCAAAATGAGAATTGCATGTGTCCAGTTAAATATAGCTTTTGGTAACCAAAAAGAAAATTTTAGGAAAGTTGAAGAGAAGATTCGAAAAGCAGCCATGTTAAATGCAGAAATCGTAGTACTGCCTGAAATGTGGAATACTGGTTATGATCTAACGAATCTTGAAGAAATAGCTGATGTAAACGGGGAAGAAACTAAAAATCTTCTGACTCGATTGGCAAAAGAGTTACATATTCATATTATTGGTGGTTCTGTTTCAACGAAAAAAGATAATCAGTTCTTTAATACGATGTACACGGTAAATAATACTGGAAAGCTGATTGCTGAATATGACAAAGCACATTTATTTAAATTAATGGATGAACATCTTTACTTAGCAGCAGGATCAAACAAAAATATATTCACCCTGAATGATGTCGAAATGGGTGGCGTTATATGTTATGATTTACGCTTTCCAGAGTGGTTCCGGGTACATTCGTTGGCTGGAGCAAAAGTCATTTTTGTACCTGCACAATGGCCGGCAACTAGAGTTGATCATTGGAAAATATTATTACAGGCTCGGGCGATTGAAAATCAATGTTACATCGTTGCAGTAAATCGAGTTGGAGACGATCCTAATAATTCATTTAACGGAAATTCGATGGTAATTGCACCGTGGGGGGAAGTTCTTTGGGTTGGGGCCGATGAAGAAACAATCGGTTTAGTTGATATCAACATAGAAGAAGTAGAAGAAGTAAGAAAGAGAATTCCTGTATTTAAAGACCGTAGAGTGGATATATATTAATATAATATTGCTATCTGTATTGACGTACAGATAGCTTTTTTGTATGGTTTTCTTAAGGGGGAATTAAAAATGGTAGAAAAAATTCACGCTATTCAAGATGAATACCCAGAGGATTTCGCATGGTGCTACGGTTGTGGGAGGATGAACAAAGAGGGGTATCACTTTCGCACCACTTGGGATGGGGAACAGACAGTGACGAATTACGAACCGAAGGAAGAACATATTGCGATACCTGGCTTCGTATACGGTGGGCTGATTGGGGCATTAGTCGATTGTCATGGTACAGGGTCTGCTTCACTTGCACTACATCGAAAAAATGGGTTTGAACCAGGTAGTGGAGAAACACCGCCTCGCTTTGTGACTGGTTCTCTGCATGTAGATTTTCTGAAACCAACGCCTCAAAAAGTTACACTAAAAGCAGTTGGCAAAGTGGAAGAAATCCATCCTAAGAAATTCAAAGTCACTACAGAAGTGTTTGCTGGACAAGAGCTCTGTGCTCGCGGTGAAGTTATCGCTGTATTAATGCCTGCAACTTTTGGAAAACAATAAATTATATATAGAACCAGTGTAATAAAAACAAGTGTTTTTATTACACTGGTTCTTTTTATTTTCTATAAATAATTCCTGCGATTAGAATATTCGAAATTTGGGAATGTGAAGAGAGGGAGGGTGGTTTTAATGGATACTTTTTTATACTTTCTATACGCAACTTTATATACAGTATTATTAGTCTGGGGATTATATGGTATTGGAAAGTTTGAGTTAACAAAATGGACAAGTGTTATATATATAGTCATATTGCCTCTGATTTATGATAATGCAATACTTGCAACAGGTAAGTGGATTGGAGAAGGTGAGTTATTGGAAAGTTTAAACTTCTCTCGTTTTTGCTTACATGCTTTAATTACACCATTACTTGTTATGTATTCTATAGGAACTTTGCAGGAAAGTGGTATCAAGTGGGCAAAGAAAAAGTGGTTTGTTACCTCAGGTAGTATTTATACGATTGGTTTAATGGTATTAGAATTTTCGTTAGAAGTTGTTGGATTGGAAATTGAAATAGTAAAGGAATACGGAGTCATAAGCTACTCAAATGTAGAAGAGGCTACTGGTCCACCAATTATGGTGTTATTGGTTGTTCTTATTCTTATTGTAGCTAGTGCTATCTTGTGGAATAAAACAAAATGGCCAGTTTTTTTTATTGGTGCCATAGTTATGACTATTGGAAGTGCAGTACCTATTAATGTAGGTAGTGGAGCATTGACAAACGCATTTGAGTTATTTTTGATTTTTACATTGATTTGGACTAAACGACGTTTGATAACAAATCAGTTATATATTAAATAAAAAAAAGGCATACTAATTTTTAGTATGCCTAAATAATTTTACGCTTTTACTAGTTCATCGACTGGAACCGCTTCTTTTGGTTCTGGTACTCTTGTTAAAATGATAAAGCCAATGATAAATAAGATAACTAAACTAAACACGCCATACGCTGAGTTTCCAGTTAACTGAGCAGTAACACCTACTAATAATGGTCCCATGATAGACGCAAATTTACCGAAGATATTATAAAACCCGAAAAACTCGTTTGAATTTTCTTTTGGAACTAATTTACCAAAATAGGATCTACTAAGCGCTTGTATACCGCCTTGAGATGTTGCCACGAGCATTGCTAATATCCAAAAATCTACAATAGTATCTAAGAAAAATGCATATGTACAAATAATTATATAAACAATTATTCCAACATAAAGCATTTTCTTTTCAGAAAACTTAGTAGCTAATTTTCCATATAGTATGGCAAAAGGTGCAGCAACAACTTGTGTTGCAAACAAAACTATAAGCAAACTCGTAGGTTCCAAGCCTAAATCAGAACCATAAGCTGTAGACATGGAGATAATGGTACCTACTCCGTCAATATAAAAAAAGTAAGCTATTAAAAATAAAAAAACAGTTCGGTATTGTCGTATTTCTTTGAAGGTATTTCCTAATCGTTTAAAACTTTCTATGAATATATTTCCATCTTTTTCGATAAAGTGGATTTGTTTCACATTTTTGAACATTGGGATAGAGAATATCACCCACCATGCTCCAGTTATTACAAAAGCAATTCGGCTAGCGTTGGTTGTTGAAATAGGAATAATCTCTTGCCCCGCCAGCAAAATAATGATGATACTAAGTAAAAAAGGAATAGTTGAGCCTATATAGCCAAAACCATATCCACGTGCTGATACTTTGTGCATCCGTTCATTGGTTGTAACATCGACTATAAAGCCGTCGTAGAAGACATTCGCCCCAGTTGCACCGAGTGCAGCAAGTGTATAAAAAATTAATAATAACAGCCAATTATCAAAAGGCACGAATGCTAGCATTGTAGTAAATGTAACTCCCAATACAAAGAAGAAAGTAAAAAATTTCTTTTTCATCCCACGATAGTCTGCAATTGTTCCTAAAATTGGTCCTATCATGGCCAGTATAAAAGTAAAAATGGCAATCGTATATCCGAGATAAGCAGTGGAATCTGCTGCATCTAGCCCCCCAGCTGTTGCAGATGCCTTATAAAAGATAGGAAAAACAGCTGTAGTAATGATGATTGAATAGGCGGAAGAGCCCCAATCGTAAAGAGACCAACTATTCTCTTCTTTCGTGAATTTTTTCAAAATATCCATCCTTCCAACCATTGTTATAAATTATTGTACATCATACAAAACAAGTGAAGTGAATAATTCTGGAAAATAACTTAAATTTTACAATGAAAGTTACTATAATAATAACAACATTAAGAATATTTTTGTATAAAATTTACATACTTTTAACATTCTAGAGATGAGTTAAGGAATAAACTATATATTGAGGAGTAAAAAATATGGAAACTAATAGCAAGCAGAAAGCAATTATAGATATAGGGTCCAACTCTATACGCCTTGTAGTTTATAGTTATAACAGAACAGTAGGTTTAATAGAGCATCATAACTTTAAAACAGTCGCTAGATTAAGTATGCATATAGATGCAGAAGGGAACTTGAGTGAAGAAGGTATACATATATTAATAGATACTTTATTGAAATTTAAAAAAATATTAAATGATATTTCAGTGAAAAATGTGTTTGCTGCGGCTACTGCGGCTATTAGACAGGCAAACAATCGTGACATTATTTTAAATGAGGTTGAAACACAAACAGGCATTGATATTACACTATTATCTGCTGAGCAGGAAGCATACTATGGGTATCTGGCTGTTATCCACTCCACGAATATTCAAACGGCAGTAACGATAGACATGGGTGGAGGAAGTACGGAAGTTACATACTTTGAAAATAAAGAAATAAAGTTCTTACATAGCTTTCCCTTTGGAGCAGTTTCATTAAAAAAGAAATTTATTAATGCTAGTTCCATCACATTGGAAGAAAAAGAAAATCTTATTGCTTATGTGTGGGAACAATTTCACACATTACCATGGTTGTCGGACTTGCAAATACCGATAGTTGCTATCGGAGGAAGTGCACGGAATTTAGCGCAGGTAGATCAGCAACGTAAAAATTTTTCACTGCATGGAATACATCAATATGAGTTGAGTGGGTTGGATTTACAGGAGATTAGCAATGAATTCGCTAATTCAACTGTAGAGGATTTAAAGAAAGTAGATGGACTTTCCAGTGATCGAACAGATATTATTGTTCCTGCATTAGAAACCTTTCGAGTATTTATGGAGGTAGTTAAAGGTACTGCATTTATATATAGTAAGAAGGGTTTGAGAGAAGGAGTTATTTTAGCTCAGCTAATAAAAAAATCTCCGAATGATTTTAATCTAAACGATGTGACAACGAATGCAATGCGGCATGTATTGGGTAAGTTTAATGTAAATGAAAATAAATCACTACAACAATATGAAATTTTTTCATCTATTTATAATACTCTTTCAGAGTGGAATTATATTACTCCCCTCCAAAACAATCATTTACTACGATATGCATTCCAACTCTTTCATATCGGTAAGAAAATTGATCAGGACGCATATAGTCAACATACTTTTTATCTTTTAACTAATTTAACGATTGATGGTATTTCTGATAGAGATCGCTTGAAGATTGCTTTACTCGCATCTTATAAAAATAAGGATACATTCAAACAATATATTGGTCCCTATCAACATATTATTAATAATGTGGAAAATAAGCAGCTTCGAGATATTGGAGCATTAATCCGTTTTACGAAAGGAATGGATGTACTCGGGAGAGCTCATATAAAAAATGTGTCCATTAATAAATTTTTCGATAACATTGAATTGACATTTTTAGTTGCAGGAAATTATATATTAGAACAATACCAAGCTGAAAAATTAAAGAAGCATTTAGAGAAAATAGTTCATATAGAAGTGAAGTTGAAGTTTGTTAACATGGAGGAAATTGAGTGATAATTGACAATACGGTAGAAAAACATCCTTTTAATGACTATGCCTATTATAACAACAGGGAAATAAGCTGGCTCGCATTTAATGAGCGGGTGCTCGAAGAAGCGGAAGATGAATCGAATCCTCTTTTAGAACGATTGAAATTTTTAGCTATATTCAGTTCCAATCTAGATGAGTTTTTTATGGTTCGTGTAGCCGGTTTACAAGATCAGGTTCGAGCTGGATTCAATAAACCTGAAAACAAAGCAGGATTGACACCTAAAGAACAGTTAAATCGTATTGCTTCAATAACGAAACAATTAGTATCAAGGCAAATGAAAATCTATAAAGAGCTGATTGAAAAACAACTCCCTAATCATGGTATTTCTTTAGTCAAATATGCAGAATTATCTATCGCTCAAAAGAAAGAATTACAGAAGCAATTTGAGGAAGAAATTTTTCCAGTATTAACTCCAATTGCGGTAGACGCATATCGACCGTTTCCTATATTGTTGAGTAAAACTATGAACATTTTAGTCATGATAGAAGACAACCAAGATGATATTGTTGAACAAAACAAGATCGCAATTGTACAAGTACCATCTGTTTTAAAACGATTTATCCAAGTTTCTACGGAAGATGGTTCATTTGTAGCTGTCCTACTAGAGGATGTCATTATTGAACATATTTCCAAGCTTTTTCATGGGTATCATGTAAAGCATGCAAACCCTTTTAGAATAACGCGAAATGCAGATTTAACTATCCATGAAGAGGGTGCACGAGATCTGCTTATTGAAATAGAAAAAGAATTGAAAAAGCGAAAATGGGGTGCGGTTAGTAGATTAGAAGTAAAGGTGAGCGAGATTAAACCGAAATTATTAAATTATTTGCTGGATGAACTAGAAATATTGCCAGAGGATGTCTATAAAATAGATGGACCCTTAGACGTAACTTTCTTATTTTCCTATATTAAAATATTTGAAGGGAAGTATATGAATCTATTCTATGAACCTTTTATCCCACAACCGCCATTGGATATAGCGAGTGATGAGGATATTTTCGCTAAAGTTCAAAAACAAGATTTGTTTTTTCATCACCCCTATGAATCATTTCAACCAATTATAGATTTTATAGAAAAAGCAGCTGACGATCCTTCCGTTTTGGCTATTAAGCAAACGCTATACCGAGTTAGTGGGAATTCTCCTGTAATTCTTGCTTTAAAGCGCGCTGCAGAAAACGGAAAACAGGTTACTGTGTTAGTTGAGTTAAAAGCACGCTTTGACGAAGAAAATAACGTGCAATGGGCAAAAGAGTTAGAGAAGGCAGGCTGTCTCGTAATTTATGGAATGCATAATTTAAAAACACATTCTAAAATAACATTAGTAGTTCGTAGAAGAAATAATAGAATTGAGCAATATGTACATCTTGGTACAGGAAATTATAATGACCAAACTGCGAGAGTATATACTGATATGGGAATGATAACAGCAAATAAAAAAATTGGTTCAGATGCGACACAATTTTTTAATTTTCTTAGTGGTTATACGGATAAACCAAATTATGATAAATTAGTCGTTTCACCCTATGATATTCGAGATAAATTTATTAGTTTAATAGATGAAGAAATGGAGTACCATCAGGCGTTTCAAAATGGACATATAAAACTAAAGATGAATTCTCTTACAGATAAAGATTTAATATTAAAGCTTTATGAAGCTTCATCTGTTGGAGTAAAAGTTGATCTTATAGTAAGGGGAACATGTTGTTTACTACCTCAAATTCCAGGAGTTAGTGAAAATATTACTGTGATAAGTATTGTTGGAAGATTTTTGGAGCATTCTAGAATTTATTGGTTCCATCGAAATGGCGCTTCTAGATTATATCTTTCTTCTGCGGATATGATGACTCGAAATATGGTGAAACGTGTAGAGATATTATTTCCTGTTCTATTTCCTCCTATTAAAAAAAGAGTAATGGAAATTTTGGATTTAGAGTTACGAGACACCGTAAAAGCTCGAGTCCAAGATGAAAATGGAAAATATCACTTTAAAGACAAATCGGAAGGCGAAGTAGATAGTCAGCAAATTTTGTTGGAAAGATCATTAAAATATATACCAGAAGAATAAGTAAAGGAGCTGAATCTATTGGTTTCAGCTCCTTTACCATGAAAGAGATATTAATATCTGTTAATACAAACTACGTTTTTGCCGCCTCTGAAACTACAAAAGCTAGATCATCATTTCCGAACAATTGAAGTACATATAAAACGGTCCCGGTATCTATTAACGTAGAATTTTTCTCAGTGCTTTCCATTACTTCTAGCATAACCTCGTTGGAAGCCTGGTTTGGGTATGCTCTACTATAAAGATCTACAGGATTGATATCATGATTAAAGCACCATTGTACATAGATTTGAATCATCATATTTTCATCTGCTTCATATTGCTCAATTACTTTATTTTTCATTTTATACCTCCTTTTATAGAGAATCGATTACCTGCCATATATTTGAGGATATTTCTTTTATTTCATAATTGTGGGCAGTATCTTTTAATATATTGGAGAAACTATTTAGGACAGTTTCCAATAAATATTTCCTTGGTTTACTATTATTTAATTCTTCCACAATGAAGTCAATTAACTCAATTTCCTGTAACTTCAAATTCTTTTCATTGGTCTCTTTAAAAGTTTTTATCAACTGAATGACATGCTCTTTTGTGATGTGGACTTCATCATAGAAATGATCAAATACAAAGGTATCAATTAGAACCTCATCAGAGTCTATTAAATCAGGGATAAAGGATTCCATCCGCTTCATAATATATTTGATTAATTCCTCTGTAGCTAGTGGCCTAGACTTTATAGTCCATGGATGCTGCAATTGTTGAATCATCCCTAGCATCAAAATAGCACAGTCAACAGAAAATTTATGAAGCTTTGCTCCAAAAACATCTACTAAACGTCTAGCTAACCACTTTACTTCCTCGTAATGGTTTTCCTTTACAACATTTCTAAGACCAGAATCCTGGGAATGGAAGATTACAACAAAAAGAGGGATAAGGTTTCTCTCTTTATATACTTTCATTCGAGCTATCAATTGTTGTATTAATATATCTTTATCGGCTATGTCTTGCTGTATTAACAGCTCTCTTCTTTTAAGTGCAGTTTCTTCTTTGGCAGCTTCAATTATTGCTATTATGCATTCATCTTTTGAAGAAAAATAATTATAAAAAGTACCTTTTGAAATTTTGCTTTCATTTATAATATCTTGAACCGAGGTAGCTACATATCCTTTTTCTATAAATAACTTTTGTGCAGTCAGTAACACCTGATGTTTTCTGTTTTTCATTTTAACTCACCTTTTATACTGTTAGTCTAATCAATATAATACATAATAAAGTTAGCTATATCAACAATTAAGATGATAAGAGTATTTCGTGATTGCTTTTTTTGAACTAAGAGTATAAAATGTTCAAAGTAGTGTACAACTCGTGCAATTATAGTCCCAAAATATTAGGAGGAAAAAGAAGAATGAAAGAAACGCAACAAAAGCCACCCTATGCCATGATTGCTATCCTATTTGTAGGAGCATTCATAGCTTTTTTAAATAATACGTTATTAAACGTAGCTTTACCTACTATTATGACTGAATTTGCAGTCAAAGCCTCCGTTGTTCAATGGCTAACAACTGGATACATGCTGATAAATGGTATTTTAATACCAGCAAGTGCGTATTTTGTAACTAAGTTCTCAAATAGAAAATTATTTATTACTGCAATGTCATTATTTTCGTTGGGTACATTATTAGCAGCTATCGCACCAGAATTTTGGGTGCTTATTTTAGCTCGTATGATTCAAGCAGCGGGCTCAGCCGTAATGATGCCTTTACTTATGAATGTTATGTTAACAGCATTCCCTATTGAACGAAGAGGGACAGCAATGGGGTTATTTGGTTTAGTAATGATTATGGCTCCAGCTATCGGACCAACATTGTCTGGGTTCATCATTGAGCATTATACTTGGAGAGTATTGTTTGAGCTGATTTTACCATTGGCTGTAATCGTATTGTTACTCGCTATTTTCAAACTAAAGAATATTACACCTAACAAAGATATGAAACTAGATGTTTTATCACTAGGTTTATCGACCATAGGTTTTGGTGGTCTATTATATGGATTTAGTACAGCTGGAGATAAAGGCTGGGATGCACCAATTGTATATAGTACGATTGCAATTGGAGTAATTGCACTAGTGATTTTTGTCCTTAGACAATTAAAACTAGATGAACCATTATTAGATTTACGTATTTATAAATATCCTATGTTTGCTTTATCTTCTATTATTTCTGTAGTTGTTTCAGCTGCAATGTTCTCAGGCATGATTTTAACACCCTTGTACGTGCAAACAATTCGAGGTATTTCACCTCTCGATTCTGGTCTGTTAATGCTTCCAGGTGCCTTGGCTATGGGGTTAATGTCTCCAGTAACAGGGAAGTTGTTTGATAAATACGGTGCTCGATCGTTAGCGATGATCGGTTTAACAATTACTGCGATTGCGACATATATGATGAGTAATTTAGCTGCGGATTCAGATTATTACTACATCATGATTGTTTATACAATCCGAATGTTTGGTATGTCCATGGTAATGATGCCTATTATGACTAATGGTCTTAATGAATTACCTATGAAGATGAACCCGCACGGAACTGCAGTAAATAATACGTTACAACAAGTATCAGGTGCTATAGGTTCTGCAATATTTATCACAATTATGAATGCAAGAATGGAATCAAAAGGTGCTAGTCTATTCGCAGAAGCTACGAAAGCAGGGAATGTTCCAACTGCTGCAGATGCTTTAGAGCAGTTTAAAATGCAAATTAGTGGTCAAGCAATGTTAGAAGGGATTAATTTCACTTTCTTTATAGCAACGCTTGTTACAGTTTTAGCTTTAGTGTTATCACTATTTGTAAAACGAGTAGATATATCTAAAAAACACACAGATGTACAATAAATAAAAAATCACTTGCGAAAGCAAGTGATTTTTATTTTGAAGAAAGTCTAAAATTTGTGCCTTGAAATTTGATATACTGGTATTTTAAAGAATTAAAACTATATAATGATATTGCTGATTTCCGTTGAAGGAGGGCACTTTACGCGGGCCAATAGGGGTTGGTCACGAAGACGTTGTCACTTGAAGTGGAGCCAGTTTCCAAAAGTTGTAGGAGATTTACTTACAGTTAAATGTAATATGATTACCCAAAAATGAGATGCTAGTTGTGACGTCTGCCACAACCAGCATCTCTAAAAAATATATAGCAACAAGTCTGTCCAAAGCTCTCCTAAAACAATATGGGACAGGTTTTTTCGGACTTGCATACCTTAAGAGTTTTGATTTATTTCATCTGTTAGTGATTCTAACTCATCTATCAATGAACCGATATAAGCAATTGTATCCTTTAATGGTTCATCCGTCGTAATATCTACACCAGCCATTTGAGCTAACTCTACAGGAGATTTAGTGCCCCCAGCTTTCAATACCTCTGTCCATTCATTTACAGCAGTTTGACCTTCATCCAAAATTCGCTTAGACACTTGAGTGGAGATAGTTAGCCCAGCGCTATATGTGTATGGATACAATCCCATATAGTAATGTGGTTGACGCATCCAAGTAAGCTCTGCACCCTCTGTAATTTCTACCGTATCTCCCCAGAATTCTTCTAATACGCTGCGTTTATATTCATTTAGGATTTGTGCATTTACATTTAACCCTTGATCAATTCGGTCATAAACTTTACGTTGATAGGCAGCCTCCAATAGATGTGTTACAAAATTATGATAATACGTACGAGCTACTATGGAAGAAATAACCCAACGTTTAAATTTAGGGTCATCCGAACTTTTCAGTAGATGATTGGCTACTAGCATTTCATTCATTGTTGATGGAGCTTCGATGAAATAAAGAGAAGGACGAGAATTAAAGATGTTCTGTTCTTTATTTGCATAATAGAAATGGCCGGCATGGCCTAATTCATGTGCAAGAACAAAAACCTCGTTCATCCGACTAGACCATGAAATAAGAATATATGGGTGGCTTCCATAAGGACTAGAACAGAAGGCACCCGTTGATTTTCCGACGTTTTGAGGGAAATCTATCCAACGTTCTTCATATGCGCGATTAACCATTTCGATATATTCTTCACCCATAACTGATAGAGCATCGTCAATATACTTCTTTGATTCCTCAACTGAAATTTTGGGTTCATACGTTGGGTCTAAAGAAATTTTCAAGTCCGCGAACGTCATTTTATCCAGCCCATGTTCCTTTTGAAGTAATTTTGCGTACTTGCGCATATGAGGTGCAAGTTCCTTAGTGATTAAATCAATTTGTCTGTTATATAAAGAGTGGTCAACGTCCTGGTTGAATAATAAGTAATCATAAATAGAATCGTAGCCTCGCAAATCTGATGTTGTTTTTTCCATTTGTAAATGCATATCGTACGTATTAGCAGTTGTGTGCTGATATTCTTTTAACTTTTTGGAGAAAGCCTCAAATGCTGCTCTTCTTATTTCTGGATCTGTTTCGGCTTCCCAGTCATTCTCAAATGACACATAACTTAGGGGATATTCTTGACCATTTACCTCAAAATTATCAAACGAAATATCAAGCATTTTAGTTGTATCATACAATTTGTATGGTGCTCCAAAAGAAGCAGAGTAGGCAGCAAGTGTTTTTTCTACTTCAGGATGGAGCTGGTATTTTTTCTTTTGTAGTAACTTTTCTAAATAAAGCTGATGGGATGGAGATTTTTTGATAGCTTCTTCAATTATATTATCAGGGAGTTCTACTAGCTCACTATTCAAGAAAGATAATTGACTGCTTACCTTTGCGGAAAGGGAACCAAATTTACTTGCTCTCATCTGAGCGTCTGTATTTGTTTGGTCAGTACTTAAGGATAGACTAGCAAATGCTCCAGCCGGTACTATTTTTTCGTATAGTTTAGTATATTCTTTTAGTGCATCGACAACATCATTAGCATTACCGATTTTACCATGGAAGCGAGTATTAAACTCTTGTGCTCCGTTTTCTATCTCTTTTAATGCATCTTCAAAATCGTTTTCTGTCATAAATAAATCATCTAAATTCCAAGTTTCTTCCATCTTTACTTCTTCTCGTCTTGCCATTTGGTTTACCATTTTATCTCTCCTTATTATTACGGATTTCGAACTATCAACAGTATATATAAAAATAACTGAAAAGTAAAAACAATAAATTCCCATTAAATGTATGGAATATTAGTATAAATAATAAAATATATTGCATAAAATTAAAATATAAAAATATTTTTATAAAAATAATGGAAATCTTAAGGCGAGTAAATTGACCTATAAAACCTTATTTTATAAGGACTTAACGACTGCATTTGAAAATTATTTTAATGTAATATTATAAATTTTCTAATAATATAGAAAAATTAGTGTAGACTGAATTTAAAGTTTGTTTTACAATAGGGTTGTTCTTACAAAATGATAGTGTTTGAGTTTATGCTTGCTATAGGGAGAAGGCAAGTAGTATAACTTATAAATTCAAAATTATCAAACAAAATAGGGGGTTCATTTTATGAAAAAGTCGAAATTTGCTTCACTTTTCCTATCATCTACATTATTGATTGGAATTCTTGCTGGTTGCGGAAGTGGGGAAGAAGCAGGATCTAGTTCAGAAGGCGGAGACACTATTAAAATTGGTGCCAATCTTGAGCTTTCAGGAGGGGTAGCTTCTTATGGTACATCAGAAGCGGATGCTATTGATCTAGCTGTTGAAGAAATCAATGCTGCTGGTGGTATTAATGGAAAGAAAATCGAACTTATCAAGGTTGACAATAAATCGGATGCTGCCGAAGCAACTAATGCAGCTATTAAATTAACGAGTCAAGACAAAGTAACAGCTATTATTGGAGCTGCGACTAGTGGTAACTCAGTTGCACAAGTTCAAATAGCAACTGATACTAAAACACCTATGATTTCGCCTTCAGGAACAAGTACAACGGTTACTGTAGGAGAAGATGGAAAAGTAAATCCATTTACATTCCGTACAGCGTTTATCGATCCATTCCAAGGAACGGTAGCTGCTAACTTTGCTTCTAAAGAGTTGAAAGTAAAAACAGCTGCAGTATATGCGGACAATGCAAGTGATTACGCAAAAGGTCTTGCTGCCGCTTTTATTAAAGATTTTGAAGCAGCAGGAGGTAAAATTGTTGCAGAAGAATCTTATGTTGCAAAAGATACTGATTTCCGATCAAATCTAACTCGTATTAAATCTGCTAATCCGGAATTTGTCTTTATCCCTGGTTACTACGAAGAAGTGGGACTTATCGTTAAGCAAGCTCGTGAATTAGGAATCACTGTTCCATTGATGGGAGCAGATGGTTGGGATTCTCCAACACTTGTCGACTTGGCTGGAGCAGATGCTTTAAATAATACATTCATTATTACTGCTTATTCATCCGAAGATCCAGATAGTAAAGCGAAGGAGTTTTCTGATAATTTCAAAGAAAAATATGGTAAAGAGCCTAACTCATTCAATGCACTTGGATATGATACTGTTTATTTATTAAAAGACGCTATTGAACGCGCTGGTTCTACAGATGGAACTAAAATTAAAGAAGCGATTGAAGCTACTGATCAATTAGAACTTGTAACAGGATTATACTCTGTTGATGAAAATCACCATCCGATTAAATCGGCAATAATAATTGAATACGTAGATGGAAGTCAAAAATTTAAAACGAAAGTTAATCCTTAAGATTTGTAGGTTTTAGGGGGGGATTGATATCCCTCCTTTTCTATTTCTAAATTAGTTGAAATCTTAAGCAATAGGAGTGAAAATTTATGGAATGGATACAGCAATTGATAAACGGCATTTCACTCGGGAGTATTTATGCATTAATTGCCCTCGGTTATACGATGGTTTATGGAATTATTAAGCTGATTAACTTTGCACATGGTGATGTGTTCATGGTTGGTTCGTTCATCGGATTTTATTCTATTACCGTTTTTGGGTTAGGATTTTTCCCTGCACTTATTTTATCGATGGCAGCATGTGCATTATTCGGTGTAATTATTGAGCGAATTGCATATAAACGCTTACGGAATGCAACAAGAATTGCTGCTCTTATTACCGCGATCGGAGTATCGTTATTAATTGAGTATGGAGTAATTTATATTAGAGGGGCTCAACCAGAAGCTTATCCAGATGTGTTTTCCAATCGTTCATTTGAATTTTTAGGTGCACAAATTAGCATGCAATCTATTCTTATTCTTTCGGTTTCTGTTGTATTAATGATCTTGCTACAGTTCATCGTACACAAAACAAAAACAGGGAAAGCGATGAGAGCTGTTTCTCATGACACAGAAGCTGCTAAATTAATGGGGATTAACGTTGATAATACTATATCTGCAACTTTCGCAATTGGTTCAGCTTTAGCTGGAGCAGCTGGTGTAATATTCGGAGTATATTATACAAAGATAGATCCGCTAATGGGTGTGATTCCCGGAGTGAAAGCGTTTGTTGCTGCGGTTCTTGGTGGAATTGGAATAATTCCCGGAGCAATGGTTGGTGGATTGGTACTTGGAGTTGTTGAAACGATTGTTAGTGCTTTAGGATTTTCTTTGTGGAGAGATGCTGCAGCATTCATCATTTTAATATTAATTCTCATCTTCAGACCTTCTGGAATCTTTGGAAAAAATACACGAGAGAAAGTGTAGGTGATACATAATTATGAAAAAGTCAAAACAGTTTTGGCTATTTATTATAGCGGCAGTATTGGTATACACAGTGGTTCAAGTTTTTATTGCAAATGGAACGATGAATCAATTTTATTCTAATACACTTATATTTATAGCTATCAACATAATTTTAGCAGTCAGCCTACATCTAGTAATAGGTATTACAGGACAGTTTTCTATTGGTCATGCTGGTTTCCTAGCAGTAGGAGCATATATTTCGGCAATCGTGACAATGAAATTGGATCTTCCCTTTTTCGTCGCTATTATTGTAGGAGGAATTATTGCTGCTTTAGCTGGACTGATTGTAGGTATTCCAAGTTTAAGATTAAAAGGCGATTACTTGGCGATTGCGACCCTTGGTTTTGCTGAAATTATTCGTATTGTATTTTTGAATATTGACTATGTTGGTGGGGCTGCAGGGATGCAAGTTTCTCATTTAACGACTTGGACATATGCGTTTGTTTGCCTTGTCATCACCATTGTAGTAATAGTGAATTTTACTAATTCAAGACATGGAATTGCAGCTATCTCTGTTAGAGAAAATGAAATTGCATCAGATGCGATGGGGATAAATACTACTTATTATAAAGTAGTTGCATTTGCAATTGGCTCCTTTTTTGCAGGGGTAGCGGGTGCTTTGTATTCTCATAACTTTTATATCATTCAACCAAGTCAATTCGGATTTTTAAAATCTTTTGATATTTTAATATTTGTTGTTCTGGGTGGATTGGGAAGTCTCTCGGGTGCTGTACTTTCAGCTATTTTATTGACAGTTGTTTCTACTTATCTTCAAGGATATCCTGAAACTCGAATGATTATTTATAGTCTTGTATTAATCCTTGTAATGCTGTATCGTCCAAAAGGCCTGATGGGTACGATGGAAATTACGGATTATTTCAAGCTATGGAGAACGCCAAAAGGAGGCGATCAGCATGGAAAATAAACCGTTACTTGAAGTAAAAAATGCTGGTATTCAGTTTGGTGGTTTAAAAGCAGTACAAAACTTAAACTTGATACTAAATCAAGGGGAACTTGTTGGACTAATTGGCCCAAATGGTGCTGGTAAAACTACAAGCTTTAATTTATTGACTGGTGTATACGTACCAACTGAAGGAGATATTCTTTTTAATGGAGAAAGAATAAACGGTTTACAGCCATTTAAAGTAACTAGAAAAGGGATTAGTAGAACATTCCAAAACATTCGTCTTTTCAATGAATTATCTGTATTAGATAACGTAAAAGTTGCTTACCATTCTCTTGCCACACATACGATGTTAAGCTCTATACTTCGTCTGCCTTCTCATTTCAAGGGCGAAAAAGAGATGGAAGAAAAATCATTAGAATTTCTAAAGATTTTCAAGCTTGAAAAGTATAAAGATGAACTAGCAAAAAATTTGCCTTATGGTCAACAAAGAAGATTGGAAATTGCTAGAGCTCTAGCCGCAGGACCAAAATTATTGCTACTAGATGAGCCAGCAGCTGGTATGAATCCACAGGAAACAAAGGATTTAATGAACTTAATTGGATTTGTTCGCGATAAATTCGATTTAACTATTTTGTTGATAGAGCATGACATGAACTTAGTAATGGGAGTTTGTGAAAGAATATATGTACTCGATCATGGTCAACTTCTTGCGGAAGGATCACCAGAAGAGATCCGTAACCATCCTAAGGTTATAGAGGCTTATTTAGGGGAGGAAGTTCGCGATGACAATGCTTAAAATAGAAAATATAGATGTGTTTTACGGGAATATTCAAGCGCTGCGTGATGTTTCTATTACTGTTAATGAAGGGGAAATTGTTTCCTTGATTGGTGCTAACGGAGCAGGGAAAAGTACTTTGTTAAAAACTCTCTCTGGTTTGTTGAAACCCAAAAAAGGAAAAATAGAATTTCTAGACAAATCAATCTCAGGCAAACAAGCGCAATCAATAGTAAAGGCTGGGATTTCTCATGTGCCGGAAGGAAGACGTGTTTTTGCCAATTTAACTGTTGAAGAAAACTTAGAACTAGGTGCATTTCTTAGGAAAGATAAAAAAGGAATTCATCAAGACATGCAAAAGGTATATGAGATTTTTCCGAGATTATTAGAGCGAAAAAAACAGCATTCTGGGACCCTTTCAGGGGGGGAACAGCAGATGTTGGCTATGGGAAGAGCCATTATGGCAAAACCTAAACTTGTATTATTAGATGAACCTTCAATGGGACTTGCTCCATTAATGGTCAAAACAATATTCAAGGTAATTGAGGATATTAATCGTGAAGGGACTACCGTTTTATTGGTTGAACAAAATGCTAATATGGCCCTATCTATAGCAAGTCGAGGATATGTTATTGAAACAGGAAGAGTTGTACTTTCTGGATCAGCACAAGAATTACAAAATAGTGAAGAAGTTAAACTTGCCTACCTTGGTGGACATTAATAGTAAACTACGACTAGGTTTAGTCGTAGTTTTTTTCGTGTTAATGTAATATGATAGGTATTAATTATTAATGGGAATTAAATAGAAATTCCTATTATTAGGAGGGATTTATTGAAAACTTTAAGGTTTTGGATTTTAGCGCTTATCTGTTTTACTATGCTTGGAATAATATTTAGCACTCTAACTTCGAGTTATTTTGTAACAAAAAAAAGCTTGATAGAAAACTCTTTAGAACAAAATAGAGTTTACTCTAAGAAATTAGCTCAAATGACAGATGAAGTTTTTTCATCTATGCAAAATAACTTGGAAGCTCGAAAGTCAGATGTGGTCAAGGATATAGATAATCACGCAACAGTTACCAATATATTAGAACAGCTAAATATAAGTGGCAAGAACTTCAACTCTTTATCCGTTATCAATGATCAAGGAATTGCAATTGCTACCACACCGAATATAGGTCTTGTTGGTAATAAAATTAACTCGAACGCTGTTAAGGAAGCCTTAGTAAAAAAGGAACCATTCATATCTAAACCGTATTATGCGCAAACAGGAAGACTTCTAATACTTATTTCTACCCCATTATTTAATGGAGGTGATGAATATGTAGGGATGTTGAATGGAACTATTTATTTGGAGGAAGACAACTTTATTAATCATATACTTGCCGAACATTATTCTAAAGACGGTTCCTATGTTTACGTAGTTGATCGAGATGGAACTCTAATCTATCATCCTGAGAAAACTAGAATAGGGGAATCTGTTGAAAGTAATCCTGTTGTTCGGAAGTTAATAGATGAGAAAAGTGGAGCTTTACAAATAGATAATACACTTGGAAATAACTTTTTGGCAGGCTATACATACATAGAGAAAAGTAGATGGGGAGTAGTCTCACAGACCCCATTTAAAAGCGCATTAAAACCTTTATCTGGAATAATGTTAACGATTTTTACATTTTCTTTGCCGTTCATTCTTATCTTTATAGTAATAGCGTTTTACGTATCAACTAAGTTAGCATCACCATTACGTGAGCTCGCCATTTACACGTTACGGGGGAGAGATGAACAAGAAGAAGCACTCGATATCCCTACTTGGTATTTTGAGGCAAAACAACTGACAGAGACGATTGAAAATTATAGGAAACGCCAGGAAGAAACTGTCGATAATATGAAGGTAATATCTTTAACAGACCCTTTGACAGGCTTGAAAAATAGAAGATATGCAGATATTTTATTCGATAAATTACTCGACCAAAAAGAGAAGTTTTCTTTAATTATGTTAGATATTGATCATTTTAAACAAGTTAATGATCAATTTGGACATATTGCCGGTGATGAAGTTCTCAAATTTATCTCCAAAATTTTGAAGGACTTATGTGTTGAAGATGAAGAGTGTATCCGACTTGGTGGGGAGGAATTTCTCATTTTACTTCCAAAAAAGTATGTTCAAGAAGCATATATACTGGGAGAACGTATAAGAATGACTGTAGAGGATTCTGTTTCTCCTATTCATAAAAAACTAACAATATCTTTAGGTGTTGGTGAATATAAATGTGGTGAAACGCTAACACAAACTATGCAAAAGATTGACTTAGCTCTTTACGAAGCAAAATCAAATGGGCGTAATAATGTAGTGATTGCAAAATCATAATATAATAGTGAATAATTCAATAAAAAGCGCAGGCAAGTATTACAATATAACATATACCAAAAACCGGGCAAAAAAAACGCCCGGTCTTTTAAGTTCAACTCCTGTTTCTACCATTATCAGTAGGCTTTGAACAGACTGTTCGCTATTTATACCTTCATTAACTATGAATAATGCTGTCGTCCTAGCGATTGACTGTGCTATATCCTATCGATAGATACTACAAACTTCACTACAGTCAGCAGTATTATACATCTCTTAAAGTACTATGACATTGTGTTCATGTTCATTTCATATAAAACGAGTAGGAGGAATCATCTAAACTAATCCTTATGTTCATTCTTTCTTAGTAAATAATATATAGCTTCAACTATTAACCCAATCACAAATCCAAATGCAGTGAAAATAAACAAGGAGAGAATTCCTGCTAAGTCTCCAAATTCTTCTGGTCCAGCTATAAATGAACGATACATTTCAAAAAAACCGATTAGTAATCCAATAGCGAATATATAAAACGCTTTACTTAACTTATAAAAAAGCATGGCACCTGCTAAAACACCGATTACTATTGAAAATGCAGCAAATGCAAGGAAGTTCATAATAACTAAGTCTTGACCAAGCACATATCTAACTCCTAAGATAAGTAAAAACACCGAAATAAAAATAATTGAAATTGCAATTCTCCCGTAATTCCTTAACAATTAATTCGCCTTCTTTCATTAATTAATCATACTGGAAAATTACGATATTTCCAATAGAATATGCAGAAAACGAGAGGAATGGTATTAATGACAGAACATTATTTTCATTTAAAAGCAGATTGGCCAGGTAACCGCAATGATATAGGAACTATTCATGCACGGAATCTCCAAACAAAGATTTCGATTCCACAAGAAATGGATGGTCCAGGGTTAGGTACAAATCCAGACGAAATGCTACTTGGAGCAGCCACGACATGCTATATTATTACACTTGCTGCCATGCTAGAGAGAAGTCATATAGAAAAGGTATCGCTAGTTGTTGAATCCACTGCTGCGGTAGATGTGACGAATGGTATTTTTACATACAAAAAAATAATACATCGACCAATGTTAGTAATAGTTAATGAAAAAGATACCAAAATGGCAACTCGATTACTATTGAAAGCCGAAGATACTTGTATGATCAGTAAAGCTCTCAGAGGTAATGTAGAAATAGTACTCGAACCTACACTACAGGTTGGTGGAATTGAAAAAAATTAAAGAAATCTAAGGTAAAGGAATGAAACACTGTTTGTTTTCCGAAGCTTACCGCTCATTTTCCGCGGGCGAAGAATTTAGCCTCCTCGTAGCAAGCTCCTGTGGGATCTAAATTACTCCTCTTTCCCGCAGAGTCGAGCGGACGCTTCTCTAAACAACGCAAATTTTAGCTTAATACATTGCCTCCTGGTAATAATAAAAGTACTAATATGTAAGTGTGCTTCCTATAATTCAAGTCAAGAATCCATCCAACCTTCTCTATTAGGAAAAAACACTTACTAGTTCATGATAATTTACTTTTTAAACTTTTTAACTGCTAAACTATTAGTAATTCAATTTTCTAATTCTTTATGCAAACGACGATCTGTCAAAGTTTCCTTTACAATACATATCCATAAACACAAATGAAGTGAAATAATGTCCCCAACAATATAAATATATGAAATATTTCATGAAATCCTAATTTCTTTATAAATGGAATATTTGGCTTTACCCCATATATGATTCCTCCAATAGTATAAGAGACTCCTCCCAAAATCAGATAAAATAATCCTACAGTACCTAGAGAGTCTGCTAGTGAAGGTGCTAAGAAAATAATCATCCAGCCCATGCCGATATAAATAGCAGTAGAAACCCATCTTGGACAATTGAACCAAATCATTTTAAACAAAATACCACTAGTCGCTAATACTATAATGATAGTAAACAAGACATATCCAGCAGTGTTATTTAAGGTGATTAGGCAAAATGGTGCGTAAGTACCTGCGATTAAAATATATATCATCGAATGATCTAGGCGTCTTAAAAATTGTATATTTTGCGCTTCTCCTATCAACCAATGATAAGTAGCGGATGCCGTATAAAGCAAAATCATGCTAACACCAAAAACAACAATAGCAGTTAAAGTTAGGGGAGGACTATCAATTTCTAATCCTTTCATTAACATTAGGATTAATCCTGCTAGCCCTAATAGAGCTCCAAATAAGTGTGACAGACTATTAAACGGCTCTCTTATATATGTATTCATGTAAATATCTCCACCTCTTCATGTAGTTTTAGTAACTACATATAAATGTATTACTATTACATCACTTAGTCAAGGTTTACCTCGGAAGTATTATAAGTTATGATAAACGTAATGTATAAACTGGAGGTATTTTAGTGAGCAAATCAGAGGAAATCACACAAAAATTGGGTTTGGAGTCCACTATACATGAAGCAGATATTCCAACTATCGACTTGTATATGGACCAAGTGATTCAGTTATTTGATGCGACATATAATGAGTCTTTACGTAATGAAGATGAAAAGGTATTGACCAAAACGATGATCAATAATTATGCAAAAGGAAAATTGTTTATACCCATTAAAAATAAAAAATATTCCAAAGACCATATAATGATGATAAGTTTGATATATCAGTTAAAAGGCGCACTTTCTATTAAAGATATTAAATCCGTGTTAGAGCCGATAAATGAAAAAATAGATGAAGGTTTTCCATTAGAAAAGTTTTATAATTCCTGGGTAAAACTCCAACAAAAAAATGCTCAGAACTTTCTTGAAGAGATGAAGAGCCATGAAGTTGAAGTGGAAAATCAGGAAACAGAGGAGATTGACAAACTAATTTTACTAATTGCTTCGCTTTCGAATATGAGTAATGCTTATCGAAAAGCGGCAGAATTACTAGTTGACGAATTAACGGAACGAAGAAAGGGGACAAAATGATGAGAACATTATGGACGAATGGAAAAATTTTAACTATGGAAGCAGAGGGCAATATCGTCGAAGCGGTATTGGTAGAAGATGGGGTGATAATCAGTACCGGACTAAAAAATGATCTTCTCCCTTTAGCAGATCATGTGGAATCACTGGATGGGTGTGCCATGTATCCAGGTTTTGTTGATAGCCATATTCACTTAATTGGTCATGGTGAGAAGTTATCCTATATAGACTTGTCTACCTTTACTTCTATTAAACAAATAAAAGAAACTATAGCTTCTCATATTACTAACGAAAAATGGTATGTGTCGGAAGGGTGGAATGACAATAAACTGGCAGAAGGCAGACCACTAACTTGTACGGATATTGACTTCATAACTGAAACGGCAATAGTGCTAAAAAGAGTATGTCGACATGTTTTAGTAGCGAATACAACAGCAATGAAATTAGCAGGTATTTCGAAAGAAACCCCTGACCCAATTGGAGGGGTAATAGGCAAAGATGAGAACGGTGAGCTTAATGGTCTTTTCTATGATGAAGCACAGCAATTAATAACAGAACATATACCATTGCATACTACTGAACATTTGAAAAAAGTTATTGCTTCTAGTATTGAAGACTTAAAGTCAAAGGGTATAACCGGGGTTCACACAGAGGATATGGCCTATTACGGACCATATGAAGTTCCTTTACAAGCATATCGAGAAGCTGTACAAAATGGCTTTAGAGTTCATCTATTGCGACATCATGAGGTATTTGAACAAATGCAGGGAGAACAAGCGACATCTTTTATTGAATTTGGAGCAATGAAAATATTTGTTGATGGATCATTAGGAGGCAGGACAGCGTTATTATCAGAAGACTATGCGGATGAGCCAGGAAATAAAGGCATGCAGGTACATAGCCCAGAAAAGCTAGAAGAACTAGTGAAGTTGGCTCGTAAATATAACGAGAATATTGCAGTTCATGTAATTGGTGATCTTGCTGTTGAAAAAATATTAAACTTAATAGAAAAATATCCTGTAGCAGAGGGGAAGAAAGATCGATTAATACATGTAAATGTATTACGATCTGATCTTGTCGAGCGCATGAAAAAGCTACCACTTGTACTGGACCTACAACCAATATTCGTCGCTTCCGATTTTCCTTGGGTAAAAGAAAGGCTAGGAGCTGCCAGATTACAATGGGCATATGCTTGGAAATCTCTACTCAAGAAAGGTTTCGATTGTTCAGCGGGGTCAGACTCACCAGTTGAACTAGCAGACCCATTGCTTGGGATAGATGCTGCTATTAATAATTCCTACTTGCCTGAACAGGAGTTAACTGTATTTGAAGCAGTATCCTTATACACAAATGGTAGTGCAAAGGCAATAGGGAGAGAAAACAATAGAGGATTAATATTACCTGGATATGATGCAGATTTCACTATTTTAGATAATGTGCTAGATAAAACAAACATTCTTTCTACTTCGGTAGTAAAGACAGTTGTAGCGGGAGAAATAGTGTATGAAAAGAAAAAGTGAAACTAATCATCTAGTACAATCGTATATAAGCAGAAGAGGAGTGAGATGAAAATGGAAAATACAGGTTTTAAAATCTTGCTGCATGCAAGTACATGGTTTGCCCCTTTTCTAGTGCCATTTATATTATTTTTAGTAGTAAATGACGAAGAAATTAAAAAGCTTTCCATTCAAGCTATATTATTTCAATTAGTTATGTCAGTACTTCTTACTATTTCCTTCTTTTTAATTTTTCTTCTAATCGGTATTCCGATGCTCATCATTTTTGGTATAATGGCATTTGTAGTTCCGATTATTGGAATTGTTAAAGCGATTACAGGAGACACCTTTAACTATCCTATTGTAGGATCATGGATAAAGTAAGTGTCTTAACATAAAGGGGAATTAGAATGACTACTAGAATCGGTATTGATGCAGGTGGAACATTAACAAAAATAGCTTATTGGAATGAACATAATGAGATGATCTTTGAACGATTTCATTCATCAGATTTCCGAAAAGTTAAGGATTGGATTGAAACAAATCATCCGAATGCTTCTATCTGCGTCACTGGTGGTCGTGCGGAGCAATTAAAAGTACATTTTAGCTCAAGTGAGGAAATCCCATATATTGTCGAGTTTGATGCGACTATGAATGGTGTCATGCATCAAATGAAGCTAGGGTCGATAGAGCCTGAAGCTGCTATTATAGCGAATATTGGTACGGGTACCTCTATACATATTATGCAAGAAAATATACATAAACGATTAGGCGGTACCGGTATTGGAGGTGGAACTCTTCTTGGTTTGGGCATGGCATTAACAGGTATATCCGATTATGAGGAAATCATAAAACTATCTCGAGAAGGAAGCAGGACTAAAATTGATGTATTAGTAAGCGACATATACAAAAATAATAAGCTTCCTTTAAAAGGTACCTTAACAGCTAGTAATTTTGGCGGTATTTCATTGAATACTGGTAACAATACTAGCTCTTCAGATTTGTTAGCTGGTGTCCAAGGGATAATTGGCGAAGTAGTTGCATCACTTTGTATCCAAGTTGCAGATGCTCATCAAGTGGAAGATATCATATACATAGGCACGACACTGGAGGACAATGAATTACTACAGCAAATCATTGAATCCTATACGATTCTAAAGCTAAAAAAACCAATCTTTTTAGATAAACATGGTTATAGCGGTGCAATAGGTGCATTATTAGAAAACACTAAAAAATATTAGGTATAATAGTTGCATATTCAGAGAATGCATGTTATATTTAAAGAGGATTATTTTTGTTCGGTTAGTTAGTAGGTGGCAACACTTTTACTTAACAGTGTTGAGCAAGGATAGTAACACAATGTGTGCAGCTGCTGCATACGAGGAGGAAATACACATGGAACAAGGTAAAGTAAAATGGTTTAACTCAGAAAAAGGATTCGGATTTATCGAACGTGAAGGCGGAGACGACGTATTCGTACATTTCTCAGCTATTCAAAGCGAAGGTTTCAAATCTCTTGACGAAGGTCAAGAAGTAACTTTTGAAATCGAGCAAGGTCAACGTGGCCTTCAAGCTACTAACGTAGTTAAAGCTTAATTTTAAACCTAAAACTTAACTTTAACAGGCTCTCATTAGAGAGTCTGTTTTTTTGCATTTAAAGCAACCGAATATTTCGATTAATATGCTATGATTATAGTAATATTTTGGAGGTGTTTGAAAATTGGAGAAAATGAAACTAATTGCAATTTCAATAGGTAAACCTAGAACTGTTCGGAACGAGTTAGGAGAAGAGCTTCATTCAGGAATATTCAAAAATCAGGTAACTGAAGCATATTTGACAAAGGATGGCTTTAATAACGACGGGGTGGCAGATTTAAAGCATCACGGTGGTCTAGACAGAGCGGTTTGCATGTATAGCATGGAACATTACAGAAGCTGGTCAAAAGAATTTCAAATGAATTTTCCCATAAGTGCAATTGGCGAGAACTTACTAGTAGAAAATATGCTTGAAGAAAATATACATATTGGAGATCGCTTTTCCATAGGGGAGGCAATTATAGAAGTAACTCAAGGAAGAATACCATGCAATACGATCAATAAAAGAACTGGTATAAAACCACTGATGAAACGAATGATTGAAACTGGTCATACTGGTTATTTATGTCGTGTTATTAAAGAAGGTCGAATTACTAACACTGATCGCATTGAACGAATTTTCGAACATCCGGAAAAAATTACTGTTTCCTATGCTCATTCCATTTATTTTTATCAAAAAGACTCAAAAGAGGGAATAGAAAATGTTCTTAAAGTAAATGAGTTAGCAGATGAGTGGAAAGTCAAACTCCAAAAGATGTTATCGAAGATAGGATAGAATAGGATGAAAAACCAATGAAAAAATGGAAAAAAGAAATTCTACTAAACGTACCGATTGAATTTGCCTGGGCTTACTTTTACGGAGACATATCAAAAAAGAAGAAAATATTTCCAAAAGTAGTGGGTGAGGAAATCATTAAACAAACGGAAGGAATTATAGGTACAATTATTAGTCAAAGCTATCAAACTGGATCTTTGACAGAGCAGTATGAAATTACGATAAAAAAATATACGAATGAGTCCAACTACAAAGCAATTCAGGAAAGCTTCCTTCTTAATAACCGTTTTAAAATGACGACGGAATATGAATTAGAAAGTCAAAGTGACAAAATGACAAAATTCATCTATACTTCTATAAATAAACCGAAAAATCCACTGCTATCTATTTTTCAATTGTTTGGCAGTGACGAGGTCATTGTGAATTTTTTAAACAAAGCAAAAATAGCGATCGAGATGGATTTTGAACAATCGCAAAATAATGAAGTACTTTAAATTCATAAAAATAAACTTTATAGAGCTAAAAACAACTGCCTTTTACTTTTTAGGCAGTTGTTTTAATACAGCCTCTCGTGCTAGAGCATGTGCTGCTTTGTTTTGGTCGTCTGGAATCCATTTGATAAAAAATAGGTCAAATGTGTCTATAGTAGCTAAAATCTTCTCCAGTATAGCTGCAAATTCGGGATTTTTGGCATATCTTTTTTCTACTGCTGCACAAACTATTTGTGAATCGGTTCGTGCTGAAACAATGGAAGGTGATAGTTTTTTGGCCTCTTCTAAACCTCTTTGTAATGCGATAAATTCCGTCGTGTGATTGGAGTATTCTCCGATAAACTCACTGATTTTTACATGGTGTCCTTCACCTTTTATGAACACACCAATTCCACTTGGTCCTGGATTGCCAGTGGTCGAACCGTCAATATAAACTTCTAACATATAATCACCTTTTTAATATAATGGATATATCTAGTTTGAATGATTAAAGGGATAGTTGCAAACAAAAGTAACATAATAGTACAATTAGCAAATAGTGAGGAGTAGAAATGTATGAAAAATACACAGCTAATAAATGAAATTGATTATTTATCAGACACTTATTGTGATGGCTGCTTTGTTAGGAAGCAATTACGAAAAGAAAGCGGCAAAGCAATTGCGTATAGATTTTGCATAGAACAATGCACAGTTGGTGAAAGTATTAAACAAATTGGTAGTAAACTAAAGGGCTCAAAATAAAAAAGCCCCACGACTAATTTGTCGCGGGAAGAAGCGTTTCTATTCGTTTTTTATCACGTTTGCAGCTTGAGGTCCTCGGTTTCCTTCAACTATTTCGAACGTTACTTGTTGACCTTCATCTAATGCTCGAAATCCATCACCTTGAATTCCTGTAAAATGGACAAATACATCTTCTCCATCGTTGTATTCGATGAAACCATACCCTTTTTCATTGTTAAACCATTTTACTTTCCCCTGTTGCATAAACGTTCCTCCCTTAATCCACTAAAGATTCTATAAATGGATACATAAACTATACTTGAATTGTCAGTCTTCGTCAATAATATGTCGAATTTTAGCTTTTCCACTATTTTTTTCAAATACCAATATGATGTTTTGAAGAAGATCAGGAAGTAGAAAGATAAACTACAATGATAAGCCTATCTCAGTGCACTGTAATAATATGTAGAGCTAAATAATGAAATTTTAAAAAATGACTTTAAAAATAACACTTTATAAAAGTAATGGCCATGACAAAATATCCTTCTGAACATTTAAAACTTTTTCGAATTTATAAGGGAATTTGATGTGGTTATTTACTAGAGCATAGCCCCTCAACTCTTTTTTGATTGGCTGTGAGGGTTAGTGCTTATTATCTTTTAAGTATTGCGGAAGCTTCTTATTTGACTCTACTGCGAAATATAAAAGACTAGGAATGAAATTAATCTTTTTTCCTAGCCTTAAATATTTGGCTGTCAAATATATTTTATTTTGAATTCTTCTTATCCGTAGTAGGTTGATCAGTAAATGTGTTAACTTGCTGTGTAAGATCTTCAACTAATTCCTTTAATTGTTTTTTCTGTTGATCTGATAACTTTTGTTTGATGTTTTCCGGATCTATACCATTTCTTCTAAGAGTATCATCCACTAGAAGATCAATTACCTTGTTTGAAATAGCATTTGGTTTTTCAGGTAAATTACTCACATTGTTCACTCCTTCACTTAAAATCCGCTCAATATTAACATATGCAACTATAGGAAAAATGAGCAGTTTAAATGAGTAGCTGCTTCTTTAAAATTTAAGGATAAGTTACTCTATTGAGTGTTCAAAGTAATACTTTTCTCTTTACACAGAAAAAATCCAACTAAATTTTTTTCAAATGGTCTTTGTTCTCAGTGTAAAGAACTATAGAACATCTAATTTTGCAACGATAGCTACTAGGATTTGAAGCAAAGCCTGGATATTAACTGCCAAGTCGGTATCAGTAGTTGTCACGGAAATATTTCTAGAGCCTTCGACAATAGTTGTTTGTGCGTTTCTTTGTTTTGTTTTGATAAATTGGTTTAGGTCTTGAGTTACTGCTCTTCCTTGGTCAGAATCACCAATAGTAACACTAATAACAGCCGCAATTGCAGCTTGTATTCCTAGTTGTAAGGATATTGCAGCTTGTGTATCTGTTGATCGTATTTCTACACCTTCCGAATCCTTTACGATAATCCGTTCAAAGGATTGTTGTTTTGTAGATACTACTTGTTTCCCGTCTTGTAGGACATCACTGTCATTATGATTGGAATTATCGCAATGATCTAATGCTCTCCATTTTTTTTTCTCCATTGTATATATTCACCTCTTTTATTTTTGATTATAAAATATCTAATTTCGCAACTAATGCTACCAATACTTGTAACATAGCTTCGATATTAACTGATAAGTCCGTATCAGTAGTTACAATGTTGACGTCTTTTGAATTATCTACATAAATTTTCTGTTTGTTCGTTTGCTCATCATTAAATTGTTGGAACAATTCTTGGGATACAGCTTGACCTTGAATTGTATCGCCGATTGCTATGCTAATTACTAGCGCAATAGCAAGCTGTAAGCCTACTTGTAGTGAAACTGCTGCTTGTGTATCTGTTGATCGAACGGTTATGTTACAAGAATCTTTTATCCAGATTAATTCGTCAGACTCTTGGTCGACAGATGAAAACTGACCACCACCTTGAAAAACTGTAGTATCCTCATTATTTCCCGTGGAAGACCAGTCGCTATCTTTTTCCCCCTGTTCCCAATGATGATTATTGCATCGTTTGCATTTTTTAGTAGGTTCTTCACAAACATACTTACAATGCGTGCATTTCCAATGACTCATTTTATTATCTCCTTCCTCAATTGTTTTCCAGGTTGCAATTATTTTTCAACCGGATTTATATAACATATGAGTTTGTAAAAGAAGGATATAGTCTATTTGACTAGACTAATAAAACTATTTTAAATATGTGTTGGAATGCCTACTTTCTTTTATTTATATTTGATTGATGCAAATAAGTTAGAGAAGTATTTGTTTTAACATCGTGGAATTTAGATTTGCTCTAATAAACCTTGCGAGATAATCCACTTTTTCATCTGAAAGGTCAATTCTATAAATGCAAATATTACTGTCAAAGAGCTTTATTGTATATAATAGAGAGGATGAATCAAAGTTGAGGAGAAGAAAAAGATGAATCCTATTAAGCAATGTGAGAATTTAGTCAAACAAGTGTACATGCACTTTGATGCAAGTCACGACTTTCAACATATAGAAAGAGTACGTAAAAATGCATTTGATATTGCAGATACAGAACCTACTGCAGATAGAGAGATTATTGAACTTGCAGTATTACTGCATGATGTGAGTGATCCGAAATATGCAGCAGAAAAGCAAGAGGAAGATAGAATTATTAAACAACTGAACCTATCGGAAGAAAAAATAGCTCAAGTTAAAGAAGTGATTAAAGCTATATCGTTTAATGGAGGTCATGAAATCGAAGCAGAGACTGTTGAAGCTAAAATAGTTCGAGATGCGGATAGATTAGACGCTATTGGTGCAGTAGGTATTGCGCGAACATTTGCTTTTGGTGGTGCAAAAGGAAGACTACTTTACAATGCCGATGAAACACCGAGAGAAAATATGTCAGTAGAAGAATATCGTACGAAAAAAACAGCCTCGGTTACACATTTTTATGAAAAATTATTAAAGCTAACTACAGGAATGCAAACAAAAAAAGGTAAAGAACTTGCAATAGAGCGACATGCCTTCATGGAACTATTTTTAGAAAACTTACGTAAAGAAACAGGTGAACATATATGAGTCATTTAATTATTTCTGATTTAACAAAAACAGTCGGTGAAAAAACCTTATTTGAAAATATATCCTTTACTATTAACAACCAAAATAGGGCGGGTTTAATCGGTATAAACGGTACAGGTAAATCTACCTTTCTATCTATTATTGCAGGTGAATTAGAAGCAGATTCTATTGAACGAGATCACCCGAACAAATATCGCGTTGCCTATTTGGAGCAACAACCAACTTTTGAAAAGGATGAAACAGTTATACAAACCGTATTTGGAGGAGATTCTCCTATATTAAAGATTAATCGAGAATACGAGGAAGCTTTAATAGCATTAATGGATAACTCAGATTCAACTGAACTTCAAAATAGATTGATGGACCTGCAGCAGAAAATGGATGATCTACAAGCTTGGGATGTCAATTCATTGGCTAAAACTGCTTTAACTAAATTAGGTATAACTCAATTTGAGGAATCTATCCTTCATCTATCTGGAGGTCAGCAAAAAAGAGTCGCCCTTGCGAAAGTGTTGATCGAACCAGCGGATCTTTTATTGTTGGATGAGCCTACAAACCATTTAGATAAAGAGTCTACAGACTGGCTACAAGATATGCTACAAAGAGTAGAAGGCTCTATTATTTTTGTTACACATGATCGATACTTTTTAGATACTGTAGCAACGCATATTTATGAGCTTGCAGATAAAACCTTATATACACATACAGGGAATTATGCAGATTATTTAGAGTCAAAAGCATTGCGTGAAGAAATGAATGCTGCTTCTCAGCAAAAGCTCCAAAATTTATATCGTAATGAATTAAAATGGATTCGTAGAGGTGCCAAAGCAAGATCTACAAAACAAAAAGCAAGAAAAGATCGATTTGAAGAAATTGATGCAAGTATCGACCGAGACAATTCAGCCTTAAATTTAGAATTGGAAATGGTTACAACTAGACTCGGAAAACAAGTGTTAGAAGGAAAAGGTATTACCAAAAGCTTTGATACGAAGAAAATTGTTGAAGACTTTTCCTTTTTGCTACAAGCTGGAGATCGCATTGGTATTGTAGGACCTAATGGTGTAGGGAAAAGTACGCTTCTTAAAATGCTTGCCGGGGAAGTAACGATGGATTCTGGTGAAATAATAAAAGGTTCCACCGTTAAGTTAATGCACTTTACTCAACAGTTACCAGAGTTGAATCCACAAACAAGAATGATTGAATATGTTCGTGAATCATCCGATTTAATAGAAACTGGTTCCGGAGAAAAATTCTCTGCGGCTCAAATGTTAGAACGATTCTTGTTCCCATTAAACACACATGGTACCCAAATTGGAAAGCTGTCTGGTGGGGAAAAGAAACGTCTAGTACTTTTAAAAATGTTAATGGAGCAGCCTAATGTTCTTTTCCTAGATGAGCCTACAAATGATTTAGATATTCAAACATTATCGGTACTGGAAGATTTCATGGAATCTTTTCCAGGTGTAATTATTACGATTTCCCATGACCGATTCTTCTTAGACCGCATTGCCAAAAAGCTATGGCTATTAAATGGTGATGGTACAGTAACTGAATGGCTTGGAGTATATTCCGATATGCTTGATGCACCAAAAGAAACTCCAAAGGAAATAGTAGAACCACTGAAAGTGGAAATACCTGAAAAAGTAGCGAAAGAAAAGAAAAAGTTTTCCTATAAAGAGCAAAGAGAATGGGAAACTATAGGACAAGAAATTGAACAAACAGAACAGTTAATAGAGCAATTAGAAGGTAAAATGCAAACAGCTGGTTCTGATTTTACTTTACTGCAGGATATAACGAATGAGTTAGCAGAAGCTAACGCCAAATATGAGCAACTAATTGAAAGATGGTCCTATTTGGAAGAAATAGCATCTTCTTAACTTTAATTACTGGAGGTATTTATAATATGAAAATAGTAACGATTGAGCCAACACCAAGCCCAAATACGATGAAAGTGGTTATAGATCAGGAACTCCCTTTTGGTAAAAGCCATAATTATAAAAAAGACAATATTGCCGATGCACCAAAGGAAATTCAATCTATCTTTGCTATTGAAGGAGTAAAGGGTGTTTACCATGTAGCAGACTTCCTAGCTATTGAGCGTATTGCAAAATTCACGTGGGAAACAATTTTAGCTAGCGTAGAAAATGTTTTTGGAGCTGAAAATGACGAAGCCAATGAAGCAGAGGATAAACCATTAGAGCATTATGGAGAAGTATACGTACATGTTCAGCAATACAAAGGAATCCCTCTTCAGGTAAAGGTATTCGATAGTGAATCCGAATCGAGATTTGGATTATCTGCACGTTTTATAAATGCATTAGATGAAGCGATGGAAGGCGACAAAGAAAACTATATATTGTTACGCAAATGGGTAGATTATGGAGTTCGTTATGGTGATCAGAAAGAAATAGGGGAACAGTTAGTAAAAGAGCTAGAAGCAACTTTTCCAGAAAGCAAACTTCAACAGCTTATTGCAGATAAAGATATAAACGAAGAAGATAAAAAACCAATAAGAGTACCATTTACATTAGAGCAATTTGAGGTCAGCGAATGGGAGGAGCGTTTTCAATTACTAAATAACCTGATCAATCCAGAAATAGAGGATTTACCTATACTGGAAAGAGCAGTACAAGATGAGCAAGTTTCTATTAGACGATTGGCAACAGTTTACCTTGGATTAATAGAAGATGAGGCGGTTGTACCTTATTTAGAATTGGCTCTTAAGGACAAGAGTTCGGCAGTTAGAAGAACAGCTGGCGATGCGATGAGTGACTTAGGATTTGAACAATTCGCAGATGCGATGAAGATTGCTCTATTTGATAAAAACAAATTAGTTCGCTGGAGAGCAGCAATGTATTTTTACGAAGTAGGCAATACAGATGCACTTACAGCCCTTAAAGAAGCTATGGATGATAAAGAATACGAAGTTAAGCTTCAAGTGCTAATGGCTATTGCTCGTATTGAAGGTGGCGAGGAAGCTAAAGGATCTGTTTGGAAACAAATGAGTGAAGCAAGAAAATAGAAGCTATATAAACGTCTGATAGAGTAAATATAAAACGCAAGAAAGTTGTTTGCTAATGTGAACAACTTTTTTGCGTTTTGATTAAAAAAGCCGACTGCATGCTATCGCTTTTACATCCTTTTCGAAGTCTCATTCTTCGCTCTTGCGGCTAGCAAGGCGCACATCCTATAGATTGCTAATGCTAACGAAATCCCTTATTAATATGTAAGATATCGATAGGTTAAATCTACTTATTATTTAATTTTCTGTCAAGATATCAACTGTTGTCATCAGAAAAGAAATATGGTCAAATTACCCCTATTAAGGAATAAGGAGAGGATAGACTGTGCAATTAATCGAATCAAAGATAATCAATCCAAAAGTATGGGAATTGCTTTCTTATGCGACTACTGATGGTAAAATTGAAGCTGAATATAATGCTTATCTTCTATCAGCTAATAGAATGTTGTATGGAATGATTATTAAAAATAACATTGTTGGCTGTATCGGGATAGAATTTGATACTGAAAGTAAATGTGAAATAAAACATATAGCTGTTAACCCAATCAGTAGAAAGCAACAAATTGGTAGGAGTATGATACTTTATATTATCGAGAAATTTCAAATAGATTCTATTTTTGCAGAAACGGATAAGGATGCGGTAAATTTCTATGCTTCTATTGGATTTACAATAACAAGTCTTGGTGAAAAATACCCAGGAGTAGAGCGATTCCTTTGTGTATTTAATAACAGAAAGATGTAAATAGATTTAAAACGCTACCTTGCTAAAAAATAATTTAAAACGAATTGGTGAAATAATCTAGCGGCGGGGGATAGGTAGCGATTTTTAACTACTGCCATCCCTATTACACGTTCGTATGTAGCATCTTCAATTCTTAATTTAGTCATCCTATCCATTTCTCCTCCATATGGTAAAATGGAATACCCCAGTCCTGCAGCGATGAATCCTGCAACAGTTGCGACTTCATCTCCTTCAAAGGAAATATTAGGTTTTAACCCCTCATTCTCGAAGATTTCATCTGTTGTTTTTCGAAGTGCATAGCCTTTTTTTAATCCTATAAATGATTCGTTCGCTATTTCTTTTAGCTTAATGCTTTTACGTGAAGCGAGGGGGTGGTTTGCTTGCACTATCACAAATAATTCATCTCGCCAGAGTTCCGTCCATTCAATCGGACTCTCGTTTTCCATGGACGCAAGTAAACATAGATCTAGGTTACCGTGTTTTAGTTCTTTCAACTGTGTGTGTGTATGATTTTGTTGAAATTGAAAGGTGATATGAGGATGCTCCTTATGGAAAGCACGAATAATATTAGGAACAGTACTTGTACCTAATGTATGTAAAAATCCAAGTGAAACTTCTCCGTGTTGAGGGTTAATAGTATGTTGGATTTCCTCTAAACCATCCTCCATTTCTTTCATTATTCTATTGACCCTCATTAAAAACAGCTGTCCGTATTTATTTAAGATGATTGAGCGACCTTGTCGATCAAATAATGGTACACCAATTTCTTGCTCCAAACTTGCGAGAGATCTACTTAAAGCGGGCTGAGAAATAGCGAGTATTTCAGCGGCTTTTGTCATATGTTGAATCTTTGCAAGTGTTTGAAAATATTCTAATCGTTGCCATTCCATTTGAATCACTCCCTATCCGTTTTATACATGCATAAAAGGTATTGATTTAATAAAAATAATAAATTATACATTATGAATAGTCAATGCTACTATTAGTTCAACAGATTAATACTTTAATGAAACAAAGGGGATATTCAAATGAAAGTTGTAGCACCTAAAGCTTTTACATTAGAAGGCGGGAAAAGAGCAGTATTATTGCTTCATGGATTTACAGGGAGCACGAAGGATGTAAAAAGATTAGGGCAGTATTTACAAAAAAGAGGCTATACTTGTCATGCTCCTATGTACAGAGGACACGGAGTTACACCAGAAGAATTGTTATTAACAAGTCCAACTGATTGGTGGCAGGATGTAGTTGATGGGTATAATCATTTAAAAAACCTAGGATATGAAGAAATTGCTGTTGCTGGTATTTCACTAGGAGGAGTTTTCTCTTTGAAAGTGGCAGAAGAGTTCCCTGTAAAAGCCGTTGTATCTATGTGTGCTCCTATTAAGCGAAACGGCACCGATGGGCTATTTGACCGTTTATACAATTATGCTAAAATTTATAAATCATTTGAAGGTAAATCAAAAGAAGAAATTATAGAGGAACTAGCGACATTGAAGAATACTAACAGTGAATCTTTTAGCGGAGTTCATGAAATAACAGAAGTTACTTGTAGTGGATTACAATTCATCAATTCACCAACTTTAGTCATGCAGGGGTCCTTAGATGATGATATCTACAAAGAAAGTGCTTCCTACATTCATGAACAAGTAGAAACAGATGAAAAAGAAATCATTTGGTATAAAGAATCTGGCCATATAATTACAGTTGGAAAAGAGAAAGACAAAGTATGCGAAGATGTATACGAATTTCTCAATCAAGTTGAGTGGATTGCTTCCTAATAAGTTCTCAAAAAACCTTTTACTTAAGAGCGTGTAAATGCGCTGGATATGTAAAAGGTTTTTTATTATCGTGATTGTAGTATGATATTAGTAATCATAATCTGGGAGGTATACCGTTGAAGTTTATCAAAGTACTTTTTGGCATTGTCATTTTTTTGGGGATTATCGTAGTAGCAGCTTTTTATTTTGGACCAAAGCTAGTTGCAGATGAAGTGATGGAAAAGGTATCTATAGAACTACAGGATAGCGGGCAGCTTGAAACGATAAAAGAGGAAATTGAAAATGATCCTGAGCTTCAGGAATTTATAGCAGAGGGTAAGGATGTAGATAGTAGCAAGCTTCCTTACCAAACAAAAGAAGAAGCCACAAGAGCCCTAATTACAAAATTTGGCATTGGTGAAATCCGAGAAATCCAATCAAAAGCACAAAATGGAATGACCGCAGAAGAAAAACAGGAAATTTTTAATAAGTTAGAAAGCAATCTGACTGAAGAAGAGATGCTTGCTTTAAAAGTTTTGGCTTATAAAGAACTGTCTAAATGATTATAGATTAAACAGTTTTGAAGGATTCCCAGCCTCTTGATCAGACTTTCAAACTAATAGTGCGTTCAAGCTATTAAGTGTTGAGACAATACTAACTGGAGTCCGACCTGAAGTTACGCAAACTATGATTGGTCTTGGAATTGATATTAGTGAAATAAAGGTAAAAACAAATGTTGAACGAGCAATGATAGAGTTTCTTATCTAATTTATTCTTGTATAATTTTTAATAAATTATCTAGGAACGCCTATTATCGGCGTTCTTTTTCATAATAAGAAATTATATAATTATTCTTTTCATAAGTCCCGTGTTCAAAGAAGTATGACAGTAGGGTTTCACTAAATTATAAGGAAAACCACTCGTAGTTATCACATGCGAGTGGGTGAATTAAACAAATGAAATTAGCAGAGTTAGTGATTTGGATTTAATATTGCTAACATCTGATGATCTTCCCAACGTCCGTTAATTTCAACATTTTTTCTTGCTACTCCTTCTTTATGAAAGCCAGCTTTTTCTAAAACTCGTATGGAACCTATGTTATCTGGCATCACTCCTGCCTCAATTCGATGCAAGTTTAGATTTTCAAAGGCATAATCAACAACTAGATTAGTAGCTTCGGTAGTATAACCTTTGCCATTATGTTCTTTGTCTAAAGAATAGCCCAAAAGCGCACTTTGGCGAGGTCCACGTAAAACTTGAAACAAACCTATAGTACCAATAAGAACATCCCCGTCGATTTTAAAAATTCCAAATCGATATTCTAACTCCTGTTTTGTATTTTGTTCCCATTTTTCAATTAATTCTTTATGGGTTTCTAAAGTCCAGTAATTTTCTGGTTGAGTTATAGAATAGTTTTCAAAAAAAGCTCGATTTTTTTTTTCTAAATTTAGTAGGTCGACAGCATCTGAATGAACAAGCGGTCGTATGTATACATTTAAGATTTTGGACATCTAATCTTCCTTTCTATAAGAAATAAATCTAATCTATTATATCATAAGGAAAAAAGAAGATAATCTAATAAGTTGATGCGCATACAGACCAAAGATTGTCACTATAAAAATAGACCCTTTTCAAGGTCTAGTAGTTTTTATTTCACTGTTAACATGTTCACGAATGATTAATAATTCAATAACATCTTGTGCTGAATATGTATAAGTAGCATATTCAGGAACAAGCTCGTTGAATTGTCTAACTATTTCGTGGAGTGTTTCAACATAAAAATCATTTAATGTCAATTCGAATTTAGTAATAGTGTTCACCTTCTTCTTTTTTAGAAGCATTAACCATTTTGCTTGAATTTATTCAAATGGATGGGATATCTGGTGATTAACAAAAAATCCGAAATGACTAGGAATACTTTAGCAATATTTTAGTAAGGAAGTTCTGTTGCTATTCTCGCTATTACAAGATTTGGCATAATAAAATTCCATGAATGGTGGATTGACTCCGAAAAATTCTCTTAAACTTGCGTTTCTTTAGGTCAGATTCGAGAAAGGATTGGGTAATCATATCTTCGAGCTATCGATAAATAGCGAAGCAACAAAACTGAAGAAATAGAAAAAACACCCACATATGTGAGTGCTTAAGGAGAAAATAAGGCTTACCAACCAACGGAACCTTATATTCTTATTATAGAGTAGATTGCATGAATTTCCGTTTCCTCTTTTAACCTAATAAGCCAATTGAAGATTAAACAAAACCTTGTCTTTGAGCAATAGACGTTAAACAGGCTTTTTTATATTACCTATATCGTGTCGTTACACGTTAAAAACGAACCAGGTGCCATCATTCCTTTGCCTGAAGAAGTAATGGAAGATGGACCAACACTAGAATTAACGTGGGATAAAAAAAGTAAAGCTGTTCCGATGGAGGATATCCAGAATTATGGATTCGAAAAAGCATTACGATGACAGAATCCAATTTGAACAACGAAATTCAAAAGGTGTACGTTCTAAATTGCTTGCTCAATTAAAAACAGGTACAGCAATAGGCGAAGGATTACAAGATGGCAATGCTAAAAACTGGGCGTTAACGCATAAGCGGTCACTAGGTTGTCTGCTGGCGTTGAATAAACAGTACCGTGTGGGATATCACCGTGCATTAATACCACATTTTTTTAAGAAGTTTTCATTATACGTCACACCGAAAGCCGATTGAGTAGAAATGTTTACATTTCCTAAATAATCTGCTGCATCAACGAGTTGATGGATGAGACTACTTCTAACAGGATATGAGGATTTCATTTACCCAGGAATAGGTACGCCTACTACTACTTATCAATATACTATTCATGCAGAAATCTTAAAGCTTGTTAATTATGCAGATCGTGGAGAGAAACAGGAGAACTTCCACATGTTACGTGAATCCAATATGCCAGCTCTTTTAACGGAAAATGGGTTTATCGATAATGCAACTGATGCTGCAAAAGTGAAAACAGCTTCATTCAGTGAATCTCTAGCAAGAGGTCATGTAAATGGAATTGTTAAGTGTTTCAATCTTCCTAAGAAAAGTAGGACTGTATACCATACGGTAGTGAGTGGTGATACTGTGTATTCATTAAGTCAAAGATATGGCGGAACAGCGCAACAGATTAAAGATTGGAATGGTCTTGATGCCAATTACACAATTTTTATTGGACAAGTGTTGAGATTAAATTAAAAAATATATTGCCCTGCTCACTATTGTGTGCGGGGCTTTTTAAGCTTCAACCTACTGGTCTAAAATCAGCTTCTCTGAGTTCTGCTCTTATTTGAAAGAGGCATTAAATAAACCTACGCATTAATTTCTTAAATGTAAGCTAAGTTACCTTATCCTTAACAAAATTTTTTCATAATATAAAAATAGTAATATGAAAGGAGGGGATATATGATGTCTGAATACAGTGGATATGGAAATAAAGGATCGAGCTTCGTGTTGATTGTAGTGTTGTTTATCTTACTAATTATTGTAGGAGCAAGTTTTATTTATTAATACTAATACTTTCGAGATTAAGAGAGGAAGTTTAGCCAAGTAATCATCACTATTTTGTCATTGGGTAAATTTTGTCCGCTGTACCTAACGAATTTAATTAAAATGATAGATGCTTCCCATTTAGTATCTTCCCTTCTAAAAAAGTGACCTTCTCTTAATTGAGTTGGTCGCTTTTTTTATTTGTACGAAATTTATTTATTGTAAAACCAAATAAATGTTCGTATACTACAAAGGAATTTTCGAAGTCCATGCAACAGAACCAAATTGTTTATATGATTTATATGAAAAATAATGGGGTAATCAGTAACGAAAAGTAAAGGTTATGAGCATTTCACGTTTTTTTCCAAGCTTATTGTTTTTTGAGGGGAACAAAAAGGACTTTTAAAATAGATAATGTACTTGCATTTGTTCCAGTCGTTAACAAGGAGCGTGCAGTGGTATGGGTGATGAGTAATATTTTAATGAGCACTTTTTAGAGGTATTTGAATCTGCTAAGTTTCTAGACTAGACCGTGGTGCTAAAAAATGGGTAGCAATGGTGTTACCTGAACATGTGAAATTGTTACGTGAATTCAGTGTAGATTCAAAGAGAGAGACCCACGTCCTGAATTAAATGGATGGGATTTAGAAGCAATACAGGATTGCTTAAATTTAGCTTTTTTGAGCAAAGTCAATTTTAAAATTTAATTATGGAGGGATGCTAGGTTTATCTATAAAAGTGGAACCATCGAAAGTATAGATATTTTGAGATGAAATCATGAAAAAATACGACATACAACTTCAGGCTGGAAAGGTTTAGAGAGCGATAATAAATCCAAAATGGTAATAGTAGAAAACCACTTACCGTAAAAAGGAAGGTGGTTTTTTAATTATGTAATTAGAAAGATTAGGGTAACATGCAAATTTTGTTTAAAATGGTGCAAAAAAAAATTGCTTGAACAAGAAAATCACCAAAAAGTCACAAAAATCCCGAAAGAGTATGTAAAAAGACGAAAACAGGGTATTAGCTTATGCGGTAAAAATGTTGTTATAATAGGATATGTGAATATAAAAGAAAGAGGGCGAAAACATGAATGCTTACGATGAGTATATGCGAGGTATTGTAGGGCCGATGAGAAGTGAATTAACGGGGGCGGGATTTAAAGAACTTATTACACCTGAGGATGTACAAGAACATATGTCTACTGCAAGTGGCGTTTCCTTAATCGTTATAAATTCTGTGTGTGGATGTGCTGCTGGATTAGCTAGACCGGCTGTTGTTAATGCATTAAATGAGTTAGAGGTTAAACCTGAAAACTTAGTTACTGTTTTTGCTGGACAAGATCAAGAGGCTACTGCGGCAATGCGAGGTTATTTTGAGGATGTGCCGCCAAGTTCACCATCTATTGCCATTTGGAAAGATGATGAGTTAGCTTATTTTATCCCACGTGAACAAATTGAAAGTAACTCGATGGAGACTATCAAAGATCATCTATCTGGCGTACTTTCACAAGTCGTTTCTTCATGAACACTGTTGTAACAACAGCTGGAAGAACTAATGAAGAATATATGTTAAAAGCAAACGAGATTTCTAAATTATTAAATTTACCGTATATAAAACGTCAAAAGAAATCCGTTTCTACCATACAAAAAGAACAGCATGCAAATGTGCTCGTTGTGAGCAAAGAGAGATTGGAACTGTATACATACGGTTCCACTTCTCCTTTTTTCTTTCATCCTAATTCTGCTGCGTTTCGTATTAAAAGGCTATTAAATGGAGAGGAAGATTCATTTTTAGAAGTAGTAGGATTAAAAGAGGGCGATCATTTTTTAGATACGACAGCTGGCCTTTGCTCAGATAGCATAATTGCTTCATATGCTGTAGGGGACTCAGGAATTGTACATGCATGTGAAAAGGAACAGACTATTGCCTTTATTGTGGATGTTGGTTTAAAAAATTACGCAACGAATAATGAGTCATTACTAAAAAGTATGCGTAATATACACCTAATCCATCAAGATGCAGTTGCTTATATGAAAGGAGCAGCTTCCAATTCCTATGATGTAGTTTATATAGATCCAATGTTCGAAGATGTTATTGAAGAGTCTTCCAATTTCCATGCTTTAAGAGAAGCTGGTGCCCATGATTCTTTGAGCGATGAGTGGGTGGCTGAGGCAAAGCGACTTGCAAGAAAAAAAGTTGTATTAAAAGCACATTTCAAATCACCACTATTTGATCAATTTGATTTTAAACGAGAAATTAGATTAACTTCTAAATTTCATTATGGAATTATAGATTTAGAAGTAACCTAAGTAGCATACGATGAATAGACAACCCTCACCATATTATCAAAAAGAAAAGAGAGCCATGGCAATAGCCACGACTCTCAAAGAAACATTCAATAATAAGGTGTAACTAACAATCAAATCAATCTGTAAAGTTAAGTGATGTTAAATATGCTAATAAAAATAAAAATCCGATACCTATAACTAATCCTGCGTCCATCGTGATTTTCCTCCTTTGTTCAAAAAGCTCTGTGGTATGTTTACACATTTTATTGTACAATGAATAGTAAGAAGATGAAACCTTTAGTTCGTCAAAACGTTTAATAGAATGAAGAGTTTTACTAAAATTGTCCAATATTGAAGGTGAATAGGATGAAAAAATGGTTCCAAAAGTCAATAATTATAACTGTTGCATTGCTAACATTTGGTCTAATATCTCCTAGCCATTTCATATGGGAGCAAATATTAGACACAAAAAGTCCTTCTAGGGCTATTTCTTCTGATGTACATGATTATGAACAAGTAACAATAACAGATGAATCCTCCGTTTATGAAAACATGACGGATGCTGCCAGGGAACAAGCTTACATAAAGTTCGGTAATCGAATAGGGCCAGTGATTCAACATGAGTTTGACGATGTTATCTTTCCGAAGATGCAAGAAGCAATTGATATGACTATTGCTAAAGCAACCGATCAAGAAATAACTCGTTTAGCTATCTCCGAGCAACCATCTGGAGATTACCACGAAAAGATTTTTAATATTTTTAATGATTCAACTAAAAAAGATCTGATTCGTTTTCACGTAAGAACGGATAAAAAACCGCAAGAAGGATATTATTTCAATTTCCATTATCACTTGGCGGAAGATAAGTACTCTAAACATTATGTGCTAGGTGACATATATTGGTCAAAAAACACACCACCAAAATGGTTATCTTAAAAAAGCCAAAACACTCATGTGAAAAATGAGTGTTTTTTTGTTTGGAAACGTTGATATATCAGTGTTTCTAATAGGTGAATTTGTATTTGAAATTTTAGTTAAGGATATATAGAAATTATGAATAAGACACTGTACCCCAAATTGTACCCCAAAATTGCTTATTCTTCGTTTTCATCAAATGGATTGAGTGTAATAATCCCGTCCATAATATGCGAAGCTGCTATTCCATCTTTCTCAAACGAGTGTGTATAAGTTTTGTAAACAGTTTCAGGTGTGTCACCGACCAAAGCTGCAACAGTTGTTATCGGAACATTATTTGATAATTGAATCGATACAAAGGTATGTCGAAGATAGTGGGGGGTAAAGTGGCTGATTTTTTCCCTTTCACAAACTAAATCGATAATTCGTTTTAAAAAACGTTCACCGACAGGGTTTCCGGCATAGTTTACAATGACGTATCCTTCAGGGTATCGAAATTCAAATCGTTCCATCTTTTCATCAAACCAAACTTTGTATTCGAGCAATACCTTTTTAATGCCTTTGTTCATCGGAAATTTTCTAATACTATTTTTCGTCTTAGGATCCCTTGTACCATAACGGTCTTTCGTTTCAGTGATGTAAAGTACATTATTCACGAAATCTACATCAGACCATTTTAAAGCCCTCAATTCTCCAATACGCATTCCGGTTAATACTAAAATACAAATACAGGTAAAATGAGAAATTTTATATTTAGTTCGAATAATTTCTAATATTTTATCTATATCTTCAACAGGAATAGCTTCACGCTTAATTCCTTCAGCAGCATTTTTAATATTGGGGGTAGCAAATCTTTTTTTACCCAATATTTCATTTTTGACAGCAAAATTAAATATTGAACTAATCCGTCGGTAAATCGCTACAAGCGTGCCTACAGTAAAGCCTTGTTTCATCAGCGGGTCAAATATTTCCTTTTGTAAAATGAGTGTAGTGACGTTCTTGATCTTATGATTACCAATCAACTTTAGGATATACTTTTCCATGATATACTCATGGTTTCGAGCAGTTGTCGGTTTCCAGTTCGATTTCATAGCATCAACGTAAATATGATTCAATTGATCCACTGTTAAATTATCATTTTCTACTAGACTGATATTGCCATCTAATATAGCGGCCTTGATCTCAAGTAGCATGCGTTCAGCCTTTTCAATCGTATCAAAGCCTTGTTTAGTCTTTTCTCGTCGGATACCGTGTTTGTCATAATACTTATAGCGATATGCAAACTTCTTCTTATTTTCATACTTATACCAGTAAATGCTATCTAATTTGGTTTTAGTCATTTTTTCACGAGCCATCCCCACACCTCTTTTCACATATGCTGTTACATTCTCGAAATATCTGATTTCATTATCCTTATTATTGTCGGTTGATAGTGAAGATGATATTAATATGGGGAAAACGAATGAAATAATGGGCAGCTTTACAGAAGAGTTAATACGAAATATGGAGAAATTTAGACAGAAGAAATTAAAGTAATAGTATTACATTTTTAAATAAAATGACACTTACATGACAATCGAGTTGCAAAATAAGAAAACATAATTATAATTGAAACAAAGAGACCATGTGCACGCTAGTGGTGGTGTGGTAGTTATACTAACTTAATATATTTATATAAGACGCTCACGTATAGTGGGGGCTTTTTTTTCGTGCAAAATCAGGAGGGAAAATACATTTAAGATAGAAAAAAAGAAAATTATCGATCTAACACCAGCGCCATATAATCAAAGGGGCAACTTGAAACCTGGTGATATAGAATATGAGAAATTGAAAAAATCAATTACTATAAGAGTATAAAGAACCGACAAAAAAAGTTCTTTAAAGTTTTATCCCTTTGAAAAGAGGCACTTAGGCAAATGGTCTAGGTGCTTTTTTAATTATCTGATTCTTACACCATATTTTATTTATCATCATTCTATTTACCAAATCCGAATTGTATGATAACAATATACGAATCAAGGAGGAAGTTACATTAAACGATTATTAATACTTCTTACAATAACTTTACTATTAGGAGCATGTGGATCAGTTAATGAGAACATTACAATAGAAATGCATAAGGACGTTGAACAGGTTCTTACTACTATTGAAACCTCAATAGAGAGGGATAGAGAGCCGACAATCGAAGAATGGGACATTCTTATTGAATACCAAGCAAAGTATGATTCAAAGCTAGTTGATGGTGAATTAAGTGATGATGAACGATTACTGGACACGTTAATGGATAGTCTCATTAGCAAAGTGGATAATCAACAATCTTTAGATACTGCGACCGAAAGATTAAAAGAAGAAATAAAAGAAACACGAACGTTTATGAAGACAGGCAAATATTAAATTATGGCACTCACGTGCAATAGGAAAATTTATATTTTTTGTAATATTTTCTATATTTTAGAAACATTAAAATGACAGGGGAGGAATGTAGGGTGGCAGAAGAGTTATATGTATATGACAAAGCATCTGGACTTAATTGTTCAGATGCTTTAATTATTTTAAAATATTAGTGACAATTATATAAATTCGCATTATTATAAATATTATTAAATATGGAGGAGATGTAAACATGAGCATTGAAAATCAAAGAGATCCTGAAACTGAAGTTTTTATCGATACTTTTCAACATGCTTATGTTTATAGAGATATGAGAGCTAAGTATGATGATATTAAAGGTGATGTGGAAAAAATATTTCTAGAAGAATACAATGAACCTGTCTCTGAATACATTTCTGAAAAATATAATATTACAAAGAAAGAAGCACTTGATTTATATACTTACTTTGAAATAGAAATTAGTAAATTTCATCAGAGCAAGTTTAAAGAAGAGAAATAAATATTGAAGTCACATCTGAATAGGTGTGGCTTTTTATTAAATCAAATTTTTGTTACATACAATCATTTCCATTCACATTATGATTAGTGAGGAGGCGAATTAATTGTATAACAAATTTGTAGTCACAATTTTATTACTATCAGTAATTGGATTCTTAATAGCGATATATGCATTGCTAATGCAAGCATTTGGAATTCAGAGTGGAGATAAAGCTACTATTATAAGCGGAATCTTAAGTATGGTGGGTGGATTTGCTGGGGCTTTAGGTGCCTATTTTGTTGCTTCAAATCAAATGAATAAACAATTTCAACACGAGAAGAGAAAAGAAGAAAAACAAAGCAAAGAGCAAATCTTGCATACCTTAAAAAAACTAAAAATATTAAATGAAGACATAATAAATTTTGTTGAACATCTTGAAAGTGAATTTATTAAACTAGATATCGATGACATTGATGTAATATTAAAAGTTAGAGAATATGATTTACGATATATAGTTAATAAAGTGGATAAAATCAATGATGATATATTACGGAATGATCATAATATTGACTTTCTAAACTTTAGTAGACAAATAAACAACATGTATATTGAAATTATTGGATTCACTCATTTACCAATAGAACATAAATCACTTTCTTTAGAAGATTTAAGGCAATCGGTAAAGAAAAGGGATTTTAAACTCTTTGAAGCACAATTTAATCGGCATATCAATAAAATTCAGAAGGAATTAATAAAATAAAAATCTTAGTCACGTCATCATGATATGGCTTTTTTTTATACATAAAAGGTGGTGATGCCTATGTTCAAGATTATTCATAAATTCTTTAGATTTTTCGGAATGATAGTAGGTATTGCAGACGGATACATCAAAGCCGGATGTAAACACTAATTATAGTAAGAGTATAAAGAACCGACGATAAATGTTCTTTTAAGTTTTCTCCTTTGAAAAAGAGCGCTCCTATATGGGTGCTCTTTTTAACTCTTAGTCATTGTGTTAGCTAACGTAATGGATCAAATACTTGGAATGAACGGAGCGATTACATATGCTACCGTTCTTTTTTATATCGCATCTTGAAAACTGTGCCGAACTTGGAGTATTAGTACCGGCAAACTTGCGGCGAAATTAAAAGTCGTGGAATCACAAAAAGTCGAAGCTGAAACATTTAAAAAAATAATAAGTGAAGAATTAACAGGAAGTAAGGTTGACGCACAATTGGAAGCGGCGAGGGAAAGCGAAAAATAGATGACATTTAAAATAAGCTGCCTTCTGGGTGGCTTTTTATTTTGAAGGAGGTGATTGTCATGTGAAATTCAAATTTGTTATAAAAGGGTACAAGCATTTGTAAATAGCAATACAAAAACTAATATGAGGTGATTATTAATGGTAAAAGTATTTATTGATCCAGGACATGGCGGAACAGATTCAGGTGCAGTAGGAAATGGTTTACAAGAAAAGAATTTAACTCTACAAATTTCTACAAGGATTCGAGATATTTTGCTAGCTGAATACAATAACGTATCTGTATTAATGAGTAGAACAGGGGATACATTCCCATCACTTGCAGCTCGTACAAACCAAGCTAACTCATGGGGCGCTGATTTCTTCCTATCTGTTCATATTAATGCCGGTGGTGGAACTGGTTATGAAGATTTCATTTATCCAGGCTCAGGAGCACCAACAACGACATATCAAAGCAATATCCATTCAGAAATTTTGAAGCTTGTGAACTTTACTGATCGTGGCAAGAAACAACAAAACTTCCATGTGCTTCGTGAATCCAATATGCCAGCTCTTTTGACGGAAAATGGGTTTATCGATAATGCAACTGATGCAGCAAAATTGAAAACAGCTTCATTCATAGAATCTCTAGCGAGAGGTCATGTAAATGGAATTGTTAAGTGTTTCAATCTTCCTAAGAAAAGTACGGCAGTATACCATACGGTAGTGAGTGGCGATACTGTGTATTCATTAAGTCAAAAATACGGTAGTAACGCACAACAGATTAAGGACTGGAATGGACTTGATGCCAATTACACAATTTATATCGGACAAGTGTTGAGAGTAAAATAAAAATAGTGAACCTATCGTAGCCCTGCTCATTCGAGTGGGGCTTTTTTATTTGCCTTTTCATATACAACAATATTAATATAATACCTGTATATTCCTTATAATTCAGATGTTTTTTATCGGATATATATGTTAATATATTTATAGAAATTTTGAAGGAATGTACTTCAACTAATGCAGGTTAGTTGAAGAAGCATTTATACATTTGAAAAATAAGAACTAATTTAATGTATCTCAATACGGAGTAGCTTCATAATAGATTTTCGGATTATACTATAAGTTTTGCGAAATTATCTTATGTATTATTATTTTTGGTAAAATAGCAGTTATCACAATAAAATTATTTGAATATTCATATAAAAATAAACAAAAAGTAAGGAGTTTATTCCATGACGAAGCATATAGATAAAGATACTTTTTACAATTCCTTCTTTGAGCATGGCCCAGATATAATACTTTTTTTAGATACAGAAAGTGTTATTGCTAATGCAAATCAAAATCTTTCTAAAGTGATAGGTTATTCGGTTGAGGAAGTTTCGCTTACCCCACTTACCAAATATTTAGAAAAGAATGAACAGGAAAATTATCAGAATAACTTCTTAGAAGTCCTTAACGGAGAACCAAAAAGTATGGACTCTTTCTTTATAAACAACAACGGGAAGAGCATACCGATTCATATTATACTCCTTCCTGCGATTGTAGATGGTAAAGTAACCGGTGCTTTTGGGATTATAATAGATAAATCTGAAGCTCGAAAAATTGAAAATAGTTTACTTGAGTCGGAGTCAAAATTTAGAGCTATTGTGGAAGAAGCATTGGTAGGTGTTTATATCTTAAAGGACAAACATCTCTTATATGGTAATCCATACTATCATCAACTACTAGGAACTAAGTACCCTGACGTCAATTTCAATATTATTAATTATATTCATCCTGAAGATATTAATGAACTCCAATCCACCTTTGATTCGTTAATAGACGGAGAAGACGGAATAACACATTATTGTCGTGTAATTCGTAAAGAGGGGTCTGAGATAAGAATAGAAGCACATTCCAAATTAATTTATATAAATAGGGACCCGATAATTTTGGGTACAATTATAGATATAACAGAGAGAGAAAAATCTTGGGAGAAGATCAATTTTCTTGCCTATTATGACCAATTGACAAAGTTACCAAACCGAAAGTCCTTTGAAGAAACTTTGGAAAAGGAATTAGTAATCGCTAAAACATTGAATCAGAAGCTGGCAATTATGTATCTTGATTTGGATAGATTTAAATATACAAATGATACGCTTGGACATCGTGTTGGGGATGAACTATTGATAGCTATTTCTAAACGCCTCCAGATAGTACTTGGAGATGAACACCAACTATTTAGGATGAGCGGAGATGAGTATGCAATCATTTCACCTGACTGTAAAACTATCAACATGATAATTGACGTAGCATACCAAATTATCAGTTCAATGGAAGAACAATTTGTCGTGGGTCAATATAGACTATTTATGACGACAAGCATTGGTATCAGTCTTTTCCCAAATGATGGAGAGGATACAATCTCCCTTATGAAAAATGCAGATGCAGCCTTACATAACGCAAAACAGGAAGGGAAAAATACTTTTAAAGTATATTCTTCTACAATGGATATTCGAACATTTAGGGCTTTTAAGTTAGGTTCTGACATCCGTTTAGCACTTGATAAGAATCAATTAGAGTATTATTTTCAGCCAAAGGTAAGCACAGAGAATAATGAAATAATAGGGGCAGAAGCGCTAATTAGATGGAATCATCCAGAATGGGGGATATTAACTCCAAACGAGTTCCTTCCGATTATTGAAGAAAATGGGTTAATAGCTGAAGTGGGCAAAAAAATGAATTGGAAGGTAGCCAAGCAAATTAAAGCTTGGCAAGAAATGGGCTTACCACGTATACCTATATCTGTGAATTTATCAGCAAAACTATTTTTGGATAAAAACCTTGTTAGTAACTTTCAGGAGATTTTGGCAGACACCAAACTTGATCCTGAGTTTATCGAAATAGAAATTGTTGAGACTTCTATGTTAGAAAATGAGAAAGTAGTGTTGACTACTTTAAATGATCTCATTAGAACAGGAATAACTATTTCCTTAGATGACTTTGGTACAGGATATTCATCACTTTCTTATTTAACAAAGTTTAAAAAATATATCGATACATTGAAAATTGATCGGTCTTTTATTACCGAATTGAGTACAGATGAAGAGAATGAATCGAACTTCATCACTCAAACCATGATTAAACTTGCAGAAAGAATGAAGATGAACGTTGTAGCTGAAGGAGTAGAAACTTATGAGCAGTACAATCTTTTAAAGAAAATGGGATGTAAGATTGTTCAGGGATATTTTTTTTCAAAGCCTCTACCAGCTACTGAATTTGAAGAATTATTAAAGATTGGAACAATTGATATACCTAATGACCTCAAATTAGGAAATCGAACATTAGAGGAAAAAAGAGAGTTTTTCAGAGTCCCTCTTCATTTCCCGCTCAGTGGTTCAATGACACTTACACGAATCAATGGCCGTACGGTGGCCGTAGGAAAAACAGTAGTATTAATCGAGGATATTGGATTAGGTGGTCTTCGCTTTATAACAGATTTAAAGCTTACAGTAAATCCTAATATCATTTTTGAGTTTGAGACTTACTTATTTGGAGAGACTATTAAACTACTAGGCTCTATTGTCTGGATGAATGAAATTAAACCCTATATTTATCAATATGGCTTAGAATATGCCATCGATGAGAGTGAACGTGCTGAGATTACACCAATTTTAAATAAACTTGCTTTAAAGCTTCGCAATGCCCCTTTAGTTCCTGACTGTAGTTTTGTAACTGAGGATCGTTACACTTTTATAAAAAAATTACGCAATTAATGTTAGTGTTAGCCTGAGCGTTGAACTAAGAATTCTCTCAAAGGAAGTTGCTTCCTTAAGGAACGCAGACATACCCTAAGAAGAGCAAGGAATTAGGCAACTCTTATTTCTTATTGAACTAGCAGGTGCTTTAGGTGAATAAGGAACAAACAAAAAAATTCACTAAAAGTTACAAATAAATCGCAGGAACAGAATAATAAATTGCTTAAAAATAGCGACCTTCTCTTAATTGAGTTGATCGCTTTTTTTATTCTATAGAAACTATTAGGGGTATTCATAAATTTCCTGCGCTAGTCCATCCTCTAGATTTCACTTTGCAATTATACGGCGGAGTCTTTGAAAATAACTTTTCTTTAACTTCTTTTGTAAACCTATTTGAACACTTCCTGAATAACTTCCTTCCACACTTTTTAGGTGCACAGTTAATGGACCTATGCCGCATTATATCTTTGGAGATATAACTAAAGGATTTTTTTCTGAATTATTTGATTTTTTAAAATACCGCTGATATTGTGAAAGTTATCACTTAAACTAACGCAGCAGGTTAGTTGAATAAGAATAAAGGAAATAAGGCTGTAATGGAGTGTCATTTCGGGGTGTTATTTTGCACCTGTTTAAAGATTAGTCATGAATAAAAGTCAAATGGGAGATTTCTCATGAAGATTTTAAAACTTTTTTCATCACACACCATTTAAGGATCTCAAATGAATATAAGCTTCATTTTTGGGGCAATCTTCAATGGATGAAAATATTCGGAGGTGCAGGAATGTTTGAAAAAAAATTAGCACTTCATGAAACTCTGGAATTTCATGAAGTAATAAATTTTAAGACAGTATGTTTACTTAAATCTAAAATGATGCAAGGTATCGTTTTTGACCAAGATCTAAAAGCGCTAATGGAGAAGGACGTAAAACAATCTATCCCAGCTTTAACTGCAATGATAAAACTATATTCAAATTCTGAGTTAAAATAATCGGAGGTCGGTTCGTATGAATGATTATTTAGATCCTATAAATTCTGTTGGAATGCCCGAACTTACTGATTCAGGTATTGCCCTTGAATTTTTGTTATCAACAAAAACTGGGGTTAGAAATCTTTCAATTGCATTGACAGAAACAGCAACACCTACAATTAGAAAGTTATTACAGGAACAACTTGATGTAACCATTGCCTTATATTTCGAAATTGCAGATCTCATGATGAAAAAACAATGGTTAAACCCATATGATTTGGAACTTCAAAAACAATTGGATATTAAATCCGCTCAAAATGCAGTAGATATAGCTAATTTAAATCTCTTTCCGGGCGTTACAAATCGGAAAGGAATGTTTCCAAGCCCACCGAAGAAATAATGAATATAGAAGGAGATTTAATTAATGAAAGCTGTTACTTTTCAAGGTGTTAAAAATGTTCAAGTAAAAAACGTGAAAGACCCAAGCATCCAAAAAGCGGATGATATCATTGTTAAACTGACTACTACTGCAATTTGCGGATCAGACTTACACTTAATTCATGGGATGATCCCAAACCTTGGCGAGGATTATGTTATTGGACATGAACCTATGGGAATTGTAGAAGAAGTCGGTAAGGATGTAACGAAAGTTAAAAAAGGGGATCGCGTTATAATCCCATTTAATATAGCATGTGGTCAATGTTGGTACTGTAATCATGAATTAGAAAGTCAATGTGACAATGCGAATGAAAATGGAGAAATGGGTGCATATTTTGGCTACTCAGACACGACGGGAGGATTCCCAGGTGGTCAAGCTGAATTTATGCGAGTTCCATATGCTAATTTTACCCCTTTTAAGATTCCAGAAAACAGTGAAGTAGCGGATGAAAGTTTAGTGCTACTTGCAGATGCTGCGTCTACAGCATTTTGGAGTGTAGACAATGCGGGAGTGAAAGCAGGGGATACGGTCGTAATTTTAGGATGCGGTCCAGTTGGTCTGTTAGCACAAAAATTCGCTTGGTTAAAAGGTGCAAAAAGAGTTATTGCAGTTGATTACGTTGGTTATCGTTTAAAACATGCAAAACGTACGAATAACGTGGAGATTGTTAACTTTGAAGATCATGAAAATTGTGGTGAATATTTAAAAGAAATAACACAGGGGGGAGCAGATGTAGTCATTGACTGCGTAGGAATGAGTGGAAAAATGACTCCACTGGAATTTCTTGCATCTGGTCTGAAATTACAAGGAGGAGCAATGGGAGCTCTAGTAATTGCAAGTCAAGCAGTTCGCAAAGGTGGAACAATTCAAATTACAGGAGTTTACGGGGCACGTTATAATGCATTCCCATTAGGTGACATCTTCCAAAGAAATGTGAATATTAGGACAGGTCAAGCTCCAGTTATTCACTACATGCAGCATATATATAATTTAATTGCAGAAGGTAAGGTTGATCCAAGTGATATTGTCACTCATGTACTTCCTTTAGATCAAGCTAAGCATGGATATGAAGTATTTGACACCAAAATGGAAGACTGTATAAAAGTTGTACTAAAACCGTAAATATAGAGGGTTAGTTTTCGAGCATCTCTTATGAGGTGCTTTTTTTATTTGTCCAAAATTTACTTGTTGTAAAATCAAACGAATGTTCGTATAATAAAAAGCTAAAGGAGGGAACAAGTGTGCGTATGAATTTAATGAAATGTATGAAACGTAATCAGATGGTTGAGTTAATGTATATGGATTCAAAGGGTAATATAAGCCAAAGGCGAGTGAAAGTCCTGAGGATTCAAGGTGATACATTCCAGGGGTTTTGTTTTAAACGGAATGCCAAACGTACTTTTATCATTGAAAATGTACTCGCATTTGTTCCCATAATACATAAGGAGCGTGCTGTGGTATGAATTTATTATCAGGTGCAGAATTTGAAAAACAGTTTAGAGAAGTTTACGATTCAGCTAAATACCTTGATCGTGGTTCTAAAAAATGGGTAGCAATGATGTTACCAGAGCATGTGAAAATGATTCGTGAGTACGCAGTGGAAATCAAAAGAGACGAACGTCCTGATTTGAACGAATGGGATCTAGAAGCCATACAGGAGTGTTTGGATTTATCTATGTTACAAAAAGCTGATACTATAATAAAATTGTGGAGGGATGGTCAGTTTTACTACAACAGAGGAACGATTGAGAGTATCGATATCCAAAGAAGAACATTAGAAATGCAAGATCCTTTTTATTTGTTATCAATCAGATTAGATAGTTGATGTAACTATTATGGATTAAGGTTGTGAAATGATGGATAGAACTGAAGAACTGTTTAATGAAATGCTTGATAAATATGATTCAGAATTAATACTAGGTGCATTGGATCAAATGTCAAGAATGAGTTGATTGCTTTAGGTAAGGTATGTGAAATCATGAATAGAGCAGAAGAAGCTAAAAACCACCAATCAGATTAATGGAAGGTGGTTTTGTTGTTTTTCCAAAAGGCTATGTTAAAGGGAAAGGTTGATTTTGAATACGCATAAAAATGAGCTAGGAATTTTTTCCTTGCTCATTTTACTTTGATATTGTTTTTTCTAACGCATCCGTTAGTTAAGTTATTACAAATTAATTTCTTCACCTATACTTATAGCACGAAAAGGATTTCTTTCCTTTGATTTTAACGATTCAATAAAGTCTGAAGTTAAGTCCTCTTTATTAATAATTATTCTTGTAGAACCAGATACTACACCATTTAAAAAAATGGGTTCAATAGATTCTGGATTCTTAAGTCGTTCATAAAAAAAACTGTCTAAAACAATAGTTACATAACTAAAATTGCCTGTATTGTTAAAGAATTGATAGTTAACTTCAATAATAAGTTCGTCATTGTTTTCCTCTATTTCATAGGTGAAACTTTTTACTTCTGCATTTTTATTTGGAAATAAAATCCACATTAAGCACAATAAAAAAATCACAGATATAATGAAAATTATTACTTTGTTTCTTTTCAAAAATTCACCCCAATTTTTTTTATTAAACTGTCGCGTTAGTTTAAGTGTAACATTTTAAAAACAAAACCACCTCACAAAAATCAACCCAAGCCTTTAACATAGCCTTCCAAAATTAAAAGCTGTATAACTGAACGAGCAATCTTATAGCAAATAAAAAAATAACTTTTACCCCAAACGTACCCCAAAACGATATGCTATAATATACTAAAGTTATAAAATAATAAATATTCAATAGATAGAAAACGTTGATTTTTCTAGGGCTAGTTATTAAAAAAGCATACATTGCTAAACGGATTGTGTTTTGGTCAAAAAATACACCACCAAAATGGCTCTCTTAGTTGAGGGCTTTTTTGCATGAAAAAAAGAAAAGAGGGATATGATATGGAGCAGTACCTTACTTTGTGTAAGCATATTATTGATAATGGAGTCGAAAAAGGAGATCGGACTGGAACTGGCACGAAAAGTGTCTTTGGCTATCAAATGCGATTTGACCTTTCTGAGGGTTTCCCACTTCTTACAACGAAAAAGACGGCATTCCGTTTAGTGGCAAGCGAGCTACTATGGTTTTTAAAGGGTGATACAAATGTTAAGACACTTATTCAAGCTAATAATCATATTTGGGATGAGTGGGCATTTGAAAAATGGGTGAATAGTACGGATTATACAGGTCCTGACATGACAAATTTTGGAGTTCGAGCAGCAAAGGACCCTGAATTTAACAATGTTGTGCAGCAGCAAATGGATATATTTTGTGAAAAAATCTTAACGGATGATGCTTTTTCAGAAGAGTTTGGTGATTTAGGTCCCGTTTATGGGCGTCAATGGAGATCCTGGCCCTCTCAGGATGGGCAAACTATAGATCAATTACGAAATGTCATAGATCAGATTAAGAAAAATCCTGACTCTAGAAGACATATTATTACTGCCTGGAACCCAGCAGAGGTAGATGAAATGGCTTTACCTCCATGTCACGCCTTCATGCAATTTTATGTGGCAAATGGGAAATTATCTTGTCAGCTTTATCAGCGTAGTGCTGATGTGTTTTTAGGTGTACCCTTTAACATTGCCTCTTATGCATTATTAACCCATCTAATAGCAAAAGAGTGCCAGTTAGAAGTCGGAGAATTTGTCCATACTTTAGGAGACGCTCATTTATATTTAAATCATATGGATCAAGTTAATACGCAATTGGAAAGAGATCCTCGTGCGTTGCCACAACTGTTATTAAATGACCAGAAAGAGTCTATATTTGATTTTGAAATAGAAGACATTAGAATAGAGGGTTATGATCCACATCCACGAATTAAAGCACCAATTGCTGTTTAAATAAGTTTATGGAGGAAGCAAATGATATCACTTATTGTTGCGCATGATGCTAACAGAGTAATCGGATTTGAAAACAAAATGCCTTGGCATATTCCAGGGGACCTTGCTTATTTTAAAGAAAAGACGATGGATAAAGCAATGGTAATGGGTAGAAAAACGTTCGAATCCATAGGACGAGTATTGCCTGGTCGTAAGAATATTATTGTGACAAGAAACGCAGATTATCAGGTAGCAGGTGCAGAGGTAGTTACCGACTTGGTAAAAGCCATTGAACTAGCCTCTGAACACCACGATGAAGTAATGGTGATTGGTGGCGAACAAATTTTTCGTGCGATCTTGCCTAAAGCAGATAGACTTTATATAACATTTATTCAACAAACTTTTGAAGGGGATACCTTTTTCCCACCATACAGTGATGAATGGGTGCTAGTAGAAACAACTGAAGATATGAAAACTCCAGAAGGTATTACTTATGTTTATTTGGTATATGAAAGAAAAGTTAGGGAATAAGCTGTATTTTAAATATAATGGAAAATAAATAATTAAATCTCTTGTAAGCGTTCAAATTAGCATTTTCCCTTCATACACTATTAAAAGAATTGCACGAAATGATACGAAAAAGTTTTTAGATGATTTACATTCTATTTATGCTGGAACAATGGAATTGATAAGATCCACAAGCAAATAGTTTACAGAACACCGGTATTCTTCTTATAATAGTATTAAGTAGGAAGGAAGGGATAGCACATGCCGAAAGTTCACATTGTAACTGATTCCACAGCGGACTTAACAACAGAACTAATTGAGCAATATAATATACATGTCGTACCTTTGACAATTCAAATTGATGGCGAATCATTTATTGACGGATTGGATATTAATGCAGAAGAATTTCTAGAAAAAATGGCGACCTCAAAGAATTTGCCAAAATCTTCACAGCCATCAGCAGGGGTCTTTAAGGAATTATACGACGAGCTTGGTAAAGATGGTGATCATGTAATCTCTATACATATGACTGGTGGCATGAGTGGAACTGTAAAATCAGCTCAAGCTGCTGCCGAAATGTCAGAATCAGATGTTACAGTAATTGATTCGAAATTTATTTCCTTTGCATTATTGTTCCAAGTTGAGGAAGCGGCTAAGATGGCTTCAAATGGCGAAACAAAAGAAGCTATCATTCAAAAAGTAGAAGATATTCGCAGTAAGTCTGATTTGTTCGTCGTCGTTGATACGTTGGATAACCTCGTTAAAGGTGGGCGAATTGGGAAAGGAAAGGCAATGCTTGGTTCTTTACTCTCTATTAAGCCAATTGCAAGCTTAGCAGGTGGAGAGTATACACCAATTGCAAAAGTAAGAAGCCACAAACAAGTTGTCAATTACTTATTTGATCGATATATTGCAGATACAAAAGGAAAAGTTGTCAAAGCGGTTGGTATTTCTCATGCAAATGGATTTTCTATGGCTACTCCTTTGATGAACCTTATAAAAGAATCGGGATTCCTAGATATCAAAGTTTCATTTACATCACCTGTCATAAGTACACACACAGGGCCCGGTGCCATTGGATTTATGTATATGACTGAATAGATAAAAGGCAGGGATGAGCACTTATCCCTGCTTTTGTTTTATCCCGAATGCTTCGGAACAACAGGATGTTGGATTCTCAGGCAATGCCACAGGAAGTGGCTGTTTTTGGCTAAATTTCATGTTTCATCAGTGAGTATGAAAATCTCCACACTGATTAAAGTTTTACTTTTAAAAAAAAGGGGTTTCTAATGAAATATTTAATAATGATTATTTGTGTTATTTTTCTTATAGGATGTAATTCCAATGATCTTGTAGAAGTTAGTTTTTCAGAAAAACAGGAAGTTCTTTTTGAAGATTATGTTATCCCCTTTCAATTTTTTCCGAGAACGATAGAAGTGGTTGGCCTTGGGGATTCTTTGACACAAGGAGTAGGAGATGAATTAAAGAGAGAGGGGTATTTAGGACGTCTCCAACAACATTTTTCACAATATAAAGGAATAGAAGACGTTCTATTAACCAATACTGCAAAAAGAGGTCGTAGAAGCGATCAACTTTTAAAGATGTTAAAGGGTGGAGAAATTGACCACCAAATTCGAAAAGCCAATATAATTACATTAACCATTGGTGGAAATGACATCATGAAAGTTGTTAAGAAAGACTTGTTTAATCTAAAAGTCGAAGCATTTGAAAAGGAACTAGAGAAGTTTGAAAGGAATTACGATCAAATTATTCATGAGATTAGGGAGATTAATAGTACTGCTCCGATAATCATAATAGGTTTATATAATCCTATTACGATTGTCACAGATGAAAAAAGTGAGTTTGACCTAATTTTAAACGATTGGAATGAAGCAATTCAGGAGACGGCTTCTAGCGATAGTAATGCTTGTTATGTACCTATCGACCATCTTTTCGTGACAAATGCTAATTTGGTTTATCATACGGATTTTTTCCATCCGAACAGTAAAGGATATCAACTTGTCATTGAAAAAATAGTTAACACGATGCAAGAATGTGATTTAATAGATGTGGATAATTGGGAATTGTTGTTTTAAGGAGTTGATGGGATGAATAAGTGGAAAATTGCATTTTTTTTATTAGTAATAATTATCATCGGCAGTATTGGAACCTTCATTTACTGGATAACAACTCCTGTTGAATCCGTATTGATTGAGGAAGCTAGCATACCTCCAGAAGGAAATGTATTAACTGTAAATGCAACAAAAGAGGATTTTCAAGCTATTGCAAATACATATCTTGAAAAAGCGATAGGCGGAAAGCCTTTACCACTTCAGATATCAGTAGATGATCAAGTTGTTTTATCATCAGAATTTACTGCTTTTTCTATTAATTTGCCAGTAAGAATGTTTTTTGAACCATATGTAGAAGAGAATGGAAATATTCGATTAGAGCAATCTTCTGTTGAAATTGGACGACTTAAACTAGATCCTGAAACGATTTTAAAGCTATTAAGGGATTCAGTTGAACTACCAGAATGGATGGTTGTGAATCCAGAAGAAGAGGAGGTACTCATCCAGTTGTCAGATATTCCGATGACCTCAGGTGTTCGTGTCCGAGCAAAAGAGTTGAATTTAGCCGAGGATATCATTACGCTTGAAATTGTAATACCAAAAGAATAGGGGGCGAAACAATGGAAAAAGCAACTTTTGCGGGAGGCTGTTTTTGGTGTATGGTGAAGCCTTTTGATTCGTACGATGGAATTGAAAAAGTGGTCTCTGGATATACGGGTGGACATGTATCTAACCCAACATACGAACAGGTTTGTTCCAATGCAACTGGACATTATGAAGCAGTACAAATTACTTTTGACCCTACTGTATTTTCATATGATCGTTTATTAGAAATTTTTTGGCTCAATATTGATCCAACCGATGATAATGGTCAATTTTTTGATCGTGGCTCCTCCTATCAAACAGCTATTTTTTATCATACAGAAGAGCAAAAAGAAAAAGCAATCGCGTCTAGGGATGCTTTAGATGCATCTGGGAAATTTAATGTGAAAATTGCGGTGAAAATACTTCCTGCAGCTGAGTTTTATCCAGCAGAGGATTATCATCAAGACTACTATAAGAAAAATCCTGGTCACTATAATCGATATTTTACTGGATCAGGCAGAGCTGCATTTGTTGAAAGAATGAAGGAGGGGCTATAAATGAAAGAGAACTTAACAGAAATGCAATATTATGTTACGCAACAAAATGGTACAGAACCACCATTTCAAGGTGAATATGATAAGCATTTTGATGAAGGAATATATGTAGATGTAGTATCTGGCAAGCCTTTATTCCATTCAAAAGATAAATATGATGCAGGTTGTGGTTGGCCAAGTTTTACTCGTCCCATTGAAGAACATGAGGTTTTAGAAAAATTTGATGACAGCCATGGTATGAGACGAGTAGAAGTTCGAAGCAAAACAGCAGATTCTCATCTAGGTCATGTGTTCCCGGATGGTCCTAAAGAAGAAACAGGTCTACGCTACTGTATCAATTCCGCAGCACTCCGTTTTGTACCGAAAGATAAATTAGCTGAAGAAGGCTATGAAGAATATAGCAAGTTATTTTAATGGATGAATAAGCAAAAGGAAGTGGACAATCCACTTCCTTTTTTATATTTTGCCTTCTTATGAATCCAGTGTTCCTATTATAATAAAGCTTAAGTTCTATTTAATAATACCGCTGATTTCCGTTTCAACGCACTTTCTATTGTATCTTCGGAGGCCCGCAGGATGAGGGTCAGGCAGTCGTTGCGACACGATGTCGCGTTCTTATACTGTCATCCCTATGTGGAGGAAAGCATTTTTTCCCTTCTCCCCAAAAATATTTTAAACCTATTTTCAAAATTGTAGGAGGGTGACGGACAGGCGAACGCCATAAAGTTACCGTGAAAAGAGAGGTTGGTCGTGACGTCAGTCACGACCAACCTCTCTAAAAAATCAGTCGGTAATAATATAAGCAACAAGTCTGTCCAAAGCCCACCGAAAAACGATAGAAAAAGGTTTTGACTTCAAATGGCACTTAAGCTTTTCAAATGATGTAGGATTTTAAAGTTTAAATTCATTTACTACTTTACTCAATTCATCTGCTTGGTGTGATAATTCTACAGCAGATGCATTAATTTCTTCCATGGCAGCAGATCCTTGTTCAGCTGCAGCAGCGGAAGTTTCCGTGTTAGATGCTGTATTTTCTGCAATTTGAGTTACTTCTATAAACGATGCAGCAACTTCTTGACTGAAGTTAAGTGTTTCTTCGATTTGTTTCACCATTTTATCAATAATAGAAATCGTTTCATTTGTTTGTTTCATGATTTGGTCAAGTGATGCATTCGTTTCATTAGCTACTTCAACCCCCCGAATCACACTTTCAACACCCTCATGATTTTGTTTAACGATTGACGTAACCTCTAATTGTATAGAAGTAACAATTCCTGTAACCTCTTTTGCAGCTTTCTGAGATTGTTCTGCCAGCTTTCTTACCTCATCTGCAACTACAGCAAACCCTCTACCATGTTCACCAGCACGAGCAGCTTCGATAGCAGCATTCAATGCTAGTAAATTCGTTTGCTCTGCAATAGCTGTAATTGTTTTGATAATAGAAGTGATTTCATTTGATTTTGTGCCAAGTGATTCAACAGTTTGAGTCGTATTTGCCATTGTTTCTTCTATACTCATCATTACATTAGACGAATGTTGTACGGATTCTCCGCCTTTATGAGCAGCTTGCATCATTTGGTCAGTAGCTTCTTTTACTAACCGTGCGTCATTGTTCAAATATCTTGTTGCTTCTTCTAATGAATTCATTTTTTGAATTGCCTCTGTCATGCTTCTCAATGTTTGATCACTGCCGGCAGCGATTTCATTCGTAGAATCAGCGATAGATTGAATTGTTAAAGCGGTCTCATCTGATGAAGCCATCAATTCTTGTCCACTTGCAGAAACATTTACTGTAAGTTCTCTAACTCTTCTTACTAAGTCAGCTATTGATGCTATTAATACATTTGTACTAATTGCTATCTCTGAAAATTCATCTTTTGATCTCACTTTTACTCGACGAGTTAAATCTCCACCAGCTTGTGCAATATCCAAAATAGAACGGTTAATAGCATAAGTATTGCGCTTAATAGAATAGAACAAGAAAATACCGAAGGATAGGGTAAGTACTACAGAGAAAACAGTTAGTGCAATAAAAATAATAAGTGAAGTATTATTTTCTTTTTTCAATAGAGCAATCTGATTTGCATTATTCTTTTCAAGAAGTTCGTTTATTGCTGCGATATGTACATTCACATAATCCATTGCAGCTTTACCGTTTCCAGTATTGACTAACTTTTGGGCAGATTCTATACCTTTTTCATCACGAATTTTGATAACACGATCTGAGTATTGTAAATAAGTTGTGAAAAACTGGTCAATAGACTGGATTTTTTGAAGTTCTTCTGGACGATTTTCGTACGTTTTATACAGTTCTTTGATATTAGTAATAGTTGAATCTTTATATTTTCTATAGCTTGCCATATAATTATTTTTACCGGTTATTATATAACTTTGCTCTGCATTCGCAAGTTGTGCAATCTCCGTTGCGATTTGGTTTACCATCATCTGTTCTTTAATGTCGACATTTGTAAATTTCTCTAATGCTTGTTGAGCGGAAAACATTTTTGTAGATGTAAGGACAAGCATTGATATTAAAACTATAATAAGTACTGTGAAGATTATAAGAACTCTACCACGGATGGACTGAAGAAAATTGGCTTTGATTGCATGGTTTGGGTTTATCCTTTTATCCTCCTTCCTAGATTTTTTGAATAGGGAAATAGCTTTACTTATTTTAGTTTTCCCATCTTTCTTTCTATCAGCTTTTATTTTGGGGAATTTCATTGATTTTAGTTTCTTTGTAATGTTATTTCTCAACCATACCAACCCTTTCAATATGTCAAACTATTAACATTTTTAAGTTTACTTGTTTTAGTTTGAATTATCTACAATTTTTTCGTTTTCATAAGTCTTCATGACTAAAGGAGGATTATTTTTATGAGACAATCGTTTTATTTGTTTGCTTTAAAATTTCGTGGGGGTCAAAAGGAAGATGAAAAGTCAAAATTTGCCAACAGTATGTTTGACCATCACGATTTCCCAAAAGCAGAAACTTCTTTTGATATAATTTCGTTATATATTGAAGAGCTTGCAGATCCAAATATGCCCGCAACTGTCTTTGATAAAATATGGGAGTATTATATAGAAGATTCAAAGTAGCAAGTTCATTGCATTTGAAGAAAAAAAACGGTATCATTAAGCCGAAACGTATTAGAAATGAGGTTATTTAAATGAGTATTCATATTAGCGCAAAAAAAGGTGAAATTGCAGACACAATCTTACTTCCAGGAGATCCATTACGTGCAAAGTATATTGCGGAAACATTCTTAGAGGATGTTGTTCAATATAATGAGGTTCGTAATATGTTCGGATATACTGGGACATATAAAGGAAAAAGAATTTCTGTACAAGGTACAGGAATGGGCGTTCCTTCTATATCTATTTATATTCATGAATTAATGAATGACTATGATGTACAAAAATTAATCCGTGTTGGAACATGTGGAGCAATCCAAAAAGATGTAAAAGTTCGTGACGTAATTCTTGCTCAAAGTGCATCAACTGACTCTACTTTAAATAAAGTGTTATTAGATGATGTTAGTTATGCTCCAACTGCTGACTTTGACTTGTTATACAAAGCGTATAACGCAGGTAAAGAAGCTGGACTTAATTTAAAAGTTGGTAATGTATTTACAGCTGATTTATTTTACAATGAAAACGCTCAAAATGAGAAGTGGGCTGACTATGGAGTTCTTGCTGTAGAAATGGAATCCGCGGCTTTATATACACTTGCTGCTAAATTCGGTCGTCAAGCATTGTCTGTATTAACAGTTAGTGATCATATTATCACAGGAGAAGCAACTACTTCTGAGGAACGTCAAACAACGTTTAATGATATGATTGTTGTTGCATTAGAAGCAGCAATTCAAGACTAATAATATTTTTGGCTTTGAATTAGATAACAATCATAAATAGACTGTCATATATATGACAGTCTATTTTTAAAATGTAGCAATGACTTAAAGTATTAAATACTACATATAGTATTAAGGGAAGTTTTTTTTGAAAAGGGTGAAGGAATTTGGACGAACAAAAACATAATAATGAAGAAGAGATTACGGAATTAAAACCAGCATCAAAATATATAAAAATGAAACCATTTGTTTTCCTATTAAGTATTTTTGCCCTAGTAGTTGCAACTGCAGCAGTTACCATGATTGCCTTAACATGGGGTGACGAAAAGGTTGTAAACGTAAATCCAGTTAATCAGAAAGAGCGTTCTGAGTTCTCTAAATTGTATTTGGCATATGATAAATTAGAGGAAGAATACTATAAAGAAGTAGATGAAGAAGCAGTGATTAATGGCGCTATTAACGGGATGATCGATGCATTAGAGGATCCATATTCCGATTATATGAACCAGGATGAGGCTTCCCAATTTAATGAGAATATATCTTCTAGTTTTCAAGGTATAGGTGCAGAGATTCAAGAAAGAGATGGTGTTATTAACATCGTTTCTCCTATCAAAAACTCACCCGCTGAAAAAGCTGGATTGATGCCAAATGACAAAATCATGGCAGTAGATGGTAAGGATATTAAAGGGTATAGTGCTTCCGAAGCAGTATTACTTATTCGTGGAAATAAAGGAACTGAAGTAACGCTATCTATCCAACGAGGTACCAATGCTCTAATGGAAGTAACGATAGTACGTGACGATATTCCGATTGAAACGGTTTATGCTGAGATGTTAGATGATCAAGTGGCACATATTATAATATCCAGTTTTTCTACAAACACGTATGAAGAATTACTAACAGCAATCGACTCAATGGAGAAAGAGGGTATGAAAGCATTAGTACTTGATGTTCGTCAAAATCCTGGAGGTCTTCTATCTTCTGCAATAGATATTTCTAATCTTTTTGTGGAAGAAGGAAAAAACCTACTGCAAATTGAAATTCAAAATAATAAAGAGGTTACAGTAGCTACACCTGGTACTCGCGTCGATGTACCTGTTACACTAATCATTGATGAAGGTAGTGCATCGGCATCAGAAATTCTAGCTGGTGCTTTGAGTGAATCAGCAAATGTTCCATTAGTAGGCTTAAATTCCTTTGGTAAAGGAACTGTTCAAACAGTGAATGATTTACCAGATGGGTCAAATATTAAAATCACAACAGCTAAATGGTTAACGCCAGATGGAAACTGGATTCATGATGTAGGGATTCTTCCAGATCATGTTGTTGAATATCCATCGTATGCTATGTTACCTCCTTTAGACACTACTGTTACATTGAAAACAAACCAATCATCTGAAGCAGTTAAAACTGCAGAAGAAATGCTTCAAGCGGTAGGATATGATGTAGGTGTAGTGGATGGTAACTTTGATGAACAGATGAATACTGCAGTGAAGAAGTTCCAATCCGATAACAAACTTGTTGTATCAGGAGATATTGATGGAGAAACCTCTTTTCAATTGATGGATAAACTAAGAGCTAAAATCTTAGAAGAGGATCCACAGTTATTAAAAGCACAAGAAATTGCAAAAGATTTGTTGGACAAATAAAGAGTTGAATGGGAGCTGGCCTTTATGGTCAGCTTTTTCAACGATATTAAGGGAGTTAAACAATATGAAGGATGTCTATCTGCTAAGTGGATTTTTAGGAAGTGGGAAAACTTCTTTATTATCTCATTTAATCGAACAATTGAAAGCGGAAGGGCTAAAGCCTGCAGTTATTATGAATGAATTAGGGAAATTACCTTTTGATAGTAGATCAGTGGACGATGATGTACCGATAAAGGAAATGCTGGAGGGTTGTATTTGCTGCACTGGTGCTGAAAAAATGGAAGCACAACTACAAATGTTATTAGAAGGGGAAGAGTTCGATATCCTATTAATAGAAACAACAGGTGCAGCTCACCCTGTCGAAGCTATGGATGCGGTTTTATCACCTTATTTTGCAAGTAGATTAAATATGAAAGGTATTATTACAGTGGCAGACTGTAAACGATGGATAGATAGAGACAAAATGACCCCTCAGACACGCATGTTATTTTTGGAACAGATTAAACATGCGCATTTAATAGTAGCAAATAAGATAGATCTGCTTTCTGATGATGAAATAGCTATGGTGACAATGCAAATTCAAGGTTTAAATAGTCATGCTCCTATCATTCAAACATCCAATGCTAAACTGCCTTTAAAAATGATAACAAACCTAGAAGCTACATTTCATGGTCAAGAGGTCCAACAAGCGGCATTAGGAAAACAGCTTTCCTTATCTTCACGTTTGCACACCTTTTCAGAGCCAGTCGATAAGGATCAATTTGAACAATGGGTTAGAGAACTTCCAGACACTATATATCGTATGAAGGGGTATGTGCCATTAAAAGGACATAAAAATCCTTATCTGTTTCAGTATGCTTACGGTATGGTGCAATGGCTTCCTGAATACATTAAAATGCAGCCGCAGATTGTTATTATTGGAGATAGTGTAGAATCTATCGTTGTGATAGGAAATACTCCACATGATTAAAGCGTTTCAATTACTTTATCAAAACCGTCAGTCAGTTAGTACAATTCAAACGGAAGAAGAGATCAGAGGTATCATTCATTCTGAGTTATTAGATGAATATACTCACCCAAGAGCTAGGTTATCGGTTCAAAAAAAGTATAGTCTAGCAATTGATCGTATTAAAAACAGTAAGCTATCAGACAATCAGCAGAAAATGATGTTTGAACTATATAATGATGAATTAAAAAAATTGTCAACAGAAGATGATAGCTAATATTTTAGCGAAGTGGTTAAGTTTCCCAAAAATATCTGCTAGAGTTGTAGATTATAAAGAAAAGAAGATTCAATTGGTTTCATTGGAATATTTTATGTGAAAATTTCATTCTATTTTGTGTTTACAATAGGGGAGCACAAAAGAAGGAGGAAATGAAACATGAATAAAAAACATACGATTATGGCTGGAATTTTAGCTAGTGGATTATTAATCTCTGCCAATACAGCTAGTGCATCTATGAATACTGGGTTTTCACCAACTACTTCCGAGGCAAAGACATCCATTACTTACAACTTGGACGCTCCAAAAAGCTATTCCTTTAATGTAAAATGGAATTACAATACGCAATTAACATTTGCAAAGCTTCTAAATCTTAAAGATGTATCTAAGATTAATATTAATCAAGTTGATAAAAAACCAGTAGTTATAGATGAAGAAAATGAAAAGCCAATAGAAGAAGAAAAAGCTCCGGTTCCTGAAGTTGAGAAACCAGCAGAACCAGTAAAAGATACAGAAGTAGAAACTCCAGCTAAGCCAGCTGAAGAAAAACCAGCAGAACCAGTTGAAGAAAATGTAGTAAAAGAACCAGTAGTAAAAGAGCCAACGGAAGAAGCGAAAGAAGAGGTTAAAGTTACTTCTGAAATCCAACAAGTTGTCGATTTAACTAACAAAGAACGTGCTAAGGCTGGACTAAAAGCACTTCAAATTGATACAAAACTTACTCAGTCAGCACAAGCAAAATCACAAGATATGAAAAATAAAAACTATTTTTCTCATACAAGCCCAACTTACGGATCACCATTTGATCAAATGAAGTCATTTGGAGTTACGTATAAATCTGCAGCAGAAAACATCGCAATGGGTCAACGTACACCAGCAGAAGTAGTAGATGCATGGATGAAATCTCCAGGGCACAAAGCTAACATTATGAATGCTTCATATACTCACATCGGAGTAGGTTTATCTGATAGTGGTTATTATTGGACACAACAATTCATCGGTAAATAATGAAAACAAAAACGACGCACTTTGCGTCGTTTTTTATATACATATATTTAGTTTAGGGTTGTTCCCGCTGTAGTCGCAGCGTTGCACTTCAATTAAAATGAAGAATTTAAAAACTGTCAACCGAAGATAATTGCAAATATTATAGCAAAGTGGTTATGTTATCCAAAAATCTTTGCTAGACTTGTAGATTCTAAAGAAAGGAATATTCAATTGGTATCGGTGGAATATTTTATGGGAAAATTTCATTCTATTTTGTGTTTACAATAGGGGAGCACAAAAGAAGGAGGAAATGAAACATGAATAAAAAACATACGATTATGGCTGGAATTATAGCTAGTGGATTATTAATCTCTGCCAATACAGCTAGCGCATCTATGAATACTGGGTTTTCACCGACTACTTCTGAGGCAAAGACATCCGTTGAATACAATTGGGAAGCTCCAAAAAGCCTTTCCTATAAAGTGAAATGGAATAACAATTTGCAATTATCATTTGCAAAGCTCCTAAATCTTAAGGATGTATCTAAGATAAATATTAATCAAGTTGATAAAAAACCAGTAGTTATAGATAAAGAAAATGAAAAGCCACAAGAAGAAAAAGCTCCGGTTCCTGAAGTTGAGAAACCAGCGGAACCAGTAAAAAAACCAGAGGTGGTAACTCCAGCTAAGCCAGCTGAAGAAAAACCAGCAGAACCAGTAGTAAAAGAGCCAACGGAAGAAGCGAAAGAAGAGGTTAAAGTTACTTCTGAAATCCAACAAGTTGTCGATTTAACTAACAAAGAACGTGCTAAGGCTGGACTAAAAGCACTTCAGATTGATACAAAACTTACTCAGTCAGCACAAGCAAAATCTCAAGATATGAAAAATAAAAATTATTTTTCTCATACAAGCCCAACTTACGGATCACCATTTGATCAAATGAAGTCATTTGGAGTTACCTATAAATCTGCAGCAGAAAACATCGCAATGGGTCAACGTAGCCCAGCAGAAGTAGTAGATGCATGGATGAAATCTCCAGGACATAAAGCTAACATTATGAATGGTTCATATACTCATATCGGAGTAGGTCTATCTGATAGTGGTTATTATTGGACACAACAATTCATCGGTAAATAATGAAAACAAAAACGACGCATTGTGCGTCGTTTTTTTGTGTTCATTAATCAGATGGAAGAAGGTATATCAATAGAGAAGCGATAGTAATCCTAAGATTTCCGTTTCACGCGGACGCTTTCCCCGGGCACGGCTTCAATCTCCTCGTCACTCCGTTCCTGCGGGGCTTTCAGCTCGTGCTGTTCCCGCTCGAGTCGCCGCGTTGCACTCCAATCAATGGATATTATATCTTAACTTTAAGATTGAGCAGAGTAAGTGTTATAAAAACGATGATAAATAACATTTAATAATAGTAAATTAGTAAAAGCTCACTAGCTTGAGAGAAGTAGTAAGTAGCCCTATTTGATATTACTTGCAGGCTCATGCGTAGCGTTCGGCAGCGCACATCCGTGTAGAAAGCATCTTCTCCTTAATTGACATTTATTTACTCAGAATCGGCGGATACTTGCGTTGCCCAACACGTTACTAGCGATTATTGATCATTTACTTGCGCTTAGATATGACTTACTTGCGGGTTTTATTAACATCCAATGCAATAATGCGTCATTCTAGAAAGTGAATTCTGTTTACAAGCGATCTCTAGGATGTGCGCCTCCAAAGCCGCAGGAGCGCGAAGAATGAGGCTTCATAAAGGATGAAGAAGCGCTAGCGATTATCCTTGAAGGCTCATGAGTAGCGCGCGGCAGTGCACATCCGTGTAGAAAACACCATATTCTACATGAAGTAGAAGTTTCGAATGTAGTATCACTGCTTCTTCATTTTCTTCTGTAAATAAATAAGTCTAGAGGTAAGAGTGATTGCCCCTATAGACAACCCTACGATCAATCCAATCCAATAGCCAAAGCGCTCAAACGAAGTATAGTTGGCTAAGATATACCCAGTAGGTAAACCGATTATCCAATAGGAAATGATAGCCATGATAAATGTCATCGTCACATCTTTATAACCACGCAATGCTCCTTGAACTGGCGCTTGAACTGCATCAGATAATTGGAACAAGGCAGCGAAGAAGAAAAATTGAACCGTCAATTCGATTACATAACGATCGTCCGTATATATAGAGGCAATTTGCTCTCTAAATAACAACAAAATAGAAATTGAAAGTAAACTAAAGCATATAGCTGTTACCACACTCAACCAGCTATAGTCTCGCGCATCTGCGAATCGTTTTGCACCAATTTCATGCCCTACTAAAATAGTAGCACCCATTGCAATGCTCAGTGGCACCATATATAACAGAGAAGTGAAATTCATGGCTATTTGATGAGCGGAAATTACTTCGGTTGAATATACACTCATCAGTATTGTGACAGCCGAAAATATAGTTGTTTCTGCAAAAAGAGATATCCCTATGGGAACTCCAATTTTCATAAGTGTGCGTATTCTCACTATAGATGGCTTGGTCCAGCTGTGAAAGATTTTTAAATTTGCAAAGGGATTACTCCGAAGGACGATAATAATTGCGATAAGCAATATAACCCAGTAGGTAATTGCAGAAGCTAGTCCTGCTCCGACTCCACCTAACTCTGGAAAGCCCAATTTTCCGTATATAAGCAAGTAATTTAAGACAATATTAATAGGCGCAGATAATAGAGTGATGAACATAGAAACTCTTGTCTTCCCTAAAGCGTCGATAAAAGACCGTAAGACACTATATAAAAATAATGGAATCAGTCCAATACTCAGCATTAACAAATAATTCTTTGCTACGATGCGTACACTATCTTCAAGAGGTATTAAATTTAATACTGGGTCAATGAGCAGGAAAATTCCTAAAAAAACAATTATAGCTAGTACAATTCCAATATAAAATCCCTGTTGTACAAAGGTACGTACATCTTTCTTCTTTTTTGCTCCTATTAATTGTGCTACAATGGGCGTAATGCCTATTAATATACCGGTTAAGGCGGTATATACAGGTACCCATAAAGAAGAACCTATAGAAACACCAGCTAAATGGTTAATACTATATTTACTTGTCATTAAAATATCAAAGAAGGTCATTAAATAGAGTGCAATTTGTGTGATTAATATGGGCAATACGATTTTAATCATATACTTACTTTTTTCTGGTAGAGTTCTCATTTCGTGCATGTTGGCATACATCCTTTAAAGTTATAAAATTAGTTAGGAGATTATTAATGAATAATAACACAATTGTATTAACTGGTGGGGGAACGGCTGGTCATGTTTCGTTAAACGAAGCTATAATACCCGAGTTAATAGAGAAAAAATATAATATCCATTATATTGGATCGTATAATGGTATAGAAAAAACAATCATTGGGGAGAGATTTCCTGAAATTCCTTATCATCCTATTTCAAATGGGAAGTTAAGAAGATACTTTTCACTGAAAAACCTTTCCGATCCATTTAAAGTATTGTATGGTACATTACAAGCTTTATCCGTACTGAAAAAAGTGAAACCTTCTATCGTATTTTCAAAAGGAGGTTTTGTCTCTGTTCCTGTAGTGCTTGCAGCAAAACTTTCGAATATACCAGTAGTGATTCATGAATCAGATTTAACGCCTGGTCTAGCTAACAAAATTGCCTCGTCGTTTGCTGAGCATATTTTTACTGTTTTTGAGGAGACATTAAGACACTTACCGGATAATAAGGCCTCATCTATTGGAGCGATATTACGCCCAGATTTATTTCATGGTGATGAAAAAATTGCAGAACAATTAACCGGTTTTGATGCAATGAAAGAAACGATTATCATTATGGGTGGAAGTCAAGGCTCTGCGAAGATAAATGATGTCATCAAAGAAAATATCGAGCAACTTACACGCAGATTTCAACTGATTCATCTATGTGGTAAGGGAAACAAAGATGAATCATTAGTTGGGAAACCAAATTATATAGCATTTGAATATGTTACAAATGAATTACCTCATTTGATGAAAATGTCTGATTATGTAATTAGCCGAGCTGGCTCAAACTCTATTTTCGAGTTTCTCGAATTAAAAAAACCCATGTTACTTATTCCGTTATCAATCCACGCAAGTAGAGGGGATCAGGTGTTGAACGCAAAATACTTTGAGAAAAAAGGATTTGCATATGTACTTGAAGAAGAAAACCTTACTGCTACTACTTTTATGGATTCTTTAAATCGCATTGTTGGGGAAAAGGAAGAAATGATCGATCGTATGTTCGAGGCTAACTCTTCTAGAACGCCAGAGCAGTTTGTAGATCTATTATTAACCTACCAAAAATAACAAACTCCCGTCACTATTGCGTTGTGACGGGAGTTTTTTTACATTGCCTGTTCCTCTTCGTTCTCTTGTTGCATCAGTACTAAGTGGAACAAGTCTTTTGGTATATAGTATAGATCAAATACTTCATTTGCAGCATTGATTTCTGCGTAGATAGAAGGATGTGATTCATTAGCTTTCAATGCATATCTAAGTTTTTCCGTGGCACGAATACTTTTACTATTGTTTTTGCGAATTCGTAAAAATACAGTATGAATATCTAATTCAAAGAAAAGTTCCTGCAAAAATTGTTCTTTTGCCTTTTTATTGTATCCTAGACCTTGAAATGGACAGCCGATCCAAGTGCCTAAAAATCCTGCTCCATCTTCTACATCAAACAGATTAATTGTTCCGATTGGTTGCCCAAAGTCGCTAACAATTGTTCGAGAAATAACGGTTCCTTTTTCTTCTTCTTCCATTAACTGTTTCGTAATAAACCAATACTCATCAGCCGAACTTGCTTTTTGACGTACAAAAGGCAAAATAGTTGGTTCAGACATTAGTTCATAAAGAGATGTACATTCGAATAAATCTCGTTTTTTTATCAAAAAAAGCGCCCCCTAAAAAGAACCAATAAATGAGCTGAGTCATCCTAGTTCCCCTGAAATTTTTCACTTCATAGTGCATAAAAAATTTCGGGGTAGGAATCGAACCTACTAGGACCAGCTCAAAACTGGTGGCGCACCATTTGCCTTCCCTCGGCAAAGCGAACTTTGCCTTATAAAATTATTTGCATTAATAATATACTTCGTTTTTTCTGTTTTGCATAGTAGAAAGTTTTTTAAAAATTATTAAACTTTTTTAAAAGATATTTCAAAATATAAATGTTAAATGCTTGTATGTTTCTCCTTAAATACATATGATTAAATTAACTTAGTATAGAACTTGACAGGAGTTTTTAAATAGATGTCTCAATCCTTCTTAAACCATAATCAATTCCACTTATTATATGATTTAGCTGATGAATATGTGTTCTTTATGCGTAAAGAAGATTCTTCTTATGTGTATGAGTTTATCAACAAAAAAGCCGAGGAGCTTTTCTCGGAAAATCCTATAGGGAAATCATTGGAAGAATGCTTCAGTGAATTTCATAATAAAACTATTATTCAAAATTATAATCGTGCATGCTTGCAAAAAAAATCTATTTGCTACCAGGATCATTATTGTGTACAAAGTGAAACACTTATTAATGAAACAATTGCTATCCCCATTTATGAAAATGGATCTACTTATATTTTAGCTACAACTAAAGAAGTTTCTCGTTCACAGCATTTGAAAGAATCTACCTATGTTTTAGAAAATTATCGTAAAGCTATTAATGAAGTTGCATTGGTTGCAATGACAAATCAAGATGGAATAATTGAAGTAGTAAACGAATTATTTGAAACTACAACCAAGTTTTTAAAGGAGGAAGTAATAGGAAAAACATTTCATATGATAAATTCGAATTATCATGATGAAACCTTTTTCTCCAATATGTGGGAAACGATATATAATGGGGATATTTGGAATGGTCAAATGCGTAATCGAACTAAAGATGGCTCCTTTTTTTGGGTAAGCGCAACTATTGTGCCTATTAAAAATGATTTAGGGCAAATTGAAAAATTTTTAACAATACAATTTGATGACACGGAAAAGAAACGTATGTTGAACGAGCTACGAAATATTGAACGCTCCTTTAATTTGATAACGGAACATTCAAATGATTTAATAGCGATAACTGATGCAGAAGGTTACTTACTCTATTCATCACCAAGTCACGAAACAATATTAAAATATGATAAAGAAGAGTTGCTTGGTAGTTATTATTTTAAATTGATAACTGATCAAACTGACCTAGTAAGTTTCTCTAAGTTAAAAATGTTAGATAAGTTCCGAGTAGAACTTCCCCTACAAACAAAGGATGGAAACTCTATTTGGACAGATACGTCTGTTACTACAGTAAAGAGCACAGTAGATGATGAGGAAGAAAAATGGTTCGTTATTGTATCTCGTGAAATTACAGAAAAAAGAGCTTTAGAAGATCAGCTGAAGTTTATGGCTTTTCATGATAGCTTAACTAGCCTACCTAATCGTCGTTCCTTTAATGAAGATTTTCTAGATTATATTTCTTCTGTTAGTTCAGCTTTTCCAAATGTTGGCTTATTGTATATTGATGGCGATAATTTTAAAGCGATTAATGATCGATATGGACATGATGTTGGAGATCAATTTTTAACCCATTTTGCTGAAACGCTTCAGATTAGTTTACACTATAAGTATAATGTATACCGTATTGGTGGCGATGAATTTGTCATAATCATTGATCAAATTGCAGATTATGTGAATGGTAGGAGCAATACAGTTGAAGGGATCGTTCAAACAATTCAGCGAAATTTACGTAAAGGTTGGGCCATAGATGAATTTTACTTTTCGCCAACTTCGTCTATTGGGATTGCTATGTTCCCGAATGATGGGTCTTCTATCGACGAGCTATTAGATAATGCAGATCAAGCGCTTTATACGGCTAAGAAAAATGGAAAGAACAATTACATATATTCCAATGCCGTTCATACTTAATGGAACGGCTTTTTCTTTCATTTAGGCTATGCTATATTTTATTGTTGGGACCATAATGGAAAGGATGGAAGAGATGATGCAGCATATTCTACTAATAGAAGATGAAGTAAATATTGCGAAGTTTGTGGAGTTAGAGTTAAAGCATGAAAACTTTCAAGTTTCCGTTTCTCATGATGGACGCGAAGGAGCAGATTTAGCATTAAATCATGCTTATGACCTGATGCTAATCGATGTCATGTTGCCAAATCTAAACGGACTGGAAATATGTCGAAGAGTACGCAAAAAGAAAAATACACCAATTATTCTAATTACTGCAAGAGATGCGATTATAGATCGCGTATCAGGTCTTGAGTCAGGGGCTGATGACTACGTAGTGAAACCTTTTGCTATTGAGGAGTTGTTAGCAAGAATACGAGCAGTTCTAAGAAGGGTAGAGCCCTCTTTAGAAAACGTAAAAAGTGAATTGACTATCCAAGGGTTAACAGTTGAACAGAAAGCTCATCAGGTTTTCTATAAAGGGAAAGAGATTGAACTAACGAAAACTGAATACGATATGCTTGTCTATTTAATGGAAAATTATAATATGGTGTTGTCTAGAGATGCCATTTTGGAAAAAGTTTGGGGATATGATGTAGAGGTTGAAACAAATGTAGTAGATGTATACATAAGGCATCTTAGAAAAAAACTTCCTGCGGAAATTGCAGCCATTATTGAGACAGTTAGAGGCGTAGGGTATGTGATGAGATGATCAAAAAATGGACTTTACAACGTAAATGGACGTATGCTTCAGCGATTTCCATATTTTTAAGTTTCCTTATGATGTGTATTATATTATATTTTTCGCTCTTCAATTGGCTGCAAATTTCCGAGAAAAAAACTGCTCAAAATACTTTGGATGAGGTAACTCATTTTTTCAAATCTAATGGTCCCATCATCTCAATTCAGGATATTCAAAAAAATAGAACACTACTCAATCAATTGGTCAATCAAAAACAATCAATTCGTGTATTGAATGAAGATGGTATCGAAATTCTTAGAATCAATGATGCTAGCGATTTCCCAAAATCCTTTTCACTTCAAACGGATGAATTTGTTAGAGAAGAAATAGATGGAAAAGTAGTTTTTCATAAGGTAGCGGAAATAGACTTTGGTTTGTTTAAAGGATATGTACAAATCTCGCACAGTTTAGAAAGCTTTACTCAGCTCATGAATTATATATTAATAGCCATGGGCATATTCGCACTCATAGCTCTTGTTCTATCGGCGTTAATAGCCTTTATGTTATCCTCTATTTTACTGAAACCTATTAAAGAACTGAGGGATGAGATGCAGCTTGCAAAACAGACTAAGTTTTCTAAAAAAGTGAGTTTTCAATATGATAATGAAGATGAAATCGGAGAGCTACTAAAAATTTACAAGGAATTGATGGGTGAAGTATCCAAAACGATTACGAGACAAGACGACTTTATCCATAATGTATCTCATGAATTGCGTACCCCTGTGCAGGTAGTGGAGGGGCATTTATCGCTATTGAATCGCTGGGGAAAAGAGGATCGCTCCATATTAGATGAGTCTCTGGAAATATCCCTCACGGAAATACAAAAAATGAAGTTATTAATCGAAGAAATGTTAAAACTAGCTAAAAATGAGCATAATAATATGAGAGAAGCTACTTCTGTCATATCTATCTTTCATCAGCTACAGCAAAATTATTTACAACTATCACCAGAGACAACAATCGTAATTCAAGGAGATGAAGAAGCAAAAGTACTTGTTCCGCCTACAGCCCTAGAACAAATACTGCGTAATCTAATAGAAAATGCGATAAAATATAATGATAAAAGACCGTATATTAAAGCGACAGTCGTAAATAACGCAGATCAAGTGCAGATTACATTGGAAGATAATGGAGTTGGCATCAAAGAATCCATGTTTCCCAAAATTTTCGAACGCTTTTTTGTTGTTGATGAAGCTAGAACTAAAAATAAAGGCGGTTCAGGTTTGGGATTAAGTATAGTCAAAAGCTTGGTAGTTGAATACGGTGGTACTATTTCTGTAGCAAGTGAAAAAGGAGAATGGACAAAATTTTACATTTTATTCCCTAAATTAACAAGTGAATAATCATTCAGTGTAAAAGTATAATAAATTAGATAATTTCCTATTTTTTTTGAAAAAAACCATTGTATTTTTTTCCTATAGTAGTAAGATTGAGATGGAAAAATTGTTCTTATATAAGGATAGTTTGAGACTATATAAAAGAGTGGTAAACTATATATGTATCTGCGTGTATTTTTTTCATGTATAACTGGAACTTTTTTATCCATTAATTTGTATTTTTGATAAATGCCTAGAAGGCACAAAATGTTGGAGGTTTTTCTAAATGTCGAACAATCGAACACCTTGGTCAGCTTTTTCTGGTCCTAACCTTGGTTATGTGATGGAGCAGTATGATGTGTTTTTACAGACTCCTGACGATGTGGATCCTGAATTAGTAACGTTATTTCAGCAGTACGGGGCACCTAAGATTCCGGCTTCAGTCTCATCTTACAGCTCTGATACACCTGTAGTAGAGCCGAATAATTTTGAGAAAGTGCTTCATGCAATTCAGCTTGCAGATGCTATTCGTACTCATGGTCACTTAACTGCTAATATTTATCCATTAAATGATGGTCCAAAAGAAGATTCTAAGATAAATCTTGATACTTATGGTTTAACAGAGCAAGATTTGAAAGAAGTACCTGTTTCTTTCCTAATTAGCAATGCACCAGCAAATATTGCGAATGGTTTACAAGCAATCGAACATTTACGTTCGATGTATACTGATAAAATTGCATTTGAAATTGCTCATATTGTCAATTCAGAAGAACGTGCTTGGTTACAAGAAAAGATTGAAAAAGGTGCTGTGAAGGAAAAACTATCTGCCGAAGACAAAAAACAATTACTTAAACGTTTAACGCAAGTAGAAGGATTTGAGAAATTCATTCATCGTACTTTTGTGGGAGCAAAACGCTTCTCAATTGAAGGTTTAGATTCTTTAGTTGTATTAATGGATGAGTTAGTTCGTCAATCAGACAAAACAAAAACAAAACAAGTAAATATTGGTATGGCTCATCGTGGCCGTTTGAATGTATTAACTCATGTTCTTAACAAACCTTATGAAATGATGTTTGCAGAATTTGCACACGTTCCTACTGAAACATTTCTACCAAAGGACGGGTCGCTTGAACTTTCTGAGGGCTGGTTTGGGGACGTTAAATACCATAAAGGGGCAAGTTACCGCTCACAAACAGGTTTGAAAGTAAAACTTGCTTATAATCCTTCGCATTTGGAAGTTGTAAGTCCAATTGTTACGGGTCAAACACGTGCTGCACAAGAAACAACAGATGCAGCTGGTTACCCAGTTCAAGATAAAAATGCTTCTTTTGCTATCTTAGTACACGGTGACGCTGCTTTCCCAGGGCAAGGGGTAGTAACTGAAGTACTGAATTATAGCCGAGTTCGTGGATATCAAACAGGTGGTTCCATCCATATTATTGCGAATAATATGATTGGTTTCACTACTGAACATTATGATTCACGCTCTACCAACTACTCATCTGATCCAGCAAAAGGGTATGAAGTGCCAGTAATTCATGTGAATGCTGATGATCCTGAAGCGGTGATTGGCGTTGCTAAATTTGCACATGAATATCGCCAAAAATTTGGAAAAGATATCGTTATTGACCTATTAGGTTATCGTAGATATGGTCATAACGAAATGGATGAACCTTTAGTAACTAATCCAACTATGTACCATTCGATTCATAAACATCCTACTGTTCGAGAAATATATGGTAAGCAGTTAGTTGAAGAAAGTTTAATTGAATCTTCTGAAGTAAAAACATTAGACGAATCGGTTTTCACTGAAATGCAACAAGCTTATGACCGTGTGAAGGAACTTCCTCAATCCACTGTTCATGACATCGTTATACCACAAGTAGTATTAAATGGTATGCCGGAAATTCAAACAGGAATTGAAGAGAGTAAGCTTGCTAAGATCAATGAGGAGCTACTTACTTGGCCAACTGAGTTTAGCGCATTTAAAAAGTTAGCAAAAATATTGAAACGACGTGAAGAGCCATTTAAAGGTAAGGGTAAGGTAGATTGGGGCCATGCAGAAACACTTGCATTTGCAACGATTTTACAAGAAGGTAATTCTATTCGTTTATCTGGTCAGGATGCCCAACGTGGGACATTCTCCCATAGACATTTAGTCCTTCATGATGAAAAAACTGGGGCCGAATTAACACCAATTCACGCTATTAGTGATGGAAAAGCATCATTCGTAGTGCATAACAGTCCACTTACGGAAGCGGCAATTCTAGGGTATGAATTTGGATATAATTTAGAAGATAATAATTCACTAACTATTTGGGAAGCGCAATACGGCGACTTTGCTAACATGGCTCAAGTAATGTTTGATAACTTTATCAGTTCTGCTCGTGCTAAATGGGGTCTTAAATCTGGCTTAGTAATGCTATTACCACATGGAGCTGAAGGCCAAGGATCTGAGCATTCAAGTGCTCGTTTAGAACGTTATTTACAATTAGCTGCTGAAAATAACTGGACTGTAGCAAACCTATCAAGTGCGGCTAACTATTTCCATATTTTACGCAGACAAGCAAAAATGCTTAAAGAAGATGCAATTCGTCCATTAATAATTGTTTCACCAAAATCATTATTGCGTCATCCTTTAGTTGGAGCGGATGTGGCTGAATTGACTTCAGGTCAATTTGAAACAATTATTGAGCAACCAGGTTTAGGTCAACAAGTAGAAAAAGTAGAGAAAATTGTTTTTGTTAGTGGTAAACTTGCAATAGACTTGGCAGACAAAGTAAAAGATGGAGCAGATTTCGATCATGTTCATATTGTACGTGTTGAACAACTATATCCATTCCCACAAGAAAAGATTCAAGAAATTGTGTCTCGTTTCCCAAATGTGAAGCAGCTTGTTTGGGCGCAAGAAGAAACACAAAACATGGGTTCTTGGAACTTTGCTTTACCATATCTACTAGAAATAGCGAAAGACCAAGAAATAACTTATGTTGGTCGTGTGCATAGAGCAAGTCCCGCTGAAGGTGACGGAGATACTTATAAAGTAGAACAAACTCGAATTATTGAAGAGACATTAAAAAGCTTATAAGATAGGAAAGACAAGAGGAGGAAATACAAGTGGCAGAAATTATAGTTCCTGAGTTAGCAGAATCGATTACAGAGGGTACCATTGCACAGTGGTTAAAACAACCAGGTGATACAGTTGAAAAAGGTGAGTTCATCGTAGAACTTGAAACAGATAAAGTGAACGTTGAAGTTATCTCGGAAGAAGCTGGAGTAGTTAGTGAACTTTTAGCAGCTGAAGGAGATACAGTTCTAGTAGGTCAAGTAATCGCAGTAGTAGGAGCTGGTTCAGGTTCAACAACATCAGCACCAGCTGCACAACCTGAAGCAAAAGAAGAGGTTAAAGCTCCTGAAGCACCTAAAGCAGCACCAGTTGCTGAAGAAACTTCAAATGAGCAAGACCGTACTATTGCTAGCCCAGCAGCGCGTAAATTAGCTCGAGAAAAAGGCATTAACTTAAGTGAAATTTCACCTGTAGATCCAATGGGGCGTGTTCGTGTACAAGACGTTTCAGCTCATGGTTCTGCACCAACACCTGTAAAAGCAGCATCAGCTCCTACAGCTAGTGCACCAAAAGAAGACGATGGCCGTACAACTCGTGAAAAGATGTCTCGTCGTCGTCAAACAATTGCTTCACGTTTATTAGAAGTAAGACAAAATACAGCTATGCTTACAACTTTCAATGAAATTGATATGACAAATGTTATGGCATTACGTTCACGTAAAAAAGATCAATTCTTTGAACAGAATGACGTGCGTCTTGGGTTTATGTCTTTCTTCACAAAGGCTGTAGTAGCAGCACTTAAAAAATATCCATATGTAAATTCTCAAATCGATGGAACAGATATCGTAAAAAATAACTTCTATGATATTGGTATCGCCGTTTCTACAGAAGGTGGTCTTGTAGTTCCGATCGTTCGTGAAGCAGACCGTAAAAACTTTGCAGAAATCGAAGCTAATATTGGAGAACTTGCTAAAAAAGCTCGTGATAACAAGTTAGCTCTATCTGATATGTCAGGTGGTTCTTTCACTATCACTAACGGTGGAGTATTCGGATCTTTACTGTCAACACCTATTCTAAATGGAACACAAGTTGGTATTTTAGGAATGCACACAATCCAAAAACGTCCAATCGCTGTTGGAAATGAAATTGAAATCCGTCCAATGATGTACGTGGCATTATCCTATGATCACCGTGTTATTGACGGAAAAGATTCAGTAGGATTCTTAAAAACAGTTAAAGAATTACTTGAAAATCCAGAAGACCTATTACTAAATAGTTAACAAAAAGGACTCCCAGAATGGGAGTCTTTTTCATTCCAAAATTAAATAAGCTAGATATTTTAAAGAATAAGATCTATCCGATAACACCGCTGATTTCCATTTCAGGTGGATGCTTTCCACGAGGTGTGCTATAAAAAATCACCAGGCCGGTTGTGATGTCATATCTGTCTCACTCGTCCCACTGGTGAAGCTACACTTCACTACAATCAATAAAGGGGTTAGTACTCAATTAAGATTTTGCATTGCTTAACACTGTAGTAATAGAGTTAGTTAAAAAAGTGCCTGGTAATGTAATCCTGTCACCGATGTTGAAATATGGTAGCGTTTTTTACTATTTGCACTGAAATTTAGCGCTTTTTATAAAAAGTATATAAATGTAGCTTTATTTCTAGTATTTCTAGCGTTTTTATAGTGATTTATTGATTATATAAATAGATTTGCTTTAAGGATGGTAGAGATCAGAGAAGAAGGAGGGGGTGCTCGAAATTGTATCTTCGAGCGTCTCTTTCAAGTGTAGGAAAGAAATTCTTCTCTTATCCCGAAAAGTATTTGTAACCTGTTTCAAAAAGTTGTAGGAGAGCGAAAGACCGGGAATGGTAATCATAATAAGGTTACCGAGAAAAGAAATGCTGGTTGTGACATCAGTCACAACCAGCATTTTCTTAAAGAACAAGAGTTATCCAAAAGTACTTTTAATTTCCGTTCATCTGGATTAAGAGGTTTTCACTTTTGGTGTTCTTTTTCTTGGAGTAGGTTTTTTCTTTTTCGTTTTATCAAGGGATGCTTGAAGTGCAGACATTAGATCGGTCACATTTGATGGCAATTCTGTCTGTTTTTCGCTTGTCGTTACTACATTATTTCCAGCCTTTTTCTCTTCTATAAGCTCCATTAAGGAAGTTCGATAATCGTCTGTGTATTTTTCTGGTTCAAACTCTGTAGTTAATTGATCAACAAGCATTAGAGCAGTATCCAGTTCTTTTTTTACTACAGTTTGCTCAGCTGGAATATTAGGGACATCTGCAGTACTACGAACTTCATCAGGGAAGTGAATTGTTTCCATGATTAAAGTTTCTTTATATACTCGCACAATTGCTAATTGCTCTTTAGAACGAATCATGATTTTAGCAACTCCGATCTTACCTGATTCATGCAATGCTTCTCTTAATAGAGAGTATGCTTTTCCACCACCACTATCAGGTGCCATAAAATAACTGCGCTCAAAGTAAATTGGATCTATTTCTTCTAATTTTACAAAGTCTATAATTTCTACAGCCTTATCCTCATTTTCTTTTTTCAGTTTTTCTAATTCTTCTTCATCTAAAATGACAAACTTGTTTTTAGAGTATTCATATGCTTTGACGATATCTTCATTCTTTACCTCTTGTTTGCACCCTTCACAAACCTTTGCATAGCTTATTGGGGTATGGCATTCTTTATGGAGCTGACGTAATTTTATATCCTTATTTTCAGTTGCTGCATGAAGCTTTATAGGAATATTAACTAAACCAAAGCTGATACTTCCTTTCCAAACTGTATGCATTATGTTCACCACTTTTTCTTTTTCTTCTTACTATGCAATCTTTCCGTTCTTTTTATGTATCAAAAGTAGAATTAATTAGAAAACTAAAGAAAAACATTGGAAGTAGGTAAACAATTGATGCCGCCGATGTTTGAGGACAGAAGTCCCTATATAATGTTGAATAGTACAGGAGATTCACTTTGTGGTTTATAATTTTAGAGGATGGCTTTTAAAATAATTCCATAAAAGAGTTAAAGAAGCTAACAACCTACTACATCTAGGCCGTTAGCTTCTTTAGTTATCTCTGAACATTTGATAAAAATTTTCCGTGCTTTTAAAGGCTTCCTTTGAGTAGCTAACTGAACACTTGTTTTTATCCCTAAATAGCAACAGCATCCATCACTTCAATGTTTACCAAACGAATAATCCCACAAGCATTGCGCTTAACAGAGAAACAGCCATTCCGCTGACCAATAGCTTCCATACATTTTTACCGATGATCTTTGAACGTTCTTCACCTAAAGTAGAGCTATATGTGCCATAAATCATGCCGACTGTACTAAAATTGGCGAATGAAGTCAAGAAAGTAACAGCAACAGCAATCGTATGTGGATTCAAGTCTTGGAGATGGTTTTTTAAGTTCATCATGGCCACAAATTCGTTAGTCGAGAGTTTAATCCCCATTAACGAAGCAACATACGTCGCATCTTGGATGCCCAATCCAAGCAAGATTGCAAATGGGAAGAATATGACACCGAAAATCTTTTCGATTGTCAATCCATCTATAAAGAAACCCAGAATACCATTAAGAGCGGTGGTTAATGCTACATATCCGATTACCATCGCTAAAATTACAATGACCATTTTCATTCCGATAAGCATACTGTTTGAGATGGTAGAAAAGAAATCTTGACGTTCTTCTTTAGGAGGCACATAAACAATATCGTCTTCTTTGCTAACCTCTATAGGATTTAAAATACTTGCCAGTAACAGGGCATTTAAACAGTTTAACGGAATTGCTGCAAACACGTACTCGGCAGGAACCATCGATAAATATGCCCCAATAATCGAACCACTTACACTGCTCATGCTCATGATTCCGAACGTCAATAGACGATGATCTTTAAGAACGGTCAGCTGTTGACGGATAACAGCAAGAGCTTCCGTATTTCCAAGAAACATCATTTGAATCGAGAAGAAGCTCTCCAGCTTTGGCAAGCCGGAAATTTTCGAAATAACCCATCCTACTTTATCTATGATCCAGGTCATAATTCCAAAATAAGATAAAATATCGAAGAAAGTCACAATGAAAACAATAGGCAGTAAGGCGCTAAAGAAGAAATCAACTGATTCATTCGCCATCACAGAAGGAAATGCAAATGAGATTCCTGCATTGGCGGATGATACCAACCATGTAAAGAAGGAAGCAATTTTATTAATCGTCCATGCCCCTATCGTGGTCGATAACATAAACCAGGTAATAAGCAATTCAGCGATGAGCAAGCTGAGGATAGAACGCCATTTAATTTTCTGTTTATCAGGCGAACAAAGGTAGACGAGACCTAGCACAACAAATATGCCTAATATATTTAATAAAAAGAACATGTAATCAACTCCAACTTTATTTTCCCCAAAATAAAAACTCTTATTCATTCATCCCTTCAGTCGCCAGACAGAAAGTATGAAAAAATAAGAGTTTTATATTAATTACACAGGGTGGTTTAAACATTAATCTATTTAGTGGTAAAAGATCAATTCGAATCACCTTACTTAATATCTCTCTTTTTCATGCTTCCTTGTAGTCCGGCATTTATAGCGGCTGCCAGGTAGAAACTATCAGGCCGAGTTAAACTGATATTATACAAGGATAATAATTTGTGGATTATTTTTTAGGAATAGTGATCATTATATACTAGTGTTTGGGACGAAACAATATAAATGAATAATGTTGTAATGTTAAAAATTATTATAAAAGTGAGTGTTTTCCCACCTTTTATGTATCAAAAGTAGAATAAATTAGAAAACTAATGAAAAACATTGGAAGTAGGTAAACAATAGATGCCGATGCTTTTAACTGCCTCAATGGAAGTTCCAGTAGGAAATGAGTGGGTGTATGAAACGAAATATGATGGATTCCGATGCATTTTAGAATGGGAACATGAGCCTTTACTGAAAAGTAGAAATGGAAAATTACTAAATGATATGTTTCCAGAGATTATTAACTTTTGTCATGAGATTTTTAACCAAATTAAAAGCTTTTTACCACTAACGATGGATGGAGAATTAGTGTATTTAATAAATAATTTTCAAAGTGATTTTTCCAAAGTTCAGTTAAGAGGTCGTTTGAAAAATGTCGAGACTATAAAAAATAATTCACAAATATTTGCTTGTCATTATATTGTATTTGATTTGCTCGAATCTAAAGGATGCGACTTGACAAATCTTTCTTTAAGTAAGCGAAAGCAGCAACTGGATCGACTGTTTAAAAAAGCCCTGCTTCCTGTATCTATAAATTATCAAGATACAAATAGATTGCAGGCCATTGATGTATTTAAAGACAATACACTATTGTGGGATAGAATAGTCACAAATAATGGAGAAGGGTTAATCGCTAAACAAAAAAATAGTACATGGAATAGCGCCAAGCGGACTACCAAGTGGTTAAAAATAAAAAACTGGAGATTTATAAGTGTCATTTTAACTAAATATGATAAAAGTAATGGCTTTTTTCATGGTGCACTTTATAAAGATACCTCTTTATTAGAAGTAGTTACATTTCGTCACGGACTATCCGAGATAGAGCTAGATACATTAATAGCATTATTTCAATCGAATGGGACAAAATTATCCAATAATATTTGGGAAATAGAACCGTCCATTTGCGTAGAAATTGCTTGTATTGATTTTGATGGAAAAAAATTAAGGGAACCAAGATTTCATTCCTTTAATTTGAATAAAGACATACTGGATTGTAATTGGCAACAAATGTATAAACAATTATATCCCTTACCACCAACTACAATGATGACCCATCCAGATAAGCCTATATGGCCTGACTTGGGAATACAAAAAGATGATTATCTATTGTACCTGCACCGAATATCGCCATACATTTTACCTTTTCTAAAGGATAGGCATCTTACAGTTATTCGTTTTCCACATGGAGTAACAGGAGAAAGTTTCTATCAGAAAAATAGCCCAGAATATGTTCCAGAATTTATTGCGACAAAGCAAATGGACGATATTAACTATATGATGTGTAATGATTTAGAATCATTACTCTGGTTAGGAAATCAGCTGGCTTTAGAATTTCATGTCCCTTTTCAAACAGTAAATACGAATAATCCGACTGAGGTTGTATTTGACTTGGATCCACCCTCGGTTCATGAGTTCTCATTGGCAGTTGAAGCTGCTCTGCGTATGAAAGCAATATTTGATCAATTTCAGCTTAAATCTTATGTTAAAACCTCTGGTGGGAAGGGTATTCAGCTTTATATTCCACTAGTGGAGGATAGCTTTACATATGAGGAGACTGGTATTTTCACTAAATTTATATCTGAATTTTTAGTAGAGCAAGATCCCAAGTGGTTCACTACTGAAAGGTTGAAAAAGAATCGTGGGAATAAATTGTATTTGGATTATGTTCAACATAAGGAAGGCAAAACGATAATCGCTCCATTTTCACCAAGGGGGAATGAGTTGGGGCTTATCGCAACTCCACTTCAATGGAAGGAGGTTAATGAGTTCTTAAAACCAGATACCTTTTCGATTCCATATGTGTTAGATCGCATAAAAAACGAGGGGAATCCCTTTCATGACTTTAGAGTAAATTTGGAAACAGAGAAATTTTCGCTTATATTAAACCAATTAAAAGCCCTAATGAAAAATAATTTATTGTTGTAAATAAAAAACGTACGTTCGAATACAATGGTAAAAAGGAGGGAACGAACGTGCGTAATGATTTAGTGAAATATTTTAATCGTGGTTGGATTGTCGAGTTAATATATGTATCAAAAGCTGGTGAAATCAGTAAGCGTAAAGTAAGGATACTCAAAATACAAGGAGATATATTCTATGCATATTGTTTAAAGCAGAAAGCGAAAAGAACATTTCTAATCGATCATGTACTAGCTCTTGTTCCCATATTACCTCAGGAAAGAGGAGCTATATAATTCTCTCCACATATTCATGCAATGATTAATTGAAAAAAGTTGCCTTGAATCGTATACTAGTAATAAAGGAAGTGGTTATATGATACATACAAATTGGGCAACAAAACCAACTATTAAAACAGTGACATGTTCGCAAACAGATGCTAAAAAATTTCTTGTGAGTAATGTGCTTACTGTTGGAAAAACATATGAAGTTAAAAATGAAACAGAGGAATTTATATTTGTGATTGACAACACAGGAAAAGTTGGCGGCTACTACAAAGAATATTTTCAATAAAAAAACCGATGTAATCTCATCGGTTTTTTTTCATAAGGAGACAAGAGCAGAATATGAAAGATATAGTAAAGGAAGAACAACAGAAGAGATTGATTCGAGTGCATTCCGAACAAGACGCAGCTCTTATTGGTGCGGGTGGGTATCTTTCGCCAGAAGAACATTTACTCGAGGATGTACTTATTGCTGTTTCATTAAAGAAGCCTGTTTTGTTAAAAGGACCGACAGGAGCAGGAAAAACGAAGCTTGCTGAAACGGTTTCAGAATTTTTCGCGCAGCCTATTCAAAGTATAAACTGTTCAGTTGACCTAGATGCAGAGGCTTTACTTGGATTTAAAACAATAGTGACAAGTGAAGGAGTAAGTGTAATTGATTTTGTAGATGGCCCTGTAGTAGAAGCTATGAAAAAAGGGCATATTTTATATATTGATGAGATAAATATGGCGAAATCAGAGACGCTTCCTATTTTACATAGTGTACTGGATTATAGAAGAATGCTAACAAACCCTTTTACAGGAGAAGTAATAAAAGCGCATCCCGATTTTTCGGTTATTTCTGCGATCAACGAAGGTTATATAGGGACTACACCTATGAATGAAGCGTTGAAAAATCGTTTCGTTTCTTTTTCCATTCCATATATTTCAGGTGAACATCTTGAAAAACTATGGCAAGAGATGTTTCCAGCAGCGCCGAGAGCATTACATATCCTTATGCTGAATCTAGCCAATGATTTAATGGAACAAGTCAAACAAGGGTTACTATCAGAGGAAGCGGCATCTATTAGAAGCCTGCTATATGCTACTGAATTGGCGCTATACATGGAGCCGATTAGAGCGATTACATATGCTATTGCAGAAAAGCTAGAGGATGACCAAGAAAAACAGCTTGTATTAGCATTGGCCGCTTCTTGGATAAAGTGAAACTTCAATCAGGGGGGTGTTTCTTGCCTAATTGAAATTAATCAAAACTTACCCTATGCTTGCAGGAAGCTAGTCACATAGTCGAAGCCACGCGACGTGCCGTTTTTCGTCTATGTTCTAAGGCGGGCTTTGATGTGCAGTTATCTCCCACTTCCGCTTGGTTACTTTAGCTAAGCCTTGAAGTTGGAGTCATACTCTCCGTTAATTCGGGATAAAGTGAGGGAGATAAATGGGTTCAGTTGACCGTTTTATACAGTTCAATAATGAAACTATAGATGCTAGAGAACTAATGCACTATGAAAATGTAGCAAAAGCTTTAACAAAAAATACGTTTTTAGCAATAAATGAACGTAAACTAATGGAATTTCAACCAGGGGAACAGACTATTTCTTTAAGTGTGTTTTGGAGACATCGCGAGGAACATGTGATGCGTGCCGGTAGAATGTCTGACATTTTCCTTATGGCAGAAGGATTCTGGAAGTATTTTGATGTATCAAATTGGCAGGATTTTCAGGAAGAGAAACCAAATAATCTACCAAAATTCATGGATCAGTTGTTGTTTTGTTTAGAAGAATTTCGAATGATCGAAATGATTCAGAAAAAAAGAGTTGGTACGCAAAAAACATTTCAAACTCGTATAAAAACTTATATGGATTTTCATAGACAGCAGCTCCGAGTGAATGTACAAAAAGGATTCTTAGCTGACGCATTTATAAGTTATTTATATATTTCCCTATATGAAGGTACGATGTATGTTAAGGGCCCAGATATTTTTTATCTAGCAAATAGCATCATTCAAAAGATATACGAATCTAAAAATACTCAACAATCTATAAATTTGGTTTATCAGCTTTATTTTCTTTTGAGCGAATATGTGAAAGAGGATAGCTTACTGCAATATTACGCAATTATTTCTTACTCAAGTATAGCAACGAAGGATTTTCACTACCATAAAGGGGTAAAAAATTCTCAAACTGGTGAAGAGGGTGAGAAAGATACGATTGAAGAGATATTTAGATCTTGGCACCGGGAAAATGAGCAGGAAAATGGTGTGCATCTTCAATATGAACTAGAGCATGGAAGAGATGGAAAAGCGGAACAAGCAGTCGATGCCGAGGAAGGGCAAGAGGGGCATGAAATTACGTTGACTGGAATGGGTCAGTCTAGCGGTAACAGTAAGGAAGGACAGGTGGAACTATCCAATAATGATCAATCCAGTGATTTGAAAAAAGCTGGTAAATCATTTGGTAAAGAACATACAAACGTTGTTTACAAGGAACAACGTATTGTAATCACTAGTCCTTCTGACAATAAGCATCTACTCTACAAGTACCGTCAGGAGCATGCGCCATATCTAAAGGCATTTGTGCAAGAGATGAAAAAACGGTTAGAGCAAAAACGTCTAGATAAACGTACTAACTTAACAAAGGGAAGGCTATCTACAAAATTAACAGCTCTTTGGACAGATGAAAGACCTAAACCCTTTTATAAAAAGAACGCTCCAAGCATTCGATTAAATGCCGTTTTTGGTTTGTTAGTTGACGGTTCTGCTTCCATGCAGGATAAGATGGAGGAAACAAGAAAAGCTGTTTTACTTTTTCATGATGTATTAAGAGAGCTGAAAATTACGCATGAAGTTGTACTGCATTATGAAGATGCTTATGAGGCTACGGAAACATCCCAACCGAATGCATTTGAATGGGTTCATAAGTTAGAGGATGGGCAAAAAGATAACGGCTTAGATATTCTTTCTATGGTTGCTCATGAAGATAATAGGGACGGGTTTGCAATAAGATGGATGGGAAAACGATTAGAAAATAGACCCGAGGCTCATAAGTTCCTTCTTGTATTTTCGGATGGTGAGCCTTCTGCATTTGGTTATGCCCAAAATGGTATCATGGATACAGCAGAGGCAGTGTTAGAGCAGGAGCAACTTGGTATAACTGTTTTACATTTATTTTTAAATGATCAAGAGGCAACAGAGGAGCAGCTGAATTTATTCCGCTTAATTTATGATAAGAAATCAGCTACTGCATCTTCATTAGAAAAGTTTTCTGAGGAAACACTTCGATTACTTCGAAAAATGCTTCATCTTGTTGTACAAAGTTCCTAAGTGAGGAAGCTTAATATGTTTATGAACCAAAAAATAGGGAATAAATATAATCGAGGATTTTTCTCGGTAACTTGTTCCTCTTATAAAGTCTCTTAAACAAATCACCGAGCACAAACTACAATTTATGGAAGGAGAATCGTTCCTATTGAATTGGTATGAAAAGCTCAATCAATATTTTCCAGTCGATGAAATGAAATCTCGAGTTCATATGGAAACACTTTTAGCTGATAAAGAAAATGTGTATATAAAAGATGAAGGTCCAAAGCACGTATTGATGTACGTGGAATTTGAAAACTTTATCTTTGTGGATTATTTATTTGTTTCAAAGGAAGCTCGCGGTGAAGGTCTTGGTCGGAAATTATTGAATAAATTAAAAGAGAAGAATAAGGTTATTTTATTGGAAGTAGAACCTATTAACTATGAAGATACAGATTCAGAAAAACGTCTAAAATTTTATGCACGTGAAGAATTCAAACACGCAACCCGCATTGGATACTCACGACGTTCTCTTGCAACCGGTGAAAGTACCATTTTGGAAATTTTATATTGGTCCCCATCAGATGAAGATGAATATGCAATTTACGAAGCCATGAAATGGACCTATGAAAATATCCACACGTATAAAGACGAGCATTTTTATGGTGATTCCTATGACTCGTCTCATGAGGTATTAGTGTTTAATGATGAAAGTAAGAAAAACATGTTGAAGTCATACTGATAGAATATAACAATTTAGTCTACCAGGTACTTAACCAGAACAGGGCTTTCTTATAAAATTGTAAATCTAAATAGCAAGAAAAGAATTCATTTTAAATCAATGCTGATTTTTAAATGAATTCTTTTTGTTAGTATTAAATGTGATTTCTAACCTCTTGTGCTCAATATCTATTAGGAAGAGCGGTGTTTAGATTGGTCAGCTATGAGGAGAAGACGTTGTTTCAATTCTTCTTCCATGCGACCGATTTCTATTTCTGCAGCTTTTCGTTTTACACGGCCATCTGCTTGAATACGCATAGTTTCTTCAATTGTTTGCAATAAGTTTTCTTGTGTTTTCTTCAATGTATCGATTTCAACAATTCCTCGTTCATTTTCTTTTGCGGTTTCAATGCTATTAACCTTTAGCATCTCCGAGTTTTTTAGTAATAGGTCATTCGTTGTTTTAGTAACTTGTTTTTGTGCTGCAACCGCTTTTTGCTGACGATTTAATGTTAATGCGATCGCGATTTGGTTTTTCCAAAGTGGGATAGAAGTCATAATGGATGACTGAATTTTTTCTGCAAGTGTTTGATTGGTTTGCTGGATCAGACGAATTTGTGGTGCGCTTTGAATCGTTATTTGTCGAGATAGCTGTAAATCATAAACCCTTTTTTCTAGACGATCCACAAATTGAGCCATATCATTTACTTCTTGGAATGCCATTTGATCATTGGATAGTTCTGCTTTACGTCTTAACTCTGGAATAGTTACATTCACTATGTCATCTCGTTTTAATTCTGCTGCAGCAATGTATACGTTTAATGCTTGGAAATAGGTTTTATTTTGATCATAGAGTTTATTGAGCATTTGAACATCTTCAACAAGTCCTCGTTTGGAATGTTCCAATTGGATTCCAATACGGTCTATTTGTGTACTAAGTTTTTGATACTTAGTCATTAGTTCTTGTACGGATCGATTAACACGACTAAATAATTTTTTGATACCTGATTTTTTCTCAGTTGATAGTTCCTCTGGATTAATCTGGGATAGTTTACTCATTAAATCACTTAAAATATCTCCAACTGGTCCAATATCCTTCTTTTGGACATGGTCTAACATTTGGTGCGAAAAACGGGTGAGTTCTGATTGTGCATTAGCACCGTAGGTTAAAATTGCCTCATAGTTACCAGCTGGAATCTGTTCTGCTAGTTGGCGAGCCTTTTGTTGCTCTGCTTCAGATAATCTATCTATCAATTTGGTTGGAGTTGCTTCTGTTTCTGCGGAAACGGCTTGTGGTTTGGCAGTATCCAAATTAAATGGACTAGATAATAATTCATCCATTAATATATCGTCATTTGTATTTGATAACTTTTCGTTCATTTTCTGATTCTCCTTCTAAATATAAAGGTTTTTCTGTTTGTTTAACGGATAATTTGGCAAAATCTAATTCCATTTTAAGGAGCTCCACATCAGAGGCTAGTACATTGTTTAAATCCTCTTCCATTACTGTACTAATAGATTCTAGTGTATCACGTGTGTCTTGTAATGCTAATTTCATATCCTTGTTCTTCACTGGTTGTGAAACCAACAATGTATATTTTGATGTTAGTTCTACAGCAGAATCTAAATGTGCATAAAAGAAATTTTCAGCCTGGTAAAATTTTTTTGGATCAGATTTAACAAGTGAAATAATCCGTTTTGCTAATCGATTCATCTCGAATAATTGTTTAAACGAACTGATAGAACGTACTTTCAAATATTGACTATTTAAAGCTTTTATCTTTTTATTAGCTTCTTTTAACTGTTGTTGAATATGGAAATACTCAGATAGAGTCATTTGATGTTTTTTCATAATCCGTCTTTGTTGTATTTTCTTTATCGTAAAATTAGAGACAACATATACTCCGATAGCTAAAGCGGAGCTCCAGAAAAATCCACTTTCAACGGAAAAAAAGAAAACAAACCAAGAAGTGATCATAATCGGTATATTTAAGCAATGTCGTATGAAGGTTTGAGCTACTTCATTCATGATGTTCCCTCCTTTTTCCCGCATAACGGGCAGTAATACTCCCACTTCAAAGCTTGGTATCGAGTAACAAAGCATAAGTGGAGAATAACTCCCCGTAAAAGCCCGAATGGTTCGGACCAACAGGATGTTGGTCACTCAGGCATTGCCGCACGATGTGGCTATTTTTGCCTGAGTTCAGTTTTTCAATTAGTGGAGGATGAAGAAAATCCGCACTGATTGAAGCTTTACTTTTTCTATACTACTATATACGATTCAATTTGAAGAAGGTTTCATTTTCAACAAATATTAAACGATATCTGACTCCATAGTGGTATAGCCCTTTAGCTCATCAAAGAATTCGATTCTAAAAGCATTAGTATGAGATAGAGGGGAGACTCCTTTTTGAATATATTCTAAAAACTCCTCCAGTCGATTTGTATCGCCTTCTATATCAATAACGATAAGTTTGTCGTCCGTTTGTTTGCAACTGCCTTTTAATCCAAGGGATTGAGCTTTTTGTTTCACTAAAAATCGAAAACCTACTCCATCTACATCGCCATGCATTTGAATATAAGCACGTTTTTTCATAACATAGTCTCCTAATTTAAAGTTAATAGTATTAACTATAACTTAACTTAAAAAGTAGGAATTTTCAATTTATAAATTCTTAAGACGTATAAGTAGACATTTTATATAAGAACAGTAAAATATGAGTTAATAAAAAATGTTAGAGGCGATGAAAATGTTTGAAGTAATTTACATGAAAGCGGACTATGAGCCATGGTGGCTTTTTGAAGGTTGGGAACAGCATATTATAGAAAAACACGCTTTTGAACATGAAACAGAGGCGCGGTCCTTTTTAGATAGGAAACTCATAGAATTACGTGGTATATTTCCTAAAGAAAAAAGTAAGCATAATATGTATTGGGCTTTTTGGTCAGAAAAGGAACAATGCTTTTGTGAATCATGTGATGATGATTTGCAAATATATCATGGCTTGATCTGGAATGATCTCAGAGAAACAATTTAGAATTGTAAAAATACTCATTGACTAAATTGTAGCAGCTGATATAATTTAATTAACAATTCAAAGTGAAAAATACCGTAATTATTATTCACATATCCTATGAAGTGATCGATGTGAGATCGGTACTTCATGGAATATGTGAATTTTTTTCACGTATTGATTAATTTTTTGGAGGTAATAGAATGAAACAAGGTACAGTAAAATGGTTTAACGCAGAAAAAGGATTTGGGTTTATCGAAGTTGAAGGAGAAAATGACGTATTCGTACACTTCTCAGCAATCCAAGGAGAAGGCTTCAAATCACTTGAAGAAGGCCAAAAAGTTGAATTTGAAGTAGTTGAAGGTAACCGCGGACCTCAAGCTGCAAACGTTACAAAACTATAAGAGTACAAAGAAGCACACCTTAATGATGTGCTTCTTTTTCATTTTATATATTCAATAACTGAGGATACTGTAAATGGATCTTCAGACGTATTTGAGACATAATCTCGTTGAATTTCCCCATAATCCTCGGCAAAATATTTCCTCATAAGATTTCCTTGTTCATCTATTTTTTCCAATACAATTACGTTTTCGAAAGTCTGTAAATCAGTTTCCACTGTTGTTGTTGCCGAAGTTATTCGCCAACCATTAAATTCATTTCCAACTTCTAAAGGCAATTCCAAATAGACGGAGATGTCCTCCATTGTTTTTAGTTCCTCAAGAGATGGATTAGCTTCTTCATATGCTTCGCTTTGTTCATTGATAAGAGTAATTTGGGTAGGTGATATTTTATAATATCTTCTCGTAACCGTACCGCCATTATCTTCATACGTAGCTACGTAATTATCGTATAGATAGTGGGTCTTTAATGTAAAAGTGGCATATTCGTTGCCTACTCCTTTAAATTTTGCAGTGGAATTATCCTTTAAAAAATAATGCTTTAAATTTGTTCCTTCTTCTATGCCTATTTGAGTCTGTGCTTTTGATGATTCATGAGGTTCTGATGACTGTTCATTCGTACAAGAAAAAAGAAAAATAATTGGAATTAACATTACTAAAAGGTTTTTCATTATAATCCTCCTCCCTCATAGTATAAGTCTTCCTTCTTAGATTACATCCTTGTAGGAGGATTAGACGCAAGAAAGCCAATAATGTTTCAAATTGTCTTTTTTTTGGTATAGTGAAAAGAGAAAGGGGATAGGACCATGAATGTAGAACTCAAAAAAGAATTACCAACCTATGAGGAACAGCAAGACTTCTATATAAAATTACGTTCTAAAATCACAGACTATGTAGATAGTAAATCAGGTAAAGTAGGAAAGTTTACTCCATATCTTTTGTTTGCGCCGGATTTATTTCATTTATTGGTGAAGTCGTTGTTTGATGATCGATTAGATGCTAAGAGTAAAACACTTGTTGGTAGTGGGATATTGTATTTCATTACTCCGATAGATGTATTACCTGAAGGATTGGTAGGACCAGGTGGTTTTATCGACGACATTATTGTAGCTACCTTTGTAGTGAATATGTTATTAAATAAATTTTCGCCAGAAGTGATTGAAGAGCATTGGGCTGGAAATGAGAAATTATTAGACGTACTGAAGAAGGTTTCCGAAACAAGTGATACATTACTAGGGAAATTACCGACAAGATCATTACTCGGTAGATTTATCAAAACATCAAAAAAAGGGTGAGGAAACTAAAGTTTACCTCTCCCTTTTTCTCTTATATAAGTTAAAGCATTTTATGTTTTGCAGCTAGTGTATATCTTAAAGATTTTGTGATTCTTTCCACTCTAGGAACTCATCGTAAGTCAATTGTTTATCTAAAATTGAACCGTCTTCGCGGATTTCAATTACGCGATTTGCAATTGTTTGGATGAACTGATGGTCATGAGATGTGAAAATCATAGCACCTTTGAATAATGTAAGGCCATTATTTAATGCTTGAATAGACTCAAGATCCAAGTGATTCGTTGGTTCGTCTAGTAATAATACATTCGATTCCGAAAGCATCATTTTAGAAAGCATGCAACGAACTTTTTCTCCACCTGAAAGAACTGAAGGTTTTTTCTTAACTTCTTCCCCTGAGAAAAGCATACGACCTAGGAATCCTCGTAGAAATGTTTCGCTTTCATCATCAGGCGAATACTGACGTAACCAGTCTACTAGCGATGGTTCACTGCCTTCAAAGTACTTTGCATTGTCAAGCGGGAAGTAGGCACGGGTTGTAGTAATACCCCAACGTATTGAACCTTCGTTTGGTTCTTCTTCCTCAGCTAGAATACGTAATAATGCTGACTTCGCTAATTCATCACCTAGGAGAATAATTTTGTCTTCTTTATTCATCGTAAAGCTCAAATTGGTGAAGAGTTTTTTGTCTTCTGTAGAATGACCTAAATCTTGAACTTGTAAAACATCATTTCCGATTTCACGTTTCATCGCAAAGTTTACATATGGATATTTACGAGACGACGGTCTGATATCATCGAGTTCTATTTTGTCTAGCATTTTCTTACGAGATGTTGCTTGTTTGGATTTAGAGGCATTGGCACTAAATCGAGCAATGAATGCCTGTAGCTCTTTAATTTTCTCTTCTTTTTTACTATTTTGATCTGAAGCTAATTTGGAAGCCAGTTGACTTGATTCATACCAGAAATCATAGTTTCCAACGTAAACTTGAATTTTACTGAAATCTAAATCCGCAATATGTGTACATACTTTGTTCAAGAAATGACGGTCATGGGATACTACGATTACAGTATTATCAAAGTTAATAAGGAAATCTTCCAGCCATTGAATAGCTTTAATGTCTAAATGGTTAGTAGGCTCATCTAGTAATAGTACATCTGGTTTACCAAAAAGGGCTTGAGATAAAAGAACTTTTACCTTTTCCGAACCAGTTAAATCAGCCATTTTCTTTTGGTGCATGTCATCAGGAATACCAAGACCTTGTAAAAGTATTGCTGCTTCTGATTCCGCTTCCCAACCATTCAAGTCAGCAAATTCGCCTTCTAATTCGGCTGCACGCATACCATCTTCATCTGAAAAATCCTCTTTCATGTAGATAGCATTTTTTTCATTCATTACTTCATATAAACGTTTGTGCCCCATCATAACTGTTTCTAAAACAGTGTACTCTTCGTATTCGAAGTGATTTTGTTTTAAAATTGCTAAACGTTCATCTGGGTTCATAATGACATTGCCTTCTTGTGCCTCAATTTCACCAGACAAAATTTTGATAAATGTTGACTTACCTGCTCCATTTGCACCAATCAATCCATAACAGTTTCCTGGTGTAAACTTTATATTTACGTCTTCGAACAATTTACGGTCACCAAAACGAAGACTTATGTTACTTACTGCAATCATGCTAGTACCTCCTAAAATTCACAATGTATTTATTATAGCATGAAATATGAACAAATTCTATAAATCGTTGATTTTATAGGGTTTGAAGGTACTTCAATAAATGACTTGCCCCAAAATTGGATCCATTAGCTTGTAAGCTTGACTGAACAGGGATTCAGATCCTACTTCTAACTCCGCTATTATAATAATAAACATCTCTTATTCCCAAAAAATACTACTATTTAAGTAATATATTACCTTTATAATAGCAAAAGTAACTACTTTATTATTAGGAGTGTTTTTGTGAGAAGATGGGTAATTATGGCATTCGGATTCTTTGCTTTTGCAATGTATGGACAAAATGTGCAAGCTGCCGAATGGCAACAAGGTGAAGTATTCACAGGATTGTTTGATGAAAAAGTTAAAAGTACACATGTTTTAACACTTGAAGAAGATGCACGCGTGACATTTACGCTACGGGATGGCAAATCTGGATACACTGTTATTCTTTCCAATAGCACGAAGCAGCGTATTGCGTCAATTGCGAGGAAGCCAGAAGCTGGCAATAAAGAAAGCACTGTGCAGTCGGTTAATTTAAAGGCAGGCACATATAATGTGCTCGTTTCTGCTTATTTCTATAATAGAGGGGATTATACGTTAACTTATGAAACGAGCCAAATTGAAGGTACAGATGTAGAGCCTAACAACGAGAAATCAGAAGCAAATCCATATAAGCTTGGAGACACATACGAAGGGGCTTTGTACGGTATGGGTATCTCATCTGATTACGACATTTACAAAGTAGAAATCCCGAGGTTTGGAAAAGTAAAGCTTCATGCACAAGCGACAGAAGGAACGACAGTCAATAGCTTTGGCTTTGATATGGAAGCGGTCAATGAAGAAAATGCCAATATGTTCAAACTAAAAAATATTCGTGATTCAAATGAGCTCGAAGTGTTACTTCAACCAGGGACCTATTATTTCAAGATTAAGTTAAATGTCTCCGATCAAGCAATAGCACATTACACGTTCTCAACGAGTTTTGAACCTTTAGATGAACATGTTTGGGAAAGCGGACGCAATCTTCAAATAGCAAGTGCAGATGTGCTCGCCAATAACATAACCTATAGGGGCTTTTTATATAGTAGAGGAGTCAATTATTCGCAATCGAACGATTATTACAAGTTTACACTAGTAAAAGATGCCAAAGTGATGTTTATCGCGAATGCACAAAAAAGCTTAGGTGCTCTCATTTTTTTAGATGAAAAAGGAAGTCAACTTTCAACTGGAGGTTATGCAACCAGTGATACTAGAAATATCGTTGCGACGAGAGTGTTAGAAGCAGGTACATATTATGTGGAATACCTCCCAGCTTTCGGAGTAGAAGGTTATGAAGAATACGATCTTACAATGCGAATTGAACGCTTTTCAGATGTGCCTGCTACACATATGTATTATAAACAAATAGAAGCACTCGCACAGCAAGGTATTAATAAGGGCTATCCCGACGGGAAGTTCCTTCCGAATGAAGCTATAAAGCGTAAGCATGTTTTTGTCTTTTTAAGTCGTATTGAGGGACTTGAATTAACGAAAATCCGCACGATGAAAACATTTAAAGATTTGAAATTATCTCATCCAGCTTATGCACCTATGAAAGCATTTTATGAGGCAGGAATCATCGATGGAAGTGGGTCCAACATGAATCCAGAGTCTAACTTAACACGCGGTCAAATGGCCAAAATTTTAGTAAATACATTTGACTTAAAAATGAAAGGTGAAGGATTTGCTTTTCGTGATGTTAATTCATCGAATGGTTTTCATAACTATATTCAAATTTTAGCAAGTAATGGAATTACAATAGGGTCAAACGGCAAATTTATGCCAAACGAGCCTATCACAAGACAACATTTCTCGGTATTTTTACATCGAACATTAGAAGTCATAAAATAACTAAAGCGATCATGTGAAAACATGGTCGTTTTTGTATTCTTCACACAAGAATCTGAAATGGTAAAATGGGACTCGTTGAATATAATTGTTTTAGTAAATGCAAAGTCCCCAGAAACAATTTTAACAATGTAACTGAGGACTATTTGTGTAGTAATCTATTTCCAGTTTTTCTCTATAAATTCATCTCGGCCTGATTGTGCACGATCCTCTTTATAGTGTGAAGGGCTTTTTTTATAGTAGTCTTGATGATATTCTTCCGCTTCATAAAATGTTTTAGCTTCTCGAATTTCGGTAACAATAGGCTTAGAGAATTTTCCACTTGCTGCAAGCTGTTTTTTCGATTGCTCCGCAAGCTCTCTTTGTTCATCCGAATGAATAAATATGGCAGTGCGATAACTTTCTCCACGATCTTGAAATTGACCGCCATCATCGGTAGGATCAATTTGTTGCCAAAATATTTCTAATAATTGGTTGTATGAGAAAATGCTCGGATCAAATTGTATTTCTACAACCTCTAGATGACCAGAATCACCTTTTTTTACATCTTCATATGTAGGGTTATCTAGTTGTCCACCCATGTATCCAGAAGTTACCTTATGTATGCCGTCCCATGTATCGAATGGTTTTACCATGCACCAAAAACATCCGCCTGCAAAAGTTGCTTTTTCTATCATGTTCATTCCTCCTATTAATCTCACGTATTGAAATTTACTTTATGTAAAATAGATTTTACCACTTGTTTTGTAGTAGTACAAAAATCCGAAACTTTTTTGAGAAGAAATACGTTATTATTAAGGTATAAAGGAGAGATTTAAAGATGGAAGAAGAATTACAACAAACTAGAAGACGTCGAAGAAAAAGACGTCCAAGAATAGGGCGTATTATATTTGTTTTTTTACTGTTTTTAGCTATAGGAATTGGTATTTATACATTTACTCAATATTCTATTGGCTATAAATTAGCGGATACAGCACAAAAGGATCCAATGGATTTCGAAGGGGACGTACTTAAACAAGGCGACCGTGAAAATATCTTGGTTCTAGGTGTGGATTCAAGAGGGGAAGATAAGTCACGTACAGATACCATGATGATTTTTTCTTGGGATAAGCAAAATAATGACGTAAAAGCTATATCTTTCATGCGGGATATATATGCCGATATCCCAGGTTATCAATCCTATAAATTAAATACAGCCTTTTACTTAGATGGAGTACAGTTATTGAAAGATACTATTCAAGAAATGTTCGACTTACCAATTCACCACTATGCATTAATTGATTTTAAGAGCTTTGAATCTCTAGTTGATATAATTTCACCAAATGGCGTGCCAGTAAATGTAGAAAAGGATATGTCTGAAAAAATTGGTGTTACGCTCAAAAAAGGACAACAGAATCTAAACGGACAAGAATTACTTGGTTATGCGCGTTTTCGTTCGGATGCTGAAGGAGACTTTGGACGTGTAGGTAGGCAACAGCTTGTGATGGAAGTCCTAAAGGATGAGTTGTTATCAATAGAAAATATTCCAAATTTACCAAAATTCATAGGGGCGACTGAGGGATATATCCAAACAGATTATTCTCGTTCAGACAAAACAAAACGAGTGTTAGATGCAGTTGTAAGTGGTAAGTTAGAAATGGAAAAAATGACAATCCCAGTGGAAGGAACTTATTCATTTAAGAACTATAGTCATGCTGGATCAGTCATTGTACTCGATAAAGAAATGAATAAAGAGGCAATTACAGAGTTTTTAGAAAAATAAATTGCTTTAAGATTGCCATATTTATTTTTCCTCCGTAAAATAAATATATATAGAAAGGAAGTTTGATAGAAGTGGAGCCAGAAAAACCTTCTTTTTTTTCTACGAGATACATAAAATTTTTAGGTGGACGTAATACAGTCTTTTCATTAGTTCTTTTAATCATGATAGGTCTTGTTATTATGATTTATGATGAAATTTCCTTTATTTTCGTACCATTGACGGTCTTTCTGGGTAATGTAATATTGCCAATTATTTTAGCTGTTATTGTGTATTACTTATTAAGACCGATATTGCGTTTATTGGAAAAAATAAAAATTAAACGTGTCTGGGGAATTCTTATTATTTTCTTAGTATTGATCGGGTTAATAACTTTACTAGTGTTTCTAGTATTTCCTTTTCTAAAGGGGCAAGTCTTTAAGTTAGCTGAAGAGTTACCAACTTATTTTATCCAGCTATTTAACGACTTAGATAACTTTTTGCGAACATCAATTTTCCAGGAATATTATTTACAAATAGAGAATGATGTTACTTCGGTGTTAAATGGCCTTCCAGCTGAAATTGGAGACTTTGTTCAAAATACTGTTACTGGAATTGCAACTGGAATTTCCTCCATTGTGGGAGTTTTAACAAGCTTTGTGTTAGCTATTGTAACTGTTCCATTTATAGTTTTTTATCTATTAAAAGATGGAGAAAAATTACCTAACTATGTAATGAAGCTATTTCCTCCAAGAATGCGGGATGATTTACAGGAGGTATTTACTGGAATAGATAGACAAATTAGTTCTTATATTCAGGGACAGATACTAGTATCTATGTGTATCGGACTAATGATATATATTGGATTTACTATTATTCAAATGCCATATGCACTTTTACTTGGAGTAATAGCGATGGTTACAAGTGTTGTACCTTATTTGGGCCCAGTTATTGCTATTACACCAGCAGCAATTATTGCGTTAGTAACCTCACCATTATTGCTTATAGGATTAGCAATCGTTTGGACAATTGTACAATTAATAGAAGGGAAGTTTATTTCCCCACAAATTATGGGTAAATCATTACATGTTCACCCAATTACCATTATTTTTGTCCTTATAACTGCTGGTGCATTATTTGGAGTACCAGGTGTTATATTAGGTATTCCGGGATATGCCATTTTGAAAGTTATCGTTTCTCACTTTTATACATTGTTTAAAAAACGATATAATAAGTTTGAACCAGTTATTGAAAATCATTATGAGTATACAAATCACAAGGTGGATTGAGAGAAATGGCGAAGAAATTTGAATCTTCCATAGAAGTAAAATCTATAAAGATAGACACGGTTGTTGATCATCCTTATATTGAACATGGTATTAATCTGTCGGGTACTATTTATATAGAAGGAGTACACGATGAATCGGTTGAAAATATAAAATTAGAGGTATTTAAACTTACTGATGGTGAATCTCCCAAAATCGTCTCGAAGCACTCAATTGAGTTAGTAGGTGCAGCTGCATCAAAGGATATGCAAATGATTCCATTTGAGATTATGCCAGACGAAAGATGGATTCCAGATAGTAACGAGAAAGTAACGAAACTCATTTTAAGAACGACAGTATTATTCGAAAATGGATCTGAGTATAACGATGAAGACGAGATATATTTTGATATTGAAGAATGATATTTGAAACTCCAGCATTGAGCTGGAGTTTTTTCTTTAGGAAACCAACTACATAAAAATATTTAGTATAAACAGTTAAAGGTTGTGCACTCTAATAATAAATTGGGAGGCAACTAACGATGATTAAACAATTGTTTTCAATACTAATTATTTCATGTTTCATACTTACAGCGTGTGGATCTCAAAGGGAATCCAATGAACCTGCAAACCCTGAGACACAATTAAATGGGCAAGATAAAGATATTCCAAACACTGGTAATGAAGAAGTAAACGAAGAAAATGATGTAGGAATTCCGAAAATAGAAGGTTTCAATGATCCGACTATTGAAAAACCAGTCGAAAAACCAGCTGAAAATAACGATTGAATTGTATGAATAGTTATGCTATTATTTATTTAACTAATTTGAACGGAGGTGAAGAAAGAATGAAAAACGCTATGAATGCACAATTATTTATGTTGGAATTTTTATCAACTTCTTGTGCAATTACTCATGAAAATGCTCTCAACGGGACAGGTCTGTCCATTTTTAGTCATTTTCATAGTAATAATCATAGCTGAGAAGTCATTCTTTCTAATCCAATTTGGTATTGAAAAGACTGTTCTTTTTAGACAGTCTTTTTTTGTTGCGAAAAAAAGACTTGCTTCCAGCTCATAAAGAATTGAAAGGAAGCGTTCATAATGATATGTACAATACAAAATATAACTAAAATGCTCGGAGGAAATACAATTTTTGAGAGCTTGTCGCTGGAGATTAAAACCGGAGATAGGTTAGCCATTGTTGGTCGAAATGGAACCGGTAAAACTACTTTATTCAAATTGTTGGCCGGTATTGAAAAACCTGACGAGGGATCTATTTACTTTAAGAAAGGTACATCAATCGGTTATCTGGCTCAAATACCAACCTATTCAGAAGAGGTAACTGGTCTTGGTGTTCTCCATTTCGCTTTTCAAAATATTACGGAGTTGCAAAAGCAATTGATCCAAATGGAACAACAAATGGCAACACTAGAGCCCCGAGAGATGGAACGTCTGCTCCAACAATACGGAGAAATTCAAGAACAGTTCACCCTTTTAGGCGGTTATACAATGGATTCTGAAATTGAAAAAGTAGTGCAAGGACTTCAGCTTGCGGGATTCATAAATCAATCATTTGCTAATTTAAGTGGTGGAGAACAGACGAAAATAATGCTAGGAAGGATACTGCTATCGAATCCGGATATTTTATTGTTGGATGAACCAACCAATCATCTAGATTTATTTGCAGTGGAATGGCTGGAGCAATATCTGATTAGCTATTCAGGAACTGTTGTTATCATTGCACATGACCGTTATTTCTTAGATAAGGTTGTGACCAAGATTGCAGATTTAGAGGAAGGGGAGCTTACTCTTTATCATGGAAATTATTCTTCTTTTATTTTGGAAAAGGAAGCTAGATTAATGCGCGAATTCCAGGAGTATGAGGAACAGCAGAAAAAGATCAAAAAAATGAAAGAAGCGATAAGACGTCTAAGACAGTGGGCAAATGAAGCAATGCCACCAAATCCAAAATTATTTCGCCAGGCACGTAATATGGAAAGAGCACTAGAACGAATGGTGAAAGTGCGAAAACCACTAGTTGATCCGAAAAAGATGGAGCTGTCATTTGAATTTGCATCTAGAAGTGGTAAAGAAGTAGTTATGATGAAAAATGTTTATAAATCATTTGGTGAGAAGGTCTTGTTAAAAAATGCACAGCTTAATCTTTACTGGAAAGACCGGGTTTCGATAGTAGGTCGAAATGGTTCTGGTAAATCCACTATATTAAACCTATTGCGTGGGGAAATACTACCCGATAATGGAGAAGCAAGTTTAGGTAGTAATGTACGTGTGGGCTATTTATCCCAGCATTTTGAGATTCAGGATCCGAAGGCTAGGCTAATTGATGTATTTCGAAGTGAGTTAAACATGGTTGAGGGGGATGCTCGCCATATTCTTGCGAAGTTTATGTTCTATGGACCAGATGTATTCAAACGAATAGGTGATTTAAGTGGTGGGGAACGTATGAGACTTCGCTTAGCGCAGCTCATGCATCAGGATATTAACCTACTGATTCTTGATGAACCGACGAACCATCTAGATATCGATTCCAGAGAGGTTCTTGAAGATGCTTTAGCGGATTTTGATGGAACTATTTTAGCAGTATCTCATGACAGATATTTTTTAAATAAATTATTTCCGAAAACTGTCTGGTTGGAACAGGGCGAGCTAACTACTTTTGAAGGACCTTATGAATGGGCTCGGATAAAGTGGGAGGAAATGCTGTTGAAGCAAGTAGCAATTGAAATTCCAATAAAAAAAGAAAAGGCAGTAAAACCAATTAATACACGAGGAGATGAACGAAAGATTGCGGAGGAAATTTTATCGTTAGAACAAGAAATTTCCTTATTAAAAGAGCAAGTAGAAATGGAAAGTGAATGGGAAGTATATGAAAGGCTTTTGGAATCTATCCAGAAAAAAGAATTGAAATTAGAAAATTTAACAATCGAATGGATAGAACTCGAAGATGATTCTAATTGTAATTGATGGTTTCTAATAGAAACTGCTCAAATATTTATAAAGAATCATTAACATTCATACGTTTGTCCTATATAATGAGATAAATACCCTATAAGATTAATTAGGTATATTGAAGGGTATATAATTATGATATAGAGAGAAGATGTAGAATGAGAAAATCAATTAAGTGGAAAATAATTGTTTCTGTTATGTTACTAATAATTGTTAGTATGGCACCTTTAATAACTATTAGTACGAACACTATAAGCGAAAAGACGGAAAAAGATTTAATTGATCAAAGCCATGTTATAGTTGATGGAATGTCCACAACGATTCAGAATTATTTAGCTGCATATGAAAAAGGGCTCCTACAATTATCCACTTCAAAAGATATTGTAGATTTTCAAAACAGTGCAAAAGAGACTGATGAAGTTTTAGCCAATCAACTAGAGAAGCAATTGGATACTAGGTTTAATGAATTTGTTTCTTTATATGACGCTGTAGCTTCTGTATATATAGCTCTACCAGATAAATCGATTAATATAATCCCAGAAGCAGACCTAGGAGCGGATTTTGATCCTTCCTCAAGGGAATGGTATATAAACGCTGTCTCAAACAAAGATAATTTCAGCTGGTCAAGACCTTTTGTAGATGCTGCTACTGGGGAATACGCTATTTCTGGTGCTAAAGCTGTTATAAAGGATGGTCAAGTGGTCGGTGTGCTTGCTATTGACCTTCTACTATCGAAGTTAACAGAAACGGTAGCAAACAATGAGTTAGGTTATGAAGGTTATCCGATTATTGTGGATGCGGATGGGAATGCTATTGTTCATCCAACTTTATTTGGTGAAAATTTATCCGAGTATTCATCCGTTGAAACGATGCTTTCTAGCTCCTCTGAAAGTGGAGATGTAACTGACGTAAATGATGGTACTATTACTGTATTTACCTCATTACCAGGATTAGATTGGAAACTAGGAGCTGTTTATGAGGAAAATAAGATAAATCAAACAGCCGACAGCATTCGTACATTGCTTATCACTATTGTATTATCTATTGAGGCAGTGATGTTTATTGTCTTATATTTCATCATCAGTCGTATTTTAAAACCAATCGAACAGCTAAAAAAGTTGATGGATTCTATTGCTGATGGAGATTTAACAGTTCAAGCAAAAATAAAATCCAAGGACGAAATTGGTCAGTTAGCAATAAACTTTAACAAAATGGCTACAAATATGAATGAAATTATTCAAGTAGTAAAAGAGTCTGCAAATAACGTGCAGTCGAATTCTGAAAGTTTAAGTGCAGTAGCGGAAGAAACAAATGCTTCTGCAGAACAAGTATCATTAGCTGTAAGTGAGATTGCAACTGGTGCCTCCAAATCAGCAGAAGATGCTGGAGAAGTAACTGAGAGTTCAGTTCACTTAAGTGAGCAAATCAATCTTATCAATGAAAAATCAGTAATGATGACTGATATAGCTACAAAAGCAAACTCCATGAATTCAAATGGACAAAACCAAATGAGTGAATTGAAAGCATCCTTTCATAACTGGGAATCTAATCTTACTTCGATGTCTACGTTGTTTACTACTTTAGAGGTTAAAGTAAAAGCGATTGGTAGTGTTATGGAAACTATTATGGAAATCTCTGCACAAACGAATCTACTCGCATTGAATGCAAGTATTGAAGCAGCTCGTGCAGGTGAGCATGGAAAAGGATTTGCAGTCGTTGCGGATGAAGTACGAAAACTTGCGGAGCAATCTGCAAAAGCAACAGAGCAAGTAAAACATACTATTACAGAGCTCCAAAGTGAATCCTATATTGTAGGGGAACAAATGGCAGACACAATCAAAACATTCCAAGAACAAGGATCTGTTGTAACTGATACAGAAGTGACATTCAGAGAAATTTCTTTACTGATGAATAGTTTGCAAACTTCCATTGATACAGTATCAGCAGAAATTGAACAGGTTTCCAACTATAAAGATCAAGTCGTAGATACAATTCAAGTGATGGCTGCAACTTCGGAGCAAACTGCTGCGGCATGTGAAGAAGTGAGTGCATCATCTGATGAGCAGCTACGAGCAATTCAATCGGTAGCGGAAGCCTCCGAGACCTTAACAGAGCTTAGTGATAAACTAGCAGATGCAGTGAACCGTTTCAAAGTTTAAAAGAAGTTGAATTATTCGAAAACAAGTGTTAATATTCTCTAATGAAGAACAATATAATTTAATAACTCTTATCAAGAGAAGCTGAGGGACATGGCCCGTTGAAGCTTCAGCAACCTCTGACTTGTCAGAAAGGTGCTAACTCCTACAAGATAATTTCTTGAAAGATAAGAATTGAGAGCAAAACGTTCACCCTCTTTTCTTATTTATAGGAAAGAGGGTTTTTGAATTTAAAGGAGGAGAACTACTTGCCAATAAATATACCAAAACAATTGCCAGCAGCTGAACATCTTAAAAGAGAAAAAATATTTATCATGGATACTGATCGAGCAATAGCCCAAGATATACGTCCATTAAACATTATTATCTTGAATCTAATGCCCGAAAAAGAGAAAACCGAACTTCAATTACTGCGGTTATTAGGGAATACTTCGCTACAAGTAAATGTAACATTTCTACATATGGCAACACATGATTCAAAAAATGTTAGTAAAACGCATTTGGATACTTTCTATACGACGTTCAAGGAGATAGAACATCGAAAATATGATGGGATGATCATCACAGGTGCTCCAATTGAGCATCTACAATTTGAACACGTTAATTATTGGAGTGAAATGACTGAAATAATGGACTGGTCCAAAACACATGTGACTTCTGTTCTGCATATTTGTTGGGGGGCGCAGGCAGCTCTTTATCATCATTATGGTATTGGTAAATATGGCTTGCCGAAAAAATGTTTTGGGGTATTTAGTCATCGGTTAACCGATCCAACTGTACAGTTAGTTCGAGGATTTAATGATGAATTTTACGCACCAGTGTCTCGTTACACAGCGGTGTCCTACGACGAGATTAAACAAGATCCTCGACTGGCATTGCTTTCCAATTCAGAAGATGCAGGTGTTTTCCTAGTAATATCCAAGGATAAAAAGCATATTATGATTACCGGTCACTTAGAATATGATGCAACTACACTTTCTGACGAGTATCAAAGAGATATTGAAAAAGGGGTGGAAATCGATATACCAGAAAATTATTTTCCGAATGATGATCCAACACAAAAACCATTGAATTCTTGGCGGTCACATACGCATTTGCTTTTTTCAAATTGGTTGAATTATTATGTGTACCAAGAAACTCCTTATGAGTGGGAATAACAATGGATTAAATATATATAAAGTACTGGTGACTTCATTAAATGAGTAATTTGGTTCAGAAGAGAAGATGTTGAGTACCTGGTTCTCGAACAATTCAAAATTCATTGAGAACCTGGTACCTTATATTGGTCTTGGGAAATTAAAGGAAATAACAAAAACAACCTGAGTCCAGCTAAATAACGGGCCCAGGTTGAAGAAAGATTTTCAATACTATAGGCGGTTTCCTACTTCAAATTACTTATTGAAATGGTATACATTCCAAATGTCAGGAGTTTCAGAGCCAATGTACCAAGCAGCTGCACCGCCTAGGTTAAATTGGTTAGCAAGGTTGATACGAAGTTTAATAGATTGTTTATCCTCCACCCATATTTGGTGCTTCTCCCGGTTTGCGGTATATTCTACATAATTTTGCTGGGTATTTTGATCCCAAACTTTTATAAGACGTTTTGAGGAGATAATTTGCTCCACCTCACTCATTGTGCGGTCGATACTTTTCACTTTTTTTGTCGTTAGATTAGTAACCCATTCTCTTGTGTAGAAGGGTACTGCCAAGATGATTTTGTGAGATGGTACGTCTTTAGTTAATAGTTCAACGCCTTCTTTAACCCATGGCATAGAAGCTACAGACCCCGCTACTGGACTACCTCCCCAATGCTCGTCATAACCCATCATAATGATGTAGTCAGCAACTTGACCTAATGCTTTACGGTCTAGACTTCCAGACCAAAAAGGATCCTTGTTTTCACGAGTAACGTCAACAGATACTTTAATTCCATGTGGCTGAAGTGCTTTTTTAAGTTCGGTTACGAAGCGGACAAAATCTTGCTTGTTTTTCGGATTGATATTTTCAAAGTCCACATTTATTCCATCGCTTTTTGTTTGGACTAAAGAATCTTTAAGCGTCGATACTAATTTTTGACGTTTTGCAGGATTACTTAATACTGAATCAGTTAAAACAGGGTCGAATTTATTCCCAATTAGTGGCCAAACTTTCTTGCCTTTGCTATGTGCATCCTTCAGATATTTTGTATCCGCTGTAATGGAAACAAAATTTCCTGTATTGCTTAAAGTATACCAACGGGGTGAAACCACATTTAAATTAGAATGGTTCAATTGTTGGGCATAATTTCGTGAACTTCCATTATACTTCCAACCCATGACGATTCGTTGCTGATTCTTTTGTTTTAAAAGTGATTTATTAATCCAGCCTTTTTTCCCACCTAACAACTGAACTTGTACGTAATAATCAGGAATGTTTAATTTTTGCCCGACAACTAGGTTTGAAGACTGTAGATTGTTCAATTTGGTTAAATCATTAATAGTTACTTCGAACTTTTTGGAAATTTTCCATAAAGTATCACCTTTTATAACAGTATATAGTTTGTGTGTTTGTGGAATTATTAATTTCTGTCCAATTCGGATTTCTGTCGAAGTAAGCTTGTTTGTCTTCTGAAGTTCACTTATTGGAATTCCGTATTGCTTTGAAATTTTCCATAATGTATTTCCAGAAATTACAGTATGCATTATAACGGTAGATGAGTCTCCAGAAGCAGTGGATAGGACAGGGAATTCTTCCCCTTTTTTTAAAGTGGTGATAATAGTCGAACCTTGTTTAGGTAAACTTAATACGTTAACGTTATCTATTTGAACAGTCCCTACTGAAAGTGAATTACCAGCAGCTGTACTCTGTATAGGTCCAAAACTTAAAAATAAGACAAATATAATAAAAATAGGAAGTACTTTTTTCACTTAAACCCATTCTCCTCTAGTTTGAAAGTAGTATTATAACTTTCATAGATTACTATGGATTTAAATTAATAGATACAGGTACTTTGTGGTAAGTTCACCAATGCAAAATGGGGAGTGGGGTTGATAGAATATACGGAAGGTGAGTATTCTTCTAGAGTAGTTCTGCTAACAATTATCTAGTAATCCATTGTTTATGGATAAGTGAAAATGGAAAGGGGTACTGGAGCAACCGGTCCAGCATCAATCAACCAAGTTTGTGTAGTCAATTCTAGAAGTAATAATGTTTCAGTAATTGACGGCTCTAACAATACTGTAATTGCTACTGTAGCAGTAGGAACCCCGTTCTTTTTTGGGACTGGGTTAATATAACGATTCGTACTTGAACATTTTTCTTGATTCTCTTTTAGTGAAAAAGATGAAATAAAAGTTATTCTGGTTTATTTTACTTTATACACTTTCTGACTAGGTAACTCTAGACAATTCAATTGTCCACCGTATACAGCTCCACCATCAATCCCGATGATTCTATTACTTCCAAAGTAGACATTGTAATTTTCTGGTTCTCCATGAAGTGAGTTTGTTTCTGTATGCCCGAATACGATAATCTTTTCCCCGTCATAATTTTTATGAAATTCGTCCCTAATCCACATTAAGACATGTGGATTTGTCTCAGAAATAGGTGTCGTAGGGTGTACACCCGCGTGGACAAAAATATAGTCGGAGGTTTCTATGTAATTTTCTAATCCTTGCACAAATTCTAAGTGTTGCTGTAGGACAACTGATTGTAAAATTGGTTTTTGAAATTTTTCTTCACTTACAGCAAGGTCATTCTCTGAGAAACCATAGCTAAATAAAGTTTTATCTCCACCGCACAACTTAACCCAATGGTTCCATGACCTTTCTACATCTGTCGTTAACGCTTTTATCATCATATCTTCATGATTCCCCTTCAGTAATTGAGCTCCACTTTCTTGTAAACTCATCACTTTTTCGATAACACCTTTTGCATTTGGACCTCGGTCCACGTAATCACCTAATAAGATTAATTGATCATTTTCAGGATCGTATTCTACTTCGCCAAGCAATTGTTCAAACTTCTCTAATTCACCGTGAATATCACTTATTACCAGGGTTCTTTTCATTTTTTTCGCTTCTCTCTAATTGGATATTTTCTATTATTAACTAATAACAGAGTAACTGCAAACTAGTATCTCCGTCTACTGTATATGTTTTTTAACTGAGTGCAATATATAACATCCCCCAGATTTCCTCGGGATGTCTGATGTTCACATATCTATTTCAGTATAATAGACCAAGATAACCATGTTAAAAGTTTTGAATGAATAGATACATAAAGTAATCTCCAAAGTACATATACAACTATCTATATCTTATTCTTTTTTGTCTGATAGTCGAGGCAGGTTCGTCGAAATGAATTAGATAAAATACACGAGCTAATTGTAGCGTCTAAGAAAGTACTTAATTAAGTTATATTTGGCGTCTTGTATACATTTGTTGTTCAATTATAAACTAAAAAGAGCTGCTCCTTTTATCTGAGCAGCTCTTTTTGTTAAGACTTGACTACTTGTATGCCTTTTGCTGATGGATCTTTGGATGGGGCTAATGCTTTTAATGTATATCTTGCGATTACTAAACCAATTGCTGTAATTCCTTCTGCTATTGGGAAGGCAAGCCAAATGTAATCACTGCCTAGATAGGTTGGTAATAACCATAATAGTGGTAAGAAAAGCACAATACTTCTGGAAATTATTATAATAGAAGAAAGTTTAATCTTTTTAATCGCCTGGTAGTATTCGGCATAAACTAGATTAAAACCTAAAAATAAATAGCCGATGAAAAACATGGAAATGCCTGTCTTCGTATAAGTAAAAACTTCTTCGGAGGTAACTCCGAATAACGAAACAATCACATCTCCGAACAACCAACCAACTAGTAATATACAAGCTCCGAATAAAATCCCTGTAATCACACCTAATTTCAAAAATTGCTGAAGTCGATTATATAACTTTGCTCCATAGTGAAAGCTAACAATAGGTTGGAGAGCCGCACCGATGCCGATAAATAGCATGATGAAAACCGCATGTAAATAATTCACAACAGCATATGAAGTAACACCAACTGCTCCAACAAAGTGCATAAACGTCACATTATACGCAATAATTGTCATTGCCGCAGAACCTTCTACAATAAAGCTTGGCAAACCGATTTTCAATATTTCAGTAACTGTCTTTAGCTCAAATCTTAAATTAGTAAATTTCAACATACTCGTTTTTCGAGTGAAATGGAGTAGTAAAACGAGTAGTCCAATAGCGGTTGATAGAACAGTAGCATAGGCAGCGCCTTCAACACCAAGATCCATTACAAAAATAAATAGATAGTTAAATACAATATTTAGAAGTGAAGTAGTTCCAAGTCCAAGCATCGCAAGCTTTGGATTTCCATCATTTCGTATAAAAATACTTAATATATTTTCCATCACATAAATGACACCAAACAGAAGGATAATATGAAGATAGTCTTTTACATAAGGGAAGATTTCATCACTTGCACCAAACAAATAAGCGATTTCTTTTTGCTTCCATAAACTTATAATTACTAGTACCCCAACAACGATTACTGCTAGGAAAAATGATTGTGTAAAGATGGAGCTTGCTTTTTTACTATTATTTTCTCCAAGTGAAATGGAATATAGCGTTGCTCCCCCCATCCCAATCCAGAGGGAAATGGATAGTAAAATAGAGAAAATAGGTACCGCTATGTTTATACCTGCAAGTGCTTCTGGTCCGATTCCATTACTAACGAAAATGCCGTCGACTAATATATTGACAGCCATTAGCAGCATTCCAAGTAAGGAAGGGATTAAATAAGTTAGAAATAATTTTTTGGTTGGCGTGTTTCTTAATGTTTCATTCATATTATTCACCTATTGTTTATTGAGTAGAGCTATTCATGCTTTCCGTTTAAGTTTGTTATATTTTTCACCATAATTTTTTCGTTTTTTAGATCGATTTCACCATTAAAATGAAAGCCGAATTTTTGGTATAAGTGAATCGCCGCTTTATTTTCTTCAAATACACTCAAATATATTTGAGTACATGAAAATTCAATGACTAGTTTCTGTATTAATGCATTCAGCATGATAGTTCCATAACCAAAACCTTGATATCTGGAATCGATTAAAAAACGATCCAGCCATACTCGACCATTTTCAGTTTCTTCAGGGAACAACCCATACATGGCAAATCCAACTAAACAGCCGTCAGTATAGAGACCAACTGGTTTAAAGTTAGTACACTCCTCTGCTTCCTTCATACATTGTTCAGTAGATTCGATAAAAGAAACTTGTAACTCCCCAACACTTAACTCTAATATATTTTGAACATTTTCTTGCGTTACGTCATGAATGGTTATATTCATGCCTATCAAATCCTTTCTTTTTAGTGCAAATAGACACGAGTAAGTGGTATAGTTACATCCTAAAGTATCCGGTAACCATATAGTCAAGGGGAAGATGAAAAATGAGCGAGAATTTACGCAAATATTTTACGACAGGTGAATTCGCAAAGTTATGTAATGTGAAAAAACAAACCTTATTTCATTACGATGAAATTGGGCTTCTTTCACCAGAAATCAAAAATGAAAAAGGATATCGTTATTACTCCTATCATCAATTTGACGTTTTTAACGTTATTGAACTTCTAAAAGAGGTGGACATGCCTTTAAAAGAAATTAAACTGTTTTTGAAAAACAAGACCCCTGCAGAATTGATTGAGCTTTTAAAAGGGAAGACATTGGAAATTCAAAAAAAGATAAATAATTTGAACAAAATACAAAAGATAATCGACACAAAGATAGCTCTAACGGAAAATGCATTAAGGTTGGATTTCAATCAAATTAGATTAGAGGAACAAGAAGAGGAGTTATTATTTTTAAGTGACTCTATTTTAGATTGTTCTGATCGTTCTTTTTTAAAGTCTGTTTCCCAATTCATAGATTTTTTATACAAAAATGAACTCGATATTGGCTATCCAATCGGTGCGATTGTTAGTAAGGAAAAACTACTAGAAGAAGATTATGACAATTACTCTTACTTGTATACGAAAACAGAGGACAATGTGGAAAGTGTTTCTTTCTACACGAAACCAAAAGGATTATATGTCGTCGCTTATCATGTAGGGAATGATAAAAATATTTCCAAAACTTATAAAAAAATTATGAAATTTATCGATACACATCATATAAAGCTTGGAAGCTATTCGTATGAGGAATATGTATTAGATGAAATCTCTGTAAGTGGCAATGATCATTATGTCACCCAAATCATGATAAAAGTGGAGGAAAAGTAACGTGAGCATCCTCTGATAGATTCACCTAAAGACATAGACAGACTTGTGCTGTTAGTAGAGGTGATGAATAAGAACAATGAAAACCATATCGGTTATTGTGGAGCATCACACAAAAAGCCCACTTCCAACGAAGTGGGCTTTTTACTGTAAACACGTTGATCAGATATGGTTGCATTGCTATTGGCTGCATTGAGTGCTTGAAGATAAAGAAAGATTATAAATAGGTCATCTAATCTATTTACTGAGAAATTCTAACGAAATGTGTTTTTTCGGAATAGTTCTATTATAATAAAGAGAGAAAAAATAGAAAAAGGAGAGGATTATTATGAACGAGATATCTAATATACACACTGATTTTATACGAGTTGTTCGGAAAAAATTTTCAGATCTCATGCAAGATACAGAAAAGGCTGTTGAACAAATGGAGGAAACTACACTATTTTGGACTCCAAATAATCATTCAAATAGTGTAGATGTTATTATCAAGCATATGAGTGGAAATCTGATTTCACGTTGGACGGACTTTTTGACTACAGATGGTGAAAAACCAACTAGAAATCGAGATGGCGAATTTGAAAGTACAATACAAACTCGTAAAGAATTGTTGGAAATTTGGTCTGAAGGTTGCCAAGTATTTTTAGATGCATTAGATATTATTAAATCAGAAAATTTGCTTCAAACCATATATATTAGAAATGAACCACATACTGTCATGGAAGCTGTTATTAGAAGTCTTTCACATACGTCCTCCCATGTAGGTCAGGTGATTTACATTGCCAAACAAGTGACTGCTGAAGAGAAATGGACAACATTATCTATTCCCAAAAAACAAAGTTAGAAGTGGAGGCATAGTATTTTGGAGCTAGGATTAGGAAGTAACGAAGTAAAGTTATTACCCTACACAAATGAATGGAAAGAAGAGTTCAACAGAGTGAAGCTGGAAATAATGGATGTTACAGGATTTGAAGGAGAACGAATACAGCATATAGGAAGCACCGCGATAATTAACATGCCTGCAAAGCCAATCATAGATATATTAGTAGGCGTAGATGATAAAGCTAAAGTAGACAAAGCTCTATTCAATGAATTAAAAAGTATTGGATTTCTAAGACTCCGAGTCGAAAGACCAGGTGAAATAGTTTTTGCTAAGTTTACAGATGATACATACGAAGTAAAAACTCATTTCATTCACATGGTTGATTTTGATAAAGAATTATGGAAAAATCAACTATTCTTTCGTGATTATTTAAATTCAAACGATGAAGCTCGAGATGAATACCAGATAATCAAAATAACAAGTGCCAAACAAAAGGATATTAATATAAACACGTATACAGATTTGAAGGAACCATTTGTAAAAAGTATATTCACTAAGCGGATAAACTAGGGGATGAATTGAAATGATAACTAATTTATATTTCGTTCGACATGCGCACTCCAATTATTCAACGGATGAATTAGGTAGGCCATTGTCAGAGCAAGGATTGGTCGATGCAAAGAAAATAACTGATCTATTAAAACGAGAAAATATCGATGTAGTTGTATCAAGTCCTTATAAGCGAGCGTTTCAAACCGTTGAAGGAATTGCTAATCATTTAAAATCTGAAATAGAAATTATTGATGCGTTCAAAGAACGAATTTTGTCCGAACAACCAGTTGCAGATTTCAAGGAAGCAATGCTACAAGTATGGTCTGATTTCGACATTTCACTACCGGGTGGAGAATCTAATCATAATGCTCAAACTAGAGGTGTCCGTGCAACAAAAAAGATTTTAGGGAAATATGAAGGACAAAATGTCGTAATAGGGACCCATGGAAATATAATGGTTTTAATCATGAATTACTTTGATCCTATCTATGATTTTGGTTTTTGGAAGCAGCTAGAAATGCCTGACATCTATCAGCTCACTTTTTATGAACAGCAATTGATAACGGTGAAAAGAGTGGATAAGGAATCGAGTAAAAATAGTACTGGCTTTACTATTTTTAAACGATCTGAAATACAAACCAATTTTCAAAAGGTGGATCTCGAACTTAAAAGAATGATTGGAACTATAACATTGCATGATAAGGTGATATTGACTATTGAAGTAGATTTATTAAATGATTTTATGAAGGTAAATGGTGAAGCGAAACAATTGGAACAGATAATGAGTGAAAGAGGTTTAGATATGGAATATATAGAAATGTTAAAGGAAATGACTAGATTTTTTGTAGAAAATCAAATCACGGAACCTCAAAAATATTATGAAAAACTATCAAAATAACATATTTTTTATATGATAAAAGCCTAAAACAGAACGTATGTGTGGTATAATTAGATATATAGATTGATAATCTCATGGGTGGACGGCACAATTTTTACTTTCTGTTTGACGACTGATACAGAAGGGGGTGCTGCTTTTGACGATATTTGAATCGCTCGTAATTATGATTAGTTTTTCTACGCTAATCATCGCTTTGATTACGCTGACCTTTTCAATGACACGAAAAAAGTAATCCACCTATGAGTTAGCGCTCGGATGGATTACTTAATCTACTTTGCCGACACCCTTGAAGGGAATCAGTCTATTTTACCGATTGGATGCTACTAACATCCGGTCGGTATTTTATTGTATACCTGTATTTCCTTTATTATACCAACTATCCTGAAGGGAATCAATGGAGTAGTTGATCGCAACCATATCTCTTCTTCTTTTTTTATGACACATCTCATTGTTTAATCAAAATCAAAGTCCTCTTCTTGTTCTATTTTAATAATTACTCCTGTTTTCGCATGGACTTCCACTTCAAAAATCTGGTTGCCTGATGTCATGATGTATACTTCGTAAACAAGCATGCCATTTTCCATATCTAAGTCCACATGCACAATTTGTCCAGGGACTCTTTGTAAGGCTATATTCATTGCTTGTTCTAAAGTGATCCGCTGCCCATACACTGGATTTACCACTATTGAAAACCCTCCTTCTCTTGTTATAACCTAAGTTATGCAAATAGGGTGTAAAATGATAAAAATATTTGACAATTGAAAGTATTCCTACTATCATAATAGTTAACTTTTATGTTCGGAATACAGGTAGAAGATGCTAAGAGTAGTGTCGCCTAAGAACAGATGAGCTGAGATTAGTTTAGTATAGCTGAGAAATTGTTTGAATAAGAATAGTAGCTTGGGCGGACAATTAAGAGAGTCAGTGGTAGGTGTGAACTGATTTGTTGCTGATGCGAATGGGCTTATGAGAGCTTCCTCGAGAACATTAAGTGTTTTAGAGGTAGACGTGTTTCCTACGTTACAGGAGCTTAAGTGGGAGTGTTACACTCCAACTAGAGGTGGCAACGCGGTCAATACCGTCCTCTTCCAAGGGATTTTTCTGAAATCCCTTGGAAGAGGACTTTTTTTATTTAGCTAGAGACGAGCAGAGGAGAGATTGAGATGAGAGGATTTACAGAGAAAGTTGAGAAGAGCGAGAATTTAGTGTATGAGGAAATGATTATAGCTTCTAAATTAATGTTTGCGGAAGATACAGAAGTACAATATATTGTCGATTTTTTAAGAGCCCTTTCAAAAAAAGGAGAAACATCCATAGAGGTTGCAGCACTTGCAACAGTTATGAAGTCCTTTGCGATTAACTTAAACGAGCCAGATGGAGATTATATGGACAATTGTGGTACTGGTGGTGATGGCTTAAATAGCTTTAATATAAGCACAACGTCGGCATTTGTGTTAGCTGGTGCAGGAGCCACAATAGCAAAACACGGCAATAGAAAAATTTCAAGTAGCGCTGGCAGCTCCGATGTATTGGAGGCATTAGGAATCCATACAACAATTACCCCTGAAGCATCAATCGAATTACTGAAGCAAGAGGGACTAACCTTCCTCTACGCACCAAATGTGCATCCAAAATTAAAGAGAATTGGAATTGCCCGAAAAATGATAGGAAAGCCGACAATTTTCAACTTGGTTGGACCGTTAACTAATCCTATTAAATTACAAACACAATATACGGGGATTAATCGATTAGACTTCACGATGGAATACGCAGAGGTATTAAGGATTATAGGGAGAAAAAGGGCCATTGTTGTTTGTGGTGCTGGTGGGATGGATGAGGCATCTCTTGCAGGTGTAAATCAATTGGTATTAGTAGATAACGGAGATTTAATACCCTTTAAGCTAACGCCAAATGACGTTGGTTTAGCTTCTGCTCCTATTTCTGCAATAAGTGGAGGAGATGGTCACACGAATGCCAAAATACTACGCAACGTTTTAGAAGGAGAAGCAAGTCCTTATTTAGATACGGTCCTCTTTAATAGTGGAATCGGATTATTTGCGTCTGGTATCGTTAGCTCCATTCAAGAAGGAGTTAAGATGGCAGCAGAATCTATCCATTCAAGAAAAGCATTAGAAAAACTAGAGGCCGTAATTGCTTTCAGTAAACAATCTGTACGGCATGAGGTGGCATTATGACAACCATCCTAAATAAGATATTGGATGCTAAAAAAGGTCAAATTCAAGAGTTATTAAAGCATTCCATTCCAGAACAAACTGTTTCATCTGTTAGACCTTCTTTATTTGATTCACTTTATCAATCTGAATGCTTGCAAATAATTTCTGAGATTAAACGAGCGTCGCCTTCAAAAGGAGTGATTGCTGAAGGAGTTAATCCTGCAAAGCAAGCGTCTCAATACGCAGAAGCTGGTGCTGCATGTATTTCTGTATTAACAGATACACCTTTTTTCCAAGGAACATTTGATGATTTAGCTATCGTTGCTCGCACTGTGTCTATCCCAATACTTTGTAAAGACTTTATCATTCATCCAATTCAAATAGATTATGCTAGGCATGCAGGCGCATCAGTTGTGTTACTGATCGTTGCGGCACTAGAACAAGAAAAACTTTCATCTTTATATAAATATGCGGTAAGTAAAGGTCTGGAAGTCTTAGTGGAAGTTCATGATTCGGTGGAGTTAGAGCGTGCTTTACAACTGGATGCTAAACTAATCGGAGTTAATAACCGCGATCTTCGAACATTTCAAGTAGATTTGTCTAGAACTGCAGAAATCGCAGCTATCTTTCCATTTGGAGAAGAACGTATGCTCATAAGTGAAAGTGGTATTTGGGATTCCGCTGATGCTAAAAAAGTAGCTAGCTATGGTGCCGGTGCAGTACTTGTAGGAGAATCGCTGATGCGTAGTGGAGATGTTGAAAATGCTCTTCGAAGCTTACAGGTAAAACGGGAGGTAATTATCTCATGACGAAGGTGAAAATTTGTGGGCTAATGGAGAAAGAACATGTGGAAATAGCCGTTCGCGCTGGTGCAGATGCAATTGGTTTTGTCTTTGCTCCGAGTAAGAGAAAAGTATCAATTGCGAAAGCGCACGAGCTAGCTAAAGTCGTGCCTTCTGGGGTTTTGAAAATAGGAGTTTTTGTTAATCCATCAAAAGAGGAATTATTAACCGCAATCCAAGAGGTTCCGTTAGATTATATACAATATCATGGTCAGGAAACTCCAGAGTTTGTACAAACAAACGATCTTCCATCTATTAAAGCATTATCGGTTCACAATGAAGAGAACGTTCTTCAGGCGAAAAAATACGAGACGGATTTTTATTTGTTTGATGCACCAGGAACGGATTATCAAGGCGGTAGTGGTGAAGTATTTGACTGGAAATTGATGGAGGTTAACAATATTCCAACTGAAAAAATTATTCTAGCAGGTGGGTTGAACCCAAACAATGTAAAAGATGCTATTAAGAGAGTAAATCCTTTTATGGTTGATGTGTCTAGTGGAGTAGAGCGTAATGGAAGTAAAGATAAAGATCTGATTCAATCATTTATACGAGCTGTAAAAGATGGGGGTGTGGAATAATGGTTAAAACAACAGAGCAACAAAGAGTTGGTAGGTATGGTAGATTTGGTGGCCAGTATGTTCCAGAAACGTTAATGACTGCTTTATTAGAGCTTGAAAATGCCTATGAGGATGCTATTTGTGATACAACTTTTTTAGATGAAGTAGATTACTATTTAAAAGATTATGTTGGTCGTGAAACACCATTATATTTTGCGGAAAGACTAACAAAAGAACTTGGAGGAGCACAAATTTACTTAAAAAGAGAGGACTTAAACCACACAGGTGCACACAAGATTAATAATACAATTGGTCAGGCATTGCTCGCAAAACGTATGGGGAAAAAGAAAATCGTAGCGGAAACAGGGGCTGGACAGCATGGTGTAGCAACCGCAACTGTTTGTGCACTCTTTGACTTAGAGTGTGTTGTTTTCATGGGAAAAGAGGATGTGCGTAGACAGGAACTAAACGTATTTCGTATGGAATTACTTGGTGCAAAAGTTGTTTCCGTGGATCAGGGATCAGGCACACTTAAAGATGCAGTAAATGAGGCACTTAGATATTGGGTTTCAAATGTAGAAGATACCCACTATATATTAGGCTCTGCGCTTGGTCCACATCCTTTCCCTAAAATTGTTCGTGATTTCCAACGGGTAATTGGAGTTGAAACAAGGCGGCAAATCGTAGAAAAGGTTGGGAAATTACCAGATGCTGTAGTCGCTTGTGTTGGTGGTGGTAGCAATGCAATCGGTATGTTCCATCCATTTGTGGAGGACAATGATGTTGCTTTGTACGGCGTAGAGGCAGGTGGAAGTGGAATTTCTACTGGACTTCACGCAGCAGCAGCTGCCGAGGCTAATGAAGGCGTATTACACGGAGCTTATATGTACATTTTGCAGGATGATAATGGTTTTATAAAGGAAGCACATTCAATTTCAGCTGGTCTTGATTACCCTGGAGTAGGTCCAGAGCATTCCTACTTACATGATATTGGTCGTGTGAAATATACTTCTGTAACAGACTCTGAAGCCTTAGAGGGTTTACAGCTATTATCGAAAAAAGAAGGCATAATACCGGCTCTTGAAAGTGCCCACGCTATTCATTTTGCTTCAGAGCTGGCAAAAGAAATGTCCCAGGATGAGATTTTAGTTATTTGTTTATCTGGCCGAGGGGATAAAGATGTCCAAACCGTTCGAGATGCGTTAGGGGTGAATGACAATGGCTAAAGCAAAACTATTAAATGCTATACAATCAGTAAATTCTCAAGGTGATAAAGCATTTGTTGCATATATAATGGCTGGTGATGATGGCCTAGAGACATTAAAGTCTAAAATATTATTTCTTCAAGCAGCAGGAGTTACCGCGATTGAACTAGGTATACCATTTTCTGATCCTGTTGCAGATGGGCCAACCATTCAGCAAGCAGGTGAAAGAGCGCTTGCAAATGGCACAACCCTGCGTTTAATCATGCAGGAAATCGAGACTTTTTATAAAGAGGTAAGTGTACCACTTGTTCTAATGACGTATTATAATCCATTGTTAAGTTATGGACTGGAACAGTTTGCACAAGCATGTGATAAATTAGGAATAGCGGGATTAATCGTCCCAGACTTACCGGTGGAAGAAACGGTAGAACTCCACAAAGTACTTGCAGATACAGATGTTGCATTGGTTCCACTTGTTTCTTTAACAAGCCCGCCAGAACGTATTGCTAAGATTACGTCTTCTGGTGAAGGTTTTATCTATGCAGTTACAGTTAATGGAATCACAGGAGTTAGGGATGGATTTGGCAAACAATTGGAGCAGCATTTTACTAACTTGTTAGAGCAAAGCAATATACCAGTACTAGCAGGTTTTGGAATATCTACACCGGAACAAGTTAAAAGCATGGGGGCATTAGCTGATGGCGTGATCGTAGGAAGTGCTATAGTAGATGCTTTCCACCAAAATGAGTTGGAGAAAATTACTGCGTTAATACAAGCTGCAAAAATGAAAGTGGTAAATTAAATTCTAAGGAGCAGCACATGTCTTGAACTATAGACGAGTTGCTCTTTTTATTGAAGATAGAGTAGCCTTTATAGCTAATTCATCAAACAATGGTGGTTAAGTGAATGAAGAACAGCTAACATAGATTCCATTCTAGTGGACTATTTGCGGGTTGGATTTGCCATACCTAATAAAATATAACAAAGCCTAAAACTAAACCCCATCCGAGAGTATATAACTCAAAGAATGGGGTTTGTCATTTAGCTATTTATGCCTTTTTAATAAATACGGACATGATCAATCCTATGATTGCTAGAACTAAGCCAAATATAAAGGCATCTTGAACACCAGCAGTTAATGACGCACTTACTGTATCTGGATTCATTGAGTCTGTCGCATTCTTTAAATAATCGTTTTGAGACGTTGACATAATTGTAATTGCAACGGCCGTTCCAATTGCACCGGAAACTTGTTGTAATGTATTCATCAAGGCAGTTCCATCCGGATATAGATTTCTTGGAAGCTGGTTAAGTCCATTCGTCTGAGCTGGCATCATAACCATTGATACTCCAATAAATAGAACGGAGTGCATAATAATAACCATAGTTATAGAAGTGTCCACAGTGATATTGGAAAGCATCCATAGCATGATAATCATGATGATAAATCCAGGAGAAACAAGTCCTCTTGGTCCATATTTGTCAAATATACGACCAGTTAAAGGAGACATAAAGCCATTGAGTACTCCACCTGGTAAGAGCACAAGTCCTGCTGTAAATGCTGCTAAAGCAAGTCCTGTTTGCAAGTATAATGGCAATAGAATCATTGACGACATGATTATCATAAAGGTGATAAATACACTTAATAATCCTAACGTAAACATTGGGAATTTTAGGACACTTAAGTCAATCATTGGTGTCTCCATTTTAAATTGTCTTACTGAGAATAAAGCTAGGGCTAAAAGACCGACAATGATTGTAGCAATAACTATAAAACTACCCCAGCCCTTTTCTCCTGCACTACTAAAGCCATAAACAATTCCGCCAAAACCGATAGTTGATAAAATAATTGATAGTATATCTATTTTTGGTTTCGTTACAGTCGTTACATTTTGCACGAATTTTATCCCAAACAACAAAGCGATTAGAAGGAACGGTAAACAAATCCAAAAAATCCAATGCCAAGTAAGCTGCTCAAGAACCAAACCTGAAATGGTTGGACCAATCGCTGGTGCAAACATGATTACCAATCCCATAATTCCCATTGTTGCTCCTCTTTTATGAACCGGGAAAATGAGTAAAATAGTATTGAACATTAGAGGTAATAATAATCCTGTTCCTATTGCTTGTATAACTCGTGAAAGTAGTAATATTGTAAAACTCGGTGCAAGTGCTGCAATGAGTGTTCCTACAATAGAAAATAGTAAAGAAGCGATAAATAATTGTCGTGTAGTGAACCACTGCATGATGAACCCTGAGACTGGTACTAGTATCCCTAGTGTTAATAGGTATCCAGTTGTTAGCCATTGAACTGATGGTGGACTAATACCAAATATTCCTATTAAATCTCCAAGTGCCATATTCAATGCGGTCTCACTAAATAATCCGACAAACCCAGCAATTAAAAAGGAGATTAAGATAGGGGTTGTTTTAAATACTTGTTTTTCTTGCTGTGTTGCTTTTTCGATCATGAACAAATTCCTCCAATAAATAACTATATAGACCTTACAGATAATACATTTTCTGATAAATTTAAATTTCTTTCCTCAATAATAATGTTATTTGCATTTTAGCAACTTCAAGCGGTCTAATACTTTTATTTGTTAAAGATAATAGAATAGCACCTTCTATCATTAAATTTACAGTAATACCCAGGTCCGTTGCTTGTTTTTTGTCATATCCGGATTGAAGTAATTTCATCCTATAAATAGCCTGCCATTCTTCAAAAGCTAGTTGGCAAGCCATTCGGATAGGCTCACTTGTGGAATGTGTTTCTCCCGCGATTGTACCAATAGGGAAGCCTATGTTATCACTTTTTATAATGATTTCGGATAAATGTTCCAGATGTGTTTGAAATGCTTGGATAGGATCTTGAATTTTATCAAACAACTGTTGGATTTCGTTTATTACAATATCTTTTGTATGATTAATTGCTGCAATTGCTAACTGCTCCTTACCTTTTGGAAAGTAATGATAAAGAGAGCCTTTTGGAATTCCACTTTCCTCTATAATGTCTTTAAGTCCAACACCATAGTAGCCTCTTAACCGAAAAAGTCGGGATGCAGTTTCGATTAGAACATCTTTAGAATTATTTTTTGTGGACACTTTTAAATCACCTCATAAATTATACCAACCGGTCTATTAAACTAATATAAAGAAGTGAACATGCTTTGTCAAAAATTATTGGCTCTTTTAAAGGGAAAAGTTAATTTATCGTAAAATGTATTGTGGCACCTAGCATACATCTGATTAAATCAGTTTCACTAAAACTGGATATTTATGTTAAAATAAGTGTGGACTGTAGGTAAAGTAAATGTTGATAAGAAAGAATAGACTGAGTTGCAGAGTATAGCTAATCTATTGGTTGCTACAAGAATTGTTGTTTGTATATTGCTATTTTTCTTAGCTAATTTTACTGTGTGTGCCATCATACTATGGGTTTTATTCGCTAGGGCACTTACAAAAAAGAAGAAATAAAAGTCTTACTTAAGTGATTGTTCAATAAGAACAGTCGCTTTTTCTTTAACGCAGCAGTTTATCTGAATAAGAAAAAATATATATAATGTGTCGATGTAGAACTAAAATATACAAAAATCAGGAGGTAATTATATGGCGAAATTTATCAATTATACAACAAAACCCCCTAATAACTTTGAACAATTACTAACCTTATATGAATCTTTAGGATGGAATTCACTTGAATTAACGAGTAATGATTTGGAACGAATGTGCAATCAAAGTTGGTTCGCCATTTACGCATTTGATGAAAAACAATTAGTGGGTATGGGACGTGTTATTTCAGATGGTGTAATTACTGGAGTAGTTTGTGGATTATGTGTTCTACCAAGCTATCAGTCCGAAGGAATAGGCAAAGAAATGGTGAATCGAATTATTCAACATTGCGAGCAAAATCGGGTAATTCCTCAACTAATGTGTGTCGAAAGTTTGGAACCATATTATGAAACCTTTGGGTTCAAGAAATTTACCATTGGCATGTCAAAAAATATAAGTAGATAGATATAATTTGATGTTTAACTAACAGGTGCTTTACTTCAAGAAGTAGTAAAGCCTTTTTCTTATTGAACTATTGCACCAGGTTAGTTGAAGAAGGAATAAATCAGGATTCATTAAAAAGGAGGGATTTTTTGAAAAATATAGAGTTAGAATATAAGGTAGTTGGCAGTGGGAAGACTATACTTATCCTAGAAACAGGAATAGGTGGTTCGTTTTATAACTGGTATCCTTTTATACAAGAGATTAAAGAAGACTTTACGATTGTTATGTACCATAGGGCTGGATACGGGAATAGTCCAGTTTCAAAAGAACTTCGAACAACTAAAAATATTGCTGAGGAACTTTATGAACTTGTTAAAAGAATAGGTATCACTGAAAAATTTGTTCTAATTGGTCATTCTTTTGGAGGCTTGTGTGTACAGCAGTTCTCAAAAATGTACCCTAACAAAATAAAGGGACTAATCCTTATAGATTCTACTTCATATAACTTTAACAAGTTATACAATCTGGATATACCTGTAATGAGTTCCCTAATTTCAATAGATAAGATGGTAGACAATAATATGGAGAACTCTAAAAAATCAAAAGAGGAGCTGAATCGTAAATTCAACAATATGATTGTTGAATACGAGAATATTTTACCTTACAACGAAGCAAGAGATTATGAGGAATTGATTACAAATCCCCTCTTTTTTAAGACAATTGCTAAAGAATTTGAAAACTGGGGAATAAGTAGCGAAAGCATAATAGAATTGGGCGATTTCCCTAACATTCCACTAATAGTAATCGCCAGAGATAAAGAAGTATCAGTAAAGTCTTTTGTTGAACATGACATACCTGTGGAAGAAGCAGTTTTATATGAAGAGGCTTGGCGGGAGTTACAGATAGAATTATCTCTGTTGTCTAACAGAGGAGAGTTAGTAATTGCAGAAGGAAGTGACCATGACGTTCACTTAGATAGGTCTGATATTATAATTCAGAGTTTAAAAAGATTTTCATAACAGGAACTCCTGTTCGATAAATGAAATTAAAACTACTCCATTCCAACTAGCTGGCGCTTTCATAGCGCTTATTAAACTAACGGTGCAGTTTAGTTTAACAACAAAGGAGTTTAAACTATGAAGAAACACTTGTTTATACTATTTTGGATAGGAATGAGCTTGGTTGGCTGTAATCAAGAAGAAACAATAGAACCACCAAAAGAAATACTAGCAGAGTCACCACAAACAGAACAAATTGAAGAAAAAACTTTTACAGTTAGAGAACGTATAAAAGTTTAAAAGAAGTTGTTAAATCTGATGAAATAAAGGCTGCTACCGAAATAATTGAAAACGCTGAATGGGATGAAAATATTAGATTGGATATGGCGCATCCTGCTGAATATCGTTTTAGCATGAATTCGATTAACTACCAAATCTGGGTTACTCCATATAGAGATAGACTAGAGATAATTGCTATGGGTCAGTCAAAATATATTAAACTGCCAATAAAGGACTCAGAAATTTTATATAAAATAATTACTGGAAAAGAACTTTAAGGTAAAACAGTTATTCAACTAATAGGTTCTTTAGCAGTACGAGGCTGTCAAAAGACAGCCTTTTCATTTCTTCTCTAGAAATTCTGAAATGTATAATTATAATACGTTCTTTTATTGTTAATACAAGTAACAATTAGTGGGAAACTTTGCTGCTTATCCAGTAAACACCTGGTCGTATGGGTAACGATAATGAACATTTTTTGGCTTCATAAGTATGAAAAACAAAGTTAAAGGACCAATTCGTCCAACAAACATTACTATGCAAAGTAATACTTCACCTATATCGCTTATTTGGGCTGTGATTCCCATGGACAATCCAACGGTTCCAAAAGCTGATACCACTTCAAATGCTAGTGGGAGGAACGGAATATTTTCAGTGATTGTTAATATAAAGATAAATGAAAGAACAATAAATAATGCAATTGTTGCAATCGCTAAAGATCGTATTACTGTATCTATACGAATAGACCGGCCCAACAACTCTGGTTCCTTACGTTGTCGTAAGAAGGAGAATGTGGCTAGAATTATAACCATAAAAGTGGTTAGCTTAATTCCCGATGCAGTAGATGCACTCCCAGCCCCAATAAACATTAATATCATTGTGAAAAATATAGTAGAATCCTCCATATCACCATAATTTATTGTATTAAATCCTGCGGTACGAGGGGTTACTCCCTGAAAGTAGGAAACAAGGATTTTATCAGACAAAGGCATATTACCAATTGTTGCTATATTCCCATATTCAAGTAAGAAAACTACAACTATGGCTATACCATTAATAACAATTGTCCCGATGATCATCATTTTCGTATGAAGTGACCATTGTTTGAATGACTTTTTCTGCTGAACATCAACTATAACGGTAAAACCGATTCCGCCAAGGATAAATAGCGCAGATAATACTATAATTACGATTGGATCATTTGCGAAGCTGATTAAGTTATCTGGGAATAATGCAAAACCCGCGTTATTAAATGCTGAAATAACATGAAATATACTTAAATATAGCCCATCCTTAAATCCAAATGAGGGTATCCAATGTAAAGTCATAATTAGCACTGCAAAGAGTTGGACCGATAGAACAAAAGATAAAATTAGCTTTACTAACTTTATGATGCCACCTATTGAGTTTTGATTGAGTGACTCTTGCAAATAGATACGGTTTTGTAAACCTATTTTCTTCCTTAGGAGTATAAGTGTTGCTACGGCGAATGTCATTAAACCAATCCCGCCGCATTGAATAAGAATCATTAATATAACTTCCCCAAATACTGTCAACGTTGTACCTGGATCAAAAACGCTGAGTCCTGTCACTGTAGTTGCCGATGTAGCGACAAATAATGCATCTGTCCATGATATAGGTACCGTAGTTGCAAATGGAAGTTTTAAACAAAATGTCCCTACAATTATTAATATCAAGAAACTCCCTGCAATAATTACAGGTGGTGAAATTGATTTTTTTTTCTTTTTAGTTACAAACATAATTACACTTCCTCCTAAAAAATTTAAAATCGTTTTATTCACTTTATAAATAAAACGACTTCTTAAAATTGGTAAGGAACTCTTAATACCGCTACATCACTAGGGTAAATTGTTTTGGCCTTGATTAGTCAAATCGACTGATTAGGAAGAATATTATGGCACCAATTTATTAGAAATAATGTACCTTTAAGTAAGTTGAAGCCTTCGTTATATTACACTATTTTCATAAAGCTAAAGGGATTCTAAAAAATCTTCTTACAAATAAAAACATTATTTATTTTTATTAAATCTGTTTTTTTACTATGAAATTTATGTGAAGTAACAACAAAAAAGTCCACAAGGCATCGAAAAATAGCCTAGTGGACTTTTATCATTCTCACTAGTTCAAATTCCTCCCTCATAACGCTTACGGAGTTAGCTGTCGGGTTAAGGATAAAAGAGTATCCTTACCTACAATTGTAGGATTCACCCCAAGCGGCTGAGATGCCACGATTAAATGGGTCCCCCGTTCCAAATGGATTAAGCGATTTAGAAATATGAAACTGAGAGTAATAATACTCCTATGTTTTCAATTTGTACATACATAATTTTCTTAACTGGTCATATTCTTTTTACGTTAAATTCTGGACAGTAAGTATTGAATAACGGATTAAATAAAACATTTGATAGCAAATCAAAAGTTTCATCCTTCTCTCTAAAGACATATTAGCTTTGTTTAACTATTACTGAAGTTGTTTACTTGTTCCATTCCCTCAGGTTTTCTCGTTGTATAGATATTTGTTAGTTATTTGATTTACATTTCATAAGTAGGAGAAAAAAGCATAACAGGTCATTCACACAACATATATATATATTTGTATAAAACAAAATGGAATGGAATGCTTTAAGTAAATATATGATTAGTAAGTGTGAATAGTGAAAATTATTTCTTCCTTATTTTCTTGAAATATTCTATGAGTTCTATGTTTATTTAATTTTCATACCGTTATATTAAAGTAGATTTGAAAGAATATAAGAAAATGTAAAACAATATTACTAAACTCAATTGAAATATAAATGTCAGTCTATGGTGATCAATAGCGAGCAATAAAAGGAGATGACCAACATTGGAAGTCGAAAAGGGTCAGACTATCAGTATGTTTGAAAGAATTAATCGTGTTTTGTTTATAATGTTGGGAGCACTAATTACAGCTATTGGTTTAGAAGCGGTCCTGATTCCAAACAATATAATTGATGGTGGTATTACTGGTATATCTATCCTGTTGTCTCATTTAACAGGATTCTCGTTAAGTCTATTCCTATTCGTTCTAAATATTCCATTCATATTTATTGGATATAAGGAACTTGGAAAGTCATTCGCATTTAGTTCTGTAATTGGTATCACAGTATTGTCAATTGCTACTACCTTATTGCACCACATTCCAACTATTATTTCAGGAGATACCATGTTAGTTGCAGTATTAGGAGGTATCATGATTGGTTTAGGGGTTGGTATTGTTTTACGAAAAGGTGGTGCTTTAGATGGTACCGAAATTTTAGCTATTCTAATTGCAAAGAAATTCCCATTATCGGTTGGGGAAGTTATTATGAGTATTAATGTGTTAATATTCTCATTTGCAATGTTAACTTATGGTCTAAGGGGTGCTTTATGTTCGGCTATAGCTTATTTTATAGCTACGAAGGTAATAGACATGGTACAAGCTGGTTTTGACGAATCTAAGAATATTATGATTATTAGTAAAAATTCGCGAGAAATTGGTGTCGCTATTCAAACAAGTTTAGGTCGAGGTGTTACATATGTAGTAGGTGAAGGCGGACAAACCAATGAACGTGTTGAAATAGTTTTCTGTGTTATTAACAGGTTGGAAGAACCTGAACTTAGAACACTCATTAAGACAATTGACATAAATGCTTTCGTAGCAATTAATGGTGTTGTAGAGGTGCGGCAATATTAATTCTACCCTACAGAAGAGACTTGAGGATTCTGATTTATCCAGATCCCAATTTGAAGATAATGAAAACAAAGTTCTAAAAGAATATATGGGAGTGGATTGTTCTATTTAGCTAATTTTTACTAACTGGTCCTTGAGTCGAAGTAGTTGTAAAGCTTTTTTTTTATTGAACTCAACAGGTTGGTTGAACAAGCAATTTGGTGGGTAAATTAAAAAATGGTAGTGAAGTCATATAGAACATCATCTGAATTTTGTTAAGAGCGATATAGAAACTCTATTAAAGTAATTGGATAATGTAGTTTTCTTCAGCGCTAATGAAGGGATAGATTATATGGAACACGATTGGGACAAAGCTATTGGTTCTCTTTCTAAAATTAAAGTTTTTTCAAATCCAAATAACGAGCCTGTAACCATAAGTGGTGACGCTGATGATTTGAAGTGTATAGGAGTCGGGACAGATGCGGCCGTTTTTCAGTCTCTTTTCGCCCCAACTTATGCATTTAAATTATATGCCAAGGACAAAGTAAACAAAGTAAAAGTTGAAGCAAATGTTTATCGAATATTAGGAAATTCACCTTTCTTTCCAACATGTTTTGCTTCATACGACGAATACCTCGTTTTAAGTTACGAGGAAGGAAAAACTCTCTTTGACTGCATTCTACAAGGTATTCATATTCCAGAACAGGTGGTAAATGATGTGGAGGATGCAAGAGAATTTGTTCGCAATAAGGGTCTTAACGCACGTGATATTCATTTGAAAAATATTTTACTACAAAACGGAAGAGCAAAAATAATTGATGTCTCTGAATACACACTTCCAGGTAATGATTTTCGGTGGGAACATCTAAAAAAAGGATATGAGCAATACTATCATTTAATAGATGGGAATTCTGTTCCGTTTTGGTTAGTAGAAACAATTCGAAAGTGGTATAACCAGCGTAGTAATTTTTCTTCATATGAGGAGTTTACAAAAATTGTATTGAAACTTCTGTATAAAAAATAGGAGAATTAGCCACTTCTATACAAAATATTGTGCAAGTATACAGTTTGTTGGACTAGGAGGTGCTTTACTTTAGTAAAAGTAGAACTTTTATTCTTATTCAAGTAACACAGGAGTTTAGTTGAAGATTATGATATTAATTTTATACAATTGATGGTCGGGAATTTGGTGTTAGTGATAACGGGTGCTTTAGGTAGACAAGACCATCATTTCGATGGTCTTTTTTACGTTCAAAACATCAAGATCATTTCGACGATACAATGTAAAATGTTAAACTTCAACAAACGCAGCAGTTTAGTTGAAGAAGGAATTCTCATAATTTTATAGAATAGAGATATATTATAGTTATGAAAGACTTGTTAAATAATACATAATACTTAAAGGGTGACTAAACTTTGGGTTCAAGAATAATGCACTTGGTTATTGCTAATAGAATAGCAGAGAGTCTATTGATAGAAGATAGAACGTCATTTTTACTCGGAGGCATTGCACCAGATGCTGTTTCAACTAAAGACTTTTCACATTTCTTTAAAGGTGATGTACAAGATTATTCAAGAAGTGTTGATTATAAAGGTTTTTTGTATAAATATAGTTCGCGAATAAAAAGTAATTATATATTGGGATATTTTATACATTTAATCGCTGATGATATATGGCTAAAAGGTTTTTATCTTCCTTGGTTGAAAAACAGAATGGAAGATAATAAAGAAATACTTAATCAATACCATAATGATTTCCGATTATTAAATGGAAAATTATTAGAATACTATAGTTTTACCGATGAATTGAGAAACTCGCTTAGTAATTTTCCTACAATAATAGATTTGGAAGAGGTTAAGTCTGAAGATGTTGAAAATTTAGTTCCATACGTATTAGGCGAAATGGAATATGATAAGGAAGTTATAAATGAAAAACTTAATGTTTTTACGTTTGATCAGATAGTTGGTTATATAGAGACATCAGTTGATATGGGTTTATTAAATATAAAACCTTTTATAAATTAATATCACTTTAATTATAATTTTCCACGAATAGGTTGTTGCACTAATGGGTGCTTAAGTGAACCAAGACCATCATTTCAATGGTCAATTTTACTAAAACATCAAGTGGATTTCGGTGATCCATTGTGAAATGTTACACTTAAACTAACGCAGCAGGTTAGCTGAAAAGGGAACTCCATTATAAAGTTATTTTTACCGTTTAAAAGGAATAGTTAATTATTGAATTAATGAGAGGGAGAGATTAAATGTTTCCAATATTAGATACAGAAAGACTAATATTAAGAGAACTAACAAAAGAGGATGCGGAAGGTATTTTTGCTTGTTTTTCTAACGAGAATGTAACACGTTATTATGGACAAGAAACATTAGATAATATAGAACAAGCAGAGAAATTCGTTGATTTTTTTTCAAAAAACTACAATGAAAAAAGAGGCATACGGTGGGGAATTGAAAGAATAGGAACCAAAGGTATTATTGGAACAATTGGCTTTAATGCTTGGTCTCCTAAACATAAAAGAGCAGAAATAGGCTACGAAATTCATCCAGAGCATTGGAGAAAAGGATACACTTTTGAAGCAGTATCTAAAGTGCTTTCATATGGCTTTGATGTTATGGATTTAACTCGAATAGGTGCCGTTGTATTTATTGACAATGATGCATCTAATAAGTTATTAACTAAAATCGGCTTTCAAAAAGAGGGAGTATTGAAGAAATATATGTATCAAAATGGTATAGCATATGATACCTATGTCTATTCATTACTAAAGAATAATAAATAAGCATCTTCAGCTAACGGGTGCTTTAATTAAACATGACCATCATTTTCGATGGTCTATTTTTACGTCCAAAACATCGAGTAAATTTCGAAGTTTCCAGGATACAATGTATATCTTAATTTACTAAGCATTTTGTTCAATAAGCATTGAAATAAATACAAGGAATAGCCGAGTTCATTGAACTGGGTTATTTATTTTTATTAACCGAAGCCTTCAGTAATAATTAATCTGAGTTTTCTGGAAAATAGGTACAAAAAAACTGTCTTTAATTAAATCTTACTAGATTTGGAATTCCATTCAATTTCTTTACTATTTTTTTTTTCGAATTGTGCATCCTAAACAGCCTCACCGTCGCCTAAAAGGTAGAAACAAAAAAGGGGGTTTTCCTCATGGAACAGAGAACATTGATGACACGGATTCGGAACGGCGAGGACGAAGCTTTTGCTCAACTAGTCAACCCCTTGATTGAAAAGGGATACAGGACCAGTTTTAGTATTTTAAAATCGAAGGAACAGGCAGAAGAGGTTGTCCAAAATGCGTTGATTGAGGCATATCGGAACATCATGAGTGGAAAGGATATCACCTATTTCAACACCTGGTTTTATAAATTGGTCACCCATCGCTCAATCGATGCTTGGAGAAAGAATGAGCGTCTGAAGGAATCACCGCTTGAAATTGACGTGGTGACAGACAAACATGGCGTTATAGAAAGCGTGTTAAAAGAGGAAAAAGAAAACGAGATTAAAAAGGGCATATCATCCCTTGATAACAGCGACTACCAGAACGTCCTTATCCTCTACTATTACCAAGAGCAAGCAATTCAAGAAATCTCAGATTTGCTTGGACTGAAAAATTCGACGGTCAAATCCCATCTTCGCAGAGCAAGGAACGCTCTGAAAAAAAGATTGATTGAAAATCAGTTTATAGGGGTGAATTCACAATGAGAATCGATGAATCGTTGAAAAAAGAAATCAAAGAAGAGATGGAAAAAATCCAGGTACCATCTTCCATGTACGAATTTGCCAAAAACATTAAGGAAGAGTCGGAAAAAAGAGCGGATTTTGAAAAATCGCCAGAAAGAAAAACAGTTTGGAAGAAATCCCAGTTTGTCGTTGCAGCGGTTATCAGTCTTGTCGTCCTAACTGGTTCTGCATTCCTGAATCCAACTATGGCGGAGGTAGTATCAAAAATCCCGTATCTAGGACAAGTATTCCATAAACCGATACTTGAAGTAATTACGGAAACGTTGGAGAAGGAAGGGTATAAAACAGCAGGTATCGGTATGGGCATCTGGGAACAGAAGCCACACTTTGACATAGGGCTGAAGGGAACGGAAGAATACGTCAATCAAGAAGAGGACAAAGTCTTAAATATTTTGACTGAAATTTTGGAAAAAAGAGGGTATGATAACTACGAGTTAAAGGTTTCTGACACGAATGAGGTACCTCCCGCGCAAAAAGAGATAGATAAAAATAGAGAGGAACTAGGCGAGAAGTTGATGTCGGACTTGCAGGAAGCAGGATTCCCGATAATGAATGTTAACGCATATAGCCCTGTAGTCGAAGTGTACATCCCGATAGCAGATGAAGCTAAGAAAGTAGTAATTTACAAGGCCGCGATTGAACTTTTAAAAGCAAACGATACACCGAAACAGGTACAGATAATAACTCGAGACGTTACGGAAGAAGAAATTAGGCTTCAGTGGATGCCAATCATGAGGAGCATTGAAGATGAGTTATACCTAAAAAAAGAGTACCGGGTAGCTGACATTAGATATTCCTTCAAGCCTGTAAAAGTGTCTATTACCATCATGACGAACATGAAATCATCGGATGTAAAAGATAAAGAGACGGTGACTAAAATCCGAAAAGGAATAATAGAATTCCTAGATAGCGAAGAAATAAAAACAAAGACTGAGAATCAGAAATATGAGCTAATTATCCAAGACAAGAATGGCAATGATTTTCTTTTTTAAAAAACAAACATAATTACACACGTAGTAGAGCAACGTCTTTTAGACGTTGCTCCTTTTACATTTAAAAGTACTTTTGATAATAGGATTAATCTCCCATGAGTGCTACTCGTATTGAGTGCGACAGTCTATGATACACCGTGGTCGTTGGAGTCAGACTAACGGGTGCTTTAATTAAATATGAACATCAACTAGATGGTCTAATTTTCTAAATTAAAAAGCCACTATCAAGTGACTTTTGAGAATTAATTTACTTTATAATATATTTTATATAACTCTTTTCCCTAACCAATGAGCAAATAAAACAAGGGGAATTATTAGAAAACCAAAAGGTAGACTTATAATAATAATCTTCCACGTTATGACTTCATTTACTAATAAAGCTTTATATAACACTAAACTGTATGGAAGTATGATTATTAACGATGTTATCGCTCCTGGAGTTATGGAACGGAAAAATATTGCTTGTCCAATATGGGTAAATGCATGGATGAAAAAAGTTAATGTTACTGCTGTAAAAAGATAGATATTAGCAAATGCTCCGTGAGTTAAGTATTGGTTAGCCATAAATGTAGAACTGCTAACAAATAAAAATATAATTAATACTGCAAAAGCAAATTGTGCAGTGGACATAGAAAATTGTTTAACTACTCGATCAGCTAATTTTTGGGGTAATCTTTTATAAACTTCATGTCTATTCTTATTTAGCCAACTTTCTACCATAATAATTTCTTCGAAGTCATGAAAAATAAAAAAAATAGGAAACAACCAAATAAGAGTTTGAACATTTATCCATTGATCCATACTTCTACCTCTTTCATTCATATTTAGACTTAGATTAAAATATGAAATTTTATAACAATTATACCAAACATTAATTTAGTAGTTATATATTAAAAGTGCAATTGAATTTGGACCTTATTAAACTAACGGGTGCTTGAGTAAAAGATCATAGGTTGATTAAGCGATTCTTTATTCTTATTGCACTAATGAAGCAGATTGGCCTTTACTAGCAATGGCACCTGAAATGATGTCTCCATTTTATAGGCATTGGATTTATTCATGGTTGCCAATGCGGTTTATGATAGAAGGTTTACGAAATTTATTCTTCTTTGGTGAAGGGTTAACTTGGAACACTTCACTTTCTGTGCTTGTTTGGATAGGAGTGGTAAGTATGATTGTCATAATTGCTTCTACTTTAAAACGTAACAAAGTGAAGGAAGAAAAATTGGATTCCGATATAGTTTAAAAGTGTTTACCTTCATACAATGTTGAAAAGCTTTATCCAAAAGAGTCGTTTTTCTTATAGTGAAACGACTCTTTTAATCAGTTTGTGAAAAATATACTTAAAGTAACGGGTGCATTAGTTAAACATGACCATCTTTTCGATGGTCTATTTTTATGTCCAAAACATCAATTTGATATTGGTGATCTATTGTGAAATGTTACACTTAAACTAACGCGGCAGTTTAGTGGAAAAAGCTTAGGCTATAATTGAGGAAGAAAAATTAGTTAGAGAGGTGATTTTATTGAGACTTCCTAAAGGTATTACAGGATTTATTGATGATATTGAGGAAGTGATAGACGGACAACAATTTAAAAAAATTTGTTATGAAGTATTGAGAGAGGCTAAAGGAGAAATTCTTAAATGGGAGGGGCCTCTCTATCCACATAATTACTTTAAAGTTCAAATTCGTATAAATGAAGAGTTATTTTATATTCTTTTAAATGAATACTATCCATATCTTGCTTTTGCTAAAAAATGGGAAGACGTTGTGATTGAGTTTACGGATTTACCAACATTAACGAGAGGCTTCAAAGAATATTATACTGTCCTCACAAAAAAGGTATTAAATTTGCCATTCTCCAAAAAGGAACATGATTTAGATGAAGTTGAGTTGAGACAGGCTGCCTATTGGCAACCCCGTTCAATCGGCGAAGTAATTTTCAACTGTTGGGATTAAAGAATAAACGATAGTTGAAAAGTAAAATTAACTAAAATAATAGGCAGTATTCAAACATGACCATCAATTCGATGGTCTATTTTTACGTATAACACAAAGTAGATTTCGGTGACTCAGTGTGAAATGTTACACTTAACGTAATGCAGCAGGTTAGTTTAATAAGGATGAAGAATATACATAAGTTGGGGAGGGGTACTTAAATACAAAATACGTGGTTTTCATTTGTGCATACTAATTTCGTAGAATGAAACTTTCAAAATGGTTCTTCTAATTATCGTAAAAATAGGGTTTGAAAAAATTAAGTATAAAGCTCTTCAATTTTTGAAGATAGCATAACTGAAGTCGTACCTTTGAAACTGCTTGAAGTCGGAGAAAGACTGCGACCTGCACCATTTAATCTACATGCAAGTACCACCCACATGATAATTCCCAATGAATGATTTGTGAAGGTTGTTGAATGGGCTGAAAGAATAGTTACTTTTTATAATAGAAATAAGCAAATAAATAGAAGAAGGTGTTTATAAGTGTCTGATAAAGCACGAGATTCCATTGAGAGTTATATAGATTCACCAGAAAAACTAAAGAGCTTATATAGACGTGTGTTGTTTGTTGTAAGTCTATCACAAATCTTCGGAGGTGCAGGGCTTGCTGCAGGAGTTACAGTAGGTGCCCTATTGGCTCAACAAATGCTGGGGACTGATGCTTATGCAGGAGTGCCGGCAGCTTTATTTACTTTAGGTTCTGCAGGAGCTGCTTTAATTGTAGGGAGACTTTCACAACGATATGGACGCCGTACAGGTTTATCAACAGGTTTTATTGTAGGTGGACTCGGTGCGATTGGAGTGGTGATTGCTGCCATGATGAGTAGTGTAATTTTATTATTTGCTTCCCTACTGATTTATGGGGCAGGGACTGCGACAAATTTACAAGCTCGTTATGCAGGAACTGATCTAGCAAACAAAAAACAACGAGCAACTGCTATTAGTACTACGATGGTTATGACAACATTCGGTGCCGTTGCAGGGCCAAATCTAGTAGAAGTTATGGGTGAATTTGCTAGTTTCATTGGTGTTCCGTCACTTGCAGGTCCATTCATATTATCAGCTACTGCATTTATCTTAGCGGGACTTGTACTTTTAATTATGTTACGTCCCGACCCATTAGATATTGCAAACAGGATAGCAGCCTATAAACAAGAATATGAGTGTGTAAATAAAACGGAGTCTAATGATAAAGCAAAAAATAATAGAGGTTTAATGGTCGGTGCCATGGTTATGGTTCTTACCCAAATTGTAATGGTGGCAATTATGACTATGACACCGGTACATATGACACAACACGGTCATGGTTTAGCCGAAGTTGGAATTGTTATTGGTTTTCACATTGGGGCAATGTATCTTCCCTCACTTATCACAGGCGTCCTTGTAGATAAAGTGGGTACAACAGCTATGAGCATAGCCTCGGGCATTACATTGTTATTCGCTGGATTATTAGCAGCATTCGCACCAAGCGATTCAATGATTCTTTTAGTAATTGCACTTTCTTTACTTGGATTAGGATGGAACTTTGGCTTAATCAGTGGTACTGCTCAAATAGTTGACTCTACAGATCCTTCAAAACGTGCTAAAACTCAAGGAACACTTGATGTTTTTATTGCATTAGCAGGAGCCTCTGGCGGAGCTCTTTCAGGAATGGTAGTAGCTAATACAAGTTATACTACATTATCTTTGAGTGGTGGACTTTTAGCCTTATTTCTCATACCTGTTATTATTTGGTGGCGTAAAGGCTGAGCATGATAAAGTCTATAAAAATAATCTACCTACTTCTAATTGAATATAAATAATAGAGTCCACTATCACATGTACTGACAGTGGACTACTAAAGTAAAGTTATTTAAGTTTTTATAAAAAATTTATAAACTATAAAATTCAATACGAAATGATTTCTACGGTTTTTGAAGCAATATTAGAGAGAAACGTTAGATCGTGTTCTACAAATAAAAGTGTAGGTTTATATTCCAATATCATCGTTTCAATTTGCGTTTGGTTAAAGACATCCAAATAATTTAATGGCTCATCCCAAATATAAAACTCAGCTAATATTCCTAAAGATTTCGCAAACTCCACCTTTTTCTTTTGACCGTTACTCATACATTCAACCGGAACATTAAATACATCACGTTCAACGCCTAATATTCGAAGGTTATTGAGAAATAGTGTGTAGTTAATATTATGGTCATGAGCGAAATCCTTTAACAAGCCGGTATTGTCATCATGATTTTGACGAATGATGCTTTTGGAGAGTCCTTGAGGTATTACCATCTCCCCCATAATTGTGCCTGCAAACTGTTGCTGGATTATATAATTTAAAATGGATGTTTTACCACTGCCATTTTGTCCAACAAGAGCTACTTGATCTCCCTGATTAATATCAAATGTAATGGGATGAAATAGCGGCTTTTCACCATAACTTAATGTAAAGTTTTGAACACGAAGAACGGGATTTCGATGGCTGGATATACTGTTCGCTGTTAAAGCGCTAATCGTTTCAATATTTTTTAAGAGCTTTGTCTTTTCTTCAATTTTGGTTATCGTGCGCTTTTCGATAGCTTTGGACCTTTTCATCATACGAGCAGCTTGTGCATTTGCAAACGCATCATTTCCAGATGTTTTCTCTTTGTGAATTGCCCAATCAGCTTTTTCTTTTGAAGTTTTTTTCAACCGTTCTATCTCTGCTTTGATAGATTTGTTTTGGGCGAATTCATATTGATCTCGCATTTCTTTTTGTTTCTCATAAGTAGAAAAATGTCCCTTATAGATTGATAATTGGTTTTTTTCAATAACTAAAATGTGGTCTACAACTTCATCGACAAAATTTCTATCATGACTTACAACAATATAACCTTTCTTCTTCTTCAAATATTCAGATACGATTTTTCTCGCTTCGATGTCTAAATGATTCGTTGGTTCGTCTAATAAGGGATACCTGGATTCTTCACAAAATAGTGCAGCTAATAATACCTTCGTTTGCTCACCACCAGATAATTGTTCAAATGGTCGCCATAAAATATCTTTATCTAACGATAGTAATTGACACTCTCGCTCAAGCTTCCACAATTCTACTGGTATAATTTCGTCAATCGCATAGTACGTTAAGTTTTCCTTGTTTGGTATATATTGAGGAAAATAAACAAAATCTACATCACAAATGATTTCTCCGACATATGGATAGTTTTGCATAAGTAAGTTTAATAGTGTTGTTTTACCACGACCATTTCGTCCGATTAAACCAAGCCGCCATTTTGTATCTATATTTAAATTGACTTGTTGAAATATCGGTTGATCAAGAGCATCAAATCCGAAATTCAGATTTATTATTTCTATTGGCATTATAAGATCTCCTCCAACTTTATTTATTGCCAAAGCTATTGGAGATGATTTTATATTTATTTTGCATACTATCATTCCAATCGTTTGCTTTGAAATGCATACGCATAAACAAATAAAAACCTTCTGAAAAAATTCAGAAGGATTAGAATTCATTATCAAATAAGCCTGTAAAGGGCTAAATTAGGTATAATAAATGGGCAGACTAATCCTATTTTAAGTGAAAATGCGAATACATTTTACGTGTAAAATAGAATTATTTGTTCATCGTCCATTCATCATCCTTTCAAATATATTACAGTTATTATAACTATAATTATAAGAATTTTCAATTATTAGTTCGGTGAGTTGTAACTTTTTTTATGAAATGGTGACTAATATAATAAAGGGGTGAACAGTATCAATAAAAATATCGAATTTTCTATTTTTACATTTATGCTGGTATTAATATTAGTTGGCTGTAGTGATAATGATAAAAAAGTTTATAATACTACCGGTGATATTGATGAAAGTACAACTCAAAATACGCCTGTAGTCTCGGTAGATAGCAGCACAGATAGTGATATAAGCACAGAAATTACCCCCAGCACGGAAGAGAATGTATTACAGGATTCCCCCAAATATGTAGCTAATAATGAAGGGGAACTATCTATTCAGGATTCTGAAACGGCTTATGAAATGTGTGTGAGAGCGCTGACTGACTATTATAAAGCGGTCTGGAACGGCTCGGATATTGAATTGGATACATTTATCGATAACGAAAGCCTTAAAGAGTATACACAAAAGAAAATTCAATCCCAATATGACGTGTATGGAAAATTTAATGATATGGTGCAAAATATCGAGATTAGCGCTTGGGAAGTGGAGTATACTGATGATGTGGATGGAGGTTTTCTCTATTTAGAATTACCTGCGGAAATTAAAAAGACAGTAGGTAGTTATGGTGAAGCCACTGAATTTCTCGTGCGTAATGTAAACGGCAAGTTAATCATTGTTGATTGGTATACTGGTGCAAAAGATAGTTATGATTTCATGGTGCGCGGAGAAAATCTAACAATTGATAATCCTAATATTTGGAACGATAGTGAATGGGTAAAGAAGTTAAATAGTAAACAGATTGACTTTTCAGGTTCAACTCGATAATTAGTTATTTACAGCTAACTTGGCAATCAAAGTTTGTTAATTAAAGCCCAATATAAGACTTGCTACAAAACTAATTTCTCTTATTAATATAAAGGGTGCTTTAGTTAAACATGACTTCATTTCGATGCTCTATTTTTAGGTATAAAACATCAAGTATATTTCGGTGATACTGTGTGAAATGTTACACTTAAACTAACGGTGCAGGTTAGTGGAATAAGAAATTGTTGTATAAATAATTTTTAGTACGGTGTTTAATACTTATAGAATGATTAATATAGAATTACATATATGTAGCGTATAAAAAATTGTCATTAATAAACTTAAAACTTGGTTATGGCAATGATATCGAAGATTTGCAAAGTAGAGCATCTTAAATGATGCTTTTTTATATGTGAAAATATAATGAAAATCAATTGACGCCCATAAAAAAGAGCATCATTGTATGTTTGATAATTAATATTTTTTAAAATTGAACCTATTATGATTTGATAATCGTCTAATAGCAGAATTTGAAGTAGGTTGAAAGGGAGGGTAGTAGATTGGATAGAGATGAAAAAGATTTCATATTAGAAAAAATGATGATTGAATATGGAAATGAGTTGGTACGATTGGCATTTTCTTATGTGAAAGATACCGAAATTGCTAAGGATATGGTTCAAAATACGTTTATAAAATGCTACAAAAACCTTGATTCGTTTCGATTTGACGCACAAATAAAAACATGGCTCTATCGTATAACAATTAACGAATGTAAAGATTATTTAAAAAGTTGGAACTACAAAATGGTACAGGTAAGAAGTTTTATAAATGAAACGGCAAAGTCAATATTACCATCAACAGAAAAAACAGTTATCGATAAATACAATAATGAAGAAATTAAAGATACTATCTTTTCTCTTCCAAAAGTGTATCGGGAAGTGGTTTATCTATACTACTATGATTCATTAAAGACAGAGGAAATTGCCAAAGTTTTGGATATTCCAGTTAATACAGTGAAAACTCGATTAAGAAGAGCAAAACAAAGATTAGAGTTGATGATAAAGGAGGCAGAATTTAATGGACGATAAACGAATAAAAGATAAATTTAATAATATGTCTGATCAAGAATTAAGATTCACGAAAGAAGACCGTAATGAAGTGTTTGAACAAATTAATAAAATGGAGAATAATAATACACAAAAAAAATCTCTTGTTTCTTCTTCAAAAAAATTCGCTCCACTTACAGTTTCATTATTAGTGGTAGGCTTGTGTATATTTTTGTTTATTCCATCGATTCTTCCTGGAAACATTAATAACGAAAATAAAAGTAATACAAGTGAATCAGTATTTCAAGAAGACGAGATATTAACCACTCTATTTACGGTGAAAGATGAGAATAATAGAATTCCCTTTAACCTTTTACTTACTCATAGTAAAGATAAAAAGATGATGAAAGTTCTATCTATCCCCCGTGATACTTATGCTCCGATATTGGATAAGAATGATGGAACTACTTCATATGATAAATTGACATTTGCTTATGATTACGGTTCGGGAGGAGCTGAAAGTGTAAGAACAACGGTTTCTAAGCTATTTGATTTAACAATTGATTATTATGCTGTTATGGATCTAGAAACCTTTTCAAAGGTGATTGATTCAGTGAATGGTATAGATTACGACTTGCAAGAAGATATTCAAGTAAGAGGTATATCTAGAGCGTCATTTGAATTCAAAAAGGGAACGAATCGTTTAAATGGAGAAGAGGTTGTGGCATTAATGATGGATGCTACAGTAGGAAGAATTTTGGATGAAGAAGACCTATTAAACCTCATTAATGCTGTTATTAATAAAACAAAAAACGAAATCCCACAAACACAATTAAAAGAACTTACTACTAAAATAGATGCCAATATATCAATTGATCATTTGTTAGAGAATAAAATGCAAATAAATTCTATAAAATCATTATCTTTAAGTGATGGAATGAAATCGGAAAATATAGATGGTAAATACTATATTATGTTTGAGAAAGACTTTTTAAATTCTGTTTCAGAAGAGTTAACCACATTTAACTAAATAGAAAACGAGAAAATTTGGAAAGACATTGTTGAAATACCAAAAACCGTTATGGATATAATTATTGCGTTTTCAGTCTATTTGGGATGGAAGTACCTGAATATTCCAAGCAATATGTTACTACACTTATTTTTCTAATATTAGGTTTAATTTTTATATATAATATCGAGTATTTTATTCAATTTGTTGGGTTAATCTACTGAGATAGTTTACATGAAATTTCTGGAATGATAAACTTTAGTAACCATTTAATATTGGATTGCAAAGTGTGATGCCTCCTGTATTTTGGATTAAATGTAATGGGAGAAGTTGCCAATAACATATACCTATTTTAAAATTTGTTTTTGTCTATAAAATGACGTACAAAATTATGATAGGAGTGTAATGATGGTTGAACTAGACACAGAAAGATTAAGATTAATTCCACTGAGGGCAGAAAATCTAAGATTACTAATTGATAATCCAAAGAAAATGGAACAAAGGTTATCTTTAATTGACTCAGATAGTTTTCTTAGTCCAGAACTTAAACAAGCTATGGAAATAAGACTTTCAAAATTGTTAGGTGATGAGGAAAATTATATTTGGTATACAAATTGGTTAATCGTGTCGAAAGATAAAAACTGTAGTGTTGGTGGAATAATGTTAAAAGGTCTTCCAAATGAAAATGGTGAAGTAGTAATAGGTTACTATACTCTCCTTGAATATCAAGGAAATGGCTATATGACGGAAACTATTATTAATTTGAAAAACTGGTTGTTAAATCAGTCCGATGTTATGTACGTTATTGCTGATACTGATAAAGATAATATTCCATCACATAGGGTTTTAGAAAAATCAGGGGCGGAAATGTATAAAGTAACAGAAGAATTATACTTTTGGAGATTTGTAAAAAGAATTCCCTGAATTATTTAAAAAAGAGGCATCATTTAACAATGATGCCTCTTTTTTAGGATTAGTACAATGTTAATCTATAGAGTGACAAAACCTTATTCAACTAACGGGTGCTTTAGTAAACAAGAGGCATCATTTGATAGTAGATTCTTTACTACAGACTACTTTGATATAAGAAGGGGAATATAGAAAAATTGATACTCGAAATACATATCTCCTTTGTTTTTTATTGAACTAACGGGCGCTCTAATTGAAGATAATTGGTTGCATAGTCAGCTCTTGTTTCTTATTGAACTAACGAAGCAGTTTAATTGGATAAGCTATCTAATCAATATCCAAACTGTAATTGTTAAAACTAGGGATTACAACAAAGGAAGGGTGATGAGAAATGTTTGTTCTTGAAACGCAGAGGTTGCTTTTAAGACAGTATAAAGTTGAGGATATTATTCCTTTGCATAGTATTTTTTCTGACACAGAAACAATGAAGTTTTACCCTGCACCTTTTAGTTTTCAACAAACAAAAGACTGGATTAATCGAAATCAAGATAGATACAAGAATGATGGTTATGGATTATGGGCTGTTTGTTTGAAGGATACAAATGAATTTATAGGTAATTGTGGTCTTGTTAAACAAAAAGTTAATGACAATTTTGAAGTTGAGATAGGTTACCACATAAACAAAAAATATTGGTCAATGGGCTTTGCATCTGAAGCAGCCAAAGCGTGCAAGGAGTATGGGTTTAATAAATTGGGTTTAAATAAGCTAATAAGTATTATTGACCCTAACAATGTTCCATCAATTCGTGTGGCAGAAAAGATTGGTTTTTTTAAGGAAAAAGAAGTATTTATTTTTGATAAGGTCCATTATATATATTCGGAAGTTAAAGAAAAGATTGAGGAGGCTAATTGACCTGGCGAGTGCTTTAGTAAAAGAACAGGGGTTGCTTAGGCAACTCTTTTTCTTATTGAACTAACGGTGCAGTTTAGTTGAAGAAGAAATCGATTAAAATTGAATGGTGGTTTGTACAAATGCATATATTTATTGAAAAATTACATGTTACAGATGCAGAAGATTTGTTTAAATTTGAACTTGAAAACAGAACTTTTTTTGAGGAAATGGTTCCGACGCGTGGAGATGAATACTATAACCCTGAGACTTTTATAAAAAGACATGAAACTTTACTTGAAGAACAAGTTAAAGGAGGTTCATATTTCTATTTAATTAAAGATAAAGATAGCTCAATTCTAGGAAGAATAAATTTAGTGGATATTGATAAATCTGATAAAATCGGTTATCTCGGTTATAGGGTAGGGCAAGCACATACTGGTAAAGGAATTGCTAATAAAGCATTGAAAATATTAGTAGAAACAGTAACTAACGAAGACGTAAAACAGATCAAAGCCAAAACAACAACCAATAACATAGCATCCCAAAGAGTTTTAGAGAAAAATGGATTTGAGAGAATAAGTACTAGTAGTGAAGAATTCGAATTGAATGGTCAGAGATTGCTTTTCATTTATTATGCTTTGAATATTTAACGGTGCTTAGTTAAGCAAGTGGCTGCCTGTATGGGTAGCTTTGGTAGCTTTTTCTTATTGAACTGATGCATCAGGTTAGTTGAACAGTGTTGTTTAAATTGTTTTCAACAATCTGGCCAGATTGTTGAGTAACTTACTTTAGAACATATAATTGAGTTTAGCTTATTGACGTGGATTTAGTCTAACACTTCGAAGGATATCGGAAAGTCCGTATCGAAATTATTAATAGGAACGTAACTGTGGTTGTATTACGTAAAGGGGGAGGTTCACTATGACAAGAAAAATGAGAAGTTTAAAGATTTGCTCTATGCAAAGTTTATACTGTGAACAAGGTGGTTGTTTGTATAGAGCTAGAAATTGGTTTCCGCCTGAAAAGTAATTATTGTTTATAGTAATAACTTTGCTACCTTAAAAATTTCATCTATTTTAAGGAGCGAAGCTAACATGAAATATGTAAATGCAGAAAGCATCTTTCCAGTAGAATTACTGATTGAAATACAGAAGTATGTTAATGGAGAAATGGTTTACATCCCTATTTCTAAGGGATCACGGAAGAAATGGGGTGAAAACTCTGGGAGTAAAACTTATTTGAACGATAGAAATCATGAGATCCGTCAACAATTTTCTACCGGCATAAAGATAGATCAACTTTCAGATCGATTCTTTCTTTCTCGCGATAGTATTAAAAAAATAGTTTACTCAAAAAAATAGTTTGTAATGTCACATTGGATTAAATCTGATGTGACTTTTTTGTGTAAAGTATAATTTATAATTGTTCATTATATATTTTCACTGGATTGCTTTTATTATAATTACATATATAAGTACAAAGGATGATACTTAATACAGTTTAGGAGGTCAGGATATGCTTAATTTTTTTCAATTTGATACTGATGAAAATAGGCGAACTTTGTTAATAAGGGCGAGGAAAGTTGCTATAATATCTTTACTGCAGTATGACATAGAATGGGAGAGCATTCAGTTCATTCAATTATCCGATACGATTACGTACAAAATAAAAACAGGGTCAAACGAAAGCTTTTTACTTCGTATCCATTCGGACATATTGAGTAAAGAGGAAATCCGTTCAGAACTTATCTTGCTTCAGGCATTGAACGAATCGGATTATCTGACTGTTCCAGAAGGTATTGTAAGTATTGATGGCTCTTATGTATTAGAAATAGATACAGAAGATGGCTATCGTCGACCATGTGTCACCATGATGCGTTGGATTGAGGGGGAGCATGGCAATGGGAAATATACGGATAACTGTGTATATAATATGGGAGTATTGATGGGGAGACTTCATGAAGTAGCAACAAGTTTTGCCCCTCCAACCGGTTTTGTTCGACCTATTTGGGGGGCAGAAAGTTTTAAACGTGAAATGACTAAGTTGGAACGCCATTATGCATGTTTTTTATCAGGTAAGGGATGGAGAACATATCAAGCAGCAGCCGAGAAAGTCTTATCTACACTCGCTGTAATTCCATGGAACAACGATAACTATGGGCTTATTCATGCGGATTTACATACCGGAAATATCGTTTTTAAGGACGACCAACCCTATCCGATTGATTTCGGAAGGTGTGGTTACGGGTATTATCTGTACGATATTGCAGGTACATTATTAGAACTTACTCCGAAGCATCGAAGGATGTTTATCCAAGGATACGAGAGTGTTAGAAAACTAGAAGGAAACTATGTTCGAGATATAGAATGTTTCTTCATCATGTTCATGATCGAGAATTACTGCCATCATGCATCAGATCCAAGAGAAACAACCGGTTTAATTGATGAGCAAAAGTACGCCCAAGCGTACATAAGAAACTATTTAAATAATACTTCATTTTTGTTTGAAATGATTCAACCAGTGAAAATTGATTAAGAACAAGGATGAGTGCTCGTTTTCAATTTTAGGGCCATGTATGAGGAGAGTGATTAAAGAAATTTTTATATCTAATATTATCCTTTGAGAAGGATCTGATGAAAATTGATGTACAATTAACTAAGAAAGAAAAATGGTTTATGAAGTATATCTCATTACTTTCCATTTCATTAGGTGCTTTATTTATTGGATTTCTTTATGCAATCGTCGGCAAAGTTTAACATAATTAATTTGGTGACCTTATTCAACTAACGGGTGCTTTAGTAAAGTAGAGCAACGTGTTTAAAGACGTTGCTCCTTTTACATTTAAATGATGATGTATCGCATTTGGGTGACACTCACTTTATGCGGCTGTCTTGCTGTTACAAAGATTGCTGAATTATGGTCATTACGGCTTTCTATATAGCGTTTAAGCCATATGTCAGAACGTGTATTAAAATAAACTTCTCTTTCCTTATCACCTTTTCCTCTAACGATCGCGGATTGATTGGATCAATTAATATGGTTCTTTTCTAACGTAACTATTTCTCCGGTTCGACAACCAGTAGAAATCATGAATTCAAAATCGCTTTTTCCATTGGGGAATGACAGGATTCACGAAGTTGTTCAATCTCCCGTTCGGTTAAATACTTGGGTATCCGCTTATCTACTTTGAGTTCTTTCATTTTGGACGATGGATTCTTACACAGGTAGCCTTCTTCATGGGACGAACGAAAAAATGATTTCATAAAGCGGATTCGGTGTGCAAGATTGGCCGGTTTTAAATGCATTCCGGATATAGAGAGATATTCCTTCAGTTGATTTGTATCCAGTAAGTCTTCAACGTTTGTGGCGAAAAGCCCTCTATTCGCTGATTAGCTTCAAAACGAAGCCCATACTTTTGACAGTAACAATTCCATTCCCCCTAAAACAGTAATATTAAAAGGATTATTGCCAACTTAATAGAATTAAAGACATAGGGTGTTTTTTGACTAACGCAGCAGGTTAGTTTAACAAGGTACCCTTTGTTTTGGTACGAATTATTTTTGTGAGTACAGATAGGAGATAGACTATGAAAGAGAATGAGCTGTATGTTTATCACATTGTTACTAGGAAAAAAATGAGTCTAGGTCAAATAATAAGCTTTGACAAGAACCAGAGAAATACCTTATATAGCTTCTTTCTTGAAAGTGAACAATTAAATTCTAAAGGAGAAGACTTTTTTCGGATTTTACATGAACATTATTCCAACGATGGCTTGTACTTGAATAAAGAAAATGCCGATGTAGCTATTAAGTATGCAGACCAAACAATAAGAGCTATCAGAGAAGTGATAGTAGAAATGGTCAGACTACAAGAATATCCAGAATACCCTTCAATAATGTCTTGTTTATACGCTACAAAAAACTATGAAAACGCATTGAAATGGAAAGAATTATTTGAATCATATAATCGGAAGGTTTTGCAGATTGTTAAACTTCGAGTAATTGGAAATTCTTTTGAGGGGGATGGAAACCTTTTACCAAAGGAAGATGGAGTTCCATTCTCTAAAAAAATTGAACAAGCTAGAGAGTATTGGAATTGTAATGGGAAACACGAGCTTCCTGAACTCTTAATTGACGGGAAAATAGAAGTGGTTGAAAATATTGTTGATTTCACTGCTTAAATCAAATTTCTTAGTTTAATATTTTTTACCGAGATACAGGTGCAAACCTTATACTAACGGGTGCTTTACTTCAAGAAGGGGAAAAGTATTTTTTCTTCCTGAACTAACTTACTCAGCAGGTAAGTTGAATAAGGAAACCTGAAATTGTGTTTAAATTTTACATTAGGAATTTTTGAAAATTAAACATATATTGGGGGAATTAAAATTGAGCGGAATTGCTAAAACTCCTCAACCACCTTACTATGCGGTTATATTTTGTTCAAAACGAACTGAAGGTGACAAAGGTTATGGAAAAATGTCGGAAAAAATGGTGGAGTTAGCTTGTCAGCAGAAGGGATTCTTAGGTATAGAAAGTGCAAGAGATGAAGGGTTAGGAATTACAGTTTCATATTGGGATTCCTTAGATGCGATAAAGAGCTGGAAGGAACATTCAGTACATCAAGTTGCACAGGATAGAGGTAAAAATGAATGGTACAAAAACTTCGCACTAAGAGTATGCAAAGTAGAAAGGGATAACTTTTACGAAATGTAATAGTTCTAGCCTTATTCAGGTAACGGGTGCTTTAGTTCAAGATCATGTGGTTGCTTAGGCAACTCTTTTTTAATTAACTAAAGCAGCAGGTTAGTTTAATAAGAAGGGTTATGTAGCAATCGTATTGAATAAGTAATATATGAATTAAACAATTAATAAGGTGTAGAAAAAAATATGGATATATCTATTCGAAATGCCGAGCAACCGATTACGATTTTTTGTTGCCTTTATTTAGGCAGTTTCATGAAATGTACAGTTTTGTAAGACCAGATTTGTACAAAGAGAATTCCACCCCAGTTGAGCAAGGTGGTTAATATAATAAATTAGACAAAAATAATATAGAGAATTTTTTGTCATTAACTAGTTTGCAACAAGAAATGATAAATTAATTTTTTGATTATGCCTATTTGATGATAGTTCGAGGGAGATTATTAATGAAAATGAATGAAAAAACATATCTAAGTATAGAAGAGATTATTTCATTACCAACCTTATCAGGTACAAACATAAGTGATGATGGCAAAAACGTAGCATTTGTCAAGAAGACAGCTAACTGGAAAGACAATAAATATAGGAATCATGTATGGATATATGAAAAAGATAAGGGGCAGTGTTACCCATTAACAACTAGGGATGTAGATAGTACATACCCATTATGGTCTCCAGATTCTAGAGATATAGCATACCTTAGCCCAGTTGGTGACGGGGATAATAAGAAAAATCAGATCTTTGTTAAGACAATAGATGGTTATAGTGGGGTTCAAATTACTGATGAGAAAGAAGGGGTCAGTAATTTCAAATGGGAGCCTACTGGCAAGGGTTTTTATTATGTTGCACAGTCAGAATCTGCTGCGATAAAGAAACGTAAGGAACTATATGGAGATTTCCTACATATAGGTAAGGAATACCAAAATAATTGTTTATATTACATTGAAATGGAAAAAGTGATACAAAATGATAAATATGAACATGAAAATTGCGTTGTTTATCAACTAACTGATGGTAAGGATTTTCAGATCCATGAATTTGATATTTCAAATGATGGGGAAAAGGTTGTAATTATGGCTACACCAAGCCCAAATATGGGAGATTACATTAATGGAGATCTATACATACTAGATATTAGAGCTGGAGAACTACAAAAGATGAATATAGACAAGTTGTTGGGAGGGAGCGTTTGCTTTTCTCCTGATGGCAGTAAAATATGTTATTCAGCAAGCATAATGGAGAAGGATCACTATAAGACCCATATAGAAGACAGTACACTAGAGATCTATGATATTAATAATGGAGAGCTAATTCACCCTTTACTAGATTTTGATAGTACGGTTATTCCATTACGGTGGACAGCTAAAGGGATTTTAATTAGATGGCAGAATAAAACTAATTATCTTATTGGCTTGTTATCTGAGAATGGCACTGTGGAAATGTTAAGCGAAAAAGAAGATTGCTTTATATTGGATGCTTCTATAACAAGGGATGGAAATTTTATATCCTATAATAAGGCTACAACAAATGAAACCTTTGAAATCTATTTAGACGATAAAAAAATAACGAATGAAAATTGCTTTTTCAAAGGAAGGCTTAAAAGTAACAGGGAAATAATCTCATGGCAAAGTAGTGATGGTCTTGAAATAGAGGGAGTTTTATCAACCCCAGTAGAGTTTGACGCAAATAAAAAATATCCCTTATTGGTGGTAATCCATGGTGGTCCAGCTTGGGCATCCTTTCCAATATTTTCAGACTGTTTTAATGAGAAATATCCTATTGAACAGTTTATCGAAAAAGGCTTTATAGTTTTAGAACCAAACTACAGGGGAAGTTCTGGATATGGTAATGAATTCTTAAAGGCAAACTATAGAAAACTGGGAATTGCTAACTACGATGATGTTATATCTGGAGTGGATAAACTAGTTGACAAAGGAATTGCAGATAAAGATAGAGTAGGGGTTATGGGATGGAGCAACGGGGGATATATATCAGCTTTCTGTTCTACATTTAGTAGTAGATTTAAAGCTATTTCAGTTGGAGGTGGAATTACTAATTGGAGTACCCATTATGTAAATACAGATATACCATACTTTATTAGGATGTATTTAGGAAATAATCCATGGAATGATCCAGAGATATATACTAGAACATCACCAATGACTTATATTAAATCAGCCTGTACTCCCACTTTAATCCAACATGGCGAAAAGGATGCAAGAGTTCCAACTCCAAATGCATATGAGCTGTATCAAGGATTAAGGGATATGGAAGTTGATACAGAATTAATTATTTTTAAAGGAATGGCATATAGTTCTGACCAGCCAGGAATTAATGTGGCTATTATGAAGCAGAATTTGATGTGGTTTTCACACTATATTCTTGGAGAAAGTATGAAAGATTTTAAGGTTTTATGATTAATAAATTGATATTCTCACGGGATACATAAGGAAGCTTTTTTCTTATTTAGCCTGTGATTGTAGTCCTATGATTTCCATGTGAATTTCCACTGTATAATACTCTAGCAACTACATTGACTTACAATTTTATAGCAACGTTATGGCATTAAGCTCCCTTTATCTTTGTAGGTGTACTGAAATAATATAATCGTACAGTTATGAAACTGGATCCCTGAAAAAGAACTGAGCATTATTTCTCACTCAGTTCTTTTATGACGAATTACACATAAACTACGGGTGCTTTACTTCAAGAAGGAGTTAAGCTTTTATTCTTATTGAACTAAAGCAGCAGGTTAGTTGAATTAGAAGATGTTTTTAATTGAATGTTAAAGTGGTATATTTATGGAAAGTTATTGAAGTTAAAAAGTGTGTAGTAAGGGGGATACATTGAAGAAAGCAATAACAATTGGTTTAATTTTAGTTTCTATTTTGCTTTCAGGATGTAATACGAACAAATTAAGCAATGCTGAATTTAATAACACTACACCTGGCGTAATTAAAATAGACAACTTAACCTATCGAATGACCGATGAAGTTTTAGCTACTAATGAGGTTGAAAAACAAATAGGCAAAATTACACAAATTCAAGAACTTGTGTCTTACTCTGAAGACCAAAATCCATATAAAAGTCCGAGTAAAATATTTAAAATAAAGGATATAAATATCGAAGAGGCAATAGCAATTAATGTAAATGACAATATTTTCTTTGCTAATAGGACTTATTCTGCATCAGATGTATTAGGAGATTATGCTGATTTAAATGCAGAAAACCCATTTGTAAGCATGGCAAGTATCGATTTTGAAACAGAGGATATATTCACATCGATTGATATTCCAGAAGAAACGCAACGGGAACTTATAGATGCCTTTAAAAATGCTAAATTTGAAAGAGTAACAGATATTTCAAGTGATTACGATTACCGGATCAAAATTACATTTAACACAGGATATGCAATGTATGTTGATTCAGATAAAAAATTACTTGTTATCGTTGATACGAACGAATCCTATACAATCGAAAATGATAGTGATTTCTTCAAGATTTTAAAGAATTTCACAAAAATAAAATAGTTAACCTGAATTTTTTTTCACTAACGGGTGCTATAGTAAAATATGACCATCATTTCGATGGTCTATTTTTATGTCCAAAAACATCAAGAAGATTCAGCAATACAGTGTGAAATTTTTCACTTAAACTAACGCAGCAGTTTAGTTTAAGAAAAATAATGGTTTTAACTTCTACCTAAAGACTAAAGTGACTAAAATGTAACATAAGACCATCAAATTGTTAGATTAATCGATGGTTTTTCTAATTTTAGTTTTATATATTTAAAATTAGAAATAGAAGGTTCAATAGTAGTTGAGCTAAGAATGAGTATTTTAGGGAGGTAAAAATGGGAGAATTAGATATTGTATTAATAGTAAAAATGATAATAATTGGGCTAGTTCAAGGTTTTACAGAACCAATTCCTGTGTCATCTAGTGGGCACGTAATGATTGCAAGTGAAATCTTGGGGTTAGGTGAACAAGGATTTACTTTTGCTATATTAACAAATACAGCTTCACTATTTGCGATACTTTATATTTATAGAAAAGACATCGTAAGACTTGCAAGAAATTCAATTCTTTATTTGAAAACGAAAAATCTGCGTTATAAGAGTGACTTCCGTTTTGTTTTCTTTATAGTAATTGGTACTATCCCAGCAGGTGCACTGGGGATATTATTAAGCGATTTTATTGCAGAAAGTATTAGTATGACAACGATTGCGTTTATGCTCTTCGTAACAGGGATTGCCTTGTGGTTAATTCGCAATCTGAAAGGTAATAAAGGCGAGGGTGATATTACGATAAAGGATGCTTTCATTGTAGGAATAGGGCAGGCTGTCGCATTAACACCAGGAATTAGTCGTTCAGGTGCAACGATTATTTCAGCAGTTGCTGTTGGAATGAAACAAGATACTGCACTTCGATTTTCATTTATGTTGTATATTCCCGTTAGCCTCGGAGGGGTTATACTAGGTCTTTCTGATTTTCTAAATGAACAGAATAAAGCAGACTTAGCAATTCCGTATTTAGCTGCATTTATTGCAACACTTTTAATGACCTATTTTGCAATGAAGTGGTTTATGGGAATTATGAAAAATGGGAAGCTGGTTTATTTCACATATTATTGTTTCATCGTAGGAGCATTACTTCTAATTTTCTTCTAAACGAAATTTATTATTTAAACTAACGTGGTGCTTTACTTCAGAAGGAGTGAAGCCTTTTTTTCTTATTAACCTATAGCGACAGGTTTGTAAAATAGAGAAAATAAAGGGGGAGAAAATTTGTTTGTTAAAATTTATCAGTATTATGTTCAACCAGATAAGGTTGAAGAATTTCTAAGTCTTCAAGAAAAAGTATCAGAAATCTATAGCAAAAGCTTAAATTTTCATACCATGTATATCAATAGCAAAGAAGATGAAACCAAATGGATAGAAATTACAAGATATAAAGATGAAATAGAATACGTTAAAAGTATGACTTTTATAAATGAAAAAAAAGAGATTCAAGAACTGTTCGCAAGATTCCAATCCATGTTGCTAACTGATAAGAATGGAATAAGTGAGGAAGACTTTATTGAAAAGAAAGATATATGTAATTTATAAAAATTTCTTCTCAAGTATCGGATCCTTTCTTATTAAACTAAAGAAGTAGGTTGGTTCAATAAGAAGTAATATTAAAATATTCAAAAAATGGATAAAAATATGGTATAATATTTACAATATTGAAAAAGACAAGGGGTATTATACGATGACTCTTAAACTTAAAAAAGTTTTGGAATTAGAAAAATCTATTTTGCGTAACTTTTACTCATTGTATCTTCACGAGCTTTCAAATTTCACTACGAATTTAGATGTTGGAGAAGATGGTGCCTTTCATTATGAGGAATTGGATAAATTCTGGGACATAGATGGATTATCGCCATATTTTATAAAGTTGGATGATGAAATTATCGGTTTTCTATTACTATTAGAACGCCCATTTTTGAAAAAAAGCTATGATTATGGCATAAACGACTTTTTTATACTAAACAAGTACAAAGGTAAAGGATTGGCTGTGCAGGCTGTAGGAAAAATATTTGAAGAGAAACCAGGGCAATATTTTGTATTGCAGGTTGTTGAAAATAAGCGCGCTGTTGCATTTTGGAAAAAAGTTTATAATGAATTAAATATTGAAACCGATGAAAGACAAGACCTGATTGATGATGAACTATGCCTAATTCAAACATTTAAAATTTAATAACTAAAGGGTGCTTTAGTTAAAGAAGACCATCATTTCGATGGTCTATTTTTATGTCCGAACCCTCAAGTAGATGTCAATGAACCATTGTCAAATGTTACTTAGACTAACGCAGCAGTATATTTTAAAAAGCACTAAATTGAATCTGGTTTTGAAAATGCCGATTAATCAAACTATTTTTAATAAATATGAGAATATATCCAAATTATAACGATGTATTAAGTGTAAGGGCCTTTACAATTTAGGTAGGAGTGGTTGTATGAGAATTACAAGTGAAAATTTTATAAAATATCTTAAAAAAAAGAGAGAAGAAGCACTTGAATATGTAATTGAGGAATATATCGGAATTGTAAAAGCAACTATCTACAATTCCCTCAAATCCTACAATGATCCTCAGTCGGTAGAAGAATGTATTAATGATACATTTTTAGGTGTCTTTGATAATTCTAGACAATTTGTGGGTAATAAGGAAGACTTCAGACGATGGATTTGTACCATAGCTAAGTTTAAAGCTATTGATAAACAAAGAAAACTGTCAAAAACTGAAATAGTTACTGAAATTACTGAAATTAAGAATGCAGTGAAGTCCGCAGAAGAGGAATTTTTGATAAGGTCATCAACAGAAGATTTATTAAAAATGATGACGCAATTAGAACCATTAGACCGTGATATTTTTACGATGAAATTCTTTTTAAATTTGAATAATGAAGAAATTTCCAAGCACCTTGGTTTAACAAAGGCGTCTGTTGATAATCGAATATATCGTGGGAAGAAAAGATTACAACAAATTCGTTTGGGAGGTATATTGACTTGAAAAAACTATATAAACAATTTAATAACCTTAATATTGAAACGGATCTCGAACCGATGGAAGTAAGTGATCTCGAGAAGGAAAGGGTTAAAAAAAATTTAATGAAAGGTAAAAAGAAAAGACATATTTCAAGAAACTTTTCTGTAGCAGCTGCCCTTTTAGTTGCTTCAAGTATCACTTTTAGTTTTGCATTTCCTACCATAGCAGCAAAACTTCCTATTATGGGAGATATATTCGAATTATTCAATAACGATGAGGAGTATGTGTTTGAAAAACATAATACATACTCAACAGATATTGGGTTATCCGAAGAAAGTAATGGGATTAATGTAACGGTAACAGATGCTGTTTACGATGGGGAAAATATTACGGTAGCATATACTATTAAAAGTGAAAAGGATTTAGGAGATAGACCAATTTTAGAAGGAAAATTGGTTGCAGATGAATTTGAAGACAAGTATGAGCATAGTGGATTCTCTGAAAATTATATAATAGAAAAAATAAGCGAAAAAGAATATGTAGTAGTATATAACTACGAATTAATCAAAGGTCCCAAACCAGATGAGGTTCATATTACTTGGGAAGGCGACACAATACTAGATTTAAATAATGTAAGTAATGCTTTTCTAGGAGATTGGTCATTTCAATTTACATTAAATGCACTTGAAAGTGAAACACAAAAATTCACTGGTGGTAGTATAATAACTGAAGAGGAAGGTATTGAGATCTTAGTTACAAAAATGACGGAAACACCTATTTCTACAACACTTTACTTTTCAGAAGCGGTTGATATACGATTAATAGCAAAAGAAGATGAAGAACTTCGTGTTGTACTAATTGAATACACTGTATCTGATAATTTAGGAAATAAATACAACACTATTCACTATAGAGATATAGGCCATAGCACAGATTTCCCTAAGACTCGTCGTAGCTATCCTAGATTAACTACTACAAATTTCCATGAGGAAGCAACATCTCTAACCATCACACCAATTGTTAATATATATAAAAAGAAAGATAATGATACTTTACTTGAACTGGTTAAAGAACCATACACTATTGAACCAATTCATATGCCTTTGAATAAGTAATATATTTTATTTTAAATTACATTAACGAAAATATGCCAGTATTATGAAACGCTCAAACATTTATTTATAAAGGTTTTGGGCGTTTTTGTTTAGGAGTTAATGTTGTTGAAAGAAGGATTAACGCAAAAAGGTGAAAAATCCAGCCCAAGTAAAGAAGAATATGAAGTAATGGACTGTCTTGAATGAGTTTGTCGAGAGAGTGGTGAACCAGATAAAATTCTTGATGAAACTGCTAAATAAATCTGAGTGTTGATTCTGGAAACTTAAGAAACTGTATCTCCGCAATGCTTTTCTAAGAGACAGCAGATCGACTCCCACCGTCTCCACATATAAGAACTATCGCTAGAAATTGCGTTTTGTGACTTTAAGTATATCTTTGCCGTTATGGCAAGGATATACTTAATTTTATTTTAGGCAAAAATATACTTAAAACTATATAAAACATTATAATTTTTTAGTGATAAAATATTGATTATCTCGAAGAGCTGAAAAGAACTAAAACGATGTTCGGGGCTGTGAAATAAAGCATAAACCTTCCGTTTGGAAAGTTTATGCTTTATTTATTGTGGTGGGAAGATTATGCTTTATTTTTTGAAAGATAATAATTTACTTAACTAATTTGATTTACAACCTTAACATAAAATGATAAAGATAAGTAACGTTTTTTGATCGAAGCATCATTAATGTAGATAGTGTAACTCTTTTATAAATAAGGTAACTCTGAATATAGTTTTTCTGATTGAGCTAATAGGACTTTGAAAGAACTATAATCTGTAATCAGAAACCATTCGTTATGAAAGTTTGTGAAACATTACACTTAAACTAACGAAGCAGATTAGTTGAATAAGCAGGTTTTTTTGCGATTGTGTTGAATAAGTTAATATATGAAAATTATTGAACAAACGGGGTGCTTTACTTTCAGTCTGGGAGTGGCACTTTTTTCTTGAACTAACGCGACAGATTAGTTGAAAACATCTAAATCAATTATGTTTGAGGGGTGATACTTTATGAGTAAAATTAGTAATCGAACTATAGGTATTATTGGTTTTGTTGTTGGAGTAATATTGATAAGTGTAATTTTCAATCTATTCTTCTAAATTTAAAGTGAGCTATCCGAGTAGAAGATGTATAGGTCACTTTAGTTTTTCTTGTTAAACTAACGCTGCATTTAGTTGAATAAGAGCATCTATCTTTCAATAATAAGATAAAGCAAGGGGTGAGTAATATTAGTGAATTTTTAACAATTAATCATAATAAAATTGAGATTCTTCAAAAAGGAAAAAATGGGACACCTGTAATTATCCTTACAGGGATGGGTTGCTCATTTGATGAGTGGTACGATGTAATAGATTCATTAAGTAAATCTAATCGAGTAGTAATGTTTCATAGACCTGGACTTGGTGAGAGTGAAATTCGAAATGAAGTCCGTAATACACAGGCGGTCGTAAAAGAAATAAATGAGTTGATGCTTCTACTTGGAATACTTGAACCCGTATTATTAGTTGGTCATTCATATGGTGGGTTATGTGCCCAACATTTTGTGAAAGAACACCCTAAAAAGGTTGCAGGAATAGTATTAGTAGATTCAACTTCTGTTGATTTAAAGGTTATAGACGAGTTGGATATACCAGTTTTGAATGAAGGTTCAACTGATGATATTTGGAAGGAAAAATGTAATTCTTATTCTCTAATGAGTCAGGAAGAATTAAGAAAAATAATTAATCCTACTCTTACAAGAAAACAAAAACAACTCCCTCTTGATATACAACAACGTTTAATAAATTTCCAGATTAATCCTTCGTTATACAAAGCGATGCATTCTGAAATTAGCAATTGGAAGCAGGACGCAGATAATATAAAAATCCTAGGGAAATTTCCCGATGTCCCTTTAATTGTAATTGGTAGAGATAAAGAACATAATATTAGGTTGGGAACTGAGGATGGGTTACCCGAGTCGGAATTAAGATTATTTGAAGAAAAGTGGCAAGAACTAATTATGGACCAAGTTAATCTTTCTCTAAATAGTAAATTGATATTAGCACAAGAGGCGAGTCATTTAATCCATGTTGATCGACCAGATATTATTATTGAATCAATAACTTGGATGGTAAAAGAATAATTCCTTATTCAACTAACGGTGTGCTTTAGTTCAAGAAGGAGTAAAGCCTTTTTCTTCTTGAACTAAAGCTGCAGTTTAGTGAGCGAAGGAATATATACATAGTAAGAAGAATCTATTTATAAACTAATGAATTGAGGGGATAGAAAATATGAAAAACAAAAAAATGATAAGGTGGGTTGCATTTTTTATTTTTTTAGTGATTTTTATTGTTTATAGTTGGGAACTTATTTCATCTGATTGGTCGTATTCCTTAGCAAGACTCCCTAGCGTTATTTCGTTTTTAATTTCCAGCATGTTTGGTATTTTTATTTCTTTTCCTAGAAAGGAAAAAACGCAATAGTAGTTGTTATTGCCTTGTATGAATATTGAATTGTGAAGGATTTCACTTAAGCTAACGGGTGCTTTACTTCAAGAAGGGGTAAAGCATTTTTCTTATTAAACTAAAGCCGCAGGTTAGTTCAATAAGATTTAATATGCTGAACGTCATTTTGTTGTGGGTTTTATTAAGGGGGGATTCTATGTATCCAAGAGCAAATACTTTAGGGATAATAATAAACAAGAATAAAATTCTTTTGGAAGAACAAGAGGGTAAGCATTCAAAGGGAACAGGTACATATTATCGACCAATTGGTGGCACAATTGAACTTGGTGAGAAGTCCAGCGAAACTATCATAAGAGAATATAGAGAAGAAATAGCAGTGGACATAGTGGTTAAACGCTATATTGCCTGTTTAGAAAACATCTTTAGAATAGAAGGGAGTATAGGTCACGAAATAACTCAGATTTACTTGGTGGAATTTATAGACCAAAATCTATATGAAAAAGAAAGTTTTAAAGTTATAAAAGGAAGTAAAACTACATTTACAAAATGGATTTCCTTAGAAGAAATTATTGATGAAAAGAAGATACTTTATCCCAATGGTCTGAAAGAATTATTACAGAAGAATATTTAGATTTCTTATTCAACTAACGGGTGCTTTAGCAAAATATAGCCATCATTTCGATGGTCTATTTTTATGTCCAAAATATTAAGTTGATCTCAGATATGCATTGTGAAATGTTACACTTAAACTAAAGGAGCAGTAGAGTTGAAGAAGAAATGTAAATGTTTTAAGTGATTTATCCATATAAAAAAGAGGCAGTCCATAGAAAATTTTATAAAACAATTTTCGGACAACCTCTTTTTTATCAAAATCTAATCATTCAAAAGTTTTACTCTAAAAAAGCTTTTGAATAATGAACGACACCTTGCACTTTTTCAAGAGAATTATGTGTTAATTCTAGAGCCATAAATACCTCATCAGGCACCTCAAATGGGGCTTCAATATTCCATAAGCTAGCTGGTTTAAAACCAAACTTAGGATAATAATCTTTATGTCCTAAAACAATTACTGAACGATATCCAAGGTCTTTTGCGTTTTTTAGCGCAGCGTGAATTAACTGACTTCCAATTCCTTTTTTCTGATACTCAGGAGTAACAGAAACTGGAGCAAGTGCCAAAGAATCGACTGCGTTATCACCATCTACAATTTTTATTTTAGATAGAAGAATATGACCTATAATATTTTTTCCTTTATTTAATGCGACTAATGAAAGTTCAGGAATGAATGCATCTGATTTTCTAATCCTATTTACAAGTAGATGTTCTCTCTTATCGCTATATTCTTCATTCAAAAAGGCTTTTTTAATAATTTCTTCAGTTGAATTATATTCTATATTGAGTTCTGGTCGAATTATGATATCCATTTATAGTCTCCTGTTCTTTTTATATACTTTATTTTTTATCCTATAAATGGCACTTTCTTTATGCACGAAGTCATTAAGAAAGTGTTACACACCCAGCTCTAAACATAAGTTTAACAAACAAAAACCTCCAATTTAGTATGTTTTTATTTTATAGTGTTATGTCATGGTGGTCAATCTCCAGTTTATTACTTCCTTGTTGTGCTAACGGGTGCTTTAGTTAAACAAGTGGCTGCCTGTAAGGGTAGCTTTTTCTTATTGAACTAACGCGGCAGTTTAGTGTAATAAGAGGTATTTATATACAATTGTCGAAATAGTTATTACTTAGGGACAATTCAATCCGCATTTTAGGGGGAGTTATGTTGAAAAAAATATTCACTTTATTATTTACTATCATGTTTTTAACTGCTTGTTATTCAAATCAAGAAACTATTAAAGCTACTGGTGAAGGCGACTTGTGGAATGCACAACTAATATACGAGATGACCGATACCGATCTCCTTCACAGAGGAGGAATCCAATATACAGGAGATGAGGAACTCCTATATGTCACTTATTCAGTCGTTACGGACGAAGGAGGACTTGGTGGGGAAATTGAACCTCAAGAAGAACAAACTGCCATATCCTTTGGGACGGGCGGAGGGAATAATCCTCCAGCTACTAAAGATGAAGCAATTATATCGTTAAACCACGCTACTGTTGAAATTAAATGGCGGACTAATACAGGCGAATATGAAGAACTAATTAACTTCAAAGTAAATTAGTTTTTACGTTGACATCTCCGTTCTTCTTCAACTAACGGGTGCTTTAGTTAAACAAGTGGTTGCCTTAGGGTAGCTTTTTCTTATTGAACTAACGCAGCCTTTAGTTGAATAAAAAATATCTAAAGGAAGTAGAAAAGGTGATATATGAATGCATATGAGGGATACCATTAAACATTGTTTGATAAAAAAATGGGTAGGGTATCTAACACCCCACCTCGTCTTCTATAAGAAATTGTATTTGGCAACTATAGGAATCAGTATTAAAAATATCATCTAAAAGGTCTACTTCAATGTATTTATTGATTTTCAGATTATTATCTTTTACATAATCGTGTAATTTAGCGATGCTCTTCTCTTCATTATTCTTGCTAAAAGCAAGTGTCAAATATTTACCTTCTGGCAATATATCTATATTTTGTTCTTTGTGTATATCATCATTTTCAATTAACACACGAAAAACATACCTTGGTTCATAGTCTCCTTTAGAGTTGATGGAATATATTATGCCACTCTCCATTGTTGTTGCTAAATTTCTCTCTTGAATCACTCTATCTAAATCCGAATAATAAAGAATTTCTTTTAAACCCCCTACTTCTTTACATGAAGCAGTGATTATATAACGTTTTTCAAAATGCTTTATTGTTAATTGTTCATGTATTAGTACTTTTTTAGCGTACTTTACGCTGTCATTTAATTTATCTATGGTGTCCAGTACTTCTTTCATTTTTTTCATATTTTGTTCTGTTTCATATCTTTTTAAAACAAGAAATTTTAATAAGTTCTCTGTATTACCTTCAATAAGAATTTTTTGCATTTCTTTAATACTGATTCCTAAGAATCTACAAACTTTGATTATATCAATGTAAATAAACTGTTCTAATGAATAATATCTATAACCGGTCTCCTCATCGATATAAGCTGGGGTCAGAATACCTATTTTGTGGTAATATCTTAAAGCTTTTATTGTAACCCCTTTAATATCAGCAACTTCACCAATAGAAAATAATTTTTTCATTTTATCTTCCTCCTTTTTGTTGACTCTACCCTTAGGGGAGGCATTAATGTTATTGTATAGAAAAAAAAAGGACAGTGAAATAATGGGTACTATAAAATATAGAAATCTTGAGAAAGATGATTACGAACAAATAAAACAATTAATTAATAATGCTTTTAATATCAATGGATTTATTAAAGATAAAAAAGTTTTAGACTTAGTATTAAAATTTTATCTACAAGATTGTATTGTTAGTAGTTCTTTTAGTAAAGTAGCTGAAAAAGATAATAAAGTAATTGGTATTATTCTCGGAAATGCTCTAAAAGACAAACATCGTTTGAAGAATACTTATAATATTATAAGTATTGCATGTACTTTAATGAAAGGTATTTTCATATCTAAGGTAAACAAAAAAGCGATTAATGTATTCTGGAAGATTCAAAAAGCTTATAATGAAATGTTTCAAGGAAAAGAAAAGAATTTTCAAGGAAGTATCGAATTGTTTATAGTATCACAGGAATCTAGAGGTCTTGGAGTAGGTGGAGAGTTACTTAATAGTTTGACCAATTACATGAAAAGTATGAGAGTAAATTCTATATACGTTTTCACCGACAGTGAGTGTAATTATGGATTCTATGATAGTAAAAAATTTAAACGTATAAATGAACAAGAAATCATTTTTGAACAGTTCAAAGATAGACTAACTGTGTATTTATATGAATATAACTACGCTTATTTATCTTAACAGAAGTAGTCAACTACTTTTTAGGAATTTATTCATTGTATAGAGAATCATATACTCTACCAAGAGAAGATAAATTAAGTTAAATTAATCTTCTTTTTCTTGTTTGATAAACATTTTTTGGCATCAAACAGACTGAACGGCCAGTAGTTCATAAAGGCATTTTATCCGATTCCATGCAAACAATTTCAGTTAAGATATGCGTGTTGATGAATCTTATGTATCAGAAAATGCATAAAAGTCAAACCTTGTAAAAGAACGTGCGTTTCCTTATATTTGTATCTAGATAGTTTATAAAGGAATTAAATTAGTTTGAAAGTAGGTAGGTATACAGTGAAGATTGACACACCCAAGATCCCTGAAGATCTAACAGAAAGAAGATTTACAGATATTTTTTACGAGGAATATCCGGAATTTGATATGTGTTTGGTTACCGATTCAGAATTTGCCAACGAAGTACTTGAAAGATTGAGACTATATAAAACAGTGATTAGGAATTGTAATTTCGCAAATACGGATTTTAGCCGAATTGATCTTACTGATGTGCGCTTTGAGAATTGTGATTTATCCAATGCTAATTTGGGTAATGCCTCCATGAATCGAGTTGAGTTTCTCAATTGTAAGTTACTTGGCAGCAACTTAACAGAGTCTTATATCGGTAATACAAGATTTAGGGAATCAATTCTTAATATGGTTACGTTCGGTAACTCAAAACTTGAAAAGGTGATTTTTGATGATGCTATGTTAGAAAGCGCTGACCTTTTTGACTGTAAGCTTAAAAAAGTAGAATTTCTTTCATGCAATCTTAATGGAGCGAGCTTTGAAGAGACACCATTAAAAGGTATTGATATAAGCTCATCCGATTTTGATTATTTAACTGTTTCAATTGAGAACTTAAAAGGATGTATAGTATCAACGTCTCAAGCGATACAATTTGCTTCGTTATTAGAGCTAAATATCCGAGAGTATTAGTTGCAGTTTTATTCCCTTTAAAAAACTTCGTATTTTTGATTTTAAGTGGCTTAAAATGACTTGTGAAGGCTTTATTTATCATAAAAGGCAAAATAAATTTTGAAGATAATTATGCAAAGTTTTATACTTGCTGTCTTGCCAACAATGTAGTGAAATTATAATAATATTTTAAATGAGAGGTTGAAATAGATGACATCTTATCAAATCATTGATTTAGAAAGTTTTGCAAGAAAAAATTATTATGAGTATTTTATGGCGACAGACACAACGTTTGAAATGACAGTAAAAATTGATGTTACACGAGCAGTTAAAAAATGCAAAGATGAATCTATAAGTTTTTATGCTTACTCCATTTTTAATTTGACTAAATCGGTTAACAAGATTCCGAATTTTAGGTATGCCCACAAAAATAAGCAATTAGTAGAATGGAAAGAATTAGTGCCAACGTTTACGAATTTTAATCAAGAAACAGAGTTATTTTATAGTTTATGGTTGGAAGGGTTAACAGATTATAAATCAGTTGACCGTGAGTACAAAAAGCTTATAAAAGACTTTGCAAACACAACAGATATCGCGCCAATGGGAGCTGTTCCACCCAACGTGGTGAATATTTCATCAATTCCTTGGATGCATTTTGAACATTTTTCATCTCATCCAGGAGCTATCAAAAATAATATAACACCAATGATTACTACTGGAAAGTACGAAAAAGTTGGGACACAATTGCTAATGCCGGTGAATGTTAAGGTACATCATGCAACAGTAGATGGCTATCATGTGTGTTTATTTTTTGAAATACTGCAAAGAGAAATGAACCGTTAACCGCACCCCAATTATTGGACGCTTAATGATTGGGGTGTTTTTTAGAAAATTGTACTTCCCCCCAAGCGGTGCATAGTTTGCATTTCCTAAGAAACACTTTGCAATGAAAAAGTAGCAGCTTTAATCTATTAAATTCAACATAACTAAAATGGTTCTGGAAGTTTGAACAGAAAAGTTCAATTTTAATGAAGGTATGATGAATTGCCGTTGGTTGGTAGGTTTTTATTATTATATAAATCTAAATATAGAAGGCATTTTATTCGATGCCATGCAAACAGAAATTAAACTAATTGAAGGTACTGCTAAAACGAGACGAATCCTATTAGAAGAACTGTATGAAAAAGGGTCGCACATAGTTAAAATAGAGAGGAAAAGACAAAGACAGGGACAAACATAGACCATATCCTGCCCACACGGCCGTATAAGATGCAGTAGATAAGAAAATGAGGGGCTGCTGAGAAATCCATGGCTCTTTCTTAAATTCACAGTCCTTATTAAGATTGTGAAATCTTGCACTTAAACTAACGCCGCAGGTTAGTAAAAAAAGGGAATAGCCAAAATGAAGTCGAATTTTTAATCATAAGTGTAGAGGGAGATGTATGGTAAAAAAAGGGAATCGGTTTGTTTGCAATTGGTATAGTAATGATTTTAATGGACATGCCTCATTTATTGGGAGTTTAAATAATAGGGGGTAGATTAGAGGTCGTCAATTATTTAATAATGACAACAATCGCCATCACACTTTGTACAGTTTTCTCGCTAACCGAACAAGAACGTGGGTTCTTTTTTATTTAAGAACTAACGCTCTTATTTTGGCAATAAAAAATGACCAGGCTCACAAATTTTTGTGATTACCTGGTCTTTTTTTAGATGAATTTAATGTAACGGTTGGTAGCCTCTCATATTCAAGAACTAATAAACACTATTAATTCGAAACTTGAGTTTTTTTCATCATTGAAATTAGCGCCATTCCAATTAAAGAAACAATCCCTAAGAAGAACAATAAGAATCCAATTGGGATTAAGAAGAAGGGCTCTTCTAAGGTACCATCTGGTGCTACATTACTTCCAATGATAGCCTTTGCAATAAAGCAGATTACTCCTAAAAAAATTGGTGTTGATGCGATAAAATATTTTTTCTTCATATCATTTTTCCTCCATAAAAGTTAGTTTAATCATTTTTTATATTCCAAGATATCACCTGGCTGACAGTCTAATACTTCACATATTTTTTCTAATGTTGAAAATTTGACAGCTTTTGCTTTTACATTTTTTAAAATTGAGACGTTTGCCATTGTGATACCCAGTTTTTCCGATAATTCAGTAACACTCATTTTCCTCTTTGCCAGCATTACATCAAGATTAACTATGATAACCATGTTACACCTCAAATCGTTAATTCGTTATCCTGCTTTATATCACTTGCTTTACGCAATATGAAAGTAAAGAAGTAAATACAGAAATAACAATTGCAAAAAATAGAATAGCAAAAGAATCATTAATAGATTAGTGTTGTATTTGCCACTAATAAATACAGAATGTAATGCGATAACATATAAAACGCCTTCTGTCATTGCTAAAACACTTATACACTTTAACCTATTGCTAATTCCTTCTGTTTCAATGATTCACCGCCTTCTCAACTTTCTAATGTTAGAATAACGGATGATACACCCTTAGTCAATGTTTTTTTATCGTAAAACAATAAAATATTATTGTTTCGCTATAAGTGACCATTATTTGAAGATTTTTTCGTAAATTAAAACCAGGTACTCATTAATGCAGTGAGCCCTGGTCTTTTGCTTAAATGTTGTTCATTTATAATAAAGTTTGATTTAAAATCCTATCCTCTATAGATTTCTAAGAGGTGAGATAATTTTTTTATTGGATATTCATGTTAATATCACTAAAAAGATTGTGAAGAAATGTACTTAAACTAACGCGGCAGGTTAGTTGAATAAGCGGTATTTCATAATTCTTAGTTCGAGAACAGATTTCATATAATTCCCAATTTTTTGAAACCTTTCCGTTTTTTAATCCGTATATACTTTAAAGGGAGGAATCGTGATGAAAAAGATAAAGATAATGTTATTGTTTTTCTCAGCTTTACTTTTAGTTGCTTGTACTGATAGTTCCAAGAATGATGAATTAAAAGCATATGTCTCAGATTTTGAAAACTCAGGGTTTAAAAATAAAGCTGGTCAAATCATTGTTTTATTAGATGAGGGAATAATGATTGATAGCCATGTTCTTAGGGGACAGAGTGACAAAAAAAGCAATATTGATAAGGTTCTTGAAAAAGAAAATATTCCACTTAACCAACAATTTAATAAAATTTATAAAGACGCTACGATTAAGACAGTTGGTTCTAAATACTATATAACTCTTGAAGAAAATATTAAGTTAGAGTTTGAAAAGATAGGATTAAGAATTATCCAGGACCCAGAAGGTGTCGAGTATTACACACAAGAATATTCTGAGGAGAATTAAAGTGCAATATTCAACTAACGGGTGCTTTACTTCAAGAAGGAGTAACGCCTTTTTTCTAATTGAACTAACGTAGCAGTTTAGTTCAATTAGAGGGTATTATTAGAAGAATGACGAATTAGTCAATATTAGTGTAGTTCTTGAGTATTTTCTTTTACAAATGAGGGGTGACAATATGGAATTTTTAATTCAAGCAGGACTTTTTTTAAATCCAATTTTAGCAATAGTATTTTGCTTAAATTTAGTAGCATTAATCAAAAAAGTTAGTAGTGATAGTAATGCTAGTACCTCTAAAAATACATTTTGGATGACTATTTCAGCTACCTATATCATGTTTAGTATAACTTGGATGTTTCTATTGTAATTCATTTACAACTCAATCTTTCTTATTTCACTAACGGGTGCTTTAGTAAAAAAGGACATCAAAATAAAATGAGCTTGGAGAAAATATCCCAGCTCATTTTATATGTGCATTTTAAATTAACCTTTATCTTTAATAAAGCCTTTTATTAAAAGCATACTGTAGCAGCTATTTTCAATTATAATAAGGTACAGAATAATCAGCTTAATCGGAACTTATTTTAGATACAATCGTATTAGGGATAAAAGACAAAGGAGGAAAAATAATGAAAAATTTCGAAAAAGAGTATCCCATATTGAAAGAAGAGCGTAGACGAAAAGAAAGTAAAGACAGGAATATTGAATCACTTATTTATTTAGGTGTCGGGCTTTTAGGAATAGCCATTGGCGTATTATATTTTATCTGAAGCACTCATTAGAAGAAAGGCTTAGCCATAGAAGAACCCCCCTTTATTCGATAACAATATGGAGTTACTCATGATTTATAGTCTAGACTATTTCTAGTTCTTACGGATAGCTAATTCGCTACCCTACACAGGCAGTTATTAAAATAAAAATGTTCATATATTAATACAATGACAAAAATGCGAAATTTAAAAAAGTAACAAATGGTGCAATTGATTATGATTACCGAATCAATATTACATTAAATACTGGATAAGCAATGTGGGTTGAATCGGATAAAAAATTACTAATGTTCATTGATACGTACGAATACTATACAATCGAAAATGATAGCGACTTCTTTGAGATTTTAAAGAATGCCACTGAATAGTCAGCCAGAATTAAGATTTTTCACTAACGGGTGCTTTACTTCAAGAAGGAGTAAAGCCTTTTTTCTTATTTAAACTAAAGCCGCAGTTTAGTTGAATAAGGTACATTAGGATGAATATGGTAAAATAAATAATAACTCAAATGTTTTTGTTCAGCTTCCTCTATTGAGCTAAGAACGTTACATTTTAGGGGGATTTTAAATGGAAAAAATCTTAGTAAAAACAGGGATATATTCATTGGTTTTATCTTTCTTCTTATAAGTAGTCTTTATGAAAAGAGAAGAAAGCACAACTGATTTTGAGGGGATGACTTCATATGTTGTAACGCCTTATTCAGAGTTTTTCTTTCATATTTTTAGATATTCTATTATCACTTCAATCATTGCAGTAATATTTGTATGGCTATATATACTGTCAAAAAAGGAAAAAGAGTAACAAACTCAACAAGTGTATTATTACTTTATAGATATTGTGAAGGTTTGTACTTAAACTGACGGGTGCTTTACTTCAAGAAGGAGTAAAGCCTTTTTTCTTATAAGCAGCAGAAGAGGTGAACAAGGAAGTTATAGTTTCGTGTTAAACCGTAATAAAAGTCGATTTTAATTAAATCGAATAAGTGAGGTGAAGATTGTGGATAATCTGTTGATTGTAATAGGAATTGTTCTTTGTATCTCGCAATTTTTCATAGCTAAACAAAGTAAGGTGAAAACGTCATTATTTCTAGCAATTTTATTTAGTATTATTGATTTTTGATGATTTTATTTGAACTTGTTGTTGTCGTTCAAGAATTTGAAAGTCAACCAAATGGATATGGATAGGATGAGGATCATCATCGATTATATTAATAATTCGCCAAATTTCAACGGTGTCTACTTCAATTCTTTCGGAAACTCTGTCTATTCACATTTTACCGTCCAATAAATTCAAGGAACGACCATATTGATCCTTGGTTCTGACGAGTGTTAAATCTCTTGTTCTCTTTGCCATACTTCTTGGAAGTCGTTTTATCGGCCCTAAATAGAAAGGAAGAGAGCTGGTATCTGTACTTTTTAACGGAACAGTTACTCTGAATTGCATGACATCTGTTGTTTCGGGGGATGCACTCTTAGTGACATTTTTGAGAATTATGGTCTGTCCGTAGTTTTGAGAAAAATCAATTATCACATCTATACGCTCGGCACTCATAAGTATAAATTCATTTAGTAATACTCTTGTCTCAAGAAAGCCCCCATCCGTGCCAATTTGATACAAAGACTGATTAGAGTCCATTTTTAATGTAAGGATTCGACTATTGGATGCATTTAAAATTCGAAATCGGTATTTTCTTGGTTCAACGTCTAAAAATGGATAAACCTTCCCGTTTACAAGAATCGTATATGCATCAAAAGGTGGGGCAAGAGAAGGATGAGGAAGACCTATGTCGTTTTGATCTGGTTTGCTGGGGTAGTAAAGTGAACCGTCTGGGTTGAACGAGCGGTCCACAATTAAAAGAGGAATTTCATATTTTCCTTTCGGAAGATTAAGTGATTGTTCATGAAAGTCGCGAATGAGATAGAAGCCCGCGAGTCCCGCATAAACGTTTAATCTGGTAATTCCCATCGTGTGGTCGTGATACCATAGTGTAGTTGCTCGTTCAATGTTCGGATAAGTATATATTTTTCTTTCAAACAAAGGTCCCGTTTGTTCAAAATTTCTCGTGAACCATGCTTCGGGGTAACCATCACTATGGGAAGGTGTCCTTCCTCCGTGTAAATGTACAACGCTTCTACCCTCTGGAAGAGTTATTTCGGAACCATGAATGGTTGTATCGATGGGAAGAAAGTGCTTATTGGGCAGATTATTAATCCATTTAACAAACACTGTTTCATTATTCATCACTTCGAACGTAGGACCTGGAAATGTTCCTTCATAACCCCATAAACGTGTTGGTCCGAGGTCCCTGTGTAGCTTCTGAGAAAACTCCTCCATTGTCACTTCGTAATATGAAATATTATAACTTCTCTTCTTAGGAGATAACATGTTTGGAATAGGCAGTTCATCCACGAATTTTTGTAATTTTATCTTTTCAGGCATAAGATGGAAGACCTCTCTCTGTTAATATCTACAGAGTAAGTTTATGAGTGTGAACTTGTCCGGTATGACTATAGGTATTTTTCTTATGCAACTAACGGGTGCTTAGTTAAACAAGACCAACATGTCGATTGAAAAACCAAGCACCCTTTGCCAACAATGACTTTAGGGTGCTTGGTTTTATAGGACCTGTTTTGGATTCTTTATTTACATTTGAATAAATTATAGAAAAAAGCAATTAAGGCAGTACATTTCCTGCAGCACGATAGATGCCATACCACTCCTCACGAGTAAGAAGGATATCACTTGCCTTACAGCAATCCTTAAAACGGCCTTCATTCATCGTACCGATAACCGGTTGCATGTTTGCTGGATGACGCAATAGCCACGCGATAGCGATGGTTGTGTTGCTTACTTCATATTTGTTCGCGACTTCATCAATCTTTTGATTCAATTCAGGAAACTTGTCATTACCTAGGAATACTCCCTCAAAGAGCCCGTATTGGAAAGGGGACCATGGCTGAATGGTAATATCGTTCAGTCTGCAATAATCAAGTATGTTACCATCTCTGTTCACAGCAGAATCATTTTCCATGTTCACATTAAATCCATTAGAGATCATGTTTGCATTGGTAATACTTAATTGAAGTTGATTAGCAACGATTGTTTGCTTCACCGACTTCTTAAGTAATTCGATCTGCATTGGATTCTGATTGGAAACACCAAAGTGACGAACTTTTCCTGAACTTTCAAGAATATCGAAAGCCTCCGCCACTTCTTCTGGTTCTACCAAAGTATCAGGACGGTGTAGCAGCAGAATATCTAGGTAATCTGTATTCAATCTCTTTAAGCTTCCGTCAACTGATTCTATAATATGTTCTTTTGAAAAGTCGAACATTCCTTCTCGAATACCGCACTTAGATTGTAAAATAATCTTTTCACGAATATCATCGTTCATATGGATGGCTTCAGCAAATATTTCCTCGCATGTTCCACTCCCATAAATATCAGCATGGTCGAAGAAATTTGCACCTAATTCAAGCGCTGATTGGACAAAGTGCTCAGCCTCGGCCTTTTTCAGAGAATTAATGCGCATACAGCCGACTGAAACAACCGGCACCTCTAAAGTACTTTTTCCAAGTTTCATAGTCCTCATGTTATATCCTCCTTGATTGTAATTGTGTAATTTCATTTAATGAGTTTGAACTTTTCTTCCACGCTGTGGCAAAGGTAGATGTATACGACAAATGGGAAATTCTGCTTATGTATCCCTTATTGATTGTGACACACAGGTAAAGCGTTTTCAAGAAACTACTACGCAGTAATCTAGCGAAGGATTACTTCCCAGACCCAGAGACAGAAATACCAGTTCTGATTTTTTTTATTCAACTAACGGGTGCTTTACTTCAAGAAGGAGTGAAACCTTTTTAGGAGTAAAGCCTTTTTCTTTCTTCAACTAAAGCAACAGTTTAGTTGAAGAAGTCTAATTTATTTAGGAGGATTATTTTGGAACGTATTAACAATTATAAAATTAAAACACCAAGGGGGTGTTTTTCATGAAAAAGTGGTCAACTTATATATGGAAATTAATTTGGGTTATTGGATTATTTTTATTAATAAACATCAGTTTTGATATTAAAAATCAAATTAAAAATAGCTCACATTTCGATATGATTTTATGATTTATTGGACTAGTTTTATTGTTCTCTTTATATGGGGTATCTATCTATCACTTATTTTTATAAAAAAATGGTCAATTACAATAAATCTACCTTTACTAATTTGCGTATTCATTCCTTGTTTTCTCTTATCGTTAATTATGCCATTATCAGCAACTTTCCCAATTTCTTTTTCAATAGGTGGTATTTGGTTACTAAAAGTTTTAAGCTCAAATTTGATTGAAATTGTTGCAGGTTTAACACTCATGCTAAGCATTTTTAATAACTCAGTAAGCAAGAGTGAATAAAACAGTTTGTGAAGGAATGTACTTAAACTAACGGGTGCTTTAGTTGAAGAAGGCACATTAAAAAATTGAACTTACTTTTTTATAAAAACGAAATAACTAATAACATTTAAGAAGTCATTTTGATTTATCCTTTTAAAATGGCTTCTTTTTGTTTGTCGTGAAATAAGGTTTGTAAAGTTTTTTTCAAACTATTTTTAATAAATTTAGTTGAAGGAGGGTATACCAGATTTCAATTATTAAACAATAGAAACGCTGAACTCAAGTTCAGCGTAATATTTCCATCTTTTTTCGGTTATTTTGGTACTTATCATTGACTTCCTAATAAAGAAATAATTACAACAACTTATCTTCCAATCGTTTTAAGTTTGAATTTAGACCCATTGCTACTAATATATCACCTGAGTAGATGACATCACTTGGTAGAGGAGATACATTAATCTCATTTTCTCTTTTAATGACCAAAATGGTGACATTGAATTTTGCACGAATATTCAAATCTAGTAAAGTCCGATTATGCATATGCTGATTGACACGAATTTCTACGACACTATATTCCTCAAATAAATTAATATAATCAAGTAAATGGTCCGATGACATGGATTGGGCGATTCGAATCCCCATATCCACTTCTGGATGTATGACACGATCGGCACCGATTTTATCTAACAACTTTTGATGGTACACATTCTGGGCTTTTGCCCAAACTGTTTTGACGCCAAATTCCTTTAGATTGAGCGTCGTGAGGACACTAGCTTGTATATCCTCTCCAATCGCGACAATAACATGGTCGAAATTTCGGATACCGATTGATTTTAAGAACACTTCCTCCGTAGCGTTCCCTTGTATTGCGTGGGTGGAGTACGGAACAAATTCCTCCACCCTTTCGATATCATGGTCAATGGCAAGCACATCATGACCGAGCGTATGCAATTCTCGGCAAATACTACCTCCAAATCTGCCCAAGCCAATAACAGCGAACTGCTTATCCTTTTTTGTCATTTCTTCCACTCCTCTCTCTACTTATCCTGTAAATACTTGATCGTATGGATAGCGATGGTGAACTTTTTTAGGTTTCATTAACAAGAAAAATAAAGTTAAAGGACCAATACGTCCAACAAACATAACCATGGGTGTGGTAGTTGCGAACGGGAGTTTTAAACAAAGTGTCCCAAAAATAATTAATAACAAGAAACTTCCCGCAATAACTACAGGGGGTGAAACTGATTTTCTTTTCTTCTTAATTACCTGCATATGAACACTCCCAGAGATAGATTATAAACAACTTATTTAATCACTTCTTAAAATGATAAGGTACTGTAATTACCACGACATCTCTACGGTAAAGCAAGATTGCTCTGATTAGTAAACTAGACTGGTTATGAAGGATATTATGCCATCCTTTTTTGGGAATAAACTGAGGAATCAAGACAGACACACGATAGTCTGATTCATTGGCTTTATACTCCACGGTACTGATAAATTTTGCTAAAGGTTGAGTAATACTTCTATATTGGGAATGTAATGTTACCAACCGAATATTAGGCTGCCATTTATTCCACTTTTCTTCAAATATACGTTCATCTTTCCGTTCAAAAGCCACATATACGGCAATGATTTTGGCGGGATTAAGTGATTTGGCATAGTTTAATGAATTCTCTACAACATGCGTGATACCCGCTACTGGAACAATAATAACGTTCCCTTTAATTGTTAAAGGAGGTTCACAAGTAGATACATTTAATTGTTGGCCTACAGAAACATAGTGTTTTTTTATTTTATGAAAAAGTAAAATAAGTAATGGTAAAAAGACTAGAACCGCCCAGACCTGTCCAAATTTTGTGATAAAGAATATCATCATTACTGCAAGACTGATGAATGCCCCAACAAAATTAGTTATTAATTTGATGACCCAGCCCTTCGGTTTTTCTCTCATCCATTTAACCAACATTCCGGTTTGTGATAACGTAAAAGGTATAAATACCCCGACAGCATAAAGTGGGATAAGTTGTTCCGTTTGCCCTTGGAATACAATAATGAGAAGAATGGAAGTAATCCCAAGCGTAATAATCCCATTAGAATAACCTAATCTGTCGCCTCTCATCTTAAACATACTAGGAATATATTTGTCATTGGAAAGACTGAACGCTAAAAGTGGGAATGCGGAATATCCAGTATTTGCTGCGAGCACAAGAATCATGGCAGTCGTTCCCTGTATAAAATAGTACATATAGTTTCTTCCGAAAATCTCAGAAGCCATTTGTGAAATAACAGTTTCTTCACCTTTAGGTGTAATTCCATAGTAATAGGCTAAAAAGACAATTCCCACAAATAACAAGGCGAGTAATGAACCCATCATCATTAAGGTTTTAGCTGCATTTTTAGCTGCAGGATTTTTGAAGTTTGGTATTGAATTAGAGATAGCTTCAACACCAGTTAGAGCTGAACTACCAGAAGCAAAAGCTCTAAGTAATAAAAATAAAGTGATACCCGCTACAGGAGTTCCGAGTGGTGCGTGTAACTCAGATGAAACACTTCCAGTGATAATATGGAAAAGTCCTACACCGATTAGGATAAACAAAGCTACCACAAACAAATAGACTGGGTAAGCGAGAATCGAAGCAGACTCGGTAATGCCTCTCAAATTTAAAATGGTAACGAATATGACCAGAATACTTGCAATGATCACATTATGACCGTGTAAGCTTGGAATCGCAGATGTAATGGCATCAGTTCCGGCAGAGACACTCACAGCAACAGTCAAAATATAATCCACCAACAAAGAACCGCCTGCGATTAATCCCGCATTCTCTCCAAGGTTTTCTTTCGCCACAATATAGGCACCGCCACCTCGAGGATAAGCAAAAATGATTTGTCTATACGATAAAATAAGGGCCATTAATAGAACAAGGACACCTACTGCAATCGGAATTGAATACCAAAATGCGATTGTGCTCACTGAAACCAACACAAGTAGAATCTGTTCTGGACCATAGGCAACCGACGATAAGGCATCTGAAGAAAGGATTGCCAAAGCTTTCGTTTTGTTAAGCTTTTGTTCGCAAAGTTCCGATGACTTTAAAGGACGACCTATTAAAAACCTTTTTACTGCCGATAACATGTATTCCACTTCTTTCTTCTCTGAGTTATCGAAAAGATAACTCTTAATGTGATGCTGAACTATAAAAAAAGACAAAAAAAGTCCACAAGGCATCGGGAAATAGCCTAGTGGACTTAATTGCATTCTCACTAGTTCAAATTCCTCTCTTATAACGCTTACGAGGTTAGCTGTCGGGTTCGGGCTAAAAGAGTAGCCCTACCTACAAACGTAGGATTCACCCCAAGCGGCAAGAGTAGCCACGATTACATGGGTCCCCCGTTCCAAATGGATTAAGCGATGTAGAAATATGAAACTGAGAGTAATAATACTCCTTTGTTTTCAACTTGTAAATAAAAATTTGTAGGGGCTGTTAAACCCTGTATCAGGGCTTATTTGTCGAGAAGAACTCTAACTGTGGCAATAATATATTATGCATTCTAATTAAAAGAATTTGGATAGTTTTTTAAAATACTGTTCGAGGAAATAGCATCTAATTGTTCTTTTTCTTGTTCAACTAACGCAGCAGGTTAGTTCAATAAGAATAAATATTTACATTGGACTTTTTTATGTTATTATTAATGTAAATAAAATAACATGGTGCTGTTTTTATCCCCGGGTAAAAACATTTAATAAAGCATTGAGTCTCATTCCCATTAGGGCCTATTTATAGGCGGGGTGAGATTCAATGCTTTTTGTTTTTTATAACCATTGTTATTTAGACAAGTATAAGGAGGTAAAGTCAATGTTTGAATTTAGAGTTTTGAGTAATGATATCGTTAAACAAGTATTAAAAGTTAACCAAGTGATTGATTTAGTTGAGACAGTTTACAAATCTAAAAGTGAGAGTAAAACTGAAACATGGCCAACCATTTTTTATGATTTTGAACCGGGTAAGGCAGATATGGACATTAAATCAGGTTATTTAAAGAGTGAAAAGCTGTTTGGACATAAGACAGTAACATGGTTTGGTGAGAATGAAGAAAAGGGCATACCAACTTTAATAGGTTTGATTGTCGTATTTGATGCTGAAACAGGGAAACCTTTAGGGATAACGGATGCTGCGTTCATTACAGGAATACGAACTGGAGCGTCTGGTGCTATAGGAGCTAAATACTTAGCTAGAAAAAATTCTAAGAATCTATTAGTTCTTGGAGCCGGAAACCAGGCAATTTTTCAAATTGCAGCTACACTGACAGCATTGCCAAATCTAAAAAAAGTAATGATATCAGCAAGAAATAAAATTAAACTAGAAAGTTTTATTAGCAGTATTTCACAACGACTACAACAAGAATTTGGAATCGATACAGAAACAATAATATTTGAAGAAGTTGAATGTTTAGAAAGTGCTGTAAAAAACAGTGACATCATCATCACTGTGACGTCTTCAAGAGTACCGTTAATAAAAAATAACTGGGTACAAAAAGGAACGCATATTTCATGCATAGGGGCGGATATGGTAGGTAAACAAGAAATAGAATCTGAAATCATGTCAAAAGCTAGCATTTATGTAGATGATATGGAACATTGTGTACAAGTTGGTGAAATTGAACTACCTCTTAAGCAAGGCATAATTACGGAGAGTAATATCACTGGGGAGATTGGTGATTTAATATTGAGGAAAATTAAGGGAAGGTCCAACGATGAACAAGTAACTGTATTTGATGCTACAGGAATGGCACTTTTAGATCTCTATACAGCAAAAATTGCACTACAGACAGCCGAAGAAAAAGGTTTTGGGATAAAATCAGAAATTTAGAAGGTGGAATATAATTGCTGAGTTTTAATTATAATCATGTTAAAGACGCTTATGAACGTATCAAAAATAATGTGACAAAAACACCACTTGAGGAATCTTTTTACTTGGGAGATGAAAGTAAAAAATATTTCTTTAAACTCGAATCTTTACAAAGAGTAAAAAGCTTCAAAATCCGAGGAGCATTAAATAAAATGATGACTTTAACTAAGGAGGAAATGAGTCATGGTGTTGCTGCAATTTCTTCAGGCAACCATGGAAGTTCCGTAAGTTATGCAGCTTCGATTCTTGGAATAAATAATGTGAAAATCATTGTTCCTAAAAGTACCCCACAAAGCAAAATAGACAAAATTCAATATTTTGGAGGTGAAGTAATACTATTAGGAAATAATTATGATGAAGCTCATTCATTAGGGATGGAATTTATAAAAGAACATAAATTAATTTATATTGATGCTTACTATAGTGATCCTCAAATTTATGGTGGTCAGGGTACAGTTGCGATTGAACTTCTTGAGCAAAATAGTGACATTGATACCATCGTAGTGCCGATAGGGGGAGGTGGGCTAATTACAGGAATAGCTGTTGCCGCTAAAACTATAAAACCAGAGATTCGTATCATAGGAGTACAAACAGAGGCATGTCCTGCTATGATAAAATCTTACGAAGACAATATTTTTTATGAAGAATTTCACAGCGAGGAATCATTATGTGATGCTCTTGTTGGAGGGATCGGTAAACTCAGCTTTGATTTGGCCAAAGATTACGTTGATGATTTTATAGCTGTATCAGAAGAATCTATTGCTAAAGCAGTTAGTTTCATGGCAAAAAAGGAGAAGTATATTGTGGAAGCAGGTAGCTGCACTACGGTAGCTGCCGTTATGGATTATAGAGAGCGAATTGGAGGGAAAAACATTGCTCTTGTTTTATCCGGTGGTAATATAGATGGAAATGTATTGACTGATATTTTATCAAAATACTAATGTGATTTGTTACTATGACAGAACATATTAAATAAAAAATTTCTTCAAGAGAATAAAATTTGATTACAAATTAAAAAGGCTTTCCTTAATGGAGAGCTTTTTTTATATATTTGGACTAGCAAGGGCATTTTCGTTAACCTAGATAAGAACCAAATAGAATTACTATTTTGGAAATTTATAGTCAATAATAAAAATGAAAAGTAAGTTTCTTCTTCAACTAACGGGTGCTTTACTTCAAGAAGGAGTAAAGCCTTTTTTTCTTATTGAACTAAAGCGGCAGGTTAGTTTAAGAAGGAAATAATGAAAGTAATGAAGAATGGTACAAGTAAAGAGGTATTTATATACTAAATAACGAAAAGTATTGATTCTTATACCACCATTTTGAATCTAACAATAACGTTAAAAAGAGAGGCGAATAATGCTAAACAGATTAAGAATACCGTTATTAATATGTGCTGTAGTTTTTGGATTTTTAGATTTAATAACTCCGCTTGAGTTAATACCATTTATGATGTTGTCAGGTACTTCGATGTTTCTGTCAGGATTAGATGAATTTAAAAAAGACAAAAAAGCAAAATATGGTTATATATTCATAACTATTTCTATAATTCTAATTTTGGTTGCTGTAATTAAATTATTTACATAATGGTGTTGCATTGAACCAAGAAGGATTAATGACTTTTTAGCGTTTTTTCTGCTTGGAAAGGTTATAGGAGAAAGCTTGAAAAAGCAGAAGGTGAAGAAGAAATAAGACACGCATTTGTGCCTTTTCTCCTGATGATATAATTTTGTTTCTTATAGCAATTGCAGTATTTATTTTTTAAGCTAACGAGTGCTTTAGCAAACAAGTGGCTGCCTGTAAGGGTGCTTTTTCTTATTGAACTAACGGTGCAGGTTAGTTGAGTAAAAAAATGAATTGGAGGTCGAACAGATATGAAACGAGAGGGAATTGTTAAATGGTTTAAAGAAGAAAAGGGGTATGGTCGTATTATGCTTGACGGTGAGGATGGAAATCATGTTTTTGTTCATTTTAGTTCGATTTTACCTGATAAAGAAAGACTTCCAAATGGATTCAGATTCCTTAAACAAGGTCAAAAAGTATCCTTTGATTTAGTTGAAAAACCAAATTCTACTGACCAAAAGCAAGTTGCAGAAAATGTAATCATTATCTCTGACTAAAAAATTCTTTTTCAACTAACGGGTGCTTTAGTCAAGTAGAGCAACGTCTTTTAAGACATTGCTCCTTTACATTTAAAAGTACTTCTGATAATACTCTTTCCTTAACCTTCCGCTTAACTGAGCATAGATCTTGGTGGTTTCACTTTTCTCATGTCCGATAGACTTTGTATGACTTCAATAGGAGCTCCATTATTCATCAAATGAGTTCCATAGCTGTGTCTAAGTTGGTGCGGATGAATCTCTTTATTAATTTCCGCACGATTGGAGATTCGCTTGATGATGTATCGCATTTGGGCGACACTCATTTTATGTGGCTGTCTTGCTGTTACAAAGATTGCTGAAATATGGTCTTTACGGCTTTCCATATACCGTTTGAGCCATATGTCACAACGTGTATTAAAATAAACTTCTCTTTCCTTATCGCCTTTTCCTCTAACGACCGCGGATTGATTGGACCAATTAATATGGTTCTTTTCTAACGCAACTATTTCTCCAATTCGACAACCGGTAGAAAACATGAATTCAAAAATCGCTTTTTCCATTGGGGAATGACACGATTCACGAAGGTGTTCAATCTCCCGTTCGGTTAGATACTTGGGAATTCGCTTACCTACTTTGGGTTCTTTAATTTTGGAAGTTGGATTCTTACTTAGGAAACCTTCTTCATGAGACCAACGAAAAAATGACTTCAAAAAGCGGATACGATGTGCAAGACTGGCCGGTTTTAAATGCTTGCCGGATATAGCGAGATATTCCATCAGTTGATTTGTATCCAGCAATTTCATCTCTATATCCTTAAAATAACCAATTAGTAGCAAAGACTGTAATCGGTAGGCCCTCAACGTTTGTGGCGAAAAGCCCTCTATTCGCTTATCCGCTTCAAACGAAGCCCATGCTTTTGATAGTAACAATTCCATTCCCCCTAAAATAGTAATATTAAAAGGATTATTGCCAACTTAATAGAATTATAGACATAGGGGGTGTTTTGACTAACCCGGCAGTTTAGTTGAATAAGGGATAGAGATATAATTAAAATGCGAAATTAATGTGAAAACTTAGTTTTGGAGGTTTATATGGACTATATTATGGATTTAAGAAAGTTAGTAGGTAGTCGTCCGCTTATTATGGTTGGTGCCTGTGTCATTGTAATAAATAAAGAAAATAGTCTACTCTTGCAACTTCGTAAGGATAATAATTGTTGGGGATTAGCTGGTGGTTCTTTAGAAATGGGGGAATCTTTAGAACAAGCAGCTAAAAGAGAATTACTTGAAGAAACAGGTTTGGTTGCAAATAAATTAACGTTATTCAATGTCTATTCTGGCGAAAAGTTCTACTATAAATATCCGCATGGTGATGAGGTTTATAATGTGGTAACAGCTTACATATGTAATGATGATTATGAAGGAGTATTAAAAAAAGAGGATAGTGAAGTTCAAGAATTACATTTCTTTCGCTTCAACGAACTTCCGTCCAACATTAGCCCACCCGATTTACCAGTAATACAAGAATACTTACAAAAGTTTATATTCAACTAACGGGCGCTTTACTTCAAGAAGGGGTATAGCCTTTTTTCTTATTGAACTAACGCAGCAGTTTAGTTCAATAAGAAAAACAAAAAATACCGCTCAATAATCCAGACAATGAAAAGTATTTAAAATTATATATTACCTCTTTACAGCATGGATAAAATGGACTGTCTCAAAAGCACATAAATAATCTGTACGATCTCTAAAGAAAAGTTCCTGTATTGCATTAGGTGTCAAATGTTCATAAATAAGCAAACCTGATTCTTCTAACATGGTTTGAATTTCGTTATTTGTGAAACTGGATTTCATCGATTCGCCACTTGCTGAAGCCATTTTAACCATATTTCCAACTCTATTAGACATGCTTTTTTCTTCATAGAGTGTATCATCTGCATAGTCAAAAACTATAGAGGTTCCCGATGGGACTTTAGCAAATAAATGTTTAATCAGGCTTGAATTTTCATCTCGAATTGAGATAGAACAGTATACGGCTTTTTTTATGAAAAAGGAGGTTAGTGTAATAAAAGAAGTGTTTTTTAATAACATATAAAATGTTATTTTTACAAAAAGCGTTGGGAGAGTGGCTAAGCATGATAAAATATCCAATCTTAGAAAAAGGTGCAACAATAGGAGTAACTGCACCATCATCTGGAGTCCCAAGTGAATTACATCACTTGTTGAAATCTGCATTCAAAAGTGTGGAAAAGAAAGGTTTTAACTTCATCTGCGGAGAAACTGCATGGACACAAGATAAGGAAAAGTCTGCATCTGCTAAAAAGCGTGCAGAAGAGTTCAATAAAATGATGCTTAGTGATAATATTCAACTTATTATTCCTCCTTGGGGCGGAGAGCTACTTATTGAGACACTTGAATATATTGACTTTGAAAATATAAAAAGTAAGTGGATATTAGGTTATTCTGATATAAGTCTGCTACTGTTAGCAATTACATTGAAAACGGGTACTGCTACAGCACACGGAACCAACTTAGTGGATTTAAGAGGAGAGTATTCTGATGATACGACAGCAATGTGGCGAACAGTATTGTCTACCAAAATGAATGAATCAATTCTCCAACATTCATCAGAAAAATATCAAAAAGAATGGCAACCTGATAACCCTACTCCTTATATTTTCAATCTAACAGAACAAACTTACTGGAAATCAACTGTAAACGAAAAAGTTAAGATACAGGGGCGATTACTTGGTGGTTGTATTGATATAATTAGGCATCTGATTGGTACACCATATGGGAATGTACAAAATTTTAAAGAGAATTATATTGAAGGAGATTCTGTTATTTGGTATCTCGAAAATTTGCAGTTATCGACAACTGAATTGCGTAGGACCCTCGTGCAAATGAAATTAGCAGGTTGGTTTGAGGATTGTAGTGGCATTATGTTTGGGAGAAGTCCAGCAAATCCAGCTGTTACAAATTATACAGTTGAAGATGTTTATAAAGAACTTTCTAAAGAGCTTCAAATTCCTATTTTGTACGATATTGATTGCGGTCATGTTCCACCACAAATGACTTTTATAAATGGAGCATTCGCTGAAGTTGAATCAGATAATGGTCAAGGTACTGTGTTACAAACTTTTAAATAAAATTATAGATGTGTTCTTTAATGATTTTTTTTGTAATAAATTTAAGGGCGTATTCTTAGGTAATGTTCAAACAGACCAAGAAGACTATGAAATGTTTCATAATTGGGTTGAGACAATGCTATATCGTACCGATTTAGAACTAAATATAGTTAAACCTTATTAAACTAACGGGTGCTTTACTTCAAGAAGGAGTAAAGCACCCGTTAGTTGAAGTAATGCAACAGGTTAGTATAACAAAGTTATTGTACTAAAAGGGGGAGAATGGTTGATTAAAAGGAAAGCTATAACTTTTTTCTTTGCAACAATTTTGTCGATTACTTTCATCTTAATTTTTATTTTCGGCGAATGGGAAAGACCATTTGAATTGATACCTATGATTGGGATTTATAGCTTACTATTTTCACCGATTATATTAATTTATGGTGTTCCTGTAACTTTTTTATCTGATTATTTATCCAAACGATTCAAAGGATTTAAAAGAGTGATTTTAGCACTACTAATTCATTTGTTTTTTGTTATTTCTTTTGCATTTGTCTATGGCATAATCTTTGAATCAAGTGATTTCTTTTCAAACTTTAATAACTATTGGGTAGGAGAAGGGGAACTAAATTTTATTGCTGGAATTATGACTTCATTTTTCTTTTGGGCGGTGGATGAAGTCCTAAGACGTATCCGACCCGAATAAAAAATTTTCTTATTCAACTAACGGGTGCTTTAGTTAAACAAGGGGCTGCCTGTATGGGTAGCTTTTTCTTATTGAACTAACGCAGCAGGTTAGCTCAAATGGGTGGATGCACTAAAAGAGTATTAAAAAAGGAACAGTAAAAAACTGTTCCTTTCTTAAATTTAAACTTCAGCACACCATAATTCTATTTCTATCTTCAATTCAGGCAAGCCTAATGCTGAAATATATGCAATTGTCATTGAAGGGTATTCATCCTCAAAAAATTCATCCCATTTAAGGTATAGATAATCCCAGTCTATTTCTTCAGTCGCCCAAATATTAACTTTAATGACGCTATCTTGTGATAACCCCTCTGATTGAAGAACCTTTTTCATGTTAGCAAAAGTATTAGTTATTTGGTCGTTTAGATTTTGAGGGACGTTGCCGTTCATATCTGTCCCTACTTGACCCGATGTTACTATTAAACCAGCACCTTTTGGTACTCTAGTGACATGACTGTAGTTTCCTACTGGTTTGGGCATGAACTCAGGGTTATTTCTAATAATTTTTTCCATAATAATACCTCACTCACTATAAATTTTCTGCTTATTTTCTTATTATTTAGACAGAGCTCACCAATTATTATCTAATTAATAGAAAACAGCAGTCGAGTACCCATAACCCATAGATAAAAACACAAGTATTTTCTTTTTCATGGTATGGACACTCCCTTTCTTTATAATGTGGGCAATATATATATTATAAATTAGTAATAGATTTTCTAAAGTTTACTATACCACAATATATTATATGCTAACAAATCTTATTCAACTAACGGGTGCTTTAGTAAAATAGAGCAACGTCTTTTAAAACGTTGCTCCTTATTCATTTAAAAGTACTTCTGATAATACTCTTTTCTTAATCTTCCGCTCAACTGAGCATAGATCTTGGTGGTTTCACTCTTCTCATGCCCCATAAGACTTTGTATGACTTCAATAGGAGCTCCATTATTCATCAAATGGGTTGCGTAGCTATGTCTAAGTTGGTGTGGATGAATCTCTTTATTAATTTCCGCACGATTGGAGATCCGCTTGATGATGTATCGCATTTGGGCGACACTCATTTTGTGTGGCTGTCTTGCTGTTACAAAGATGGCTGAATTATGGTCAGTACGACTTTCCATATAGCGTTTAAGCCATATGTCACAACGTGTATTAAAATAAACTTCTCTTTCCTTATCGCCTTTTCCTCTAATGATTGCGGATTGATTGGACCAATTAATATGGTTCTTTTCTAACGCAACTATTTCTCCAATTCGACAACCGGTAGAAAACATGAATTCAAAAATTGCTTTTTCCATTGGGGAATGACAGGATTCACGAAGGTGTTCAATCTCCCGTTCGGTTAAATACTTGGGTATCCGCTTACCCACTTTAGGTCCTTTAATTTTGGAAGTTGGATTCTTACTCAGGTAGCCTTCTTCATGGGACCAACGAAAAAATGACTTCATAAATCGGATACGATGTGCAAGACTAGCTGGTTTTAAATGCTTGCCGGATATAGCAAGATATTCCTTTAGTCGATTTGTATCCAGCAAACTCATTTCTACATCCTTAAAATAACCAATTAGTAGCAAGGACTGTACCTGGTAGGCCTTTAACGTTTGTGGTGAAAAACCCTCTATTCGCTTATCCGCTTCAAACGAAGACCATGCTTTTGACAGTAACAATTCCCCATTCCCCCTAAAATAGTAATGTTAAAAGGATTATTGCCAATTTAATAGAATTATAGACATAGGGTGTATTTTTACTAACGCGGCAGTTTAGTTGAAGAAAAGAATTGGGATTTTTATGGTAAAATATAAATAATTAATAGATGATTTCAAGTATAAGGATTTTCAATTACAGGGGGGGAGAATAATGAAGCTAATAAAATTAGCATTTACAGGATTATTGGTAAGTGGAATATTAACAGGGTGTACGAAGGAAGAAACGAAGGTTGAACAAGCTAAAACAGAAGAAACGAAAGTTGAACCAGTAAAAACAGAAGCCGAAGTCAACGACCCGAAGACCTGGAAAGACGTTTCAACGCCAGAAGGCTTCAACAGTTATGGAATAGAACCAACGTTGGAAGCTTGGATTGCCTATCACGCTGAAGATATTGGCAAAACAACCGACGTGAAAGAATATTACCCGAGGGCAAGACGCCTCAGAAATGAGTTGAAATATTTTCGGATTCAAGGTGACGACCTTCAAAAAGACTTTGATAATTTGGAGGTGCTTCAAACTTTGATGGGTAATCTTGATTATTCTATTTCGGTAGCAGAAGAGCAAGGGATTGAAACGGTGGAAACCTATGACGAATTAAAAAAAGCTTTTAGGTATTTCACAGAACTAGTTCACGATATCGACATTGTAATAAATCACGACGGAAAGGGCGAAACATTCGGGTTCACGCACCAATTAGACGGGAAAAAAGTTAAGGAAATAGAAACGTTCATCTATATAGATTAACTATTTTTGATATCACTTCAAGATGGATTACAGCTTTTTTGTTGAATCTATAAAGCTAACGGGTACTTTACTCAAAAAGAGTAAAGCTTTTTTTCTTGTTAGATAAAGCCATATTCATTTAAAAAGGGGAAATTATATGACAAAAAGAACAAAAAAAATGAGTATATTCTTTTTATCAATTCTTCTACTAATAGGGCTGTCTTTATGGTTTTTTGAAAAGGATAAGCGGGAAACGAAGGATTTTGCAGATAAACTCTACTCTTATCCTTTACCTCCAGAAACAGAAGTTATTCAAAAAGGTTATGATTATGGAAGCTCTTATGGTGGAACACCACTAGCTAATGGAAATTATATAACTGCGGTTGCCTACATGAAGTTGTCATCCAACCTCAGTGAGAAGGAATTAATTGATTACTACAAAGCAATAAATGTTTCAGAGATTTACTTTGAAGGTGACGAAGAAATTAAAACATCCCGTACTGGTAGAACTTGGTATAAAGGGATAACTCCAGTAAATCCAAGTCAAGAAAAGAATATTCAAAAACCAATAGAACTTATTGTCCAAACAAAAACGGTATTTTTATCTGCCTTTGCCGATTTTGCTAGACAATAAAAAGAAACGCCAATTGCCTTTCTTATTCAACTAACGGGTGCTTTAGTTCAATAAGACGTTATTTGTAATTTCACAAAGAAGGAGAAAATTACAATGAAAAAATTTATTATATTAACGTTAATAGCTATTATTTTGACAGGATGCAATGGATTTCCAAAAGGTACTATTATTCAACCAGAAGGCAAAGTTATTGTGAACGGCGAAAAATATACTATGATGCCTAATGATTTTGAATGGAAAGAAGATAATGTTGAAATAAAAGATATTAGTTCTAGTGATATATATAAATTAGCCGATGATTTTAAAACTTTAGAAGTAGAAAAAAGCGATATATTAAAATTTGAAATTGAAAAGAATCCTTCTTCCATAACAATAACTAAACTTAATGAAGATGGTACAATTGAAAATGTTGAAATGAAAGATTATGAAATAACAATGCCATTTAAAGAAGGGTACTATATTTATGAACTTAAAGTAATATGGGATAAAGGAAAAGAGACTTTTGTTTTTGATGTTGATGTAAAATGAAAAGAGAGTGACCTTCAATTAAAAACTTTGGTCTCTCTTATTAAACTAACGGGTGCTTTACTTCAAGAAGGAGTAAAGCTTTTTTTTCTTATTGAACAAAAGCGGCAGGTTAGTTTAAGAAGGAAATAATGAAAGTAATGAAGAATGGTACAAGTAAAGAGGTATTTATATACTAAATAACGAAAAGTATTGATTCTTATACCACCATTTTGAATCTAACAATAACGTTAAAAAGAGAGGCGAATAATGCTAAACAGATTAAGAATACCGTTATTAATATGTGCTGTAGTTTTTGGATTTTTAGATTTAATAACTCCGCTTGAGTTAATACCATTTATGATGTTGTCATTAGGTACTTCGATGTTTCTGTCAGGATTAGATGAATTTAAAAAAGACAAAAAAGCAAAATATGGTTATATATTCATAACTATTTCTATAATTCTAATTTTGGTTGCTGTAATTAAATTATTTACATAATGGTGTTGCATTGAACCAAGAAGGATTAATGACTTTTTAGCGTTTTTTCTGCTTGGAAAGGTTATAGGAGAAAGCTTGAAAAAGCAGAAGGTGAAGAAGAAATAAGACACGCATTTGTGCCTTTTCTCCTGATGATATAATTTTGTTTCTTAAAGCAATTGCAGTATTTATTTTTTAAGCTAACGAGTGCTTTAGCAAACAAGTGGCTGCCTGTAAGGGTGCTTTTTCTTATTGAACTAACGAAGCAGGTTAGTTCAATAATGATTCTTTTTGCTCGTCTAATTCGTATGCAATATAAAAATCATACCTTTTTGTATTATATAACAATTATAGAATCATAATTTCGTTTCCTACTTTATAACAACTCCAATCGATAAACTATTAATAAATTTATTCAAAGGGGTTTATGCTGATGCTGACGATACCAGAATCAATACAGCCATCAATCATTTATGTTACATTCGCTTATCAAATTTGTTTATTCCTATTTGTTTTTTTTAGAATTGTCGTTTTTATTTTCGCTCTAAAAAAGATTAAACGCCCACTAAGTATCGCTTACGATATTTCTCTTTTTGTCATAACAACACTTTGGTTACTTTATCTAGAATTACAAGACTTTATTGATTTACAAGGCTTTATTAGCGACCCTTATGATTCCCCTATATTCTTATTTGCTGGTTCAGCCTATTTCGTATCAATATTCGATTTTATATACAATTATTTTTCATATAAAAAAATAAAATCCACGAATTTGTAAACTCGTGGATTTTTATTCTTATCGCTTGTAAGGTACTTACCCAATAGCAGTCCACTGACAATCAGTGTAAATATTTGTACTTCAACTAACGGGTGCTTTAGTTAAACAAGGGCTGCCTATAAGGGTAGCTTTTTCTTATTGTACTAACGAGGCAGGATAGTAGAATTGATTTTTTAAAATAATAATATTGGTTAAAGTTATATTTAGCATAGTTAGAAAAATTATTTAAGAATGTTTTTAAAGGTTAATTTTTATAGAACACAAGAAATATCAAAAATAAGAAATTAGTATCTCTTATAATTTTTATATAGGAGTGAGACAAATGAATGAACAGATACAGCTCATGGTTGATTGGATTGAAGCTAATTTAAAAAATCAATTTTCATTAGATGAACTATCTAATTATATGGGATATTCCCCTTATTATTGTTCATTTAAATTTCACCAGATAACAGGTATAAGTATTAGACGGTATATTCTTCTTAGAAGATTGTATTTGTCTACGGAAGACCTGGCAAATAACAAGAAGATTATTGATGTGGCTTTTGATTACGATTATTCTTCTCAAGAAGCATATAGCAGAGCTTTTAAAAGAATTTTTGGTATCAATCCAAGAGAATTCCAACTTAACAAGTTGCCTGTCCAGTCAGTTGTTAAACTCTTTATTAATAAAAATGGGGAGTGGTATGAAATGAATATTTCAAGAAAAATTGAGGTTGAAAAGTTAAAAAGTGAAATGAGTGAGTTGTTTGACAAAGACGTGCTTCACATCTTGAATGGTCAAGTTATGTTTAAGGAGTTTAAAGATGACAGACTAATGGGGGCTTCAGATTATGCTCCATTCAATGAAGCAATGTGTGTGAACACGACTACAGATCGAGTATTTGATGAAGAATATATATACACACGTGCTTCTGGTCATCAAGAATCAGTAGATGAATATATAGAAAAGGTTATAGATCCTTTAACCAATCTTTTTAACAAGGAGTATGAATGTATCGTTTTATGGTTTGGTGAAGACATGTTTTGTCAAATGAACCTACTTACCATACTTTCCTATCTTGAACAGTCAGGTTATCAGGGGAAAGTGTTCTTAAATAGTTTCAGAGAGGATGAATTTAAAGTTAATCAAACCGAACTTAAATTAGGACATTATCATTCTGTATATAAAGAAGTATTGGTCAATCATATTAAGCCATCAAATGAACTACTTCCGGTTATGTATCAAGGAATAGTCATATATTTAGATATGCTAAAAGAAGATAATACAGTAGTGAAATATATTAAAAAAAATAAGAATTTATCAACTTCCGAATTAATCAAGAGATTATTAGCTCTGTTCCCAACAGTAGGCTATGGAGATATGCAATATAGAGAGCTTATTAATAAAGCTAGATAAGGATTGGTGATTATTCCGTTAAAGGGAGAAATTGTTGAATAAGCGTTACTTTTTTTCTTCAACTAACGGGTGCTTTAGTAAAATATCAGTGGGGTTGCTATAGGCAATTATTATTTCTTATTCAAACAACAAAGCATTTTATGGGGGTGATGGGCATTACAATATCTATTCACGATGGTGTGATAATGGGGTACTCAGTAAGTTTTCTAGAAAATGAATTAATTTTAGATATCGAAACAGTGACAGATGAAATTGTAACTGTTTCATTCGAGAATTACTTAGCACATGATTTCCATCATGTAATGGCGGGAAGTATTTTGTTTGATATTGATGAAGCTGATTTGAATACATTTTTTGTAGAGAACAGAGAACAATTTGAGAACTTTAAATTATATGCTTGGTCGATCTGGTACGGTAACACGAATGAACTCGAACAAGAATTACAAAAAGATAACTATAAATGCTATGTTATTAGTGCATCACTAGGATTAACAGGTTATGTATTCGCTAAAACCCTTAAAATCAAAAGGAAATGACAGGTTTGGTGGGGATAACCAAAGTTTGTGAAGCATTCTACTTAAACTAACGGGTGCTTTACTTCAAGAAGGAGTAAGCCTTTATTCTTATTGAACTATAGGAGCAGGATTGTTTAATAAGAAGTGAAAAGTAGGGAATACTAATACCTGAAGTTTCAAATAGAATTGAGGTAGAAAATTGGTATTTTTGATACGTTTAGTAACTGTCCTAATCCTGCTAAATTGTTACCCAATGATAATTATGGCTAAAGAAATAAAGTATAATCACAATAGCAAAACTATATCCGAAATACAGAAAGAAGTTGGCTTTGCCGTTTTAACTCCAAAAAGGATTCCTGATGATTGGACATTAGATACCAAAACATCCCCTTGGATAATGCTACATTATATGGACAGCAAGGACACAAAGTTGATGGTCGCTATTGATTTGAGAAAAGGATTTCGACTATCCGATGACGATTTTCCTTATCGTCAGCAAGTTGATATAAACGGAAACAAAGGTTATTTTCAGGAGTGGGAAGAAAGTGGCGAAGTTGATAAAAATGGAGACACCATCACTGGTGGCTTACTTAATTGGGTTCAAGATGGTACTTCTGTAGAAATGAATAGTTCCAGATTATCGAAAGAACAAATGTTAGAAATTGCAAGGTCAATGAATTAACGTTATTCAACTAACGAGGTGCTTTACTTCAAGAAGAGTAAAGCCTTTTTCCTTATCGAGCTTACGAAGCAGTTTTGTTTAACAAGAAATGTAATAGGATATTTTATTTTGCGGGGTGAATAGCATTGAGAAATGAAAATGAAATGATGGATTTAATATTAAGCTTTGCACAAAGAGATGAAAGAATCCGAGCAGTCTATATGAATGGTTCAAAAACTAATACAAAGGTTACAAAAGATATTTTTCAAGATTATGATATTGTGTATGTTGTAACAGAAACAGCATCTTTTATAGATGATAAGACATGGATTAACGATTTTGGAGATTTAATCATGATACAAGAACCTGACAAAAATGATTTTGGCAGGGAAATTGATTTCGATGTTGATAGGTCTTATGGGTTTTTAATGCTTTTTACAGATGGAAATCGTATAGACCTTCGTATTCAAACAAAAGAGATTATGCTTGAAGAGTATGGAATAGATAAGCTCACGCTTCCCTTAATGAACAAAGATGAACTCTTGCCAACAATCCCATATCCTACCGATATTGATTACCATATCAAAATGCCATCTAAAGATGAATATAATAGTTACACAAACAATTTTTGGTGGTGTTTACAAAACGTTGCTAAGGGAATTTGGCGTGATGAACTACCGTATGCAAAACTAATGTTTGAATATACAACGAGAGATTCTTTGGATAAAATGGTTTCTTGGTGGATTGGAATACAACAAGATTTTCAGGTTTCAACAGGAAAGTTAGGAAAGTATTTTAAGAAATATCTTCCAGAATTATATTGGAATATGTACAAAAAAACTTATTCTAATTCTGATTATACAAATATGTGGGAATCGATATTTGTTACTTGTGAACTATTTAGAATCTTAGCTCAAGAAGTTGCTGAACATTTTAATTTTACTTATCCAATAGATGATGATAGAAACATGACTATATATCTTAAACATATTAGAAATTTACCTTCTAATGCAAAGGAAATATATTAAGTTAATGGGTGTCCCCCTGAAAATTAGAAGGAGAGCTTATTAAACTAACGGGTGCTTTACTTCAAGAAGGAGTAAAGCCCTTTTTCTATTTGTTCCAAAGCAGCAGGTTAATCCAAGAAGCAAAATGGAAATACTATGGCATAAGATAGATAGAAGAAGTGAGGGGATTTGTTGTGAGATTTTTGGTGTTTTTTATTGTTCTTATAATTTTGGGGTTCTTATTAGAAAAAATAATAAATAAATTACTTCGAGTTGAAAAGAAAAAGATTTCCGAAACTTCCGGTAAAAATATTGACCGATGGGGAAGAGGCATTATTTTAATTATCTTTTTATGAACACTACCGTTTGTTGTTGCAAAGGACACAACAAATATTATGAAGTGGTATTGGATCATCTATATAACTTTATTATTAGGTTTTCATTCTATTCTGGAGTGGAAGTACCTAGAGAACTCTAAACAATATGTTACTACAATTATTTATATAATATTAAGTGTAATTATTATGTACAATATAGAGTGTTTTCTTCCATTATTGGGTTGAGGTAACATTCAGATTTTTCATTTGAATAAAACTTCTTAACTTTATAATCTTGCAAAGCCCACTTGTATCCAGTTGACTCATCGCTTTTTACTGTCATTGTAAAAATATGAAGAGGATTATGTGAACTATCTAAGGTTTGTCCTTCTAACTTAGCTTCAAATGCCCAGAACCAGGATGATTCAATTTTTTTATATCAACTATTCTTTGGCACTTAAAACCTATTCCCTCGGTGGTAACAACTAAATGGACTTCGACAGGAAGAAAATTCATGATGTAAACAAAAACTCTCTCTTATACAAGAGGGAGTTTTTTTCTTTTAGTTTTGAAATAGAAGAGGAGAATGAAAATTAGAATTTTTAGATTCATATAACCAGACAAATAAAATTGAAGCATTCCGAGCTACTTAAGCAATGTAAGTATCTCTTTTATTGCATTATCAACAAATGATCGCTTTGGACGAGATTTCATTATTACGGTAAGTCCAATTAACGATACGATTAGTGCCTGTGCTAAGGATTTCGCGTTTACATCGGTCTCAAGTTCACCTGATTGTATACCTCGTTCAATGGTTTCTTGAAATATGATTGAAAGGTACATTTGATGTTCCCTTGTAAGAATTTCAAATTTCTCATCATGAGGCGCAAGTTCGACCATTGTATTAATGCAAAAGCATCCTCTACTGGGACTTTTTGTGTATTCCTCAGCAACCACTTCTTCAAAAAAAGTGCAAAATGCTTCCTTTACTGATGGAAAGTTTTGAAGTCTTGTTCGGATATCAGAAGCACGGGACATCGTGTATTTGCGTAGAGCGGCTTCGAACAATTCTTTTTTACCCCCAAAGGCAGAGTAAATACTGGGTCGTTGAATTCCCATTCTGGAAGTTAAATCACTTAATGAGGTTGCTTCATACCCCTTCTCCCAAAATAGTTGCATAGCTGCATCTAATACTTTTTCTTCGTCAAATTCGCGGGTTCGTCCCATAGTCAAAACCTCTCGTTACTTTTTTTTGTTTAATTATAACTATCATATGAAACTGCCAATTGTCTCATTTGCATACTGAACAGTATAATATAAAAATACATTTTTCTCTTTATATTGTCAAATGTAGACTACTTAATCCTAACAAGATATTTCCATAAGAAAAGACGTTATTACACGAAATGTAATTTATGCGTTGACAGAATTAGTTTCTATAAGTTATATTTACCAAGCAATATAACATACTGTTCGGTAAGTTATATTTCTCAGTATTTAAAATTAATAGGAATAAGGGGTGTACTGAGTGGAGGAAATTAAAGAAAAAATAGCAGTCAATGCAGAGATAAAGGCGAATTCGAATCGGGGAGCATATATCTCATCTGATTCAATCCGTGTCACTTCTATGTCTCGTAATGTGACATTATTATTTGCCGCTGCCTGTGGGATGTCAGTCGCAAATATCTACTTCGCACAACCGCTACTTGATCAGCTGTCGAGTGAGTTTGGTATTGACTATTCCATCATTGGAATTGTTATTACCATTACTCAAATCTTTTATGGATTAGGATTGCTACTGCTAGTGCCACTTGGTGATTTTCTGAACCAGCGCCTATTGATTATCGGCCAGATGTTATTATCCGTAATAGTTTTGGTTATAGTTGGAACTGCTTCCAACAGCACGATACTATTTGCAGGATTGGCTTTAGTGGGACTACTTGCGGTCGTAACTCAGACTCTTGTGGCATTCGCAGCATCTATGGCTGCTCCTGCAGAACGAGGGCGTGTGGTTGGTATTGTAACAAGCGGAATTGTAGTCGGCATACTTCTTGCGCGGTCCTTTGCAGGAATATTAACGGATGTTGCAGGGTGGCGTTCCGTATATCTAGTCTCTGCTGCACTAATGCTTTTTATGGTTTGTATGTTTTTTAGGGTATTGCCCAATATTGAACGAGAGGTAAAATCACTGTCCTATCCTCAATTGCTTAGAACGGTGTTTATATTGTTTAAACAAGAACGGATCTTACGCATCCGCTCTGTTCTTGCCCTACTGATTTTTGCTGATTTCAGCATTTTGTGGACTTCACTAGTACTGCCCCTTAGCACTCCGCCATTATCTCTTTCGCATAGCGCAATTGGAGCACTTGGTCTTGTAGGAGTGGCTGGGGCTTTATCTGCAGCGCGTGCTGGGAAGCTAGCTGATAAGGGTTACGGACAGAGAACAACAGGCATTGCTTTAACCTTATTGTTGATTTCTTGGTTATTCATTAGCTATACAGAGCAATCGCTATTAGCATTAGTTATAGGTATTGTACTGCTTGATTTGGCGGTGCAAGCCATACATGTTACTAATCAAACGATGATTCTTCCATTGCGTCCGGAGGCACGGAGTCGGTTAACAGCTGGGTACATGGTGTTTTATTCTATCGGCAGTGCTAGCGGATCAATTGCTTCTACCCAAATGTACGCGCACTATGGGTGGATAGGAGTATGCTTGCTCGGGGCGTCAGTTAGTGCTTTAGCTCTTCTTTTTTGGACAATGACTAGGCGCGATACTGCTTCCGAATAAAAATATGCCTGTGTCATATCATATCCAGATTCAACATCATGAATCTGAGCTACACTGCAACAAGTTTTAGAAGAAATGAATACTAGTACAGAATAAAGATCAGATATTGTAATTTGTTACTTACAAAATTGTGGTGGAGAAAAATTTGAAATAGGAGAGGATTGTATATGGAAATAGGCATTACTTCATTTGTAGAAACTAAACCAGATATTCAGTCTGGAGAAGTGATGAGTCACGCACTACGATTGCGTGAAGTGATAGAGGAAATTGTTCTTGCTGATCAGGTGGGACTTGATGTGTTTGGCATAGGTGAGCATCATAGGGAAGATTATGCGGCCTCTTCACCAGCAGTTTTGCTGTCTGCCGCTGCTACGCTCACGAAACGGATTAGGCTGACTAGTGCAGTTACAGTGCTTTCTTCAGCAGATCCAGTACGCGTTTTTCAGGATTTTTCAACGTTGGATGGTATTTCAAATGGGCGTGCGGAGATTATGGCGGGAAGAGGGTCGTTTGTTGAATCTTTTCCATTGTTTGGCTATAACTTGAATGATTATGATGAACTTTTTGAAGAACATTTGGAATTGCTTCTAAAATTACGTGAGGCCGAAAAGGTAACTTGGAAAGGTAGGCATCGAGCAGCGATTAACAATTTGGGAATATATCCACGGCCAGTTCAAAGTTCTTTACCGATATGGGTCGGCAGTGGGGGGAATCAGGAGTCTGCTATTCGTGCTGGTTTGCTAGGACTGCCACTGATGCTTGCAATTATCGGTGGAAACCCGATTCAGTTTGAACCGCTCGTGCAGCTTTATAAGAAAGCTGCAGCCCATGCTGGTCACGACGAATCACGGCTTAAGGTTGGATCACATTCGATAGGATTTATTGCAGAGAATACTGAAACAGCAGCAGATATGTTTTTCCCATCTACCCAGGCAGGCATGAATAAACTTGGCAAAGAGCGGGGTTGGGCTCATTATGACCGTACTAGCTTCGATGCCGCGCGCAGTTTTGAAGGTGCGCTGTATGTTGGAGATCCAGAAACTGTTGCTCAAAAGATTATTCACCTTCGTAAATATGTAGGCATCACACGCTTTATGATGTATGTTCCATTAAGCACTATGCCGCATGACCAAGTGATGAAAGCCATTGAGCTGCTAGGAACAGAGGTAGCGCCACGGGTTCGAGAGGAAATAACCAAGTGGGAAACTGAGACAGAAAATGTATCATCATTCAAGTTAGATTCATAATGCCTCATACTAAATTGAGAACTGGTAGGCCATCAAGCTTGCGGCGAAAAGCCCTCTATTCGTTTATCAGCTTCAAACGAAGACCATGCATTTGACGGTAACAGCATTGAAATAAATATGGAGGTGTTCAAATGACACCAGAACAAATAATTAGAAAATTTTTTGAAGAAGTACGATCAGGAAAAAATCCAGACTACTCAAATCAATTAATGTCCGAACAAGTATTGGCTCATCAAATTGTATCCGAGGAAGAACAAACAGTTTTAAGGACGCCTAAAGATTATGCTGAACACGTAAGAGAAATGATGGAAGCCTATGGTAATTATTCTTTAGAAATTCAAGAATTATTGGTACAAGGAAATAAAGTATATGTCCGTTGGAAACAAGTAGGTGCACACGTAGGAGTAGTCGATGGATATCAACCTACAGGACTTACTATAACTCAAATGACAAGTGCAGTATATAAGATAGAAGGTGGAAAAATTTCCGAGTATTGGATTCAAATTGATAGGTCAGGGATTCAAAAACAATTAGAGTACAATAAACATATTAAATAGTTATTTGATATTCCAAAGTGTTAGGATAATAAACTTTTCTTGAACTAAAGGGTGCTTTAGCAGAACAAGACCATCAACCATCATTCGATGGTCTATTTATATGTACAGAACAATCAAATAGATTTAGGCGATCCAGAAGTATTTCACTTAAACTAACGGGTGCTTTACTTCAAGAAGAATTGAAAGTATTTCGGTAGTCGAATAGTTAAACTAAGGGCAGGAGGTTTACATGGACAAAACATCGCTATATGCATATATTCTATTTAGCGGAAATGATGATTTCCCATTAGATGTCGTTACGGAAAGACTAGGCGTGCAACCTACGAAAACTTGGAAAGTAGGAGAACGAGTAGAGCCTAACCATCCAAAAAATCAGTTATTACGGTCATATACTGGTTGGCATTTTGAAATAGAAACTAAAGAATCACTAGATACAGAAGATGTATTACGTCCACTTTTAGAAGTATTCCAATCAAAGACAGATACGATTAATCAATTAAAAGAAGAACTTATTTTAGATGTACGTCTAGAGTTAGTTATACAGATTTACGATGGATATACTCCAGGATTAGTGATTTATCCTGAATTCAGTAAGTTCGCTGCAGAAATAAATGCTTTTTTAGACGTTGATATGTATGTGTTTTCTATTAATGATCCAAATGAATAAACGGACTATTATAAACTACATGTCCACATATAATAAAGATTACTAAGAATGTCAATTATTCTTCAACTAACGGGTGCTTTACTTCAAGAAGGGGTAAAGCCTTTTTTGTTGAACTAACGCGGCAGGTTAGTTTAATAAGAAAATGGGAGTTTTTATGTTCGCATTAGACTCATTATGTGTAATAGAAAGAAAGGCGCAAAAAAATTACGACTGTAACTTAAATAGAAAAAAATATTTACTGTTCTGGGTGAAGGATATTGCAGGCACTTAACCAATTTCCAGAAGGATCTTTAAATCCAAAACCACCAAATTCGCCTTGTAAATTTAAAGGACCAACTTCAACTTGTTTTCCTTCAAGCCACTCATATAATTCTTTTAAGGTAGGAGTATAAAAGTCAATTATGCTATGAACGATATTAGTATTTGTATTTGTGAATGATAATCCATTAATTTCTTCAGTTTCAACCAAGAAAATCGTTGGAACTCCTTTTGATTTCATAGTAAGCATAGCATTTTTTTTACCTTGAAAGTGGACTTCGGCACCCAGGATATCGATATAAAACTTTATAGATTCTTCTAAATTAGTAACTGGTATTTCCAGTGTAGCAATATGTGATATTAAATTAGTCATAGTAGCCTCCTGTGTTTTGTTTGCACATATATTTTTCTACACTCAATTAAGAAATCCTTCTTAAGTTTCATTAAGAATGGAATGTCTTATCAAACAAGCCGTTTACATCAAGAACAAGATTCTTTAATGATAGATACAGAATACCTATCTGAATTGTTCGAAAAAGGTTTACCAACTTTAAATCAAACAATTACTATAATTTCAACTACTTTAAATATAAGATATAAAGAAATTATTCAAGAAATCCTTTTATGTATGTATCAACAAGATATGTTCAAAGAACTAATTAGTTTTCTATTTCCGGAAGAAGTAAAGAACCTATAATTAAAATTACTTAGTGTTTCACAGTGAACCCCCAGTGAGTAAACTGTCCGCTTAGGGTTAACTTTATTAATTTTTAACTTCTCATGCAGTAGCTTGAAGTTAAATAACTGTATTTAGTATACAGATTCCGAACTGCCTATATCGTTAATTGAATTTAAACAAGTTCCCAAAGCGGGATTTGGGAATATTTTTTTGACTATTTGTAGTGGTGTAGTAGTTTAAGATAAGCTTGTTAAAATCCATTTGTTTTGATACACTCAAGCTAATTAAATGCATTTGCAGGGGGACACATTGGTGTTGAGAAGGTAAAATCTGACCCTTAGAACCTGACCGTTAATACGGACGTAGGGAGCAAAGTACATACAAATTATGAATTTGTACTTACTAGGGCTCCGCGTATTTTTTACGTGGAGCCTTTCTTATGCAAATACTTTAATTGCGGGGGGACACTTTGGTGTTGAGAAGGTTAAAACCTGACCCTTAGAACCTGACAGTTAACACTGACGTAGGGAGCAATTAGTGGTGTAGTTTACACTTTTTGGGCGTCTCTATTTTTAGAGACGCCTTTTTTTGCACTTACGTCCACCAATGAGGAGGACTATGTATGGAATTTTGTGAAAAAGTGAGGAAAGAAACGAATGTTTATTTTGAGGCAAGCTTCGAGCATCCATTTGTACGAGGCATTGCAGATGGAACTTTGCCGTTAGAGAAATTTAAGTTTTATATGCTACAAGATTCGTATTATTTAAAGCATTACACAAAAGTCCTGGCGCTTGCAGCAGCGAAAGCAACAAATGAAGAGGATATTCACTATTTTTTAGACACGGCACGATTTATTCATGAAGCCGAGTTGGAACTTCATCGTACGACGTTTAAGGATTTAGGCGTTACAGCTGAGGAAATTGAACAATTTGAAGCAGCACCTGCAGCCTATAACTATGTGAGTCATATGTATCAGGCGGTTCATACTGGAGATGTTGCAGAAGCATTTGCAGCGATTTTACCTTGCCCGTGGCTGTATCAAGAAATCGGGCAAAAAATAAAACAAGCTTCGCCTAATATACCGTTATATGCCCAATGGATTGCCCTATATGGATCAGACAAGATGAAAGAAACGATCGAAAAGCAAAAGAAAATGATGAATCGTTTAGCAGCAGAGCAACAGGAAAAAGAAAAATGGTTATATGAGCATTTTAAGAAAAGTTGTTACTATGAATGGCAGTTTTGGGAAATGGCTTGGACGATGCAAAATTGGATGCAGGAGGTGTATATCGTTGAGCCTGCAAAAAATTAATACACAAAAACCTCTCGTACATTGCATCACAAACTATGTAGTGGCGAATTTCACCGCAAATGGCTTGCTGGCGATTGGTGCTTCCCCTGTGATGGCTGATGCACAAGAGGAAGTAGCCGAAATGGCGAGTAAAGCGGATGCATTACTTCTCAATATTGGGACACTTAATGAACGCACCATTTCTTCGATGCAAGTAGCTGGCCAAAGTGCAAATACGCACCACGTGCCGATTGTGTTAGATCCTGTTGGTGCAGGGGCAACCGTTTTTCGTACACGTACAACGCTTGCCTTATTACAACAGTTAAAGGTGAGCTTAATTCGCTGTAATATAGGAGAACTCGCTGCCATTGCCGGTGTCAATTGGCATTCAAAAGGTGTGGATAGCGGTTCAGGGAAACTTGATGTTGTACAAACTGCCAAAACCGTTGCAAGGAACTATAATTGCTTGGTCATTGTCACAGGTGAAACAGATGTATTAACAGACGGTGTTCAAGTGGCACTGATTACGGGCGGTCATGAAAAGATCACGAAAGTGACGGGCAGTGGCTGTTTACTTAGTGCGATTTGTACAGCCCTACTTGCAAGTAGTACGGAGCCTTTTTCGGATTTAGCGAATTTATTACGTGAATATAAACAGATAAGTGAATGGGCTTATGGGCCGATTGGTACGTTGCATGAAAATGTACTGAACCATTTAGAACGATTAGCGGAGGGAACAAAATGATTGCATGTACAATAGCAGGTTCAGACAGTGGTGGCGGCGCTGGTATTCAAGCAGATCTGAAAACATTTCAGGAATTAGGGGTGTTTGGCACATCGGTCATTACAGCATTAACTGCACAAAATACAACAGGTGTGCATGGGATTTTTACAACAACTGCATCGTTTGTACAAACACAGCTAAAGGCAGTACTCGATGATTTTGATGTAAAAGCGATCAAAACAGGCATGTTGTTTGATGCAGGAATTATTGAAAGCGTAGTTGCGTTGCTGAAAGAGCAGCAAATTCCGTTAATAGTGGACCCCGTCATGATGGCAAAAGGAGGCGCTAGTTTGTTACAGCAGCAGGCGATACGTGCGATGAAGGAACAATTATTACCAATTGCAACCATTTGTACCCCGAATATCCCAGAAGCAGAGGTACTAACAGGTCGAACGATCCAAACGAAACAACAGATTGACCAAGCAGCGGGCGAATTATTAGCGTTAGGCGTACAATGCGTTGTCATGAAAGGCGGGCATCTAGATGGAGAATTGGCGACTGATACGGTGTATTGGAACGGCAGGCATTTTACGATGACAACACCACGTGTACAAACAAAAGCTACGCATGGCACAGGCTGTACATTTTCTGCTGCCCTTACGGCACAGTTAGCGAAAGGCTTATTAATGAAAGAAGCCATGATCGAGGCAAAGAAATTTATACATTTAGCCATTTCCAACCCTTTATCTATTGGTCAAGGTCATGGACCTACCAATCATTTTGCGTACAAATGTGCAGAAGGAAAATGCGAGGTACTGATTCATGAATCGTAATATGTTGAATGTTTATTTTATTATGGGAACGCAAAATAGCCAGGAGCCTCTTGAAACACTTAAAAAAGCATTGCAAACAGGTATTTCTTGTTTCCAATTCCGTGAAAAAGGTGAAGGCTGTTTAACGGGTGCAGCTTATGAGGCGTTTGCGTTTGCCTGTCAAAAACTGTGCAAAGCGTATAACGTGCCCTTTATTGTGAATGACGACATCGAATTGGCACTAAAAATGGATGCGGATGGGATTCATGTGGGGCAAGATGATGTGATTATCACCGAATTTCGCTCACTTGCCAAAGATAAAATTGTGGGGGTTTCTGTACATAATGAACAGGAGCTAGCCCAAGCTGTAAGAAACGGAGCTGATTATGTAGGCATCGGGCCCATTTATCCAACGAAATCAAAGCATGATGCAAAACCACCGGCAGGGCTCGATTTTCTACAAACTGCAAGAAAGCAGTACCCGCATTTTCCGATTGTCGGGATTGGGGGCATTGATGAACACAATGCTCACAAAGTTCGAGCAAGTGGAGCTGATGGTGTAGCGGTTATTTCTGTTATTTGTGAAAGTGCAGATTTAAAAAAGACGATACAAAAATTAAGTTAGGAGAACGACTAATGGAACTAGATAAACAAACCCTATTAGTTACGGGCGCAACGGGACCCCCATTAGGTCACCCCCTATGTATAATATAAATAAACATACCGTATTAAGATATATTAAATAAGAAAATTCCGAATTTTCTCTATAACCTTGTTCAACTAACGGGTGCTTTAGCAGAACAGGGCTTGGTTTTACCCCTTTAGATATGATTGTCTAAAGGGGTGTTTATTATGTTGAAAAGGAAAAGAACATCTGTGGAACTAGTGGTGACAATAGAGTTGTTCCACAAATTAGACAGAAGAATAGGGTGCTTTATCTGGCAAAATTGGAATATTTATTGAATATAGAAACTGTAGATATTAAAAATGGAACAAATAAAAGCTAAATAACAATAATATAATCTCTTTTCTAGATATGCGTTTATCAAGAATCAAAGAACTTAATACCACTTAGTACAAAAGCATCAGAACTTGGGCTATAACCAACTAACTTTCTTGTTCCTTCAATATCAATTCGTTTAAACCTGTTGTTAGATACACCATGTAAAATTGAAAATGGAGGTAAGTTCTTTGCCGTCATCGACTTTAAGAGAAGGTCCATAAAATCTTCTGGGCTTAAGTATGCACTCATATCTCTAGCTGTTAGTGGTTTACCATATGGATTATAATCATCATATGCACCTATACGAATAGCAAGACTTTGTAACCCTTCTTCATAAGCAAAATAAGAAGCAACAGCCTCTGCAAAACACTTACTTACCCCGTACATATTTTTGGGTCTCGTGGGTGAAAAAGCATGTGGTTGATAATCCAAAGGATAGCCTTCAATTGTTTGAGCACTTGAAGCAACTATCACTTTGGATACATTATTATTACTAGCAGCTCTAAAAATATTATAGGTTCCCTTTATATGATTTTCTAATAAGGAGCCATAAAAATCAGCATTTGGTGAAGGATTACCTGCCAAGTGTATAACTATATCTATACCTTTCGTAAATTCTTGACAAGCAGCTAAATCAGAAACATCTAAATATATGATTTCATGATTTGTATCTTTAAAAATTTCTAAAGCAGATAAGTTAATATCTGCTAGCCGTAACTGGTAATTCCCTTGCTTTTCTAGGAACCTTGTAACATCTTGGCCAATCTTACCTGCAGCACCTGTAACTAAAATTTTTTGCATTTCACTTCATCCTTCCATGAAAAATACATCCCTTGTCAAGGGTCATATAATAGAGCATGCACTTATTATAAGTTTGTTATGGCATTAAATAAAACGAAGAAATATAATGGAAACATGAATAAAATTCATAAGGAGGAACATAGTGACTTTAACAAAATATGAAATATTTAACAAAGTGGCAGAACTCAATAGTTTTACAAAAGCTGCAGAAGTGTTAGGTTTCACCCAATCTGCTGTAAGTCATGCAATTAGCAGTTTGGAAAAAGAGTTTTCCTTTCCTTTATTTATTCGCAATCACTCTACTTTAACATTGACCAAAAATGCAGAGGAGCTTTTAATTACTGTTCGGAAAATTTTATACTATAACAACATGCTGAAGCAGGAAGTAGCCGCTATCAATGGGTTCCAAAAAGGAATAGTTAGAGTGGGGGTTTTTTCGAGTATTTCTAAAAACTGGATTCCTGGTATTCTTAAAAAAATGGAGGAAAAGTTTCCAAATATTGAAATCGAATTACTGGAAGGAAACTATGCTGAGGTTGAGAATTGGTTACAAAACGGGAGATTAGATTGTGGATTTATTAATAATGATACTTACTTTGAATCATTTGAAAAATCCTTTGAAATCGTACAATTGAAGAGGGATCGACTTTTATGTGTTGTATCTAACCAATCCCCATTATGTAAGGAAAACCAAGTATCAATGCAACAAATAGAAAATGTACCTTTTATTATGCCAACATATCAGTGTTATGATGATATTCAAAAAATATTTAGGGAGAATAAAGTTAGCCCCAATATTCGATTCGAAAATATGAATGAATACTCGGTGATCTCCATGGTGGAGAATAATCTAGGAATTAGTATATTGCCAGAAATGATTATACCGAAATCAAAAATTTCTTTTACAGCCATTCCACTTAAAAGTGATAGCTATCGAACTATTGGATTAGCTATAAGAAAACCAACCTCACCCGCGACTAAGAAATTTTCTGAGATTACTAAAAGGTGGGTATCATTTGAATCAATTTAATCTTGCCAAAATCTGAGCTATTTAAATTGAAATGGTTCTTCTTGAACTAACGGAGGCATTAGTTTAAGATCATTGGGTTACTTAGGTATCACTTTTTTCTTGTACAACTAAAAGGACAGCGTTCCTGTAATGAATAAAATTAATTATGTAAAATCAACAAAGTTTGTGAAAAAACGTACTTAAACTAACGGGTGCTTTACTTCAATAAGGAGTAAAGCCTTTTTTCTTATTGAACTAAAGCAGCAGGTTACTTTAATAATAATGTTAAGATTATAGGTGCATTGAGATGTGAGGTGATATTAAATGAAAGGTTGGCTATATGGGGTATATGCTCTAATAATAGCAATAGTCTCTATGTTTACAGGGGAAATAGTAACGTTTATTATGCTTGGATTTATTTTAATAAGCCTCCAAAATATTCATGCTACCTTAAAGGAGATATTAAAAGTTAAATAAGAAGAAAATTGACTAACGAGGTGCTTTAGTTAAAGATTATGAGCTGTCTTAGACAACTTTTTTCTTATTGGAATACCGTCAGGAAAATGCGGATTTACAAAGCTAAGCCCATTTTCAAGACGATTTCCCCATTTTTAACAACGAGAGAATTGATCACTTGTAAATCGATAGACTGTGGCTCTTTTTCCTGTAATGGCTAGTGTTAACCAATTAGAGCAGGATCTTATCCTTATGCGCCAATGTGAAGAAATTGAGCTGGCCAAGGAAATAGGGGAATTTAAAGGCCGATTAAAGAAATATCAAAAAAAATATGCAGGGATGAATTATGCTGTAATGCTATACAAAGAAGGAGATATGATTGTAAATCAAATTTGTGAATTTACAAATGTGTCATTATATAGAAAGCTATCGGAGGGGAATGCATAATCATTCCTTATTTCATTAAAGAGAAAGATTACGGATTAATTCGATTGTATTATTATGGAAAAATCAGGTCAGAGGAAGAGGTCGCTTGTAAATGGCTACTTGTAAATCACTATACTTTCCTGTGCCCTATTTTTAAGCCTTTAGAAACCCATTTTAATCAAATAAAAAGGAGATAGTGATGTCAACTATAAAAGATATCGCAAAATTAGCTGGTGTATCCATTTCTACGGTTTCAAGAGTCCTGAATAACCATCCATATGTAAAGGATGAAAAGCGAAGAAAAATTTTACAAGTGATCGAAGAATTAAATTATCAACAAAACGTGAATGCTATACACCTTGTTAAAGGGAAGACATTTATGGTAGGTGTGGTACTTCCTTATGTAGATCATCCCTATTTTCAAGCGATTGTCGGGGGAATTATCGAAGCAGCTACTTCAAGTGAAATCGCTGTTCTTTTATGCCCTACAAATTATAGTCAAATTGACGAAATCAAATATTTAGAAATGATGAAAAGAAAGCAGATTGATGGGGTTATTATCTGTTCTCGCGCAAATACATGGGAAGTAATATTACCGTTTACTGAGTACGGTTCACTGGTTGCTTGTGAACTTGTAGAAGAATTACCATGTGCATATACAGATCATTTTGATGCTTTTTCTTCTGCCTTAAATTTCTTAATTAAAGAAGGTCATAAATCAATTGGCTACTCTGTGGCAAGGAAAAATAGCACTAGCAGTAAAGTGAGGTTTTCTGCTTATCATGATGTTCTTGAAAAAAACAATCTGCCCATAAATGAGTCATTTATTTTTCCTGATTGTATCGATATAGATGATGGAAAGAGAATTGTCAAAGAGCTAGTTCAATTAAAAGACCGACCGACGGCGTTACTGGTGAATGGGGATGAAGTGGCTGCCGGTATATTGATACAAGCTAAAAAAGAAGGATTAAGTGTGCCTGCCGATTTATCCATTATTGGGTTTGATAACCAACCATTTTCAGAAGCCTTAGAACTTACTACCATCGACCAGCACTTAAATGAAATTGGGAAAAAAGCATTCGATTTGTTCCTTCATGGTGGACATCAAAAAGTTTGTGTTCCATTCGACATAGTGATTAGGAACACCGTTTCAAAGTTACAACGTTAATATTTTTTCTCTTGACCTGAAAATGTTTTCATAAATTATAACTCTAAAGAAGGAGTTTAAAATACTTTTCAGGATAAGGAGATGGACAATATGAATAACCTGATAGATTCATTACTTTTACCGGGAGAAAGAATAAAATCAAAGGTAACTGGAACTTTTGCATTGGATGAGGGTACAGGAATTAGTTATATGAATGGTGTTCTAATTGCAACAGATATTCGATTAATTTGGTTCTCTAAGTACCCTTTTGGTCAGAAGGAAACCATAATTTACGAATATGTTGACCTCAATCATGTTGATATACCTCAATCATCGTTAACATTTCATAATGGTATCACGATTAAAGGCAAATGGATTAGCAGTGGGGATATGGAACAATTTTTAGACACAATCAAGTTTTTTTCTCTTTATAGGCTAATCGATAAAGCTAGAAAACGTTTTGATTAGCGCTTTGGGGTTGCTTAGGCAACTCATTTTTCTTCATGACCTACTATGAAAATAATTCTCTTCAAGAAAAAGGCGACATTACGCTCATTAAATGAGTTTTCTATCGACTTGTGTTTACAGGTGGCGATGTGAAAGGTTACTTTAACGTTAAATGGAAAATAGAATGAGGTGAGGATATAAAAAGTCTTTCTTCTTCAACTAACAGGTGCTTTAGTTAAAGATCATGGGTTGCTAAGGCAACTCTTTTGTTGAACTAACGCAGTTTAGTTCAACAAGCAGTTTTTTAACAAGGATGTAGAAGTACTTATTGTAAGAGGAGTTGTTTTGGATAAATGAAGAAGGATGAAACTTATTATTCACGGTTTTATTTACAAAATGCTCGATAGGGGGAGTTGTATCTGAGTAATTCTAACATAAATTTTACGAAAAGAATGCTAAGAATATTGAGGAACGCAGAAAACGAAGCACAATTTTCAAAATTAACAGTATTACAGCCCATACATCTCCTAATAGCCTGTTTGAATGAGAAAACAGGAGTTCTTGGAGAGATATCTCTGAAAATCACCTTAGATAAGACTTCATTGAAAGCTGTGATGGAGGATACTTCAAATCAGCATGCGACAAACAGTGTTTTTTTCAACGTTAGAGTTACAAAAGAAGTAATTAAAGTTTTGGAAGTTGCTATTAATTATATGAAAAGATATAACCAAGTCTATGTAAATGAAGGTCATTTGCTTAAAGCATTAATAACAACTAATGTAGTTGACAGTTTTTTATCAGATGAAAATAGAAAAATAATTTTATCCCTCGGTACTACCTCGCGAGATATGATTACTCATATTGGAAATTATACAGTACCAAAAATTAACACCCATCTAATCCGTAAAGTGAATAAAAACGAAATTAGTGAACTTGTTCATTTTATTGAAAATAATTTTTCAAAGGAGTGGTCACAAACTATAAGAGAGGCTTTCTCATTAAGTAAGCCACCGATATACATTGCTTTAGATAATAACGGAGATATTGTAGGGTTTGCTGCTTATGATATTTATAGGAATAAGAAATGTTATTTTGGTCCTATGGGCGTAGCATTGTCCAATAGAGTTAACGGGATAGGATATTCTTTACTACATCACTGTTTAAAAGACATGAGTGATATTGGTTATGAGTATGCAATTATTGGTGATGCGGGGCCGATAGAGTTTTATGAAAAAGCATGTAATGCTGTTGTAATACCTTCAATATAGTTTAAAGTACTTCAACACTTCTTAGAGTAAATTAGACAAAGAAAGGAGATATAACAACCTCTCCTTTCTTATTCAGATAATGGGTCATTTTAATTGGTTAGTCGATTTGTATCGAAATCTATTGATTGGATTCTAAATCCAAACAATCTAGGAATTGCAGAAATGGTTTTTCAATACTTACCTGTTCTCTTGAATAAAGCAGATAATTATTCATTAAAATATCAAGATGGTCAAATACATATCTTATAAGAAATATAGCTACAAGATGTTTAATTGGTTAGATTCTTTATTCAAAACCAACTAAATTTGTGAATGAATACACTTAAACTAATAGGTGCAATAGCATCAAAACATGGTCGTCATTTAGACAGCTTTTTCTTATGCAGCTATCGGGGCAGGTTAGCTCAATAAGAAATATGCTAAAATACCAAAGAATAGGTGATTTGATGAAACCTACTATTTGGTTCCTATTTTTGTACATAATATCGTGGGGAGAAGGTAGTACTGTGAAAACAACAGGAAATTTTACCGGCAAGGCTGATGTATATGCGAAATATCGCCCTAGTTACTCTAATGAATATATTGATTATTTGTTATCAGCTAACGAACTGAAAGGAGATCGGATTGTGGCCGATATTGGTTCAGGTACGGGGATATTTAGCCGCCAGCTCCTTGAAAGAGGTTTAAATGTTATTGGAGTTGAGCCAAATAATGAAATGAGAACGATGGCTGAGCAATCATTAAAACTATATTCTCGTTTTAGATCAATAAAAGCAACTGCTGAAAATACCACTTTGAAAGCGAACAGTGTAGATTTAGTAACTGTTGCCCAGGCATTTCATTGGTTTGATAAAAAAGCATTCAAAATCGAATGTCAGCGGATTTTGAAACAAAAGGCAAATGTTGCGCTTGTTTGGAATAGCAGAGATTTAACTAGTCCGATTATGAAAGAGAATGCGGAAATTTGCCAAAAGACCTGTTCAAATTTCAATGGATTTAGCGGTGGAATAGAGGAAACTCCAGAAGTATTTAACAACGTTTTTAAGGATGGAAAGTATGAGTTTAAAATGTATCAAAGTGATTTGCTTTTTGATTATGAAACTTTTTTGGGAAGGAATTTATCAGCGTCCTATGCTCCGAAAAAAAATGACGAAGAGTATAAAAGGTTTGTTTTCCTCCTGTCAGAGTTATTCGAAAAATACAGTAAGAATGAAAAAATTGTTCTCCAAAACATAACGAGAAGCTATTTAGGCAATGTCTAAGCAGCCGAACATAAAGGGGCTTTAATTGAAGTTTCATTTTTCTTAACCTTCCGCTTAACTGGGCAGAGATCTTGGTGGTTTCACATTTTTCATGCCCCATAAGACTTTGTATTACTTCAATAGGAGCTCCATTATTCATCAAATGAGTTTGCATAGCTATGTCGAAGTTGGTGTGGGTGAATCTCTTTATTAATTTCCGCACGATTGGAAATACGCTTGATGATATATCGCATTTGGGCGACATTCATTTTGTGTGGCTGTCTGGCTGTTACAAAAACAGCAGAGTTATGATCATTACGGCTTTCTATGTAGCGTTTAAGCATATGTCGCAACGTGTATTAAAATAAATCTCTCTTTCCTTATCGCCTTTTCCTCTAACAATGGCAGATTGATTGGACCAATTAATATGGTTCTTTTCTAACGCGTCTACTTCTTCAATTCGACAACCGTTAGAAAATATGAATTCAAAAATCGCTTTTTCCATTGGAGAATGACAGGATTCACGAAGGTGTTCAATCTCCCGTTCGGTTAGATACTTGGGTATTCGCTTCCCTACTTTGGGTTCTTTCATTTTGGAAGTTGGATTCTTACTCAAGTAGCCTTCTTCATGGGACCAACGAAAAAATGATTTCATAAAGCGGATACTGTGTTCAAGACTGGCCGGTTTTAAATGCTTGCCGAATATAGCGAGATATTCTTTCAGTTTATTTGTATCCAGTAATTCCATCTCTACATCCTTAAAATAATCAAATAGTAGCAAAGACTGTAACAGGTAGGCCTTCAACGTTTGTGGCGAAAAGCCCTCTATTCGTTTGTCAGCTTCAAACGAAGCCCATGCTTTTGACAGCCAATTTAGTAGAATTATAGACATAGGGTGTGTTTGACTAACGGGGCAGGTTAGTTTAATAAAGACTTGAAACAATCATCAATATCAAACGTCAAATCCTGTTAAAGGGGATGTTTAAATTGTTCCAAATTAGGTTGGTTTTTATATTACTTATGTCAACTTTTCTCTTAGGCTGTACAGATAGTACGGTGACAAATATCCAATCTGTTATTTTAGAAGATGAAGCAAAGCAAATGGTATTGGATAACCACTATGTTCATAATGAAGAAACTGAAATTCTTTCAGTTGAATTGAAGAACAATAAGTACTATATCGAGTGGCAAATTGAAGGAGACTGTCAGCGTGGAATAGATAGTATTAATAGTGATCGAGTAATTGAAATTATTGAAGTGGAAATCTGTTGAAGGGGGCGTTGATCCATGAAGGATTAACGCTATTTTTATAGAAAATTTTAAACTAAAGGGGCAGGTTAGTTGAATATGAGATTGGATGTTTGTGGTAAAATGTAGAGGGTCAAAATAAAGGGGGAAAAGTTGAATGAATAAGAATTTACAGGCATTTTCGATTATCTTTTTAGGTGTATGTATTGTTATTAGTTCTTGGTTCATTTCTGAGGCTTTGAAGACTAATGATAGTGTAATTGTTGAAAGTCAAAATGAGAAAGTACGAAACGAAAACCGTTACGAACATATAATGATAGTTTCTGACTATTTTAGAATTTTTGATAAACAAACGGGCGAATACTGGGAACAAATTGGTGGCGGAGATTGGGAGAAAAATACACCTATATTAAACCCTAATGAGTAATTACATCACTAACGGGTGCTTTACTTCAAGAAAGAGTAAAGCTTTTTTCTTATTGAACTAACTGTGCAGGTTAGTTTAAGAATGTTGTTTAACTTTTGTTCAACAATCGGGCCAGATTGTTATTAAGGAATAAACTCTAGCCGCTGGTCCATAGGATATTTACTTTAATCATATGTAGCATATTTAGTTAACTTCTCAAATTCTTTGTCTGAGATATGTCGATGAGAATAAGATAAAACAGTATAATTGGTATCCTCTTTGTCACCGGGTATACGAATAGTCATACGTATTAACTTGTATGGAGGGTTATGCGCACCTTCATATCCGATCACTCTTAATGTGATGTCATATGGATCGTTTCCAGATAACTTTTCTATTCTCCCATATTCGAATAACTGATTATCACCATGGTTTTGCATTATATCAAGAATTGTTCCACCTAGGCTTCTTAGGAATGCCCTTTCCATTAGACTTGGAAATTGATTTTGGGGTATTGCTTCAGTATCTACCTTTGCTTCCGTAGTTTTTTCGCCAAAACTGAGTAAAAGAAAAGTAAGAATGAGTAGGGGGAGTATAGTTTTATTCATTAGGCACACCACCTTTTGTAAGATATAGTCCCCTTAATGATGGAGTTTATCCTTGTGTATCAGGAGAATAAATTCAGGTGCTTTACTCAAATAGGCATCTTCATCAATCGGGCGCATTTCTTTAATAAGGAGTGCGTCTTTCTTTATGAAAAAGATCAGGTTATTGAAAGAACTATACTATATAATAAATGATTTAATATTAATCAAGGTGAACCGCATAACAAATAATGGTAAACAAAGGGTAGAACTAACTGCAAATAGTCATTGGCTGTCGAAGATTAATTAAATGTAATCAATGTATTTTCTAATTTATATCTTCTAATGAATTTGGCGAGAAGCGAAAACTTTCTTGCAAAGTTCTTTTTTTGTTTCTCAACTAAAGAAATATACGTTAAGAGAAATAAGTAATCTAAATTTGTAATTTTTTTGTTAACCTTTTTATTATTTAAACGTTTTAAAGGTGGGAGGTTTGAAATGAACGATTCCATAATGGGGAAAAAACTAAATGAGATACTAAAATTTGTATACTCTTACCTAATAAAAATGGGTGCATCAAAGGAAGATGCAGAAGATATTATTCAAGATACTGCTTATAAATTTTTACAATACATAGACTCAGTCCAGTTTAATAATACCCAAGCTTGGCTTTTTAGAGTAGCAGTAAATCAATATTATGATATGTCCCGTAAGAAATCTAGGCGAAGAGATATATTATTGAAATTCAACCTACAAGAAATATTTGAGGAAGAAACACCTGAAAAAGCCCTCATGCAAATTGAAGTAGAGAGGGATATTCATGAAATCTTAACTAAATTAAAACCAAAATACAGGCAGTTGCTTCTTCTAAAATATAGTACAGGACTAAAAATAAAAGAGATAGCAGAACTGTATAGCATGAAAGAAGGGTCTGTTAAGACTATTCTCCATAGGGCAAGAAAAGAATTTATAGAACAATATAGGAGGTATGAAAATGAACAAGGAAAATGAGTTTTTTCCTAAAGATCTTGATTTTGAGAAATTAGTAAAAAAAGCAAAGAAACGTTCAATGATAAAAATGGTGCTCATTTCATTAGTTATTACTCTGATTGTTATAACTGGTCTTTATTTTATTGGAGATAGAGTGATGATAATGAAAATGGAAAAGGAGACCGACTTAGATTCGACTTGGAACGATATTATGGGTGCCAACATCGAAGAGCAAGGTACAATATACAATTATTCTCCAACTTCAGCAACAGCAAAAACGAAGATAGTAAAAAATGTAGGAGGAGTACCAATTCCATGGGGTGAACAGGAAAAAGTCTTTACTATTTTTGGAACATCTAGATTGATTACTAATAATGGTGCTTCCGGATCAGGTAGCATAGAGGATGAGAGAATTCCTTTATATTATCAAGGAGAAAGAGTAGTTGAATTTTTTCATCCACAACTTAACTATAAGCAAATATTTGATGACAGGGCTTTACTTAATAATATTGATGATAACTCTGTTGTAGAAATGGCTTTTTCATTTAATAAAGGATATTCAATAGAGGAAGTAAACCAAGTATTTAAAGAACAATTAGCATGGTATTGGGTAGATACCTTTAATAAGGATGTCATAAAAGAGTTAAACGATTTCTCTAGAGGCTATACCATTCTTGGATTTGAAGCATATGGATTTCAAAACACTGCATCAAACTTTATATCTATCTTAGAGATGGTAAAAGAGGATGGTGGTAATTATCAAAATGATGCAGAAGAAATTATTAATAACTTAACTAATCAGGGCAAAATGAAACTAGAACCTCAGAACCTAAAAATTATTGGTGTAGTAGTTACAGGAAAACCAAGTGATTTAATAAAGTTTAATGATAAATCTATGATTCGCGGTGCTACATTAGGAGCAACAACAGACCAATATTAAACAGGATTGGATACCAATGAAACTAACTTATGAGGAGAGGGGTATTATAAAAAAGTTTTAATTCATATTGCCAATATTATTTCAGGTTTTATTACAATAGGTATTAGTGGGATTATGTGGGCTTCCTTAGTTGGATTTAATTAAGTGTATTGGTATATTTATCTAATATTACCTATTTTAAATATTTCAATTTAGTTAGTATGTTATATATTACAAGTGAAATATTACAAATCTAAAAATGTATTAATTATAACAATTGCAATAGAGATAATTTACATTCTTATATTGACTGCTTTAGGGAACAGTTAAAGTATCTTTCAATCATTTGGGTCAAACTTACGTATGGAGAATTGTTGTGGAATGTGCACTTTATTTTTGAAAGGGGAATTTAGAAATGATGAAACAAGCTATAATTTCAGGAATTGTATTTAGTTCAATTTTGTTAGTTGGGTGTAATGGAGAGGAGAAAGAAGGACAATTAATAGAAAGCGAGCAGGAAGCAGTAGTTGCTCCGACAAATGAGGAAAATGATGAATTAAATTTATTATCAGAATTAAAAAATGAAATAATAGTATCTATTACAGAACAAACGGAACTTGATAGTGAGTCAATAGCAATAATGTTAGATGGTAATCCTTTTAAAGAAATGACTATTTCAGTAAGTTTCCCGAAGGATGTAAAAGTTGATGATACGATAATTCAACAAATAATTGAAGATTCTATTAAGAATGTTTCTGAAACAGAAAACGTAGCAATTAGCGAAGAAAATATAACAATAAAAATTGAGAAATACTAACGGGTGCTTTACTTCAAGAAGGAGTAAAGCATTTTTTCTTATTGAACTAGAGCAGCAGGTTACTTTAATAATAATGTTAAGATTATTGGAGCATTGAGATGTGAGGTGATATTAAATGAAAGGTTGGCTATATGGGGTATATGCTCTAATAATAGCAATAGTCTCTATGTTTACAGGGGAAATAGTAATGTTTATTATGCTTGGATTTATTTTAATAAGCCTCCAAAATATTCATGCTACCTTAAAGGAGATATTAAAAGTTAATAAGAAGAAAATTGACTAACGGGGCTGTTTAGTTGAATAAAGAAAGCCACCCTCTTATATCGCATAACGGATTCTGTAAAATAATTTTATTCTTTGAAGGAATTCATTTATGAAATAGAGAACTATAGTGTGAATGACAATACTATAGTAGAGGTGAGTAACATGGGGTTTCAGGCTGATAAGATATTCGTAAATTTAGCAGTTAAAGATTTAAATAAGACTAAGGAATTTTTCTCTAAATTGGGGTTTGAATTCAATGCCCAGTTTACCAATGAATTTGCAGCAAGCATGATTATTAGTGAGAATATATTTGCTATGTTGTTAGTTGAAGAACATTTTAAGACTTTTACGAAAAAAGAAATCGCCGATTCTACAAGAAGTAATGAAGCAATCTTGGCACTATCTGTTGAAAGTAAAGAAAAAGTCGTTGAGATTGTAAACAAGGCTTTAGAAGCAGGTGGGAAACCTTCAATGGAACCACAAGACCATGGTTTTATGTATGGATGGAGTTTTGAGGATATTGACGGTCATCTTTGGGAGCTTTTTTACATGGATGAAAGTGCAATAAAATAATTTATTAAAAACATTAAGTAACTCACAATATACCGAATGAGGAAGCTGGCACATGGTGTTGGCTTTTTTGTCGTACATTATGAAGATTATGTGGAACAGAGTTACAGTTACTTATTAAACTAATGGGTGCTTTAGTAAAGATCATAAGGTTGTTTAAGCAACTCTTTTTTCTTGTTGAACTAAAGAAGCACTTTAGTTGAAGAAGATATTGAGTAAGTGAGTGTTTTTTATTTAGGAGAGGAACCTTCATCCTTCATAAAGAAAAAAGTATAGTTCATTGAAAGGGGAACTTAAAAATGAAACTTAGTCAAATTATACCTTTTACAATAAGCGTATTCGTTTCACTAGTTTTACTCATTTTTTGTTTTTTGAGGAAACTATTATTAACTACCTATACACCAGTCACTTATAGCATGGAAGAGTTAAAGTCATTCATTTTTTTAGTAGCACTAACAACTTTTTTTCTCATATTAACCTTGATATTTGCTACAAAAATACAATTAATAATAATGACAGTTATTTACGGGTTTTTATTTTTCCCAAATTTTATAGCATATATAAGAAGAAATTTTTATTTCCAAGATTACGAAATGCTTAAATTCTTAGATGAAACGATGTTATTAACATATTTGTTTCCATTTATTTTAGGAATTACTTTATTAGTAAAAAATAAATCAAATAAAAAAATAAGTATCCCGAAAGGGTAGCTTTTTCTTATTGAACTAACGTCGCAGGTTAGTTGAATAAGAAAATCCTTTAAAGTGATTGTAGTTTTGAAAAGTTTGAATATCCTGTAAGTAAAGGAGAGATAAATATGATTTGGTTAATAGTTCTTATTATTCTTTTTATGATTATCGGCTTTGCTTTAATAGTTGACAGGAGAAATAAGAAAATTAATAACAATAATCAGAATCCAATTAATTCAAATGCAAAACCAGGAGAAAGTTCTAACTATATGATGGGTGATAATAGATATAAAAGTGGAGAATAACTTGCTTAATTTACAGAGTTTTTGAAGTGGTGTACTTAAACTAACGGGGCTTTACTTCAAGAAGGAGTAAAGTCTTTTTCCTATTGAAGTAACGCAGCAGGTTAGTTGAACAAGAAGAAGGTTTTTTTGCGTTTGTGTTGAATAAGTTAATATATGTAAATTAATCAACACAAAGGTTGCTTTACTTCAAGTCTAAGTGGCGCACTTTATTCTTGAGCTACAAGACAGTTTAGTCCCTGAATAAAAAAAGGACGGTGTCAATGTGGAGTTAATATCGAGGAATATCAAAAAAATCGGAATCGTAATTGTAGCTTTATTGCTTGTTATGGTGTGGGTCATTGTCTTTGCTAATGCTAATAGGACTTATTCTGCATCAGATGTATTAGGAGATTATGCTGATTTAAATGCAGAAAATCCATTTGTAGATATTGAAAGTTACGATTTAGAAATAGAGGATATATTTACACCAATTGAAATTCCAGAAGAAACGAAACAGGAACTTATAGAGTCTTTTAAAAACGCAAAGTTTAAAAGAGTAACAGATGTTTCAATGGATACAGATTACCGAGTCAATATTACATTAAATACAGGATATGCAATGTGGGTTGATTCGGATAAAAAATTACTAAATTTAATTGATGCGTACGAATACTATAGAATCGAAAATGATAGTGACTTCTTTGAGATTTTAAAGATTACTACTGAATAGTAAGTCTAAATTATGATTTTTTACTAATTGGTGCTTTACTTCAAGAGGGAGTAAAGCCTTTTTTCTTATTGAACTAAAGGGGCTGTTTAGTTCAATAAGAGTAACTTTTAAAAACTAGAGAAATCGTCGAGGTGCTTTAATGGGAATTCGGTATATTTATTTTGTTTTTATAATTGTAATTCTTCTAATAACAGCGGGTTGTTCTAATGAGAAATTAGCTAAATATGAGTATGATAATAATAAAAAAGTAGTTATGAAAACAGAAGAAGTAGCCATTTTAACTCCGCCCAAGTTAACGATTTCAGTAGAAGGCAATAAAATACTTGCCGGACAAGGTTCTTACTTTTGGTCAAAAGATAATGATGATGGTACAGGACGACGTTTAAATGTAGATGCAGGACCGCCACCAGAAATAGCAGGAAAAGAGTTATCAGTGAAATCACAATCGGAGGTACATTTAGTTTTTGAAGAAGTGCCATCTGTTTACCAAGTAAGAATTTGGGAATCAGATAATGAAAAAGCAATAGCAGTTACAGATAATACATTCACAATAACTCAGAACAAAGAAATCGTAATATACAGTGTCGTTGCAAATTGGGAACATGGCACCGCTACATATGCATTTTCACTTAATGTAGAATAATTAAATAAGTAGTTATTCAACTAACGGGTGCTTTACTTCAAGAAGGGGTAAAGCCTCTTTTCTTATTGAACTAATTGGGCAGTTTAGTTGAACAAGGATAGTTAAATAAATTATCTTTAATGGTGTGATCACTACATTTAGAGTGGTAGGATATAGAAAAAATGAATGGGGAATTATATTATGGGAAATTTTAGCGGTGTTGAACTGAAGCATTTTTCAAGTGAGCATATGATAGTATTGAACTCTTTTGTACTTACAGAAGAACAAAAACAATTTTCTGCATTACCAAACAAATTTGAGGAAGTTACAGAAGGTCAGTATCGTATTGTTATTTTAAGTGATAAAACACCTGTTGGTTTCTTTCTTCTAAATTCAAATGAACGAGTTAAGAAATACTCCACTAATCTGAACGCTTTGTTATTAACTGCACTTTCAATTAATCAGAACGCACAAGGAAAAGGGTACGCAAAAAAAGGGATGTCATTATTGATTGAGTTTGTTAAATCAGAATTCCCTAAATGTGATGAAATTGTATTAGTAGTAGATAAAGATAATATTCCAGCACAAAAACTATATTTAAAAGTAGGATTTGAAGATACAAATGAGAGACAAATAGGACGTATCGGCGAAGAAATTATCATGAGACTATCAATAAAATAATGTATAAGACCATAATTAAAAATAACTGCATTTTACGATGCACCAAATTTATCAATTATACAAATAGAAAAATGGTTAGTTAATTACTATAAATTTTAAATAAAGATTGATTAAGATGGATTCATTCGTTGTGATTTAGTCTGCATTATTTGAAAATTAATAGGTCATTAAATACTAGGTAATACTTTCCTTTTAGAAACGTGTTCGCCAACCTAATTAATTGTGCATCTATCGGCCCCAAATAGTACAATTCTTTAAGGAAAAGATAAATGTTCTAATTCAACTAACGAGGTGCATTAGTTGAGCAATTAATTTCATGAATGGAAGGTGGAGTTGGGAGTAAGTCATTTTGGATTCCGTTAATGGCTTCATTTGGAACGATGATATTACTATATATAATAGGCTTTATAGCTGATATAGATTTTCTTATATTTAAAATTTCACTCTCGGATACTGAGATTTCTCAACTACCAATCGCTATTGGGATGTTAGTGGGGTTTATTAGTGAACGTATTATCAAATCGAAAACTCAATAATGTGAAACATTATACTTAAAGTAGTGGGTGCTTTAGTGAAACAAGAAATTTTAATTTTAAATTGTGATGGGATTATTATTTGCCATTAGCTTTTTTAGGAAATGAGATGAAATTATGAATGGATTTACTATTAAAGGCAAGCAAGGCTTTGTCCGAATTGAACTACAAAATGCAAGTGGTTTCCCTAAGGAAACTAGCCACTTTGGAGGATATGATGCTGAAGGTATAGTTGAAATTAAGAGTGGAAATTATCATGTTTTAGGTGAAATATGGTTTACAACTGATGATATATATGAGTTTTATAAGCAATTAGAGTGCTACCGTGAACTTAAAGGGATGGCTGTTTTTTGGAACTACGAAACTTCTCTGAAATTAGAGGTTGTATTCAACCATTTGGGGCAAGTTGTTTTACAAGGCTACTTTAAAGAAAAAGCACATATGGAAAATGAATTACAATTTGAAATGGAAAGTGACCAAAGTTTTTTATCCTCAACAATAGAGGAATTGAGAAAATTTGTTGACCATTACGGTGATTCAAAAGGGATAAAAATATAAGTTTCTTCTTTCACTAACGGGTGCTTTAGTTAAACAAGTGGCTGCCTGTAAGGGTAGCTTTTTAATCTTGGAATGTACTATTATCAATAGGTTAACAATGTTAATCTATGTTAACATTCCGAGATTTTTAGAATGAACATTATGAAACTATTATAGGAGAGTCCTAAAATGAAAAAGAAAATGAACTATTTAATCTTACTTTTAACAACCATCTTTATAGTTGGTTGTACCAACATAGAAGATGCATCCATTACAGATGTAGAAACAGATCCACAAGAAGTAACCACAGTTGAAACAAATTTAAATAGTGAAAAAGAAGAAATTATCACTACGGTTGTTGATGAAGTATTAGTAGAGGAAACACCAACCCAACCAAATAATGAACTGTTCTCAGGATACAAACTTATTGAAGTTGATGGTGGTGATTTGTCTGGATATCGTGAACCTAACGTCGTCGTTGACATTGGTTACGGGGACCGTGAATATTGGGCATTTACTAATGAATACGGGCAACTAGTACATGTCATTGCTGACGAAATCATTCTACAAGATGACAGTAACGAACCTGTATTATCGTCTGGCAGATACTACCCTGATGAGGCAAAGGTTCCTGGCGTCGAAAGTGACGTTTTAGATGAAGGACATATAATTGCTGATTCTCTCGGAGGGGTATCGAATGCTTATAATATTACCCCACAAGATAGTACGCTCAACCGACATGGTGATCAGGCTTATATGGAAGACGTGATCCGTAGCGCAGGTGGAGCTACTAATTTTGAAGCAATTATTACATATCCGAATACGGAAACGCAGATTCCTTCAAGTTATCAGTATACCTATACTTTAATGGGTAACGAGATCGTTGATACATTTGACAATGTGAACCCTGATGAAGTAAACTCAGCACTCGGTTTAATAGGTAGTGAGCCTTCTGATTCAACTAGTTCAAACACAAACGGTGATATTTCTAGTGCTGATACAAACGGTAATGGACAGGTGACGATTAAAGAAGCAAAAGCAGCAGGTTTTAGTATGCCAATAACGAGTGATCATTGGTTATACCCATATATGCACGATGCTGATAAGGACGGTATGGTAGGTGAGTAAGTCCCTAGAACTTTGAGGCAAAATAAATGAACGAAAGAACATTTTCTTCGTTGGACGATTTATAACAATTTGCAAATGGGTGTCTATACAGGAACAACTGAAGTTAATGGTCATATCATCTATAAAATTTGTACCGTGAAAATATAATATTTTTCACTAACGAGTGCTTAGTTAAACAAGACCATCATTTTTCGATGGTCTATTTTTTTATCTAAAACATCAAGTAGATCTCAGAAATCCATTGTGAAATGGTACACTTAAACTACCGCAGCAGTTTAGTTGAAGATTGGTATACCTATATTTATAGAAAAAAGACTGTAGGCAAACCTGAACTTTCGTCGAGGGTTTGTCTACAGTCTGAAGAGACGCATATAGGGTCTCTTTCCTTACAAATAAATTTATTATTAAACTTAAGCCTTTATTTGTCCAATGATGTCATGGATATCTACAAAAGATCTTTGCTCAATAATTTTACTTTCAGAAATACGTAAAAGTATCATAAGTGAAAATCTAGCTTCTTTTCCAGTTGCAGGGACACCGGTATGTTTTCCTTCGAAGATAAAATAAGCGGCTACAAGATCACCTTCAGCTACCATTTCTACAATCGGCATTTTAAAGCCTGGGAAAAGGTAGCTTTTTCTTCTTGAACTAACGCAGCAGGTTGATTTAAGAAGAGAATAGGAGTTTTTATGTCGCATTTGACATAAAAAGAGTAATAAAAAAACCCTACATCAAATGTAAGGCCAGGAACTATTTCTTTTCAAGTTCTTCTATTCTTTTTTGTAAATTTTTCAGTATATATTCATTGCCGACAGAGGAACCAAGTCCAGCTACAGCAAAGCCAAAAACAAAGATACTTATTCAACTAACGGGTGCTTTACTTCAAGAAGGAGTAAAGCCTTTTTCCTTATTGAACTAAAGCAGCAGGTTTGAAACGGCTTATATAAAAAGGGGGGTTCCATGTACTCATCTTGATACAGACGACTATTTTTGGATAACTAAGTTTACAGAACAAAGACATTAACTGAAAGAAGATAAATGCTAATACATGATTTATCGATGTATCAAGACTGTGTTCTTTCGGGTGCAACATGGGTTGGAGTGACAAATTTAAAACCAGTTTTGACTTAGTTATATTTTTATGGATTCCCCAAATGTAAGACTTGAGAGATTGCAACAAAGGGAATTTCAGAGGTATGGGAATGAAATATTAGCTGGTGGTAGTAAACAAGACCAATCAAAGGCTTTTTTGGAATGGGCTTCTTTATATGATGAAGCAGGAATGGAAGTTAGAAGTAAAATGTTACATGAACATTGGATGTCGGACTTAGTTTGCCCAATATTGAGAATAGAAGGAGACTATTCGGTGAAAGAGCGAGTGAATTTAGTCCTCAATTATTTAAGTTTCAACTAAAAAAGATATTAAACTAACGCGGCAGTTTAGTTGAATAACTACTTGAGGAATTATGAAAATAATGAGTAGGGTTATTATTGCGAAACTTGGTAATATGTGTAAACGTCAAATCTGAAAAGGAGCTGAATTAATGTTAGTAGATGTTTTTTATTATCTAAAATTTTCAATTGGTGTTATTATTTTTAGTTTGTTAGTTACATTAATTTTAATATTATTGAAAAAGTCCGTTGTAAGTGGATATTCAGTCAGTATGTTGGTATTTGTTTCTTGTATCGTATCGGGGGTAAATATGTTTATTTCGGGATATATAGCGGATGAAGTTCCATCTGGAGGAGACCCAATTATCTTCTATATGTTTTTAGTTGTTCTATTATTAAGTGTAGTAAATATGATTTTAGTTTTTATAAAAACGAAGGAAAAGTTTGGTGAACAAAATATAGTAAATAATTAACGAAGTTTGTGAAAAATTGTACTTAAACTAATGGGTGCTTTACTTCAAGAAGGAGTAAAGCCTTTTTCTTATTGAACTATAGGAGCAGTTTAGTTGAGGAATAGAATAGTGGTTTTTTTTGCATTTGACATATTATTCACATTAAGAAGAGGAATAAAAAGAAAGTGCGTCTCTGTATTAAAAAGAAACGCACTTACCAAATATTACTCGTCTTTTATAACTATAAAAACACCGCTAAAAATTAAAATTGTACCTATCCAAAATGAAAATCCAATTGTTTCACCTAACAATAGCCAACCTAAAAAGGTCCCGACGATTGGTTGGAAGAAAAAGAATAATCCACCGCTAGAAGCATTCATTAATTGGAGACCTTTGTTCCATAATAAAAAACCACCAGCTGTTGAAATAACGCCTAAATAAAGTAGTCCTCCTGAAATCGTTGGCTGTAAAACAAGCGATAAGTCTAAATCCTTTAACTTTGGTAGAACAAAGGGCGTCAATAAAATTACAGCAATCAAAGAAGAATAAGTTGTAAAAACAATTTGTGAATAATGATTAGGAACTTTTTTGATTAAGACGGACATTAATGCCCATGTTAATGCAGCAATTAATAAGTAAAAGCCACCTAGCTGTTGTGTTCCATCTACTTTGCCATTACCAACAATAATGAACACGCCTACTGTTGCTAGTACAATAGACAAACATTTTTTTGACGTTATTTTTTCTTTTAGAATAAAACGTGCAAATATCACCATAAAAGCAGGTGTTGTTGATGTAATAATGGCACCCATTTGAGCCGTTGATAACATCGTGCCAATTTCTTGTGTGACAATTGATATGGTATTACCAATAAGACCGACAAGAAAAATAATAAACCAGTCTCGTTTGGCTATTTTCCATGATTGCTTCATGCAAATGCCAATAATAGCAAGTACAACTACTGCAATCACATAACGAATCCAGACGAGTTCGAATGGTGGAACAATATCAACTACTACTTTTACTTTTTACTACAACATACATCGCACCCCAAATACTAGCAGCAAGTGATAAAAATAAGGCACCTATTATTTTATTATTCATGTTTTTTCCTCCGTTTTTCATAGTTATCTATGTCCTTAACGGAGAAATGATTTTCTACCATTAAGGAAGAAGAATTGTTGGTACATCTTGTTCAAATAATGGAGAAAACATCATATAAATCATCGCCTTTCTAATTTCATTTTTATTGTAGTATATATTAAATATAATAGTATTAATAGCGGGGAGTTGTTAAATTTAACTACTAATCAGTATGAACATGTGACCGTTGGGATAATGAGTTTTATAAGGAGACTTTTGAAGATGTATGAGAGCTAATTGCTAACAAACTGCCTTAAGTTTAGATAAGATGGCTCTTATTCTAAATCAGTTCAGTATAGTACTGGACTGATCTAGTATAGTTCTTGTCTAAATTTTTCAGCACTGTAAGATGTAGAAAATACAAAAACAGAAAACACTTCACCATTAAAAGGAGAGAGGATTTATCTATTACAGATGAGTTCTCTTTCTTTTTTCTGTAATGTTTGTCATAAATGTTCAACAAATCTATTTTAATTCTGGGAAAAAATTTTTCTGTTGCACGAATAAACGAAAATGAATCGTATTATGAAGGGAAGGAGGTTTGGTATGAAAACGTTCGCCGGCTTACGTGTTCATGATATTGTTCAAACTTATAGTGACACCTTAATACGAATTGCTGTGCAGCAGACAAAAAATATGTCTGAGGCGGAGGATATTGTTCAAGAGGTCTATATGACACTTATGAGACAGAAAAAGCCCTTCGATAGTGAAGCACATTTAAAGGCTTGGCTCATCAAAGTGATTTTTAATAAATGCAAGGATTACTTTAAGTCTTCTCGCATCAAGAATACGGTACCGATAACAGAAGAGATGACGTTTATTGCAAAAGAGGAACAGATTGTTCTCCCTGAGATTTTTGAGTTAAATCACCAAGAGAGGGCCATTGTTTATTTACATTATTACGAAGGCTACACGACTGAAGAAATTGCCAATCTATTAGAGATGAAAATAAACACGGTAGGCTCAAAGTTGAGAAGGGTACGAATGAAGTTAAAAATTATTTTAGAAGAAGGGAGTTAAGTGTGATGAATGCTTATAAGAAAGTGATGAAGCAGATTCATGCTTCCGAAGAATTTAAGAGCAAAATGCAAAAAGAGATGATGAAATATGAACAAAAAGAGAAGAGGGTTTATATGAAAAATATAAGATTAATGGTTGGAAGTTTAGTAGCTTGTGCCGTAATTGCTGTAGTTGCTTTAACAAATGCAAACGACGATGCAGCGTTAGATTTGACGGAAAGAATTGTGGTGGATAATTCAGGTCCTGCTGCAAGTGTAATGCTTAATATCGAAGGATTCATAACAGAAGTTGGAGAAGATGGACTGAGCTTTACGTTGGATAACGGAATGGAAGTAGTGGTTACAGACGAAACGAAATTAGGGATAGATGGTCCAACAGCACCTCCTAAGGAAGAACAGTTATTTGAGCCTAGATTTAGAGTGGGCAATCTAATAGGCGGTTTTACGGAAGATACATCCACAGATCCAGTTACTGCAACAGTAATTTATACTAACTGGAACTTTGAGAATCCTATTCGATGAGGTTCTGTTAATAACGGGTGCATTAGTTGAATTATGAAACTGAATACTAAATCGCAACGTAAGAATCCATTTTGAAAAATCTGTTTTCAAAATGGATTCTAAATAACTCCAGTTTTCAACTATGAATAGCATGATTTTCTTTTGCGAATACTTTCTCTAAATAGATTTCTGTTGTTTCTAACCGTTCATGTCCCAACGATATTATAATGGTCATTATTAACGAAAATAACCAGTTGTACTTAAAACGGCCAATACCCTTATATGACAAGGTTTTGACCATTTTTTTATTTTCTACTAAGGTTATGGAAAGAAGGATTAACGCAAAAAGATTGAAAAATCCAGATAAATTAGAAGAAATAGATGAATAATTGAACAGTCCACGAACCAGTTTGTAAAAGATTGGTGTCGACTTGAAAAAAAGATTGACCATCTAAATTAAATATAATGGGATTAATCTCAAAACCATCCGAGGGAGATTTATATTTATTTAATCAAAAGAATGTTGAAATCAATTCAAAACAGGCAATGCTATTAAGACGTCATAAGATTGGTTATTTATTTCAAAATTATGGTTTGGTAGAAGATGAGACAGTAAAATGGAATTTAAATATTGCATTAGAGTACAAAAACTTGTCTAAAAATGAACGACTACAAAAAATTAAAGAAGCACTAAAAGTTCTCCATTTAGAGAAACTTATGGATAAACAGGTCTATAAGCTAAGTGGAGGAGAACAACAGAGAATAGCGATGCTAAAACTATATTTACAAGAAAGCCAACTCATATTAGCAGATGAACCCACAGGTTCTTTAGATAAAGAAAATCGGGATGTCATTATACAAATGTTGAAAGATTTTAAAAACGAGGGTAAAACAATCGCTATTGTTACCCATGATAATTATATTGCTCAAACTTGTAGTAGAGTCATTAATTTATAGCAAAAAGGATCTTCAAGTGAAGGTCCTTTTTCAATACCGATAACAGGGGTTATGTTAACCTGGTGTGTATGGACTATACCAGCCCGCCCAGCGATCAAATCCAATCTCTTGTTGAACTAACGAAGCAGGTTAGTTTAAGAAGCAAAATAATAGGATTTGCGTTTAATTTCCATATACTGTATATTTAATAGAGATATGTTGGTAGTCGAATCTTCAAATCTATAGTTCAAAGTTCAAGTGCAACTTTAGCTATTCTACAAGTCTTTATGCGGAAAACCTTCTTTAATTACAAGATTCTCTACCAGTTTTATTTGGAGATAATATTGGTACAACTATTACTGCAGTACTTGCTTCTTTAGGGGCAATGTACATAAGAAAATTATTAAATAAAGAAGGTAATCTCATGCGAAAAATTCCCAATAAACGTGCACAAAGTATGAAAGCTAAACAACGCTCAACTATTACTTTTCGTATGAACGTATTGTTTTTCTCGATATTTATACTTTTTACAATGCTAATACTAAGATTAGGCTATTTACAAATCGTTAAAGGAGAAGAATATACGCTTGAATTAGCCCAAGGTGAAGAAATTCCGGTAAATACTAGTGTACCCCGTGGTCGAATTTTCGATAGTGAAGGACGGATAATGGTTGATAATCTTCCACAACGAGCGATAACGTATACAAAAATGCAAACAACGAAATCAAAAGAAATGTATAAAATTGCAGAAACATTAAGTAGTTTAATAGAAAAGAAACCAAACAGTATTACCAAGAGTGATTTGCAGGATTTCTGGTTAACAAAATATCCAGAGGAAGCACTTGAATTGGTGACAGATAAAGAGCGTAAAGCAATTGAAGCAGATGAAGAATTAGAAAAAAAAGAGCAAAATAGAGCAATCGACCGTTTGACTAGAAGTAGAATTACGGAAGAACATCTGAATTCTTTTACTCTAGAAGAATTAGAAATCATTGCTATTTATCGAGAAATGGCCTCTGGATATGCATTATCTCCTCAGATTATTAAAGGGGATGACGTAAAAGAAGAAGTTACAGTAGAAGAATTTGCACGTGTATCTGAGAGACTAGACGGTTTAGAGGGAGTAAATACTACAACAGATTGGAGAAGAGTAAAAACTTCTTCACTAGCTATATTAGGCTCAACTACTTTACCAAAAGTAGGTATTCCAAAAGATCGATTAGATTATTTTCTTTCTCGAGACTATTCTCGAAATGACCGTGTAGGTACTAGTTATATTGAACAACAATATGAGGAAGTCCTCCAAGGTCAAAAAAGTGTGGCCAAAAATATAACGGATGGAAAAGGAAGAGTTATCGATATTCAGACAATTTATGAAGGAAAACCTGGGAAAGATTTAGTGTTAACAATGGACAGTGAAGTTCAATTAGCGCATGAAGAAATTCTAGCAGAAGAACTACTTAAATTTAGTAAAAACAGTGGTGGTCAATATTTGCAAAATGCATATTTTATCATGATGGATCCTTATACGGGAGAAGT